>CAWGAP010000009.1:0-303539 GCA_963820695.1 uncultured Gaiellaceae bacterium | reverse complement strand
CTTCTCGAGCGCGACCGTCTTCAGTACGGCCCTGCCTCCTGCGACGTGCTCGCGATTCCTACGCGCGGCCATCTCAATCATCTTCTTCGAGCGATCGATCGCGGTGATCCGTCCGCTGGTCAGCCGCTCGCAGACCAGCGATACGGCCACGCCGTGTCCGCAGCCGACCTCCAGCACGCGATCGGCTGGGTCGAGCGCCAGGGTGTCCACCGCCCACACGAACCGTTCCGAGGGCTTGCTCGCCATGCCCTACGCTCTGCCTTTTCCGGACAAGGGCCGCACCGCTCTCCTGTGGCGGCCTCCTGCTGTTGGCGCTGGGACCGTGTGCGCCTGGAGTGCAAGCATCGCTGCCGCGACTTCACCGGCGACCGCATCGGGGATCGCGGTCGCGGCTCGTTCGAGCACGAGCAGTCGTGCACCGGGGATCTCGCGCGCAAGTGTTCGTCGGCGCCACCCGCTGAGGTCTCGCCTCACGCTCGTTGCGGCTCGTAGCGAAGCAGCACCACACCCGAGTCGTACGTTTCCGTCCCAAGCAGCGTCAGCCGGAGCTTCTCCTCTTCCCAGAACGGCCGCTCGCCCTTGCCCCACACGGCCGGGTGCAGCGAGAACCAGAACTCGTCGACGAGGCCGGCCGCGAGGAGATTCCGCGTGAGCTCGCCGCAGCCGTTCGTGATCAGGTCTCCGTCGCGCTCCGCCTTCAGCTTCGCCACCGCGTCCTCGAGCTCGCCTTTCAGCAGCGTCGCGTTCCAGGTCAGCGGCTCCTGCAGCGTGCGCGAAGCGACGAACTTCGGCATGGGGTTGAGCAGGTCCGCCCACTCTCCTTCCGCCGCCATCCAGTAGGCGGCGAGCCCCTCGTAGTTCTTGCGCCCGTACAGCAGCGCTGTGTCGCCCTCGAACAGCCGCAGCGACGCCTCCATGTGGTCGCCTTCGGGCACGAACCACTCCTCCACGGTCATGACGCCGTCGACGGTCATCGCCGTCAAGACGATCAGCCTGCTCATCGCTCCTCCTGGGGGTTCTCGTCTTTTCGATTAGGCACTTCCTTGGACGGCCCGGAAGCCTGGAATTCATCGCCGGCCCTGGCCGGGAGCAGGGCGCGCAGGTCGTCGATCATGTCGGCCTCGCCGGCGTTCTTGTCCGGCCGGTAGCGCTTCACGCGGGCAAAGCGGAGCGCGACGCCGCCGGCGTAGCGCGTCGAGGACTGCACGCCGTCGAGTGCGATCTCGACGACGAGCTCGGGGCGGACGAGCACGGCGATCCCGCGGCGGCCGGTCTCGCGCGCGAGCAGCTGCTTCGTCTGCCACGTCAGGAGCTCGTCCGTCAGCCCCTTGAAGCACTTCCCGACCATGACGAAGTCGTCCGTGCCCGGGTCGCGGGCGCCGAGGTGGAGGTTCGGCCCGGCGCCGTCGGGCGGGCGAGCAGCACGAAGTCGTCGCTTTCACCGCTGTCCCGGCGCACGTAGCCGAGTGCCGCCTCCCAGAATTCCGTCTGGCGCTGCAGATCGTCCACGCGCAAAACGATCGAGCCGATTCGAATCATCGCGGTGATGGTACGCCGGAAGTGGCTTTAGTCCTCGCCTTCCCAGTATTCGAGCTCAGGCCCGGGGCGAGCGAAGATGATCCGCTCGCCGGCGACGCTCCGCGCGCCGATCTTGCCCGTGTCGAGGTACTCGACGATGTCCGGCGCGATCAGCGTGGAGAGCATGAGGACGCGGACGGGCGCGTCCGTGTCGTTGCGGATCTGGTGCGCGCCCTCCTTGCCGCGCGGGAACGCGACGACGTCGCCCTCGCGCAGCTGCTGCTCGCCCTCGTGCGTGCGGAGCGTCGGCTCGCCGCGGAGGACGATCACCCATTCCTCGTTCGCGTGGTGGGTGTGAAATGGCCCCTGCTTGTTACCCGGCTCGACCTCGTACATGCTCGCGCCGATCAGCTCGGCGTCGGTGTGCGCGCCGACCCAGGCGTCCTTGAAGCGCCAGCCCTCGCGCTCTTCCGTGCGATCCCACTCGTCTGCGTTGAGATTGAAGATCTTCATGCGGAAAGCCTAGTAGTAGGACTTTGTTAGCTCGGTAGAGGGTCCTGCGAGACCTTCCGCCACTTGCTGGCGCTCGCCGATCGCGACTATCTCGTCGTCTGGGTTCCCGGCGGGCCGCCGCCGGCCGAGGTCGCGCTGGTGCGCCGCCTCGCCGAGCTCCAGCCCGACGTGCGCTTCCATGCCGTCTTCGATCTCGACCCCGCGGGCATCCGCATCGCCCGATTGCTCGAGGAGCGCAGCGGCGTCTCGCTCGCGCCAACGGGCATGACGCCCGAGCTGTTCGCGCGCGCCCGCAAGCGCTTGCCGTTGAACCGTTGGGACGAGGCGCAGCTGGAGCGATATGCCGGTGACGGCGCGGCGCTCGAGCCGCTGCGAACGGCGATCGCCGCAGCTGGTGCGAAGGTTGAGCAAGAGACGATCCAGCGACGGCTCTACGCCCTGCTTGACGCGGACGCCTAGCGAGGATCGAGGCGGGAGTAGCCGGGGTCAGCCCGACATCGTCGTTCGAATGCGCGCTTCTCGGTCCAAAACGCGGCTTGCGGGGATCGCGTTTTCGACCTGAAAGCTCCATAAACGGCTCCATACCCTGTGCAAACTGGAGCTCGTGCAAGTCAATCCGAAATCAAAAGCCGGCATTTGCTGGGCTTTTGCAGAGCCCTCTGACGGACTCGAACCGTCGACCCCCTCCTTACCATGGAGGTGCTCTACCAGCTGAGCTAAGAGGGCAGCGGCCACAGGGTACCAAGGCGTTTTCGTAGGCTCGCGTGATGGAGGGATTCCTCGAGCGGCCGGTTGGTCGGACGTGGTACCGCGTTACCGGCGAGGGAGGACGGACGCCGCTCGTCTGCCTGCATGGCGGGCCGGGGTCGACGCACAACTACTTCCGGCCGCTCGAGCGGCTCGCTGGGGAGCGGCCCGTCGTCTTCTACGACCAGCTCGGCTGCGGTCGCTCGGATCGGCCGGATGACGTCAGCTGGAGCCTCGAGATCTTCACCGAGGAGCTCGAGCGCCTGCGCGACCACCTCGGCCTCGACCAGATCCACCTCCTCGGGACCTCCTGGGGCGGGATGCTTGCCCTCGAGCACGCGCTTGCGCGTCCCGCCTCGATCCGGAGCGTCGTACTCAGCTCGACGCTGGCGAGCGCGGACGAGTGGGTTGTCGAGGTGAAGCGGCTCCGCGATGCGATCGAAGGCGACGACGACGAAGTGCTCGAGGAGTTCGAGCGTCGTCACTTCTTCCGCGGCGCAACCGAGCCACTCGAGCTCGTCCGCATGCGCGAAGAGAAGAACAGCGCGGTCTACGAGGCCATGTGGGGACAGAACGAGTGGACGATGACCGGCGCGCTCGCCGGCTGGGACGTCCGCCCGCGTCTCGGCGAGCTGACGATGCCGACCTTGATCCTCCGCGGCGCCCACGACCTCTCGACAGCGGCAATCTCGAAGACCCTCACCAAGGGAATTCCACACGCCCGCGAGGTCGTCTTCGCCGAGAGCTCACACACGCCCGTCCTCGAGGAAACGGAGCGCTACCTTCGGACCCTCCGGGACTTCTTCTGTGCAGTCGAAGCCCGATAAGGACGAGAGCGGGAGCGAAGCGACCCTTCAGGGGTTTGCGCGCGTCGGAGATCCGCTCTGCGGATCCCGAGTTAGCATGCGACGGAGGGAGCGAAGCGACCCTTCAGGGGTCTTGGCGCGGATCGGGATCTGCTCCCGCAGATCCCGATCCTGGTTGCGCCGCGGTCTTAATCAATGCAGGGGGAAGGATTCGAACCTTCGTAGGCTGAGCCGGCGGGTTTACAGCCCGCTCCCTTTGGCCGCTCGGGCACCCCTGCAGGGTGGCCATTGTAGCCTCAGCCTGTGGAACGCTTCGACGCGATCGTCGTCGGGGCCGGGCCGGCTGGGTCGGCGACGGCGATCCGGTTGGCGCGCGAGGGCGCCCGCGTGCTCCTGGCCGACCGCGCCCGCTTCCCCCGCGACAAGCCGTGCGGCGGCGGTCTCACCGGTCGGGCCGTTCGCGAGCTGCCCGTCGACGTGACGCCCGTCGTCGAGGACGTCGTCCACGCGTTCGAGGTGCGGCTCGGCTACCGGAAGCGCTTCGAGCGCCGCAGCGAGGCTCCGCTCGTCCTGATGACCCAGCGGCGCCGGCTCGACGCCTTCCTGGTCGAGCAGGCGGCGGCGGCAGGAGCTGTCTTTCGCGACGGTGTCACGGTCGAAGGTCTAATGGTCGGACCGGACGGAGCCTCGCTCCGGGTCGGCGGGGCGGCCGTCCACGGGCGCGTGCTCGTCGGCGCCGACGGCGTCAACGGGCGAATCGCCCGCGACGCCGGGCTCGGCGGCGGCATCCTCTACGGGATCGCGCTCGAGGGGAACGGGCCGCTGCCGGACCGACAGCCGGGGCGCGCGACGATCGAGCTCGGCGTCGTCCCCGGCGGCTATGGCTGGGTCTTCCCGAAGGCCGGTCACGCGAACTACGGCGTCGGCGGCTGGGCGGCCGAGGGCCCACGGCTGCGTGCCCACCTGCGGCGGCTCTGTGCCGAGCATGGCGTCGACGACACGCACCTCACCCGCCTGCAGGGCCGCCGGCTGCCGACCCGCCGGACGACGAACGCCGCGCGCGGCCCGGTCCTGCTCGTCGGCGACGCGGCCGGGCTGGTCGATCCGCTCTCGGGCGACGGGATCTACGAGGCGCTCGTCTCCGCGCGGCTCGCCGCCGACGCGATCCTCGCCGGGAGCACGGCGCAGTACGAGGACGACCTGCACGCCGCGCTCGGCCGCTTCGCCGCCGCCTCCTGGAAGGCGAAGCTCGTGCTCGACCGGCATCCGCGCGCCGCGTTCGAGATCGCGAGGATCCCGGCGGTCTGGCGCGTGCTGGCGGGGCTGCTCACCGGCGACGTTGCGCACCCGGATGACGCCCGCGGTCTGGCCCGGCCGCCGCTGCGGCTGCTGGCCCGGCTCTAAAGCCGGATCGCAAACCTGCCGATTCCTCACCTCGACGCCCTATGGACCTGAATGCCATCCTCCGCATCGCCGTCGAGCTCGGCGCGAGCGACATCCACCTGAAGGTCGACCAGCCGCCGATGCTGCGGACGGACGGCTCGATCTCGCCGCTCCCCGAGTGCCCGCCGCTGAACGAGCAGAACCTGCTCGCCGCGCTCGAAGCGGTGACCCGAGTCGCGCCGGAGCGGATGCGCCAGTTCCACGACAGCGGCGACCTCGACCTCGCCTACACGGCCGAGGGCCTGCCCCGCTTTCGCGTCAACGCCTTCCGCCAGCGCGGCGCCATCTCCTTCGCCTTCCGCGTCATCCCGCGCGACGTGCCGAGCTTCGAGCAACTGGGGATGCCGCCCGGCGTCGGCCGCCTCGCGGGCGAGCACCGCGGCCTGATCCTCGTCACCGGCGCAACCGGCTCCGGCAAGACGACGACGCTCGCGTCGATGCTCGACCACATCAACCGGACGCGGAGCCAGCACATCGTCACGATCGAGGATCCGATCGAGATCCTCCACTCCGACCGGATGTCGATCGTCAACCAGCGTGAGGTCGGTCTCGACACGGAGAGCTTCGCCCAGGCGCTCCGGCGCGTGCTCCGCCAGGATCCCGACACGATCCTGATCGGCGAGCTGCGCGACGTCGAGACGGCGCAGACAGCGCTCCAGGCCGCCGAGTCCGGCCATCTCGTCTTCTCGACCCTGCATACGATCGACGCCGCCGAGAGCGTGGGCCGCGTGATCGAGTTCTTCCCGCCCGCCAAGCAGCAGCAGATCCGCTCCGTGCTCGCCGGCGTGCTCCGCGGCGTGATCAGCCAGCGGCTCCTGCCGCGCGTCGGCGGCGGGCGCGTCGCTGCCGTCGAGGTGATGGTGATGAACTCGCGCATCTCCGACCTGATCAGGGAGCAGCGCACCGAGGAGATCGCCGACGCGGTCGCCGAGGGCGGCTTCTTCGACATGCAGACCTTCGAGAAGGCCTTGATCGAGCTCGTCCTCGCGGGCCGGGTCGAGCGCGAGCTCGCGGCCAACGCGGCCACGAACGTGCACGACTTCCAGGTCGCGCTCGACCAGGCGCTCAAGCGCCAGACGGTCGAGATCGCGCAGGAGGAGGCGGCTGCCGAGGCCGTCGAGCCGGAGGACGACGTGCCTGCCCTCCGCGTCATCCGTCACGCGGACGCCTGATGCGCCGTTTCGCCGCGGCCGCACTGCTCGCTCTCGCCCTGGGCGCCGGAAGCGCGTCCGCGGACACCTTCACCGTCGTCCCGGACAGCTTCGTCGCCGTACCCGACGGGCCGGTGGCGCTGCCGAGCGCCGAGGTGCCGAACCGGACCGGCTCGATCCTGCTCCCGCCCGGAGCCTGGGAATCGGCCTTCCTACCCGTCCGCGAGCTCTCCTACGAGGAGCTGCAGGCGCTCTGGGTCCACGCCGGCGCCGCCTACGGGATCCCGTGGCAGGTGCTCGCCGCGATCAACAAGATCGAGTCGAACTTCGGCCGCAACATGGGGCCGAGCTCGGCCGGAGCGGTCGGCTGGATGCAGTTCATGCCCGACACCTGGCTGCGCTGGGGCACGGACGGGAACGGCGACGGCATCGCCGACCCGTGGAACCCGGAGGACGCGATCCACTCCGCGGCGCGCTACCTCGCCGCCGCGAACGGCCGCACCGACATCTCCCGCGCGATCTTCGCCTACAACCACGCGCAGTGGTACGTCGACGACGTCCTGCAGCTGGCCGCCATGTTCGGTGGCGACCTCGCGGGCGCCGACGCCGTCTTCTCGCTCGACCGGATGGCACTGGCGCTGGAGGAGGCGCAGGAGCAGGTGGCGTCGCTCGCCGAGCAGCTCGCCGCCGCCGAGGCGGTCGAGTCGGAGTCGTCCGCGACCTCGGCGCGGCTCACGGCCGCCGCCGAGGATCTCGAGCAGCTCCTCTCCGACCGCGTGCTCGCGGAGAAGGACGCGTTCCAGGCGGGCCAGGAGCTCGCCGCGGCCACGGCCGAGACAGATCGGCTCCGCAGCGAGCTGGAGCAGGCGCAGGCCGCGCTCGAGACCGCCCGGAGCGGCGCCGAGTCGGCAGCGTTCGCGCCCGCCGCCGCCGGTGTGCTGCGGATGCCGACGAGGGCAGACGGCTACGTCTTCCCGGTCGGCGGCGGCCCCGGCGTGGTCTCCGTCGGACACCACCACCACGACTACCCCGCCGCCGACATCGCGGCCCCGCTGGGCGCGCCGCTCTACGCGCTCGCGGACGGGATCGTGCTCTCGGTCGTGGACGACGGCCGCTGCGGCACCGGCTTCGTTCTCCAGACGCTCGACGGGCTCGAGTGGGTCTACTGCCATCTCTCCTACCGTGACCCCGGCCTCGAGCAGGGCTTGGTCCTGAGCGCCGGCCAGTGGGTCGGTCTCGTCGGCTCCACCGGCCATTCGACCGGTCCGCACCTGCACCTCGGCCTGCGGCCCGCGCGCTATCCGCAGGAGATGCCGTGGTTCCAGGAGTTCGCCGGGATCGCCTTCATGTGGCAGGACGGGCCGGCTGAGCCGGACGTCAGGACGACGCCCGTCTTCGCGCTCGTGCCGCCGGAGGAGCCGGCCGGGGACGTTGTCGAATTCACGCTCTCGGGGGGTTGAGTTCGTGCCTGCTTCTGCCGAAGGACGCGGTATGACTGCGGGAGTCATCGGCCGGTTGCCGCGCGTTGGCGTGATCGTGTGTGCGATCGGCCTCGTCACGGGCACGCTTGCGTTCGCGGCGACCTCGACGCTCTCGACTCCCAACGCCCCGGCGGTGACCCCCGTTGCCGCCGAGCCGGAGCCGCTCGTCGTCCCCGACGTCCGCAAGCAGGCCTATGTCTTCGCGAAGGGCTCGCTCGAGCAGGGAGGCTTCGCCTGGCGCGTCGAGGGCTCGGTGCCCGGCTTCGCTGCCAACGTCGTCGTCTCGCAGTCGCCCGCACCCGGCGCGCGCGTGATCGCCGACGGTGCGCCGATCGTCGTCCTCCGCCTGAACCGGAACGGCTCGTACAAGCAGGAGGGCGTCCCCGAGAACGTCTCCCCGTACGCCGGCAAGCCCGCCCGGCTCGTCGGCGCGGTGCAGCCGAAGCCGAAGCCCGCCCGGACGACGGCCGCCGCCTCCGCGCCGAAGCCGGCCAAGGTCGAGCCGAAGGCGAAGCCGAAGCCCGCAGCAGCCGCCGCATCGCGCAAGCCCGCGTTCGCCGTGGCCGGCGCTCCCGCCGAGCCGCTCGACGAGGTCCTGCTCAGCGTCCGCGCGAAGCAGCTCGCGGCATGGGTCGAGAGGCATCCCCGGCGCTCGCGCGAGGCCGTCGACCACTGGCTCTACCAGCACAACTGGATCGTCACCGGCGCAGGCTTCGGCTGGGCGAACGGCGCCCAGGCGTTGCGCACCCTGATCGCCGTGGACGAGCGCGTTCAGCGGCTCTGGGGGGTCGGCGCCCAGAGCGAGCGGATCGCCCGTCGCACCCTCGCCGAGGTGAAGACGAGGTCGAGTTGAGGCGTCTGCTCGTCCGGCTCCTCCGCGAACAGCGCGGTTACAGCCTGATGGAGCTGATCATCTCGATGAGCATCCTCGCCAGCGTCATGACCTCCGTCAGCGTCCTTCTCGTCAGCGCCACCAACTCGGAGGTCGACATGAACCGCCGTTTCCAGGCACAGACGCAGGCCCGACTCGGGCTCGACCTGATGCGCCGCGAGGTGCACTGCGCGATGTCCGTCGCCCCGGTCGGCGCCGCCGCGTCCGTGACGCTGACCATCCCCGCGACCTGCCCGACCTCGGGCGGAAACACGGCGATCACCTGGTGCACGGTCGCGAACGGGACGAACCGCTGGGGCCTCTGGCGCTACCCGGGCTCGTCGTGCAGCGGCACCGGCAAGCGCTACGCCGACTACGTGACCGCGTCGTCGATCTTCATCTACACGGCGCAGACGGTGGACAAGCTCGCGTTCCTCAACGTCCGGCTGCCGATCAACATCAAGCCGAGCGAGCCGCGCTTCCTCTACAACCTCGAGGACGACATCGTGCTGCGGAACAGCACCCGCTCATGAGGCGGCTGCGGCTCAAGGACGAGGGCGGCTTCAGCCTCGTCTTCACGATGCTGACGATGCTCGTCACGACCGTGACCTTGACGGCCGCGATCCAGTACACGACCTCGAACTCGCGCGGCTCGGTCCGCTCGAAGGCCGACCAGATCGCGTACTCGCTCGCCGAGGCCGGCCTCGCCAACGGCGCCGCCGTGCTCTCGAAGCCGTCGAACGACGCGCTCGACCCGAACGTGCTCCCGAGCAGTGAGCCCGACGCGTCGAACCCGGCGCACGCGAACTACATCTCCCAGTACGAGGGCGGCACCGTGAAGTGGTGGGGCGTCCTCACCGGCCACCAGTGGATCATGCACGGGGTCGGCTACGTCACCGACCCGACCGGCAAGACCCAGGTCGTGCGCCGCGAGGCGACGTCGACGATCAAGATCCAGCCGTCGCTGAAGCAGGAGCTGAACTCGAACGCCTGGAACTTCATGTTCGCGAAGGACACCGCCAACGCGTGCGATGTCCTCCTTTCGAACAGCGTCAGCGTCGACACGTCGCTCTTCATCATGGGCGACCTCTGCTTCGAGAACTCCTCCGCGGTCGTGAAGGCCGCCGCGCCCGACATCACGAACATCTACGTCGGCCAGCACATCCAGTTCGGGGGCACGGGCAGCGTCGGCACTGCCGCGAACAAGATCAACCAAGCTCAGGTCGGGCTCGGTTGCCGGGTCGGCACGAGCGGCGCCTGGGTGACACCGTGCAGCTCGTCGACCCGCGTCAACGCGACGACGATCCTGAGCGGCACGCTCCCCGGAGAAGGCCCGACCGCCGACTTCGCCTTCTGGTACACGAACGCGAAGCCCGGCCCGAACCAGGCCTGCACGACGACGACCGGGACGCCGCCGGCGTTCGAGGGCTCGCCGGCCGGCGGGATGAACAACAACGCCGGCACGATCAACCTGACGCCGAGCTCGAGCTACAGCTGCAAGTACTACGACATCCCGCCGAACCAGACCGACCTGCTCGGCGAGCTCTCGTGGAACAACACCACGAAGAAGCTGACCGTGCTGGGCGCGATCTACATCGACGGCTCGGCGACGATCTCGAACAACTCCGTCAACGAGTACGACGGCCTCGCAACGCTCTATCTCTCCGGCACGTTCCGGATCGACGGGAGCGCGCAGCTCTGCGGCGGGGTCGCCGCCGGCAACTGTGACTTCGCCGCCTGGGACCCGAACACCGACAACCTCGGCATCATCGCGAACGGCAACGACGGCTCCGGCAACAGCGTCATCATGGAGAACTCGTCGCGTATGCAGGGCAGCCTCTACGCGACCTACGCCGTCGACGTCGGCAACTTCGCCGCCTACGACGGACCGATGGTCGCGGGCACGTTCAAGCTCGCGAACAACATCGTCACGCACGAGTTCCCGACGATCACCTCGGTCCCGGTCGGTTGGCCCGGCAACCCGACGGTGTACGCGGAACCGCAGCCGCCGCAGAACTATTCGGGGTAGGGCCGGCTCACCCGGCGGGGGGATTCCCGGACGGCGGACATCGCTTTAGTGAGGGAGAGTGCTTCAGCTGCTGCGGCTGATGAGTCGATGACGAGGAGAGGTCGCAGTGGAACGAGGGCATGCTTTTTCCGTTCGTAGGCTCCGTGCGCGCATGGGCGCCGAGGGCGCTTTTGCGTTGCCGCTGGCGCTGATGACGATGCTCGTCACCGGCACGCTCGCCTCGAGCGCGATCGCATACTCGAGCTGGAACTACGGCTCGACGAAGCGCAGCGACGCGGACTCCCAGGCGCGGGCGCTGGCCGAGGCGGGTCTCAACTACGCCTTCTCGACGCTCTACAACTCGGGCACGCCGACGATGGGGAACGCCGTTCCGTCGCGGACGATCACGCTCGAGACCGGCGACGCGAGCTACTACGGCACGCTCACCGGAAGCACGTGGAAGCTCGTCGGCGTCGGCACCGTCCGCAATCCGACCGGGCCGGGCAGCGAGCCGGTCGTCCGCACGGTCAGCGGCCGCGCGAGCATCGGCACGGCGCAGCACGGCAGCGACAACAACGCCGTCTGGAACTACGTCTACGTCGACGACCCGACGTTCACGACCGACCTCGGCAACTCCGTCGACATCAACATCCCGCTCTACACGCGCGGCAACCTGCGGCTGTCCAACTCGTCGCAGGTCTCCGGCTACGCCCTGCAGACGATGGGCTGGCTCGAGCTCAACAACACGGCGCACGTCGGCACGGCCGCGGCGAAGATCCACGAGGCCCACGTCGCCGGCGGCTGCCGGCTCGGCGCCGGCGGCGCGCTCGTCAGCCCGTGCGGCCCTGCGCAGCGCGTCTACGCCGACATCTCCGACTCGACGCCGACGAACTTCTCGAAACCGCCGGTGGATCTGAACGGCTGGTACTTCAACGCCCAGCCCGGCCCGCGTCACGCCTGCACGAGCGGCAGCTTCCCGGGCGGGTTCGACAACGACGCGACGCCGAACAACAGCCGTGCGCCGGTCGACCTGCTTCCGAACGCGAGCTACGACTGCCGCGTCTACGACGCGGGCGGCGCGCTCGTCGGTCAGCTGACCTGGGATGCGACGGCACACACCTTGACGATGCACGGCACGATCTACTTCGACGGGCCGATCCAGTTCCGCAATCTCAGCTCGGCGGTCTATGTCGGTCGCGCCACGATCTACGCCGCGGGCAACATCACCTTCGCGAACTCGACCACGCTCTGCGGCGATCCGGAGTGCGACGCCGACTGGAACCCGCAGCAGAACCTGCTCGCGTTCGTCTCCGGCGGCAACGTCTCGACGGCCAACTCGACCCGCTTCCAGGGCGCGATCTATGCCGTCAACGACTACACCGAGGCCAACAGCTCGACCGTCTGGGGGCCGATCATCGCCCGCCGCGTCTCGTTCGCGAACTCAAGCGTGAACCACTACGTGCCGATTGGAACCCTGATGCCCGGCATGCCTGCAACCTACGAGGACGTCGTCACGATCACCAACGAGCCCGGGAGCTGGGGCTAGATGAACGTCGCCCTCTCCGCCGTTGCGTTCGTCCCCGGACTCGCGATCGGCAGCTTCCTGAACGTGGTCGCCGCGCGCGTGCCGCGGAAGCGGTCGATCGTCAGCCCCGGCTCTGCCTGCATGAGCTGCGGGCACGAGCTCTCCTGGTACGAGAACGTCCCCGTCCTCTCCTGGCTCGCGCTGCGCGGCAAGTGCAAGGGCTGCGGCGAGAAGATCGGCGTCGTCTATCCCGCCGTCGAGCTGCTGACCGCGTTGCTGATCGCCGCGTCGTTCTTCGCCTTCGGCTGGTCGGGCACGGCATTCGTCGCCGCCTTCTTCTGCGCGACCCTCGTCACCGTTTCGGCCACCGATCTCTCGCACCGGATCGTCCCGAACGTCGTCGTCCTCCCGGCGTCCGTGATCGTGCTCGTCGCGATGACGGCGCTGCATCCGAGCGCGGAGTGGGCGCTCGGCGCCTTCGGCGCCTCGTTCTTCCTCTTCCTGGCCGCGCTCGCGTATCCCAAGGGGATGGGCATGGGCGACGTCAAGCTGGCGCTCCTGCTCGGCGCGATGCTCGGCCGCACCGTCCCCGTGGCGCTGATGATCGGGATGCTCGCCGCGCTGGTGCCGTCGGTCGTCCTCTTCGCCCGCCACGGCAGTGCAGCGCGGAAGATGGGGATCCCGTTCGCGCCGTTCCTCGCGCTCGGCGGTGTCGTCACCCTCTTCTTCGGCGACGAGCTCCTGGACGCGTATCTGACCTTGTTCTAGCCCTCGCCACTCCCGCGAGCGGTCAAGGGATGCCGCGCCGCTGCCGATAACTCGAACGAGGGATATGGCCAGCGAACGCCCACCGAAGCTCCGCACGCCCGGCGCCGCCGGGGACACCGGCACGTCCGGCGCGGAGCCGCTCACCTCGGGCATGGGCGTGAACGCGATGGCCGAGCTGGTCGTCGACCTGCTCTCGGCGACCGGCCTCGTGCCGGAGGACAAGCTCGCGATGGTCCGTGGGCGGGCCGGACAGGGCTCGCTCGCCCAGGCGATCGTCGACGAAGGCGTCGCGCCGCCTGAGGGAATCGCCCGCTCGCTCGCCGTCCGCTATCAGGTCGCCCTCGTCGACCTCGCTCTCACCGGTGTCGACAAGGATGCGTCCGAGCAGATTCCGCTCCACGTCCTCGAGCGCGTGGCCGCGATCCCGTACGCGCTCGAGAACGGGACGCTGCGGATCGCCGTCGCCGACCCGGGCAACCTGCACGGAATCGACGAGCTCAGGCTCGCGACCCGCTACCCGCTCGACCTCGGCGTCGCCTCGAGCGAGGACATCCTCCTCGAGCTGCGCCGGATGGCCCGCGCCTCGGAGGCGTTCGGCGCCCGCGCCGTGCTGGAGGAGGCCGACGAGGAGCTGCGGATCGCAGAGGAGGAGGAGGCGGACGACCTCGAGGTCGAGGACGGCGTCTCCGACGCGCCGCTCGTCCGGCTCGTCAACTCCGTCATCTTCCAGGCCGCCGAGGACGGCGCCTCCGACGTTCACTTCGAGCCGCAGGAGGACGCGCTCGCCGTCCGCTTCCGCATCGACGGCGTGCTCCAGGAGGTGCAGCGGATCCCGAAGCGGATGACGCCGGGCGTGACGACCCGCCTGAAGGTGCTCGCGAAGCTCGACATCGCCGAGCGGCGGAAGCCGCAGGACGGCCGCATCTCGCTGAACGCCGCGGCCGCCGGCCGCATGCTCGACATCCGCGTCGCGACCCTGCCGACCGTCGAGGGCGAGAAGGTCGTGATGCGCCTCCTCGACAAGTCCCGCCGTGCCCCGACGCTCGAGGAGCTCGGTCTCTCCGACGACATGCGCGCCCGGCTCGCCGAGATCATCGCGCGGCCGACCGGCGCCCTGCTCGTGACGGGGCCGACCGGCTCAGGTAAGTCGACGACGCTCTACGCCGGCCTGACGACGATCAACCGGCCGGAGATCAACATCATCACCGTCGAGGATCCGGTCGAGTACCGGCTCTCGGGCGTGAACCAGGTGCAGATCAACAACCGTGCCGGGCTGACGTTCGCCTCGGCGCTGCGCTCGATCCTCCGCTCCGACCCCGACGTGGTGATGGTGGGTGAGATCCGGGACGGCGAGACCGCCAAGATCTCGATCGAGGCGGCTCTGACCGGTCACTTCGTGCTCTCGACGCTGCACACGAACGATGCCCCGAGCGCGATCACGCGCCTGAACGAGATGGGCGTCGAGCCCTTCCTGACCGGCGCCGCCGTCACCGGCGTGCTCGCCCAGCGGCTGGCGCGGAAGCTCTGCACGCACTGCTGCGAGATGTACCAGCCCTCGGTCGACGAGCTGCTCCAGTCGCGCGTTGCACCCGACGTCGCGCTCGCCTCGGACGGGATGGCCTTCTATCGCAAGCGCGGCTGTCCCCGCTGCAACCAGACCGGCTACAAGGGCCGGGTCGGCGTCTACCAGCTGCTGACGATGAACGAGACGATCGCCCAGCTCGCGGTCGCGCGCGCGAGCCGCGAGGACGTCGAGCGGGCCGCGATGGAGGCCGGAATGCGCTCGCTCTGGGACGACGGCCTCTCGAAGGTCGCCGCCGGCCTGACGTCGGTGGAAGAGCTCGCGCGCGTGCTCGTCTAGCTCGAGACCGCAGCGGCGAACGATGGCTTGTGTTCCTGTAACACAAGCTCTCATCGCACGCGACGAAATCGGCACAAACCGCCGCCGCCGGGCTGGCACGCTCGGGTGATGAGGTTCGCACTCTCCCCGAACGACCCTCGCATAGCCGTTCTCGTCGTCGAGCTCGACCGCGACGAGGTGTCGATGGCCCAGACCTGGCGCGATGTCGGCCGAGCGGCGGAGCGGCTTGGGATGCGGCGTCCGAGCTACCAGCATGTCCGCCGGCTCGTCCGGATCGAGAGGCGGCGGCGTCAGCTCGAGGCGCGCGGACGGGCGGTTCTGGGTCGCGCTGCCACGACGCTTGCGGCGGGCCGCGTGCCGAGCGCGGTTCTGGTCATCGAACGGCTGCGAGAGCTCCGCGGCGCGGAGGAGCTTGTGTTACAGGAACACAAGGCTTTCCGGCCGCCCTAGGGACAGGCAGAGGGGTCGTCGACGAGCCGCGGCTCGGAGGAGCGCAGGCCGACGCGGGTGCCGTGGACGACGCCGACGCTGCCGCTCGTGTAGCCGGCGCTCCAGACACCGCGGCTGCAGACCGGGATCCGGACGAGCTTCGGAGTCCTCGGCGGGATCGTCAGCTCGAGCGAGCGGTCGCCGGGAAGCTCGACCTGGAACGGGACGGGGGTCGTGCTCGCCCCGGCGAGCTCGAGCTCGAGCCAGCCGGCGAGCTTGCCGCCCGGCTCGCGCGGCCAGACGCGGAAGCCGCCGTCCGACGCCATCAGCCCGCTGAAGTAGCGGCCGGCGGCGAGCAGCTGCAGCTGCGGCCTGCCGGCGGGACGCCAGAGCGTCTTGGTCGGACCGGAGGCGATGCGCTCTGCGTCCCGGAGGAGGATCGTCGTCCCGTGCATGTCGGTGAGCAGGAGGCCGGCGGGCAGGTCGAGGCCGCCGGCGCCGTCGACCGCCGGCTCGAGCACGGCGAACGCATCGGGACGGTCGGCGCCCTCGAGGAGGGCGAGGTGCCGCACGGAGGGGTTCCAGAAGAGCGTGCTGAGCAGGTCGGCCCGTGTCGAACGCGGCCCGGCGAGGAGCGTCACGGGCGCATCGCCCGCCGCGTCGATCCAGGACGGATCGGCGGGAAGGAAGGTCGTCCGCAGCAGGTTCCGCGCCTCGTGCTGGTAGGTGAACGCGGCGCCGGTCGTGGCCAGCGCCGCGACCACGGCCACGGCGATGGCGACCGGAGTCGCGAGGCGCCGATACGAAAACGCGACGAGGAGCACGGCCGCGGACAGCGCCGCCGAGCCCGCGGCGACCGTGAGCGAGGCCAGACCGACGTCACCGAGCCGTTCCTCGAGCTCTCGCAACGCCGTGAGCACGACCGACTGGCTGCTGCCGGCACCGGCGGCGTAGCCGGCGAGCGGGACCGCGGCGGCCGCTGTCGCAGCCACGGCCGCAAGCAGCACGTTCGCGCGCAGGTGCGGCCAGCCGCGGCTCGCGTAGAGCGCGAACGCGACGACGAGCAGCGGCAGCGCGTACATGGCGTAGCGCTCCTGGACGCGGCCGGCGTCGCCGACGACCGAGGCCTCCAGCAGGAGCAGGATGAGCTCCGCGACGGCGAAGACGGCGAAGCCGAGCTCCGCGCGGGTGCGCGGCCGCGCGAGCGCGAGCGCGAGGCCGATCAGCGCGCCCGGGACGAGCACCCAGCCCGCGGCGTAGGCGAGCACGAGCGCGTTTGCGCCGAAGCCCTTGACCGCCACGAGCGGCTCGACCGAGTAGGCGGTGACGTCGCCGTAGATGCCGACGGTGCCGGCCAGGGCGGCGCCGAGGCCAACCACGAGGGTCGCGCCGATCCCGCCCACCGCGAGCCAGTGCTCGCGCAGCGTCGCGCGCATCCGGCCGTCGCGCGCGCCGACCGCGACGACGGCGCCGAGGTAGCAGAGCGGCAGCACCGCCAGCTGCAGGCGCGTCAGGGTCGCGAGACCGGAGAAAGCCAGCACGGCGACCTGCAGCCGTAGCGTCGGCCGCTCGAGCGCAGCCACGGCGACCGCTGCGGTCGCGAGTGCCAGGGGATACGCAAGTGTCTCCGCCATGGCGGCCGAGGAATAGAGGAGCTCGGGCAGGAGCACTGCAAGCGCCGCGGCGGCCAGAGCCAGGCGGTCGCCGACCCGCAGGCGCCGCGCGAGCAGGTAGGCGGGGATCGCGGCCAGGGACATCGTGACGGCGTTGATCGCCTGGATCGTGCGATACGCCTGCTCGACGTCGTCCCAGAGCCAGGCGGGCGCGGTCAGGAGCGGATACAGCAGCGGCAGGAAGTGCGCGCTCTCCCCACGGACGAGCGGCGTGCCGCTCTCGAGCAGCGAGCGGCCCAGCTCCGCGTACATGTACTCGTCGGGGAAGTAGCCGGGAGTGGGGCGGCGCCAGGCGAGCACCGTCTGCAGCACGCTCGAGAGCGCGACGATCGCGGCAACCGCGAACGGCGGCGTGGCCAGCCGGGCGGCGACGCGCGGGAGCGCGCTCGAACGGATCAGCTGCGCGCCGACGTCCACCGGCGGCGCCCTACTGGGCCTGGACGTCGCAGCCGAGGACCATCAGCGCCTCGACCGCCTCGGTGACGAACTGCGTCGCCTGCGCGGCATTCGCGAAGTTGTACGGGCCCGGGCGGACAGGATCGGCGCCGTTCGTCGCCCCCGTCGGGTAGACCTCGGTCTCGACCACGCACGAGTCGCCGTGGTCGATCGCGCGCAGGACTGCGACCGAGCGTCCGTCCTTGCGGGCGTGCCGGACGAAGAGCTCGCGCTCGTCCGCCTTGGCGGCCGTGCTCACGGAAGGGCGTTCGCGGCGGCCTGGGCGACCGTCTCGCGATCGACGAACCCGGCCAGCTCGATCGCCACCTCGCCCGACCGCTTCACGACGAGCACGCTCGGATCCTGGACGGAGTCGAGCTTCGCGAGCAGCGACCGCGCGACGCCCTCGTTGAGGACGTTGAGCGCGAGGAAGCCGGCGCCGCCGAGCTTGGCGCCCGCCTCGGCCTCGGCCGCGGCGAGCTCGTCGACACGTGCACCCGGGACGACGAGGGAGAGGACGACGACCTCGTGCTGCCGGAGGGCCCGGTCGACCACGACCGGGAAGCCGGACGGCGGCACGACGGGGTTGACGGCGGGCTTGGGCTTCGCGGCCTTGGCCGCCGAAGGCTTGGGAGCGGCGGCCGTCTTCGCGGGCTGCGCGGCGGCCTTCGCCGGCGTCGCGGTCTTCTTGACCGGCTGCGGGATCGGGGCCGACTCGTCGACGCTGGCGCCCATCGTCCGCATCGCGAGCATGCCCGCGACGCCGACCAGGACGATCACCACCGCGAAGATGCGGACGGGCAGGCTGATCTTCTCCATCTCATTCTCCTTATCGGCAGTGGGCGCGGCGGTCTGAAGGTCTGGCGCAAGAAAGACGGAGGGCGCGGTCTCCCGCGCCCTCCGTCGGTCGATCAGACGAGCTCTGGCTTACGGGCAGGTGCCCTGCGTGACCACACCGCTGACGGTGGGGGCCGCCATGCCGAGCGCGTAGTAGTACTCGAACGCGGTGCCGTCGGCACCGGTCTCGACGCAGTAGGCGCCGACCGCGAGGTTCGTGATGCGGAGGTTCGGCGAGATGCCGGCGTCGATGTCGTCGAGCTCAGCGAGGACCATGCCCTGGTAGCCGGACGTGGCCAGCGTCAGGTCGGCGTCCGACGAGGAGCCGACGTTGTCCGCCGAGTACGTCTCGATCGCCGGAATGGCTGCGCGCAGGTTGGCCTGGTTGGCCGCGCGGGTGGCGCGGTCACGGAAGCCGAGGTACGACGGCACTGCAATCGCGAGCAGGATGCCGATGATGATGATGACGACCAGGAGCTCGATCAGGGTGAAGCCCTTCTCGCTCTTGGCGTCCAGGCGCTTGCGAAGCGCTGTAAGCATTGGGGTGTCTCCTTCCGAAGGGACGGTCAGTTACTGCGTGGCTGACCGGACATCGGCCGGCGCGACCCCTCGGTAGACCCCTCGTTTGGGTGAACGATCACCCACGGCATCCCCCACGGTGAGTGAGTCAGGTTCCGGCAGGAAGAGAGGTGTTCGCGCGCCCGCGCAAGGCTGCCGATCCCTCACTCAAGTTACCCCGCGCCTCTGCCGATAGCCGAACTCGTGACCGGGATCACGCCCTCCGTGCCCGCCGCTGCGGTTCGATCGATCGACGACCTCCTCGAGGCCATGGTCGCGCGCGGCGCCTCCGACCTCCATCTTTCGGTGGGGACGCCGCCCGCGATCCGCGTCCGCGGCGAGCTCGAGCGCCTCGAAGGCGCTCCGGTGCTCACGCCCGAGGACACGCAGCAGCTCCTCTACCGCGTTCTCTCCACCGAGCAGCAGAAGCAGCTCGAGATCAAGCGGCAGATCGACACCTCCCATGCAGTGCCGGGCCTCGCTCGGTTTCGTGTCAACGTCTACTTCCAGCGCGAGGCGCTCGGCGCGGCCTTCCGCGTCATCCCGGAGGAGTTGAAGACGCTCGAGGAGCTCAATCTCCCCGGCTCGCTCGCCGAGCTGGCGATGCAGCCGCGCGGCCTCGTCCTCGTGACCGGCCCGACCGGCTCCGGTAAGTCGACGACGCTCGCCGCGATGATCGACGAGGTCAACCGCAACCGCACCGACCACATCCTCACGATCGAGGACCCGATCGAGTTCGTGCACCGCCACAAGCGCTGCATCGTCAACCAGCGCGAGATCGGCGTCGACGCGACCAGCTTCGGCGAGGCCCTCCGCGCCGCGCTCCGCCAGGACCCGGACGTGATCCTCGTCGGCGAGATGCGCGACCTCGAGACGATCGGCACCGCGCTCACCGCGGCCGAGACGGGACACCTCGTCCTCGGCACGCTGCACACGCAGAGCGCCCCCGGCACGGTCGACCGGATCATCGACGTCTTTCCGGCCGAGCAGCAGGAGCAGGTGCGGATCATGCTCGCGGGCTCGCTGCAGGGAATCGTCACCCAGGCGCTGATCCCGACCGCCGACCACCAGGGCCGCGTCGCCGCGCTCGAGATCCTGCTCCCGGACGACGCGACCAGGAACCTGATCCGGCAGGGGAAGGTCGAGCAGATCTATTCGATCATGCAGACCTCCACCGGCCGCGGGATGACGACGATGGAGCAGTCGCTCGCGAACCTCGTTCTTCGCCGCGTGATCACGCGCGAGGCGGCGCTGGCCGTCTCGAGCCGCGTCGAGCAGCTCGACGGTCTGCTCGAGCGCGCCGGCTTCGAGGACGACACGGTCGAGGAGGCGCCGCTGCACGCGGGCCTCAGGGTCGCAGGGGGTTGACGATGGCGGACGACGAGAAGCCCACGTCGATCTGGAAGAAGGAGATCTCGTTCCGGCGCAAGCCGGCCGACGAGGTAGTCGACGCGCCCGCGGCGTCTGGCTCGAGCTCGATCTGGAAAAAGGAGATTTCGCTCCGCAAGAAGGACGCGGAGCACGAGCCCATGCCCGAGCTCGACCCCGAGCTCGCCGTGCCCGTCGAGGCGGAGCCCGCCCTCGATGCCGCGATCGCGGCGCTCTCGCTGCCTGCCGAGCCGGCGGCTGTCGAGCCCGAGCCCGTCGCCCCGCTCGTGCCCACCGTTGAGCACGGTTGGCTGACGCAGCCGCTGGAAGAGGTGTCCGAGCCGCCGGCCGAGGTCGTCTCGCCGGTCTCGCTCGTGCCCGACGTCGTCGATCCCGTCGTCGTCCCAATCGCGGCCGTCCCCGTCCCGGAGCCCGAGCCGCAGCCCGAGCCCGAGCCCGAGCTCGACCTCGAGCTCGACCTGCCGACCGCCGTCCTGCCGGCGCTCGACCTTGAGCCCGCCTGGCCAGGCGAGCCCGAGCAGGAGGTCGAGCCCGAGCTCATCCCCGAGTCCGAGCTCGCTCCCGAGCCGAAGGTGCCCTTCTACAAGAAGCAGCTCTCGCTGAAGCTGACGCCGAGGGCGGAGAAGCCGCCGAAGGAGCCGAAGGAGCCGAAGCCGGCCAAGGAGAAGCGCGCAAAGAAGGAGAAGCCCGCCGCCGAGGAAGGCGCCACGCTCGCGGAAAAGAAGGTGCCGTTCTACAAGCGCGACCTCTCGTTCAAGCGTGCCCCGAAGGAGTGGGATGCCGGCGAGGTGCTGACCGAGGAGGCTCCGAGGGAGCGCCCGAAGCTGCGCCGGCCGCCCCGGCCGCGTCCGTCGCTCCCGACGCTGCCGACGCTCTCGCGCGGCGGCGCCGGCAAGCAGCTCGTCGGCCTCAAGATCGGCGGCTCCCAGATCGCCGCCGCCCGTATTCGCAACGGCGAGTCGCCGGAGCTCGTCCAGGCCGCACGCACGCCGCTCGACCACGGCATCGTCGTCAACGGCGAGCTGCGGGATCCCGAGGCGCTGGCGCTCGCGCTCAAGGCGTTCTTCGCCCAGCACAAGCTGCCGAAGCGCAGCGTCCGGCTCGGCATCGCCAACAACCGGATCGGCGTGAGAACGTTCGAGGTGACCGGGATCGAGGACCCGAAGCAGCTCGCGAATGCGATCCGCTTCCGGGCCCAGGAGGTGCTCCCGATCCCGCTCGAGGAAGCCGTGCTCGACTACCAGGTCCTCTCCGAGGGCGTCACCGAGGACGGCCAGCCGCTCCGGCGCGTGCTCCTCGTCGTCGCCTATCGCGAGCTCGTCGACCGCTACGTCTACGCCTGCCGCAAGGCCGGCCTGCAGATCGTCGGGATCGACCTCGAGGCGTTCGCGCTGCTGCGCGCCGTCGCGGCGCCCCACGACACGAGCGCCGGCTCCGAGCGCGGCGCGCTCGTCGCCGTCTCGGTCGGTCACGACCGCTCCACCTTCGCCGTCTCCGACGGCCGGGTCTGCGAGTTCACGCGCGTGCTCGAGTGGGGCGGCTGGGCGCTCAACATCGCGATCGCCCGCGCGCTCGACATGTCGCCGAGCGAGGTCGAGACGGTCAAGCGGGCGCTCTCGTTCGCAGGCGCCGAGGAGCTTCCCGACGGCTTCAGCGAGGAGCAGCTCGCGACCGCGCGGGAGGCCGCGAGGCGGCAGTTGCAGACGTTCGCACGGGAGCTCGTCTCCTCGCTCCAGTTCTACCAGAACCAGCCCGGCTCGCTCGGTATCGGCGAGATCGCCCTCACGGGCGGCACCGCCCACCTGCCCGGCCTCGGCGCCGAGCTCGAACGGCTGATCGGCGTCCCGGTCCGGGTGGTCGATCCGCTCAACCGCGTCAAGGTCTCGAAGAAGATCCACGAGCAGGAGCAGGTCGGTTCGCTCGCGGTCGCGATCGGCCTGGGGATCGAGGACTAGGGCAATGAGAGCCGTCAACCTTCTGCCCCGCGACGAGGCGAAGCGCAGTTTCGAGGCCAAGCGCGGCGTCGTCTTCGGCGGCATCGGCGGCGCGGCGCTCGCGACCGCTGTGCTCGCGTCGATGATGATCAGCGCCGGCGGTGCCGCGGACAGCAAGCAGGCTGAGCTCGACGCGCTCCGCGCACAGATCGCCGCGATCCCGACGGCGCCCGTGATCGACACGTCCAGGGAAGACGCCCTCGCCGCCGAGAAGGGCGCGCGCGTCGGCGCGCTCTCCGCCGCGCTCGCCGGCCGCGTCGCCTGGGACCGCGTGCTGCGCCAGGTCTCGCTCGTGCTCCCCGAGGACGTCTGGCTGACCAACCTCTCCGCGGCGGCTCCGGCTGCGACGCAGGCGGCTGCCGCCGGCTCCGGGTTCACGCTCACCGGTGCGACGTACTCGCAGAACGGGGTGGCACGATTCCTCTCCAGGCTCGCGGTGATCCCCGACCTCGCGAACGTGCGGCTGCAGTCGAGCCAGAGCCAGCTGCTGAACGAGCGCGAGCTCGTCCAGTTCACGATCCTCGCCGACGTCCGCCCGCCCGGCTCCACGCCCGCCGCGCCCGTCGTTCCCGCCGATGCTCAGGTGCCGCCCGCATGAAGCGCAGGCTGAACAATCGCACCCTCGGCGCGATCGTCGGCGTCGTCATCCTCGTCTATGCGGCGGCCGGCTACTTCATGGTGATCAGCCCCAAGAAGGCCGAGTCGGCCCGCCTCGACGAGGAGATCGCGGCCACGTCGCTCGAGCTGCGCGACGCCCTCGCGGCGACCGCGGCCCAGGACGACACGCAGCCGATCGCCGTCGCGGACATCTTCCGGCTCTCGATCGCGATGCCGAGCTCGCCCGACATGCCCGGGATCCTGCTCGAGCTCTCGCGGATCGCCGACGAGACGGGGATCCGCTTCAAGTCGATCACGCCCCAGTCGGCGCTCCCGGTTGCCGCGTACCAGGTCGTTCCGATCGACGTCGCCTTCGACGGCTCCTTCTACGCGCTCTCCGATCTCCTCTTCCGGCTGCGCACGCTCGTGACGGTGCGCCGCGGCGAACTGCATGCGGCCGGACGGCTCTTCGCGGTCGAGAGCGTCGACTTCTCCGAGTCCGACCGCGGCTTCCCGCTGCTGGCGGCGAGGCTGAAGTTGAACGCGTACGTCTACGGATTCAACACGGCGCCGAGCGCGGTTCCGCCTCCGGCGGAGACGCCGCCGGCGACGACGGAGGGCGCGGAGGTTCCACCGCCCGCAGGCAGCGAGGCAACAGGAAGCGAGGCGACTGGTTAATGGCGAAGCGCGTCGATCCGCTGAAGGCCAAGGCGGCCAAGCAGAAGAAGATCGCGATCGGAGGCGCCGTCCTCCTGCTCGCACTGCTCGCCTACCAGGGCCCGAAAACGCTGAAGATGCTGCAGGGGCCACAGCCGGTGACGGCGCCGACCTCGACCGCGCCCGCTACCACGACGCCGGGAGTCACGCCCGCACCCGGTACGACCACGCCCGGCGGCACCGCCACGGGCGAGGTGCCGGCCGCGGCCGCCCCCGAGCTCTCCGCAGTCGCCGACTCCGACCTCTCACCCGAGGCCGTCCAGGGCCAGCTGGCCACCTTCGAGCGCTTCGCCAGCAAGGATCCGTTTGCGCAGCAGGCCGAGCCCGTCGCGACCGCGCCCCCGCGCGTCTCCGATCCGAAGGACGGCACCGAGACCGATCCCGTGGACACGAAGAACGACGCCAAGCCAGCGGACGGTGACGGCGCCGACGGCGGCTTCACCACCGGCGGCTCGACGCCGGACGCGCCGGAGATCGCGGCAGCGACGTCGATCTCCGTCAACGGCGTCGCCGAGGACGTCGCGACCGAGGGCTCGTTCCCGAAGGACGAGCCGACTTTCGTGCTCGTCAAGGTCGCCAAGAACGGCAAGTCGGTCGAGATCGGGATCGCCGGCGGCGAGTACGCGAGCGGCGGCGAGACGATCACGCTGGCGCTCGGCAAGAAGCTGACGCTCCAGAACACGGCTGACGGCAGCCGCTACGAGCTCGAGCTGCTGACGATCCAGGGCTCCCCGGTTCCGAAGTCCAAGAAATAGCTCGGGCGATACGCTTCGCTCGATGGTGCCCGAGGCGCAGTTCGAGCAGACCCCGGAAGGTCTCGTCGCGAAGAGGGACGGCTGGTTCGTCCTCAACGCCCGCGAGGCGCGGTGGTACCACGCAGACGGGCGTTCGGCGTTCTGCGACTTCGAAGGCGGCCTTGACTTCACGCAGCTCGGGATCAACATCAGCGTGCTCGGCCCCGGCGAGGCGATGGCGATGTACCACTGGGAGGCCGACCAGGAGGACTTCCTCGTCGTCGCCGGCGAGGCGGTGCTGATCGTCGAAGGCGAGGAGCGGCCGCTACGGCAATGGGACTTCGTCCATTGCCCGCCGAACGCGAAGCACACGATCGTCGGCGCCGGAGCTGGGCCCTGCGTCGTCGTGGCCGTCGGCGCGCGCGAGCACGACGGCAAGCCCGACTGGGGCGGGTACACCGTCGACGAGGTTGCGGCCAAGCACGGCGCCTCCGCACCCGCGGAGACAACCGAGCCGAAGGAGGCGTACGCGCAGCTCACCAGGCGTCAGCCGGCGGGCTACCGTGAGGGCTGGCTGCCGGACGAGTCCGCCAGCTCGCGTAGCTGAGCCTCGACGCGCGCGGCGAGGTCGGCCGCCTCGGTCGACTCCCCCTGGAGCACCGAGATCGCGCAGCCGAGCGCACGCCTGAGCTCGTCCGGCTCGAGCGAGCGGACGAGCGCGTCCTCGAACGGTTGCAGCACCTCCGCCGGCACGTCGTCGAAGCGACGGCCGTGCGCTCCCTCGAGACCGCGGCGGCGGCACGCGAGCAGGAGAGCCTGGTCGCGGACGCCGCTGATCCAATGCTCCGCCTGCCACCAGCGTCCGCGCTCGATCGAGAAGCGAGCCCGCACGGCGTGGTGCACGGCGAGGCCGAACAGCTCGTTCGCCGGCGCCGGCGGTGCCTGCGGCACGTCGACGGCGCTCCCGAAGAGCAGCCTGAACCTCGGCCCGCGCGCGCCGAACGCGGACGTAGGTGCGAACGAGAGGTCGACCTGGAGGCAGCCCGGCAGCAGGAAGACGCGGTAGATCGCTGCTCCGGCGGGGAGGTCGAAGAGGTGGACGGCGTCGAGCTCGGCAGCGACCGTTCGCGTCCAGTCCTCGAGGACGTCGGTGACCGGCACGGCGTCGTCGACTGCGAACGTGAGGTCGAGATCGGACCAGCGGTCGCCGGCACCGGCGGCCAGGCCGCCGACGACGGCAGCCGCGACCACGCGTCGATCGGCCCGAGCGAGCGCGAGCACGTGGGCGCGAGCGCGGTCGCGGTCGTCGACGCTGAACACGCGCCCGATCGTCGCAGACCCGGCACGATGTGGAATGTCCCCTCGGTGAAGGAGGAGAAGCGTGTACGTCACAGTCACAACCGCCGACACGACCGGCGAGCCGATCGAGAACGCGTCGGTGGTGGGGCAGGAGATGGATCGGTGGCTCCGCGACACCGACGGCTTCGAAGGCTTCCTCCTGCTCGCCACGGAGGGAAAGGCGGTCGGGCTGGCGTTCTGGGCGAGCCGGGACGTCGCCGAGCGCCACAGCCACGCGCGCACGCAGTTCCGCGAGCGGATGCTTTCGATCGCCGGCGTGCAGATCGAGGAGGTCGTCGACTACGAGGTCGCGTTCGCGCGCTTCGGGCCCGGGCTGATCGCCGCCGCCGGCGCGTGAGTGCGTGACGACGAACCGTCGCCGGCTGATCGCAGGCGCGCTCGGTCGCAGCCCGACGACGATTGTCGAGATCGACGTCGGGTACGACTTCGAGGTCGCGATCGTCGACGACGACTGGGTGTTCCGCTTTCCTCGGCGCGCCGGCGTCGAGGAGGCGCTCGAGGTCGAGCTCGTGCTGTTGCCGGCGCTCGCTCCTGCGCTCCCGGTGGACGTGCCCTCGTTCGAGCACATCTCGCGCAAACCACTGTTCGTCGGCTACCGCCTGATCCGCGGCGAGCCGCTCGTCGACGAGGACGCCGAGGGCGTCCGCGCGTTCCTGGAGGCGCTCCACGCGGTCGATCCGTCGGGGCTCCCTCTGGAGCGGCTCGACTGGGTCGAGGCATACCGCGTCCAGTGCGCGGAGTTCGAACGGCTCGTGCTTCCTCTCGTCGACACAGACCTGCGTCCGCAGGCAAAGCGACTCTTCGGAGACACGGAGACCCTCATGGACTTCGAGCCGGTCCTTCTCCACGCCGACCTCGGTCCCGAGCATCTGCTCGTCCGCGATGGCCGCCTCGCCGGCGTGATCGACTGGGGTGACGCGCGTCTGGGCGATCCCGCTCTCGATTACTCCTGGCTACTCAACGGCCCGTTCGCGGACTGGGACGTCGATCCCGACCTCCGCCGGCGGGCGCGGTTCTACCACCGGCTCGGACCGTGGTACGAAGCCCACTACGGCCTGTTCACGAACCAGCCGGCACACACCGAGCGCGGCCTGGCGGGGATCCGGGACAGGCTGTAGCCGGCGCGCCTAGATTCGTCTCCGGCGCCGCCCGGGTGTGACAGCTGCGGCGACCACCGCGGTCTTCGCCACCGGCGACGGCCCTGGCGTGACGGCTGCGGCCACGACGGCGGTTTTTGCCACCGGCGCGCCGATGACACCGACTCGTCCTCTGCGTGCTGCCCTGACTGGCATGGTCAGACTCCTTCGGTCGCGAGTTCTGCATCGGCCTCGATCGAGGCGATGATCGCTTGAATCGGAATGCGGCCGTTCGCGATCAGCTGCCCACCCGAGCGCCGCGCCGCCGATGCGAATGGCGCAGCCCACAGATTCTCCCAGATCAGGACGCCGGCAACGCTTCCCGGCTCCATCGCGGCGGCGAGGTGCACGATGTCTTCCTCGGCCAGCAACTCCGCCAGTTGGGCCTCGAGCGCCTGTAGCTCGCCCAACTCTTCGATGTCGGAGAGCTCCGTCGCCTCGATGGAACCGTCCTCGGCCTTCGTCAGGATCAGCACGTCGATGAGGCGGATCGTGCCGGCCTCGACCAGCGCGACCAGCTCGGCCGCCATCTCGCCCGTGAAGTTGCTCTTTCCTGCCGGAAACTCGACGATGACGTAGTCGACCGGCCCGAGCTCGTCCAGCGATGTCGTTGTCATGATTCCTTTCGTCCAGACCACCAGAGATGAACTACAGCTCCCTAAATCTCGTCCGCGGGTGCAGCAGGCGCATCATCCGGGTTGGATGAATGAGGTTCCTTCGCGGTGGGCGCAGAAGCTTGGTGGCACACCGCCTCGAGCTTGATGCCATGAGGATCGAGCCAGTAGGTCGCAAAACAGTGCGGCCCGTACTGGGGGAACTCGCCGGGTTCGTCCAGGACGACGGCGTCGCGTGCACGAGCCCACTGGTGTGCTTCTCGAACGACCGCGCGGCTCGCGACCAGGAATGCGATGTGATGAAGGCCGGTTTCGCGGCGTGAGTAGGTTCCCGGTTCCTCTGCTTGGTAGAAGAACAGTTGTGAGCCTTGGGCACCGTCAGGCCCATAGTTGAGTGGTCCTCCGGGACCTGTCTCGAACCATTCGCGGAGCCCGAGGACCGACATCAGGTCGTCGTAGTACTGCTTGGCCGCGACGAGATCCGGAACGCCGATGCCGATGTGGTCGATGAATCCGGTTCGAGGCACGGGTACCTCCAGAGAGCCTTGGGGAACGAACGTCCTCTGTGGTGAACGGAGGAGATCGTAAGCGAAGCACTCGAGCCTGCAATCCAAGAGCGGCGAGAGCGCGTAGTCACAGCCGAGATGCGGACACGAGGACGGGTTGCAGGTGCGGCAGCGATGACCGCGCTCTTCACGGCGGGAGTCTGGATCGGCGTGAGCGGCGCTGGCCAAGCCGTGGGGGACGCGACGACTCTGAGCCTGACGGCCAAGCTCAACGTGTCGCAGGAGGTTCCGAAGCCAAAGGCGGCTGCCGCGGCTCGAGGCACCTTCGCCGCCGGGCTGGTCCGCAACGGCGCCGGCGGGAGACTGTCCTGGCGCCTGACCTTCCAGGGCCTGAGCGGCAAGGCAAGCGCGTCGCACGTCCATCTCGGCAAGCGTGGCAAGGCAGGAGCCGTGGCGGTCTCGTTGTGCGGCCCGTGTCGGTCGGGCGCGCGCGGAACGGCGAAGCTGAACGCGAAGACCGTGACCGCGCTGCTCGCCGGGGGCGCGTATGTGAACGTTCACACGGCGAAGAACCCGGCGGGAGAGATCCGTGGACAGGTCGCACGCTCGCCGGCACCGCCGCCCGCGCCGGGCCCCACGACCGTGAGCGTGACGACGGGGACCACCACCTACGAAGACCCCTACCCGTAGGTCGCGGCGGCCCCCGCGCTCCCGCGCGGAGGCGCATCAGCTGACTGCCCAGACGGCGACCTCATATTCGTCTACCGACGTGATCTCGCCGCTTGATTCCTGAGCAGGTTGCTGCCGGAGCTCGTCCGCGCGCCGACGGCTTGCCCGCATCGCTTCTTCACTCTCCCAGAGAGTGACGCCGATCCCCGTGCCTGCTGATCGGTCGACGAGCAGAAACGCGCCCTGGTTGCCGGCGATCTCGCGGAAAGACGGGATGCCTTCCTCGTAGTGGACGATTCCTTCCTGGAGCTGTTCGGGTGAGCCTCGCAGCCTGGTTGCGCGCGCGTACATGCGCTCCCTCCTTTTCGAGTCAGCAGAACAGAAAACTGGAGAAGTGCCTGACCTTCATCAGCAGGGTCCTCCGAAGTCCACGGTCCCGTAGATGCCGCCGAGCTCGACGCCCATGTTGCGCCAGTTGGGCGAGAGCATGTTCGCCCGGTGGCTAGGCGAGGCGAGCCAGAGCTGCACCGCTTGCTGGGCGTTCAGCGAGGGGGTGCGCATGACAAGGATTTCTCCGGCTCCGCTGCAGGGCCAGTACCGGGTGATCCAGGTGTCGAAGGGGGTGCCGTCGTGCCACTCGTGTGCGAAGTACCCGTGGGCGACAAGGTCGGCACTGCGTTCCCTCGCGGCGCGTTGGAGCCTCGGTTCGATAGCCAGGTCTGCAAGGCCGTTCGCCTGCCGGGCCGCGTTCACGGCGTCCCGCAGCGCGGCCTCGGCGGGATCGAGGGCGGCCGGCGCCTGCGGCGGAGGATCGAGGGCGGGGGTCGCGACGGGCGCCGACGACGGCGTGGCACCGGACTTTACGCACTGACCGCCAGCGTGACGATCCAGCCGATCCCACGCCCAGGCGGGGACTTTTTCGGGCGCGTCCGGGCGCAGCACCCGCTCGCCGGCATGGCAGCGGTATGAGTCGTGGCCCAGCCGCCACTTCGCCCACTGCCAGTACCAGCCGGGCACGGCCCCGGCGGCCGAAGCGAGCAGCAGCGCCACAAGCGCGGCTGCAACTGCAAGTGCTGCGCGGCCCTTCACTCGCTAGGCCTCCAATCGCATTGGCGCCCCTTCCGCTCGGTGGTGGGGCTCGCGGCATCGTGACGCACCCGTAGGACGGCACGGATGAAGACGAAGTGAGCGGGCCAGGCCGTTGACGCTACGACGAGGAGGGCGACCGACCCAGCGGACCCGTTCGTGCAGCGTGTCGACGCAGCCGTCGCAGACCCGTGTCCTGGAGCTTGACGCGATCAACCTCACTGAGATCGGATGAGCAAGCGGGCTGACCGTTACGCCCGCTTGGGCGAGCGTCCTCTCGCCCGACCCCCGACGCCTGACGGCTAGAGGCCGCTGGACTCGTCGAACGAGGACGACACGCGTGCGAGCACGCGGAGGTCGGAGCTGCGGCGAACGACGATCGTGACGAGCTTCACGGCCCGGCCCGTCGGCGGCGTCTGCGAGACGACGTAGGTGTCGATGCGGTAGGAGCGCTGGTCAGGCCCCGTGACCGTCTGCCGCGGGTTGCACTGGGGCGTCATCGTCCCGCAGGTCTTCATCTGCTGCGTCTGCTGGTTGCCGCCGCCGCAGGCGGCCGCGGGATCGACTCTGTTCGCGAAGTCGCACTGGTAGGTCGTGTCACCATTCGCCGTTCCGACCGCGGTTGTGTCGAGCGCGATCTCCGTGTACTTGAGCGCCCGGTAGAGCTCCATCTGCTTGTCGCCGATCACCGAGGCGGTCGAGACCTCGCCGGCGTTCTTGAGCGCGATCGCGCCCGAGTTGAAGGCGGCCACGATCGCGAGGATGCCGATGTTCAGCATCATCATCGAGACCAGGAGCTCAATCAGGCCAAAACCCTCTTCGGACCGCAGATCCTTCACTCCCGGTACATCGGCAACTCGGCCGCGAACCTCAAGCGGGCGCATCCCTCTGCCGATACGGAATGAGGTATGGCGGCCTACGCGTACAACGCGATCAACTCGCTCGGCGTCGAGTCCCTCGGCGAGGTGCACGCACCCGACCACTCGTCGGCGCGCGAGCAACTCCGTGTCCGCGGCCTGCTCGCGACCAAGCTCGAGGAGCTGCCGTCGGCCGGCGAGGAATCGGCGCGCACCGCCTTCAAGAAGATCAAGCCGAAGTCGCTCCAGATCTTCTCGCGCCAGTTCGCGACGATGATCGAGGCGGGGCTGAACGTCGTCAGCGCGCTCGTGATCCTCGAGCAGCAGACCGACGACAGGTATCTCGGCGCCGTCATCCGCGAGCTCCGCGCCGACGTCGAGGGCGGCATGCTGCTCTCACAGGCGATGGCCCGCCACCCGAAGGTCTTCAACCGCCTGTACGTCTCGATGGTCGAGGCGGGTGAGGCGGCCGGAATCCTCGACACCGTGCTCGACCGGGTCGCGTACCAGATCGAGAAGGAGACGAAGATCAAGCGCCGGGTCAAGGGCGCGATGATCTATCCGACGATGGTGCTGATCTTCGCCACCCTCGTCCTCGTCGGGATGCTGCTCTTCCTCGTCCCCGTCTTCGTGAACATCTTCGCGCAGCTCGGTGGCGACCTGCCGACGCTGACGAAGGCCGTCCTCGCGGCATCGAACTTCATCAAGGCGACCTGGTTCATCCTCCTGCCCGGGCTCGATCGCGAGCGTCTTCGGGATCAAGCGGTTCCTCAAGACCGACGCCGGCCGCCGCCGCTGGGACCGGCTGAAGCTGCGGCTGCCGATGAAGATCGGCGACGTCGTCCGCAAGGTGACGATGGCGCGCTTCTCGCGGACGCTCTCGACGCTCGTCGCTGCCGGCGTCGACATCATCAAGGCGCTCGAGATCACCGGCCAGACGGCGGGCAACTGGGTCGTCGAGGACGCGCTCGCCGGCGTGCGCCAGAAGGTCGGTGAGGGCGTGCCGATCGCGCAGCCGCTGATCGAGAACCCTGTCTTCCCGGCGATGGTCAGCCAGATGGTCAAGATCGGCGAGGAGACCGGAGAGCTCGAGAAGATGCTCGGCAAGATCGCCGACTTCTACGAGGACGAGGTCGACGCCTCGATCCAGTCGCTGACCTCGATCGTCGAGCCGATCATGATGCTCGGCGTCGGGATCATGGTCGGGATCGTGATCATCAGCATGTACCTGCCGATGTTCAAGCTGCTGACGCTGATCAAGTAGCCGGTCTGGGCGGCCGGCGAGTCTGACGGCTGGCCCGCTACTTGGCACGGGATCGTGGGAAGGGTCATGCCGCCCCATGGGCGACTGCGTAGGGTCTGTCCATCCGAGGTCGAGGAGGCTGAAATGGGCGTGACGCTGCATCGCTGTGGAACGCCGTGGAAGTTCGGCCCTTGCTGGAGAGTGCAGAAGGCGCTCGACGACCAGGGCATCCGATACGAGGTCGTGGCGGGGCCGTGGCGTCCCAAGAACCGCACCGTCGTGCTCGAGGGGACCGGCCAGCCGCTCTACCCCGCCATCCGGTTCGAGGACGGCAGCTGGTACCGGGCTGAATCGAAGGAGATGGCGCGCACGATCAACGAGGGCCGGCTGCTGGAGAAGCAGCAAGGCCCTGTCTTCTAGCCCGAGCCGGGCCGCGCAACCCGCGCGGACAGCCGCCGGGGCGGAGTTAGGGCCTTCGCGAGATGCCGTGCTACGGTCGAAGGAGTTGCACCACCTCCGTTAGGGGCCGTTCATCTCCACCGAAGGTCTCGCGAGGGCATGCGCCAGTCGTCCGAAGTGGACGCTTGGAGCGTGGCTCGTCGCCGTGCTGGTCTCGTTCTTCGTGATCGCGCTCCTGCTCGGGGACGCGCTGACGACCGACGGCGATGTCACGAGCAACCCGGAGTCGAAGCAGGCGGAGGCGCTGATCCACGAGAGCTTCCCGCCCGAGCCGACGCCGAGCGAGATCATCGTGGTGCGCTCGGAACGCTACGGGGTCAGCGACCCAGCCTTCAAGGCGAAGGTGCAGGCGCTGAGCGAGAGCGCGAATGCCCTCCCCGCCGTCGCCGAGACGCAGAGCTTCTACACGTCGGGCGACGAGTCCCTCGTCTCGAACGACGGGCAGGCGACGATGGTGCCGGTCATCACCCGCGGTGACGACGTCGTCCCGCTCGTCGAGCTCGTGCAGTCCGAGGACGGCAAGGATGAGTTTCAGATCTCGATCACAGGCTCCCTGACCGCAGACGCCGACTTCGAGAAACTCTCCGAGGAGGATCTGCAGAAGGGTGAGCTCCTGATCGGGCTGCCGGCGGCGCTGATCATCCTCTTGCTCGTCTTCGGCACGGTCGTCGCGGGTCTGGTGCCTGTGCTGATGGGGTTGCTCTCGATCGTGATCGCGGTCGCGTTGACCGCGCTGGTGGGGCAGGCGTTCGAGGTCTCGTTCTTCGTCGTGAACATGATCACGGCGATGGGGCTCGCGCTCGGGATCGACTACGCCCTGTTCATCCTCTCCCGTTTCCGCGAGGAGCGCGGGCGAGGGCTCGAGAAGGTCGATGCGATCGTGGCGTCCGGCGCGACCGCGAGCCGGGCGGTGCTGTTCAGCGGGATGGCGTTCGTGCTCGCGATGTGCGGGATGCTGCTCGTGCCCGACACGATCCTGCGCAGCCTCGCGCTCGGAGCGATCCTCGTTGGAATCGTCTCGGTCGTCGCGGCGCTGACACTGCTCCCGGCGGTATTGAGCCTGCTCGGCGACCGGGTGAACGCGCTGCGGATCCCGGTGATCGGGCGCAGAGCGATCAACAGCGCCGGCGCTGAAAGCCCCTTCTGGTCAGCGCTCGTCGGCGGCGTGATGCGGCGCCCGCTCCTCAGCCTCGTGGCGGCGACCGCGCTGCTGCTCGCCGCCGCCCTGCCCGTGCTCTCGATCAACACCGGCTTCTCCGGGCTGAGCACGCTGCCCGACCGCTTCCCCTCCAAGCAGGGCTTCGACGCCCTCACCCGCGACTTCCCCGGCACCGGGGTTGACCCGGCACAGATCGTCATTCGGGGCGACGACGTCGACTCAGCGCCCGTGCAGACCGCGATCGCCGAGCTGACACGGAGCCTCGCCGACCAGGACGCGTTCGGCCCGGCCGGGCAACCAGTCTCCGGCGGCGGCGACACCGTCCTGATCTCGGTCCCGGTTGCGGGCGACGCGGACGGGGCGGAAGCGACCGCCGCGCTCCGCCACCTACGTTCCGACCTGATCCCGGAGGCTTTCGCCGGGCTCGAGACGACCGTCCTCGTCGGCGGATCGACCGCGGAGAGCGTCGACTACTTCGACATCGTCGGCAGCTGGCTGCCGATCGTGTTCGCCTTCGTGCTCGGCCTCAGCTTCATCCTGCTCACGATCGCCTTCCGCTCGATCGTGATCCCAGCCGTCGCGATCGCGCTCAACCTGCTCTCAGTCGGCGCCGCCTACGGCCTGCTCGTGCTCGTCTTCCAGGAGGGAGTCGGCGCCGAGCTCCTCGGCTTCCAGCAAGTCGAGACGATCGAGGCGTGGGTACCGCTCTTCCTCTTCTCCGTCCTCTTCGGCCTCTCGATGGACTACCAGGTGTTCCTGCTCAGTCGGATCAAGGAGCGCTACAGCCAGACCGGCGACACCGCCGGCGCCATCTCCTTCGGCGTCGGCTCAACCGCACGTCTGATCACCGGAGCCGCGCTGATCATCATCGCCGTCTTCAGCGGCTTCGCCGCCGGCGACCTCGTCATGTTCCAGCAGATGGGCTTCGGTGTCGCCATCGCCCTCCTCGTCGACGCCACCATCGTCCGCTCCGTACTCGTCCCGGCCAGCATGAAGCTCCTTGGCGATTGGAACTGGTACCTCCCCTCCTGGCTCAGCTGGCTGCCGGACGTCCACGTCGAAGGACACGCATTCGGGGCACAGCCCGAGCCGCCAACCACAACGCCCGAGAGTCCCGCCCCGGCGCCGAGCGGTTAGGGGCTTCGCAGCCGTGCGGACGCCAGTCCACTCCGTTCAATAGAAAGGGACGCATGACCTCCTTATCGCATCCAACCTCCCAGCCGGTGACCTCGGCAACGCTCAGCCGGCCACGCGTCTGGGCCTGGCCGCTGGCCGCCCTGCTCGGCTTTCCGATCGGCGGCTTCATCGCGAACCTGACTGTGGGCGCGGTCGACTCCGTCGGGGCGGCGATCGCCGGCGGCTTGATCGCGGGAGCTGTAGTCGGCACCGCGCAGTGGCTCGCGCTGAGGAGGTTCGTGCCGTGGCTCTGGATCGCCGCGACGAGCGTCGGTATGGGCGCCGGCCTTGCTGTCGGCGCGGCCGCCGTCGACTACAGCGTCGATCGAGTCGACCTGATGCTGATGGGCGCCATCACCGGCCTCGGCGTCGGGGTACTGCAGGCGCTCCTGCTCGCCCGGCAAGGATTCGCCGAGGCCGCGTGGTGGGCCGTTGCGAACCCGCCGACCTGGGCCCTTGCCTGGCTGATCAGCTCCTACGTGATCTCGGCGAACATCGACGAGCGGTTCACGAACTTCGGCGCCAGCGGCACCCTTTTCTATGCGCTCGTGACCGGTCTTCTCCTCGCTTGGCTGTTCCGCCGGACGGAGTCACGGGCGGTCGTTTGACGGAACGCACGCCATGAAGGTCTGCATCGTCGGGGCATCTGGGAAGCTCGGGCAGTACATGGTCCAGCACTCGCTCGACCGCGGCTACGAGGTGGTTGGTGTGTGCCGCGAGCAAAGCGTGGAGAAACTCGAAGCGTTCAAGGGGCGCATCACGGTGATTCCCGGAGCCACGGACGACCGCGAGGTGATCGAGCGTGCGGTTGCGGGATGCGACGGGGTGCTCGTCGTGCTCGTCCCGCGAGGCGTCCACGGCTACTCGACAGGCACGGCCCAGGCGGTGCTCGACTTCGCGCGACCGGGAGCGCGCCTCGTCTTCTCGTGCGGATGGCACATCACGCGCGACGGCAAGGACGTGTACTCGTGGAAGCTGAAGGCGCTCGTGAAAGTCGCCGGCCCGCTCGCGAAGCTCGCTCGCTTCGCCGACCTCGACGACCAGGTTGAGGCGTGCCGGCGCGTGTTCGCAAGCGACACCCGCTGGACGGTCGTGCGCGGGAGCGACCTCGAGGAGGGCGAGAGCCAGGGCCTGCCCGTCTGGAGCCGGCACGTGGGCGACCCCATCCTCGAGAGCAACCTCACCCGCCGCGTGGACTTTGCCCTGTTCATGGTCGAGGCCCTCGAGAACGACGAGCTCGTGCACGAGGCCCCTGCGATCGTCGGCTGTCAGACGCCCTCGGCGCTCGCGTCACGCTGACGCGCCTTCCTGCCGTTGGGCGAGCAGGATCAGCGCCTCGAGGCTCTGCGGATCCGTCTCACCTTCGCCGGGCGGCTCACCGGCCGCGAGGTCGAGCTCCGTGTGGACGGCGCCGATCTGCAACCCGAGCAGGTTCAGCGCCGTGAAGAACACCGGGCTCTCGGTCTGCAGCACGTGGTAGACGGAGTCGAACTGGTCCGCCGTCATGAAGACGTTGGTCAGTCCGCCGCCTTTGAACTGCAGCCAGTCCGCCGGCCGCTCCTTGGGAAATGCAAGGAACGCCGTCCCTCCCGACTCGAGGCGGAGTCTGATCGAGCGGAAGTAGGGCAGATAGCTGTTCTGCGAGATGTGGACCGTGTAGGTCTCGACTTTGTCTGCGATCGCCATGACAGCTCCTTTCGTCTCTTTAGAGCAGCTCGGCGATCAGCCTCGCTGCACGGGCGGCGCCGTCGGTCTCGACCGGCCGGTAGTCGACCTCGCGCCCGATCTCCTCGGCGATCGCCGCCGCGATCTCGGCCGGGCCGTCACTCTCGAAGTCCATGCGGCGGCCGGCGCCGTAGCGCTCGAGCCGGTGGTGGACGTGGAAGTTCTGCTCGAAGTGGTGGCGCAGCGGGAAGTAGAGGAAGGGGCGGCCGTTCGCGGTCAGCTCCATCGAGGTCGTCAGGCCGCCCTGGACGACGGCGAGGTCGCAGGCGGCGAGGTGGCGGTAGAGCTCGTGCACGTACGCGCGGATCTCGAGCCCCGGCACGTCGGGCAGCGTCCCCGGATCGATCCGCGGCCCGGCGACGACGATCATCCGCAGCTCGGGCACGAGCGCCTTCGCCTGAGGGAACGCCTCCAACACGCGACGCAGGAGGTGCCCGCCGACGCCGGAGCCGCCGACGGTGACGATGCAGACCTGCTCCCCGGGCTTGTAGCCGAGCTCGGCACGCAGCTTCTCGCGGTCGGCGACGGGCTCGAACCCGGTCACGTAGCCGGAGAAGTCGTAGTGCTGCTCGGTCCAGTCGCGGATCCCCGGGCAGCTCGGGCCCGAACGAGTCGGGGACGACGTCGTCGGGGTTGCCGACGAAGACGGCGCGGTCGCGGATCCGCGGGAAGCGGGCGATGTGCTCGATCATCTCGGCGTTGTAGTCGGCCGTCAGGAACGCCTCGTGCTCGCCGCCGTCGTCCATCGGCAGCCAGCCGACGAAGTCCGTCAGCCAGACGTAGGCCGCCGACTTCAGCTCGGGGTTCTCGTGCAGGAAGTAGTCGACCTCCCAGGCCTCGTCGCCGATCCAGAGGTCGTAGTTCTCCTCGCGCGCGATGTCGAGGAAGAGCATGAAGTTGGCGACCAGGATCTCGTCCATCCGCCTGATCGCCTGGAAGGCGTGCAGGTCGTGCTCGGCCGACTCGCTCTCGATGTGCGCCGACTCGTTCGCGAGCAGCGCGCTCGCCGGGTGAATCCGCTCGCCCTCGGCCTCGAGCACCGCAGTGACCGGATGCTGCGCGAGCCAGTCGATCTCGAGGTCCGGGTGGAGCTTCCGGAGCTCCTTCGCGATCGCGACGTCGCGACGCGCGTGGCCGAGCCCGATCGGCGACGAGACGTAGAGAGCGCGCCGCTTGCGGCTCAGCGCCCGCGTCCACGTCTTCACCTTCGGCGCCGGCGGCGCGACCGAGTCGGCGAAGTCCTTCAGCAGGCCGTTCACCTTCACGGGGTGACGCGCCGTCGGCATGTGGCCCGCGCCTTCGAGCCCGACGAACGTTCCGCCCGTGAGCTCCGCGACCGCAAGCGCGCGCTCGCGCGTCTGGCAGTTGTCGAGCTCGCCGTGGACGACGAGCACCGGGCACCGAACGCGTGCAATGAGATCGCGTGCCTCCTCCGCGCTCGCGAACGGCGGCGGTGCCTCCTCGTCGGCGAGGACGAGTGACTCCACGCCTCCGTCGAGCCCCCACCTGACGCAGTCCTCGATCTGCTTCGTCGAGTGCGCCTCGGGGAGCTGCTGCGAGAAGAAGAACTCGAGAAACCCGCGGAAGTCGCGCCGCCAGTAGTGGACGTTCCACTTGGCCCAGCCTTCGTCGGTGTCGAGCGGCTCGGTGGACGGATAGCGGCGGTAGTTCGGATGCCCCGGCGTGAGTCGTGGGACGGACGGCGAGATCGCGGCGACGCCGAGCGCGACTGCGGGGTCCGTCGCGGCGAGCATGAGCGCGTAGCCGCCGCCGTCGCAGAGCCCGCCCAAGAGCGCCGTCTCCGCGCCGGTCGCCTCGAGGACAGCGCGGCCGTCCTTCATCACCTCCCAGTACGAATACGCCTCGGCGTCGCCCGGCCGGTCCGACTTCCCGTTCCCGCGCGGATCGAACACAACGACGCGGAAGTAGCGCGACAGGTACGGGACTTGCCCCTTCCACAGCCGCGAGTGGGAGATCGGGGAGGTCGGGAAGAGCAGGAACGTGGTCGGCGCGTCGCCGTAGACCTCGTAGAAGACGCGCACGCCGTCGCGCTCGACGTACCCCTCCTCGTCCGGATAGCGCGCCCGAGACTGCTCGCGCGTTTTCGCGACGGCGATCACGGCAGCCGCTCCACGAACTCACGAAGGAGCAGGTTGATCATCACCGGATCCCGCGCCTGCGGAAAGTGTCCGGAGCCCTGGAGCGTGACGAGCTGCCCGCCCGTCGCGTCGGCGAGCGCCACGCCCCGCCCGTGCGAGTGGAGCGCGTCCTCGTCGCCGTGCATGACGAGCACCGGACAGCGAACGCGCCCGCAGAGCTCCCTGAAGTCGCCGCCGATCGGCAGGTCGATGCCGGCGTCGTGGTCCGCGAGCACCTCGGCGGTCGTCTCGAGCGCCCAGCCGACGGCGTCCTCGATCGGCTTCGTCGAGTGCGGCTCCGTGAAGCACTTCCCGATGAAGAACTCGAGGAAGTCCCGATAGTCCCGCAGCCAGTGATGAATGTTGTACTTCGCCCACCCTTCGTCGGCATCGAGCCGCTCGTCGAAGGGATAGACGGTGCGCTCGGGCAGCGGCGGCGCCAGCGGGACGGCCGGCCCGATGAACGCGGCGCCGGCGACGCGCTCTGGATGCTCCGCGGCGATCACGACGCCCCAGAGCGCCGCGCACGACACACCGACGAAGACGGCGCGCGCCGTCGCGGTGGCGTCCATCACCGCGAGCGTGTCGGCGGCGAACTCGCGGATCGCGTATGCCTCGGCACCCCGCGGGCGGTCGGAGCGGCCGTTCCCGCGCCCGTCGAACGTGACCACACGGCAGTGCCGTGCGAGCCACGGGATCTGCAGTTTCCAGTGGCGCGAGTGGATGAGCGCCCACGTCGGCAGCAGCAGGATCGTCGGCTCGCGCGTGCCGTAGACCTCGTAGAAGACGCGCACGCCGTCGCGCTCGACGTAGCCCTCCTCGTCGGGATAGCGGGCGCGGGTCTGCTCGTGCTGTTCCGCGACGACGGTCACGCGAGCCTCCGCGCGAAGTCGCGCAGCAGGAGGTTGAAGAACACGGGATCCCGTGCGTGCGGCGCGTGTCCGGACCCTTCGAGCAGGACGAGGTCGCCGCCCGTGTGCGCGGCGAGAGCGCGCCCGCGCGTATGTGACGCGATCGCGTCTTCGGCGCCGTGGAGCACCAGCACCGGACAGCGCACGCGCTGCGCGAGCGCCTGTGCCTCCTCGGGCTCCGGCTTCGCGCCGTAGTGCGCGGCGATGAGCGTCTCGGCCGTCGTCTCGAGCCCCCAGCCGACGCAGTCCTCGATCTGCTTCGTCGAGTGCCGCTCGCGGAAGATCCTCCCGAAGAAGAACTCGAGGAAGCCGCGGTAGTCCCGCAGCCAGAAGTGCCGGTTGTACTTCGCCCAGCCCTCGTCGGTGTCGAGCTCGTCCTCCCACGGCATCACCCGCTCCGGCAGCGGCTCGCCGCCGCCCGAGTAGGCAGGGCCGATGAAGACCGCGCCCGCGACGCGCTCCGGCTGCTCGGCCGCGAGGATCAGCCCCCGGGGCGCGCCGAGCGAGTACCCGACGATGACGGCGCGGTCGGTGGCGGTCGCGTCGAGCACGGCCAGGGCGTCCAGGGCGAACTCCCGCTCGTCGTATGCCTCGGACACGGTCGGACGGTCGGAGCGCCCGTTGCCGCGGCCGTCGAACGTGACGACCCTGTGCTCGCGCGCGAGGAACGGGATCTGCGCCTTCCACTGCCGCGAGTGGATGATCGACCACGTCGGCAGCAGCAGGAAGGTTGGCTCGCCCGAGCCGTAGACCTCGTAGAAGACGCGCACGCCATCGCGCTCGACGTATCCGGAGTCGTCCGGGTAGCGCGCTCGCGTCTGCTCGCGCGCCGGTGCTACGTGAAGTGCCATAGCGCGTTGACGATCTTCCAGCCGTCGTCCGTCCGAACGAGATGAAGGTACTCGCGATAGACGTTCGAGTCGACGACGACGCTGGCGATGTTCCCGTGGACGTCGACCACGGTCACGTCGATTCGCCGGCCGGCCCCGTGGTCGGCCGCTTTCCCTTCGCCCGCCGCCGTCCACGCCACCATCTGCTCCTTCGTGACGCCTCGCAGCTGCGCGCCTGCGGACGCGACCTGTCCGAGCGACCGCTTTGCGAGTGCCGGGTGGAGAGCGCGGTCGATCCGCGCGGCGTCGCCGTCGAACCAGCCCTCGAAGTAGTCGAGCACCGTCGCGACGATCGCGGCGCGCTCGGTGGTCAGCTCGACAGCCATCTGTCGATCCAGTCCAGGAGCTCCGCGTGCCCGGTGTCGATTCCGCCCAGGCGCTCGACCATGATTCCGACATTGAACGTGATCACGAGGGAGACGAGGGCTTCGAGCGGCATCTCGATCCCGAGCTCGCGGTGCGGCTCACGGAAGGCATCGGTCAGAACGGCGCGCCATTCCGCGTTCACGCGCGCGAGCCGGTCGCGGAGCCCGGCGTCGTTCCAGGCCATCGCCTGCAGCTCGAGCCAGACCTTCTCGTACGTGCGGTCCTCGCCCACGAGATAGCGCATCGCGGTGCGCCACTTCTCCACGAAGGGCATGTCGGCCTCATAGAGCTCCCGCTGCCGGTCGATCAGCCGCTCGGTGAAGCGCTCCAGGGCGCGCACGAGCAGGTTCTCGTTCGAGCCGAAGTAGTAGTGGACGAGGCCGTGGTTGACGCCCGCCTCCTCGGCGAGCCGCCGCGTCGTGATCGCCGCATGGCCGACGTCGACCAGCAGGCGCTCGGCCGCGTCGAGGAGAGCCTCCTCGGCCGCCGAGCGGGCAGTGGTCTTCGTCGCCGGTTCGCTCATGCGGGTTGCCGGGGTCCGGTCGTTCTAGGAGGTTTGTTAGTCATATGACTAAGCCACATTCGAACAGACACCGGCCGCTCCGTCAAGCGATGTCCGACGCCCTGCGAAGGGACTCCGGCGCCCTGTGCCCGTGACGCCGGAGCTCCTTCGCTCACCAGCCTCATGAATGAAGCCGCCCCATCACGTCGCCTCCGCCTTGATAGAAGGCCGGTCGAAGCCGCTCTCGCCAGGCCCGAGCTCGCACAAGGGCATCTGCGCGGGCCGCTCGTAAACCGAGCCAGGCGGCGGTCCGGCCGGTCCCTGAGGGCCGGGCTCGCTCGGCGACTCGGCACCGACCGCGCCTCCCGCCGGTGCGACGAGCGCGAGCGCGGCGAGCACCGTCTTGTGTCGAAGCGTCATCAGTCGCTCCTGTCAGTGCTCGCCCGGGTCCAGCCGGATGCTGGGGTCGAAGAGCATCATGTGCGCCCCGGCGGGACCGGTCGTCGACTTCTTCCGGACGTTCTCGAAGCTGACCCACGCGCTGCCGTCGGGCGTGAACGAGGTCAGCTTTCCGGTCGCCGCGTCGACGTCAAAGCGCCAGAGCCCGTACTCGCCGTTGCGGGCCGGGCCGAAGCGCGTGTCGTCGTCCCACGTCGTCAGCAGGGAGTTGGTCACGTACAGGCGCGAGTTGTCGCGGGAGAGCCGCAGCATGTTCGGGTGCGGCAGCTCGACGGTCGAGTTGAGCACCGGCTCGAACGGGTCGCTGATGTCGAACTGCTGCACCGTGTCCGCGAACCAGTTCGTCACGTACATGTAGCGGCCGTCGTACGAGAGCAGCAGGTCCGCCGGGATCAACAGGCCGTCGTCCGGCCCGAGCACCTGCTGGAAGTCGAAGACGCCGTCGTGGTCGTCGTCGTCGGCGAGCCAGACGGCGTTCGTCCCGGGCGTGTTGATGAACGCCCGGCGGACACCCTTCCCGCCGGCGAATCGGACCATGAGCGCCCCGTTGTTCGTCCCGAGGTCGGCGGTCTGGATCACCTTCTCCTGCTCGACGTCCCAGACGGCGACCTCGTCGCCGAGGCACGTCGGGTCGATGCCGCCGCCGCAGAGCGCGGGCGGACCGAACGCGGTGCTGATCGCGTGCTTCGCATCGGGCGGCATTGCGAAGTCGTACATGTACTTCGGCCCGAGATCGCCCGGCTCGCGCGTGGGGCCAGGGCCGAAGTAGCGCTTGAACTCGCCGGTCTTGTCGTCGAGCTCGACGACGCCGCCCGGGCGGGTCGTGTCGTTCGCGGCCCCGATCATCGGGGCGAGCACCATCCCGTGCATCGCCATCACGCCGTGCGGCACGACGTAGCCGCTGTCTGCGACGAGATCCTCGTTGACCGCCCGCAGCTTCAGCTTCTTCCCACCGCCCTTTACGTCGAAGACATGGACGCGGTTCGAGAAGAGGCCGGGGACGATCAGGCGCCTCTGGTCGGACGAGTAGCCGAAGTGGTGGAGCTCGTCGCCGGTTTTCGGCATGTCGACGCGGTCCACGATCCGGCCGAAGTCGGCGTGGTGCGGGTCTGCGCCGATCACGGCGATGAAGTCGGGATCGTTCGCGCTCTTGGAGAGCGTGGTGACGTAGAGATACCGCTCCTGCTTCGCGGAGCGATTGGCGGAGTGGTCGTGCACGGCCCTGAGCGGGGCCGGGCTACCAGCCGCCGGCTGCGAGACGAGCGCCACGGCGAAGATCGCCGCAGAGCCGGCGAGCAGCGCGAGTGCGATTACCAGGCGCTTCATGGCCGTGCCTCGAAGACGAGGTTGAACGGCGTCTCACCCACGCGGCGGAAGCGTGTGAAGCCGGCGCTCTCCACGACCTCGCGGATCCGGGCCTCGCCGGCCTGGGCGCCGAGCGCGAGTCCGACCTCCTGTGAAAGGGACGCCGGTGTGCAGAGCAGCGTCGAGAAGCCGTAGTACGCGCGGCCGACCGGGTTGAGGTTGTCCTCGACGCGGTCACCGGCCGCCGGCTCGACGATCATCCACGTGCCGTCCGGAGCGAGCAGGTCACGGACCTTGCGGGCCGCTCCGACCGGGTCGCCCATGTCGTGGAGGCAGTCGAACATCGTCACGAGGTCGTAGCCGCCGCCGGGGTGGCCCGCGGCGGGCGCGGTCTCGAAGCTGACACGTTCGGCCACTCCGGTCTCCTCGGCGCGGATGCGCGCGGTCTCGATCGACCCCTCGTGGTAGTCCGAGCCGACGAATGTCGATCGCGCGAATGCCTGCGCCATCAGGATCGTCGAGGCGCCGTGGCCGCAGCCGATGTCCGCCACGCGGCCGCCGCGCTCGAGCTTCTCGACGACGCCGTCGAGCGCCGGCAGCCAGACGCCGATGAGGTTGGCGTTGTAGCCGGGCCGGAAGAAACGCTCGCAGCCCTCGTGGACGTCGTGGACGTGCTCGTGCCAGCCGAGCCCTTCGCCGCTCCGTGCGGTGTCCGTGATCCGCGGCGAGTCGATCACCGAGCCGAGCGCCATCTGGAAGAAGCCGGGCAGGTAGGCGGGGCTCGTCTCGTCCGTCAGCGCCACCGTCTGCTCGGGCGGGAGCGTGTAGCGGCCCGTCGCGGGGTCGTAGTCGACGTAGCCTCCCGCCGCCTGGGCGTTCAGCCATTCCTGGACGTACCGCTCGGCCGTCCCGGTGCGCGTCGCGAGCTGGGCCGGCGAGAGCGGGCCCGCGTGCGCGAGCGCGCGGTAGAAGCCGAGCTTGTCGCCCATCACGACCAGCGCCGCGTTGAGCGTCGCGCCGACCTCGTCGACTGCCTTGAACACGAAATCCATCAGCTTCTTCTCGTCGAGCACTGCGGGCTCTAGAACCGTGGCCATCGTTGGCCTCCTGACTTAGTCGAGTGACTTGGTCAGTTGACCAAATCACAGCTCGATTGTCAAGCGAGGCGGGCACACCGTGTAGGTTCTCGCGCGATGGCACCGGAGCGCCCGCAGCTGGACAAGCCCGAGGGCGACATCCCGTTCGAGCTCGGAATCGAGGACATCACGGTCGGCGACGGCGCCGAGGCGGTGGCGGGCACCAAGGTCGCCGTGCACTACGTCGGCGTCGCCTTCTCGACCGGCGAGGAATTCGACGCCTCCTGGAACCGCGGCCAGCCGTTCGAGTTCAAGCTCGGCAAGGGCCAGGTGATTCCCGGCTGGGACGCGGGCGTCCAGGGAATGCAGGTCGGTGGCCGCCGCAAGCTGACGATCCCGTCCGCGATGGCCTACGGGGCGCGCGGTGCCGGCGGCGTGATCGCGCCGCACGAGCCACTCGTGTTCGTGGTCGACCTGCTCTCGGTCGACTAGGAGAGTTTGGCTAGCCCGACAGCGGCGTTGCCGATGCCGTGTCGGCGTACGCATCGAGGTTGCGGATGTCCGGCGCGTTTCTCAGCGCCGGGCTGAGCATCCCCCAGACGACGAGCGAGGCGCTGAAGAGGAGGAAGCAGGCGACCGTGACGCGGGGCGACGTCGCGCTGAGGAGGACGCCGGCGACGAGCGGGCCGAGCGGCGCGATCGCGAGGCCGATCTGGCCCGCGACCGTCTCGACCCGGCCGAGCAGCCGGTCGGGGATGATCGCCAGGCGGTAGCTGTGGACGACGGAGTTCGTGACGGGCAACGTGATCCCCTGGACCGTCATCGCCGCCAGCAGCACCCAGACGCTCGGGACGACGAGGTAGGCGGCGGCGCCGAGCCCGCTCCAGAACTCGAGCAGCATGATCGTCCGCACCGAGAGCGCGCGCCGGAAGAGCGGCGAGGCGAGCGCGCCCAGGAGGGTGCCCGCGCCGAACAGTGCCAGCACGAGGCCGATCCGGCCCGGGGTGAGCCCGTCGCGCTCGGCGACGACGATGAGGATGAGGATCATCCCGGGGATCGAGAAGTTCCCGATCCCGTAGAGGAACGCGGTCGTGCGCACGAACGGCTCCCGCCAGAGGAAGCGGAAGCCGTCCGCGATCTGCGTCCGCAACGGCGCCGAGTCGCGCTCGCGCTCCTCCTGGAACGGCGTCCGCATCAGCGCGAGCGAGAGGAGCGAGAAGGCGTACGAGATCGTGTCCGCGACGAAGGGCACGGCTCGACCGAGGGCGAAGAGCGCGCCGCCGAGCGGCGGCCCGATCAGCGACACCGCGGAGAGCCGCGCCTCGATCGTGGAGATCGCCGCGGGAAGCTGCGCGCGCGGCACGACGGCTTTCAGCGCCCCCGCCTCGGCCGCGCGGAAGACGACCGACCCGATGCCCTGGACGAAGGCCGCGACCGGGATCAGCCAGAACGGAAGCGCATCGGCGAGGATCGCCGCCGCGAGCGTCCCGAGAGCGACCGCCCGGACCGCGTCGGCGCCGATCATCAGCGTCCGCCGGTCGTAGCGGTCGGCCGCGACCCCGGCGAGTAGTCCGAAAAGCAGGTTCGGGAGGAGGCGCGCGAACGAGACGAGCCCCGCCTTCGCCGGCGACCCGGTCATGGCGAGGACGAGCAGCGGGTAGGCGATGAACGAGATCTGGTTCCCCGCCGACGACAGCAGCCGCCCGGTCTCGAGCAGGACGAACTCCCGGTTGCGCCAGAGCGGGACGGTCACGCGGCCTCTACGGCACTGCGCTCGCCGGCTCGGTCGGCTCGGCGAGGCTGACGGCCCGGTCGGCTGTGGCGCCCTCGTGCCGGCTCCGGAAGAGGAACGGCACCGCGAGCAGCTGGAAGAACGCGCCGAACGCCGAACGAGGTCCCGTAGCTCGTCGCGTCGGCCGTCTTCCCGAGCACCGGCTGGATCACGACACCGCCGCTCGAGCCCATCAGCGAGTCGAAGGAGAGCACGGTCGCCCGCTGCTGCGACGGGATCATGTCGTTCAGGTACGCCTGCCGGATCGGCATGTTCGCCGCGAACACGAGCCCCCAGACGACGAGCAGTGCCGAGCGCGACCCAGAAGGAGTTGACGAGCGCCAGCAGGCCGAGGATCGCCGCGCTCGTGACCGAGCCGAGGATCAGCGACGTCGTGCGCTTCTCGAACAGCGCACGGATCTTCGGCGCGGCGTAGCCGCCGAGGATCTGCGAGCCGGCGACGATCGCGGCCGCGAGCCCGGCGACGGCGTACGCGTCGGGGTCGCCGTAGAGGTCGAGCAGGTACGGCTGCAGCGCGTAGAAGGTGTAGATCCCGACGCCGGCCGTGAAGGGCGCCGCCAGCATCATCCAGCGCACCGGCGGGTTCTTCAGCCCGTACTCGAGCGAGGCGTCGAAGACGGACTTCGTCGCCCGCAGCGGGCTCGTCCGCGGGGCGGGCGTGAAGCCGAGGTCGTGCATCAGCCGCCAGGCGACCGCGAACATGACGAGCAGGACTCCGACCCGGAGCAGGAACGGCACGCCGAGCGAGGTCGCCTGCGCGATCACGCCGCCGGCGACCGAGCCGCCGAGCATCGCGATCCCGCCGATCATCTGGCCGCGCCCGAGCACTGCCTCGAGCCCACCGTCGTAGCCGGCGTAGTGGAGCGCGTCGACGAGCCACGCCTCGACCGCGCCGGAGAAGAAGGTGAAGCCGAGGCCGAGCAGCATCGAGACGACCGCCCACTGCCAGAACGACGCTTCGGTCACCCAGAGCAGGTAGTAGAGGAACGTCGACGCCGAGAGCGTCAGCGTGCCGAGCAGATACGACGTGCGCCGGCCCCAGGTGTCGGCGACGATGCCGGTCGGGATCTCGAAGATCATCATCCCGGCGGTGAAGAAGGCGTTCGCCGCGAACGCCTCCAGGTTGGAGAGGCCCGCGTCGAGCAGGAAGAGGGTGTTGATCCCCCAGATGAACGACGCCGCCAGGGTGTTGCCGAGCAGGAGCGTCAGATAGGTGCGCTGGATCCGGCGGGCGAGGTCGTTCATCGGAGTGTTGTAACGCCCGGAAGCATGGATTCCTTTCCGAGGGAATTCTGAGTTTGAACGAATAGAAACGAGCGATTCGGGTAGCGCAGCTTGTCCCTGCGGCGCATCCGCTCGAACAAGGAGTCTGCCCATGCAACGGTTGCTCGTCGTCCTGAGCTTGCTCGTGCTCGCGCTGATCCCGGCGGCGACCGCCGGCAGCGCCGGCCAGCTCGGGACAATCGTCGTGCTGAAGGACGGCACCAACCCCGCCGCGGTCGCGGCCGACCACGCTGCGCGGTACGGGCTCGACGTCGGCTTCGTCTACCGGCACGCCCTCAAGGGCTACTCGGCCCTCGTCCCCGCAACGTCGCTCGACGCGCTCCGCGCCGACGCGCGCGTCGCCTACGTCGAGTCCGACTCGACCGTTCATGTCACCACGACCCAGACCGGAGCGACCTGGGGGCTCGACCGCACCGACCAGCGCGCGCTCCCGCTCGACGGCTCCTACACCTACACCGCGACCGGAGCCGGCGTCACCGCGTACGTGATCGACACCGGCATCCGCAAGACGCACACGCAGTTCGGCGGCCGTGCCGTCCACGGCGTCGACACGACCACGCCGGTCGGGATCACCTCCGACGATTGCCACGGTCACGGCACGCACGTCGCCGGCACGATCGGCGGCTCGACCTACGGCGTCGCGAAGAGCGTCCGCCTCGTCGCCGTGCGCGTGCTCACGTGCGCCGGCACCGGCCTCAACTCCGGCGTCATCGCCGGCGTCGACTGGGTCACCGGCAACCACGCCGCCGGCGCTCCCGCGGTCGCGAACATGAGCCTCGGTGGCGGCAAGTCGGCCGCGCTCGAGCAGGCCGTCGCGAGCTCGATCGCGGACGGTGTCACCTACGCGGTCGCAGCCGGCAACGAGACCGAGGACGCCTGCACCGGCTCGCCGTCCGGCCTCTCCGCGGCGATCACAGTCGGCTCGACGACGACCACCGACGCCCGCTCGAGCTTCAGCGACTTCGGGCCGTGCGTCGACTTCTTCGCGCCGGGCTCGAACATCACCTCCGCGTCGTTCCTGACCGACACCGGGACGGCGACGATGAGCGGCACCTCGATGGCGACGCCGCACGTGGCCGGCGTGGCCGCCCTCTACCTGCAGGGCGCGCCGGGCTCGACGCCGCAGCAGGTCCGCGACGGGCTCTTCAACCTGACGACGAAGAACATCGTCACGGACGCCCGCAGCGCGAACGCGCACCTGCTCTTCTCGAACCTGTAGGCGGAACGCGCTCGGGGAGCCGGCTCGGCCCGGCTCCCCGACCGCGAGTACGATCAGCGGATCGGGGCGTGGCTCAGCCTGGTTAGAGCGCCGCGTTTGGGACGCGGAGGACGCCGGTTCGAATCCGGCCGCCCCGACCTATTTGCGCAAGAGCGGCATCCGCGGGAGCGGATGCCGCTCGCGCGAAGACCCCTGAAGGAGGCCTGCTTCGCGGGCCTCAAGAGCAGCCGCGCGTCGGGACGATCTGGCTAGGTGTCGCGGCGGTCGGTGCCCGAGCGGCGCTCGGAGCCGTCGCGGCGCTCGTCGGACGCCGTCCGCGGCTCGCCGAGGCGCGAGCGGCGGTCGTCGCCGGCTCGCCGGTCGCTGCCGGCGCGGCGATCGGGGTCCAGGCTCGACCCCGGCTCGGAGCCGGTGCGGAAGAGCGAGCCGAACCATCTGCGGAGCGCGTTCATGCCCGTGACGTTCGATCTCAGGTCGCGGCGTCCTGCTCGGCGAAGAAGCGCGCGAAGAAGAAGGCGAAGACCGCGAAGAAGACGACCGCCTCCGCCGCGGCCATCGAGACGCCGGCGATCTGCTGGTCGAGGATCGGGGACAGCCCCCACAGTCGCGGCGCGTCGGCGTAGAAGTCGTAGATCGGATCGGGCACGAGCGCCAGCATCAGCCCGATCGGGCTCGCGAGCAGGAACGCCGCGAAGACGTAGGCGGCCTTCGCGCCGGCCGTCATCGCGCCGTGGACGACCGGCCACCAGAGCGCGAGCCCGGTGAGGAAGTAGAGGGCGTGCTCGAGGTGGAGCAGGGAGTGGGGGTGGCGGAGCGCCGCGTCGTAGATCCAGGGCAGATGCCAGACGCCGTAGTTGACCACCCAGAGCGCGAGCGCGAGCAGCGGCGGCACGCGTGGAACATGCGCGGCGAGCGCGGGCGGGATCGCGAGCGCGACGAGCAGCGGCGCCCACTCGGCGAGGACGACGTTCTGGATCAGGTGGACCGAGAGGAGGAAGTTGAGCGAGATCGTCTCGATCGGCGTGATCGTCACGGCCAGCAGCAGCGCCATCGCAGCGAGCCAGCAGGCGATCCGCCAGCGCGGCGCCGGTGTGCGCCGCAGCGCCCAGAAGTAGCCCGCCGTCATGGCCGGGACGAGGAGCAGCGCCTCGAGGTTCCACGACCACGCATACGGATCCACGCGGCTACGCTACGTGACCGCCGCGGGTGTAGCTCAATGGTAGAGCCCTAGCCTTCCAAGCTAGTTATGAGGGTTCGATTCCCTCCACCCGCTCCTCCGGATGCACGCATCGATGACAACGACACGAGGAACGGCCGAGGACATGCTCGCGGTCGCGACCATGGCCGGCGAGACGATGGTCGAGTGGCTCCGCGACCTCGAGGGGTTCGAGGGCCTGCTCATGCTCAGCAGCGACGAAACCGGGACGACGCACGTGATCTCGTTCTGGGAGAGCAAGGAGATCGCCGACCGGAGCCGCGTCGCACGGCTGCAGCTGCGCGACCGGATCACGTCCACGGTGAACGTCGAGGTGCAGGAGACCGAGCCGTACGAGGTCGCGTTCGCGGACCTGCGCTCGTTCCAGACCACGCTCGACCGAGCTGAGGACGTGCGCTCCCGGTCGCACTAGCTCCCGCGATGCTTCGTTATGCCCTCGCTCGGATCTTCTGGACGATTCCCGTCGTCTTCGTCGCGGTCACGCTCACCTTCTTCCTCGTCCGCTCGATCGACGGCGACCCATTCCGGCACGGCCCGCTCGTCGGCCTGACCGCCCAGGGCCAATGGCAGAAGTACGGCGACTTCCAGCCCCAGTCGATTCGCGACAACATGCGCCGCCGCTACGGGCTCGACCTGCCCTGGTACGAGCAGTACGGCAACTACCTCGTTGGCGTTGCCACCTTTCAACCTGGGGCCGTCGCTTACGTCTTCGCGCTGCGGCTCGGCCTCGTCCCGACGACCGGCTGGGACGGCTGGCGGGCCAAGATCCTGCCGACGGTGACGCTCGGCCTCGTCCCGCTCGCGTACTGCGCCCGCCTGACCCGAGGCGCCGTCCTCGAGACCATGCGCAACGACTACGTCCGCGCCGCCCGCGCCAAGGGCCTCCGTGGCCGTCGCATCGTCGTCCAGCATGTGTTGCGCAACTCGCTCATTCCCGTGCTCAGCGCCGTCGGCCCGCTGCTCGGAGCGCTCGTCACGACTCTGTTCGTGGTCGAGGTCGTCTTCGCGATTCCGGGGCTCGCACGCCACTACGTCTCCGCGACGACCGCGAGCGACTACCCGCTGCTGATGGGGATGACGGTGGTGCTGACGGTGTTCGTGATCATGGCGAACCTGCTCGTCGACCTGGCGCTCGCGGCGCTCGATCCACGACTGCGCGAGTACGCTGGGCGACGATGCGCCGCTGATCATCCTCGGTCTCGCCGCGCTGGCGCTCGCGCCCGCCGCCGAGGCGCGACGCCGGGGTTCCGCTACGGCGTCGCGGCCGGCGAGATGACCTCGACGAGCGCGCTGCTCTGGACGCGCTCGAACGAGCTCGGCGGTGCGCCTCTACGTCTGGCCGGCGCCGCGCAAGGGAATGCCGCCCGTCCAGATCACGCTGACGACCGTCGAACGCGCACGACCGCGTCGTCCAGCGCCGCGTGCACGGCCTGAAGCCGGGGACGCGCTACACCTATCTCTTCTCGACGCCGTACCGGAAGACCGAGATGGCGACCGGCGGCACCTTCTGGACCGCCCCGGCGCCGGGCACCGGCGCGACCGTCCGCTTCGCGATCAGCGGCGACGCGGACGGCGCGCGCGACCCGAAGACGGGCAAGCCCGCCTACAACCTCTTCCAGGTCTACGGCCGGATGGCGGCGGAGCGGAACCACTTCAACATCAACCTCGGCGACACGATCTACTCCGACAGCGAGGTCGGCGGCGTCCCGCCTGCGCTCACGATCCCGGCGAAGTGGGCGAAGTACAAGCAGAACCTCGGCTTCGGGCACCTGCGCAACCTCCGCCGCGGCACCGGCCTCTACAGCCACTGGGACGACCACGAGTTCATCAACGACTTCTCGCTGCCCGAGCACCGCAAGCCGATCTTCCGCGCGCGGCGCGATCGCGTTCATGGACTACGCGCCGGTCACGTACTCGGCCCGCGAACGGGCCTCTACCGCACGCTTCCGCTGGGGCAGGCACCTCGAGCTCTTCTTCCTCGACGAGCGCTCCTTCCGCTCCGCCAAGGTGCGCGCGATCTGCAACGGCGACCTCGCGCCGACGGCGCCGCAGTCGGTGCGCGACGCGTTCGCGGCGCTCGTGCCCGCGCTGGCGAACCCGGTGCCGCAGGCCTGTCTCGACGCGCTCGCCGATCCGTCGCGGACGATGCTCGGCGCGCGCCAGTACGCCGCCTTCACGAAGGCGATCAAGGCGTCGACCGCGACCTGGAAGGTGATCGTCAACGAGGTGCCGATCCAGCAGTTCTTCGCCCTCCCCTACGACCGCTGGGAGGGGTACCCGGCCGAGCGCGAGAAGCTGCTCCGCTTCCTGCAGGCGAACGTGAAGAACGTCCTCTTCCTCACCACCGACACGCACGCGAACTTCGTCAACGAGGTGCGCCTGAGCACGTTCGGCCCCGGCGGCCCGGTCGGGACCGGGATCTGGGAGGTCGTCACGGGCCCGGTCGCGACGAACACGCAGAACAAGGAGGTCGACGAGACGCTCGGCCGGCCCGGGATGGGCTCGGCGATCACCGCCCTCTTCTACAAGCCGGCGCCGCCGCGGGGCGTCGGCATGGCCTGCGCGAGCGCGGACGTCTACAGCTACGCCGAGGTGAAGGTCACCGGCGCCGCGATCACGGTGACGCCGAAGGACGCGTCGGGCGCGCTCGTCCGCGAGGAGACCGGCGGCGCCTGCGGCCCGTTCGTCTTCAAGGCGCGCTGACCGCGTCAGCGCCGTCCGCGGCGCTCCGTAGGCTCCGCGCGGATGGAGGAGCGTCTCGTCCGCTTCCGCCCGCGCGCGTCCTGGTCGTGCTCGGGATCATCCTCGCCGGCGTCGTCCTGATCCAGATCGTCCAGGCGGCGCAGGGGGTCCTGATCTGGATCTTCGTCGCGATCTTCCTCGCCCTGGCGCTCAACCCGGCGGTCGAGTGGCTCCAGCGGCGCGGCATCGCGCGGCGCGGGCTCGCCGTCGCGATCGTCTTCATCGGCGCGATCCTCGCGATCGGCGCGCTCGCCGCGACGATCATCCCGACGCTCGTCTCCCAGGTGAACGACTTCGTCGACGCGGTGCCCGGCTACGTCGAGGACCTGACCGCGGGACGGGGCCGGCTCGGCTTCCTCGAGCGCGAGTACCAGATCACCGAGCGAGTGCGCGAGGCGCTCGCAGAGGGCGGCGCGTCGAGGCTGCTCGGGTTCTCCGGGACGGCGCTCGCGGTGACGAAGGGCGTCGTCACGGCGGTGATCGCGACGGTGACGATCGCCTTCCTGACCTTCTTCATGCTGCTCGAGGGGCCGGCGTGGGTCGAGCGCTTCTACAGCCTGCTGCCCGCCGAGCAGCAGCCGCGCTGGCGCAAGATCGGCCACGACATCTACCGGACGATCGGCGGCTACGTCACCGGCAACCTCGCGATCAGCCTGATCGCCGGGCGTCGTCTCGACCGCCGTCCTGCTCGCGCTCGGCGTCCCCTACGCGGTCGCGCTCGGGCTCCTCGTCGCGATCCTCGATCTGATCCCGCTCGCCGGCGCGACGATCGCGGCGATCCTCGTCACGACGGTCGCGTTCCTCGACTCGACGACGTCGGGCGTCATCGTCCTGATCTTCTTCATCGTCTACCAGCAGCTCGAGAACCACGTCCTGCAGCCGGTCGTCTACGGGCGCACGGTGCAGCTCTCGCCGCTCGCGGTGCTGATCGCCGTGCTCATCGGCGCCGAGCTCGCCGGCGTCGTCGGCGCGCTCGCCGCGATTCCGGTCGCCGGCGCGATCCAGGTGATCCTGCGTCGACTGGCTCGCGCACCGGCGCGGTAAGCCGCGGGCCTGCCGCCGAGCCGACCGTCGTCTAGATCGCGATTATCCTTTGAAAAGATACCTCGATCGGATGATCACAGTCCGGCCGTAGGCGTCCGATTGAGGGGGTGTGGGAGGGCACCGCACCAGGATCTCGATCCTTGCGCTGGCGACTGGCGCTGGGGCTCCTGAGCGTCTTCGCGGCCGGCGCCGGCGCGGCCTCGAAGCCCGTCCGCACGCTTGCGGCGGCCGACCAGCTCGAGAGCCAGGTGCTCGTCGAGCTGAACAAGATCCGGCGGCAGCACGGCCTCGCACCGCTGCGGCTGTCGCGGCCGCTCTCGACGGCCGCCGACGCGCACTCGCGCGCGATGGGCACGTTCGGCTTCTTCGACCACGACTCGCGCGACGGCTCCGAGTTCTGGAAGCGCGTGCAGCGCTTCTACAGCCCCGAGGGCTATCAGAGCTGGTCGGTCGGCGAGAACCTGCTCTGGTCGTCCGGCCATCTCAGCGCCGCCGCCGCTCTCAAGCTCTGGATGGAAAGCCCGGGACACCGGAAGAACATCCTCACCGCGCGCTGGCGCGAGATCGGCCTCTCCGCCCTCAAGGTGCGCTCCGCGCCGGGCGTCTACGGCGGCCGCGACGTGGTCATCATCACCATCCGACTTCGGCGTCCGCTCGTAGCCACTGACCGGGCGGCTCCCGCCGGGCGGAGCCCGGCTCCGCCGCCCTCGCGCGCCTGACGGTACGCAGCTCTCCGGGTCTGTGCTCGCGCACTATCCCCTCCGGCCGCGTACCGTCAGCCACGCGCCAGAGGCCACGAGAGCGTTCGGCGAAGAACCTTCGGGTTAGGCTGTTTCCGGGCGCCCGTAGCTCAGTGGACAGAGCGACGGACTTCTAATCCGTTGGTCGGAGGTTCGAATCCTCCCGGGCGCATGCAGGGCGAACGCTCCGCGATTTGCCGGACACTGTGCAGGTATGAGGTCGCGCGAATCCGAGCGGCGGCAGCGTCTCGAAGCGCTCTTCCAGTCGTACGGCGCCGACATGGTCGCGTACTGCGGCTGGCGGCTCGGGTCGGCCGCCGACGCGCAGGACGCCGTCGCGGACGTCTTCCTGACCGCGTGGCGGCGGCTCGAGTCGGTTCCGGAGGGAGATGCGGCTCGGCTGTGGCTGTACGCCACCGCACGGCGCACCGTCGCGAACCACCGGCGGGCGGGCAGGCGCCGGCTCGCGCTCCGCGAGCGGATCGCGCATGAGGAAGCAGCGGCGCCGAGGGCGGACACCGCGCCCGACCGCGAGGAGGCGCCCGCACTCGACGCGCTCCGGCGGGTCTCCCCGCGTGACCGCGAGGTGCTGCTGCTGGCCGAGTGGGAGGGGCTGACGCCCGCGCAGATCGCGACCGTCCTCGGCTGTCCGGCGGTCACGGTCCGCGGCCGACTTCACCGTGCACGGCGCCGATTCCGGGCCGCCTTCGAAGAACTGCAGGCCCGCGACGAGCTCGAGCGCCGTCCCATCCGTGCTGCTCTCAGAGAAGGAGGATCGTGACGATGTCGACGTCCCCGAGCTTCGAGGCCCTGCGCCGGGCGAATCCTCGTGCCGCGAGCGGGTTCGATGCGGCCGTCGACGCCGCGGCCGACTCGGTTCGCGCTGCGATCGCCGCCGACCACGGAGTCGAGCGGCGAGTGCGGCGGCGGCCGGTGCCGGTCGCCGGTGCCGCGCTCGCCGCCGTGGTCGCTGCCGCGATCGCGTTGACGGTGGGCTCGGGGGGGCGTCCGGTCGAGGACGCCGCCGCAGCAGTGAGAACAGCGGCTGCGACCTCGGCGGCGTCGGCCGAGCGCTCGGGCACTGCGGTCGTGCGAATCACGCATGGCGGCCAGTTCTGGGCGGGGACGACGCTGCGCTGGAACGGCGACGACCTGGCGGTCTCGAGCGACGCCGCCGGCTCGAGCCGGAAGTCGCGAGGGATGCGCGTCGTCGACGGCGTCCTCTACGGCTTCGACCCGGGCGACGGCGGTTGGGTCGAACTCGGCGACCCGCGCAGCATCGACCCTGGGAGCGGCACGACGCCGGGCGAGTACCTGACGGCGATCCGTCGTGACGTGGGCGGCTCGACGCTGACCGAGATCACCGCCGGCATGGGAGCCGCGAGCGCCCACCGGCTCGAGGACGGGTCGACCGTCTACTCGGCGACGACGCGGGCGGACGTGGTCGCGCGCGAGACGGGCTTCAAGGAGGGTCGGTCGATCAGGGTGCTCCCCTTCGGCTTCGCCGCCAACGGCGACGCCGCTCGAGCCGGCGCACCGGTACAGGTGGCGGTGACGGTCGGCGCCGACGGGATCGTCCGCCGTGTCTCCCTCGCCTGGGGAGACGCGGCCGGTCCGTGGACGTACACGGCCGACTACTCCGACCTCGGCGCCACGCCGGCGCCGACGGCTCCGGCGGACGCGAAGTCATTGCGCGAGCTCAGGAGGCTCGGGCCGCCCAGCTGAGTCGTAAGGTTCGGCGATGCGGACCGTTGGCATCGTCAGCCTGGGCGCGATGGGGAGCGCCGTCGGCGACGCCTACCGGGCGGCGGGCCACCGCGTCATCGCGACGGTCGCCGGGCGGAGCGAGCGGACGCGTAGTCTGGCCGGCCGGTCGGCGGTGGAGCTCCTCGACGACCTCGACGCCGTCGTCGCGGAGGCCGACCTCGTGCTCTCGATCGCGCCGCCCGACCAGGCGCGCGCGATCGCGTCCGACCTCGCCGCGGCGGCCGAGCGCACCGGCGCGCGGCCGCTCGTCTCGGACTGGAACGCGATCGCGCCCGCGACTGCGCGCGAGGTCGCGCGCATCCTCGAGTCCGCTGGACTCGAGCTCGTCGACGGGTCGATCTCCGGGGGACCGCCGCGTGCGGACTACCGCTCGCGCGTCTACCTCTCAGGCACCCGGGCGGCCGAGCTCGCCGCCGCGGGACCGGCTTGGCTCGACCTCCGCACCGTCGGCTCCGACGTCGGGCTCGCGTCGGCGGTCAAGATGTGCACCGCTTCGGTGTACAAGGGACACACGGCGCTCCTCGCCCACGCGCTCGTCACGGCGCAGGCCCACAATGTGCTGGCCGCGGTGCTCGACGACCTTCACGATTCGTTCCCACGCCAGCTCGACCGTGCGGCGCGCCTGCTCGCAGTCTCGACGACCAAGGCGGGCCGGTACGTCGGCGAGATGCACGAGATCGCCGCGACGCAGGCGAGCGTCGGCCTCACGCCGGCGCTCTTCGAGGCGATGGCGGAGGTCTATGCGCGCCTGGCGGAGACGGAGCTCGGAGCTGCCGCGCCCGAGTCGATCCCGCCCGAGCCGCCACTCGATCACGTTCTCGAGCGGCTCACTGATGCGGGCGAGAGGACTTGAACCTCCAAGGGCCGGAGCCCACCGGGACCTAAACCCGGCGCGTCTGCCAGTTCCGCCACGCCCGCCTAAGGGACAGCATAGACGGGTGGAAGACCAGGTTTTACCCACGTTTGCCGGATCCGGCCTATAACGAGTACGGGGGGTGAGCAGAGGTGGGGGGAAGGTCGAACATGACGGATCGGAGCGGTGGGAATGGCCCCGGGAGGAATCGAACCTCCGCACGCAGGTTCGAAGCCTGCCGCTCTATCCACTGAGCTACGGGGCCGCTCGCGGTCAGTATGCCCCACGTCCTCGCCGCTATCCTGTGCACGTCGAGGTGGCGGTAGCTCAGTTGGTAGAGCCCCGGGTTGTGGTCCCGGTGGTCGCGGGTTCGAGTCCCGTTCGCCACCCCTCTGCTGGTTGCGTCCGAGGGCATCCGCCGAACAGGGAATACTCGGGGCCGCGAATGAGATCACCCTGGACAGTCCTTCGCGTCTCGAGCCTGCTGGCCGTTGCCGTGCTGGCCGGCTACCTCTGGCGCGGCGCGCTCGAGGACCCGGATCGGAGTGGGCCGTGTCTTTCCGCCCGGGGCGCTCGCGGAGCAGAGCCAGCCGCCGGTGATCTACCTGCCGGAAGTGACGCCACGGCCCCCGGCGGAGACGGCTGCGGCGGGTAGCGGTGCGATTCGCCGTCCCGGCGCGACCGCTAACACAGGCCGGCCGCGAGGCACGGCGACCGCGACGCCGCGGCCCGCGTCCGTGTCGCCGACCGCCCCGAGCTCACCGGCCGCACCTGCCTCGTCGCCCAGCGGGACGCCGAAGCCGGCGCCGAAGCCGGCGCCGAAGCCGACCCCGAAGCCCGCGCCCAAGCCGACGCCGGCGCCGAAGCCGAACCCGACTCCGACACCCGCTCCCACACCGACGCCGACCCCGTCGCCCGGGCCGACGGGTGGCCCGCAGCCGGCTCCGACGCCTACTCCGACTCCGACTCCGACGCCGACCCCGACACCGACACCCACGCCCGCACCCAAGCCGACGCCGTCCGGCCCGCCGAAGCCCGTCCCGACCGCACCACCGGTGATCGTGACGCCGCCTCCCTCGACGCCGTCGCCGACGGCGCCGCCGCCGGCCGGAACCGAGCAGCGGCCCGGCTGGGGTAACGGCGACCAGAACCACGAGCACACGGGCCCGCCCGGCCAGAACAAGGAGAAGGAGAAGGACAACGAGAAAGAGAAGGGCAAGAAGAAGTAGGTCAAGCGACCGCCGGCTCGAGAAAGGAAGGGACGATGGCTGAGGAAATCCAGATCGCGGGGGCGGGGACGACGGCGAAGGTGCGGAACCCGATCGCGGTGGCGGTCCTCGCCGTGATCACGCTCGCGATCTATCTCGTCTGCTGGTGGTACTTCATCAACCGCGAGCTCGCAGACCTCGGCCGCGCGAAGGGGACGAGCGAGCTCGGCGACAGCCCGGCGCAAGTCGACGCTGGCGCTCTTCCCGGGCGCGCTCCTGATCGTTCCGGCCCTGTGGACGACGGTGACCACGTTCAAGCGCGTGCAGGCGGCTCAGCGCCTGACCGGGCAGACGCCGATCAACGGCTGGCTCGGGCTCGTGCTCTACCTCGTCCTCTCGCCGGCGCTCTACGCCTACATGCAGAGCGGGCTGAACGGCGTCTGGAAGGCACAGGCCGGGGGCGAGACCGCGGCGGTTTGACGTCAGCCGGCGAGCGCTCGGATCCGCGCTACCGCGCGCGCGAGCCCGTCCTCGTCGAAGAGGTGGGGAACGCAGTTGCGAATCTCGTGGGCGGGACCGTCGAGCTCGTCCGAGCCGGCGGCGGCGTTGACGGCGTAGCGGACCGGGATCTCGTGAGAGACGACGAGGATGCGCTGCTCGCTGCGCTCGAGTAGCCGCTCGTACGCGTCGGCGTAGCGCAGCGCCGCCGCGTCGAGGCTCTCGCCGCCGGGGAACGCGTCGGTGCGCCCGCGCCCGCGCTTCCACGCTCGGTAGGTCGTCGATCGACTCGCCTTCGAGCTCGCCGACGTCGATGTCGTCGAGCAGCGGCTCGACCTCGACCGGGACGTCGCGCCCGGCGAGCGCGATCGCCGCCGTCTGCTGCGTGCGCCCGAAGCGGGTGTGAACGCAGAGGTCGAGCTCGATTCCCGCGAGCTGAACCGAGAGGGCCTTCGCCTCGGCTTCGCCCTGCTCCGTCAGCGCGACGCGGACGGCCGGATCGCCGTTCACGCGCCTGCTGGCGTTCAGCTCCGATTGGCCGTGGCGGACGAGGACGAAGAGCCGCATGCAGCGTCTAGCCTACGTCGATGGCAAACGTCCTCTTTCTCTGTATCGGCAACGCCGGCCGTTCCCAGATGGCGCACGCGTTCCTCGAGCGCCTCGGTGGGCACGAGGTTCGCTCAGCCGGGAGTCGCGCGGAGTCCCAGCTGCACCCGGAGGTCGTCGAGGCGATGCGCGAGATCGGCTACGACCTCTCCGGCCGGACGCCGCGCCAGCTCGAGCCCGACGCGGACGCGGCCTGGGCCGACGTGGTCGTGACGATGGGCTGCGGCGACGTCTGCCCCGTGTTGCCCGGCAAGAGCTACGTCGACTGGGGGCTCGAGGATCCGGTCGGCCAGTCGCTCGAACGCGTACGGGAGCTGCGCGACGAGATCGAGCACCGGGTCCGTGAACTGGCCGGAGAGCTCGACTCGGCCCGCGCGGCCTCTGCTTGAATGACCGAATGACGACGCAGGTCGAGGAGCTCGGCGGCGACACCGTTCGCCTGAAGGTGGAGGTGCCGGCCCACGACGTCCACCACGCGATCGAGCACGCGACCTCCGATCTGGCGCAGTCGGTCAAGATCCCCGGCTTCCGGCAGGGCAAGGTGCCGGTGCCGATCCTGACCCAGCGTCTCGGCAAGGAGCGGATCATGGCCGAGGCGGTCGACACCCACATCGGCGGCTGGTTCTGGAACGCCGCCTCCCGCGCGCGCATCCGGCCCGTCGCGCAGCCGCAGTACGACTACGAGCTCCCGACCGGGGACGAGGCCGACTGGGAGTTCACGGCGACCGTGCCCGTGCAGCCGAAGGTCGACGTCGTCGACTGGACTGAGCTCGAGGTCGGCAAGCCCGACGCCGACGTGCCGGAGGAGCTGGTCACCCAGGAGCTCGAGGCGCTGCGTGAGTCCGTCGCAGAGCTCGTGCCCGCCGGCGAGCGGCCGGCACAGGAAGGCGACACGCTCGTCGTCGACATCGTCTCGCCCGAGGGCGAGACGCAGCGCGACACCGTCGTCGAGCTCGGCTCCGGCCGTCTTGTCGAAGAGGTCGAGGCCGCCCTCGTCGGCGCCTCCGCCGGCGAGACGAAGACCGTCACCTACGAGCTCGCGAACGAGTCCACCTCGAACGTCGAGATCACCGTCAAGGAGATCAGCGAGAAGGTACTGCCTGAGCTCGACGACGAGCTCGCCCGCTCGGCCAGCGAGTTCGACACGCTCGCCGAGCTCCGCGCCGACATCGAGCAGCGACTGCGCGAAGCAGTCGACGCCGAGATCGAGAACGTCTTCCGCGCCAACGCCGTCGATGCGCTGGTCGCCGCGTCCAAGGTCGCACCCGCCGGCCCGCTCGTCGAGTCGCGCACGCGCGAGCTGCTGACCGGCTTCATCCGCTCGCTCGAGCGCCGGGGCATCGCGCCCGAGACCTATCTCCAGCTGACCGGCCGCTACGGCCGAGGAGCTGACGAGCTCGATGCAGATGGAGGCGGCGCTCTCGGTCGCGCGCGAGCTGGCGCTCGAGGCCGTCGCGGACAAGCTCGGAATCGAGGTCTCGGACGACGAGGTCAAGCAGCTGATCCGCGAGCAGGCTGAAGCGGCGGGCGAAGATGCCGACAACGTGATCGAGGATCTCTGGCAGCACGGCCGCCAGGAGGAACTGCGCGAGGACCTGCGCCTCCGCGCCGCGCTCGACCGGGTCGCCGCCGAGGTGAAGCCGATTCCGCTCGAGCAGGCGCAGGCGCGCGACGCGATCTGGACACCCGACAAGGAATCCCAGGAGCAAGAGACAAAGTTGTGGACCCCAGGTAACTGATGTGACTGGCAAGGAGACTGCATGAGCCCGTTGATCCCGATGGTGATCGAGCAGACGTCGCGCGGCGAGCGCTCGTTCGACATCTACTCCCGCTTGCTGAACGAGCGGATCATCTTCCTCGGCACGCCCGTGGACGACCAGATCGCGAACCTGATCGTGGCGCAGCTGCTGCACCTCGAGTCGGAGGATCCGGACAAGGACATCTCGATCTACATCAACTCTCCCGGCGGCTCGGTCTATGCCGGCCTCGCCATCTACGACACGATGCAGTTCGTCAAGCCGGACATCCAGACGATCTGCGTCGGGATCGCGATGAGCATGGGTGCGCTCCTGCTCGCCGGCGGCGCAGAAGGGAAGCGAATGGCGCTGCCGAACGCAAAGATTCTGATCCACCAGGTGTCGGGCGGCTTCCAGGGACAGGCGACCGATATCGAGATTGCGGCGCGCGAAACGATCGCGCTGAAGCGACGGCTCGAGGAGATCTTCAGCCAGCATTCAGGTCAGGACATCGAGAAGGTCTCCAAGGACATGGAGCGCGACTACTTCCTGACGGCGCAAGAAGCGAACGAGTACGGAATCATTGACAGAGTGATCGAGCATCGCTGAGATCCTGGCCCTGAACCTGACCTAGCGGTTCCCCCGAAACTGGAGTACAAGAGAGACATGGCCCGCGCATCCGAAGGCAACGAGCAGCTCCTCTGCAGCTTCTGCGGCAAGAGCCAGCGTCAGGTCAAGAAGCTGATCGCGGGCCCCGGGGTCTACATCTGCGACGAGTGCATCGATCTCTGCAACGAGATCATCGACGAGGAGCTGACGACCCCGACCCAGCTCGACCTCGACAACCTGCCGCGCCCGCTCGACATCTACTCGGTGCTGAACGACTACGTCGTCAGCCAGGAGGAAGCCAAGCGGACACTCGCGGTCGCCGTCTACAACCACTACAAGCGCGTCCGGATGGGCCAGGAGGACGGCGACGTCGAGCTGCAGAAGTCGAACATCCTCCTGCTCGGGCCGACCGGCTGCGGGAAGACGCTGCTGGCGCAGACGCTGGCGCGGATCCTGAACGTGCCGTTCGCGATCGCCGACGCGACCGCGCTGACCGAGGCCGGCTACGTGGGCGAGGACGTCGAGAACATCCTCCTGAAGCTGATCCAGGCCGCCGACTTCGACATCAAGAAGGCCGAGACCGGGATCATCTACATCGACGAGGTCGACAAGATCGCGCGCAAGGCGGACAACCCGTCGATCACGCGCGACGTCTCGGGCGAGGGCGTCCAGCAGGCGCTCCTGAAGATCCTCGAGGGGACCGTCGCCTCGGTGCCGCCGCAAGGGCGGCCGCAAGCATCCGCACCAGGAGTTCCTCTCGATCGACACGACGAACATCCTCTTCATCTGCGGCGGCGCGTTCGCCGGCCTCGACAAGATCATCGGCCGGCGGATCGGCAAGAACGCGGTCGGCTTCGGCGCCGACATCCGCTCGAAGTCACGCCGAGGAGAGCGCCGAGCTGCTCGCCGACGTGATGCCCGAAGACCTGCTCAACTTCGGCCTGATCCCGGAGTTCATCGGCCGCTTGCCCGTGATCTCCGCCGTGCACCAGCTGCGGCGCGAGGATCTCGTCCAGATCCTGACCGAGCCCAAGAACGCGCTCACGCGCCAGTACCAGCGCTTCTTCGGCTACGACTCGATCGAGCTCGAGTTCCGCGACGACGCTCTCTGGGAGATCGCCGACAAGGCGCTCGCCCGCGAGACCGGTGCGCGCGGCCTGCGCTCGATCATCGAGAACGCTCTCCTCGACGTCATGTTCGAGCTGCCGTCGCGCAAGGACGTCTCCAAGTGCGTGATCACGAAGGAGACGATCTCGAAGGGCCTGAAGCCGACGCTCGTCACGAGCGCCGACGGCATCGACGAGCAGCCGGACGCGCTCGCCGAAGAGTCCGCCTAGAGCTCGCGGCTGTCCAGTGTCCGGCCGCGGCGTCGCCCGGTCACGGCTGCGTCGGGGCGACGCCAGACGCCGACGCTGAACTCGACGCCGCGCACGGTCGGACGAGCATGTGGTCTGTAGGTGGTGTCGATCGCACGCCGGATCAGCTCTGCGAGAGGCAAGCCGGTGCGGGTCGACTCGGCGTGGAGGCGCTGATGCTGGCGCGTCGTGAGGAGGACGTGGAAGCGTTGGCTCATCGTGATGCATGTGTACCCATGCATCACGCACCCGTTTGTCACGGATGAGTGGCAATTGCGCAACAGCTTCTCGCTAGGGTCACGCTCATGGCCGGCATCGACGCCACCGACCCTCGTGAGATCGCTGCGCTCGGTCGGCAGCTGCGCGGCATGGACTACATCCAGGCGATCTTCGCGGGTGAGCTCCCCGCCCCGCCGATTTCGGAACTGATGGGCTTCCGCGGCGTGCTCGCCGAGCCGGGCCGTGCGGTCTTCGAGATGGAGCCCGGTCCGCAGCACTACAACCCGATCGGGTCGGTCCACGGCGGCGTCGCGCTGACGCTGCTCGACTCGGCGATGGGTTGTGCCGTGCACACGCTGCTCGAGGCCGGCGTCGGGTACACGACACTCGAGGTGAAGACGAACTTCGTGCGTCCGATCACGGCGGACACAGGGCTGATCCGCTGCGAGGGCGTCGTCATCCACCGGGGGTTGCGGATCGCGACGGCCGAGGGGAAGCTCACGGACGCGGCCGGGAAGCTGCTCGCGCACGGGACGACGACCTGCCTGATCTTCCAGTGAGCTTCACGACCCGGCCCGAGCTGCGCGGCACCTTCGGCATGGTCGCGTCCACGCACTGGCTCGCATCCGCGGCGGGCATGTCCGTGCTCGAGCGCGGCGGTAACGCGTTCGACGCGGCCGTCGCGACGGGGCTGACACAGCAGGTCGTCGAGCCACACCTGAACGGACCCGGCGGCGAGGTGCCGGCGCTCCTCTTCCCAGTCGATCGCGGCGAGCCGATCGCGCTCTGCGGCCAGGGAGTCGCGCCGGGCGCCGCGACGATCGACCGCTACCACGAGCTCGGTCACGAGCTCGTCCCCGGGACCGGCGTGCTCGCGGCCTGTGTCCCCGGAGCGTTCGGCGGTTGGCTGCTTCTGCTGGAGCAGTTCGGGACCTGGCGGCTCGAAGACGTGCTCGCCTTCGCGATCGGCTACGCCGAGCGCGGCTTCCCCGTCGTGGCGGGCATTCGCTCGACGATCGACCGCACCGAGGCGCTGCTGCGCGGCTGGCCCGGCTCGCGCGCGCTGTACCTGCCCCCGCCGGAGGTGGGCGCGCTCTTCCGCAACCCGGTCCTGGCAGCCACCTATCGCCGGATCCTCGACGAGGCGCGCGGCGGCTCGCGCGAGCAGGAGATCGAGAACGCCCGGCGCGCGTACTACGAGGGCTTCGTCGCCGAAGAGATCGAGCGCTTCGTCGCCGCGGAGGGCGGCCTCCTCACCGGCGAGGACATGGCCCGCTGGCGCGCGACGCTGGAGCCCGTCGCGAAGCTCGAGTACCGCGGCCTCACCGTCTGCAAGACCCTCCCGTGGGCCGCCGGTCCCGTAGGCCTCCAGCAGCTCGCCCTGCTCGACGGGTTCGACCTCGCCGAGCTGTCGCCGGCAGAGCTCGTCCACGTCGTCACCGAGTGCGCAAAGCTCGCGTTCGCCGATCGCGACGCGCTCTACGGCGACGATGAAGTGCCGCTCGAGACGCTGCTCTCGAAGGCGTACAACGACGAGCGGCGGAGCCTCGTCGGCGAGGAGGCGTCGGAGGAGTACCGGCCGGGCATCGGCCGTCTGCCGCACCTCGTCGAAGCTGCAGTGACGCCGGGGGCAGGGGAGCCGACGCGGGGCGACACCGTCCACCTCGACGTCGTCGACCGCTGGGGGAACATGTTCTCGGCGACGCCGAGCGGCGGCTGGCTGCACAGCTCCCCGGTGATCCCGGCGCTCGGCTGGCCGCTCGGCACGAGGGCGCAGATGTTCTGGCTCGAAGAGGGGCTCGCCTCCTCGCTCCGGCCCGGGGCGCGCCCCCGCACCACGCTCTGCCCTGGCCTCGCCCTCCGCGACGGCAAGCCCTACCTCGCCTGGGGGACGCCGGGCGGCGACCAGCAGGAGCAGTGGGCGCTGCACGTCTTTCTCCGCCACGTCGCCCTCGGCCTGAACCTGCAGGAGGCGATCGACGCGCCCGAGTTCCACATGGACCACCTGATCTCGTCCTTCTACCCCCGTGGTTTCGCCCGCCGCTCGGTCACCGTCGAGGATCGGTTCGGCGACGACGTGGTCGAAGACCTGCGGCGACGCGGGCACGACGTCGAAGTCTCGGGCGCGTGGACGCTCGGCCGCGTCTCTGCCGTCGCGCGGGAGGAGGACGGCCTGCTCAAGGCGGGCGCGAACCCGCGCGGGATGCAGGGCTACGCGGCCGGTCGCTAGCGCTCTAAGCTGCTCACCGTCCGGTCACCCACCGACGAGGGAGAACGCAGATGGCCGTAGAGCTCGAGCATCCCTTCTCGACCGCAAAGCCGATCGACGAGAGCTTTGCGACGATCCTCGACCTCGAGCGCGTGGTGCCGTGCGTCGAGGGAGGCAGCGTGCTCGAGACGACCGGACCGAGCTCGGTCAGGGCCGAGATCAAGATCAAGATGGGAGCGATGTCGATGACGTTCACCGGCACCGTCGAGATCGTCGAGCAGGATGCTGCCGCCCACCGCGTGGCAATGAGCGTCAAGTCCAAGGAGGCCGGCGGCCAGGGACACGCGAATGCGACCGTCGTCTTCGCGCTCGGTGATGGCGGCGGGACGATCCACACGAATGCCCAGATCACGGGCAAGGCGGCGTCGATGGGCGAGGGGGTCGTCGTCGGTGTCCTGGATGCGCTGATCAAGGACTTCGCGGGCAAGCTCGCCGCGCTCTGACACACCCCGCTGCCGATGGCGACGATCACCATGCGCCGAATCCGCGAAGGGGAGGTGCCCCGCGACGGCGGCACCGCGCTCCAGGAAGACCCCGACCGGCCCGTCTTCCACGGCAACGGCCCCGACGACTACGTCTGTGTCGAGTGCGGCAATCTCCTTGCCGCGGCGATGCACCCGGTGCAGATGACGAAGAAGGTTCGCGTCCGCTGTGGGCGTTGCTCGACGGTCAACGTGTCCGTGATCGACGGGTACGAAGTGTCCGCGCCTTGACGGGTTTTCGGCCCGGGAACTAAGGTGGCTCCAGTGATCGCGTCGACCACTCAGTGGCAAGTGGGACTCGTGCTCGGCACCGTGGTCGTCGCTGTCGCCGCAGTGATCGTGATCACGATCGTGCTGCTCGCGCGCAGGATCGCCAAGCAGGCGAAGACGGCGGAAGCAGCGGTCGAGGTGGTACGCCGGCAGACAGCCGAGCTCGGCGGCATCGCACAGATCAACGACTCGGGAGTCAGGATCCTGCACGCGGCCAGATCCCTGCGCAAGGCGGCCGTCGGGAAGTGACCCTCACGCTCGCCGCCCTCTCCGGGAACGACTACTGGGTGATCGCCCTCTGCATTGCGGCGGTAGCGGCCGTGGTCGTCGCCCTCCTGTTGGCGGTGCTCGTGGCCGCCGTCGGCAGCATCGAGAAGTCGGTCGACGGCCTGCTGGAGATCGCCGGCAAGGTCGCCGCGAACACGGCCAACATTCCGCAGCTCGAAGCGACCGCACCCGTGCTAGCCCTGATCGTCGACGAAGCGGTGATCCAGGACGGCTACATGAACGCGCTCACGGACGGGTACGGCGCCGCGTGAGCACGACCCATCTTCTGGTGCTCCTGAGCGTCGTCCTGGCGGCGGTCGTCGTGCTCGTGCTGGCGGTCGCGCTGATCCTGGTGCGTCGGGGCCTGACGAGGATCTCGGCAGGGCTCGCGACGCTGGCGGCCGCGCTGCAGGGTGTCGAGGCAGAGCACCTGCGTCCGCTCGAGGGAGCCGTCACGGCGATCAACGGCCAGTTCGACGTGATTTTGAGCGCGTTGCCGGGGATTGCGAGCAAGGCCGCGATCGTCGCCGAGAGGCGGCCGCGATGACCCTCTGGTGGATCGGCAACGTCGTCCTGCTCGTTGTCGTCCTTCCGGTCGTCGTCTACCTGCTCAACGGCGTGCTCGGGGCTGCGAAGAGCATCGTCCCGAGCATCCAGGCGATCGCCGACGTTGCAGCCGCGGGATCGAAGGATCTCGATGCCGCCGCGCTGCTCCTGACGACCCAGGATCAGGTGACCAAGACCGTTGCCGGAGTCGCAAACTACGGCGGCTCCCTCGACGTAATACTCGACGACGCCCGCTAGGAGGACGGTGGTGCTTGCAACCACGGCAGTCGGCACAGTCACGATCCTTGCGGTCGTGCTGATCGTCGCGGCCCTCGTCGTCTACCTCGTCTCGGTGATCGTGCAGCTTCGGAAGATCACCGGGGGCCTGGACGCGGTCATCGCCCACGTCGGCCAGATCGTCGAGAAGAGCGCGCCCGTGAACGACGTCGTCACCGGCATCAACGAGCAACTCGATGCCGGCGTCGACCTTCTCGAGGGACTGCTGGTCAAGAAGGCCGGCCTGATCGATGCCGTCGGTCTCGTCGACGGCCTGTACGCGGGTGCGGCCGCGGCGGGGTTCAGAAACTTCCCGGAGAGCAGCACGATCAAGGCGCCGCGGATCGGAGAGGTCTACACGAGCGGCACGCTGACGCTCGCACGGCTCGGCCGCGAGGCGCCGATCGCCGCCGCCAGCCCGGCGGGTCCAGTGCTCAGAAACGTGGCCGGAGGGAGCCTCGCCGCGAGGCAGCTCTACCCGGAGGTGCGTCAGACCAGGCCCGACTCGCTGTCCCGTTCGCCGGTGATCGGCACCGGAGCTCCGGTGCAGTACGAGCCGACGGCCGACAGGAAGGACGTCGCCGCCGCGCGTCGCGAGGCCGACACGGAATCGGCCGGGTAACCGTCCCGCGGCAAGACAGGAGATCTCGTGCAGACCCCAGCCTCATTCGAGTACGAGCGGGCGACCAGCGTCGAGGGCGCGATCGCATCGCTGCAGCGGCTCGGCTCCGACGCGCGCGTGATCGCCGGCGGGCACAGCCTGTTGCCGATGATGAAGCTGCGCCTCGCCAATCCCGCGCACCTGATCGACATCAATGACCTGGCCGAGCTGTCGTACATACGCGAGGAGGGCGACGAGATCAGAATCGGCGCGCTCACCCGGCACGTCGAGCTCCTGAAGTCGGAGCTGCTCGCGCGTCACCTGCCGCTCTTTCGGGACGCCGAGAACGTGATCGCCGACCCGGTCGTGCGCAACCGCGGCACGATCGGCGGCTCGCTCTGCCAGGCGGACGCGGCCGAGGATCTCTCCGCGGTCTGCTCGGCAGTCAAGGCGGAGGTTGTGATCCGCGGCGCGGGCGGTGAGCGCCTGGTCGGGATGGAGGACTTCCACGTCGGTCCGTACATGACCGCGGTGGCGGACGGTGAGCTGCTCACCGAGGTTCGGGTCAGGCTGCGTCCCGGCGGCGGCAGCGCTCACGAGAAGGTCGAGCGCCGCGCAGGCGACTGGGCGATCGCCGCCGCGTCGGCGGCGGTCTGGCTCGAAGGCGGCGTGATCGCGGACGCCGGGATCGCGCTGAGCGCGGTCGGGCTGACGACGATCCATCTCGCGCGCGCCGAGGAATTGCTCCGCGGCAAAGCTCCGTCGGACGAGCTCTATGTCGAAGCCGGCGAAATCGCCTCGGCCGACTGCTCTCCCAGGGCCGACGGCAGGGGACCGATCGACTACAAGCGCCACCTCGCCGGCGTCCTCACAACCCGCGCCCTGCGCCGCGCCGCGGCCCGCGCCCAGGAGGTCTGAATCGTGCAGGTCTCGATAGCCGTCAACGGCGTGCAGGTCTCACGCGAAATCGAGCCGCGTCAGCTGCTCGTTCACTTCATTCGCGAGACCCCGGGCCTCACCGGCACCCACTGGGGCTGCGATACGTCGAACTGCGGCGCCTGCGTCGTGCAGCTGGACGGCGAGCCGGTCAAGTCGTGCACGATCCTGGCGGCGATGTGCGAGGGCCACGAGATTCGCACGGTCGAGTCGCTCGAGGTCGGCGGCCGGCTCGACCCGGTGCAGATGGGCTTCCACGAGCACCACGCGCTTCAGTGCGGCTTCTGCACGCCGGGGATGCTGATGACGGCGCGCGCGCTACTCGACGAGAACCCGGATCCCACCGAGCAGGAGATCCGCACGGCGATCTCCGGCGGGATCTGCCGGTGCACGGGCTACAAGAACATCGTCGCCGCCGTACGCTGGGCGGCGGAGCACGAAGCCGCAGCGAAACAGGAGGCCTGAGCATGGCAACCGTCGAGAACCTGCCCAGCGCGCAGACCGAGCGCCCGATCGGCTTCGGCCGCCTGAAGCGCAAGGAGGACGCGCGCTTCATCCGCGGCCAGGGCACCTACCTCGACGACATCCGGCTGCCTGGGATGGTTCACGGCGCGATGTTGCGCAGCCCGTACGCGCACGCGCGCATCCTCTCGATCGACACCTCGAAGGCGCTCGCGCACCCCAATGTCGCCGCGGTCGTCACTGCCAAGGACCTCGAGACGCTCGGCCTGGCGTGGATGCCGACGATCTCCTACGACACGCAGGCCGTCCTCGCGGGCGACAAGGTCCGCTTCCAAGGCCAGGAGGTCGCGTTCGTGATCGCCACGGACGAGTACTCCGCGAACGACGCGCTCCAGCTGATCGACGTCGAGTACGAGCCGCTGCCGGCGATCGTCAACGCGCGCAAGGCGCTCGACCCGGACGCGCCGCTGATCCGCGACGACAAGGCCGGTCAGCTGGACAACCTCGCGAGCCCGACATGGGAAGCCGGCGACGAGGCGGCGACCGACCGCGCGTTCGCCGAGGCCGACACCGTCGTCGCGCGGGACATCATCTACCCCCGCTGCCACCCGGCTCCGCTCGAGACGTGCGGCATCATCGCCGACTTCGATCCCGAGACCGGCCAGCTCGACATCTACAACGGCAACCAGGCGCCGCACGCGCACCGCACGGTCTACGCACACGTCGCGGGGCTCGCCGAGCACATGATCCGGATCCAGTGCCAGGACATCGGCGGCGGCTTCGGCAACAAGGTTCCGGTCTACCCCGGCTACGTATGCGCGATCGCCGGCTCGATCGTCGCCGGCGTGCCCGTCAAGTGGGTCGAGAACCGCTCCGAGAACCTGATGTCCACCGGCTTCGCCCGCGACTACGTCATGCACAGCGAGATCTGCGCGAAGGACGGCAAGATCACCGGCTTGCGGGTCGATGTGATCGCCGACCACGGCGCCTTCGACTCGACCGCGCAGCCGACGAAGTTCCCGGCCGGGTTCTTCCACATCGTCTGCGGCTCGTACGACCTCGAGGCGTCGCACGTCAAGGTCAAGGCGGTCTACACGAACAAGGCGCCCGGAGGCGTGGCGTACCGGTGCTCGTTCCGGATCACGGAGGCCGTTTACCTCGTGGAGCGCATGGTGGACGCTCTCGCGCTCGAGCTGAAGGTCGATCCGATCGAACTGCGCATGAACAGCTTCATCGGCGCCGACCAGTTCCCCTACGAGACCACGACCGGCTGGACCTATGACTCCGGCAACTACGCCGAGACGATGCGCGTGGCGATGGACATCGCCGGCTACGAGGAGCTGCGGCGCGAGCAGGCGGAGAAGCGCGCCCGCGGCGAGCTGATGGGCATCGGGGTGGCGTTCTTCACTGAAGGCGTCGGTGCCGGGCCGCGCAAGCACATGGACATTCTCGGCCTCGCGATGAACGACGGCGCCGACCTGCGGGTGCACCCGTCGGGCAAGGCCGTTGTCAGCATCAGCGCGCAGACGCAGGGCCAGGGCCACGAGACGACGTTCGCGCAGATTGTCGCGGAGGAGCTCGGCATCCCGCCCGAGGACGTCGAGGTCCGGCACGGAGACACGGACCGCTCGCCGTACGGCCTCGGCACCTATGGCAGCCGCTCGACGCCGGTGTCCGGTGCGGCGGTCGCCGTCGTCTCCCGCAAGGTGCGTGACAAGGCGCGCCTGATCGCGGCGACGATGCTCGAGACGAGGCCCGAGGACCTCGCCTGGGAGAAGGGCCGCTGGTACGTCAAGGGGGATCCCGAGCAGGGAGTGCCGATCGAGGAGATCGCGGCGCGCGCGTACAGCGGCGAGCCGATGCCCGCCGAGCTGGAGGGTGGTCTCGACGCGCAGGTGATCTACGACCCGCCCAACCTGACCTACCCCTACGGCGCCTACATCGCCGTCGTCGACATCGACCCCGACACCGCCCACGTCACGGTCCGACGGTTCATCGCGGTCGACGACTGCGGCGTCCGGATCAATCCGATGATCGTCGACGGCCAGATCCACGGCGGCCTCGCCGAAGGCATCGGGATCGCGCTGATGGAAGTGATCACGTTCGACGAGGAGGGCAACTGCCTCAACTCGTCGTTCATGGACTACCTGATTCCGACCGCGCTCGAGTGTCCCGACTTCGAGCTCGGCGAGACGGTGACGCCGTGCCCGCACCACCCGCTCGGCGCGAAGGGCGTCGGCGAGTCACCGAACGTCGGCTCGCCGCCCGCGATCGTGAACGCGGTCATCGACGCGCTGCACGCCACGCATGGCGTCGACCACATCGACATGCCCTGCACGCCGGCGCGTGTCTGGGCGGCGATGCAGGGTCGTCCCGAGCCGCCGCAATGACGCCGGCGACGTGACCCCGACGCAGATCCTCGCATGAGTCCGCGCGAGGTCACGGGCGAGGCGTCCGGCGAGATCCGGCGGCTCGTGCCCGACGTCGAGACGCTCGCCCGCCGCCTCGGCGAGCACGACTACCTCGTCGACGAGGGGCTGGCGACGTCGATGTTCCTCAGCTTGCGCCTGCCCCAGCCCCTGCTGCTCGAGGGCGAGGCGGGCGTCGGCAAGACCGAGGCCGCCAAGACACTCGCGCTCGTGCTGGACACGCCGCTGATCCGCCTCCAGTGCTACGAAGGGATCGACGCGGCGGAAGCGCTGTACGAGTGGAACTACCCACGCCAGCTGCTGAGCATCCGCCTCGCCGACTCCAGCGGCGCGAAGCTGGGCGAGGAGGAGCTGTTCGGCCCGGACTACCTGATCCGCCGCCCCCTCCTGCGTGCGCTGGAGCACCCCGGCCCGCGGCCCGCCGTGCTGCTGATCGACGAGATCGACCGCGCCGACGACGACTTTGAGGCGTTCCTGCTCGAGCTGCTCGCGGAGGCGAGCGTGACGATCCCGGAGATCGGCACGATCCGGGCGACGCACCCGCCGCTGATCGTGCTGACGTCCAACCGCACGCGCGACCTGCACGACGCGGTCAAGCGGCGCTGCCTCTACCACTGGATCGCCTACCCGACACCGCAGCGCGAGGTGGAGATCGTGCGGCGGCGCGTCAAGGGCGCGTCGGAGACGCTCGCCGTGCAGGTGGCGGATGCCGTCTCGCGGATGCGCGACAGCGACGTGCAGAAGCCGCCGGGCATCGCCGAGGCAATCGACTGGCTGGCGGCCCTGAGCCTGCTCGGGATCGAGCAGCTGGACGAGTCCGCGATCGATCGGACACTCGGGTCGGTGCTGAAATACGACGAGGATCAGGAAGTGATCCGGGCGGCCGGCCTCGAGCAGCTCGTGGGCTCAGGTGACTGACTTCCGCGTCGAGACGGTCGAGCTCGACCTGCCGCCGCTCGTCGGAGCGTTGAGCCGGCGGCTGCGTGATGCCGGACTTTCGGTCGACCCGTCCCGGTCGGCCGACTTCGCCCGGGCGCTCACGCTCGTCCAGCCGGTGGCGCGCCGGCAGCTGTACTGGACGGCCCGGGGCGTGTTCGTGACCGATCCGGGGCAGGTCGCCGGGTTCGACGCCGTCTTCTTCTCCATCTTCGGCCATCGGGCGGAAGCGGAAGAGCTCGAGTTCGACGCGGTGAAGGCCGTCGCCACGCCGCCGGATCACGAGCCGGTGGCCGAGCAGGAGCTTGCGTCCGGCGGCCCGCACGAGGCCGATTCCCGCTCGAGTGTCTCGGCAGCACCGTCCGACGACGGCGATTCCGACGAGGCTGAGGTGCCGTTGGCCCTGGCCAGCGAGGAAGAGCAGCTGCGGCAGAGGCGCTTCGACAAGCTCGAGCCGCACGAACTGGCGGCGTTGTACCGGCTGATGTCGCGCCTCGAGCTTGCAACGCCGGTTCGGCGCACGCGCCGCTACGAGAAGCGCCGCCGTGGGGAGCGCATCGACTTGCGGCGAACGCTGCGCGCGAGCATCCGCACCGGTGGCAATCCGATCCGCCTCGCGCGGCGCCGTCGGCGCATCGCTCCCCGGCGCCTGGTGATGCTGTGCGACATCTCGGGCTCGATGGAGCCGTACGCACGCGCCTACCTCCAATTCCTGACGTGCGCCGCCGGCAGCGGGCCACACGCCGAGGCGTTCGTCTTCGCCACGCGGCTGACGCGCTTGACGCGCGCGTTGGCCTCTCGCAACCCGGAGCGCGCGATCCAGCGCGCCGCCGCAGCCGCGCCCGATTGGTCGAGCGGCACGAGGATCGGCGACGCTCTGAGGGAGTTCAACGACCGGCACGGACGCCGCGGCATGGCACGTGGCGCAGTGATCGTGATCATCTCCGACGGGTGGGAGCGCGGCGACCCCAAGCTCGTCGGGCGCGAGCTGGAACGCCTCGGGCGCCTCGCCCACCGGATCGTGTGGGTCAATCCGCGGCTCGGCGCCGATGCCTTCGCGGTGCGGTCCGGCGGCATGCTGGCCGCGCTCCCGCACTGCGATGCCCTCGTCAGCGGCCACAGCCTCGACGCGCTCGGCGAGGTCGTCGATGCGATCGGAGCAGCTGCGTGGGAGCCGCCGGCGGCTCCTGGAGAGGCGGAGGAGGACGAGCCGTGGGCGAGCGCCACTCCCGTCGCAGGCAGCTCGGTCGCGATGCCGAGCGGCTACGGCCCGAGCAGGGGCAAGACGACTCCGGGCTGGGTGACCGATGAGTGAGGCCGCGCCCAAGCTCTGCATCTATCCGGGCTGCGACCGGCCCGCGGTGCCGCCGAACCCGCTCGGCGGACCTCAGCCCGCGTTCTGCGATCTGGAAACCCACAACGCACTGTCCGCCCATCAGGAGCGGCAGCGGCTCGAGAAGGAGGAGAACGGTGATGGCTGACGAGGCGTACCGAGCAGTGTTCCTGCGCGTGCACCCGACCGGCAAGATGGTGCTCAGCCTGACCACCGAGGCCGACGGGAAGGAGGGCCAGTACGCGCAGCTCGTCGCCGACGAGCTCGGTGTGCCGGCGCTCGACGTCAAGGTCGTTCCTGTCGACACCAACCGGTTCGGCGTCGGCCACGGCTACAACACGAGCCCTTCGGAAGGGACGCCGGCGGCGATCGTCAGCGCGGCGGCAAAGATTCGGGCGAAGGGGCAGCTGCTCGCAGGGATGGCGCTGGCGGCCGCGCCCGAGACGCTCGAGTGGTCGAACGGAGCCTGGGTCAGCGCTGCCGGCAGCGGCCCCGCAGAGTTCAAGACGGTCGAGCAGATCGCCCTGTACGCGCACGGTACCGGCGAGCTGCCGCCGGGAGTCGAGGGCGGGCTCGACGCGCAGACCGTCTACCGCGACTGAGGGATTCCATACGCCGAGACCCAGTCGTTGACGACGTTCCAGTCCAGGTTGGCGAGGAAGGCGTCGATGTAGGCGCCGCGGTCGGTCTGGTAGTCGAGGAAGTAGGCGTGTTCGTAGACGTCGAGCGCTACGAGCGGGGTCGCGTTCCAGATCGGATAGCTGTTCTGGGCGTCGCCGATGTAGTTGAAGAGGCGTCCCTCGTCCCAGTCGTACGCCGTCCAGGCCCAGCCACGGCCGCCCATCCCGGTGGCCTTGAGGTCGTCGCGCCACGCCTGCGCGGAGCCGAAGTCGCGCTTGATCAGGTCGGCGACCGCCCCCTTCGGATCGCCGCCGCCGCCGCCGAGGTGCTCGAAGTAGACCTCGTGGTTCTTGATCCCGCCGACGGCGAAGGAGAGCTCGACCTTGAGCGCGCGACTCCGAGTAGATCTGGTTCGCGCTGCCGAGCATCGGCCGACCCGAGCCTGCCGAGGATCTCGTTCCGCTTGTTCACGTAGCCCTGATAGAGCTTGTAGTGGGCCTCAACCGTGAAACGGGAGATCCCGTCGAGCTCCAGCAGCGTCGGCTTCAGCTCCAGCGGCCCGATCCGCTCGTAGCTCGGAATCGGGGCGCTCGCGGTCGCGAACAGGTTGGCGTCGATGGACACCTCGACCTCGTCGCTGACCTTCAAGGCTCCGAACAGCGTCGAGTAAGGCGTGATTCCCCAGTCGGACTGCTTCAGGACGACGCTGCCGGTGAGCGCTCCCGCGTCGCCGACCGTGAGGTCGAATACGACCGGTGCCGTGGTGCCGACCAGCGTCAGCTCTCCCCGCACGCTGATCCGCCGGCCGCCGGGGGCGGTGTGCGCCTCGCGGGAGCGGAACGCAATCTCCTGCCCCCGCAGGACCTCGTCGTCGATCGTCGTCTGGATGCTCGACTTGTCGTCGTCGCCGAGCGGCTGCATCCCCCCAATCCCCTCGCGGACGCGCAGAGACGTCGCGTCCGCGTCGAGCACGATGCCGATCTGGTCCGGATCCTCGCCGACCTCGAGCGTCGCCTGCCAGGCGGTGACGTGGATCAGCAAGTCGTGTCCGGCCTTCGCCGCTGCGCCGGTACGACCGGTCAGGACCGAGAGGGTGCCGTGCTCGGGCCCGAGCGCGTACGTGCCTGCCTGGATCGGCATCCGCGGAGCCTACTGCCTCGGAAACGGCTGTAGAATCGCCTCAGGAGGCAACATGGTCTGGCAGACGGCGATCGAGGTCGGGCTCGCGAAGTGAATCGCACCGATGTCCTCGTGCGGGCCGGACAGCTGGCGGCGGAAGGGGTTCCCTTCGTGCTCGCCACCGTCGTGGCCGTCGAGCGGCCGGCCTCGGCACGCCGCGGCGACCGCGCGCTCGTCACCGCCGGCGGTGAGATCGTCGGCTGGGTCGGCGGCGCCTGCTCGGAACCGATCGTCGTGCGCGAGGCTCTCCGCGCGCTCGGCGACGGGGAGACGCGCCTGCTCCGCATCGGCCCCGCAGCGCTCGTAGCCGAAGGCGCGGCTCCCGACACTGTCGTCGCAGCGTCGAGCTGCGCATCCGAGGGGGTCGTCGAGGTCCTGGTCGAGCCCCAGCTGGCCGAGCCGCTGCTCGCCGTCGTCGGTGCGAGCCCGGCAGCCGAGACGCTCGCACGACTCGCTCCGGAGGCGGGGTGGCGGGTGACACGCGAGCTCGGGCGGAACGCCGACGCTGCTGCCCCCGACGCCGTTGTGATCGCGACGATGGGCCACGGCGACGAGGAGGCGCTCGAGGCGAGCCTCGCCGGCGACGTCGGCTACGTCGGGCTCGTAGCGAGCGCGAAGCGGGCCGGCTCCGTGCTCGCGTCGTTGCGCTCGCGCGGTCTGGACGAGGAGTCGCTCGGACGCGTTCGCAGCCCGGCCGGACTCGATCTCGGCCCGTCGACGCAGCCCGAGATCGCAGTTGCCGTGCTTGCCGAGCTGGTCGCATGGCGGCACAGCCGCGCGCTCGTGCCGAGCGTGCCGGAGGTCGCGATCGATCCCGTCTGCGGAATGGAGGTCGCGGTCGGCGGCGCGAAGGAGACCGCCGTCCACGAGGGGCTCACCTTCTACTTCTGCGCGTCCGGCTGCCGAAGCCGCTTCGAGGCTGAGCCGGCCAAGTACTTCACCGTCGAGACGCAGTAAGGCGGCCTAAGCCGCCTCGAGCAGCGGCCCCTAGCGTCTACCGTCCGGCGCCACCGCGATCCTCGGATCGTGGAGTCGTTCCGTCACCTGCGGCTGCTCCTGCGCCGGAGCCCGCCGCGCGCGCATCACCTGCTGCGCCGACGCATTCTCGAGGCGCTCGCCCTCGTCGCGATCGTCGACGCCGTCGGCACCGTCCTGATGTGGCTCTTCGAGCGCGACGTCGGCCGCGGCGAGATCGACAACATCTGGGATGCGTTCTTCTTCACGACGGTGCAGCTGCTGACGGTCTCGTCGCAGATGCCGAATCCGGTGACGACCGCCGGCCGGATCGTCGACATCGTGCTCGAGCTGACCGCGCTCTTCCTCGTCTCGGGGATCGCCGGCGTCTTCGCTTCGTTCTTCCTCAACCTCGGGAAGGAGCAGCCCGTCGACTAGGCGGATTCGCGCAGCGCCGCGTCCGTCCGCACGGCGTGCATATCTCGCGCCTCCACCTGTTCGCCGCACTCGGGACAGGCGAGGTGTGGCATCACCGTCGCGCCGCAGGACTTGTGCGTCAGGGTCATCGCCTGGCCGTCGAGATGGCGGGCGCCCCAGTCCATCAGCGAGAGGAGCACGGGGTAGAGGTCGAGCCCGCGCTCGGTGAGGCGGTACTCGTAGCGCTGCGGCCGCTCCTGGTAGAGCTCGCGCCGCAGGATCCCGTGCGCCACGAGTGTGTTCAGCCGGTCGCTGAGGATGTTGCGGGCCATGCCTGTGTGACGCTGCAGCTGCTCGAAGCGGCGCACGCCGAGAAAGGCCTCACGCAGGACGAGCAGCGTCCAGCGCTCGCCGATTACCGACAGCGTCTCGCCGACGGCGCAGTTCGCGCGGCTCCAGTCCTCGTTCGTCACTTCGACATAGTTGCATTTCGAAACGCACTCGTCTAGAGTCGGTAGCGAAAAGCAACCGACTGGGGAGAGACCCATGTCCCGCACGCGCACGATCACCTGGCACGACCCCGCCGAAACCGCCGCGCTCGGCCGTGACCTGACCGGCCTCGAGTCGCTGCACCGGATCGGCAACGGCCTGCTGCCGCCGCCGCCGGTGGCCGAGCTCGTCGGCTTCCATCCGATCTTCATCACGCCGGGCTACATCGTCTTCGCCTACGAGCCGCGCGAGGAGCACTACAACACGCTCGGCGCCGTCCACGGGGGCATCCTCACGACCGTGCTCGACACCGTGATGGGCTGCGCCGTCCACTCGACGCTCGACGCCGGCATCGCGCCGGTCACGATCGAGCTGAAGTCGAGCTTCGTCCGGCCGGTCACGCTCGCGACAGGTGTGCTGCGCGGCGAGGGGAGCGTCGTCCACGGCGGCTCGCGCATCGCCACCGCCGAGGCGAAGCTGCTCGACGAGAGCGGCACGCTCTACGCGCACGCGTCGTCGACGTGGCTGATCACGGACGCCGCGCACAAGCCGGCCGCGAAGGAGCCGCTCGCGGCGTAGTACCGAAGCGCGGCTCCTACAATGCTGCGATGGAGCCGCTGTACAGGCCGGAAGGCGTCGAGGAGCGCTGGCAGCAGGCGTGGGAGGCCGAGGGCCTCTACCGAGCCGGCGCGGGCAAGCGCAGCGACGACACGTTCGTCATCTGCGTGCCGCCGCCGAACGTGACCGGCTCGCTGCACATGGGCCACGCCCTCAACGGCTCGCTGCAGGACGTGCTGATCCGCTGGCACCGGATGCGGGGCTTCGACACGCTCTGGCAGCCGGGGTACGACCACGCGGGGATCGCGACCCAGAACGTCGTCGAGAAGCAACTCGTGAATGAAGGAACGTCGCGCAAGGAGCTCGGCCGCGAAGCGTTCGTCGAGCGCGTCTGGCGCCACCTCGAGGAGACCGGGCGGACGATCATGGGCCAGTTCCGCAGCCTCGGCGCCTCGCTCGACTACAGCCGCGAGCGCTTCACGATGGACGACGCCTACGTCGAGGCGGTGATGCGCTTCTTCGTCCACCTCTGGGACCGGGGCTGGATCTATCGCGCCGAGCGGATCGTCAACTGGTGCCCCTTCCACGAGACCGCGATCTCGGACCTCGAGGTCGAGCACGTCGACATGGACGACACGCTCACCTACGCGCGCTACCCGCTCGCCGACGGGACGGGCCACATCACGATCGCGACCGTCCGCCCCGCGACAATGCTGGCGGACGTCGCCGTGGCTGTCCATCCCGACGACGAGCGCTACCGCTACGCGGTCGGCAAGGAGGTCGTGGTCCCGTACTTCGAGCGCATAGTCCCGGTGATCGCGGACGAGCGCGTCGAGCCCGAGTTCGGCACCGGCGCCCTCAAGATCACGCCCGGGCATGACCCGACCGATTTCGAGATCGGTCGTGAGCACGCGCTCCCGATCGTCACCGTGATCGGCCCCGACGGCCGCATGAACGAGAACGCGGGCGACCTGGCCGGGAAGACGCAGCAGGAGGCCGACGAGGCGATCCTCGCCTGGCTGAAGGAGCACGATTGGCTGGAGAAGCGCGAGCACTACCGCCACGCCGTCGGCACCTGCGAGCGCTGCCACACGCGGATCGAGCCGCTCGTTTCGCTGCAGTGGTGGGTCGCGATGGAGGAGCCGCGGAAGCCGGCGCTCGCCGCGGTGCGTGAGCGGCGCGTCCGCTACCACCCCGAGTCGCAGCACCAGTTCGCGATCCGCTCGCTCGAGGAGATTCCCGACTGGAACATCTCCCGCCAGCTCTGGTGGGGCCACCAGCAGCCGCTCTGGTACTGCCCGGACGGCCACGTCACCTGCGCCTGGCCGCCCCCGGACGCCTGCGCGGAGTGCGGCTCGCGGGAGCTCGAACGTGACCCCGACGTCCTCGACACGTGGTTCTCGTCCGCGCTCTGGCCCTACGCGACCCTCGGCTGGCCGGAGCAGACCCCAGAGCTCGAGCGCTACTACCCCGGCAACGTCAACTCGACCGCGCGCGAGATCATCCGCCTCTGGGAGAACCGGATGATCTGGACGGGGCTCGAGCTGATGGGCGACGTCCCGTTCACCGAGGTGATCATCCACTCGACGATCCTGGCCGCCGACGGCCGGCGGATGTCGAAGAGCCTCGGCACCGGCGTCGACCCGCTCGACCTGATCGCGAAGCACGGCGCCGACGCGACCCGCTACGGCCTCCTGAAGATGTCCTCCACCCAGGACGTCCGCTTCACCGAGGGGCCGCTCGAGGAAGGCCGGAAGCTCGCGAACAAGCTCTGGAACGTCTCGCGCCTGCTGCTCCAGAACCGGGTCGAGCCCGACGCGCGGCCGCGCGAGCTCGAGGAGCGCTGGATCCTGGCGCGGCTCGACGCGACGCGGGCCGAGCTCGAGCAGGCGTGGGCGGCGTTCGACTTCTCGCACTCCGTCCAGTCGCTCTACCGCCTCACCTTCGACGACTTCTGCGACTGGTACGCCGAGGCGATCAAGCCGCGGCTGCGCGACGGGGACGAAGACGCGGCGGCAACCGCGTTGGCCGCCCTCGAGCGGCTGCTGGCACTGCTCCATCCGGTGATGCCGCACGTGACCGAGGAGATCTGGTCGCAGTTCCACGAGTCGCGGTTGATCATCTCGCCATGGCCCGAGCCGGAGGAGTCCTACGCCGCCGACGCCGACGCGCTCCAACGGGTCCAGGAGGCGGCGGCGATGTTCCGGCGCAGCGGCGTCGTCGTCGAGCTGGGCGGGGACGAGAAGCGGATCTTCGACGCGGTCGTCCGGCCGGAGCGCGCGAAGGTGAACGGCAACGCCGCCGCCGAGATCGAGCGCCTCCGCGGCGAGGTCGAGCGCGGCGAGCGAATGCTCGCGAACGAGAAGTTCGTCACGAACGCGAAGCCCGAGGTGGTCGAGGCCGAGCGCGAGAAGCTCGCACGCTACCGGCGCGAGCTCGATGCCCTCTCGGGCTGAGCACACCGCCTGGGTCGCATCCCTCAGCCCGTGGCCGAAGGAGTTCGGGTTGGGGCGGATGCGAACGCTGCTGGCGGCGCTCGGCGACCCGCAGCTCGCCTACCCGGCGATCCACGTCGTCGGCACGAACGGCAAGTCGACTGCGACGCGGACGATCGAGGCGCTCCTGCTCGCGGAGGGGCTGTCCGTCGGGGCCACCGTCTCGCCGCACGTCCGCTCGTGGGCGGAGCGGATCACGGTCGATGGTGGGGAGGCCGACTTCGAGGCCGCGATCGAACGGGTCCGGCCCGAGGCCGAGCTGCAGGAGGCGACGCAGTTCGAGACGATCTGCGCGGCCGCGTTCGCGGAGTTCGCGGCGCGCGACGTCGACGTGGCGGTCGTCGAAGCAGGGCTGGGAGGCCGCCTCGACGCGACGAACGTCCTCCGTAGCCACGTCGTCCTGCTCACGAATGTCGGGCTCGACCACACCGACGTGCTCGGCACGACGCGGGAGGCGATCGCGGCGGAGAAGCTCGCCGTCGTCCAGGAGGGAACGATCGCGGTGCTCCCGGACGAGGAGTTCGCGGACCTCGCCGGCCCGAACGTCGTGATCGGCGGCGCCCGCGAGGCGGCCGCGACGTTCCTCGGCCGCGCCGTCGACGCGAGACGTCGAGGTCGAGCTTCCCGGCCGGCTCGAGCGGCGCGGCGACGAGATCTGGGACGGCGCCCACAACGCCGACGGCGCCCGCTGGCTCGTCGCACGGCTCCAGCGCGACGACTACACGGTCGTCGCCTCGATCCTGCGCGACAAGGACGCTCTCGCGATGCTCTCAGCGCTCGCGACGAGGGGTCGCCGGCTCGTCGCGACGGAGTCGGCGAACGACCGCGCGCTCTCGGCCGCCGAGCTCGCTCACCTTGCCTCGCACCACTTCCCGGAGGTCGAGATCGAGCCCGATCCCGCTGCTGCGCTCGCGCTCGCGCGGAAGCACCCGCCCGTCCTCGTCACCGGCTCGCTGTACCTTCTTGCGGCTTTGGCGAGGAACGAGGCGTGATATGACGAAGATGCGCGAACGCATCACCGTGCTCGCCTTCGCGCTCGCGGTGCTCGGCTTCATCATCGGCTCCGCGTTCGGAATCGGCTACCTCGTGGGAAGACTGCTGTTGTGATCTTTGCCGCCACCACAACCAACGACGATCTGCTCGGCGGAGTCAACGACTTCTTCGACTCCGGCGCGTGGATGGTGATCCGCAACCTGAGCATCTTCTTCGTCGCCGTCTTCTGGCTCGCGACCGCGTACTGGGTCTACAAGGACGCCAAGCGGAGGATCGAAGACCCGTGGCTCGTCGCGATGGCGACCGTGCTCGGTCTGATCCCGCCGTTCGTCGGGCCGATCATCTACCTCTTCTTCCGCCCGCCCGAGTACATCGAGGACGTCCGCGAGCGCGAGCTCGAGATCCGCGCGATGGAGGATCGGCTGTCCAAGCGCGACCTCCACTGTCCCGTCTGTCGTGCCGCGGTGGAGGCGACGTTCCTCGTCTGCCCCGTCTGCACGACCCGGCTGAAGCAGGCCTGCGTCAAGTGCAACGCGCCGCTCGAGGCGCTCTGGCAGATCTGCCCGCACTGCGCCACGCCGGTCTCGACGCCCAGCCTGCCCGGGATCGACGACACGATCGCCGACTCCTGGACCGCTCCCCGAAAGCGCGCCGCCGGCGACGAGTAACATCCCGGCCCGATGGCCGTCGAGCGAACGCTGATCCTGATCAAGCCGGACGCGACCGAGCGCGCGCTCTCGGGTGAGATTCTCGCCCGGATCGAGCGGCGCGGCTTCACCGTCGTCGGCGGCAAGCTGCTCCGGGTCAGCGCGGAGCTGGGCAAGGAGCACTACGCCGAGCACAGCGAGAAGCCGTTCTTCGGCGAGCTCGTCACCTTCATCACCTCCGCGCCGACGTGGGCGCTCGTCGTGCGAGGGCGAGGGCGCGATCGCGACGATGCGGAAGACGATCGGCGCAACGAACCCCGCCGACGCCGATCCCGGCACGATCCGCGGCGACTACGCGACGTCGATGCCGAACAACCTCATCCACGGCTCCGACTCACCCGAGTCGGCCGCAGCGCGAGATCGCGTTGTGGTTCGCCGACGATGAGCTGGTCTGACGACGCCGCTCGCAACCGCGAGCTCTGGACGAAGTCGAACGCCGAGCACACCGGCAAGCGGGCACGCGACGCCTGGGCGGCCGAAGAGATCACGTGGGGCATCTGGCACGTGCCGGAGGCCGACGTGCAGGTTCTGCCCGCCGTTGCGGGCAAGGACGTCGTCGAACTGGGCTGCGGCACCGCCTACGTGTCTGCCTGGCTCGCGCGCCGCGGCGCAAAGCCTGTCGGCGTCGACGTCACGCCGGCGCAGCTCGAGACCGCCCGCGCCATGCAGCAGGAGTCCGGGCTCGCGTTCCCGCTGATCGAGGCGGACGCCGCGGACACCGGGCTGCCCGACGGCTGCGCCGACCTCGTCGTCTCGGAGTACGGCGCGTCGATCTGGGTCGATCCGTACCGTTGGATCCCAGAGGCCGCGCGGCTGCTTCGCCCCGGCGGCGAGCTCGTCTTCCTGTGCAACTCGACGCTCGTCATCCTCTGCTCGCCGGACGGCGACGTCCCGGCGGCCGAGCAGCTCGTCCGGCCTCAGTTCGGCCTGCACCGGCTCGATTGCTGGGACGGCGTCGAGTTCCACCTCGCCCACGGCGCCTGGATCCGGCTCCTGCGCGACAACGGCTTCGAAATCCTCGACCTCGTCGAGCTGCAGGCACCCGAATCGGCCGCGACACACGAGTACTACGACTTCGTCTCGGCCGACTGGGCGCGCAAGTGGCCGAGTGAGGAGATCTGGCGGGCACGCAAGCGGTGAGCTCGCACGTCGTCGACCCGATCCTGCTGGCGTCGACGAGCCCACAGCGGCGCGCGATCCTCGAGCAGCTCGACATCCCGTTCGACGTCGTCGAACCGGAGTACGAGGAGCACGACCCGCCCGACGCCGACGTGTACGACCTCGTCCGGGAGCACGCGCGCGGCAAGGCGCGGTCGGTTGCCCACCTCGGCGGTGCGCACAAGCCGGTGCTCGGCGTCGACACCGCCGTCGCCGTGGGCAGCGTGATCCTCGGCAAGCCGGCGAACGCCGCCGAGGCCGAGCGGATGCTGGAGCGGCTGGCCGGGAAGACGCACACGGTCGTCTCCGGCCTCTGCCTGACCACGCCGAGCTGGGAGGTCGTCGAGCACGAATCGACCCACGTCACCTTCCGTGAGCTGACGCCGCGCGAGCTCGCCCGACACCTGGCGCACGGGGAGTGGGAGGGACGGGCCGGCGCCTACGCGATCCAGGGCCGCGGCGCCGCCCTCGTCGAGCGGATCGAGGGCGACTACCTGAACGTCGTCGGCCTCCCTGCGGCGCTGCTCGTGCGGGTCCTCGCCGAGCGCTTTCCCGGCGCCTACGGCCTCGGGTAGCTGCGGCCGACGAGCGCGTCCCAGCCGCGGTCCGGGAGCACGCGGCGCAGCGTGATGAAGAGCCGCGCCGAGGGCGTCACCCGGTAGCGGGTGCGAGGCCGCGTCGCGGTCACAGCTCGCTCGATCGCCTTCGCAACCGCTTCCGGTCCGCCGCCGAGCCGGCGTGCGAAGGCGCCGCCGTAGGCACCTGCGGTCGCCGCACCGACGGCCGCGTCGAAGCGGGCGTACGGCCCGTCGCCGACCTCGATCGAGCCGACGGCCGCCTCGGCGAAGCCCGTCCGGATCAGGCCCGGTTGGATCACGACGACATCGATCCCGAAGCCGGCCAGCTCGAACCGCAGCGCGTCGCTGAGCGCCTCGACCGCATGCTTGGAGGCGTGGTACCAGCCTCCGCCCGGAAACGTCAGCTCGCCGCCCATCGAGCTGACGTTGACGATCCGGCCCCAGCGCTGCTCGCGCATGCCGGGAAGGACCAGCTGAGTCAGCCGCGCGAGCCCGAAGACGTTCGTCTCGAACTGCCGCCGCGCCTCGTCGAGCGAGACGCTCTCGACGGCGCCGCTCTGGCTGTAGCCGGCGTTGTTGACGAGCACACCGACGGTGCCCTCCTCGTGCTCGATCCGCTCGACCGCGCCCCGCATCGAGCCGTCGTCGGTGACGTCGAGCTGCAGCGGCCGGCAGCCGTCCAGCTCAGCGACCGTCTCGAGCCGTCGCGCGCTCGCGTACACGGTCCAGCCGCCCCGGGCCAGCCGTTCGGCCGTCGCGCGACCGATCCCCGACGAGCAGCCGGTGACGAGAACGGTGCGCGACGCCATCTCTCGAGTCTTTCACGGCTAGACTCGGACGCGGGTATGGGCATCTTTCGCTCGATGAGCGGCTTCGGCGGCCGGGATATGGCCGTGGACCTCGGAACCGCCAACACGCTCGTCTACGTCCGCGGACGCGGAATCGTCCTCAGCGAGCCGTCGGTCGTCGCGATCGACCAGCGCACCGGCGAGGTGCACGCGGTCGGCGCCGAGGCGAAGCGGATGCTCGGGCGCACCCCGGGGACGATCGCGGCGATCAGGCCGCTCAAGGACGGCGTCATCGCCGACTTCGACGTCACCGAGCAGATGCTCCGCCACTTCATCCAGAAGGTGCACCAGCACCGCTTTGCGCACCCGCGCGTCGTCGTCTGCGTGCCCTCGGGCGTGACGGGAGTCGAGAAGCGCGCGGTCGAGGAGGCGACGCTCTCCGCCGGTGCGCGCCAGGCCTACCTGATCGAGGAGCCGATGGCCGCGGCGATCGGCGCCGGGCTCCCCGTTGCCGAGCCGACCGGGAACATGATCGTCGACATCGGCGGCGGCACGACCGAGGTCGCCGTGATCTCGCTCGGCGGCATCGTCGTCTCGCAGAGCCTCCGCGTCGGCGGCGACGAGATGGACGACGCGATCGTCAACCACATCAAGAAGGAGTACAAGCTCCTGATCGGCCAGCAGACCGCGGAGGAGATCAAGCTCGAGGTCGGCTCGGCCTACCGGATGCGCGACGAGGTGCAGGCCGAGGTGCGCGGCCGGGACATGCTGACCGGCTTGCCGAAGACGGTGATCCTCTCCTCGGAGGAGGTGCGGCACGCGCTCGAGGAGCCGGTGTCGCAGATCATCGACGCGATCCGGTCGACGCTCGACAAGACCCCGCCCGAGCTGGCCGCAGACATCATGGACCGGGGGATCGTGCTCGCCGGCGGCGGCGCGCTCCTGAGCGGCCTCGACGAGCGGCTGCGGCACGAGACGCAGATGCCCGTCCACCTCGCCGAGAGCCCCCTCACCTGCGTCGCGGTGGGATCGGGTCGCAGCCTGGAGGAGTTCGAGGCGATCCACCGCTCGTCGCGCGCGAAGAATCGCCGCAACGGCAGAGGCCGCTACTAGAGGCATTTCGCCCTGAGCGCCTCCGAGGAGGCCGCTACCATGAGCCGCTCCGTGCCACGCAACCGCACCGCAAGATCGGCGGTGCTGGGCTTCCCCGTCCGGCGTCCCCCGCGTTCGCTTTCCTCCCGCAGCACCAGTGCCCTCAGGCGCCGGATCGTGCTGGGGATCCTCGTGCTGCTCGCGCTCGCGCTGATCACCGTCTCGTTCCGCGAAAGCTCGGACGGGCCGCTCCACGACGCGCAGGGTGCGGTCGCGAGCGCGCTCCAGCCGCTCGAGGTCGCCGTGGAACGGGTGGCGCGGCCGTTCCGCGACGCCTACGGCTGGACGAAGGATCTCTTCAACGCGCGCTCGGAGAACGAGGAGCTCAAGGCCGAGAACGACCTGCTCCAGCAGCAGTTCATCCAGGCCGAGTCGGCGCTGCAGCAGAACGTCGTCCTCAAGCGGCTGCTCGAGTACCGCGACTCGCCCTCGTTCCCCGCCGACTACGAAGGAGTCGCGGCCGAGGTGATCGCACGCCCCTCGTCGGCGTTCGAGCAGGAGATCGTCGTCACCGCGGGCTCGGACGACGGCGTCCGCGTCAACGCGGCGGTCGTCACCGCGGACGGCTTCGTGGGCACGGTCACGAAGGTGACCGGCGGCGCGGCGCGCGTCCGCCTGCTGACCGACGAGCAGAGCGCGGTGTCCTCCGTCGACCTGCGCACGAGGGCCTCCGGCGTCGTCGTCCACGGCGAGTCGGGCAATGCGCTCGCGCTCGACCGGGTCTCGAAGCGCGAGTTCGTCCACGTCGGCGACGAGATCGTCACCGCCGGCTGGCGCGCCGGCTCGCTCGCGTCGCTCTACCCGAAGGGGATCCCGATCGGCCGTGTCTCCTTCGTCGGCGGGCTCAGCACCGATCTCTGGCAGCAGGTGCTCGTCGAGTCCGACGTCGACTTCTCGGCCCTCGACTCGGTGCTCGTGCTCGTGCCGCGGCGCCCGTCCCCGGAGCTGCCTTGAGTTTCAGCGAGAGCGCAGTCGTCGCCGGGATCGTCTTCGTCGCCGCCCTCCTCCAGGTGGCGCTCTTCGCGTCGCTCGACGTCGCCGGCGGTGTCGCCGACGTGCTGCTGCTGGCGCTGCTCTCGATCGCGCTGCTGCGCGGGGCGATCGTCGGCACCGTCGCCGGCTTCTTCGGCGGCCTCCTCGTCGACGTGCTCACGCTCGACACGCTCGGCGTCTCGGCGCTGCTCTACTCGCTCGCCGGCTACTGGGCCGGGCGCTACGGCGAGACGACCGGCCGCGACCGGGGCTATGCGCCGCTCCTGACCGTGCTCATCGCGACGATCGCGATCGCCTATGTCGGCTACGGGCTCCACTTCCTGCTCGGCGAGGAGCTCTCCGCGCGGCGCGCGCTCTTCGAGACCCTGCTGCCCACGCTCGTGCTCAACCTCGCCGTCGCGCGACCGGTCTTCGCCCTCTGCCGCTCGGCGCTCGGGCGCGCGTCCGTGTCCGACCGCGTGACGGAGGTGAAGCTGCTTGGCTAGCCCCTACCCGGAGCGCCGCTCGCCGTCCGGGCGGTTCCTGCCCCCGGATCCGCGCACGTCGGAGCCGTACCGCTTCACGCCGCAGCTGGCCCTGCGGGTCGGCGTCCTCGCCGGGCTCGCGCTGATCATCTTCGCGATCCTCTTCCTCCGGCTCTGGGCGCTGCAGGTGCTCTCGGGCGACCGGTACGTCAACGCGGCGCAGAACAACCAGCTGCGGACGATCCGTGTCGAGGCGCAGCGCGGCTCGATCATCGACCGCTCGGGCCGGACGATCGTGTCGAACGTTCCCGGCACGGCGGTGCGGATCTGGACGGCCGACCTCCCCGACGAGGGGCGCTACGCGATGTTCAAGCGGCTCTCGAAGATCCTCCGCGTCCCGCTGCCGCGGCTGACGGGGGCGCTCGAGGAGAACAAGGGCGATCCGCTGACGCCGATCCTCGTCAAGACCGCGGTGCACGAGGATCAGGTGGCGACGCTGCTCGAGCACCGGGCCGATTTCCCGGGCGTCGAGGTCACGAGCACCTACCTCCGCGACTACGAGCACAAGGCGCTGGCGGCGCAGCTGCTCGGCTACGTCGGCGAGGTCTCGCCGGAGGAGCTGAAGCGGCTGGAGAAGTCGAAGGACCGCGACATCCGCGGTGGTGAGAAGATCGGCAAGACCGGCGTCGAGGCGGCCTACGACCGCTGGCTGCGCGGCACGCCCGGGACCGACCAGCTCCGCGTCGACTCGCTCGGCCAGCCGCTCGGGCGCTTCGAGCCGCGCCGTCCGGCGCAGTCGGGCTACAACATCCGCCTGACGCTCGACGTCGGCCTGCAGCGCGCCGCCGAGCGCGCGCTCCGCGACGGGATCGAGCTCGCCTACCAGGACGATCACTTCAACGCCAACGGCGGCGCGATCGTCGCGCTCGACCCGCGCGACGGCGCCGTGCTGGCGATGGCGTCGAACCCGACCTACAAACCGTCGGTCTACGTCGGCCGCGCCGACCCGAAGAAGCTCGAGCCGCTCGTCGTCGAGAGGGTGGCGAAGGAGTGGAACTACCCGGGCATCAACCGCGCGATCGCGGGTGTGTATCCGCCCGGCTCGACGTTCAAGCCGCTGACCGCGCTCGCGGCGATCTCGGACGGCCTCCTCTCGCCGTACGAGTACATCCAGTGCACGCCGTCGGCGACATTTGGCCTCGACGAGTTTCAGTTCAGGAACTGGAACCCGTACACGAACATGCCGATGTCGCTGGCGACCGCGCTCTCGCAGTCCTGCGACACCTACTTCTACGACGTCGGCAACCGCTACTTCGAGCGGGGGGAGCGCGAGCGGCCGTACTGGACGAAGATGCAGGCCTGGGCGAAGAAGTTCGGCTTCGGCCAGCAGCCGGGGTTGGATATCGGCGGTGAGGCGGCCGGGCTCCTGCCGACGCCGGCGTGGCGCAAGAGCGTCGGTAAGACCGCCTGGGACAGGGCCTGGAACCCGGGAGACCTGATCCAGATGGCGATCGGCCAGAAGGACATCAGCGTGACGCCGTTGCAGATGACGCGCTTCTATGCCGCGCTCGCCAACGGCGGCAAGCTCGTCACGCCGCACCTCGTGCAGGCCGCCGAGCGGCCGGCGGCGGAGGGCGAGCCGGCAGTGCCGGTGCTGACCTTCCCGGCGGCGCCGCCGAAGGAGATCGGGGTCGATCCAGGCGCACTTGCGGTCGTGCGCGACGGCCTCTACGAGGCGACCCACGACGCGAACGGCACCTCGTCCGGCGTCTTCGGCAGCTTCCCGGTCCCGATCGCCGGCAAGACCGGCACGGCCGAGAAGGTCGTCAACCTGCCCGGCTACCCCGTCGGCCATCTCGAGGACCAGGCCTGGTGGTGCGGCTGGGGCCCGTTCGACGGCAACGACTACATCACGTCGAAGGGTGCGAAGCGGACGCCGATCGTCGTGTGCGCCATGATCGAGAACGGCGGCCACGGCGGCACGGTGGCGGCGCCGGCGGCGCTCAAGGTCTTCGAGCACTGGTTCGGCGAGCGGGCCGGGGCTCAGGGAGTCGTGGCCAGTGATTGAGTACGCCTCCCGCTCCCGTCCGGTCGCGCGCGAGCACCTCGACGTGGTCGGCTTCCTCCGCCGGCTCGACTGGATCCTGCTCCTCGCCGTCGGCGCGATCGTCGCGTACGGGCTCTGGGCGGTGGCCGGGATCACCCGCTTCGACGTCGAGGGCGACGCGAACTACTACGTCGTCAGGCAGGGGATCGCGGCGGGGCTCGGCTTCGCGGGCTTCCTGCTCGCGCTCCTGATCGATCCCGACCGCTACCGGCGCGCGCAGAAGGCGATCTTCGGCGTCACGCTCGCCGGGATGCTCCTGGTCTTCCCGCTCGCCGATGCGACGCGCGGCTCGAAGCGGTGGATCGAGATCGGCCCGTTCCAGTTCCAGCCCTCCGAGTTCGGGAAGCTCCTCTTCGTGCTCGCGCTGGCCGGCTTTCTCGCCGACCGGGCGCGGCGACTGCACGAGCCGAGGGTGGTGCTGCAGGCGATCGGGCTCGCGGCGATTCCGATCGCGCTCGTCTTCAAGCAGCCCGACCTCGGGACGGCGCTCGTCTACGGCGCGGCGCTCGTCGCGTGCCTGTTCGTCGCCGGGATCCGCTGGAGCCACCTCGCCCTGCTCGTCGGCGTCGTCGCGCTGCTCGCGTCCAGTGTCGTCTGGTTCCTGCCGGCGGCCGGTGTCGAGGTGCTCGAGCCCTACCAGGCCGCGCGGCTCAACTTCACGAACCTCGAAGAGGATCCGGGCGGCACCGCCTACAACCAGACGCAGTCGATCACGGCGGTGGGATCGGGCGGCCTCGACGGGCGCGGCGTCCAGGGGGCGACCCAGACACGGCTCGACTATCTGCCCGAGCACCACACCGACTTCGTCTTCGCGGCCCTGGCCGAGCAGCGCGGCTTCTTCGGCGCGGCGCTGCTCCTCGGTCTCTACCTGCTGATCGTCTGGCGCGGACTCCGGGTGATCACGATCGCGCGCGACGCGTTCTCCGCGATCGTCGCCGGCGGGATCGTGATCGCATTCCTCTTCCAGGTCTTCGTCAACGTCGGGATGACGATGGGGATCGCCCCGGTGACCGGGATCCCGCTCCCGTTCGTCACCGTCGGCGGCTCGTCGATGCTGATGAACATCGTCGCGATCGGCGTGCTGCAGTCGATCCACGCGCGTGGCCGGCTCGGCCGCAGGCGGGCGTGGTGATGCTGAGCCCGATGGCGGTCTGGGGGCTCCTGCGCGAGCTACGGACGACTGGTCAGGCGACGCGCCCGCTGGTCGTCAGCGGCCCCCTGGCGGAGCAGCTCGCGAAGGAGCTTTCGCGCGGTGCGGCGCCCGGCGCCGTCCGTGTCGGCGGCAGCGTCGGGGACGCCGCCTGCCTGATCCGCGTGCTCGCCGGCCCTCCGACGGAGGAGGACGAGCGGGAGCTGAAGGCCGCGAAGCGCGCCACGGTGCCGGTCGTCGTCGTTCAGACCGGCACGGAGGACTTCGACATCCCGTACGTGCTCGCGACGGACGTCGTCAAATGCCGTCCCGGCGAGGGCTTCCCTGTCGAGGAGATCGCCGCCGCCGTCGCAGCCCGTGTCGGCGAGGCCGGGACCGGCCTCGCGGCGCGCGTGCCCGTGCTCCGCGAGCCGCTCTGCCGGGAGCTGATCGAGTCGTTCTCGCGCAAGAACGGGATCCTCGGCGTCGCGATCTTCGTGCCGGGCGCCGACTTCCCCGTCCTGACCCTGAACCAGATCCGGCTCGTGCTCCGGCTCGCCGCCGCCCACGGCGTCGAGGTCGACCAGCAGCGGCTCCCGGAGGTGCTCGCGACCGTCGCGGCCGGCTTCGGCTTCCGCGCCGTCGCACGACAGCTGCTGGGGGCGATCCCGATCGCCGGCTGGGCCGTGAAGGGAGGCGTCGCCTACGCCGGCACCCGAGCGCTCGGCGAGGCGGCAATGCGGTACTTCCAACAGGTTTCGAGCCAGGCCGCATAGACGCTTGTGCGGCCGCGAAGCGGCCGCCTTCAGGGGTCTGCGCGCTGTGGGATCCGCTCTGCGGATCCCACAGCATGCGACGGCAAAACAGCTCCGTCCGGTCCAGGTCCTATCGTTCCGGAAAACGACGGGAGGGAGGCGAGATGGTCGGTTCCGAGCACGCGGAAGAGCTGCTTCAGATCGAAGAAGCGGACGCCTGGTTCGAGTACCTCGAGGCCACGCGGGCGCAGAACGAGATGCGCTACGCCGAGCTCGAGCCGTGGGCCTGGGCCCGCCTCTCCCAGCGGTTGCGCGCCGTCCGCGCGCGCCGGGCGCGGCTCCGCCCTGCCGCCGCATAGCGCCACCGCGGCCTGCATGAGCCTGCTGATACCCTCTCAGCAGGCCATGCCTACCGTTTTCACACCCAATCGCAGCGCGCGACCGGCCGCTTCCGCGGCCGTGTCTTTGCGCGCGCTCACTCTAGGAGAAGCATTTGTCCCCGTGGTTTCGCAGGAAGAAGAAGCAAGAATCGACCGAGCAGCCGGCGACCGTAGTCGCCCCGCCCGCTCCACAGCCGACACAGGCTGAGCAGACCTCCGCGGCGGCTCCGGCCGACGCGACAACCGATCCGAGGAAGCGACGTCGCGGTAACCGCGGCGGGCGCGGGCGCAAGAAGCCCGGCGCCGTCGCGACCGCCGAGAAGCCGGCCGAGACGGCCGAGAAGCCTGCGAGCCTCGGCGCCTCAGCGGCGCGAGCGCAAGCCCGCCGCCGAGCGGAGCCAGCGGCAGGAGCGCCGTGCGAACCAGCAGGGCAACCGCCGCCGAGTCCCGCAGAAGCGCGCCCCGCTGCCGAAGGCGAAGCGCGAGCTCCTGATCTCGGTCGACGTCGGCGAGCAGCGCGTCGCCATCGTCGAGGACGATCGTGTCGCCGAGGTCTACCTCGAGCGGCCCGAGCGCCGCTCGATCGCCGGGAACATCTATCTCGGCACCGTCGACAACGTCCTGCCCGGGATGGAGGCGGCCTTCGTCGAGATCGGCCTCGAGAAGAACGGCTTCCTCTACGTCGACGAGATCGTCGTACCCGAGCTCGAGGGCAAGCGGCACGGCAAGAAGATCACCGACCTGATCGCCCGCGGCCAGCAGATCCTCGTCCAGGCGGTCAAGGACCCGATGAAGACGAAGGGCGCGCGGCTGACGACCGAGATCTCGCTTCCCGGCCGCTTCCTCGTCTTCGTCCCGCAGGGCGAGGGCCTCGGCGTCTCGCGCCGGCTCGACGACGCCGAGCGCACGCGCCTGAAGGACATCATCAAGAAGCTCGACGTCAAGGAGGGCGGCGTCATCGTCCGCACCGCGGCGGAGGGCGCCTCGGCCGAGGACGTCGAGCGCGACCTCGTCTTCCTGCAGCGGCTCTGGAAGACGATCCAGGCGCGCGCGAAGACCGCGAAGGCGCCGTCGCTCGTCTACCAGGAGGCCGAGCTGCCGCTCCGGATCGTCCGCGATCTCTTCGCCGGCGACTTCGAGAGCGCGCAGATCGACCACGAGCGCACCTACAAGCGGATCGTCGGCTACCTGAAGAAGACCTCGCCGCACATGCTCGAGCGCGTCCACCGCTACAAGGAGAAGACGCCGCTCTTCGAGGGAACGGGCGTCGACGCCGAGATCCGCTCGACCCTGAACCGGCGCGTCGACCTGCCCTCCGGCGGCTACCTGATCTTCGATTACGCCGAGGCATTCACGGTCGTCGACGTCAACACGGGCCGCTTCGTCGGCTCGCGCTCGAAGAATTCGACCGGCCGGCTCGAGGACACGATCACGAAGAACAACCTCGAGGCGGTGAAGGAGGTCGTGCGCCAGCTGCGGCTGCGCGACATCGGCGGGATCATCGTCATCGACTTCATCGACATGGCGAACCCGAAGAACCGCGCGACCGTCGAGGAGGCGCTCCGCACCGAGCTCGAGCGCGACCGGACGAAGACCTACGTCGTCGAGATCTCCCCGCTCGGCCTCGTCGAGATGACGCGCCAGAACGTCACCGACGGGCCGCGCGAGATCCTGACCAAGAAGTGCCCGACCTGCGCCGGCGACGGGATCGTCCTCTCCGAGGCGTCGGCCGCGCTCGAGGTGGAGCGGCGCCTGCGCACGCTCGCCGCGGGATCGCGCGCCCAGGCGTTCCAGGTCGAGGTCAACCCGAAGACGATGTCGCTCCTGCTCGGCAAGGGCGGCTCCCGCCTCGCCGAGATCGAGGAGGCGTCGAAGAAGCGCTTCTTCCTCGCGCCGAAGGAGGGAGTGCACGCCGACCATGCCGCAGTCCTCGCCGAGGGCAAGCTCGCCGACCTGCAGCCGCCGGCTCCGATCGCCGAGGGAACCGAGGTCGACCTGAAGCTGGTCGAGCTGGACAAGCACGACGCCGCCTCCGCGGTCGGCAAGCTCGACGGCATCGACGTCGTCGTCGGCGGCGCCGCGAAGCTCGTCGGCAAGAAGGCGAAGGTGCGCGTCGAGCGCGTGCTCGACGGCGTCGCCTACGCGACTGCACTGAACGGCGTCGAGGCGCCCGTCGAGCCGATCACGTTCGAGAGCGAGGCCGAGAAGCCGACGCGGGCGCCGAGCCGCGCCAAGAAGGCAGCAGAGACCGACGAGCCCGAGCTCGAGGCGGCCGCCGAGGTCGAGGATCTCGAGGAGCTCGAGGCCGGCGAGGCGGAGGTCGAGGAGTCCGAGCCGGACGACGAGCAGCCGGAGGCCGAGGGCGCCGAGGCCGCTGCCGCGAAGAAGAAGACGCGCCGCGGCTCGCGTGGCGGTCGCAACCGGAAGAAGAAGCCGGCCGTCGCAACGGAGGAAGGCGAATCCGCCGACGCCGCCGAGCCGGAAGCAGAGGCAGAGACCTCGGCTCCGGCCGCGCCGCGCATCCACGTTCCCGACTTCGAGCTCGGCGACGAGAAGCCGACGCGGAAGCGGGCGCCGAAGCCGAAGCCGAGCGCCGAGGAAGGCGACGACGAGGCGGCCGAGCAGGTCGCCGTGGCAGTGGCCGCGGAGTCGGCCGGCGAAGAGCCCGCCGCTCCGGCGAAGAAGAAGACGCGCCGCGGCTCGCGCGGCGGCCGCAATCGGAAGAAGCCGGCGGCAGCGACAACGGCGGCCGACAACGGTGCCGAGCCCGCTGCCGAGGCCCGGGAGCCGCAGCCCGAAGCCTCCGCGAACGGCGGCGAGCCCGCGACAGACGACTACGTGCCGATGTCGGAATGGCTCGACGACCTGGACGCCTAGCCGCTACACTTCCCGGGCTCGCGGGTCCTACCCGCGTTTTTCTGCGCTTATGAACACCTACGCGATCATCTCCGTCGGAGGAAAGCAGTACCGCGTCCGCGAGGGCGAGACGCTGCTCGTCGACCGGCTCAAGCACGGCGCCGGGAACACGTTCCAGCCGACCGTGCTGCTGATCGGCGGCAACGGCAACACCGATCTCTCGCCGAGCGCGACGGTGACGGCGAGCGTTGTCGCCGACGTCAAGGGCGACAAGATCCGGATCGGCAAGTACCGGCCGAAGAACGGCTACAAGAAGCACACCGGCTTCCGTGCCAGCCTGTCGGAGATCAGGATCGAGTCGATCGGCGGCGCCAAGAAGGCTGCTGCGAAGAAGAGCGAGCCGGCGCCCGCGCCCGCCAAGAAGGCCGAGAAGGCGGAGACCGCGGCACCCGCCGCCGACGACCACGTCAAGGGGATGCCGGCCGGCTACGAGGGTTTGACCGTCGCCCAGATCAAGCAGCAGTCGGCCGAGTGGAACCGCCCGATGCTCGAGGCCGCGCTCGAATATGAGCAGGCGCACGGCAAGCGCAAGGGCGCGGTGGCCGCGATCGAGTCGGCCCTGGCAGAGAAGGAGAGCGACTAATGGCTCACAAGAAAGGCCTCGGTTCCTCCCGGAACGGCCGCGACTCGAACGCGAAGCGCCTCGGCGTCAAGATCTTCGCCGGGCAGAAGGTGAAGGCCGGGATGATCATCGTCCGCCAGCGCGGAACGCGGTTCCGCCCCGGTGCGGGCGTCGGCATCGGCCGCGACGACACGATCTTCGCCAAGCGCGAGGGCACGGTCGAGTTCCGCACCTCGGGCGAGAAGCGCTTCATCTCGGTCGCCGAGACCGCCGAACCGACCGACGCCTAGTAACAGACTGTTACAAGGCGATCGTGTTCGCCGACCACGCACGCATCCATGTCTTCGCAGGCCGCGGCGGCGACGGAGGCCTGAGCTTCCGGCGCGAGAAGCACGTGCCGAAGGGCGGTCCCGACGGCGGCGACGGCGGCCGCGGCGGCGACGTCGTCCTCGTTGCCGACGACAGCCTGCGCGATCTCTCCGTCTTCCGGGCGAAGACGAAGTTCAGGGCCGGCCGTGGCGAGCCGGGCCGAGGTGCGCGGAAGCACGGCGCCGACGGCGCCGCGATCGAGCTCGCCGTCCCGGTCGGAACGCAGGCATACGGGCCCGAGGGCGAGCTGATCGCCGATCTCGCGCGTCCGGATGCGCGCGTTGTCCTCGCGCGCGGCGGCCAGGGCGGTCGCGGCAACGCGCGCTTCGCCACCCCGGTGCGCCAGACGCCGCGCTTCGCCGAGGTGGGGGAGCCCGCGGGCGAGGCGGACGTCGAGCTGCGGTTGAAGCTGCTCGCCGACGCTGCGATGGCGGGGCTCCCGAACGCGGGCAAGTCGTCGCTGCTCCGCCGGCTCTCGAACGCGAAGCCGAAGGTCGCCGACTACCCGTTCACAACGCTTGCGCCGGTGCTCGGGACGGTCGAGTCACCGGACGGAGGCCAGCTCACGGTCGCGGACATCCCGGGCCTGATCGAGGGCGCGAGCGAAGGGGTCGGCCTCGGCCACGAGTTTCTCGCCCATCTCGAGCGCGCCCGGTTGCTCTTGCACGTGATCGACTCGTCCGAGGAGGACGTCGAGGAGCGCTTTCGCACCATCGACAGGGAGCTGTCGCTCTACGGCGCCGGTCTGGACGAGCGCCCCCAGGCGATCGTGCTGAACAAGATCGACCTGCTGCCGGAGCCGCCGGTCTTCCCTGTCGAGGACGAGCGGATCGTCGGCGTCTTTCCCGTCTCGTGCGCGACGGGCGCCGGGATCGACGAGCTGAAGCTCGCCCTCTTCCGCCTCTGCCCGGCCGCGCCGGAGCCCGTGTTCGAGGAGGCGCCGGAGCTGCCGGAGTTCCTCGAGTATCGGCCGCAACCGCCCGCGCGCCGCACCTACCGCATCTACCGCACCGATCGCGGCTTCCGGATCATCGGCGAGGCGCCGCAGGGCGAGGAGCTCGAGGCGGTGCTGAAGGCCGCCGGCGCCCGCAAGGGCCAGGAGGTCGAGATCGGCGAGGAAACCCTGGAATGGCAGTGATGCCGATCGTCGGCATCCTCGGCGGACGCTTCGACCCGCCGCACCTCGGCCACGTCGCACTGGCGCGGGCGGCGATCGAGCGCTTCGGCATCGACGAGTTGCACGTCAGCGTCGTCGCCGACGCGGCGCACAAGGCGTCCGAGGCTCCTGCCGGCGACCGGCTCGCGATGGCCGCGCTCGCCTTCGCCGAGCTCGACGCGACGGTCGCGCTGGAGGAGCACGCCTACACGGTCGACGCGCTCGAGGCGGCCGGCTACGACGACCCGATCTTCCTGATCGGCGCCGACCAGCTGGCCGCTTTCCCGACCTGGAAGCGCCCGGAGCGGGTGCTCGAGCTAGCGCGGCTCGGGGTCGCCACGCGCCCGGGTTACACACCGGCGACCGCCTCGCCGCGCATTCAGATCTTCGAGCTCGAGCCGCATCCGGTTTCCTCCTCGGAAGTCCGCAGCCGTGCACGCTCCGGCGAGCCGCTCGACGGCCTCGTCCCGCCCGCAGTGGCGGAGTACATCGGCGAGCACCGCCTGTACGGGCACGATTGACATCCGGGTTTCGTGGCTACACTGAAAGCTCTGACTTCGCTCGAACAAGCACGCCGGATCGCCGCTCTCGCGAGCGAGAAGCTGGCAGAAGACGTCGTCATTCTCGACATGAGGCCCGTGTGCGTCTACACGGACTTCTTCGTGCTCGCGACCGGGCGCAACGCCCGCCAGACGAAGGCGATCTTCGACGAGGTGCACGCCCAGCTGAAGCAGGACGCGAAGCTGCTGCCGCGCGCAGTCGACGGGGCAGCGGAGGCGGAGTGGATCATCGCCGACTACCTCGACGTCGTCCTACACATCTTCACGCCCGAGACGCGGGCTTTCTACCGGCTCGAGGATCTCTGGGGCGACGTGCCCGCCGTCGACGTCGAAGCGGCGACGGCCTAGCTACAATCTCGGAGTCCCAGGGGCCATAGCTCAGCTGGGAGAGCGTCTGGCTGGCAGCCAGAAGGTCGCCGGTTCGAGCCCGGCTGGCTCCATTGTTGGCGCAGGTCACAGGATCTGCAGGAGCAGATCCTGTGACGCGCGAAGACCCCTGAAGCTGCGAGGGGCGTGGCCGCGGTCGATTGGCCGTTCGGGCCTGTTTGAACACGGGCGCCTGGAGGTAGAGCTTCGGCAGCGGAGACCACTCGAGAGGGAGGATTCGATGTGCGTCCCAGGGACGATCGAGGCCGTTCGCGACCAGGTCGAGCAGGTGGAGGAGGCGAAGGCGCCGCGGCTCGACCGGCGCGCGGCGCTGCTCCTCGGCGCGGGCACCGCGCTCGCGGCTGCGCTGCCGGGCGGCGCGCGCGCGGCGGGGCAGGGCGGCAAGAAGGCGCAGGATCTGACGCATCTCTTCCGGGTCGGGATACCGATGTTCCCGGGTGTGCCCCGGCCGTCGCGCCAGACGCATGTGACCGTGCCCGTCAACGGCTTCTACGGACAGATCTGGAACTTCTGGGAGCACACGGGAACGCACCTGGACGTGCCCGCGCACTTCATCGTCGGCGGCCGCACGACCCCACAGCTCACGCTCGACGAGCTGATGGCGCCGATTGCTGTCATCGACATCTCCGAGCGCGCAGCGCACGAGCCGGACACGGTTGTCACAACCGACGACCTGCGCCGCTACGAGCGCGGGCACGGGAAGATCAAGTCCGGCTCACTCGTCGCGATGAATTCGGGGTGGGACGCCCGCGCGAGCAGCGAGGCGGCGTACCGCAACACGGACGCATCCGGGACGATGCACTTCCCGGGCTGGAGCGATGACGCAATCGAGTGGCTGATCGGTGAGCGCAGCATCGGCGCGATCGGGGTCGACACGCTCAGCCTCGATCCGGGAAACGCGACCGCGTTCGTCGCCCACGTCGCGCTTCTGTCCGCGAACCGGTTCGGGATCGAGAACCTCGCCAATCTCGGCGCGATCCCGCCCAAGGGTGCGACGGCGTTCGTGGGCGTCATCCCCTGGGAGGAGGGCTCCGGCGGCCCGGCGCGGGTGGTTGCGACCTGGTGAGCTGATCTGAAAATGTGAAAGGCTCGCCGGGTGAACCGGCAGATCAGGCTCGCCGCACGGCCCGAGGGCTTCCCGACGGACTCGGATTTCGAGCTCGTCGAGACCGAGATCCCGGAGCCCGGGCCGGGGGAGGTGCTCGTGCGCTCGCAGTGGCTCTCGATCGACCCGTACATGCGCGGGCGCATGAGCGCGGCGCGCTCGTACGCGAAGCCGACCGAGGTCGGCCAGCCGATGACCGGGCAGGCCGTGGGTGAGGTCGTCGAGAGCAGCGACTCGCGCTTCGCCGCCGGCGACACCGTCGTCGGACAGCTCGGCTGGCAGGACTACGCCGTCGCGCGGGGCGGGGCACTGCGAAAGCTCGATCCCTCGCTTGCGCCTCCGCAGACGGCGCTGCACGTCCTCGGCGCGACCGGCCTGACTGCCTACTTCGGACTCTTCGAGGTCGCCTGGGCGAAGCCGGGGGATGCCGTCGTCGTCTCGGCGGCCTCCGGGGCGGTCGGCCAGATCGTCGGGCAACTGGCGAAGATCGCCGGCTGCGGTCCCGTCGTCGGGCTTGCCGGCTCGCCGGAGAAGGTCGCCGACCTGACCGAGGTCTACGGCTACGACATCGGGATCGACTACAAGCGCGACGACGTCAACGCGGCGCTGAAGGAGGCATGCCCGAACGGCGTCGACATCTACTTCGACAACGTCGGCGGCGCCCTCTCGGAGACGATCTTCCGCCGGCTCGCGCTGAACGCGCGTGTGCCGGTCTGCGGCCAGGTCTCGCAGTACAACCTCACCGAGCCGGAGCTGGCGCCGCGCAACCTCAGCTTCCTGATCGTCTTCCGCGCCCGGCTCCAGGGCTTCCTCGTCACCGACTACGTCCACCGCTTCCCCGAGGGCCTGCAGCGCCTCGGCCGCTGGCTCGGCGAGGGGAAGCTCGCCTACCGGGAGGACGTGACCGAGGGGCTCGAGAACGCGCCCGCGGCCTTCATCGGGATGCTCCGCGGAGAGAACCGCGGCAAGGCGCTCGTCAAGCTTCGCTGAGCAGACGCTTCAGCATCAGGGCGTTCGCCGGCGCCTGCGCGATCTCGCCCTTGGCCGGGTCCCCTGCGACCTCCTCGGGGTCGAGCCCCTCGAGGCCTGTCGACGGCATCGCGGAGCGGCCGTTGTTGTTGAACATCGCGTAGACCGACTCGGTCTCGCCGGCGAGCTCGCGCAGCGGCCCGACCCACTCCTCCAGCTCCTCCTCCGAGTAGAGGTAGTCGAACCGGTCCGCAGCGCTGCCCGTGCGCTTGTTCCAGGTGGCGGCGTTGCGCCCGTGGAAGCGGACGTAGGCCGTCGTGCTCGTCCTGGCGATCACCGTCGGGACGAGGTTCTTCGCGTCGGTCCGGGGCGCATCGACGATCACGTAGGTCGCTCCGATCGACTCCAGGAACGCCAGCGTTCGGTCGCGGTTCTCCTCGTCGAGCCAGCTCCGGTGCCGGAACTCGACGAGTGCCTCGTCGCCGTCGAGCTGCTCGACCGCCCAGGCGAGATAGTCGAGCGAGACCGGCTTGGAGACGACGTAGGACGGAAACTGGAGCAGGACGCCGCCGAGCTTGCCGCGCTCGCGCAGCGGTTCGAGCGCCCGGTGGAAGCGGCGGAACACCTCCGCCCGCAACTCGCGTGGGGGCCGGTCGACCCGGCCGCGCTCGTCGACCGGCATCACGTCGCGCAGGTCCTCCGGCAGCGACTCGAGCTTGACCGGATGGCGCGTCATCAGCCCGAACGCCTTCACGTGCATCGTGAAGTCGGCCGGCGTCCGCTCGGCCCAGTTCGCTACGAGCTCCGCATCCGGGAGGCGGTAGTACGTCGAGTTCGCCTCGACGGTGTCGAAGCGCTCCGCATAGTGGCGGATCCTCGCCTCGCCGGAGCGGACGTTCTTCGGATACCAGACCTTCGTCAGCGTCTCGTCGGCCCACGAGCAGGTGCCGACGCGAACGGTGGCGCTCATCCCGCGATCGTAGACCGCGGCGAGCGCCACCTGAGCTGCGATAGGTCGCCCCGGGCCGCGCAGCGGCCCCTTCAGGGGTCTTAGCGCGGATGAGCATCCGCTTCCGCGGATGCTCATCCTGCGCCAACTACGAGGCGACGATCGTCAACTCGCGCGAGGCGGCGCCGCCGTTCGCCGTGTTGGCGTCGAGGCGCACGACGTACGTCGAGCGCTTCGCCGGCTTGAAGCCCGCCAGCCGGAAGCGGGCGATCGCGTCCGGGCCGAGCGTCGTCGCCGGCTGGCCGGTCGCGACCTGCCTGCCGCGCAGGAACACGCGGTAGTTGATCCCGACCGTGTCGCCGGAGCGAAGGTTCGCGGCCAGCTCGCGCAGCGGCACGGCGACCGTGGGGGAGGCGATCCCGCCCCGGACCTTGACGAGCGGGTTCCTGATGTCGACCGACTTCGCGGCGGAGCGGAACCGGGCGAGTGCGGGCTTCGCGGCGCCGCCCTTCGTCAGCAGGCCGCTCTGCCAGACGCTCGTCTCGTCGTCCTGGAAGATGAACCAGACGAACATGTCGACGCGTGGATCCTTCTTCGCGAGACCGATCGCCTGCGTCGTGTAGGCAGCCTGCTGGGCGCGCGAGACGCCCTTCGGCTCGCCGTCGGGCTTCGTCTCGTAGCCGAACTCGGTGATCCAGATCCGGACGTTCTTGCGCTTGAACCACGTGTCGAGCGACTGCTCGAAGCGGGGCAGCGAGGACAGCGTCACGTTCGGCCACTTCACCTTCTGCGTCGGCTTCAGGTTCTGAGGGGTCGGATACGGGTGCTGCGCCCACGCGGCGAACTTGAGCCGCGGGTTCGCGGCCGCGACGAGCTGAGCGAAACGGCCGGGCGAGTGCGTATCCGAGTTGCCGGCAAGGTTCTTGTCGCGCCCGTGCGACGACGTCGAGCCGATCGCGACCTGCGCGCGGGAGTTACCGGCCTTGATCCCGGCGTAGGCGGCGGCGTACATCTTCGCGTACAGCCGCGGGCCGACCGAGCGGCCCTTGGCGTCGAACTGCGGCGTGAGGAAGAGCTGCAGGTTCGACTCGTTCCAGACGGAGTAGCGCCCCACCCACGGGTACTGGGCGTTGCGGCCGGAGTACCGAGAGGCGACGGCGCGTGAGAAGTTCTTCAGGTCGTTGACGTTCGTGGGAACGTTGTTCGGCGTCTTGCCGCCGTTGGCCCACTTGGGCGTGCCCCAGATCGTGATGATCACTTCGAGGCCGCGCTGCTGCGCGTTGCGGACGAGCTCATCGATGTCGGAGAACCGATACGCGGGGTCGAAGGAGTTGGCCGCGTTCTTGGGCCGGGTCGGCGCGGTCTTCGACCAGTCGACCAGCGTGCGCACGATCGTCGCGTTGGCGCTGCGCGCCTGGCCGAGCACCTGGCTCCGGTTCGCGTTCCAGCGGAAGGCGACGTCGTCGTGGAAACCGACGTACATCCGCGGCGCCGAGCTTGCGACCGCCGGTGAAAGCAGTGCTGCAAGGGCCGCGACGAGGAAGAGCTGCGTCACTCGTTTCACGGGCATCTCCTTTGCAAGTGATATGGAGTGCAAAAGGGTAGCCGCCCCGTGTGAGGACGGTGTTAGCTCCGTTTTCGGCTTGGTTGTGCCGCTCAGGCGGCTGTGCGGAGCGCTTCGATCTCGCGTGAGACCGCGAGCCGCTCGAGTGCCGTTGCCTCGATCTGACGCACGCGCTCACGTGTGATCCCGAGCCGGCGCCCGATCTCCTCCAGCGACTGCGGCTCTTCCCGGCCCAGGCCGTAGCGAAACGTGAGCACCGTCTGCTCCCGCTCCGGGAGGCGCTCGAGCGCCTTGTGCAGCGTCGACTCGGTGAGGCTGACCTCGACCTCCTCCTCGACCCCGCCCTCGGCGACGCCGACGAGATCGCCGATCGACGCGCCGTTGTCGTCTCCGAGCGGCTTGTCGAGGCTCGTCACCGCACGTGCGGCCTCACGCACCTCCTTCAGGTGCTTGAGCGAGATCTTCGAGGCGGCCGAGACCTCCTCGTCGGTCGGCGGCCGGCCGAGCTTGGCCGTCAGCTCACGCTCGGCGCGCCCGATCTTCTGCTCGCGGTCGGCGATGTGGACGGGGATCCGGATCGTGCGCGACTTGTTCGCGACGCCGCGCTGCACCGCCTGCCTGATCCACCAGGTCGCATACGTCGAGAACTTGTAGCCGCGCCGCCAGTCGAACTTCTCGACTGCGCGGATCAGGCCGATCACGCCCTCCTGGATCAGGTCGAGCAGCGAAAGCCCGTGGCCCTGGTACTTCTTCGCGATCGAGACGACGAGCCGGAGGTTCGAGTTGATCATCCGGTTCTTGGCCGCGTCGTCGCCCCGCTCGATCTTCTTCGCCAGCTCGACCTCCTCGGCCGCGGTCAGGAGCGGATAGCGGCCGGCCTCGTTGAGGAACAGCTGCAGCGAGTCGGTCGTCGCCGCGGCGAGGTCGCCGTTGACGTAGGTCGCGTCGGTCGTCGTCGCGCGTCCGCAGTCGTCGGAGAGGCTGATTCCACGCTCCTCGAGCTCCTGGTAGAGCGTCTCGAGCTCCTCGTCCTCGAGCTCCAGGTCCTGGATCGCGGCGCTGAACTCGGAGAGGTTGAGGCATCCCGCCTCCTCGCCGGCTTCGAGCATGGGGACGAGCGTCTCGCGACTCATGGCTGTGGTCTTCCCCGGCTCGCCGCGACCGTAACCCCTGTCCGAAATGGACATCTAGCGCCGTTGCGTCTCGCTTGCGATCGTGAGGAAGATGGCACGGTCCCGTTTCCCACCCGTTCGAGACTCGTCCCTAGCGTGGAAGGTGTCGTCGAACAGGAGGTCGGGAGATGCGGAAGCTCTCGGTGCGGGCCGCGCTCGCTCTCGTGCCGGCACTCGCCTCGCTGGCGGGCGCGGGCGGAGCCCAGGCCCACGCCCTGATCAACTCCGGGAACGTGTACGACAGCGGGAACCAATGCGTCCACAACTGGACGTCGCAGGCGCACTCGTTCAACAGCGTCGTCGTCCAGTCGCTGACGAACACGCCTCCGTACCACTTCCCCGTGTCGAACTGCAGCTACCGGAACTCGAAGCCGTCCGGCTACCTGGCCGGCCGCTGGGAGTCGTGGAAGTGGGGAGCGAACGTCGGTGCGTGGCTCGTCTGCGGGACGCAAGGATGGAACTACGGAGGAGGCTACGAGCTGCACGTCGGCCGGTCCACCACCGGGTGCGGCGGCGGCTACTACCTCGTCCAGGGCGGGGCGTTCGTCTACAACGGCGGCTGGGTCGGCGGGTGGCTCGCAACCGGCTACGAGTGGCTCTGGTCGTGAAGGGGGTAGCGGAATGAGAAAGCGACTCATGTTGCTCGGGACCGCGGGACTGCTGGCGGCAGTGCTGGGCGTCGGCTACGCCGCCTCGGTCGGCCCCGAGCAGCCGACGCACCTGCCGGATCCGGCCGCCGATGAGGTGTACGTGGCGGGCCCGGACGGCGAGGCGTTGAAATGCAACGGAAAGCTCGCGAAGGTGAAGCGATCGGCGCTCGGCGGCCGGACGCCGCCGCTGACGCCGGATCAGGCCGCGCAGCAGAGCGTGCTCGTCCAACCGCGGGTGAAGGTCGCCCGCTGCGAGAAGGGTGCGAAGGGCGCGGAAACCGGTCGAGTGGTCTTCGTCGACGCCGCCACGTCGACCAGCCCGTAGCGCGATCGGATTCGAGAGGTGGGCGCCGTGGTTTCCGCGCCCACCTCCCGTTACACTCTCGGCGTGATCTGGGAGCTCGTGTTCATGCTCGTGATCCTGAAGATCCCGGTCGTCTATCTCTGCTGGGTCGTCTGGTGGGCGGTCCGAGCCGAGCCGCTGCCGCTCGAAGGTGCCGGCAGGCTGGCGCCGCTCCGGCCGCGATCGCCGGACTGCGACTGGCGGCGGCAACGAGCCGACTCGAGGCGGCGAGGCCCGCGCCCGCCGCGCGGCGGCGGACACATCCGCAGGCCGGAACGCGTCATCTACGCCCGCTGTAGGGTGCGCGCGTGAGCTCCTACGAGAGCAGCAGCGACGCGCACCGCTGGTCGACGGCAGACACGGTCGCCGGCTTCCTGGCGACTCTGTCGATCTTCGCGAGCGCGCTCGGGCTGATCTGGCGGCCGTTCCGGCTCATTCCGTTCGCGATCCTGATCGCGCTGATCTCCGCGCGGATGTCGGCTCGCAATGAGCGGATCGCCTGGTACGCGGTGATCGTGGGCGTGATCTGCTGGACGGCCGGGATGACGATCGCGGTCGTGACCGAGAATCCCCTTTGGTAGGAGAGGTTGACGAAATAGCGGCCGAGCGCCTTTCCGCCAAACCCTCCTAGCCGCAGACCCGCTGCTACAACACAGTCTGTGAGCGCGCACGACGTCGACGGACTGAACGCCGGCTACGCCCGGCTCCTGTTCGAGGACTACCTGGAGAACCCTGACGCGGTTCCGCCCGAGTGGCGCGAGCTGTTCGAGAGCGGCGACAGCGACCTCGTCGCAACGCATCCCGGCCTGCTCCGGCTGCTCGAGAAGCTCGCAAGGGACAACGGTGCGAACGGCCACCCTGCTCAGGTCGCCGAAGCTCCGGCGGCGGCGCCACCTCCTCCCACCGCGGAGCCGCCACCGCCGGCCGTCATCGACGAATCCCTGCTCGGCGGTGTTGCAGCGGCGATGGCGCTCGTGAAGGCCCATCGCATGCACGGGCACCTGGCTGCGCGCCTCGATCCGCTCGGCTCCGAGCCGCTGGGCGACCCGGCGCTCGACGAGACGCGCCTGATCCCGCCGCTGACGCCCGAGCTGCAGGAGCGCATCCCCGCGACGCTCCTACGCGTGCATGTCCCGGGCGAGACGCTGAGAGAGGCGCTGCCGAACCTCCGCGCGGTCTACAGCGGCACGATGGCCTATGAGATCGAGCACCTTTCCGATCACGCGGAGCGCGTGTGGCTGCGGCAGGCGATCGAGGCGAGCCGCTACCGCCAGCCGCTCGCACCCGAGGAGCGGATTCGCCTGCTCAGGTCGCTCGCTCGCGCCGAGGGGTTCGAGCAGTACCTGCGCCGCGCCTTCCTGGGCCAGAAGCAGTTCTCGCTCGAGGGCCTCGACGCGATGATGCCGATGCTCGACGAGTCGATCGAGCTCGCCGCCGACGCCGGCGCCCACGAGGTCGTGATCGGGATGGCGCACCGCGGCCGCCTGAACGTGCTCGTCCACACGGTCGGCCGCTCGTACGAGTCGATCCTGCGCGAGTTCGAGGGCGAGCGGACGATCGATGCGGTCGTCGTCAACGACGAGGGTGGGACCGGCGACGTCAAGTACCACCTCTCCGCGACCGGGACGCGGAAGACCCCGTCGGGCGAAGTGACGATCACGCTGGCGCCGAACCCGAGCCATCTCGAGGCGGTCGATCCGGTCGTCGAGGGCTGGACGCGTGCCGAGCAGACAGACCGCTCGAGCGGCGCCGGCATCCACGATCCCTCTGTCGCGCTGCCGATTCTGATCCACGGCGACGCGTCGTTCGCGGGCCAGGGCGTCGTCGCGGAGACGCTCAACCTCTCGAGCCTCGACGGCTACACCACCGGCGGCACCCTCCACCTGATCGCGAACAACCAGGTCGGGTTCACCACCGACCCGAACGAGGGCCGCTCCACGCGCTACTCGAGCGACCTCGCGAAGGGGTTCGACATCCCGATCATCCACGTGAACGCGAACGACCCCGAGGCCGCGATCGCAGCGGTGCGGCTCGCACTCGCCTACCGGCAGGAGTTCGGCCACGACATCGTCGTCGATCTCGTCGGCTACCGCCGCTTCGGGCACAACGAGCAGGACGAGGCGGCGTACACCCAGCCGCTGATGGTGGCGCAGATCGCGGCGCAGCCGACCGTCGGCCGGCTCTACGCCGCCCAACTCGTCGCCGCAGGAGTGCTCAGCGAGGAAGAGGCGAACGCGCTCTTCGAGGAGACGCAACAGGAGCTTCGCGCCGCGCACGACCAGCTGAAGGCGTCGTTCGCGGAGCCGCGCCCGACGAAGGAGGGACGGATCCCGGCCGACACCGGCGGCGCGGTCGTCACTGCCGTTCCGGCCGAGCGGCTCATGACGCTGAACGACCAGCTGCTCCAGGTGCCGGAGGGGTTCCAGGGCAACGAGAAGCTGCTGAAGCAGCTCGAACGCCGGCGCGAGCGCATGGTCGAGGGCGGGATCGACTGGGGGCAGGCCGAGGCGCTCGCCTTCGCGAGCCTGCTCGTGGAGGGGATTCCGATCCGCCTCTCCGGCCAGGACACCGAACGGGGCACGTTCTCCCACCGTCACGCCGTCCTGCACGACCAGCGCACGGGGGAGACGCACGCTCCGATCCAGGCACTTCCCGACGCGGGCGCCTCGTTCGAGATCTACAACTCGCCGCTCTCCGAGTACGCCTGCCTCGGCTTCGAGTACGGCTACGCGGTCGCGGCGCCCGACGCGCTCGTGCTCTGGGAAGCGCAGTACGGCGACTTCGTCAACGGCGCCCAGATCGTGATCGATCAGTTCCTCGTCGCCGGCCTCTCGAAATGGGGCCAGACCTCACGGCTGACGTTACTGCTCCCGCACGGGTACGAGGGCAACGGCCCCGAGCACTCGAGCGCGAAGCCCGAACGATTCCTCCAGCTCGCCGCGCAGGAGAACATCCGCGTCACGAACGTGACGACGGCCGCTCAGTATTTCCATCTCCTGCGTCGACAGGCGCTCGATGCGACTGCGCGCCCCCTGGTCATGATGACGCCCAAGGGGCTGCTGCGGCTGAAGCAGGCTTCGTCGTCGCTCGCAGACCTCTCGGAGGGCCGGTTCGAGCCGGTGCTGGACGATCCGGGCGTCGACCGAAACGAGGTCACGAGGCTCGTGCTCACGTCCGGCAAGCTCTATTACGACATTCAGGGCCACGAGGAGCGTGCCCACGCCGGCTCGGTGGCTGTCGCCCGGATCGAGCAGCTCTATCCGTTCCCGGTCGAGCCGGCTGCGGCGTTGACCGCGTCGTACCCACACCTCCGCGAGCTCGTGTGGGCGCAGGAGGAGCCGCAGAACATGGGCGCGTGGCGGACGATCCGCCACCGCCTCGAAGCGGCGGCTCCCGACGGCGTCAACGTCGGCTACGCGGGCCGGCCGTGGCGGGCGAGCCCGAGCGAGGGCTATCCGACCGCCCACCGCGTCGAGCAGGACCGGATCGTTCGCGAAGCCCTGGGCAGAAACGCCTAGCTAGCGCTAGAGCTTCGGCTTGCGGCGGGCGGCGAGAACCGCTGCTGCGACCCTGGGGCCGTGGACGCGGGCGGCCTGCATCACTTGCCTGCGCTGCGCGGGCGGGAGCCTGCGCCAGAGATGGAAGGCGCCGAAGGCCAGGCCGAGCGGACTGGTGGGACGGAAGCGAGGCACGGCGGCATGTTTGCACACGCGGCCGACGTGCCGCCGCTACGACTCGTCGTTCTCGTCCTCGCACTCGTCATCGTCGTGCGACGACTTGTCCTTCCGCTTGTCCTCGCGCTCCTCGTCGTCCTCGTCGTCCTCGTCGTCTGACCTGGGCGGCGCGGGCTCGTCGGTGAGCGGCGGGAGCTGGAAGAGAGCGAGCACGGTGCGCAGGACCTCCTCGCCCTGTGCGCTCGGCTCGTTGTTCCGTTCGCGCGGCTTCTTGACCTTCGGCTCCTCGACCTTCGGCTCCTCCTCGACGGCCGCGAGCGTGCGGACCGGCTCGGGGCTCGCGGCGGGCTCCTCGGCCGGCACGGGGGCGGGCGGCACTGGGTCAGGAATTGGTGCAGGGGTCGGCGCGGGGGCGGGCGTGGGTGCAGGGGCCGGGCGCGGCGCCGGGGCGGGCGTGGGAGCCGGGCGCGGCTTCGCGGGCTCCGGCGACGGGGCGGCGGGAGCCGGGCGGGCGGGGCGCGCCGGCGCGGGCTGCGGGGTCGCCGAGACGATGGACGTGCGAACCGGAGCGGGCGCGACGCGTTGCGGCTTCGGCGCAACGCGGCGGGGCGCCACCGGGCGTGCGGCGGAGGGCGCCGGCCGGGCGACCCGAATCACGGTCACGCCGGCGGGTGCCCGTTCGGCGATCGTGGGCTGGACCGCTTCGGGCAACGCTTCGTTGACGACGAGCTTCGGAAAGGCCATCGCGGCGGCCCCTCCGAGTACCGCGAGCGCTACCGTGAGCGCGCGCGCAAACATCAATCTCATGGAACTCCCCCTCCCTGCCGAAAACCACCTACAGGAGACTTATCGGCAGCGAATCGGGTGAACTGAAGGGCGAAGATGCTGGGAAGCTTCAAGATCAAGCTGGTCGGCACGTTCCTGGCCCTTTCGGTCGTCCCGCTCGCGGCAGCTTTCTGGGGATTCAGCGCCGTCGCCGAGCGCAGCGTCACCAGCAGCGTCGACGATCGGCTCGAAGCAGGTCTCAACGCCGCCCTGGCGGCATTCGAGGACGAGCGTCAGAGTGCGGCTGCGGCGGCTGAGAACCTGGGGCGCGATCCCAAGTTCCAGGAAGCGCTCGGCAACCGGGATCGAGCCGCGATCGCAAAGATGCTGCCCAAGTCGCCGCCGTTGCGGGTCGAGACGCCCGACGGGTTCGCGGTGGGACGCGTGCCCGCGAACGCGGCCGAGGCGACAATCTCCCTCGTCGGTCCGGGCGACCGCTCCGCGCTGATCATCGCGGCGGTGCCGCTGACACCGCGGCTCGCCGAACGGCTGCACGCGCGGTCGGGCCTCTCCACGCCGGACGAGCTCGTCTTCGTGGACGAGAAACGGCAGGTGGATGCGGCGTCCAAGCCTGCGGTCTCCGGCACGACCCAGCTCGTCCCGGGACGGGTCGAGACGTCGTTGATCGGCGATGACGAGTATCGCGCGATCGGCTCCCGGCTCGTGCCTCAGAGCACGTTGATGCTCGCCGCGGTCACGCCCAGCTCGGTGATCGCGGCCGAGAAGCGGAGCGTGCTCGGGCGCCTGCTGATCGGCCTGATCGGGTCTCTGCTCCTGATCGCCTGCGTCGCGTACCTGGCGGGACGATCGATCGTCGGCGCGCTCGGGCGGCTGGCCGACGCCGCGCACTCGATCGCCGCCGGCCGGCTCGAGGAACGCGTCGCGGTCCGCGGGCGCGACGAGTTCGCCCAGCTCGGACGCGCGTTCAATCAGATGGCCTCGCAGCTCGAAGGGCGGATGGAGGACCTCGAGGACGAGCGCCGTCGGCTGCGCGAGGCGAATGCACGCTTCGGCGACGCACTGGCCTCCGCGCTCGATCCCGAGCAGCTGCGCCGCGTCATCGTCGAGTCCGCCGTCGAGGCGACGCAGGCAGACGGCGGCGTCGTCATCGCCGAGGACGGCTCGTTCGTCGAGACCGGCAACGTCGGCGCGGGCGGCGAGCGGCTCAACTTCGAGCTGACGAGCGGCCGCCGCAGCTTCGGTCGCCTGTTGCTCGTCGGGGACGACTTCGACGCCGAGGAGCGGATGACCGCCGAGTCGCTCGCCGGCCAGGCCGTCGTGGCGCTCGAAAACGCGCGGCTGCACCGGATGGTCGAGCGGCAGGCCCTCGTCGACGGCCTCACCGGCCTCGCGAACCGCCGCCAGGCCGACGAGGCGCTCGCGAGCGAGATCGCGCGCACGGAGCGACTCGGCGGACCGGTCGGCCTGATCCTGGCCGATGTCGACGACTTCAAGACCGTGAACGACAGATTCGGGCATCCCACCGGTGACGTCGTCCTGCGCGACCTCGCCGCGACATTGCTCGAGAACGTCCGCGAGATCGACACCGCCGCGCGCTGGGGCGGGGAGGAGTTCGCCCTGATCCTGCCCGGGACAGATCTCGAAGGCGCCGCGCAGGTGGCCGAGCGGATCAGGGCAGCGCTGGCGGAGCGTGAGATCCTCTCCGTCGACGGCGTGCCGCTGCACGTCACCGCGAGCTTCGGCGTCGCGACCTCGGACGCCACGACCACCGTGCAGCAGCTCGTCGAGGCCGCCGACGAGTCGCTCTACCGGGCGAAGCGCGCGGGCAAGGACCGTGTTTACGCCGGCACCGATCCGGTTACCCGCTTGTAGCGAAAGCGGCGAGAGCAGGTGATTTTTCCGAGGCGTGCGCTAGACTGCGACCCTCGTACGACCGTCCCGACCCCGACACGGAGACCCCTATGCCAGTTGAGACACCTTCGCTGTTTGCCCGCGTGATCCAGGACCACCTCGAGTTGAAGCGCCGCAACGCCGAGCTCGAGCCCGCGATGCCGCTCGAGGGCTATCGCATCGACGATCCCTTCAACAACCATCCGCTGTTCAAGACCGAGGAGCAGGCCCGCCTCGAAGAGACGATGGACGGCGACGAGCCGGCCGTGTCGCTGGACACGGTCCCGCTGACCTGGCCCGGCGAGGAGTCCGTCGAGCACGTCACGCCCGACGGCGAGCCCGCCGGGGATTCAGGCCTGTGGTCGAAATCCCGCGACTTCGACTGGGGCGACTAGCTCCTAGCTCTTCAGTGCCGCAGCGGCGACTCTGACGTCGCCGACGAACAGAGCTCGCTCGCGCAGTCGCGACTGCCGTGATGGTGCTGCTCATCGCCGCTCCGAACCGGATTCCGGCCCTTCACTCGCGCGGGGGATCACTCGGAATGCCCGTGTGGGCGATGACTAGGCGTCACCTTGTTGTCAAGGAAGGAAGCACACATGCGGAAGATTCTGTTGACGTGCGCGCTCGCGCTGGTCGCCGTTGCGCCGGCGCAGGCGGGCGACGGCGGTTCCAAGGGGCGTGAGCTCAAGATTTCCGGCCCGATCGTGAAGGCGTCATCCAGCGCGGTCTCGGTCGAGAACTCGGTCGGCGACGCGGTTCTGACCTGTGCCGTTCCGGAGCGGCTGGCCGAGAAGGCTGCGGCGTTCAAGGTCGGCGACAAGGTGCGGATGCACTGCGTTCGCTACCGCGGTCGCCGGGCGCAGCTCGTCAAGCTCGAGCGCCTCGGCGAGCGGGCCAAGCGGCCCGAGAAGCCCGCCGTCGAGAAGCAGGAGGCTTCGGGGCCGGTCGTCGAGCTCGGTGCCGCGGCGATCGTCGTCCAGTCCTCCGAGGGCCGGCTCGCGTGCCGCATCCCCGAGGAGAAACAGGCCAAGCTCGTGGATCTCAAGCTCGGCGAGAAGGTCAAGATCTGGTGTGTCGCCGGTGTCCTCGCCGGGATCGAGCGCTCGCACCCGGCGGACAAGCCCGCCGGCGAAGAGGTGCGGATCTACGGCGTCATCGGCTCGCTGTCCCGCGCGTCGGTGACCGTTCAGGGCGAGGCGGGCTCGATGACCTGCTCGGTCCCCTCGGGTCTCGCCGAGAAGGTCGTCGGGCGCTTCACTGTCGGCGACCGCGTCAAGATGATGTGCCGCGGCTCCGAGCTGACCTATCTCGAGAAGATCGCCTAGGCCGGAAGCGAGTCCTCGACGAGCTGGTGGGCCAGGCGGCGGAACGGCCCGTCCTGGCCCATCAGCTCGCGTTCGCTGCCGCGCTGGACGATCCGGCCGTGCTCGAGCACGAGGATCTCGTCGGCGCGGCGCACGGTCGCGAGCCGGTGGGCGATGATGATCGACGTCCGGCCCGCCAGCAGCCGGTCGAACGCCTTCTCGATCACGATCTCGGTCGGCCGGTCGATGTTGGACGTTGCCTCGTCGAGGATCAGGATTCGCGGGTCGGCCAGCAGCGCCCGGGCGATCGAGATCAGCTGACGTTCGCCCGCCGAGAGGCCCGCACCGCCCTCGCGGACGACGTGATCGAGCCCGTGGTCGAGCCGCGCTGCCACCCGGTCGACGCCGACTGCGGCTGCGGTTGCCCGCACCTCCTCGTCCGAGGCGTCCGGCTTCGCGAAGCGGATGTTGTCCGCGATCGTGCCGCTGAAGAGGAACGGATCCTGCAGCACGACGCCCAGCTGTCGCCGGTAGCCGACGAGCTCGACGTCGCGGAGATCCGTGCCGTCGACGCGGACGGCGCCCTCGTCGGGGTCATAGAAGCGGGCGATCAGCTTCGCGGTCGTGGACTTGCCGCCGCCTGACTCGCCCACGAGCGCAATGCAGCCGCCGGCCGGGACGGAAATCTCGATCCCGTGCAGGACCGGCTCCTTGCCGTAGGCGAAGGTGACGCTGTCGAGCTCGAGCCGGCCGTCGATCCGGCCGAGCGGGCGCGCGCCTGGCTTGTCGGCGACGTCGATCTCGGCGTCGAGCACGGAGCTGATCTTGTCCATCGCCGCGCTCGCCGCCTGCACCTGGCCGTACAGCTCCGAGAGCTCCTGCAGCGGCTGGAACACGAGCGCGAGCAGGCCGACGGCCGCGATCAGCGTCCCGATCTCCATCGAACCGCTGCCGATGAACTGGGCCCCGGCGAAGAGCACCGCTGCCGTCGCGATCGCGCCGAGCAGCTCGATCGCCGGGAAGAAGACGGAGTAGATCTTCTGCACGTGGACGTTCGCGGTCCGGTTCTCCTCGTTCAGCCCGTCGAACTCGTCCCGGAACGCGCGCTCGCGGTTGAACGCCTGAATGACCGCCATCCCGGCGACCGACTCCGCCAGCTGCGCCGTCACGATCGCGATCCGCGTCCGCACGTCGGCGGCCGCCACGTGTGAGACCCGCTGGAACCAACGCGTGATCACGATTCCCGGCGGCAGGATGCAGAGCGCGACCAGCCCGAGCCGCCAGTCGAGCAGGAAGAGGCCGCCGACCGCCGCCACGAGCGTGAGCGTGTTGACGACGAGCGTCGTCAGGCCCTGGTTGAGCACGTCGGAGAGCGCGTCGACGTCGCTGTTCAGGCGCGAGATGATCCAGCCCGCCTTCTGCTGCGAGAAGTAGCGGAGCGACAGAGACGTCAGGTGCTGGAAGAGGTCGCGCCGCAGCTCGAGCACGATCCGCTGGCCGACGCTTGCGAGGCCAAGCCAGGTCAGCGTGCCGAGCACCCAGGCGGCTGCGTTGACGCCGACGTAGGCGAGCACCGCGAGCACGAGCCGCTCGTCGTCGCCGGCGCGGATGCCGTTGTTGGTCGCGTCCTCGACGAGGAGCCAACCGGCGACCGGCGCGGCGGCCGAGAGCGCTGCGAGGATCGCGATCAGGATCATCTGCCCCTTGCGCTCGGCGGCGTAGGGGAGCAGGCGCGACAGGCCGGTGTGGTGCTTACGCGGCAACGGACTCATCCCCGAAGAGGGCGGTGAAGAGGCCGCCGGCCGCGAGCAGCGCCGCGGGCCGCCCCTGCTCGACGATCCTGCCGTCGTCGAGCACGACGGCGCGGTCGGCGACGCCGATCGTCGAGAGCCGTTGCGTCGCGACGAGGACGGTGCGACCCGCGACCGCGGGGCGGAGGTTCTCGACCAGCAGCCGTTCGGTCTCGGTGTCGACGGCCGACATCGGGTCGTCGAGGACGAGCACGCGCGCCCCGGCGAGGAGCGCCCGCGCGAGCGCGACGCGCTGGCGCTGTCCACCGGAGAGGTTGACGCCGCGCTCGCCGATCAGGGTGTCGTAGCCCTCGGGCAGGTCGTCGACGAACGTTGAGACCCCGGCCGCGTCGCAGGCGGCGAGCACGTCGTCCCAGTCCGCGTCCGGCCGGGCGGAGAGCAGGTTCTCGCGCAGGAGGACGGAGAAGAGCACCGGCTTCTGCGTCACGAGCGCGACCGCCGCGCGCAGCTCCCGCACCGGGACGTCGCGCGTGTCGACGCCGCCGACGAGCACGCGGCCGCCGGTCGGGTCGTAGAAGCGCGGCAGCAGGTTGAGCAGCGTCGTCTTGCCGGCTCCGGTCGGGCCGCAGACGGCGACGATCTCCCCCGGCTCGATGGCGAGGTCGACGCCGCGCAGCACCTCGGCCTCGGTGCCGTAGGCGAAGCGGACGGCTTCGAAGCCGACGCGCAGCGGCCCCTCGGGCAGCGGCTTCGGCTCGGCCGGCTCGGGCAATGGTTCGATCCCGTCCAGCCAGGCGAAGCTGCGCCCGGCCGACGCGACCGCACGCTGGCCGAGGTTGATGATCCAGCCGAGCGCCTCCAGCGGCCAGACGAGCATGAGCAGGAGCGAGATGAAGAGCATGAACTCGCCGATCGTCAGCTCGCCCGAGATCACATCGCGACCGCCGAAGAGGAGCACGGCTGCGATCCCGAGCGAGGGCAGGAAGAGGAGGCCGGGGAGGAAGTACGCCTCGACCGAGGCCGCGCGCATCGTTTCGTGCCGGACTGCCTCGGCGCGCCCGAGGAAGCGCGTCCGGACGTCGTCCTCGCGCCCGAACGCCTGCACCATCTCGATCCCGACGACCGCCTCGTCCGTTGCCTCGGCGAGGTTGCCCTTCCGTGCCTGCACGAGCCGTGAGATCGGGAAGAGCCGGTGGGCGAAGATGAACGTCAGGATCGCGATCGGCGGCATCGCCAGCGCCGCGTAGAGCGCCAGCCGCGCGTTCACGGACGTGAGCACGATCGCCGCGCCGACGATCATCATCGCGCTCTGGACGCCCTGGACGACCCCCCAGCCGATGAAGTAGCGGACGGGATAGATGTCGTTGGTCGCCCGCGAGATCACCTCGCCGGTCGCGTGCCGGTCGAAGAAGGCGCGCGGATAGGTGAGATAGGCGTGGTAGAGCATCCCGCGCAGCCGCGCCTCGACGGCGATGCCGACCCGGGCGGTTGCGAACCGCCGGCAGAAGTTGACGACGAAGCGCAGCGACGCCAGCACGACGATCGCGGCGAGGTAGGGCAACAGCAGCTTTTCGTCCGAGCCCACGATCGCGTTGTCGACGACCCGCTGGATCAGGATCGGGATCGAGATCGAGAGCGCGGTGAAGGCGAGCGCGAACGTCAGGCCGAGCGCGACCAGGCGGCGCTGCTCCCACCAGAGCGGGAAAAGCCGACGCAGGGTCGGCCAGAGGGCGAGATCGGGCGGGTCGACGTGTTGCATCGGCTGCGACCGACGCTATCAGCCGTGTGCAAAGCGACATCAGGGCCGATGTCATTCCGACTTGACACGACATCAAAATGATGTCACAGTGCGGTCATGCAGATGGCACCGTTCGTCCAGGCGCTTCAGGAGGACCTCGCCAATGCCGCCGCTCTGGCGGGTGGCGAGGCCGCTCAGGAAGCCGGGCAGCGACTCGCGCAGGCGCTCGACGCGTCGCTCCAGTTGCGGCTGCTCGACCTCCTCAGCGAGGTCGCGCTGTCGCTGAACTCGCAGGTTCCGGGCCGCGTCGAGGTGCGCCTCGCCGGCCGCGAGCCCGAGCTCGTCTACGTCGAGGACGAGGAGGCCGAGCCGGCTCCCGCCGCTGCCGACGACGCGCTCACCGCTCGGATCACGCTCCGCATCTCCGACTCGCTGAAGGCGCAGGTCGAGCTTGCCGCCGCACGCGAGAGCCTCTCCGTCAACTCGTGGATCGTGCGCGCGCTCGCGCGCGGCCTCGAGACCCGTTCCGTCCGCGCGGGCCGGCGCCTGACCGGCTTCGCAGAGAGCTGAAAGGAGCTCACATGTCCCGCCTCTACCCGATCTCGTACGGCGCAGGCGTCCTGCTCGTCCCCGACTACTGCGCGCCGCATGTCAAGGTCCACGACGACCGCATCGTGAGGCCGACCCGCCGCGTCAAGGGGAAGCGGCATGCATAAGTTTCCCACCGAGCGTGCCCATCTGAGGGTTCGCAACCCCGCCGGCGACGTCCAGGTCGAGACCGGCGACGTCGCCGAGACGACCGTCGACCTGGTGCCGCTGAACGACTCCGAGTCGACCCGGCAGGCGATCGAGAAGGCCAGCGTCACTGCGCGTGGCGACGACGTCACCGTCGAGCTGGAGGGCGGCCGCGGCTGGTCGATCTCGATCGGCAACTGGGGGATCGGCTCGGCGAAGGTCAGCGTCCGGATCACGTGCCCGACGGACTCGGATCTCGAGTGCGACACCGCCTCGGCCGATGTCCGTGTCACGGGCGCCCTCGGCGACACACGGATCCGGACGGCGTCCGGCGACCTGCGGCTCGACCGCGTCAAGGGCGCGCTGGAGGCGAAGAGCGCCAGCGGCGACATCCGCGTCGAGCACGTCGACGGGCGGGCGTCCGTGAACACGGTCTCGGGCGACCTCGCCGTTCGAACGGCGATGAACGGGCTGGCGGCGAACTCCGTCTCGGGCGACGCCGTCCTCGGCGAGATCTACGGCGACCTCAGCGTCGGCACCGTCTCGGGCGACCTCGTCGTGCGGGCGGCCGGCCCCGGCGATGTCGGCCTGAAGGCGGTCTCGGGCGACGTCGTCGTCGCAATGCGCCGCGGGCTCCGCGTCAAGCTGGACGTCAACTCGGTCAGCGGCTCGGTCGGCTCCGAGCTCGACGTCAGCGACACGCCCACGCGCGGCGACGGGCCGGAGGCGAACCTGCGTGTTCGCACCGTCAGCGGCGACGTTCGGATCACACGGGCAGCCGAGGCCGTCGCCTAGCCATGCGTCGACCGGGGGGTCTGTGGCTGCACCGCGACTTTCGCCTGCTCTGGGGAGGCGAGACGATCAGCCAGTTCGGGTCGCAGATCACGTTCCTCGCGCTGCCGCTCGTCGCGATCCTCGTCCTGAACGAGAGCACGTTCCGCGTCGCGCTCCTGACGAGCGTCGAGTTTCTGCCGTTCCTCCTCTTCACCCTCCCCGCCGGCGTCTGGGTCGACCGCCTACGCAGGCGCCCGATTCTCATCCTCGGCAACGTCGGCCGCGCGGTCGCTCTGATCACCGTCCCGATCGCGCACTGGTTCGACGTTCTGACGATCTGGCAGCTCTACGGGGTCGGATTCGTCACCGGCGTCTGCACCGTGTTCTTCGACGTCGCCTACCAGTCCTACCTGCCGGCGCTCGTCGGCCGCGAGCAGATCGTGGAGGGCAATTCCAAGCTGGAGCTCAGTCGGGCGGCCGCGAGCATCGGCGGGCCAGGCCTGGCCGGAGCGGTCGTCTCGATCCTGACGGCGCCGATCGCGATCCTCGCGGACGCGGTCAGCTTTCTCGTCTCGGCGCTCCTGCTCGGCCGGATCCAAGCGAGCGAGCCGCTCCCCGCGCGCGAAGAGCGACGGTCGATGCGGATCGAGCTCGGCGAAGGCATGCGCTACGTGTTCACGCATCCATACCAGCGCGGCATGGTCCTGGCCGTGGCGCTGTCGAACTTCTTCTCGAACATCCTCTTCTCGATCCTGCTCGTGTTCGCGGTCCGCGAGCTCGGCCTCACCGCCGCGACGATCGGAACGGTGCTCGCGGTCGGCAACCTCGGCACGTTGGCGGCAGCGCTGACGGCGGGGTGGGTCGGGCGAAGGATCGGCATCGGCAGGACAATCGTCCTCGCCTCGCTGCTGTTCTCGCCCGGCTCGCTCCTGGTCGCGATCGCGCCCAAGGACCTGGCCATTCCCGTCATCACGGCGGGTCTGCTGATCCTCGGCTACGGCGTCATCCTCTTCAACGTGACCGCGATCAGCCTGATCCAGGCGATCACTCCCGACCGCATGCTCGGCCGGGCGAACGCCTCGCGGCGTTTCATCGTCTGGGGCGTGATCCCCTTCGGCGGCCTCGTCGGCGGAGCGCTCGCCGCCTCGCTCGGACTGCGCGAGACGATGGTGATCGGAGCGCTCGGCGGCCTGCTCGCGGTGGTGCCAATCCTGCTCTCGCCGATCCGGAAGGTCGTGACCGTGCCGGAGAGCGAGCCTCAATCCTCCCCGATCGCCTCGGCGAGCAGCGCGCCAGCGTAGCTCCGCCAGGCGAGGTCAGGCTGCGATCGCAGCCGCGCCAGCCCGTCGCTCACCGCCGCCAACCCCTCCGAGTCGGCGGTGAGCCGGGCCAGCGCGTCCTCGAGCCGGTCGCGCGCCTCGGGGTCGTCGAGGTCCTGCGCCATCGCCGAGACGGCACGCCCGTCGAGATCGAGCTCGCGGCGCGGGTCGCCGCCGGTCGCGAGCAGGAGCTCCGCGCGGCGGGTCGCAGCCTTCACCTCGTCCGGATCGAGCTCGACCTCCCGCCCCGCGAGCCAGGCGAGGCCAAGTAACAGACTGTTACTTGGCCCCGCTTCGAGCAGCTCCAGCAGCTCACGCACGCCGGAAGCCTACGGCTACGGGATGAAGGCCAGGTCCTCCGGTGGCGCCCCCGCGATCGGCGTCTCGAAGAGCGGGCCCGCTCCGTCCGGGTCGATTACGAGCGTGCCGCCCGACGCGAAGAACTGCGCGATCTGATCCTGCGCGGCCACGGCAGCGGCGGCCGCGCCCGCGGAGCTCGTCAAGCCTGGGATCCGGGTCAGGAACGTGTGCGGGTTCTTCGGGAAGGTGGGATCGGCCGCGAACGCAAGATCGTTCCGGAAGAGCGTCGTGCGGTCGTTGAGCCCGCCGGCACGGATAATCGCCGAGGTGGTCGGGTTCGGGACGGTCTGGTCACCCCGGGCGTACTGAAGGATGATCGACTTCGCGGGGACGCCCGCGAGCGGATCGGCGCGCAGGTGCGGCGCGTACGCGGCCGGGTTCCCGGACTGCGTCACCCACTCCGTGTTGTCGATCACCGTCTGGATCGGCCCGGCCGTCGTATCGACCACGGCGGGCAGGTTCCGGAGCGGGATGTTCTCGTTGAAGCTTCCGAGGAGGAGCGTGAGCGCGGGCGTGCGGGCAGCGAGGCTGCCGACGACGAGGGGGCGGAAGCCGCCGAGGCGTGCGACTTCGATGATCGAGCCGCCCGCGACGTTCGGCACGCCCGTCTGGACGTGAGGCTCGACCGCCAGGAACTTCGTCCCGTAGATGCCGCCGAAGGACTGGCCGAAGTACGAGATCCGGTCGGCGTTGAGATCGGCCGTGCCGTCGCCGTCGACGTCCATCCCGACCTCAATCTCGCGTACGAGCTGCATCAGGTCGATCACCGTCTGCCGGAGCCCGTCACGGCTCCCGATCGCGAGCTGTGGCGGAGCCGCGTTGACACCCTCGGTGCCGTTGAAGATGCCGTTGCCGTCCTGATCGATCTCGCGGCCGCCGGCGGAGAGCGTGACGGGGCCCGCGACGCGGTTCACGATCAGCGACCCGAGCGGGCCGCCACCGTGCCCGACGACGTTGATCGCGATCGTGGCGATGCCGCGACGTGCCATCGACGAGGCGAGCAGGGTCGGGCTCGAGTTCTTGTTGTCGCCGAAGCCGTGTCCGAAGATCGCCACCGGCCAGCCGCCCGCGGGCGTGGTGCCGACGGGGAGGAACAGGTTGAAGTAGATCCGGTTCGTGCCCTGCACGGCAGGAACGCCCGTCGCCGAGCCGACCGCCGGGATGAACCGCGACGCGTTCTCGTAGTCCGGCGAGAGATACGAGCCGAACGCGACCGTCCCCACCGTGTTCGGGTAGAGCGAGAGCGCAGGGGTCGCAACCGTGGCGTTCGAGAAGATCGGAGTCGTCGTGATCTGCCTGCGGAACGTGATCCCAGTGACGCTGGAGAGCGGGAAGACCGTGCGCTCGCCCAGCGTGCCGAGCCGGAAGTCCGCCGCAGCTGGGCTCGACGCCTTGATCTGCGCCCGCACCTGCTCGAGCAGCGTCGTCGCGCTCTGCGTCGTGAACAGGCTCGCCGCGGCGACGTCCTCTCTGCCGACGCCTGCGGGAAGCGAGTGGTTGAGCGCCGCGATCAGCTCCTTGCGGTAGGCCTTGTCGGCGGCGTTCTTGGCGTGGCCGTAGTTCAGATCCTGGAGGAACGAGGAAGCATCGATCGGGTCGCCGGCGGCGTCCTTGACACCATTCGTGACGACGAGCAGGTAGCGCGAGTGCTGGTCGAGCAGCTGGTCCGACTCGGCGTGGAGCGTGTTCACCGGCGACTCCCAGACGACCTGGTTGATCCCGGTCACGGAACCGTCCGAGAGTTGGACGAGGAAGACGTTGGCGCTCGAGACGCTGGCCTCGTCGATCGCGCCCGTGAAGGGGATCGAGAGCCGCGGCTGGACGTTGAAGCCGTCGAGCGTGTTGAGCACGTCGATGTCGGCGCAGTCGGACGGCCGCACCGCGCAGTCGGGCTTGGGTAGGTCGACGCGCAGGCCGGTTTGCTGCGACCAGTCGACCGTCGTCCAGCGGTCGCTCGGGAACGGGCTCCCTTCAGGGCTGGAGAGGTCGTAACTCGGCTGCACACCTGCCTGCGCGAGCGACGGCAGGGCGAGCGCGAAGAGCAACACGACGAAGAGCACACGGCGCGGCGACAGCATGGGATGACCCCCTCTGGTCGAAGGTGCGCGGCGGCGACGCTACCAGGCTCAGCCGACCGGCGCGGCGCTGCCGGAGCGCTCGTACCAGTCCGACCAGCTGCCCTCGTACGAGCGTGCCTCGCCGTCGCCGACCTCGACGATCCGGTCGACGATGCGGTCGAGGAAGTAGCGGTCGTGGGAGATCACGCAGACCGTGCCCTCGAACTCCTCCAGCGCAGCCTCGAGCGCCTCGACCGAGTCGATGTCGAGGTGGTTCGTCGGCTCGTCGAGCACGAGCAGGTTCGGCCGTTGCAGCATCAGCAGAAGGAGCTGCAGCCGCGTCCGCTCGCCGCCGGAGAGAAGCTTGTTGGCGCGGCGCACCTGCTCGTAGGGGAAGAGGAACTTCATCAGCAGCGACACGGCTTCGCCCTCGGCGCAACGGTGTGCGAGGCGGACCGTCTCGAGCGGGCTCGACTCCGGATCGAGTGTCTCCTGATCCTGTGCGAGGTAGCCGACTCGGATCGACGGACCGACCCAGACCTCCCCCTCCGTCGGCTCGAGCTCGCCGACGACCGTCTTCAGGAGCACGCTCTTGCCGGCGCCGTTCGCGCCGACGAAGCCGACTCGCTCCCCGTGGACGACGGTCAGCTCGACATCGGCGAGCACAACGTCCTCGCCGAACTGCATCCCGACGTGGCGAAGCTCGAACACGCGCTGGCCGCCGCGCTCGTGCGGGTGCAGTCGCAGCGCGATCTTGCGCCGCTCGAGCACGGGACGCTCGACCTTGTCCATCCGGTCGATTTGGCGCTGCTTGTTGCGTGCCTGCTTGATGTGACGCTCGTCGACGACCCGGTGCGCCCAGTCCTTGAAGCGGCGAATCGCCGCCTCGAGCCGCTCGATCTCCTTCTGCTGAGTGACGAACTGCTGCTGCTGGCGCTGCAGCTCCAGCTCGCGGGCGAGCGTGTACGCCGAATAGTTCCCCGGCCACATGCGGATCCGGCCGCGGTGCAGCTCGGCGATCTGGCTGACGGTCTCGTCGAGCAGGTAGCGGTCGTGCGAGACGGCGACGGCGGCGCCGTCGAAGCCGGCGAGCAGGCGCTCGAGCAGCGAGCGTCCGACTGCGTCGAGATGCGCCTCGGGCTCGTCGAGCAGCAGCACGTCCGGATCCTGGGCGAGGCAGGCCGCGAGCGCGATCAGCTTGCGCTGGCCGCCGGAGAGCGCCGTCGTCGGCAGCTCCAGGTCGGCCTCCTCGATCCCGAGGTCGAGCAGCATCGCGCGCGCGCGACCCTCGATGCTCGGGCCGCCTGCTGCTTCCCAGCGCTCGACCAGCTCCTCCTGGCGGCGGAGCACGCGCGACATCCGCTCCAGGTCGGACGCGAGCGCCGGCGAAGCGAGCTGCTCGGCGACGCGATGGAGGTCGCGGTCGAGCTCGTCCAGGTCGGGACGGGCCGCCCGGACGGTTTCGAGCGCGTTCCGCTCGTCACCGAGCGGATGCTGGGGGAGGAAGGCGACCACGATCCCGCGCCGGCGCACCGAGGTGCCGGCGTCGGGCTCCTCGAGCCCGGCAATCAGCTTCAGCATCGTCGACTTGCCCGAGCCGTTCGCGCCGACGACGCCCACGCGGGCGCGCGGCTCGATCGCAAAGTCGAGCTCGTCGAGCACGGTTCTGCTGCCGAACGACTTGCGGACGGCGTTGAGGCTGACGAGGGCCACGGCGCTAGCTCGAGGCGCGGACGACCGAGAGCACGTACGCGTCTCTGCCCTCACGCAACGCGTCCGCCAGGCGGGCGTCGCCCGAGATCCCGGTGCGGGCCGCGAGCACCTCGTACAGGCGCTCGTCGCTCATCCCGGCATCCCGCGCCGTCGTCACGAGCTGCCGGATCACCGGCCGCGGCTTCCCGTCCGGGGCGAACTGCCAGCCCGGATAGAGGAAGTCGTGTCCACCCGGCCGCCGGACGCCGAGCAGCTCGCCGCCACGGCGCATCGCGTCGAGCCGCTGCGTCCCGACCCCGAGTCGGGTCGAGAGCCAGGAGCCGGACAGCGATTCGTCGGCGAGCGCCACGTCCATGACTCGCATCATGCCGTGGCGATACGGGCGCGTCGACCCGTCAGCGCCCAGCGGGCGCCTTCGACGGCCCAGCCGCCGATCGCGAGCACGAGCAGCAGCAGTGCCAGCAGGAAAAAGGTCAGGCGTCTCCGTCTCATGCAGCGAGATTAGGGCGCGGCCCGGCCGGGGGCATCGGCCGTGACGACGATTCGGCGTCATCCTTTCGGCCGATCTGCAGCGTCTATGCTGCGCGGCATGCCGGGCCACTGGGAGCTGATCGTGCTCGGACTCGTCCTGCTGCTGCTCTTCGGCGCGAAGCGCGTGCCGCTGATCGGGCGCCAGCTCGGCCGCAGCGTCCGCGAGCTGAAGGACACCGTCCGCGACGTCGACCCGAGGGAGGACATGCGGCGGTCGATGGAAGCGCCGGAGGACGAAGCGCGTGCGGCCGGTACCGACCGGCGCGACGAGCCGCCGGCCTAGTAGCCGTCGCGCTCGGCGCGCAGCTTCTCGGTCAGCGCGTCCATCTCGTGTCGGAGCTCATCGAGCTCCCGGATCGTCAGCTCGTGCCGCTCGTTCTCGAAGATGGTGATCAGCTCGGCCAGCCGCGCGCGGGTCGTGCCGACGTTCTGCAGCCGATACTTCTCGAAGAACTCCATGCGCGCTCCGGTTCGCCGCGATTGCGGACGTGCATCTTCCCGCCTCTACGCACTACAACGGCGTCGTTGCGGAAACGGTTGCGGCGTCAGGCTGGGAACCGGGCTAGCGCCAGACGAGCTGCGGCGCGCGGCCGCAGCGTTCGAAACAGGAGCATCGCCGCCAGCAATTCGGTCGCAGCTGGTCCCGGCTACCCGCCCTCCTGCGTGCAGAGCGCTGTGCAGCCGGGAACGTCCCTCGCTCGCGCAACGAGGGCCCGTCGACCTAGCGGGCCTTTCGCGAGTAGTGGAGCGTGCCGGGATCGAACCGGCGACCTCCGCCTTGCAAAGGCGGCGCTCTCCCAGCTGAGCTAACGCCCCAAACCCCTTCCAGGCGGCGAAGCCGCCCCTTCAGGGCTCACCTGCGCGGCAATTCTAGTGTAGAGGCTCGTCCGGCTCGCGGTTGCCGCGGAGACCGCGTTCCTGGAGGGCGCGCAGGCCGGAGCTGAACGTCTGCGCCTCCTCGCTGCGGGGGCGCCCGCCCTGCTCGAGCCGGCGGATCCGTGCTTCGAGGATCTCGAGGTCGGGCGACGGCGCGGGCGCCTCGTTCGCGGCCAGCTTCCGCTCACGTTCCGCCAGCACAGCCTCCTGCTCGGTCAGCGCGTCGCTGCGCCCGGCGAGCTCGTGCTGGGTGCGCACGAAGGCCTGCTCGGCCTCGCGAAGCTCCGCCAGCTTCGCCTCGACTCGCTCCAGCTCGTCTGAACTTTGTGTCTGATAGACACTTTGTCGTTCGTGCTCCGCCTCGCGCTCCGCCAGCGCCGCATCCCGCGCGTCCGCCTGGGCGGTTCGCTCCTCGAGGGCCGTCTCTCGTTCTGCGAGCGAAGAACCCCGCGTTTCCAGCGCTTTCGTTGCCTGCTCGAGCGCCTGCTCGCGGGCTTCCAGCGCGGCGAGTCGCTCCTCGATCTCGGCGCCCCGGTCGTCGGACGTTTCCGCTTGTGTCTGATAGACACTTTCTTTCTCGCGCGCCCGGGCTTCCTTCGCCTCCGCGAGCCGCAGCCGGACCGAGTCGAGCCGCGAGCCGCGCTCGTCGGCCGCATTGAGCTTCTGCTCCCGCTTCTCGACGCGGCCGAGCGTGTCGGCGAGCTCGCGCTCGCGCTGCTGCACCTGCGCGACGCTCTCGGAGAGCGTCCGCTTGAGCGAGGCCAGCTCGTTCGCAGCCTCGAGCCGTTGTCGGCGCAGCGCCTCACGCTCCGACTCGACGTCGGAGGTCTCGCCCTTGCGCGGCCCCTTCAGACCCATCCCGGGTCCGATGGTACTTCAGCTAGGAGGGTCTGGCGAAATAGCGGCTGAGCCGCCGGGCCGCGCTGCTCGCCCCGAGGCGGCGTCCTCAGTCGCGCCGATAGCTTCGGCTATCGGCGCTCCCTGCGTCCTTGCCTCGGAACGAGCAACGCACCCCGGCGACGAGCGCCATTCCGCCAGACCCTCCTAGGCGGCGCGCTCCAGGCGCTCTTCCTGGCGGGCGCGGCGCACGATGTCGTCGCGCTCGCCGAAGCGAATGCGCGCACGCTCGGCGCGGTGCTCGTCCCAGAGCGTCACCAGCTGCTCGTCGATGTGCTTGATCTCGTCCACGATCGCCTGCGTTCGGCCGTACGACAGCTGCTGCCACAGCTCGCCGCGCACCTCGCTCAGGCGCTCGATCTCCGCATGAATCTCAGGAATCGTTCTCATGCCTCTTAAAAACGACGTCTCGCGGCGTTTTAGTCCGGCTGCTCCGCCCTCAACGGAAACGCAACATTGCGCGACATCAGTCGTAGCCGAGGTCGGCGATCCGGTCCTCGTCCATGCCGAAGTAGTGCGCGAGCTCGTGCAGGACGGTGACGCGGATCTGCTCCTCGAGCTCGGCCGGATCCTCGAAATCCTCGACCAGCGGCCTCCGGTAGATCGAGATCTTCGCCGGCATGTACTCGGGCCAGTCGAAGAGGCCGTAGAGGTCGGGCTCCTCCCGGTTCGCCTCCTCGATCACGACCGCGACGTTGTCGAGCGCCGCCGCGAGGTGCTCCGGGAGGGAGTCGAGCGCAGCTGTGACGTGCTCCTCGAACGTCATCAATAGGTGGGTGAGAGCGGTTGCCGCTGCTGCAGCGGCTTCACGGCGAGCGCGCCGAAGACGAACCCGCCGACGTGGGCGAAGAACGCGACGCCGCCGCCCTGCTCGGGCTGCGCGAGCGAGGTGCTCCCGTCCAGGAGCTGGAAGCCGAACCAGACGAGCAGGAAGAAGCCCGCGGGGATCTCGCGGAGGACGATGACGATCAGCGTCAGCACCTTCGCGCGCGGGAGCAGCACCAGGTAGGCGCCGAGGACGGCCGAGATCGCCCCACTGGCGCCGACGTTCGGAATCGTGGCGTCGAGCTCGCTCGCGTAGCTGAGCGTGATGAAGGTCTGGAGCGCCGTCGCGGCAAGACCGCCGACGAGGTAGAGGAAGAGGAAGCGGACCTTGCCGAGCGCGTCCTCGACGTTGTTGCCGAAGATCCAGAGGAAGAGCATGTTGCCGAGCAGGTGCGCCCAGCTGCCGTGCAGGAACATCGAGGTGATTGCGGTGACCGGCCAGCTCTCGCCGATCGTCCGGCAGGACCCCTCGACCTCGCACGGATGGTAGGCCAGCTCGTTGACCGAGCCCTGCAGGTCGGGGAGCTGGTAGAGCACCCAGACGAGAACGTTGGTGAGGATGAGCGCGTAGGTGACGAGCGGCGGCGAACGCGTCGGAACGTTGTCGCGGAGCGGCAGCACGGCGCGATGCTATCCCGTTAGAGTCGCCGCATGGCCGCCTTCCCGGACGCGTTGAACGAGCAGGTCGGGCACGAGTTCGCAGCCTCGCAGCAGTACGTTGCGATCGCCGTCCACTACGACGCGCAGACGCTGCCGCGGCTCGCCGCGCACTTCTACCGGCAAGCGGTCGAAGAGCGGAATCACGCGATGATGATCGTCCAGTACCTGCTCGACGCGGACGAGCCCGTCACGGTCCCGGCCGTTGCCGAGCCGCAGACGTCGTTCGCGGACGTGGTCGAGCCGGTTCGGCTCGCGCTCGAGCAGGAGAAGCGGGTCACCGAGCAGATCTCCGACCTCGCCAAGCTCGCCCGCTCCGAGGGCGACCTCGTCGGCGAGCAGTTCCTGCACTGGTTCCTGCAGGAGCAGCGCGAGGAGGTCTCGTCGATGGGCGCGCTGCTGACCGTCGTCGAGCGGTCGAAGGCCAACGTGATGCTGATCGAGGACTTTCTCGCGCGCGAGGCGGTCGGTGACGAGGGCGCGGACAACGGCGCACCCGACGCGGCCGGCGGCGCGCTCTAGGGCCAAGCAAAACGGAACATCCAGTCGCGATTCGCGCCTTGCCGAGGCTCGTGCGCGACGGGTTCCAATCCCACCGCCGCATCCCCGAGCATTAGTTCGACGGCGGCGACGCTCGCCTCCTCAGCCGTCAGCGTGAAGCTTCCCATCACCGGAAGCCCCCAGCTGTGGTTGCCGCCGAGCAGCCAAAGCTCTCCCTGGAACGCGACGTGCGGCGGTGTCTCGGAGAGGAGGCTGATCACGAAGCCGTCCGTGACCGCACCGGCGTCGAGCCACCGCGGCTCGCCCAGGAGTCGACTTTCAAGAAGTCTCTCGAGCTGCTCAGCTATCGCGCCGACTGCGAGGCCCCGCTCCCTGAAGTCCCCGACGTCCGCAGCCCGCCAGCGACGAAAGCTCGCTGCGACCGCCGTGCCGTCCAAGGGGCTAAGCCGGAGTCGGGATGGCAGAGCGGACGTGCTCGGCGACGGCTTCCATCTCGACGGCGGCGCCGGTCACGTCCTTCAGCAGCTCGTCCGCGTTCGGCTTCTGGCCGAGCGCCCACAGCTCGACGAGGAGCGAGCCGGCCTCGCGGCGCTTGAACCAGTCGGTGCCGAACTCCTCGCGCATGAAGCTCGTCATCTGCGCCGAGAACGCCCAGGCGCGCAGGTACGACGTCACGTAGTAGCCGGAGTCGATGTCGGCGAGGTAGTCGGTCGGGCTCGGCTCGACCTTGAGGGCGTCGCCGAGGATCTCGACATAGCGGCTCCGCATCTGGGTCACGTCGGGCGCGGCGTGGAACTCGATCTCGTAGAGCAGCTTTGCGCAGTAGCGGCGGACGTAGAAGAGGAGCTGCACGGCGCCTTCGGCGGCGAAGACGTCGGGCCGCGGGAAGCTGAGCATGCTCGAGAGCCACGCGCGGTCGTCGATCAGGTGGTCGAAGAGCATCGCCCAGCCTTCGGTGACCGCGTTGTCGCCGAGCCGCTTCTCCTCCATCTTCAGGTTCGGGTCCGTGAAGGCGAAGTGCTCGGTGTGGCCCGCCTCGTGGAAGAGCGCGTACCAGTCGTCCGGCCCGCCCTGCGGCTGGATCACGAGCATGATCTTGTCCGGGATCTCGATCGGCGCGCAGAAGGCGCGCGGGCTCTTCGTCGGCCGCTCCTCGACGTCGACATGGACGTTGCGCTGCGCGTCGAGATCGATTCCGAGCCCGGAGAGCGTGCCGCGCAGCGCCGGGAGCATCCGGTCGGCGGGGAAAGCCTCGTCCCAGCCCGAGCCCCGGAAGAAGCGGCGGACGTCCCAGCGCTCCGCGTCGGCGAGGCCGATGCCGACGCGCTCGCGGAGGACGCGGTCCATCGAGTCCTCGTAGAGCCGCTCGGTCGAGTCGAGGAGCGCACGGCACTGGGCTGCGAGGCCCTCGAGGTCGTACCCGAAGCGGTCGCGGTAGAGCTCGAAGTAGGTCGGCGCGCCGAGCTCCGGCATCGCGCGCTGCGTTGTCTGGACGGCGTCGAGGTAGAGCGGGTTCAGGTGCTCCTCGGTGAGATCGTTCCGTGCGGCCTCGAGCCTGGCACGCGTGTCGCGGTCGGCCGTGTTGGCGATCGTCGGCGGGAGCATCCGGTACCCGACTGCCTCGCCCTCGTGCTGCGTCTCGAGCTTCGTCTCGCTCTCGGCGATCTTCTCCGCGTGCTCCCGCGTCAGCTCGCCGAGGAAGCCTTCGCAGCCGAACCGGAAGAGCTCGAGGTTCTGCCTCCCGCTGACCGCGCTCCCGATGCGCCGGATCGTGTCCAGGTCGGTCAGCTCGGCATGGCGCTCGTAGATCCGGCGCAGCTCGAACTCCGGCTTCAGGCCGGCGTAGTGGAGGTAATACTCCTCGTCCAGCTCCGCGATGAAGCGGTCGGCGCCGGTGCGATAGCCGTCGAGCTCGCGCTCACTCGGAGTGCCAATGGGAGTGCCAGCGCTCACGGCTGCCTAGGATACGCGCCGTGCGCGAAATCAGTGTCACAACTCAGAAGCGGAGCCAGCTCGTCGACATCACCGAGCTCGTGCGCTCGGCGCTCGGCGAGCTCGACGGCGCCGGCGCCGCTCTCGTCTACGTCCCGCACACGACTGCGGGCGTGACGATCAACGAGCACGCCGATCCCGCCGTGGCGCGCGACTTCGAGCTCGCGCTCGAGCGGATCGTGTCGGAGGACTGGCCCTGGCAGCACATCGAGGAGGGCGAGGAGAACGCGCCGACGCACATCCGCGCCGCTTTCATGGGCTCGAGCGTGCTCGTGCCGATCCGGGACGGGACGCTCGCGCTCGGCACCTGGCAGGGCATCTTCTTCTGCGAGTTCGACGGCCCCAGAGAGCGCACCGTCTACGTGACGACCCTGTCTTGATCGAGGTCGACGGCCTCAGCAAGCGGTTCGGCAAGACCCAGGCGGTCGCCGGGCTCAGCTTCCGGGTCGAGCCGGGCACGATCACCGGCTTCCTGGGGCCGAACGGCGCCGGCAAGTCGACAACGCTGCGCTCGGTGCTCGGGCTCGTGCACGCGGATGCGGGCAGGGCGACCGTCCTCGGCGTGCCCTACCGCGAGCTCGACCGGCCGCTGCACCGCGTCGGCGCCGTGCTCGAGGCGAGCGAAGTGCATCCGGGCCGCTCCGGGCGGAACCACCTGCGCGTACAGGCCGCCGCGGCAGGACTGCCCGCGTCGCGCGTCGAGGAGGTGCTCGCGCTCGTCGAGCTGACCGCCGCCGCGAAGCGGCGCGTGAAGGGCTACTCGCTCGGAATGCGCCAGCGCCTCGGGCTCGCGACCGCGCTGCTCGGCGATCCGCAGGTGCTCGTGCTGGACGAGCCGGCGAACGGGCTCGATCCCGCCGGGATCAGGTGGCTGCGGGATCTCCTCCGCTCGCTCGCCGCCGAGGGCCGCACAATCCTTGTCTCGAGCCACGTGCTCTCCGAGGTCGCGCAGACCGCCGACCACGTCGTCATCATCCACCGTGGCCGATTGATCCAGCAGGCGGCGATGGCAGACGTGCTCGCCGGCGCGAGCGGCTCGACCCGGGTCCGGACGCCGGACGCGGAGCGCCTGCGCGCGCTCCTCACCGCCGAGAGCGTGACCGTCTCGGAGGCCGAGGACGGCGCGCTGCTCGCGAGCGTTCCGCCCGAGCGGATCGGCGAGCTCGCCGCCGCGAACGGGATCGTGCTCCACGAGCTCGCCGTCGAGCAGGCGACGCTCGAGGAGGTCTTCCTCGAGTTGACAGGCGGAGAGACGACGGAGTGACCGCGCTCGTCCGCGCCGAGATCCTGAAGGTCCGCACCACGCGTGGCTGGTGGGTCTATCTCGCCGTGATCGCGCTCCTCGTCGGGCTCGCGGTCGCCGGCGACATCGGGTCGAACGCGGACCGCCGCGGCGATCTCGACTTCCAGGTGGGGCTGGTCGAGGCGGCCGGCTTCGGCGCCGTGCTCGCCATGATCCTGGGGATCACGATGGTGACGACCGAGTTCCGCCACGGCACGGTCACGCCGACGTTCCTCGCCGAGCCGAGCCGTGAGCGCGTCCTTGCCTCGAAGGCGCTCGCAGGCACGCTCGTGTTCCTGCTCTTCGCCGCTCTGGCGCTCCTCGTGGTCGCGGTCGTGGCGGCGCCGTGGCTGTCGATCGTCGGGGCCGAGAATCACCTGCTCGACGGCGAGGTCGGGACCCGCGCGGCGGAGACGTTTCTCAGCGCCGTCCTCTGGGGGCTGCTGGGCATAGCCGTCGGATCCGTCGTGCATGGCCAGGTGGCGGCGCTCGTCGGCACGCTCGTCTGGATCTTTGTCGTCGAGAACCTGCTGGTCGGCCTCTTGGGGCTGCTCGACGGCGACGGCGTCACCGCGTATCTCCCGTTTCGGGCGCTCGATGCTGCCGACGGCACCGGCGGGGACAACCTGATCTCGTACTGGCCCGGCGTCGCGGTCTCCCTCGGCTGGATCGCGCTGATCGGCGCCGCCGGCGTCGTGCGAACGCGCCGACGCGACATCACCTGACGCCAGCCGAGCGCTACGCTCGGGCTGATGGCCGCGCCGGTACGCAAAGACGAGGAGGTCGAGCTCCAGATCGACTCGCTCGCCTACGGCGGCAACGGTGTCGCGCGCCTGAACGGGTTCGTCGTCTTCGTGCGCCGCGGCCTTCCGGGCGACCGCGTGCGCGCGCGCGTGACGAAGGTGAAGCGCGGCTTCGCCGAGGCGCTCGCGGTCGACGTGCTCGAGCCGTCGCCGAACCGCGTCGACGCGCCGTGCGCCCACTACCCCGCCTGCGGCGGCTGCCGCTTCCAGGACCTCGCGTACGAGGTCCAGGCGGCGGCGAAGGAGGAGCAGGTGCGCGACGCGCTCAAGCGGATCGGCGGCATCGCCGACGCGCCCGTCGAGCCGATCCTCCCGGCCGCGTCGCAGTTCTTCTACCGCAACAAGCTCGAGTACTCGTTCGCGCAGACCCCGGCGGGGCCGGCACTCGGCTTTCACAAGGCCGGCCGCTGGGACGAGGTGCTCGAGATCGAGAAGTGCTGGCTGACGACCGACCTCGGCAACGCGATCAGGAACACCGTCCGCGACTGGGCGCGCGAGGAGAACCTCGAGGCCTACGACCAGGCCGAGCACACCGGCTATCTCCGCCACCTCGTCTATCGCGAGGGTCGCAACACGGGCCAGGTGCTGGTCGTGCTCGTGACCGCGCCCGGCGAGAAGTTCGAGCGCGACTACTTCGTCGAGGTGCTGCGGCGCTTCCCGGAGGTGAAGTCGATCCACTGGGCGATCAACGACCAACCCTCGGAGGTGACGAACCTGCCTTCGACGCTGCTCTGGGGCGACGACGCGATCGAGGAGGAGCTGCTCGGGCACCGCTTCCGCGTCCGCCCGAACGCGTTCCTGCAGACGAACACGGAGATGGCGGAGAAGCTGTACGCGCTCGCGATCGAGTACGCCGGCCTGACCGGGACGGAGACGGTCTACGACCTCTACTGCGGCACGGGCACGATCGGGCTCTCGCTCGCGAACCACGCGCTCAGCGTCTGGGGGGTCGACATCTCGGAGGAGTCGATTGCCTGTGCGCTCGAGAACCTCGACCTGAACCAGGTCGGCAACGCAGCCTTCTTCGCGGGCAACGTCGGCCAGGTGCTGGAGGAGCTGGCCGAACGTGCGGGGCCGCCCGACGTCGTCGTCGTCGACCCGCCGCGGGCCGGTCTCGCCGGGAAGGCGCTCCGGCGGACGGGCGAGCTCGGCTCGCCGAAGCTCGTCTACATCTCCTGCAACCCGACGACGCTCGCCTCGGACGTGAAGGTGCTCCGCGAGCAGTACGGCTACGAGCTCGTCCGCACGAAGCCGGTCGACATGTTCCCGCACACGCCGCACGTGGAGACGGTCTCGCTGCTGACGCGCGAACGCGACTAGGAGGGCTTGGCGGAATGGCGCTCGTGGCCGGGGTGCGCTGCTCGTTCCGAGGCAAGGACGCAGGGAGCGCCGATAGCCGAAGCTATCGGCGCGACTGAGGACGCCGCCTCGGGGCGAGCAGCGCGGCCCGGCGGCTCAGCCGCTATTTCGCCAAGCCCTCCTAACGCCAGATCGCCCCGAGGCGCTCCCGGTGGTCGGCCGGGAACGGATGCGCTCGCCCTTCGGAGTAGCGGGCCGCGGTCCAGGCGCCCGCCGCGGCGTCGAGCAGATCCGCTTCGGGCACGCCTGGGACTGCGCCCGGAAGGACGATCCCGGCGGCGGCGAGCAGCTCGCGCCGCTTCGCGAGCCCTGCCGCCGTGTGCTTCGACTCGACCACGGGCTCGCCTGCGAGCTCCCGGAACGAGACCTCCGGGTGCATCTCGATCACGCGCTCGTCCACCTCCGCAAGCGCGTGCACCTCGAGGATCTTCCTGCCGAGTGCGAAGGCCTGCTGCGAGATGCCCTTGCCGGTGATCGTGCGTGCGATCTCGTTCGCCTCCGCGAAGGTGCGGGCTTCGAGCGCGGCTCGTGGGGGCGTCGCGAAGACGCTGCTCGCGCGGCTGCCACCGACGAACGCCCGCGCGCCGGCATCGGTCTGCCTGATGCCGAGGCCTGCCGGGTCGATCGGGATGTCGACGGCGATCACGCGGGCCTGCGACGAGAGGACCTCCGAGAAGCTCGCATGCGTCGACACCTGGACGTCTCCGCTCGGGTCGAGTGCGACCGCGACCCAACCCTTGCGGTAGCCGTCCACACCGGCGACGAGCACGCTGGTCTCGGGCTGAGGGAGCGGCGGCGGCGCCGCAGCGTCACCGAACCCGAGCTGGACGAGCCGCGCGAGCGCGACGTTCATCGCCTCCGGGCTCTCGAGCGGGACGCGGGCGATCGTCGCCCCGTTCGCATCCGCGATCAGGAGCGCGCCGCGTTTGCTCCCGTCCGGCCCTCGCTGGAACTCGAGCGAGAGGTCGAGCCGCGCGTCGTGCAGCGCCCGCCGGACGGGGCCGTCGAGGTCGTCCATCGTCCGAACGCTAGATGATTGATGCCACGGGGACGTCCGCCTCGGGACGCGAGCTGGCAGCTCTGGGGCGCGGGATCAGGCCGTTGCCGATGCTGGTGGCATCGGTGACGGACTGAGCACGCGAAGCGGACGGCTCGGCTGAGCGGCCGCGAGGCCGATCAGGCGGGCCGGGAGCGGCCCAGACACGCCAGATCGCGTCCCGAGCGCGCGGATTCGTGGCATCAATCATCAATCATCTAACGGCGTTCGCGCTTCAGGCGCTCGACCTTGTCCTCGTCTGCCGCCAGCTGCTCCGGATGGGTGACCTCGAGATACGACGAGATCTCGTCCTGGGGAACGACGACCAGGCCGTTCGGAAGGTCGTGGACGAGCGCGATGCCGTGCTCGGTGCCGCCGAGCGTCAGCCGGCAGCGGACGCCGGCGCCGCCCGGCTCCGGCTCGACCGTGAACGGGACGCTCGGGTCGAGCGGCTCGACGATCGCAGTCACCGGCGGCCGGTCGCGCGTGAGCAGGACGATCTTCGACGGCGTCCGCTCGATCACGTCCGCGTCGAGGTCGTACAGCTGCGTGTCCGTACGCCCGTAGATCCTCCCGGGCGCGCGGCCGCGCCGGCGCAACGCAGTCCAGAGGAGGTCGGCGTTCGGGAGCAGGAAGCCGATGCAGATCGCGGGGAGCGCCGGCAGGCCGCTCACGTCGGTGGTGGCGGTGACGATCAGCGTCGCCCCCAGCAGCGCGGTCATCGAGAGCCAGGTCCAGGCGACACGGAGGGCGAAGCGGTCGGCGGCGGCGAGGAAGAGCGAGAAGAAGAGGATGTCCGGCGGTCCCAGGTTCGCCGTGCTGTCCTCGCCGGGAACGCGGAACGCGATCGAGACGTCGTCGAAGACCTGCGGCTGCTGCTCGACCACGTACTCCGTCGGCCCGCGCCACACCGAGATCGCGTCGACCCAGGGGATGATCACCGCGATCAGCGCCGCCCACATCACGTTCTCGAACCACGACAGGAACCAGAAGCCGACGCAGACGAGCGCGAACAGCTTCGCGAGGTTGTTCAGGACGTCGAGCTCCGTGAAGTGCAGCACGACAGCGAGCGCCGCAAGCGTCAGCCCCGCCGGCAGCATCGCCCGGTGGTCGCGCAGCGGGAGCAGCAGCCAGATGAGCGCGAACGTCGCCGGGAAGACAACGAGCGTCAGGAAGAGGAGGTCGGGCCAGAGCCCGCTCTCCCAGAGGCGGTCGGCGCCGGCGGTGTAGAGGGCGAGCGCGGCGGTCAGCCCCGCGAGCCCGGCCCAGCGCCGGCGGCTCAATACGGTGGCAGCTCGGAATACCAGACGCCGACGGCCTTGAACGCGTTCCAGAAGGCCGTCTTCGCGGGCGCCTCGTCGAGCGCGGTGTCGATGTCCGGGACGACGAGCGCCGCGACCGTCGCCGTGAAGCGCTGCAGACCCTCGGCCGCCGGATCGAGCGCATCCGAGAGCGGGAAGGACAGTGCATTCACGAACTCGACCGTCTCGGGGCCCATCAGCACGAGCAGCTTCGGCTGGACGATGTGCAGCTCGCGCGTCAGCCAGGGCGCTGCTTCCTCGAAGCTCTCGCCGCCGAACTTGAGGCAGTTGGTCCCGTAGACGGCCATCGGGTCGACGTGCAGCCGCTGCAGCGACTTCAGCAGTGCCTGCCCGGCCCGGCCGAAGAAGGCGACGCCCTCCTGGATCTCCGAGGGCTTCGGCGCGTGCTTGAGCAGGAAGACGTCGGCGAGCGGATGCCCGGAGCCGAGCACCGGCACATGCGTCTCGTCACCTGCGCGACCGATCTCGTCGCCGAGCTCGTTGATCTCGGAGATCGCCTTCTGCAGGTAACGCTCGTAAATCTCGTCGGTCGATGCGGCAGCCACAGGCGTCCTCTTCCGGTTCGCTTCTAGCGCACCTTCTCCTTGACCTGAGCCACCCACTTGAGGCTCTGCAGGTACGCCAGCGACTTCGGCCGCCGCAGCACCTCGGCGCTGCGGAGCGAGAGCATGAACTCCTCCGGGCCGTCGAAGGCGCGCATCCTCAGCGCTCCGGTACCGACGCCCTGGAGGACGTGCGCGTCGGAGCCTGCGCCCGCGGGCAGCCCGTACTTGCGTGCGAACCGGACCGCCTCATCGTTGTAGCCCTCGAACAGGAGCCGAGCGTTGTAGACCTCCAGCACGTCGATCTCGTGCAGGTGCCGGTGCAGCGTCGCCGGGAACGGGATCGCGTGCATGCGGTCGAAGGGGTGGGGGAGGTACACGATCCCTTCCTGCTCGCGGATCGCGGCGACCGTCTCCGCGAAGGACATCCCGCGCGGGATCTCCTCCCTCAGGAAGAGGCCGATCACCTCGCCCTGGTCGTCGGTCTTGACCTCCTCGCCCGGAATCACGATCAGCTCGCGCCCGCGTGCCTTCTCCGCCGCTTCGCGGGCGCCGCCGAAGACGTTGTGGTCGGTGACCGCGATCGCGCCGAGCCCCTCCGACTCTGCGTGGTCGAGCAGCTCATCGACCTCGATCGAGCAGTCGTGCGACCAGGCCGTGTGCATGTGCAGGTCGGCGAGGATCCAGGGCCGGTCGGCGAGCGGCTCGCTGTCGCGCCGGCGCGCCCGCCTGCGCCCGCCGAGGCTCCCGTAGATCTGCTCGAGCTCCCGGGCGACGGCGGCGAAGTTCTGCGACTCGGCAGCCGCGCGGGCCTCCCGGCCCTTGCGCTCGCGCACGTCGTCGTCCTCGGCGAGGCGCTGGAGCGCCGCCGCGGCGAGCTCAGGCTGGTCGAGCACGCCGGGCGGAGCGGCCAGCGCGGCTCCGGACGCGGCGGCTTCGAGGCGCAGGCGGGCTGAGCCGGTCGGAGCCGGGACGACGACCGCGGCCTCGGCCAGCACCGCCGCGCGGGCCTCCGCCTTGCGGCCGGAGCGGACGCGCACCCGGTCGCGGAGCGCGAGCGGGATCCCGGGCCGTGTCGAGAGCGGCTTGGTTCGCAGCAGCACCGCCTCCCAGCCGGGCAGCTCTCGCAGCGAGCGGAGCGCCGCGCGCGCGACGGGCAGCGACCCCGAATGCAGCTCGATCGCGACCAGCTTCCGCTTCGTGCCGGGCCGGAAGAGGTCGGTGTCGACGCCGGGCGAGAGGATCCGGTAGTCACCGGGGAAGCGCTCCGTCGCCGCCGCCGCGGTCGTCTCCGACGAGGCGATGAGCGCGTCGATCCGGGCCAGCAGCTTCTCGCGCAGCGCCCGCCGCGGCGGGTAGCCGAGCCGGTCGGGCGAGAAGAAGCTGGCGACGCCGAGCGCCTCCGAGTCGCGGAGCGCGAGGTAGGAGATGCTGGGGAGCCCGGGCTCGAAGCCGTGGACGACGTCGAACCGACCCTGTTGCAGCGCGAGCCGCAGGTTCGCCCGGACGCCGACGGGGACTCCGAGGCTCGAGCGGCGTGACACCGGCACTGCGGTTCCGATCGCGATCATCTCCGCGTGCTCGCCGCGCGCGAGCGCCCGCCGGCCGGCGGCGAGGTCGGCCGGTCGGCCGGATGGTGCGATCACGGTGACGGTGTGCCCCAGCACCCGGAGCTCCTTCGCGATCCCGGCCACGTGCTGGTTGACGTCGTGTGGCAGCGACCACGCGAACGGGGTCACCAAGCAGATTCTCACTCCACCGAGTGTAGAGTCGGAAACGTGGCCGCGGTCACGATCAAGGTGCGCGAGAACGGTCCGTACCGTGTCACCGGGCCGTTTCGAGCTGATCGACGCGGACGGGAACGCCTACGAGCTTCCCGCCGGTGAGACGGTCGCGCTCTGCCGCTGCGGCCGCTCGGCGACGAAGCCGTTCTGCGACAAGACGCACCGGACGATCTGCTTCGACGCGACGGAGCGGGCGGCCGGGTGAAGATCCGCGCCGCGGTGCTGGAGCAGTTCGGTGCGCCGCTCGAGGTGCAGGACGTCGAGCTCGCGGAGCCGAAAGCGGGCGAGGTACTCGTCCGCCTCGTCGCCTGCGGCGTGTGCCACACCGACCTCTACACGGCGTCGGGCGCCGACCCGTCCGGCTACGCCCCGACGGTGCTGGGACACGAGGGCGCCGGCGTCGTCGAGCGCGTCGGTGCTGACGTCACCTCGGTTGCGCCCGGCGACCACGTCGTCACGCTCTTCTCGCCCCAGTGCCGCGAGTGCGTCCACTGCCGCTCGACGCGCACGAACCTGTGCATGGCGATCCGGGAGGAGCAGGGGCAGGGGCATCTCCCCGACGGCACCGTCCGTCTCTCCCGCGGCGGCGAGCCGATCCGCCACTTCATGGGAACCTCGACCTTCGCCGAGTACACGGTGATGCCGGAGATCGCGCTCGCAAAGGTGAATCCGGAGGCGCCGCTCGAGGGCGCCGCGCTCTTCGCCTGCGGCCTCTCGACCGGCCTCGGCGCCGCGATCAAGACCGCTGCCGTCGAGCCCGGATCGACGTGTGCCGTCTTCGGCGGCGGTCTCGTGGGCCTCGGCGCCGTTGCGGGATGCAGGCTTCAGGGAGCAGAGCTGATCATCTGCGTCGACCTCTCCGAAGAGCGGCTCGAGCTGGCGAAGGGCCAGGGCGCGACCGAGACGATGCTCGGTGGCCCCGACACGGTCGAGCGGATCCTCGAGACGACCGGCGGCTTCGGCGCCGACTACACCTTCGAGGCGACCGGCAACGTCGCCGTCATGCGCCAGGCGGTCGAGTCGGCGCGGATGGGCTGGGGGCTCTGCACCGTCGCCGGCGTGGCGGGGAAGGGCGAGACGCTCGACATCGTCCCGCGTTACCTGATCACCGGCCGCCGTGTCGCCGGCTCATCGTTCGGCGGGATCAAAGGCCGCGACGAGGTGCCGCTGCTGGTCGAGCGCTGGCTCGCGGGCGAGATCGACGTCGAGCCGTTCCTCTCGCACACGCTCACACTCGACGAGGTCAACCGCGGCTTCGAGCTGATGGAGGCGCAGGACGGGATCCGCAGCGTGATCTCGTTCGTCTAGAAGGCGGCCGCGAGTCGTTCACCCGCATCGGACGATGCGGCGGCGGCCCTGGTTGATGGATCATGGGAAGCGACCTTCTCGCGAAAGGACGACCGATGGCCACGCAGACCCCGCGGCGCCGCCCTGCTCTCGAGGACGAGGAGCTGCAGAAGCTCCTCGCGCTGATCAAGGGCGCCGACAGCGTCGAGTTGAAGCTGACCGTGCCCGAGCAGGACCACCGCTCCACGGTGCGCGCGCTCGGCATGGACCCGCTGCAGGCGCAGATTCGGCAGGTGTTCTTCCTCGACACGCCCGAGCTGGCGCTCGACCAGCATGGCTTGGTCGTGCGCGCCAGGCGGTCGCAGAAGAAGGGCGACGACTCGGTCGTGAAGCTGCGGCCGGTGGTTCCGTCCGAGCTCCCGCGTGCGATTCGGCGCTCTCCGGGCTTCGGAGTCGAGGTAGACGCGTCGCCCGGCGGGTTCGTCTGCTCCGGGTCGATGAAGGGGGCGCCCACCTCCGGCCACGTCCACGAGGCGGTGACGGGGAAGCGGCGCCTGCGCAAGCTCTTCTCGAAGGACCAGCAGGCCCTCTTCGCAGCCCACGCGCCCGACGGGATCGAGCTCGACGACCTCTCCGTCCTCGGCCCGATCTTCGTCCTCAAGCTGAAGTACTCCCCCGAGGGCTTCGGCCGCAGGCTCGTCGGAGAGATGTGGCTCTATCCGGACGGAGCGCGGATCCTCGAGCTCTCGACGAAGTGCGAGCCGGCGGAGGCGTTCCAGGTCGCCGCCGAGGCCCGCGCATTCCTCACCTCGAAGGGCGTCGACCTCGACAGCGAGCAGCAGACGAAGACACGGACGGCACTCGAGTTCTTCGCGCAGCAACACGGGGCCGCCGGCGCGGCCTGACGGACGTTCGCGATCGTGGCCGCTCGCAACGACCGTGTCGACATCAAGCTCGTCCGCCACGCATACGCCGCCCACGCCGATCCCGCCCGTTGGCCGGACGACGCCCTGCGGCCGCTGACCGAGGAGGGAACTGCCCGCTTCCGAGCGGCGGCGCGCGGCCTCCGCTGGCTCGTACCGGCTGTCGACGCGATGCTCTCGAGTGGCTACGCGCGCGCGTGGCAGACCGCGCAGGTGCTGCACGACGTCGCCGGATGGCCGGAACCGGAAGAGTGCCCCGCGCTCGAAGCCGGGCGATCGCCGTCGTCGGCGCTCGACCTCCTGCAGAGTCGCAACGAGCGCTCGATCGCCCTCATCGGACATGAGCCGCACCTGTCGAGCCTCGCGTCGCTCCTCTGCACGGGGAGCGAGGACAGGCTCCGGTCGGAGCTGAAGAAGGGCGCCGTCGCGTCGCTCTCCTTCGCCGGCCGCGTCGAGCCGGCAGCGGCCGAGTTGCGCTGGATCGTCTCGCCGAAGATCCTGCGCAGGCTCGGCCGCTGACACGGCCGGGGTGACTCAGGCAGTCGTCGGGCTGGCCTTTGCAGCGCCTGCCTTTGCGGTGCGTGCGTTCTGGGCTATGAACTTCTCCGTCGCCTCGTACGCCTCGTCGTCGACGATCTGCACCGGCGGCGACTTCATCAGGTAGCTCGAGGGGCCCTCGAGCGCGCCGGCGATGCCGTTGTTGAGCGCCAGCTTCGCCATCCGGACGGCGTCGATCACGATCCCGGCCGAGTTCGGCGAGTCCCACACCTCGAGCTTCAGCTCGATGTTCAGCGGCACGTCGCCGAAGGAGGTGCCCTCCATCCGGATGAACGCCCACTTGCGGTCGGTCAGCCACGGCACGTAGTCGGACGGGCCGACGTGCACGTTGCCCTCGCCCATGTCGTAGTCGAGCATCGAGGTGACCGCGTTCGTCTTCGAGATCTTCTTCGATTCGAGGCGGGAGCGCTCGAGCATGTTCAGGAAGTCCGAGTTGCCGCCGACGTTCAGCTGCATCGTCCGGTCGAGGTGGACGCCGCGCTCGCGGAAGAGGCTCGTGAGGACGCGGTGCGTGATCGTCGCGCCGACCTGCGACTTGATGTCGTCGCCGATGATCGGCAGTCCCTTCTCTTCGAAGCGCTTCTGCCAGTAGGCCTCGCGGGCGATGAAGACAGGCATGCAGTTGACGAGCGCGACCCCGGCGTCGAGGCACTGCTCGGCGTACCACTTCGCCGCCGCCTCCGAGCCGACCGGGAGGTAGCTGACCACGACGTCGGTCTGGGTCTCGCGCAGGATCCCGACGATGTCGTCCGTCTCGCCCGGCGCCTTCGTCACGACCTCGGAGATGTACTGGCCGAGCCCGTCGTGGGTCATGCCGCGGTTGACCGTGATCCCGGTCTTCGGCACGTCGGCGAACTTGATCGTGTCGTTCGGGTGCGCCCACATCGCGTCGGCGAGGTCCTTGCCGACCTTGTCGGCGGTGACGTCGAACGCGGCCGTGAACTCGATGTCGGAGACGTGGTAGCCGCCGAGGTTGACGTGCATCAGGCCGGGGACGAACTGGTCGTCCGGCGCGTCCTTGTAGTACTGCACGCCCTGGATCAGGGAGTTGGCACAGTTGCCGACGCCCACGATGGCGACGCGCACCTTCTCCTTGCCGCGCGCCTTGCCGTTGGCCGAGCCGTTGCTCGATCCGTTGGTCGAAGCCATGGTGTCCTTTCGATTGGAAGCGAACGGGATCTCGAGCGCCTCGGAGAGCGTGAGGAGGATGAGATCGTTGACGTTGAGCTTGCGGCGCCGGGCTCCGGCCTTGAGCTCGCGGCGGAGCTCCGGCGGCATGCGCAGCACGACGGCGCCGGCCGCGCCGGGGATCGCCTTGCGGCGGCGGCCGCTGGGAGCGAACGGGATCCCGAAGCGCTCCGCCAGGAGTGCGACGGCAACGTCGTTCAGGTTCGACTCGCGGCGCGCGACCTCGCGGACGAGCGCACGCTTGAGCGAGCCGGGCATGCGGACGAGCACGCTCGTCCGATGGTTGGAAGAAGTGCTAGCAGCCAAACTGCTAGCACTCTATCGCAGATCTCAGCTCGTGCGGGAGCTGAGCTCGCGGCGCACGTGCAGGATCCGCTGCAGCACGGTGAACCAGGCCGTCGCGGCGAGCAGGCCGATCGCCCAGGGCAGCACGCCCCAGGGCGCGAGCGCGAGCCCGGCCGCGATCACGGCGACCCGCTCGGCGCGGGAGCCGATCCCGACGTCGCCCTTGATCCCGAGCCCCTCCGCCTTGGCGCGCGCGTAGGGGACGAGGAACGAGCCGCCGAGCGCGGCGACGGCGAGGGCGAGCGCCAGCTCGTCGCCGTCGCGCATGAAGACGAGCGCGATCGCCCCGAGCACGAGGCCCTCGCCGACCCGGTCGAGCGTCGAGTCGAGGAAGCCGCCGAAGGGCGTCTGCTTGCCGCCGGCCCGTGCCAGGGCGCCGTCGAGGATGTCGAGGATGGAGCCGACGACGAAGGCGAGCCCGCCGAGCCAGAAGAAGAGGATCTCGTGCCGGTACTCGAAGTAGACGAGCACGGAAGCGACCGCGCAGAGCGTGACGCCCGCGGCGGTGAGCATGTTCGGAGTCACGCGCGTCCGGGCGAGCCCGGTCATCGATCGCGACGCGATCGCCCTCGCGCCGCCGGTGTACGCCGCCTTCAGGCTCATGCGTGGAGCGGCCGGAAGCGGCGCCACGGCCGGTACACGACCGCAGCGGCGACGCCCGCGACGAGCACGCCCGCGGCGACGTCGAGCCAGAAGTGATTGCCGGTCGCCATCACCGCAAACCAGACCCACGGCGCCCAGGCGAGCCAGAGCACCTTCGCCCAGCGCCGGCGCACGACGGTCGCCATGACGACGCTGACGATCAACGCGTCGAGCGCGTGCAGGCTTGGCATCGCGGCGTACGGGTTGGAGGAGAAGGCGACGAATGTCGAGGAGTGGTTGACGGTCGAGTGTGCGGCGAGCGTGTCCGTGAACCCGGCCCCCGGGAACATCCGCGGCGGCGCCGTCGGAATCAGCACGTAGCCGACGAGCCCGATCAGGTTGCCGACGATCAGCATGTTGCGGAAGCCGTAAAACCGCTCGTGCGCGTTGAAGTAGACCCAGATCAGCGCCACGCCCACGACCGCGAACTGCGAGAGCCAGTACGTGATCGAGGTCGCCTGGATCAGCACGGTCGAGCCCTCGACCGCCCGCTGCAGCGTCAGCTCGACCATCGAGCCGAGGCGGCGCTGGAAGTCGATCACCCACTCGCCGTTCGCGAATGCCGCCGCGGCGCCCTCTCGGTCGGCGACGCCGCGCGCGAGCTGGTAGGCGAAGTAGAACGCGATCCAGAAGCCGAACTGGAGCGCGAGGTGCGCCCAGCCGCGCGGGAGCCGGCGGGCGACGGTTGCGGTGCTGGCGGCCATCGAACGTCGGATTGTACTCCTGGCCCGGCCGGCGTCCCTCCCCCGGACGGACCGGCATCCGGACGAGGCGTATCGTCGTAGTAGGAGAACGGGTCGTCGAGGTCAGGAGGCATCGTGAGCAGGATCGTTCTGGTCGCAGGGCTCGGAGCCCTCGCAGCACTCGCAGTCGCCGTGTCGGCGCTCGGTGCCGGGGCCGGCGCGTCGGCGACGCCGCAGCGCGTGACGGTTGGAATGTCGGAGTTCAAGTTCGCGGTCACGCCGAAGACGGTGAAGAAGAACGCCGTCATCACCTTCGCCCTGACGAACAAGGGCACGATCGGGCACGACTTCAAGATCGGCGGCAAGAAGACCGCGATCCTTCCTGCCGGGAGGAAAGGCACGCTCAAGGTCACGTTCAAGAAGGCCGGCCGCTACCCCTACCTGTGCACGTTGCCGAGCCACGCCGCCGCCGGCATGAAGGGCGTGCTGGTCGTGAGGTGATCGTCCCGGATCATTGACTTGTGTCCAGCCCGATGGAGGGGTAGGCTCCGAATCGCGCCGCCCGCCGCCGCTGGTGTGCCTCGGCGACGCTGATCCCTGTCGTCGCTCGAGGAAGGGACAGATGGCCAAGACAGTGAGATTGACGGTGAACGGCAAGCGCCACACCGTCCAGTCGGCGCCGGACACGCCGTTGCTCTACGTCCTGCGCAACGAGCTCGACCTGTACGGGCCTCGCTTCGGTTGCGGGCTCTCGCAGTGCGGAGCCTGCACGGTGCACGTGAACGGCGACGCCGTCCGGTCGTGCATCGTCCCGGCCAGCGCCGTGGCCGGCAAGAAGGTGACGACGCTCGAAGGGCTGGGGGAGAAGCACCCGGTCGTCGAAGCGTTCGTCGAGGAGAGCGCCGCCCAGTGCGGCTACTGCATCAACGGCATGGTGATGCAGTCGATCGTGTTCCTGAAGCGCAACCCGCGGCCGACCGAGGCGCAGATCAAGAAGGCGCTCAACGCGAACATCTGCCGCTGCGGGACGCACTACCGGATCGTCAAAGCAGTCCAGCGCGCCGCACGGGCCACGGCCTAGGAAGGGGGAGAGAGATGACCAGCATGATCGAGAAGCCCCATTCCCGCCGTGACTTCCTGAAGGGGAGTGGCGCTCTGATCGTCGCGTTCACTGTCCCGCTCGGCGCGGGCGCAACGCGTGCGCGGGCGGCCAGCGCCGCGATCGGGCCGGCGCTGATCGACGCGACCCAGATCGACTCGTGGGTCGTGGTCAGAGCCGATGGACGGGTCACGATCCACACGGGCAAGGTGGAGCTCGGCACGGGCCTGAGGACGGCGCAGATCCAGATCGCTGCCGACGAGCTCGACGTCGCGCTCGACAAGGTCGACTTGCTCGAATCGGACACGTGGTTCACGCCGGACCAGGGCACGACATCCGGGAGCCAGTCGATCAAGACCAACTTCCGTGCCGGCCTCCGCCAGGCCTGCGCCGAGGCGAGGAAGGCGCTGATCGATCTCGGCGCGCAGAAGCTCGGCGTGCCCGCGAACACGCTCGTCACGCGCGACGGAGCCGTGGTCAGCTCGTCGGACTCCTCGAAGCGGGCGACCTACGGCGAGCTGATCGGCGGCCAGCGCTTCAACCTGAAGATCAGCGGCAAGGCGCCGCTGAAGAAGCCGTCCGAGCTCAAGGTGGTCGGCAAGTCCGTGCGCCACGTCGACATCGCGGCCAAGGTCAACAGCAAGCAGGAGTACATCCAGAACGTGAAGGTGCCGGGGATGCTGCACGGCCGCGTCGTGCGTCCGCCGGGGATCAATGCCAAGCTCGTCAAGGTCGACGGGTTCCCGAAGCGGATCCCGGACCTCGTCAAGGTCGTCATCCAGAAGGACTTCGTCGGCGTCGTCGCCCGCAGCGAGATCGGCGCGATCCGTGCCGCGGAGACACTGAAGGTGACCTGGAACGACCCGGGCGGCGCCCCCAAGAGCCACGACGAGCTCTACGCGCAGATGCAGACGCTGCCCGCATCGTCACGGCTGCTCGCGAGCGACGGCAACGTCGACAAGGCGCTTGCCGGTGCGGCGAAGGTGCTCGAGGCGACCTACTACTACCCGTACCAGCTGCACGGGTCGATGGGGCCTTCCTGCTCGATCGCCGACGTCAAGGCCGGCGAGGCGACGGTCTGGTCGCCGACGCAGGGCGTCTACCCGCTTCGCGCCGCTGTCGCGAAGGTGCTGGGCTTCAAGGACGAGCAGGTGCACGTGATCTACAAGGAAGGCTCGGGCTGCTACGGCTTGAACGGCGCCGACACCGCCTCGATCGACGCGACGCTGCTGTCGAAGGCGGTCGGGGCTCCCGTGCGCGTGCAGTGGATGCGCTCCGACGAGCACATCTGGGAGCACTACGGGACGCCCATGGTCCTGAAGGTGAAGGGGGGCCTCGACGCCGACGGCAACCTGATCGCGTGGGACTACGAGAGCATCCAGGCCTCGCGCGGCGGGCGCCCCGGCAACATCGGCGCGGCGAACCTGCCGACCGGCGCCCTGATCGGGCTCACGCTCGCGCCCGTCCGGGCGAGCGCGCCGACGTTCCCGCCGCTCGGCGCGGACACCTCGAACACGGAGGCGGGCTACCTGAAGGACGAGGAGGGTCTCGTCCCGAACGCGCGGGTGGTCGCGAAGACGGTCTCCTCGTCGTTCTTCACCGGCCCGCTTCGCTCGCCGGCACGGATCCAGAACTCGTTCGCGAACGAGAGCTTCATCGACGAGCTCGCGGCCGAGGCGGGGGTCGACGCCGTCACGTTCCGGCTCCGCTACGTCGGCGACGAGCGGCTCCGCGACGTGATCGAGGTTGCTGCCAAGGCGGCCGGCTGGGAGTTGCGCAACTCCCCGAAGCCGGCGTCCAAGGGCGACATCGCGACAGGACGCGGCTTCGCCGCGATGCAGTACGAGGGCATCGACGGTTACGCCGGCGTCGTCTGCGAGGTCGAGGTGAACAAGAAGACGGGCAAGGTGCGTGTCACCCGCGTGGTCGTCTCGCACGACGTCGGCATCATCATCAACCCGAGAGGGCTCAAGGCCCAGATCGAGGGGAACGTCGTCCACGGTGTCTCCCGAGCGCTCAAGGAGGAGGTCGTCCTCGACGGCAAGACCTCCAAGAGCCGGGACTGGGAGAGCTACCAGGTGCTCCGCTTCACGGAGCTCCCGGCGATCAAGATCGCGTTGATCAACCGCCCGAACGAGGCCCCGACGGGCTCGGGCGAGAACGCGATGACGGCGATCCCGCCCGCGGTCGCGAATGCGATCTTCGACGCAACCGGGGCACGGATCCGCCGGCTGCCTTTGACGCCGGCGCGCGTGAAGGCTGCCCTCGCGGAGCTGTAGGACTGAGCCATGAGGGGGCGGTCGCGAGGCCGCCCCCGCTACATCACCAGGGGAAGCCGCGCTCGGCGACGGCTTCCTCGACGAGACCGCGGGCGAGGGCGAGGAAGAGGGCGTCCTTCGGAGGGTGCACCGGCATGGGCTCCTCGAGCAGCCGGTCGATCGTCGCGGCGGTCAGCGGCATCTCGACCTCGACCTCCTCGGCCAGCACGGCGAGGAACCGGCGCATCGCGAGCCGGGCGTCATCGCCGTCGACGGTCATCCGCTTCGTCAGCCAGGTCGCTGCCATGCCGACGACGTCGACCCCCTCGGAGCCGTCGGGCGGATAGCTCGCCACGTAGCGGTACCCCTCGTCCTTCAGCAGCTCCAGGTCGACCGCGAGCGCCGGCGCGGCTGCGCGTGCCAGCACCGGGCCACGCTCGGCCCGCTCGTCCTCGTCCATCCCTTCGAGCAGCGGCTCCACGTCTGCGAGCGCCTCCTTGATCGAGGTGTCCCGGGCCAGGTACGGGAGCGCGAGCCGGTAGGCGAGCGCAAGCCGGACGGCGTCATCGCCCGGCGCGTCGACTGCGTCCGCCGCAGCGGCGAGCCGTTCCCGGAGGAGGTCGGCGGGCTCACGTGCCGCGAGCGCGCCGGCGACCGCTGCGAGCAGCTGGCGCGGCTCGCCCCGGGGGACGTCGAGCTCGATCGCGTCGGCCCGCTCGAGTGCGGCTGCGGACGTGAACGGCGAGAGAGGCTCGAGGGCGTGCTCAGCCACCGATGTAGCTCATCTCGACCTTGGGCAGGCCGATCGTCGCCTCCGAGCGCCGTTCCGAGTAGCGATCGGTGCGCTTGCCCCAGATCGCGGTCAGCGTCTCCTGCAGCTCCTCGTCGGAGGCGCCGGCACGGATCCGCGCGCGCAGGTCGTGGCCGCGGAGGCCGAAGAGACAGGTGTAGAGGCGGCCCTCGGCGGAGATCCGCGCGCGGGTGCAGTCGCCGCAGAAGGGCTGGGTCACCGACGCGATCACGCCGATCTCGCCGCTGCCGTCCGTGTAGCGCCAGCGCTGCGCCACCTCGCCGCGGTAGTTCGCCTCGGCCGGCTCGAGCGGCAGCTCGGCCGAGATCCGCTCGATCAGCTCACGCGCAGGCACGACGTCGTCGAGCCGCCAGCCGTTGGTCGCGCCGACGTCCATGTACTCGATGAAGCGCAGCGTGTGGCCCTTCTCGCGGAAGTAGCGGGCCATGTCGACGATCCCGTCGTCGTTGAGCCCGCGCTTGACGACCGCGTTCACCTTCACCGGCAGGCCGGCGTCGGCGGCCGCCTCGATCCCGTCCAACACCCTGGACACCGAGAAGTCGACGTCGTTCATCGCCCGGAAGGTCGCGTCGTCGAGCGAGTCGAGGCTGACGGTGACACGGTGCAGCCCTGCCGCGGCGAGCGCATGCGCTTTTGCGGCGAGCAGAGACGCGTTCGTGGTCAGCGTCAGCTCGGCGCCGAGCGGCGCCAGCATCGCGATCAGCCGGTCGACGTCCTTGCGCACGAGCGGCTCGCCGCCGGTCAGCCGCAGCTTCTCGACCCCGAGCGCCACCGCGGCCCGCGCGACACGTTCGATCTCCTCGAACGTCAGCAGCTCCTTGCGGTCGAGAAAGCGGTAGTCGGCGCCGAAGACGGACTTGGGCATGCAGTAGACGCAGCGGAAGTTGCACCGGTCCGTGACGGAGACGCGTAGGTCGCGCAGGGGGCGTCCGAGCCGGTCCAGCGTCATGGAGAGAGCCTAGCGCCGAACCGTGCACCTGCCCAGGAGCGTGCACTTGTGTCCAACTGGTTGGATGGATAGTCTCCACCCCGTTGGACGCCGATCCGTCGGCGCGCGTCCTGGTCGACCAGAGGGAGAGGCGATGGCGAACACACTCAGGATCAAAGTGAACGGACGCGTTCACAACGTGGCGGCGTCGCCGAACACGCCGCTGCTGTACGTGCTGCGCAACGAGCTGCGGCTGAACGGGCCGCGTTTCGGCTGCGGGCTGGCCCAGTGCGGGTCGTGCTCGGTGCTGCACGACGGCAAGGAGATCCGGGCCTGCATCACACCCGTCGCGGCCGTCGGCAAGGGCACGGTGACGACGCTCGAGGGCCTGCCGGCGCTCTGGAGGGCCACGTCCCGCACGACCGCCAAGACCGACGACCTCCATCCGGTCCAGCAGGCCTGGATCGAGGAGCAGGTGCCGCAGTGCGGTTACTGCCAGAACGGGATGATGATCAAGGCGACCGAGCTGCTGAACAAGGTGAAGCGGCCGACCGAGGACCAGATCAAGTCGCACATGAACACGCACCTGTGTCGGTGTGGCACCTACCCGCGGATCACGAAGGCGATCAAGCGCGCCGCGACGACGATGGCGAAGGGGGCGTAGGCAGATGCTGCTCAGCGACAAGACCATCGACCTCCTCGACGGCGGCAAGATCGACGAGCTGATCGAGGGAACGGAGTTCACCCGGGCGAAGTTCCTGAAGGGCGGCGGCGCTCTCGTCGTCGGCTTCAGCCTCGTCGGCTCCGCGCTCGCGGGTACCGCGAAGGCAGCGACGGCGGCCGCAGGCCCGCCCAACGCGGCCCTGATCGACTCGTGGATCGCGATCCACGCCGACAACACGGCCACGATCGCGGTCGGCAAGATCGACATCACCGGTGCTCCGACGGGTCTGCTGCAGATCGCGGCCGAGGAGCTCGACCTGACGATCCAGCAGGTCACGCTGGCGCCCTGGAACACCGACATCTCCCCCAACCAGGGCATCACCGCGGGCTCGAACTCGATTTCGACGGGCGGCCCGCAGATCCGGCAGGCGGCCGCCGAGGCGCGCGCGGTGCTGCTCGGCCTCGCAGCGAAGCAGCTCGGCGTTCCGCTCTCGGACCTTCAGATCCGCGGCGGCGTCGTTTCCTCGAAGACCGACTCGTCGAAGAGCGTCACGTACGGCGCGCTTCTCGGCGACAAGCCGTTCTCGGCCCCGAACACGGGCCGCGCGGCGCTGAAGCCGGTGACGGAGTACCGCCTCGTCGGCAAGCCCGTGAAGCGGAAGGACACCGAGGCGAAGGTGCGGGGCACGCATCCCTACGTGCACCAGCTCCGGCTGCCCGGCATGCTGCACGGCCGGATCGTCCGCCCGAAGGGACAGGGGCCGTTCGCGGTCGCCGACAAGGTGCTCTCGGTCGACGAGAGCTCGATCGCGAAGATCAAGGGCGCCAAGGTGTACCGCAAGGGTGACTTCATCGGCGTCGTCGCGGCCGACGAGCAGGACGCGATCCAGGCCGCCTCGCAGCTGAAGGTGCGCTGGTCGGAGTCGAAGACGATGCCCGGCAGCGGCAACCTCTGGAAGCACTTCCGCGCGGTCCAGTCGGCGGAGCGCTACGCGCGCAACATCGGCTCGATCGACAAGGGCGTGGCCGCTGCCGCGACGACGGAGAACCAGAGCTATTCCGTCTACTACCAGTCGCATGCGTCGTTCGGCCCGTCCTGCGGCGTCGCCGACGTTCGCCCGGGCAAGGCCGACGTCTGGGGCGCGAGCCAGGGCATCTACGGCAGCCGCAACCTCGTGTCGGCGTTGCTCGGCGTGCCGTTCACCAACGTCACCTTCCACTTCGCGGAGGGCGCGGGCTGCTACGGGAAGAACCTCCAGGACGACGCCGCGCTCGCGGCCGCCCTGCTCTCACAGCTGTCCGGCAAGCCCGTGCGCGTCCAGCTGACGCGCGACCAGGAGCACGGCTGGGACTTCTACGGGCCGGCAACGCTGGTGGACATCAAGGGCGCGGTCGACGCCGACGGGAAGATCTCGGCGTACGACTATGTCTCCTACCAGCAGGGGTGGGTCTCGTCGGAGGCGACGAGCTTCCACTCCGGCACCGCGGCCGCTCTCGGCAACTTCGGCGGCGCCGACACCGAGAACGCGGGCTCGCAGTACAAGATCACGAACCACCGCATCCTCGGCCGCTCGGTCCCGAACGACTCGCAGTTGCCGAAGGTCGCGTACCTCCGGGCCCCGGCCGCGCCGCAGGCGCTGTTCGCTTCGGAGCAGATGATGGACGAGCTCGCGGTCGCGTCCGGTCAGGACTCTGTGGCCTTCCGCAAGAAGAACATCGAGAACTTCCGCTGGCTCGGCGTGCTCGAGGAGGCGGCCCGCCTCGCCGGCTGGGACCAGCGCGTCTCCGGCTCGGCCGTCGGCAAGGGCCGGGTCAAGAAGGGCCGCGGGATCGCCATCGGCGGCTTCGCGAGCACCTTCGCCGGGATCGTCGCCGAGATCGCGGTGGACACCGTGACCGGCAAGATCCGCGTCGAGCACGTCTACGCCGCGCACGACTGCGGCCTGATCATCAACCCGAACATGGTCGGGCAGCAGGTCGAGGGCTGCGTCATCCAGGGCGTGAGCCGCGCGCTCATCGAGGAGGTCAAGTTCTCGAAGAGCCGCGTCACCTCGCTCGACTGGGAGTCGTACCCGATCCTCCGCTACAAGGATGCGCCGGAGATCACGTACACGCTCCTGAACCGGCCGGAGCTGCGTTCGAGCGGTGCGGGCGAGCCCGCCACCGCGCCGGTCGCCGCTGCGATCGCGAACGCGTTCTTCGATGCCACGGGCAAGCGCATCCGCACGATGCCGATGACGCCCGCCCGCGTCCGCGCCGTGCTGCATTAGCCGTCGCATGACACGGGATCCGCGAAAGCGGATCCCGTGTCGCGCAAACCCCTGAAGTGGCCGCTTCGCGGCCAGGCTGCTCATACTTCACCCGTGCTGACATTCGCTCTCTCGCTGACGCTGCTTCTGGCTCCGGCAGGCCCGCCCGCGCAGGGAGTCCTCGTTCCCGGCAAGAGCCTCGGTGGGATCGCGCTCGGTGAGACGCAGGGGTCGGTCCGCGCGAAGTGGGGGAACCGCCGCACGCTCTGCTCCGTCTGCCCGCGCCCGACCTGGCTCTACACCAACCGCGGCAGCAGCACCGCCGGAGCGGCGGTCGCGTTCCGCAACGGCCGCGTCGCCGCCGTCTTCACCCTCGGCGTCCCGCGCGGCTGGCGGACGAGCCGGGGCGTGTCGCTCGGGGATCCGGCCGACAAGGTGCACAGTGTCTACGGGCCACTACCCTGGAGCCGCTGCATCGGCTACGGCGCGGTCAGCATCCGGAAGGCCGGCGCCGTCGCCTCGATCTACACGTACGGCGACTCGGTCTACGGCTTCGCGCTGACGCTGCCCTCGGAGCCGGTCTGCCAGTAACCGACGTCGCGCAGCCGGCGTTTCGCCAAACCCTTCTAGCGAAGCCGCGGCCGACGGATCACGATCAGCATGCGCGTGACCGCGTCGACGAGGTTCGCGTGGCGGTGGCCCGCGTCGCCGGAGACGTAGGTGGCGCTGTCGCCGGCGCTGAGCTCGATCTCGCGGCCGTCCGCGAACTCCGTGAGCACGCTGCCCTCGAGCACGTGCGTGAACTGCTCGTTCGGCTGCGGGATGTAGTCGTGCATCCGCGCGAGCGGCGCGAAGGTCGCGAGCAGGGCCTGCATCGTGTGCGGCCCGTCCGGCACGAGCACCTCGACGTCGATCGCCTCGGCGGTGTAGTGCATCAGCGAGCGGTCGTCCGCGCGCACGACGATCGGGTCCGGGTGGCGTGGCTCGGGAACGAGCTCCGCGAGCCGGATGTCGTAGAGCTGAGCGAGCCGCGACAAGCGGCCGATCGTGATGTCGCTGCGTCCCGTCTCGATCAGCGAGAGCAGCGAGCGCGAGATCCCCGTCGACTTCGCAACCTGCGCCAGCGAGAGCCCGCGTGCGGTCCGAATCGCGCGAAGCGTCGTCCCGAGCGATCCCTCGTCCATGGAGGAAGCCCCGATCTCCGTGTACAACTCAGCCGGCTCGATACGTCCACGATAAACCGTTTTCCGGCCGGAAGCGACCCAACGTGTCCAGGATGCTGGAGGTTCGTCTAAGCTCCGAGGCAGTAGAGTTCACCGGGAGTCCGCACACGAGGAGGGTTTCTTGAGCACGTTTCGGAAGGGGTCTGCGGTCGTCGTCCTGATCGCGGCCGTGTCACTGGTGGCGGCGGTGTCCGCCTTCGGCGGGCCGAGCTCGACAGCCGCGACCACGGTCACGGTCACGCTCGGCAAGCCGAGCGAGTTCAAAATCACGCTCTCGAAGAAGACGATCGTGAAGGGCGTGACCACGTTCAAGGTCACGAACAAGGGCGGCATCAGCCACGACTTCAAGATCGCCGGCAAGAAGACGCCGAGCCTGAAGACCGGCAAGGCGGCGACGCTGAAGGCGACCCTGAAGAAGGGCAAGTATCCGTTCCTCTGCACGCTCCCCGGCCATGCGGCGGGCGGCATGAAGGGCACGCTCACCGTCAAGTAGGTCCCGGCGGGGCGACGGTTCGACCGAGGGCGCCGGGGACGGCGCTCTCGGCGTCTCTACGAGGAGAGCAGTGAGACAGCGCCGGTGTCTGCGGCCGCCCTGCGGCGGGCGAGCGCGGTCGCCTCCACGATCTCGGCCCCGATCGCGACCGCGACCTCCTCCGGCGAGCGGGCGCCGATTGCGAGGCCGATCGGCGCATGGATCCGGCCGAGGCCGGCGTCGTCGACGCCTTCGGCCCGGAGTCGCTCCTCCCGATCGGCCGTCGTCACCTTGCTCCCCATCGCACCGATGTAGACGGCCGGTGTCTCGAGCGCGGCGATCAGGGCGGGGACGTCGAACTTCTCGTCGTGCGTGAGCACGCAGATGACGGAGACCGCATCGACAGGGGCAGAGCGGAGGAAGCGGTCGGGCCACGCGACGACGAGCTCGTCGGCGTCGGGGAAGCGCTCGCGGGTGACGAAGGCGGCGCGCGCATCGCAGACCGTGACGCGGTAGCCGAGCAGCTTGCCGACCCGCGCGAGCGCGGCGGCGTGATCGATCGCGCCGAACACGTACATCGCGGGACGCGGCGTCAAGGCATGGACGAAGACAGGTTCGCCGTCGACGTCCGCGAGCGCGCTCTCGCCGGCTTCGAGTAGGCGTGCGATCGAGCCTGTGGGCTGCTCGTGCAGCTCCTGGGCACCGAGGCGATCGCCGCCGGCGACGAGCGTCAGCGCCGCCGCCCGGTCATCCTGGACGACGCGGGCGAGTGCCGGGACGTGGGCCGTGTCGAGCAGCGCGATCAGGATCACGACGGTGCCGCCACAGGCGAGTCCGACCTCGAGCGCGGCGTCGTCGGCGATTCCGTACTCCCGAAGCCGAGCCGGAGCGCCGGCGAGTACCTCCTGCGCCTCGCGGATCACCGACGGCTCGACGCACCCGCCGGTGACCGAGCCGGCGATCTCGCCGAGGTCGTTCAGCGCCAGCGACGCGCCTGGGTCGCGCGGCGCGGAGCCCCGCCGCTCGACGACCGTCGCGATCGCGACGCGGCGTCCGTCCGCCTGCCAGCGTGCGAGCGTGGGGAGGATGTCGCGCACTCCCTCACGCTAGCCGTTTCCGGGACGGTTCGGAACCCGCCGGGCAGGGAAGAACCCTGTTCGCAACCGAGGAAAGGGGTCGGCATGGACAAGGATCGGATCGAGGGCAACGTCAAGGAAGCGGAAGGCAAGCTCACCGGCGACGAGGAGCTCGAGCGCGAGGGCGAGGCGCAGGACGCTTGGGGCAAGGCGAAAGACAGCGCCGACGACGCGTGGGACGAGACGAAGGACGCGGTCGACGACGTCAAGGACGCCGTCGACAAGCGGGTCTAGGTCCGGCTCGGATCGATCGAAGGCGCCCCCTCCGGGGCGTCTTCGGCGTTCTCCGGCAGCTCGCGCAGCCGGAGGATCGGCGACGGCAGCAGCCAGAGGACGCCGAGCAGCGCGCCGGCTGTCGCGATCCAGAGCGTCTCGCGCAGCCCGATCCAGGTCCCGAGCGCGCCGCCGACGAGCGCTCCGAGCGGGCGGACGCCGTAGTTGACGACCATGTAGGCACCCGAGACGCGCGACCGCAGCCGGTCCGGGACCACTGCGGCGAAGATCGCGCTGGCGCTGATGTCGAGCACCATCACGCCCAGCCCGGAACCGAACTCGGCCAGGAAGAGGCAGCCGAGGATCACCCACCGCGGCCCCTCGGCGAGCGGTACGAGCAGGAGCGGCGCCGGGAAGAGCACGCAGCCGACGGCGAACGCCGGGCCGATGCCGATCCTGCGGGCGACGGGGTTCGTGACCACTGCGCCCACGATGCCGCCGACCGCCCCGGCGCCGAGCACGAGCCCGAGCGTGCCCGGCTCGACGTCGAGCGACTTCGTCGCGTAGAGGATGAACAGCGCGAAGAAGACGAAGTTGAAGAAGTTGATCGTCGCCGTAGCGCCCAGGGCATCGCGCACGATCGAGTTGCCGAACACCCAGCGGACTCCCGCGACCACATGGCCCTTGCTCGCCGGCTCGGGCGCGGGCTCTTCGGCCTCGATGCGCCGCAGAAAGAGGGCGGAGGCGACGTAGGAGCACGCATCGACGACGAGCGTCACCGGCGCCGAGATGGCCTGCACGAGCAGGCCGCCGATGCTTGGTCCCGCGACGAACGAGAGGGCGCGGCTTCCATGCATGATCGAGCCGCCCTCGACGAAGCGCTCGCGTGGCACGAGCGCGACGAACAGCGGGTTGTACGACACGTGGAAGAGCACGCTCAGCGTCCCCATCAGAAACGCGACGACGAACATGTGCGGGAACGTGAGTGCGTCGAAGGCGTACGCGAGCGGGAGCGAGCCGATCAGGAGCGCGCGGCCGAGGTCGGTGGCGATCATGATCTGCCGCTTGTGTGCGCGGCGGTCGGCCCAGGCGCCTGCGTGCAGCGAGAAGAGCAGGTTCGGCGCCAGCTCGGCGGCGACGAGGTAGCCCATCTGCGCCGCGGTCGCGTCGAGCGCGAGCACCGCCACGAGGGGCAGCGCGATCAGGCTGATCTGATCGCCGAGCAGCGAGATCGACTGCCCCGCCCAGAAGCGGCGGAACTGCTCGTCCTCGCGGAGGAGCGCCGGGACGTGCGGACGCGCTATTGCTCGGCCAGCTCCGTGAACAGGGTCAACTGCAGGCCCGCAGGCGCCTCGAGGCGGGCGTTGAGCGAGTCCCACGGCGTTCGCGTCGGCGCCGCGATCACCGTCGCGCCCGCGGCGGCGAGCCGAGCCGTCGTCGCCTCCGCGTCGTCGACCTCGAGCGCGACCCGAACGTGGCCGGCGACGCGCCGCCCGACCTCGACCTGGTCGACGAACGCGGCGTGCGTCGGATCGAGGAGCTCGAGCGTCGCGCGCCCGGCCTCGAGGATCGTCACGCGCCCGTCGGCCGAGCTGAACGCGGCCCGCTCGCGCAGGCCGAGCACGTCGCGGTAGAAGGTGAGCGCCTCGTCGTAGTCGGGCGCGGTCACTGCGAGCCTGAGCTCGCGAACTGGCTCGTCGCTCATGGGCGGGCTCCTCGGTCGGGGTCTCTGGGACCGTAGCCCGATAGCCTCGCGCGATGCCGGCCCTGCTTGCGCTGATCGCGGTCACCGCCGTCTGGGGCTACACGTTCGTCCCGATGAAGGACGCGGTGGCGATCTACCCGCTCTTCGCCTTCCTCGCCGTACGGTTCGCGATCGCCTCCGTCGTGCTCGCCGTCCCGGCTGCGCGGCGCTTGCGCTCGCTCGGGCGGGGCGGCTGGGTCGCAGGCACCTCACTCGGGCTCCTGCTCGCGCTCGGCTACGCGCTGCAGACGGCTGGGCTCGAGCGGACGACCGTCTCGAGCGCGGGCTTCATCACCGGCCTCTACGTCGTCTTCACGCCGCTGCTCGGGCTGCTGCTCTTCCGGACGCGTGTCGGCCGCGCCGTGTGGATCGGCGTCGCGCTCGCCGTCGCCGGTCTGGCGCTGCTCTCGGGCGTCGGCGCAGGCAGTCCACGCGGCGACCTGCTCGTGCTCGGCGGCGCGGCCGCGTACTCGCTCCAGATCGCGCTGATGGAGCGCTACGCGCCGCGCTACGACGCGATCGCGTTCACGCAGGCAGAGATGCTCGCCGCGTTCGCGGGCTTCGCCGCCGTCGCGGTCGCGCTCGGCCAGGTCGAGGTGCCACGCGGGTGGACCGTGTGGAGCGCGCTCCTCGTCACCGGGATCTTCGCGAGCGCGCTCGGCTTCCTCGTCCAGACGTGGGCGCAACGGCGGATCAGCGCCTCCCGCACCGCGATCGCGTTCGCGATGGAACCCGTCTTCGCGGGCATCTTCGGGTTCTGGCTCGCGGGCGACCGCCTCGGCGTGGTCGGCTGGGGCGGCTGCGCCCTGATCATGGCGGGGATCCTCGTTGCCGAGCCGGAAGCGGCGCGAACTCTGCGCCGGCTCGTCGGCCGGCGCCCGCTCGAAGCCAAGTAACAGACTGTTACTTGGCTAGATCAGCCACGCTCCGTCGCGCTGGACGAGCTCGCCGTCGACAGAGATCTCGCCGCCGGGACGCAGGTCCTTGACCATGTCCCAGTGGACGGCGCTCTCGTTCTTGCCGCCCGTGTACGTGTAGCTCGCGCCGACGGCGAGGTGGACGGTGCCGTCGATCTTCTCGTCGAAGAGGACGTTGCGCGTGAACCTCGTGATCCGGGGGTTGCAGCCGAGGCCGAGCTCGCCGAGGCGGCTCGCTCCTTCGTCGGTGGCGAGAATCTGCTTCAGGAACTCCTCGCCCTCGTCGGCCGACGCCTCGACCACCCTTCCCTCGCGGAAGACGAGCCGCGCGCCGACGACGTCGTGGCCGAGGTAGACGGCCGGGAACTCCGCGTAGGTGATCACGCCCTCGGCCGAGTCCTCGACGGGGCTGTAGAAGACCTCACCGTCGGGCATGTTGCGGAAGCCGGCCGAGACGACACCCTCGCGCCCCTCGATCCCGAGCGTCAGGTCCGTCTCCTCCCCGACGATGCGCACCGAGCCGGCGCGGTCGAAGCGCTTCTTGATCTCGCCCATCCGCTCCTCTTCGGCGTCCCAGTCCAGCAGGCAGGCGTCGTAGACGAAGTTCTGGTACTCCGGCAGCGTCATCCCCGCTTCGGCGGCCGCCGCTTCGCTCGGGTACTCGACGAGCGCCCAGCGGACGTCGAGAGCGCGGGCGCGCCGGCTTGCGGGCTCGCCGGCCTGCTGCAGCAGCTTCCGCCGCTCCGGATCGAGCTGCGAGCCGGCGTAGACGTCCTCCGGCGCGCGGATCGTCAGCCGGGCGTCCTCGTTCGCGACCTGGTAGGCCTCGATCGGGGGCAGCTCGCCCAGCAGCTCGAGCGGCGCCTCGAGCGCCCAGTCGAGGTCGGCGCGGAAGCGCTCCGGACCCCAGTTGATCCGAGGCAGGTAGTAGGCATCGCGGCGGGCGATCGCGCGCGCGACCTCGCGGACGAGCGGACGTGCCAGGGGCGTGGCTCGGACCGAGACCTGCCAGCCGGGCTGGACGTCGAGACACCGATTCACCATCAGCTCGGCGAGCTCGCGTACGCGCGGGTCGTCCACGGCGGCGGATCGTAGTCGCTGTAGCGTTGAAATGTGGACGCGGTCGTGCTCGCGCTTGCATCGGCCGCACTGTTTGGCTCGATGACGGTCGCGCTCAGGTTCGCGCTCGCGCGGGAGCCCGACGCGGAGGCAGGCGCACTGCACACGATCGTCGCCGCCCTGCTCGTGACCGTCCCGTTCGTCGCTGCCGGCGGCATCGACCTCGCCGGGATCTGGCCGTTCCTGCTGGCCGGAGTGCTCGGGCCGGGCGGCTCGCAGCTCCTCTTCACCCTCGCGGTGCGGGACGCCGGGCCCTCGCGCACGTCCGTCACCGTCGGCACCGCACCGCTCTTCTCCGTGGCGATCGCGCTCCTGCTTCTCGGCGAGCCCGCCAAGGCAGGAGTGATCGTGGGGGCGATCCTGATCGTCACCGGCGGGATCCTGCTCGTCCGCGAGCCGGGGCGGCCGGAGCACGTGAAGTGGATCGGGCTCGGCTATGCCCTCGCGGCGACGATCATCTTCGCGGTGCGCGACAACCTCATCCGGCACCTGTCGCTCGACACGGACGTCGAGCCGGCGCTGGCGGCCGCGGCGACGCTCTTCGCGGGCGGGGTGACCGTGGCGGCATGGCTGCTCGTGTCGAGGCGGCGGCTCCCGACCGACGGCTTTCGCGCCTTCATCCCGGCCGGCGTGCTGTTCGGCTTCTCGTATCTCTGCCTGTTCGAGGCCTACTACCGCGGCCGGGTCTCGGTCGTCTCGCCGCTCGTCGCCACCGAGTCGCTCTGGGGCGTCGCGTTCTCGGCGCTGCTGCTGCGCCGGCACGAGCTCGTCGGCCCGCGCCTCTTCGGCGGCGCCGCGCTCGTCGTCGCCGGCGGCGCCCTGATCGCCGTCTTCCGCTGAGTCTCTGATCTGATAAGCTTACGCTCAGATTTTCTGCCGTAAGCACACTCAGCACGAAGGAGAGACCAGGATGGCAAAGACAATCGGAATCGACCTCGGCACCACGAACAGCTGCATGGCGGTGCTCGAGGGCGGCGAGCCGACCGTGATCCCGAACGCCGAGGGCGGCCGCACGACGCCGTCCGTGGTCGCGTTCACGAAGGACGGTCAGCGGCTCGTCGGGGCGCCCGCGCGGCGCCAGCAGGTGACGAACCCGCAGAACACGATCTTCTCGATCAAGCGCTTCATGGGCCGCAAGTCGGACGAGGTCTCGGAAGAGATGACGATGATCCCGTACGAGGTCACGAAGGGCGACAACGGCGACGCGCGCGTCACCGTCGACGGCAAGGAGTTCGCGCCGCCGGAGATCAGCGCGATGATCCTGCAGAAGCTGAAGGCCGACGCCGAGGCCTATCTCGGCCAGCCGGTCACCGACGCGGTGATCACCGTGCCGGCCTACTTCAACAACGCGCAGCGCGAGGCGACGAAGGACGCCGGCAAGATCGCCGGCCTCAACGTGCTCCGGATCGTCAACGAGCCGACCGCAGCGGCGCTCGCGTACGGGCTCGACAAGGAGGGCGGCGACCAGACGATCCTCGTCTTCGACCTCGGCGGCGGCACGTTCGACGTGTCCGTGCTCGAGCTCGGCGACGGCGTCTTCGAGGTCAAGTCGACCAACGGCGACAACCACCTCGGCGGCGACAACTTCGACAAGGCGATCGTCGACTGGATGGTGGCCGAGTTCAAGAAGGATCAGGGGATCGACCTGTCCGCCGACAAGATGGCGCTGCAGCGGCTCTACGAGGCCGCCGAGAAGGCGAAGATCGAGCTCTCCTCGACGATGACGACGCAGATCAACCTGCCCTTCGTCACCGCCACCCAGGAGGGCCCGAAGCACCTCGACCTGCAGCTGACCCGGGCGAAGCTCGGTGAGATCACCGCCGACCTCGTCGCCCGCACCGTCGGCCCGACGAAGCAGGCGCTCGCCGACGCGGGGCTCGACGCGGCGGGGATCGACCACGTCGTCCTCGTCGGCGGCATGACCCGGATGCCGGCCGTGCAGGAGCAGGTCAAGGAGCTGCTCGGCAAGGAGCCGCACAAGGGCGTCAACCCGGACGAGGTCGTCGCCGTCGGCGCGGCCATCCAGGCGGGTGTGCTCAAGGGCGAGGTCAAGGACGTGCTCCTGCTCGACGTCACGCCTCTGTCCCTCGGGATCGAGACCAAGGGCGGCGTCTTCACGAAGCTGATCGACCGGAACACGACGATCCCGACCCGCAAGGCGGAGACGTTCTCGACCGCCGAGGACAACCAGCCGTCGGTCGAGATCCACGTGCTCCAGGGCGAGTCGGAGATGGCGACCTACAACAAGACGCTCGGCAAGTTCCAGCTCGTCGGCATCCCGCCGGCGCCGCGGGGCATGCCGCAGGTCGAGGTCGGCTTCGACATCGACGCGAACGGGATCATCCACGTCACCGCGAAGGATCTCGGCACCGGCAACGAGCAGCAGATCCGGATCGAGGGCGGCTCCGGCCTGTCCGAGGACGAGGTGCAGCGGATGGTCTCGGAGGCCGAGGCGCACGCGGACGAGGCGCACAAGCTGCGCGAGCTCGCCGACGCGCGCAACACCGCCGAGCAGCTCGCCTACCAGACCGAGAACACGCTCAAGGAGCACCGCGACAAGCTCGAGGAGCCCGAGGCCGCGACGATCGAGGGCCGGATCATGGAGCTGCGCAGCTCGCTCGAGTCGACGGACGTGAACGAGATCCGGCAGAAGACCGACGCGCTCAACGAGGCGTCGCGGAAGCTGGCGGACGTGCTCTACGCGCAGGCGAGCGCCCAGGCGCAGTCGCAGGCGCCCGGCAACGGCGACGCCCCCGTCGAGGACGAGGTCGTCGAGGACGCCGACTACGAGGTGATCGACGAGGAAGAGGCGAAGACGTCGTGACCGACGAGCCTCGTCCCGTCGAGGAGCAGGAAGAGGTCGTCGAGGAGCCGGCGGCGGAGGAATCCGCCCCGGCTCCGGACGACTCCTACCTCCGCCTTGCGGCCGACTTCGACAACTACCGCAAGCGGGTCGCACGCGAGCAGGTCGAGCTGACCCGGCGCGCGAACGAGCGGATCCTGAACGAGCTGCTGCCGGTGCTCGACGACCTCGAGCGGGCGCTCGAGGCTGCCGCGGAGCATGAGGAGGCGAAGCTCGAGGAGGGCGTCCGGCTCGTCCACCGCTCGCTGCTCGGCCTCGTCGAGCGGCACGGCCTCTCGGAGATCGAGACCGAGGGCGCGTTCGACCCGCACGTCCACGAGGCGCTGCTGGCGCAGCCCGGCGAGGGGGCCGAGGAGGGCTCCGTGCTGCAGGTGCTGCAGAAGGGCTACCGGCTCGGCGACAAGGTGCTGCGGCCGGCGCGCGTGATCGTCGCGGAGTAAGGGATGGCGACGCTGTACGAGACCCTCGGCGTTCCCAAGAACGCGTCGGCGGACGAGATCAAGAAGGCCTATCGCACGCTCGCGCGCGAGCACCATCCCGACGCGAGCGGCGGCGACGAGGCGCGCTTCAAGGAGATCCAGGGCGCCTATGACGTGCTTTCCGACCCGGAGAAGCGCCAGCAGTACGACGCCTTCGGCTCCGCGAACGGGCGCATGGGCGGCGGGCCGGGCGGCGGGCCGCAGTTCGCCGACTTCGACCTCTCCGATCTCTTCGGCGGCATCTTCGGCGGCGCTGCCCGTCAGCGCGGGCCCGTGCCCGAGCGCGGCGCGGACGTCGAGGCGCACACGACGCTCACCTTCGACGACGCTCTGCGCGGCGCCGAGGTGCGCGTGCCGGTGGAGATCGAGACCGCCTGCCGCACCTGCGGCGGCACCGGCGCCGAGCCGGGGACGGCGCCGACGGTCTGCCCCCAGTGCGGCGGCCGTGGCGTCGTCTCCGACTCGCAAGGGCTGTTCTCGCTCTCGCACCCCTGCCCGCGCTGCCGCGGCAACGGCACGATCGTCGAGCACCCCTGCACGACCTGCCGCGGCTCCGGCCGCGAGCGGACGACGAAGAACTTCAACGTCAAGATCCGGCCCGGGATCAAGGATCGCGCCCGCATCCGCGTCGCCGGCAAGGGCGAGGCGGGACGGAACGGCGGCCCGGCCGGCGACCTCTTCGTCGTCGTCCACGTGCAGCCATCGCAGCTCTACACCCGCCGTGGCGACGACCTGATCGTCGACGTGCCCGTCGCCTACGCCGACGCCGCGCTCGGCGCCTCGGTCGATGTCCCCACCCCCGACGGTCCGATCGCGCTCAAGGTTCCCGCGGGCTCGCAGCCCGGGAAGCTGCTCAAGGTCAAGGGCCGCGGCGCGCCGAAGCCGAGCGGCGGCAAGGGCGACCTGCTCGCCCGCCTGAAGCTGACCGTGCCCGAGAAGGTGTCGAAGCAGGAGCGCAAGCTGCTCGAGGAGCTGAGGAAGGTGAGCCGCTGATGGATGCGCACCCGCGGTATTCCATCTCCGTCGCGGCCGAGCTCGTCGGCATGCACCAGCAGACGCTGCGCATGTACGAGGCGAAGGGCCTCGTCCGTCCGCAGCGGACGCCCGGCGGCACGCGCCGTTACTCCGAGGTCGACCTCGAGCGGCTGCGCGTCGTCCAGCGCCTGACGACCGAGCTCGGGCTCAACCTCGCGGGCGTCGAGCACGTGCTGCGGCTCGAGGACGAGCTGCGCCGGCAGCGTGCGCGCGCCGAGCGGCTCGAGCGCGAGCTCCGCGAGGAGATCAGGACCGTCCACCGCTCGTACAAGCGGGAGATCGTCCTCTACCAGTCGTCCACCCAACACCCTGCAACGAGGAACTAGATGGACTTCAACACGCTGACGATCAAGAGCCAGGAAGCCGTCGCGGCCGCGCAGGAGCTCGCGCGCCGGAGCGGCAACCCCGAGCTCTACCCAGAGCACCTGCTGCTCGCCCTGCTCGACCAGGAGCTGGTGCAGCAGCTCGTCCCCGACTCGGCCGCACTCCGTGCCGAGACGGCGACGAAGCTGCGCGCAAAGCCCGCGATCGAGGGCGCCTCGCAGCAGCCCGCCGCCGGCGCCGCGTTCGCGCGCGTGCTCGACCGCGCCTCCGACGAGGCGCGCAAGCTCGAGGACGACTACGTCTCGACCGAGCACCTGCTGCTCGCGCTCGACGCCGTCCCGCGCGAAGAGTTGCTCGCGAAGATCAAGGAGGTTCGCGGCGGCCAGCGCGTCACGAGCCAGGATCCTGAAGGCACCTACCAGGCGCTCTCCAAGTTCGGCCGCGACCTGACCGAGGCCGCCGAGCAGGGCAAGCTCGACCCGGTGATCGGCCGCGACGAGGAGATCCGGCGCGTGATCCAGGTGCTCTCGCGGCGGACGAAGAACAACCCGGTGCTGATCGGCGAGCCGGGCGTCGGCAAGACGGCGATCGCCGAGGGGCTTGCGCAGCGGATCGTCGCGGGCGACGTGCCCGAGGGCCTGAAGGGCAAGCGCGTCTGGGCGCTCGACGTCGGCGCGCTCCTCGCCGGGGCGAAGTACCGCGGCGAGTTCGAGGAGCGGCTCAAGGCCGTCCTCGCCGAGATCAAGAACGCGGAGGGCCAGATCGTGCTCTTCATCGACGAGCTGCACACGATCGTCGGCGCCGGCGCGGCCGAGGGCGCCGTCGACGCGGCGCAGATGCTGAAGCCGATGCTCGCGCGCGGGGAGCTGCGCACGGTCGGCGCGACGACGCTCGACGAGTACCGCAAGCACATCGAGAAGGACGCCGCGCTCGAGCGCCGCTTCCAGCCCGTCTTCGTCGGCGAGCCGTCCGTCGCCGACACGATTGCGATCCTGCGCGGGCTGAAGGAGAAGTACGAGTCGCACCACCGCGTCCGCATCCGCGACGCGGCGCTCGTCGCCGCCGCCGTGCTCTCCGACCGCTACATCGCCGACCGCCAGCTTCCCGACAAGGCGATCGACCTCGTCGACGAGGCCGCCTCGCGCCTGAAGATGGAGATCGACAGCTCGCCGCTCGAGCTCGACCAGGCGGACCGGGCCGTGCGCCAGCTCGAGATCGAGCTCGCGGCGATGGGCAAGGAGTCGAAGGACGTGCGCGAGCCGGTCGAGCGCCAGCTCGCCGACGCGAAGGAGCGCCACGCCGGGCTCGCCGCCCGCTGGGCCGAGGAGAAGGCCGCGCTCGACCGGATCGGCGAGATCACGACGAAGATCGACGAACTGCGGATGGAGGCCGAGCGCGCCGAGCGCGCCGGCGACCTGCAGCGCGTGGCCGAGATCCGCTACGGCGAGCTGCCCGCGCTCGAGCAGGAGCTCTCACAGCGCAAAGCCCCAGCGGCACCGATGGTCAAGGAGGAGGTCGACGAGGACGACATCGCCGCCGTCGTCGGCTCGTGGACCGGCATTCCCGTCTCGCGGCTGCTCGAGGGCGAGACCGAGAAGCTGATCCACATGGAGGAGCGGCTGCATCGGCGCGTGATCGGCCAGCACGCCGCCGTCGAGGCGGTCTCGAACGCGCTTCGCCGCGCCCGCTCGGGGCTGCAGGATCCCGACCGGCCGATCGGCTCGTTCGTCTTCCTCGGCCCGACCGGCGTCGGCAAGACCGAGCTCGCCCGCGCTCTCGCCGAGTTCATGTTCGACGACGAGCGGGCGATGATCCGGATCGACATGTCCGAGTACCAGGAGCGGCACACGGTGTCGCGGCTGGTCGGTGCACCGCCCGGCTATGTCGGCTACGACGAGGGCGGCCAGCTGACCGAGGCCGTTCGCCGGCGGCCGTACTCGGTGGTCCTGCTCGACGAGATCGAGAAGGCGCACTCCGAGGTCTTCGACGTCCTCCTGCAGGTGCTCGACGACGGCCGCCTCACCGACGGCCAGGGCCGCACGGTCGATTTCCGCAACACCGTCCTGATCATGACCTCGAACATCCGCTCGGCCGAGGCGATGCGAGAGCACTTCCGGCCGGAGTTCCTGAACCGGATCGACGAGATCGTCGTCTTCGACGAGCTCGGCAAGGAGCAGCTGGCCGACATCGCCGAGCTGCAGCTCGAGCGGCTGCGGGCACGGCTGGCGGAGCGGAAGCTCTCGCTCGAGCTGACCGACGCGGCGAAGGAGGTGCTGGCCGAGGCGGGCTGGGACCCGACCTACGGCGCCCGGCCGCTCAAGCGCGCCCTGCAGCGCCTGGTCGAGAACCCGCTCGCGCAGCGGCTGCTCGAGGGCGAGTTCGCCGAGGGCGACACGATTCGCGTCGACGCCGAGAACGGCGAGCTCGTCTTCGCTCGCGCGGAAGCGCCCGCTCCCGTCACGGCCTAGGAGGGTTCGCGAAATAGCGGCTGAGCCGCCGGGCCGCGCTGGTCGCCCCGAGGCGGCGTCCTCGGTCGTGCCGATAGCTTCGGCTATCGGCACTCCCTGCGTCCTTGCCTCGGAACGACCATCGCACCCCGGCGACGAGCACCACTCCGCGAACCCTCCTAGGATCACTCTATGTCTGCCGCGATCGTCGGCAGGGAGGACGAGCTCGCTGCGCTCGCGCAGTTCCTGAGCCGGGACGACTGGCCCCGCAGCCTGCTGCTGGAGGGCCAGCCCGGCGCCGGGAAGACGACGCTCTGGGAACACGCGGTCGACGCGTCCCGCGAGCGGTTCCACGTGCTCGCCGCCAGGCCGCTCGAGGCGGAGGCAAAGCTGGCGCACTCAGGCGTCAGCGACCTGCTCGACGGCGTTCACGCCGCCTTCGACGAGCTGCCAGCGCCGCAGGCGAATGCGTTGCGCGCCGCGCTCCTGCTCGAGACTCCCGCTGCGGGCGGAGTCGACCAGCGCGGCGTCGCGCTCGGCTTCCTCGGTGTCCTACGGGCCCTCGCAGCCGACCGGCCCGTGCTTGTCGCCGTCGACGACCTGCAGTGGCTCGACGGCGCCTCGTCCCGAGTCGTGCTGTCGGCCGCACGCAGGCTCGCGGAGGAGCAGGTCGCGCTGCTGCTGGCCCTACGCGAATCGGAACGCTCGAGTCTTGGATTCTCGCCGGAGCGGGCTCTGCCGGCGTTCGGCCGGTTGGCAGTCGAGGGCCTGAGCCTCGAAGACATCCACCGTCTGGTTCAGGGCCGGCTCGGGATCGTCCTCCCCCGCCCGGCGCTCCGAACCGTGCACGCGACGGCCGGGGGCAATCCGCTGTTCGCGCTCGAGCTCGCGCGCACGCTGTCGGAAGGCCACACAGCCGGAGCGCTGCGGGTACCGGACTCGCTGCACGAGCTGGTCGTTGCCAGGGTGACGGCCGTTCCGGCCGAAGCTCGGGCCGCGATGCTCGCCGCCGCGGCGCTCGCCGACCCCACATTGGCGCTGGTCGAGGCAGCGACCGGAGGCGACAGCGCGGCTGCACTCGCGCCTGCCGTCGAGGCGGAGCTCGTCACCGTCGGCGATGGACGCGTCCGTTTCACGCACCCGCTGCTCGCCGCGGCCGTATACGCCAGCGCCGGTCCGGCAGAGCGCCGCGACGTCCATACAGCGCTTGCGGCTCACGTCCGCCCCGAGGAACGGGCCCGTCACCTCGCGCTCGCCGCCGACGGGCCGAATGCGGAAGTGTCGGCCGCCCTCGACGAAGCCGCCGGTCTCGCAAGCGCGCGCGGCGCCCCCGGCGAAGCGGCCGAGCTGCTCGAGCGCGCTCGCCGGCTGACCCCGGAAGGCGCGTCTGCGGACGCCCTCCGGCGAACCGTCGACGCGGCGGGCCATCACTTCGAGGCGGGTGACGCGCGCCGGGCGCGGGCGCTGCTCGACACCGCCGTCGCGCAGTTGCCGGCGGGCGTGGAGCGCGCCCGAGCGCTGATCGCCCTCGCTCGCGTCCGTTCGTACGACGACGACATCCGCGCCGCCGTGGCGTTGCTCGAGGCGGCCGTCGCCGAAGGCGTGGACGAGCCACTTGTGCAGGGCCGCGCGCACGAGATCCTCTCGGGGATCTTCTTCCGGCTGCGCGAGCGGCTCGCGGAGGCGGTCGTGCACGCGAAGGCCGCGCTCGAGATTGCAGAGCGGCATGACGACGCTGGGGTCGCCGCAGCCGCGCTGGGCTCGCTCGTACTCGCGGAGGCCGCGCTCGGCTCCGACGATGCGCCGGCGACGCTTGCAGCAGCCGAGGCGGCCGGTTCCGCAGGCCGCGGCACGCGAGCAATGGGCGGAGCGGAGTTCCAGGTCGCCGTCGTACGGATGTGGTGGGAGCAGCTCGACGACTCGAAGACGTCGTTCGAGCGGATGCTGGCAGTCGCCGAGGAGATCGGCGACGAGAGCTCCGTCCCGTACATCCACGTCCTGCTGGCGCAGACGGAGTGCCTGCGCGGCCGCTTCGGCGAGGCTGCGGCGCACGCCGACGAGGGAGCCATACGCGCGGAGCAGGTCGGTCAGAAGACTCTGGTCGCGTACGCGCTTGCTCTCCGCGCGCTGGCGGATGCCCACCGCGGCAACGAGGAAGCTGCGCGCTCGGCCGCGGGGCAGGCGCTCTCGTTGGCCGGCAGCACCAGCGGCCGGCCGGCAGAGCATTTCGCCACGGCCGCGCTCGGGCTGCTCGAGCTCTCGCTCGGCCGGAACGTCGAGGCTGTCGGTGTCCTCACCCCTCTGGTCGCCTTCGCGCGGCGCGAGGAGCTGCGCGAGCCGGGCGTGGCGAGATTCGTACCGGATCTGGTCGAGGCACTCGTCGCGTGCGAGCGCCTCGATGAAGCCGAGGAGCACCTCGTCTGGTTCGAGGCGAACGCTGCGCGGCTCGAGCGCGCGTCCGGGCAGGCGGCCGCAGCACGCTGTCGCGGCCTTCTCGCAGCAGGGCGAGGCGACCTGGCCGGTGCGCTCGCCGAGCTCGAGCACGCTCTCCAGCTGCATGACCGTTCACCGATCCCGTTCGACCGCGCTCGCACGCTTCTCGCGCTGGGTGTTGCCCGCCGGCGCGCGAACGACCGGCGCAAGGCCCGAACGACCCTCGAGGACGCGCGGACGGTCTTCAGCTCGCTGGGAGCCGTGGCGTGGGAGCGGCGCGCGGCCGAGGAGCTGGCGCGGATCGGCGGCCGGGCTCCCGCCTCCGGCGAGCTGACGCCGGTCGAGCGCCGGGTCGTCGAGCTCGTCGCCGCTGGGAACACGAACCGCGAGGTCGCGTCGGCGCTCTTCCTCAGTACCCGAACCGTCGAGGGCCACCTCTCGCGCGTCTACGGGAAGCTCGGCGTGCACTCGCGCGTCGAGCTCGCGCGGAAGCTTGCTGGCGAGGCGGGCAAAGTTACGTAGTTCCCCCGTTTTTCGCGCAGTTGCAGCCGCCTAGCGTCGAAGCATCACTCGACGAGCCGGATCGAAGGATCCGGGAGGAGGCGGACAAGATGCAGATTCGGACGACACTCGCACTCGCAGCGGCGGCGCTGACCCTCGGCGTGCCCGTCGCGGCAGCGGAGCCGGACGGCTACCAGCCACAGCTCCGGCGCAGGCGCAGCCTGACGCGATCGATCGCTACCTGGCCAACAACGGCCCCGACGGCTCCCAGCCCCAGCTCCGGACGGATGCCGGCCCGGACGCCGTCGACCGCTACATCGCCAACGTCCACCGGAGCTCCACCGGCCCCATGGACACGGTCGAGGCTGGGGGCATCGACTGGCAGGTCGCGGCGATCGGCGCTGTCGGCGGCGGGCTGGTCGTCCTGCTCCTCGTCGCCGCAGCGACGGTGCGCGAGCGGCGTCGCCTCGTCCTCCGGTAACGGGACGCAGCAGCAGGCCGAATGCGGGCGCCTTGACCGGCGCCCGCGTTCGTGTTAGTACGGCCTGCAACGAGTCGATCTCCGGTCTGCGGCCCCGGAAGAAGGGAGGGCCGAGCGAGAGCACGATCACAGACCTCCGGAGCAGCGACCTGCGGCCCCTCCTGCTTCCCGATTCTTTCTCTGGGGAGGACCTATGCTGGACACGGATCCCACCGCGACGGTGGACGATCTCGAGCACGACCTCGCCGATCTCGACGAGGCCGAGCTCTCTCTCGAGCCGCACCAGAACGGCGGCTCGGCCGCGATCACGGAGGACGAGGCGACCGCAGCGCTTGCGTCCGTGCTTGCGCCTCCGGTCGAGGAGCCGACGCAGCTCGGCGATCTCGAAGCGGCAGCGATCGACGGGCTCGGCGCCCGCCAGCTGCCGATCACGCCGATCCCGATCCTCAAGCGCAAGGTCTACGGGCGCTACCGCTCGACCGGGACTCCGTACCAGGTCGAGCTGCGCGTCGATGTCGACGGTCCCTCGCCGACGATGCGGATCAGCGCCGACTACTACGCCATTTCCGGCGCGACCGTCTCGTACTTCGGCTCGATGCGGGTTGACGCGCCGATCGTCTCGATCACCGCGAGCCACGTCGTGATCAAAGGCATCGGCCGCTATACGTGGGCCGCGGGCGCGCCGCGGGTGAAGGTGACGATCCCGCGCGTCCCATTCACCGCGGCACCTGCCGCGGCGACGATGCAGCACATCCAGCCGAGCGGCAGCCCGGGGGCCACCTACATCTGCCGCTACCTCGGGCCCGGGTTCAGGGCCATGCTCTTCGAGCAGGACTGCCAGGACACGGTGCCCAGCCCGTTCACGTCCTACAACACGGGCTCGCTGCCGTCCGGTGGGCCCGCACGAACGCTCTCCGTCGTCACGGCGTTCGCCGAGGCCGGGGTGCAGGTGCTGACGACGGGCGCCAACAACGTCATCTCGACGGCGGAGGCGGGCGCGAACAGCGCCTGGAGCGACGCCGAGCTGCACGCCGCCATGATCCGGCACTTCTCGCGCTGGCGCGAGGTGCCCCAGTGGGCGGTGTGGCTCTTCCATGCCAGGCTGCACGACCTCGGCACCGGCCTGTACGGGATCATGTTCGACCAGCAGGGCAAGCAGCGGCAAGGCTGCGCGGTCTTCTACGCGGGCATCGGCGGCACGACGGCGGATGCCCGCCGGCTGCAGGCCTACACCTGCGTCCACGAGCTCGGGCACTGCTTCAACCTGCTTCACTCGTGGCAGAAGTCGCTCGCGACTCCGCCGCAGCCGAACCGGCCGGCCTCGCCGTCGTGGATGAACTATCCCTGGCGGTTCCCGGGCGGGGCGGGCGCGTTCTGGAGCGCGTTCCCCTTCCGGTTCGACGCACCGGAGCTCGTGCACATCCGCCACGGGTTCCAGAAGGACGTGATCATGGGCGGGAATCCGTTCGGCACCGGGTCGGCGCTGGAGGACCTCGAGAGCTGGCGCGAGCCGGTCGAGGATCGCTCGGGCCTCCGGCTCGAGCTCGAGGCGCCCACCAGCTTCGCCTTCGGCGCCCCGGTGACGGTGGAGGTGAAGCTGACCTCGGCCGATCCGCGGGGGATCCAGGTGACGAAGCACCTCCGCCCGCGGAACGGGAACGTCGAGATCGCGATCGCCCAGCCGGATGGCCGCGTCGTCGAGTACGAGCCGTTGCTCCACCACTGCATGAGCGACGAGGACACGATCGCCCTCGGCGGGGAGCAGCGGAGCTACGCCGACAGGGCGTTCATCCACTACGGCAAGCAGGGCTTCTACTTCGAGAGCCCGGGCACGTATCGGTTGCGGGCGCGGTACACCGCGCCGGACGGATCGGTCGTCGTCTCGGACACGACGGCGATCCGCGTCCGCCCGCCGGCGACGGCCGAGGACGTCGAGGTGGCCGACCTGCTCTTCGGGGACGAGCAGGGAACGCTGATGTATCTCGTCGGCTCCGACTTCGACGGGCTCCGCCGCGGCAACGAGGCGCTGACGCAGGTCTGGTCGGAGCATCCGGACCATCCGCTCGCGGATGTGGCCCGGCTGATCCAGGGTGTCAACGCCGCCCGGGAGTTCAAGCAGATCGAGGCCGACGACACCGTGACCGTCCGCAAGCCCGACGTCGACTCGGCGGTGGGCCTGCTCGCGCCCGTGCTCGACCTCACGGCCGTGCGCAAGACCGTGGCGAAGAAGAAGGAGGAGATGGACAAGACGACTGCCGTGGCGCGGCAGCTCCGGACGGAGATCGCTCCGGCGCAGTCGGACCCCGCGCTCGAGGGCTACATCGTCGCGCGCCGGCGCGAGATCGCAGCCGAGGTGGGGACGGCGCTCGACTGACCGATCGGACGATGAGCGAATGGACAAACGGGGGGCGGCTCCGGCCGCTCCCCGGTCACTCGACCTGGGAGGCTTGCACGGTGGCGACGCTGAGGATCGATTTACAGGGCGGCTTCGACAGGGACGCCGTCGAGATCTGGGTCGACGAGGAGCGTCGCTGGCGCGAGGACGCCGTGACGACGAAGTTCACGCTCGATCTGGCCGCCTCGGTCCCGCTCGAGGTGCCGGAAGGCCCGGTGGACGTCCGCATCGTCCTCCCGGAGCAGGGGGTCGAGCAGTCGATCGAGGCACTCGCCGCCGGCGAGGCCTACATCGTCGCGCGACTCGAGAACGACCGGCTCGTGCTCGAGCAGCTCGCGGAGGCGCCCTACTACCTCTGAGCCCATTCCGACCGACCCGCGTCGTACCCTCGATTGCATGCTGCCGCCGATCGTGAACAGCGATCCCGGCGACGAGACCGGCGCCGAGTAGCCCCTCCCGTCAGACCGGATCGAGGAAGACCGTCTCGCCGCGCTGCGGCGGGGCTCCGACGATGAACAGGCGCAGCTCGTCCTCGTGCCGGTTCGAGAGCTGCAGCGCCGTACCCGGCTGCACGACGAGGACGCTGCCCTTTGCGAGCTCGTGCCGCTCCGGCTCGTCGCCCTCGCCCATGTGGATCGTCAGCGTCCCCTCCATGACGACGAAGACCTCCTCCTGGATCGGGTCGATGTGGCGTCGGCCGACCGAGCCCGGCGGATAGCGGAAGAGATTCGCGCGCGACTGCGTCATCGCGCCTGAGAGCTCGGCGGCGAGGCGCGGGTCGCCCTCGCGGCGCGGCTGCCAGTCGAGCTCGCCCGCGTGGAAGATCGTGTAGCCCACGCGGTGATTCTCACACAGGCGCCTGTTCGGGACGTGTCTCAGGGACAGACCCTGGGACACGTCCGTTCAGGCAGGGAGAGAGGGCGACGAGGGGATGGGGAGGCGCTGGGTGCCCGTCACGCCGGCTCCGGAGGGAGGGGAGCCGGCGGTGGCGTAGGTGGGGCCTCGGTGGTCGCCTTTGAGCATGGCTCCACTCTTGCGCACCTGTCCGCGCTGGACGATTCGGTACGCAGGTGTCTCGAGGTGCGGTCTACCGCACCTCTCGGACTACTTCAGGTGCCGGTCGAAGAACTCGAGCACGAGCTCGAAGCGCTGCACGCGGTGCACCGGGTTTCCCGACCGCGTCAGCTCGTGACTCTCGGCGGGGAAGCGCACCATCTCGACGTCCTTCCCCATCAGCCGCAGGGTCGTGAAGAGCACCTCGGCCTGCTCGATGTTGCAGCGCAGGTCGTTCTCGGAATGGAGAATCAGGAGCGGCGTCTCGATCTCCTTCGCGTACGTCCACGGGGAGATCTGGAGGTACTTGTCGACCGCGTCGTGGACGAAGTCGCCGTGGTAGCCCTTGAAGACCCAGCCGACGTCGCTGGAGCCGTACATCGAGACGAGGTTGTTGACCGCGCGCTCCGAGATCGCCGCCTTGAAGCGGTTCGTGTGCGAGACGATCCATGACGTCATGTAGCCGCCGTAGGAGCCGCCGAGCACGCCGAGCCGCTCCGGGTCGATGAAGTCGTAGCGCTCGAGCGCCGTGTCGACGACCGCGGTGAGGTCCTCGTAGTCGACCGAGCCCCAGCCCGGCCCGAGCTCGCCCGGGCCCATGATCGCGCGGCCCCATGCCTCGGCGTAGCCGGACGACCCGCGCGGGTTCGCGTAGACGACCGCGTAGCCGCCGCCCGCGTAGACCTGCGTCTCGTCGAAGAAGCCGTTCCCGTACTGGGTGAACGGGCCGCCGTGGATGTTCAGCAGCGCCGGGTAGGTCTTGCCCTCCTCGAAGCCCGCGGGCCGGGCGATCCAGGCCTCGACCTCGGAACCGTCCTTCGAGAGCGCCGTGAAGCGCTCGGGCGCGACCAGCTCGCGGCCGGAGGCGAACTCCTTGCCGATCTCCGTCAGCTGCGTCTCGCCGACGTAGAGCTCGCCGAGGTTCGGCGCGGTCGAGCCCGTGCGGGCGACCCGCCCGTCCAGGACGTCGTAGCCGGAGAGGACGATGTCGCCACCCGCAACCAGTTCCGGCTCGCCGCCGTCCGGCGAGACGCGGTAGACGTGGACGTTGCCTCGGTCCTCGATCGCGAAGACGATCGAGCCGCCGTCCCAGATCGGCTCCCGGATCTCCGGGTATGGGTCGCACGTTCGGTCGAGCGAGGCGGACAGGATCCGGAAGTTGTCGCCCGAGGCGTCCATCACCCCGATCTGCGTGTGTCGCGGGAAGTCGAAGCCGCCCGGATCCCACTTGACCGCGAGCTGCTTGCCGTCGGGCGAGTAGCTCGGCGCGTAGTAGTTGGCGTCGTTCGCGGTCAGCCGCGTCGGCTCGCCGCCCTCGGCCGGGACGACGTAGATGTCGCCCTTCAGCTCGACGTCCCAGTTCTCGTTGCGTGCGGAGGAGAACGCGATGCTCTTGCCGTCGGGCGTCCACGCGGGGCGCGAGTCCTCGAAGTCGCCGTCGGTGATCTGCGTCGCCTCGGCCGAGCCGTCGGCAGGGACGACGTAGATGTGTCGGCGCCGGTCACCCGTCCAGCCGACCGAGTCGAGCTTGTAGAGCAGGCGCGTGAACCGGCGCGGAGCACGCTTCTTGTCGTCCTCCTCGTCATAGGCGTCGTCGGGGACGCGCGCCGAGAAGGCGATCTGTGTGCCGTCCGGCGACCAGACCGGCTCGCCGACGTCGTCCTTCAGATCGGTGAGGCACTGCGCCTCGCCGCCGCCCATCGGCATCACGTACAGCTGCCGGTGCGCCTTCTCGTCGCCGCGCTTGGCGACAAAAGCGAGCCGCTCGCCGTCGGGCGACCAGCGCGGCTGCGCGTCGTTGTCACCGCCCGTCAGCCGGCGCGGAGCGCCGGAGCCGTCCGTGGCTGCGAGCCAGATCGACTGGCGGTACTCGTTCTTCTCGCCGTCGATCGACCAGACGACACATGCGACCTCGTCCGCGCCTGGTCGCAGCCGCGGGTCACTGGCCCCCATGAGCTGGTAGACGTCCTCGGGCCGCATCCCTCCCACTGCGCGAAAACCTATCGTAGGTAGGTTCGCGCTCGTGCGAGTCCTCGTGATCGGAGCCGGTGGAGTCGGGGCGGCGGCAGCGACGGTCGCGGCGCGACGCGACGTCTTCGAGCGGGTGGTACTCGCCGACGTCGACGCTGCCAGGGCTCAGGCCGCGGTCGACCGGACCGGCGATCCCCGCTTCGCGGCCGCCGCCGTGGACGCAGCCGACGCTGTGGCGATCGCAGAGCTCGCGCGGGCCGAGCGCGCGGACGCGATCCTGAATGCGGTCGACCCGCGCTTCAACCCGGCCGTCTTCGAGGCGGCGTTCGACGCCGGCTGCACCTATCTCGACATGGCGATGACCCTGTCGGACGCCGAGCGGGGCGTGAAGCTCGGCGACGCGCAGTTCGCGCAGTCCGGTCGCTGGGAGGAGGCAGGCCGGCTTGCACTGGTCGGGATCGGCGTCGAGCCGGGGCTCTCGGACGTCTTCGCCCGCCATGCGCGCGACGAGCTCTTCGTCGAGATCGACGAGATCGGCGTGCGGGACGGCGCCAATCTCGTCGTCGACGGCTATGACTTCGCGCCGACGTTCTCGATCTGGACGACGATCGAGGAATGCTTGAACCCACCCGTGATCTGGGAGCGCGAGCGGGGTTGGTATACGACCGAGCCGTTCTCCGAGCCTGAGGTGTTCGACTTCCCCGAGGGGATCGGCCCGGTCGAGTGCGTGAATGTCGAGCACGAGGAGGTGCTGCTGATCCCGCGCTGGATCGACTGCAACCGCGTCACCTTCAAGTACGGCCTCGGCGAGGAGTTCATCGACGTCCTCCGCACCCTGCACAAGCTCGGGCTCGACTCGAAGGAGCCGGTGAGCGTGCGCGGAGCGAAGGTGGCGCCCCGCGACGTCGTCGCCGCGGCGCTACCCGATCCGGCGACGCTCGGCGACCGGATGCGGGGACTGACGTGCGCCGGCACCTACGTCACCGGCACCGGCAAGGACGGGCAGCCACGGGCGACGTACCTCTACCACGTGGTCGACAACGGGCACTCGATGCGGGAGTGGGGCCATCAGGCCGTGGTGCTGCAGACGGCGCTCAACCCGGTCGTCGCGCTCGAGCTGCTCGCGAACGGGATCTGGGAGGGAACCGGCGTGCTCGGCCCGGAGGCCTTCCCGGCCGCTCCGTTCCTCGAGTTGCTGGCCGACTACGGCGCGCCGCACGGGATCGAGGATCGGTAGGTTCCCGACATGAGCACCGTGACCACCGGCGCCGAGGCGGTCGAATGGAATCTCGCCGATCTCTACGACGGTCCCGACGATCCGCGGATCGAGTCCGAGCTCGAGGAGTCGCACGCAGCCGCGCAGGCGTTTCGCGAGCGGTACCGCGCCAAGCTCGGTGAGCTCTCTGCAGCCGAGCTGAACGACGCCGTCGCGGAACTGGAGCGGATCGAGTCGTCCGCGACCCGGGTCGAGACCTACGCGCGGCTGCGCCAGGCCGCCGACAGCACCGATCAGGCCCGCGGCGCGCTCGTGCAGCGGGTCCGCGAGCGGAACACGCAGATCGAGACCGAGCTCCTCTTCTTCGACCTCGAATGGAGCGCCCTCGACGACGACGTCGCCGAGCGGCTGCTCGCCGACCCGGCGATCGAGCGCTACGCCCAGGTCCTGCGCTCGCAGCGCCGCTACAAGCCGCACCAGCTCTCCGAGCCCGAGGAGAAGATCTCGGCCGAGAAGAGCCTCACCGGCGTCAGCGCCTGGGGCCGGCTCTTCAACGAGCTCGTCTCCGATCTCAGCGTCTCATTCGACGGCAACGACCTCTCGCTCGACGAGGCGCTGGCGAAGCTGGCCCGCGAGACCTCGCAGGCGGAGCGCGGCCGGGTCGCGGAGGCGGTCACGGAGACGCTGCGCCCGGGTGTCCGCACGCGCGGCTACGTCCTCAACACGATCCTGAACGAGCGTGCGATCGAGGACCGCCTGCGCGGCTACGACTCCTGGATCTCGGCGCGCAACCTCGCGAACGAGATCCCGGACGAGGCGGCGCAGAGCCTCGTCGACGCGATTCAGGCCCGCTACGACATCCCGCAGCGGTTTTATGCGCTGAAGGCGCGGCTGCTCGGCCTCGAGCGGCTGAAGGACTACGACCGCTTCGCTCCGCTCAACGAGGTCGGCGGCACGATCGCCTGGGAGGAGGCGCAGGAGATCGTCCTCGACGCCTTCAACGACTTCTCCCCTCAGGCGGGCGGAATCATCGGCGACTTCTTCGAGAAGGAATGGATCGACGCGGCCCTGCGGCCGGGGAAGATGCTCGGCGCGTTCTGCGCGACGACGGTTCCGGGCGTGCACCCGTACGTGCTGATGAACTACGCGGGCGAGCGTCGTAGTGTGCTGACGCTCGCGCACGAGCTCGGGCACGGGCTGCACGGGTCGCTCGCGCAGGATCTCGGGCTGCTGAACGCGCGCGCGCCGCTGACGCTCGCCGAGACGGCGTCCGTCTTCGCCGAGGCGCTCACGTTCGAGAAGCTGAAGGAGCGCGAGAACGACCCGCGCGCGCTGCTCGACCTGCTCGTCGGCCGGATCGACGACACGGTTGCGACCGTCTTCCGCCAGATCGCACTGAACCGCTTCGAGCACGCGATCCACACCGGGCGGCGCGAAGAGGGCGAGCTGACCATCGAGCGCATCTCCGAGCTCTGGAGCGCCGAGCAGCGACGCATGCTCGGCGACGCGGTCGAGGTCACGGGCAACTACGGGATCTGGTGGAGCTACGTGCCGCACTTCATCCAGTCGCCGGGATACGTCTACGCGTACTCGTTCGGCTACCTCTTCTCGCTCGCGATCTACCGGCGCTACCTCGAGCAGGGCGATTCGCTCGTCGAGCCGTACCTCGACCTGCTGCGTGCGGGTGGCTCGGCGCCGCCGGCCGAGCTGGCCTCACGGCTCGGCTTCGACATCGGCGACCCCGCGTTCTGGTCGGCCGGCATCGACGCGATCGGCGTGCTCGTCGACGAGGCCGAGCAGCTCGCCGCCCAGCTCGACAGCTAGCTCGAAGGGCGCTGAGCTCCCGTCGCCGGGAGCTCACGCGGACAGCTCAGTCGTCGTCGCCGCCGATGCCGCCCTCGCCGTGCTCCTTGACCTTGATCAAGGCCCGCATCCACGGGTGGAAGCAGCACATGAAGCGGTGGTTCCCCACCGCCGAGCCCTGACAGCTCTGGTGCTGTCACCCGGGAGGAGATCCACGGATCCCAGACACTCCGGGAGCGGTCTGTCAGCCCCTCGTTGGAGTGCCGGGAGTCGGCGCAATTCCCCCGCCGAACGCGGCGACCTTGGTGAACGTGTGCGACGCGGCCACCCCGTTCTTGACGCGGATCGTCCTGCCCGTCCTGACCTTCAGATACGGCGGATCGTTCCGCCACGCCTGATGGCCGATGACGGCTGCCGCGAGCGGCGAGTCGTTCTCGCCGACGAACTCCGCCAGAGAGACGTCGCCGCGCTGCAGTGCGCAGCCGCCGACGCAGCCCACCGTCGGGTCGCTCGGGTCGCAATCGTCCCGGATTGCGATCCGCGCGGCCTCCGAGTCGTCATCGGAGCCGCCGGCCGGTGTCGTCGCCGCGAACACTGCGGCAACCAGACCCAACAGCACCGCGAGACCCAGCAAGCGCTTTCGGATCATCGTCTGCCTCCTTGTCGGATGACCAATTGACCCGGGGCGCGATCATCCTCCTCGGCTCGGAGACTGTCAACGAGCCGTCTAGGATCGCCGTGTGCTCGTCGTCGCCGCCACCGAACGCGAGCTGACGCGGCTCGACGGCATCCGGACGCTGGTCTGCGGGATCGGGCCGGTCGAGGCGGCGGCGGCGACCGCGCAGAGCGCTCGCGGAGGCGCGGCCGAGCGCCGTGCTCCACGTCGGCATCGCCGGCGCGCGCGGGCTCGAGCCGCTGACGCTCGTGATCGGATCGGAGGCCCTCTACTGCGACGCGACCGGGCCGCTCGTGCCCGCGCGCGCTCTCCCCGACGGCGGGCTGGTCACGCGGCTGCAGGACGCCTTCCCCGCTGCCGAGGTGAAGCCGATCGGGACGAGTGCACGCGTCGGCGGCTCGCACGGTGTCGACGTGGAGGCAATGGAGGGATTCGCGGTGCTGCGCGCGTGTGAGCTCGCCGGCGTCCCCGCCGTCGAGGTTCGCGTCGTCTCGAACGAGATCGACGAGCCGGACCGCGGGCTCTGGCGCTTCGACGAAGCCTTCGCGACGCTCGCGGAGGCACTGCCGCGACTCGTCGCGGTAGCTTCCGCCTCGTGAGCTCCAAGGCGCTACCGCCCGCACTGCCGCCCGAGACGCGCACCGTCGGCCAGGTCGTCGCGGAGGCGATCCGGCTCTACAGCCGCCGCTACCGGCTTGCGCTGCCGCTGGGGCTGCCGCTTGCCGCGGCCGACACGCTCGCGGTCGGGTCGACCACGGCAGAGAAGATCGCGATCCTCGTCGTCGCCGCGCCCATGTTCACGCTCGCATTCGCGTGGGCCTCGGCGATCGCAGGCGACGTCAGGCCCGGCCGCGCGACCTGGGTCCGCGCCTTTCTGCTCGGCTCCCTCGTCTTCCTCCCGGCCGCGTTCTTCTTTCCCTGGTTCGCGATCCTCTCGGTCGCGTGGCTCGCGCTCGTCGGGTTGGTCGTGCCGGTGGTGATGATCGAGGATGCGCCGGCGCGAAGGGCGCTGCGCCGCGCGGTCGAGCTGTGCCGCGCCGACTACATCCATGCGCTCGGCTCGCTCGCAACGCTGGTGATCGTCTTCGTCCTCTCGCGCGTCGCGCTCGCATTCCTGCTCCGCGAGCAGGCCGACAACACGGTCCGGGCGGCGGTCTTCATCGCCGACCTGATCGTCTCGCCGCTGCTCTTCCTCGGCGGGGCGCTGCTCTACTTCGACCAGGCGGCCCGAGTAGACTCGGAGCCCCGCGCGAGGAGGGCCCTGCATGCCGACCTACCTGATGCTGACGACGCTGACGCCGCAGGGCGTGCAGACGCTGAAGGCGAACCCGAGCCGCCTGCGCGAGGTCAACCGCGACGTCGAGGAGCTCGGGGCGAAGGTGCTGCACCAGTGGGCGACGCTCGGCGAGTACGACTTCGTCAACATCGTCGAGGCCCCGGACGCGGCCACCGTCGCGAAGATCTCGCTCGCGCTCGGCGCCCGCGGCAGCGCCAAGCTGCAGTCGCTCGAGCTCGTCGACATCGACACGCTGCTGGGGGTTCTCGACAGCTAGATGGTTGATGCCACGATTCCGCGCGCTCGGGGCGCGATCGGCGTGTCTGGGCCGCTCCCGTCCCGGCTGATCGGCCTGGCGGCCGTTCAGCCGGGCGTCCGCTTCGCGTGCTCAGTCCGTCACCGATGCCACCAGCATCGGCAACGGCCTGATCCCGCGCCCCAGAGCTGCCAGTCACGCCCCGAGACGGACGTCCTCGTGGCATCAACCATCTAGCGGAACCCGGCCCGCGTGAAGGCGCGGAAGTGGGCTCTGAGGCAGCCCCGGCCGCGGCGGCCCTCGTTGTACTCCTTCGGCGCCACATCGTTCGGCGCGTCGGGGTGGAAGAGCGAGGCGAGGTGCTGGATCTGACCGCGGCCCGGGCCGAGCTCGAACTGGCCGCCGCCGTAGACGGCGATCCCGTTCGCGGTGCAGTGGTCGTAGAAGTCGAACAGCCGCCGCACGCTCCCGAAGCGCGACGGCTTCGAGTTCAGGCAGCGCGGCGGCCACTCGAGCGCCTCGACGTCGGCGACGGAGTGGATCGGGAAGTCCCAGGTCAGCCGGTCGCGGTGCGGCTCGAGCACGGGACGCGTCTCGTCGTTCAGGCGCGCGTCCTCGAGCCAGGCCTCCGGGAACGCCTCGGCGACACGGCCGTAGAGCTCCGCCGACGGCGTTGCGTCGACCCAGTCGCCGTCGTAGAGGCCCTTGAAGTCGACCACGTCGACGGCGCCCGTGGCGGCGAGCCCGGCGACGACCTCGTCCGTCCAGGAGTCGCTCGCGTCGAGCTTGAAGCGGATCCCGGGGTAGAGCGCGAGCAGCTCCTGCACGGCGCTCTGCGAGACGACGAAGGTGACGGGCCGAGGCTCGCGGCCGACGGCGTCCGCGAGCGAGCGGCCCGCCTGGCGCAGCGCCAGGTCGAGCGCGGCCGACTCGAGACCCCACTGCCGGTAGCCGGGCTGGCCGGCGACGAGGGCCGAGAAGGAGTCGAGCGTGTGCTCGCCGGCGAGATCCGGCAGCGCGTCTTCGGTGAAGGCGAGCTGCAGCTCCTCCTCGTAGGAGACATCCTCGCCGACGCCCTCGTGACCGCCACCGTGCAGGTGGACGACGGTCGTCCTTCGAGTCAGGTGCTTCAGCGGCAGGACGTGTGGCTCGAGCTCGACGCTCTCGATCGTGAGCGGTAGATCCTGGACGGCGTCATAGAGCGGCATAGGCAACGGCCACCTCCGCGGCCAGTCGTGCGTTGGCGGCGATCAGCTCGCGGTTGGCGGCGAGCGTGCGCCCGCCGGACTCGCGATGCAGGTACGCGAGGACGAACGGCGTCACCTGCTGGCCGGCGACGCCCTGGTCGCGCGCGTCGGCGAGCGCCCGCTCGATCAGCGGCTCGACGTCGTCGAGGCTCTCCTCGGCGGGGCGGCCGAGCAGGATCGAGGAGTGGCGGCCGAGCTGCCAGTGCGCCTGGGCGATCTGAGCCGCCTCCCCGGCCGACTCGACGCGGGCCGAGACGGGCGGGCCGCCGTGCGCGGCGTAGAAGAGCGGCAGGTCGTCGGTGCGGTAGCCGAGCACCGGCACGCCCAGCGTCTCGAGCAGCTCCACTGTCGCGGGCACGTCCAGGATCGACTTCACGCCCGAGGAGACGATCAGCGCCTCGGTGCGAAGCAGCTCGCCGAGGTCTGCCGATACGTCCGGAGGATCCGGGAAGCCGCGGTGGACGCCGCCCAGGCCGCCGGTGCCCATGAACCCGATTCCGACCGCGCGGCAGGCAGCGAGCGTCCCGCCAACCGTCGTCGCGCCGACCGCTCCCTGGACGATCGCGGCAGCGAGATCGCGCGGCCCGACCTTGCGCGCGTCGGCGGTGAAGCGGCCGAGCTCGTCCGCCGTGAGGCCGACCCGGAGTTGCCCGTCGAGGACGCCGATCGTCGCCGGCACCGCCTCGGCGTCCCGCACGCGCCGCTCGCTCTCGAGCCCGACCTCGACCCCCTCGCCCGGCGGGAAGCCGTGCGCGACGAGGGTCGTCTCGAGCGCGACGACAGGCCGCCGGTCCGCGAGCGCGTGCCCGACCTCGTCGGAAACCCTGATCGGATCCTTCACGGCATCGAGCCTAGTTGGGCGACGCAGCGCGCGGCCGCCGCCATCGCCGCCTTCGGGCCGCCGACGAGGTAGCCGGCCGCGAAGGCGTCGCCCGCGCCGGTGGTGTCGAGCACGTCGGCCGGGACTGCGGGCAGCTCGACGTCGCCGAAGCGCGCGCCATCCGGGCCGAGCTTCAGCACCCACTCCGTTCCGTCGATCGGCCCGCCGATGATCCGATCCTCGTCCTTGTTCGCGAACACGATCGCGGGCCGGAGCGCCTCCAGGCGTACGCGGAAACGCTCCGGGCCGAAGTCGCGGATCGCGCTCCAGGAGGAGAGGTCGACGCTTACCCGCGGTGCCAGCTCGGCCGCCCGCAGCGCTGCGGCATCGATCGGGGAGCGCAGCAGCGAGTAGCCGGGGAGGTGCAGGTGCTCGCAGCCGTCGAGCCAGGCCGGGTCGAGCTCGTCCGCACGCAGGTCGGGCGAGACGCCGCGGTCGGAGGCCATCGTGCGCGCGCCGTCGACGCCGACGAGTGAGACCACCGTGCCCGTGCGGCCCGCGACGACCGGGCCGCGCACCTCGACGCCGTAGCGCTCGAGCCCTGCTGCAGCGGCCCGACCGGCCTCGTCGTCGGCGCGCTTGCCCACGAAGCGAGCCTCGCCGCCGAGCTCTGCGATCCACGCGGCCACGTTGGCCGCCTGGCCGCCCGGCCCGAGCCGCGTCACCGCATCCGCGTCCGCGCCCTCGGCGAGGGGCTGCGAGAGGCGGACGATCACGTCCAAGAGCAGGTCGCCGACGGTGACGATCATGCGTAGCATCGTTCCATGGACGGAGAGTCACGCCGCTCGCGAACGCGCTCATTCCTCGTCGGCGCCGCCGTCGGCGCATCCGCGGCGATCGCCGCCGCCCGCCGGCTGCGGCCGAAGGATCGAAAGCGCGAGACGCCGGCCGGGCTCGCCGCCTTCGAGGAGGCGCCCTGTTACCGGGAGCTCGTCGAGAGCGAGCGGCTCGCGCCGTAACCGCGTAGCGCGCGCGCCGCGCGCTCGATCGTCGGCAGGTTGATGTCGGCATCGCCGAGGTAGAGGCGCTTGCCGACGAGCATCGCCTGGCCCGCTCGCTCGAGGTAACGCTTGGGCGTCACGACCGGCTCGCGCGTGCGGATGACCAGGAACGGCCCGAAATCCCGCACCTCGAACGCGGATTCGGGTCGCGGCGACACCCGCGGAATCTGCAGCGAGCGCTCGATGTTCGTCGTCTTGCTCGAGTCCAGAACCCAGACGCCGTGTCCGAGCGGGCGGTCGAGCGAGAGCAGGCTGTGCAGCGCCAGATCGGCGTCGGCACGCGGGAGCACGACGAGCGGCACCGCCGGGTTCTGTTCCCAGGCCTGCAGGTAGAGCGGGTCGTAGCCGAGCAGCACGTCGTCGCTGGCGGCCGTCGCTGCGACGTACGCGGCCGCGTCCGCCCGGGCTTCCTGGCGGACGTCCGGCTCCCACTCGAACAGCTCGGGCGTTCGGTCCCACGTCCACGCCAGCTGTGCGGCGACGAGCGCTACGAGCGCGGCGCTGCCCCAGATGCGGCCGAGCCGCGCGATGCCGGCGCCGACCGCGAGCGCAAGGAAGGGGAGCAGGAAGATCAGATGGCGTGTCTCCGGCGAGCCGGTGCTGCGCGCCACGACGAGGGCGGCGAGCGGGACGACCGACGCACACGCCGCGAGGATCCGCGTCTCGCGCGGGAGCACCGCCAGCCCGGCAGCGGCGGCGACGAGCACGGCCGGAAGGACCGGGAAGCCGGCCGTGAAGTCTCCGGCCGCGTGCCAGACGTACTCGACGACGTCGAGCCGGCTGCCGGCGGCCACACCCGCGTCGAAGCGGCCCGCGAGCACGAGGTCGGTCAGCCAGAACGGGATCCCGAGCACGGCGACGGCGCCGAACGCCCACGCGGCCTCGCGCAGCCGCTCGCGCCGCGCGACCGCGACGAAGGCTCCCTGCGAGGCGAGCACGAGCGCGCCGTACGGATGTGTCGCGACGGTGGCGAGGATCGCGAGCGTCCAGAACGCCCAGCGACGTCGCCCACCTCGGTCGAGCGCGCTCAGCAGAGCCAGGTACGAGAGCGCGGCGGTGAAGAGGAAGAGGCTGTACATCCGGCCGTAGACGCCGTGGAAGAGGAACGTCCAGCTCGTCGCGACGACGAGCGTTCCGAGCAGCGCGGGCACCCGGCCTGCCGAGCCGTGCCAGCAGCAGCGCGATCACGGGCAGGCTCGCGACCGCGAAGAAGGCCGACACGGCGCGCAGTCCCTCGAGCCCGAGCTCGAGGTGCGCGACCGTCCAGGCGATCAGGAAGTGCAGCGGCGCGCCGCCGCGCTCCTCGAGCACGACCTGGAACATCTCGTCGAGCGGATGGCGGCCGATGAAGAGCGGCAGCGCCTCGTCCTCGTGCGGCGGCCAGGCGAGCAGCTGGTGGAAGAGGAAGACGGCGGTTGCGGTCGTGATCGCCGCGACCCCGAGCGGGAACCAACGCGCGGCCAGCCACGGCCGCGCGATCGCCCACTCGCGGGCGCCGAAACGGGTTGCCTGTGCGGTCTCGCTCATCGTCGCCGTCAGTCTGCCTGGCTACACTCCTTCGCCATGCCGATCTACGAGTACCGGTGCCCCGACGGGCACACCTTCGAGGTCTTCCAGCGGATGTCGGACGCTCCGGTGGAGGCGTGCGAGGTGTGCGGCAAGAGCCCCGTCGAGAAGGTGCTCTACCCGGTCTCGGTGCACTTCAAGGGCTCCGGCTTCTACTCGACCGACTACGGCCGCGGCTCGGGGAAGAAGCGGGACGCGTCGAACGGACGGCGGCGGCGACTCCGGCACGTCCGAGAAGAAGTCCGACTCGGGCGAGAAGAAGGCCGCGCCCGCCGCCGACTAGCAGGAACGCTAGCGGCGCGAGAGCGCGTTCCAGCCCGAGCAGCAGCACGACTCGAGCCGGCGACCGCGAGCAGGAACGGCTTCAGATCCCAGCCGAAGCGGACGTCGGTGTCGAAGACGGCTTCGCCGAGGAAGCCGCCGAGCAGCGCGCCGACGACGCCGACCGCGAGCGTGCCGAAGCAGCCGATCGACTGCCGTCCGGGCGTCAGCGCCCGCGCGACCGCACCCGCGAGCAGCCCGAAGAAGATCCAGCCGATGATCCCCACGCGGCGACCCTAACCAACGGCGTCGGCGCTAGACGCCGCGGCCGACCCGGCAGCCGGCGCCGAACGTCGTCCCGGGGGGCGGCGGCTGCGGCGCCGAGCGGCCGGTGAACATCGCCAGCGTGGCGCTGTTCTCCTCGCCGCCGACGAGCACGGACTCGCCGCCGATCGACTGCGGCTCGCCGCCGAGGCGGCAGTGCAGCGAGCGGCCCTCGTTCGAACGGAAGCGGACCCAGCCGAGCTGCAGGAGCTGGCCGGCGGAGAGATCGGTCGTCAGCGGCTGGACGAGGTCGTCGCCGACGAAGGGCAGCTTGAGCGAACGTTCCGGGCGAGACGAGCTTGTTCGTCATCGCCTCGACGACCGCCTGCTGCCGCTCGCCGCGCGTCAGGTCGTTCTCGGCGGGATCGAGCCGGTTCTCGCGCACGCGCGAGTAGATCAGCGCCCGCTTGCCGTCCATCGTCTGCGTTGCCCTTCTCGAAGCGCCAGCCCGGCCATTCCTGGCAGCGCGCCTCAGTCGCATAGGGGCAGTCGAAGCGGTTGGAGAGGATCGGCTTCGGCACGTCGATCTCAACGCCTCCGAGCGCGTCGATCACCTCCTTGAAGTTGTCGAAGTCGACCAGGACGACGTGGTTCGGCTGCAGGCCCGTGAGCGCCTGCACGGTCTTCATCGTCAGCGCCGGCCCGCCGAGCTGGAAGGCGGCGTTGATCTTGTTCGGTCCCTGGCCGGGGATGTCGACGCGCAGGTCGCGCGGAATCGAGAGGTAGGACATCCGGTGCCGCGCCGGATCGGTGCGGACGAGCAGGATCGAGTCGGAGCGGCGGAAGTCCTGGCGCGCGGCGGTGCGGTCGCCGTCGGTTCCGAGCAGCATGATCAGCGACGGCTTCGAGGTGAGCAGGCCGTCCTGCGCGGCCAGGTTCGCCGCCACCGTCTTCGGTAGCCGAGCGTTCGCCTCCTTCGACGCCGCTGCGAAAGGCGAGGTAGCTGGCGACGAGCCACACGACCAGCAGAACCGCCAGCACGAGCACTGCAAAGCCGATCCGCCGACCCCAGCGCGGCTTGCCGGGCTGCTTCGTGCGGCTCGACTCGGCCCGGCCCGGCCGCTCCGGACGCGGCGCCGTCGGCACCTTGCCTTTCGTGCGGCCGCCCTTGTAGAGCCGGTAGGGCTTCTCTGCGTCCGCCATCCGGCCGGGTATGGTAGCCGCGTCCCGTGGGCGCTCAACGAGTCATCGGTGTCGACCTCGGTGGCACGAAGATCGCGGCGGGATCGATCGACGCCGGACGGACACCTCCACGAGCGGAACGAGGTGCCGACGCCGATCGACTCGCAGGAGGAGCTGCTCGAAGCCATCGTCCGCGCGATCGCGCCGCTGGCGGACGAGCGCGTGGATGCGATCGGCTTCGGGATCCCGTCCGTGATCGACCGCAGCACCGGCAAGTCGCTCGGCTCGGTCAACATCCCATTGCGGGACGTCGTGCTGACCGACCTGACCCAGGAGCGGTTCGGCGATTCCCGCGGTGGTCGAGAACGACGCCAACGTGGCCGCGCTCGCAGAGTGGAAGCTCGGCGCGGGCCGCGGCGCGGACGACCTCGTCATGCTCACGCTCGGCACCGGGGTCGGCGGCGGGCTCGTCCTCGGCGGCTCGCTCTACCGCGGCGACGCCGAGCTCGGGCACGTTGTCGTCGTCGCGGACGGCCCGCCCTGCCAGGGGCGGTGCAACGGCCGCGGCCATCTCGAGGCGGTCGCGTCCGGCAACGCGGCCGATCGGGCGGCCGAGAAGCTGTGGGGCGAGGGTGCGACCGCCGAGCTGCTCGTCGGCCGTGCGCAGCGAGGGCGATCCGGCCGCGCTCGAGGCGCTCGTCCGGCATCGGTCACCTCCTCGGCGCCGCGATCGGCTCGTTCGTGAACATCTTCGCGCCCGAGCTGGTCATCGTCGGCGGCGGCTTCGGCATGGCTGCGTTCGAGTTCCTCCTTCCGTCGGCGCTCGAGATCGCGCGCCGCGAGATCGGTCGAGCCGGACGTGCTGCCGGTGCGGATCGTCGGTGCCGAGCTCGGCTCGGACGCGGGCCTGATCGGCGCCGGTCTCCTGGCCTTCGAGGCGCTCGGAGTCGAGTAGCCGATGCCGCTCGCCGTCTGTGCGACGCCGATCGGAAACCTCGAGGACGTGACGTTGCGGGTGCTGCGCGAGCTGGCCGAGGCCGACGTCGTGCTCTGCGAGGACACGCGCCACACGAAGGGGTTGCTCGAGCGGCATGGGATCCGGGCGAAGCTGCTCAGCTACCACAGGCACAACGAGGCCGCGCGGACGGCGGAGCTGCTGCCGCGGCTCGAAGCCGGCGAGCGGATCGCGCTCGTGTCCGACGCGGGCCTGCCCGGCGTCAACGATCCGGGAGCGCGCCTGATCCAGGCGGCGCTCGAGGCCGGGTCTGCCGGTCACCGTGCTGCCCGGGCGCGTCCGCCGTCGAGACCGCGCTCGTCGCCAGTGGGCTGACCGGCGAGCGCTTCCAGTTCCTCGGCTACCTGCCGCGAGGTGGGACGGCGCTCGGCTCGCTCTGGGAGGAGCTCTCGACCTGGCCGCATCCCGCCGTCGCATTCGAAGTCGCCGCAGCGGCTGCCGGCAACGCTGCGCTCGCTCGCCGCGGCGCTGCCGGATCGCCCCGTCGCCGTCTGCCGCGAGCTGACGAAGCGGTTCGAGGAGGTCGTGCGCGGGCCGGCTCGCGAGGTGGCGTCGCGGTTCGCGGAGCCGCCGAAGGGCGAGGTGACGCTCGTGCTCGGCGGAGACGGCTCGGGCGGTCGAGGGCGTCGCGGAGCGCGAGGCCGTCTCGGCGGTGGGCGAGCTCGTCGCCGCCGGCGTGCCGCGGCGCCAGGCCGCCGACGTGGTCGCTCGGCTCTCGCGAGTTTCCCGTAACACTCTCTATGCGGAATCGTTGAAAAGCCGCTGAGGCGCCCCGCTAGCGTGGAACGCAGTTGTCCTCCACGTCACGAAGGCGGTACTTCATGCGGCGCGTGCTCTCCGTCGCGGTCGTCGCTGCGATCGCGTCCCTGATCGTCGTCCCGGCCGCGGCCGGCTGGGTCTGGCCCGCCGACGGACCGGTCCTGCGGCCGTTCTCGCTCGCGGAGGACGCGTATGCCGCCGGCCAGCACCGGGGGATCGACATCGGCGCGGCCGCCGGCGGCGCAGTGCGCGCGCCCGCAGCCGGAACCGTCTCGTTCGCCGGTGCCGTTCCGGGCGGCGGCCGCGCGCTGACGATCCAGACGGCGGACGGATACGCCGTGACGCTGCTTCAGCTCGGCTCGATCGCCGTCACGCGCGGCAGCACTGTCGCCGAAGGCGCGATCGTGGGCGAGGTCGGCGCAAGCGAGGACGCCGTCACGCGGGCACCACACGTCCACCTCGGCGTCCGCGTCGCGTCGGACGCGAACGGGTACGTCGATCCGGCGCTGCTGCTGCCGGCGCGACCGCCCCTGACGACCCCCGAGCCGGCGCCCGTAGCGTCGCCCGAGCCGGCCCCACCTGCGGTTGTCGTGCCCGAGCCGCCCACCGCCGAGGTCGGGCCGGTCGTCACGCCCGCTCCGGCAGAGGCCGCCGTCGCCGAGCCGGTCGCGGTCGAGCCCACGCGCTCCGCGGCCACACCTCGCGCCGCCTCCGTCGCCCGTACGCATCCCGAGCGTCCGTTCCGCGCCCGTCCGTTCCGCGCCCGTCCGTTCTGCGCCGGTTCGCTCGGTGCCGTCAGCGCGTGCCCGCACCGCGTCGCCGCGCTCCCCGAGTGCCCACCGGACGCCGGCAGCGAATCGCAGCGTCCCGGCGGCGGCGAGCAGCCCGGGCATCGACTCCGCCGCGTCCCGCCGTCGCACCGACCGTGCCGGCGATGCGTGCCGTCCAACCGCGCACGCGCGACCGCCCAGCGACGTCCCGCGGCGCGCCGCACGACGCGATCAGGCCTGCCGCTGAGCCGAGCTCGGCGCGAGCCTCGGCTGGCCACGGACGGCTCGGTCTCCCCTTGCTCCTGCTCGCAGGCGCCGCGGTGGCGGCCGGGATCGCGGCCCAGGTCACCCGGAGGGCTGCACCTATCATTGACGGCAATGAGCTTCTACCTGACGACACCCATCTACTACGTCAACGCGACGCCGCACATCGGTCACGCGTACACGACCATCATCGGCGACATCCTCGTGCGCCATCACCGGCAGCGGGGCGAGCGCACCTACTTCCTGACGGGGGTCGACGAGCACGCGGACAAGGTTGCGCGCGTGGCCAAGGAGCAGGGGCTCACGCCGAGGGAGTACGTCGACCAGATCGTCGGCGCCTGGCAGGAGCTGCCCGAGCGCGTCAACGCGTCGATCGACTTCTTCATCAGGACGACAGATGACGGGCACAAGGCCTTCGTCCAGGACTTCCTACAGAAGATCTACGACAACGGCGACGTCTACCAGGACGTCTACGCGGGCCTCTACTGCGTCGGCTGTGAGGCGTTCAAGACCGAGGCCGAGCTCGTCGACGGCAAGTGTCCCGATCACGGAATCGTGCCCGAGTGGCTGGAGGAGAAGAACTGGTTCTTCCGCCTCTCCGCGTACCAGGACCGGCTGCTGCAGCTGTACGACGAGCGCCCTGACTTCGTCCTGCCCGCGTTCCGCTCGAACGAGGCTCGGAGCTTCATCGCCGGCGGGCTGCGCGACTTCTCGATCAGCCGCGCGACGCAGACATGGGGAATCCCGATTCCGTGGGATCCGGATCAGGTCGCCTACGTCTGGGCCGATGCGCTGATCAATTACCTGAGCGCGCTGTCGTACGCGCCGGGGGCCGATCTGGGGCTCTGGCCTGCCAAGCACCTGCTCGCGAAGGACATCCTCCGCTTCCACTGCGTCTACTGGCCCGCATTGCTCCTCTCCGCGGGGTACGAGCCGCCGCGGCAGCTCTTCGTCCACGGCTACCTCAACCTCGACAACCGGAAGATCTCGAAGTCGCTGGGCAACGTGCTCGACCCGCTCGACCTCGTCGATGAGTACGGCGTCGATCCGGTCCGCTTCTGGGTCGCGCGCGTCGTCCCCTTCGGCCAGGACGGCGACGTGACGCTGGACAGCTTCCGGGAGCGGTACGAGCGGGAGCTCGCGAACGACCTCGGCAACCTGCTCTCGCGGACGACGGCGATGATCGCCCGCTACCGCGACGGCGACCTCACGCCGGCGCCGAACGAGAAGCGGCGAGCTCGCCGCCGCCGCTCGTGACCTGCACGACGGAATCCCGGCCGCCTTCGACCGCTGGGACGTCAGCGGCGCGCTGGAAACGATCTGGGACTATGTCCGCCGTCTCAACCGTCACGTCGAGCAGACGAAGCCGTGGGAGCTGGCGAAGGATCCCGAGCGCACCGCCGACCTCGATCGCGCGCTCTACGAGCTCGCCGACGGCCTTCGGATCGCGGCGATCGCGCTCTCGGCCTACCTGCCCGAGACGTCGGAGCGGATCCTCGAGGCGCTGCGCCAGCCGCTCGACGTCGCCTGGGACAACGTCGCGTACGGCCGCACGGAAGCGATCTCGGGGATCGAGGCGGCCCAGCCGCTCTTCCCGCGGATCGACGAGCCCGCGACCGCTGCGTGATCGACACCCACGCGCACCTCGACGCGCTCGAGGAGCCGGCGAGCGCGCTCGGCCGTGCTCGTGCGGCAGGCGTCACGCGGGTGATCACGATCGGCACCGGGATCGACTCGTGCCGGCGCGCTCTCGACCTGACCGCGCACGACGGCGTCTATGCGGCGCTCGGGATCGACCCGCATCAGGCCGCGAGTGACGAAGCGGCGCGTGTACCCGAGCTCCAGCGCCCTGCTCGAGCACCCGCGGGCGGTCGCGGTCGGCGAGGCCGGGCTCGACTATCACTACGGCGGCGACGCGAAGGAGGAGCAGCGCCGCCTCTTCGCGGCGCAGCTGACGCTCGCGGCCCAGCTCGGCCTGCCGATCGTCGTCCACACCCGCGCTGCGAACCGGGACACAGAGGCGATGCTGCGCGAGCACGACGGCACCGTCGTCATGCACTGCTTCTCCGAGCCGGAGCTGCTCGCGTCGGGGATCGAGCGTGGCTGGTACTTCTCCTTCGCGGGCAACGCGACGTATCCGAAGGCCGAGGCGCTCCGCGAGGCGGCCGCCATCGTCCCGGCAGACCGGATCCTCGTCGAGACGGACAGTCCCTACCTGGCGCCGCAGCCTGTTCGCGGCCGTCCGAACGAGCCCGCGCACGTCGTCCACACGGTCGCCGCACTCGCCGAGGCGAGGGGAGAGGACAGCGGCGAGCTCGCGGCCCGGATCGAGGTCAACGCCGCGGCCGCCTTCCGCCTGCCGTGAGCGTCCGCCCGAAGAAGCGGCTGGGCCAGCACTTCCTCGCGGACGAGAACATCCTCGGCGTGATCGAGCGCCTCGCCGAGCTCGGCCCGGACGACGTCGTGCTCGAGATCGGTCCCGGCCTCGGCGTGCTCACGTGGCGCCTCGCCGAGCGCGCCCGGCACGTCCACGCGGTCGAGCTCGACCGCACGCTTGCGCCGCACCTCGCCCAGCTGGCCGGGCGTCCGAACGTCGACCTGCACTGGGGCGACGCGCTCCAGCTCGACCTGGCCGCACTCGATCCGGTCCCGACGAAGCTGGTCGCGAATCTCCCCTACAACGTCGCCACCCCGATCGTCGCCGAGAGCCTCGCCGGTCTGCCCGACCTCGAGCGCTGGACGGTGATGGTGCAGCGGGAGGTCGCAGACCGCTTCTTCGCCGCGCCGTCGACGAAGGCCTACGGCTCCGTCTCGGTCCTCGTCCAGCTCGCGTCCGAGCGAACCGGCTTCCATCCCGTCTCGCGCACGGTCTTCCGGCCACCGCCGAACGTCGACTCCGCCCTCGTCAGCTTCCGCCGCGTACCGCTGCCGCACGACTTCGCACGGATCAAGCAAGTCGTCGAGGCGTCGTTCGCCCACCGCCGCAAGACGCTGCCGAATTCGCTCGCGCTCGCGGGCCTCGCCTCCCGCGAGGACGCCGCCGCCGCGCTCGCGTCGATCGGACGCCCTCCGGAGACCCGGGCCGAGGCGCTCGCGCCGCCGGAGTTCGTGGCGCTCGCAGAGGCACTGTGAGAGCACCCGCTCCGGCCAAGATCAACCTCGCTCTCGTGGTCGGACCGACGCGTGGCGACGGCAAGCACGAGGTCCTGACCGTGCTGCAGCGCGTCGACCTGGCGGATCGTGTCGCGATCGCTCCCGGCGCTGCACTCAGGGTGGCCGGCTTCCCGGGAGACACGATCGTTCGCGACGCGCTGGCGGCACTCGCAGCCGCCGCCGGAGTCGATCCGCGCTGGTCGGCGACGATCACCAAGCGGATCCCCGTCGCGGCGGGCCTCGGCGGCGGCAGCTCCGACGCGGCGACTGCGCTCCGGCTGGCGAACGAGACGCTGGCATTACCGCTTCCCGTGCCCGAGCTTCGCGCCGTCGCCGCGACGGTCGGCGCCGATGTTCCGTTCTTCCTGGGCGACGGGCCGCAGCTCGGCCGCGGCGACGGCTCCGCGCTGGAGCAGCTCGACCTGCCGCAGGACTACTGGATCGTGCTCGTGCTCCCGAACGGTGTCGCCAAGGAGTCGACCGCGGCCGTCTATGCCGCTTTCGACGAGGGCAGCGGCGCCGACGGCTGGGACGAGCGCAAGGCTCGACTCGAGGCGCTGCTTGCCGATGTCCGGCGCCCGCGGGATCTCACAGCCCTGCCGCCGAACGATCTCGCCTCCTCGCCGCTGGCAGGCGCGCTTTTACGGCTCGGCGCCTTCCGCGCCGACGTCAGCGGCGCCGGCCCGGCGGTCTACGGCCTCTTCCACCATCGGCGGCAAGCGGAGGCGGCCCGGCGCGAGCTTCGTCGCGCCGGCACGACCTGGCTGACCGTTCCGGTCTGGTACGGCTGAGCAGGGAGCCGAGGCGGTACGGTTCCGGCGTGGATCCTCCTGCCACAATCGAGCACCGCAGCAACCGCTTCGGCCGCCGGCTGAGCGAGAGCAGGCTCCGGATCGCGCTCATCGTCGCCCTCGTCGAGGGCATCCTCGTTCTCGTCGGCTCGATCGAGTGGTGGATCGTCGTCCTGCTCGCCATCGCTGCAGTCGCGTTCTACGTCATGCGTGGGCGCGCGGCGCGGCGCGAGGAGGTTCGCGAGCTCTCGTGGATCTTCGCGGTCTCGCAGGTCGCGGTCGTGCTGGTGCCCGTGCTGGCGCTCGTCCTGACTGCGTTCGCCGTCGTCGCCCTCGTGGTGATCGCGGTCGTCGCGCTCGTCGTGCTGCTGCGCGACCGCCGATAGAATCGCCACGCGACCGAGCCGTGGGGTGTAGCCAAGCGGTAAGGCAGCGGGTTTTGGTCCCGCGATCCCAGGTTCGAATCCTGGCACCCCAGTTCCTCGCGGCTACTCGCGCACGAGCCTGATCCAGGTGAGGTAGCCGAAGTGCCCGTCCGACAGGGGATTCTTCGACGCCGTCCGGATCCTGAGACTGTGAATCCCGGTCGTGGCGACGTTCACGCCCGTGAAGGTCGCGACCAGGTTGTAATCGATCCCGTCTGCCGCGGGCCGAAACGCGTCGATCTCCGGGGCGAGCGCGCTGCCGCCGAGTGACAGGGACAGGATGCCGGCGTCGTGGCTCTTGACATAGACGACGTCGATCGTCCACGTGCCGGCCTGGAGCGGGAGATCCCACTCCAAGTAGCTCGCATCCGTGCCGCTCGGGAACGACGAGCGGTAGCCGTTGAACCAGGCGTTGCCGTTGATCTGAACGCGATCCCACAGGTTCGACCGGCTCGGACGCAGGATCGGATTGATGTCGACGATCGGGGGATACGCGGCCGCCGAGCCCGCGGGTCCGGTGTCGCCCGTGTCGCCCTTGTCCCCCTTCGCGCCGGTCGCTCCGGGGTCGCCCTTGTCGCCCTTTGCGCCGGGCGCACCGTCGGCGCCCGGTGCGCCGTTCGCGCCTGCTGCGCCGGGGTCGCCCGTGTCGCCCGTGTCGCCCTTCGCGCCCTGAGCTCCCTGGAGCCCTTGGAGTCCCTGGAGTCCCTGAATGCCCTGCAGCCCCATCTCGCCCTGGAGGCCGCGAGCGCCCGCGGCGCCCGCCGAACCGGTGTCGCCCTTCGCTCCGGGGCCGCCCGTCGCTCCGGTCGCACCGACCGGGCCGGCCGGACCGATCGGACCGGTCGCCCCGGCCGGAACGACCGAGGCCGGGAACTTCTTCCTCCCGTCGAGCGCCAGCAGCTGCCCTGCACGGGGCGTGCGCGACGCGTTCAGGCCGTCGACGCGGTCGGCGTTCCCCGCGTGCCTCGCAAAGTCCACGAGTGGGCCGGCGACCGCCGGCGCCCCCGCCACCAGGGTGGCGACGATCCCCGCGACAACCATGGTGTCGAGGTGCCTCCGAAGACGTGCGCGCATCAAAACTCCCCCTCCTCGCTCGGCCACAAGCGGCACTGGGCAATCCGGTTGGAACCCTGTCTACAAACGTAGGCGGGGTCCCGGCCTCTGAAAGCTGGCCGATCGGGGGGAATGCGGGCTAGATCGGTCCGCCGCTAAGGTCTCGCGACGATGGCCGGAGGGAGCCTCGCAGCCGTGGTGATGGCCGGAGGGCTCGGCACGCGCATGCGCTCTGAGACGCCGAAGCACCTCCACGCGATCCTCGGCCGGCGCATGGTGGACTGGGTGCTCGAGGCCGCACGGCCGCTGGGGCCGGAACCGCTCGTCGTGATCGCCTCCCCGGAGAGCCGGGACGCCTTCGGCGTCACTCCCGTTGCCGTGCAGGAGCAGGCGCTCGGGACCGGCGATGCCGTCCGGTCGGCGCGGGAGGCCGTGGGCGACGGCGCCGAGAACATCCTCGTTCTCTCCGGCGACACACCGCTGCTCACGGCCGAGCTCCTCGAGTCGCTCTTTGCGGAGCATCGTCGCGAGAGCGCAGCTGCCACCGTCCTCTCGTTCGTGCCCGACGACGTCCGCTCCTACGGCCGCATCGTTCGGGCGACCGACGGAACGGTGGAGGCAATCGTCGAGGCGGGCGACGCGACACCCGAGCAGCTGGCGATCCAGGAGTGCAACTCCTCGATCTATGTCTTCCGCGCCGATCTGCTCTGGCCCGCGCTCGACCGGCTCGAGCCGCACAACGCCCAGGGTGAGCTCTATCTGACCGACGCCGTGCGCGATCTCGTCGCCCGCGGCGAGCGGGTCGTCGCCCACGTCGCGGCCGATCCGGCCGAGACCGAAGGGGTCAACACGCGCGTCGAGCTCGCGGCCGCAGCGGCCACGCTCCGCGACCGGATCAACCGCGAGCACATGCTCGCGGGAGTGGCGATCGCCGATCCCGGGTCGACCTGGATCGAGCCGGACGTGAGGATCGAGCCCGACGCCGTGATCCTCCCCTTCACGCTCCTGCGCGGCGCCACGACCGTGGCCGCGGGCGCCGAGGTCGGCTCGCACGTCGTCGCGATCGACGCCGAGATCGGCCCCGATGCGACGGTCGGTCCCTTCTGTTACCTTCGCCCCGGAACCGTCCTCGGCCCGCGCGCGAAGGCCGGCGCGTTCGTCGAGATCAAGAAGTCGACCATCGGGCAGGACACCAAGGTGCCGCATCTCTCGTACATCGGCGACGCAGAGATCGGAGAGGGAACCAACATCGGCGCAGGATCGATCACCGCGAACTTTCCGCATCGGCCGGACCAGCCCAAGGGCAAGACGTCGATCGGGAGCAACGTCCGCGTAGCAGTGGACACTATGTTCGTTGCTCCGGTCACTGTTGGCGACGATGCGTGGACGGCGGCGGGTGCCGTCATCACCGACGACGTCCCCGACAATGCGCTCGCCGGCTTCCCGCCCAGGCAGGTCAACAAGGAAGGACGCGGTGGAAAGCGGGACGATTGAGCAGACGCTGCCCGGGCTCGAGGGAACAGGGGCGACGGCACCTCAGCTCGTGGTCGGTCGTGCCGTGTCGCTGACGCCGACCAAGCGCCTCGCGGTCGTCTCCGGCAGCTCGCACCCTCTGCTCGCCGAGAAGATCGCCGGCCACCTCGGTGTCGAGCTGACGAAGGTCGAGCGCGCGACGTTCGCGGACGGCTCGCCCTACTTCCGCTTCGAGGACTCCGTCCGCGGCGCCGACATGTTCATCGTCCAGACGGCCGCACCGTCGATCGGCGAGCACTTCATGGAGCTGCTGATCATGGTCAACGCCGCGAAGCTCGCCTCCGCGAAGCGGATCACCGCCGTCATCCCCTGGTACTTCTACGCGCGCCAGGACAAGAAGTCGCGGCCGCGGGAGCCGATCACGGCCCGCCTCGTCGCCGACCTGCTCGAGACCGCGGGGGTCGACCGCGTGATCACGATGGACCTGCACGCCGGCCAGGTGCAGGGCTTCTTCCGCATCCCCGTCGACCACATGGTCGCCGTGCCGATGTTCGCGCAGCACATCCGCGACTACCTCGGCACCGAGGTCGAGCGGGTCGCGGTCGCTCCGGACACCGGACGCGCGAAGCTCGCAGGCAAGTTCGCAGAGATGATCGGCGGCGGCCTCGTCGTCCTCAACAAGGAGCGCCCGGGCCACAACCAGGCCAAGGTGACCGGCGTGATCGGCGACGTCGCCGGCAAGGTCGCCGTCATGACCGACGACATCATCGACACGGCCGGGACGCTGTGCGCCGGAGCCGAGGCGCTGCGCGAAGCGGGCGCCACCCGCGTGATCGCCTGCGCGACCCACGCCCTCTTCAACGAGCCGGCGCTCACTCGCATCGCCGAGAGCGCCTTCGAAAAGGTCGTCGTCACCGACACGGTGCCGGTCGACGAGCTGAACAAGCCGGCGAACGTCGAGGTGCTCTCGATCTCCGGCCTGCTTGCCGAGACGATCCAGAACGTCTTTTCCGACGACTCGGTCTCGGCGATCTTCGCCGGCGAGAACCAGCTCTTCTAAGTCAGTCCCGTACCGCGGCAGGCACGTGCCGGCGCGACGCCGGGAGGCCGCGCAGCCTCCCGGCGTCTGGGCCCCCACGCTCTAGAAGAACGGGCAGAAGACAGCGATGTTGAAGCCGCTGTCGGCCAAGGTGCGCTGGCCGGCGACTGCCACGCTCCGCGGTGGCGGTCCCGGGGAGACGATGAACTCCACTGGGCGCCTTTGCGTCACCACCAGGATCGTGTTCGGGTTCGAATCCGCGACGGCGACGTGGATGTACTCGGCGCTTGGCTCGTCCTCTCCGACGAGGAACGTTCGAATCGTCGCGAGCTGTAGGCACTGTCGGACGTTGCGGTTGAACGTGATGCGGTAGCGGCCCAAGCCGAGCCGCGTCACGGCGACTCCGCCGGACGGATACGCGCGGACGACCGTCCCATCGAAGCGTACGATCGCTCCGAGCGTGGCGAAGAAGAACTGGTTCGCCCGCGCGGCGGCGGCGGGTGTCCCAACCGAGCTCGGAGGGAGCACGGACGCCGGGAACGTCGCACTCGGATCGAGTGAGCGCAGCGTGTTGGGCCGCGCCAACCCTGATGAGTCACCGAACGAAGCAAAGACGAGCAGCGCAACCGCGAGTGCAGCGATCGGAATCGCTATGAGCGGATGGCGTCGCATCCGGAGACCTCCTCTTCCACGAATTCGCGCGTCTCGGCGAAACGCCGAGCGCGCCGGCTGCCGACGGTCGTGAACGCCGCGGAGTGACGACCGTCTCGAGGGAAGACCGGGTAGAACCGGCAGAGCGCCGCAGCAACGACTGACCGATCAGACCCACGGCCCCACCTCGTTGCTTGTAACGAATGTGACATAAACCGCGTTTGCGGTCAAGGCGGCGTCTCACGTCCGCCGCACTCGCAGCGTGCAGGGACGGGCTGCCCGACCTCGAACTGTGAGCCGGCGCGCGTCCGGTAGCGACCGAGCCGCTCGAGCTGCGTCGCCCAGTGCGGACGCTCGCGGTTGCCGATCGCGTGGGGATGTGGGCAAGCACTCCCTGCCGGCGCGCGCCCCAGCGCTCGACGCCTGCGGCGGTTGAAAGGCGCCGCTCGGGGAACGCCCGATCCCATGCTGCTCCGGCCCAAGCTCCTCGGCCTGATCTACGTCGCAATCGGGGTCTTCGTCGCCGAGTCGAAGGACTACCTCGACAACCTCGAGACCGTCAAGCAGGTGCTCTCGGCGATCCTCGCGATCCTGCTCTGGCCCCTGCTCCTCCTCGGGATCGACCTCCGGATCACGTAGCCGCCACAGGCCGGCTGCACCTCCCGGCCGGCGCCTGGGGCGGCTAGCCAAGTAACAGACTGTTACTTGGCGTCCGCTACAATCCGCCGCCGTGGCCGGCGACAGATTTCGTCTCGAGGTGAAGGAACGGACCGGGCTCGGCACGCCCGAGTCTCGGCGCCTGCGCAAGCAGGGCTTCATTCCCGGCGTCCTCTACGGCAGGTCGACCGCGCAGGCGTTCGCGGTCGGCGAGCGCGACCTTCGCGCCGCATTGACCGGTCCCTCGGGCCTGCACGCCGTGCTCGACGTCGTCCTCGAGGGCCAGAGCACCGCGCATCCCTCGATCCTGAAGGAGTACCAGCGGGATCCGATCCGCGGCCACGTCCGCCACATCGACCTCCAGGAAGTGCGGCTCGACGTCGCGATCCAGGCGACCGTCAACGTCCACCTGCAGGGCGCCGAGGACGCGCCCGGCATCAAGGAGGGCGGCGTCCTCAACCAGCCGGCGACCACGCTCAACGTCGAGGCGCTGCCGATGGAGGTGCCCTGAGTCGATCGAAGCCGACGTCAGCGGGCTCGAGATGGGCGAGGCGCTCAGGCTCGAGGACCTGCCGAAGCTCGAGGGCGTCACGTTCCTCGACGACCCGCACGAGACCGTGATCGCGACCGTCTCCGCCCCGATCGTCGAGGCCGAGCCCGAGCCCGAGGAGGGCGAGGAGCTGGCCGAGGGCGAGGAGGCTCCCGAGGGCGAGGCCGAGGGCGAGACGCCCGAGGGCGAGGCTGCGGCCGAGTCCGACTCCTCCGAATCACAGGAGCTAATGCGCCTCTTCCGTCGGGGCGAGAGCGCCTCGACGCTGGACCTGCTCGTCGTCGGCCTCGGCAATCCTGGGCGAGAGCACGCGCGCGACCGCCACAACGCGGGCTGGATGGTCGTCGACGAGCTCGCACAGCGCCACGACGGCTCCTTTCGCTCCAAGTTCTCCGGCCAGCTCGCCGAGGTGCGCGTCGGCGAGCTGAAGCTCGCGCTGCTCAAACCCGAGACGTACATGAACCTCTCCGGCAGCTCGCTCGCCGCCGCCGCGCGGTTCTTCAAGCTCCCGACCGAGCAGATCGCGGTCGTCCACGACGACGTCGACCTCGATCCGGGCCGGATCCAGGTGCGGCTCGGCGGCGGCCTCGCCGGCCACAACGGCCTCCGCTCGATCAGGCAAGCGCTCGGCTCGGCGGAGTTCCTGCGCGTGTCCGCGCCGGGGTCGGACGACCCGGCCGCGGTGACCGCCGCCCGGTCGCCGACTACGTCCTGAGTCCGTTCGCTCCGGAGGACGACGCCGAGACGTTGATCTCGCGCTGCGGCCGACGCGGTCGAGACGCTCGCCGGCGAGGGTCTCGACGAGGCCCAGCGCCGCTTCAACTAGGAGGAGCGAACCGAGACGACCGCGCGCCGTCCAGGCGCCCTTCGGCGCCTGCACCTGCACCGCGTCGCCGACCTTGGCGCCGACGAGCGCGGAGCCGAGCGGCGAGTCGCTCGAGACGCCGCCGGCCACGCTCGAGATCTCGACCTCGAAGCGGCCGCCGCTCTCGTCCTCCACCTCGACGACCGAGCCGACGCCGACGACGCCGTCCTCGGCCTGCTCGACGATGACGGCGTTCTCGACGCGGTGCCGCAGGATCGCGATCCGCCGCTCGAGCAGGCCCTGCTCGTTCTTCGCGTCGTGATAGGCGAAGTTCTCGGAGAGGTCGCCGAACCCGCGGGCGGTCGCGATCGCCTCGACCAGCTCGGCCCGCTTCGGGCCTTCGAGCTCGGCGAGCTCGGCCGCGAGCGCGTCGCGCTGGGCTGCCGTCATCGACTCGGGGTTTCGCTCGGCCACGGCTTCATCATGGCCGATTTCCCCGGTTCGCGGCATAGACTGGCGCGCCGATGAAGCAGCTTCCCTTCGCCGACCCAGGCACGCCGAACACGCGCTCTCCGACCCGCTTCCTGCTCTGGGTCGGGCGTCAGCAGCTCGGCACGCTCCTGCTGGGCATGACCTTCGGGATCGTCTGGATGCTCGCGCAGGCGCTGCTGCCGTGGGTGCTCGGGCGCGCGGTCGACGAGGGGATCGCGACCGGCGACACCCAGGCGCTGCTCGCCTGGGCGGCCGCCCTCTTCGGGCTCGGCGTCGTCCAGGCGGTCGCCGGCACGCTCCGGCACCGCGTCGCGGTCAGCAACTGGCTGCAGGCGGGATTCCGGATGATCCAGGTCGTCGCGCACCACGCGGCGCTGACCGGCCCGGCGATCCGAGCGCGCCTGACCACCGGCGAGGTCGTCGCCACCGTCTCGAACGACGCGCTCCGGGCGGGTGGCGCGTTCGACATCACCGCGCGGCTTGCGGGCGCGATCGTCGTCGTACCTCGTCGTCGCCGCGGTGCTGCTGTCCACGTCGACCCTGCTCGGGCTGGTCGTGCTGCTGGGCGTCCCCGTGCTGGTCGGGAGCCTCTCGCTCGTGATCCGGCCGCTCCAGGAACGGCAGCGCGAGCAGCGAGAGCAGGTGGGCCGGCTGACGGCGGTCGGAGCCGACACGGTGGCAGGCCTGCGCGTGCTGCGCGGCATCGGCGGCGAGCGGGTCTTTTTCGATCGGTACCGCCGGCGCTCGGAGGAGGTCCGCCGAGCCGGCATCAGGGTGGCGCTGCCGCAGTCGACGCTCGACTCGGCGCAGGTGCTCCTGCCCGGCATCTTCATCGTGATCGTCACCTGGCTCGGCGCACGGCTCGCGATCCAGGGCCAGCATCAGCGCGGGCGAGCTCGTCGCCTTCTACGGCTATGCGGCTTTCCTCGTCATCCCGCTGCGCGTCGCGGTCGAGGCGGTCGACAAGGTCACGCGGGCGCTCGTCGGGGCGCAGCGGATGCTCGCGATCCTGCGGATCGAGCCGCTGGTCGGCGAGCACGAGGCGGTCGCGGCCGAGCCGCAGCAGGGAGCGTCGCTCGTCGACGTGCAGTCGGGGCTGGTCGTCGAGCCGGGCGTGCTCACGTGCGTCGTCACGCCGAGCGCCGACGAAGGCGCCCGGATCGCAGACCGCCTCGGCCGCTTCGTCGACGACGGCCTCGTCACGCTCGGCGGCGTGCCGGTCGCGCGCTCGCCGTGGAGACGATCAGACGTCGCGTCGTCGTCAGCGAGACCGATCCGCTCCTCTTCTCGGGCCCGCTGCGCGACGAGCTCGACCCGTGGGGTCGCGCCTCCGACGAGCAGCTGCTCGAGGCGATCGCGGTCGCGAACGCCGAGGACGTCCTCGACTCGCTGCCGGAGGGGCTCGACGGCCACATGGAGGAGCGCGGCCGTTCGTTTTCAGGCGGCCAGCGGCAGCGGCTCGTCCTCGCCCGTGCGCTGCTCGCGGACGCCGAGATCCTCGTCCTCGTCGAGCCGACGAGCGCCGTCGACGCGCACACCGAAGCGCGGATCGCGCGCCGCCTGCACGACGCACGCGCCGGCCGGACCACCGTCGTCATGACCGGGAGCCCGCTCGTCCTCGACCAGGCCGACCGAGTCGTCTTCATCGCGGACGGACGCGTCGTTGCCACGGGCACGCATCGTGAGCTGCTCCGGTCGAGCCCGGCCTACCGGTTCGCGGTCACCCGCGAGGACGCGGCATGACTGGTCATGCCGCCAGGAGGGGGCTAGGGCATGACCGGAGAGGCTGCCGATCGCGCGCGGGAGCGGAGGTGCGCCGCGAGCGGCGGTCCTGCTGCGCCGCTACTCGCCGCCCGCTCGCGGTCGTGCTCGGCCTGAACGCGCTTGCGGCCGTGGCCGGCCTCGTCGGGCCGTTTCTGCTCGGCGAGCTCGTCGAGGCGGTGGAGCAGGGCACGACGACCGCGTACGTCGACCGCCTGATCGGCGTGCTCGTCGTGTCCGTGCTCGCGCAGACCGTGCTGACCTGGTTCGCGCGGCGCTCGTCGTTCGTCCTCTCGGAGCAGGTCTTCGCCCGCCTGCGCGAGGACTTCATGCGCCAGGTGCTCGCGCTGCCGCTCTCAGTCGTCGAGCGGGCGGGCACGGGCGATCTCGTCTCCCGGATGACAGCAGACGTCGACACGCTCGCGCGCACCGTCCGCTTCGCGATCCCCGAGACGCTCATCTCGGCCGTCACCGTGCTGCTGACGGTGGTCGCGGCCTTCGTCGTCAGCCCGGTCACGGCGCTCTCGTGCGTCGTCGGGCTGCCGGCGATCCTGATCGGGACGCGCTGGTACCTGCGCCGCGCGCCGGAGGGGTACCTCTGGGAGCGCGCCGCGTACGCGACGATGACCGGCACCGTCGGGCGAGACGGTCGACGGCGGCCGCACCGTCGACGCACTCGGCCTCGGGCGGCGGCGCGTCGAGCGAATCGACGCCGATCTCGCCGACGCCTACCGGGCCGAGCGCCGGACGCTCTATCTCCGGACCGTCCTCTTCCCGACGGTCGAGATCGCGTACGTGCTGCCCGTGGCGGTGACGCTCGTCTGGGGCGGCTGGCTCGTCTCCGCCGGCCACGCCTCGATCGGCGAGGTGACGACGGTCGCGCTCTACGTGCAGCAGCTCGCCGATCCCGTCGACCGCCTGATCTCCTGGCTCGACGAGATCCAGGTCGGTGCGACGTCGTTCGCGCGGCTCGTCGGCGTGACCAAGGTTCCGGACGACCGCGCGGCCACCGGCGAGGAGCCGGAGCACGAGCGGCTGCGCGCCTCCGACGTCCGCTACGCCTACGTGCAGGATCGCGACGTGCTCCACGGCCTCGACCTCGATCTCGAGCCGGGCGAGCGGATCGCCGTCGTCGGGCCATCCGGGGCAGGCAAGTCCACGCTCGGACGGCTGCTCGCCGGGATCCATCCGCCGCGCACCGGTCGCGTCGAGGTCGGCGACGTCCGGCTCGTCGACCTGGAGCTCGAGACGCTGCGGCAGGAGGTGGCGCTCGTGACCCAGGAGCAGCACGTCTTCGTCGGGACGATCGCGGACAACCTCCGGCTCGCCCGGGTCGACTCGAGCGACGAGGATCTCTGGGCCGCGCTCGAGGCGGTCGACGCGCGGCCGTGGCTCGAGCGCTGCCGGACGGGCTCGAGACCGTCGTCGGCGCCGGCGGTCACCCGCTCTCGCCGCCGCAGCAGCAGCAGGTCGCGCTCGCACGGCTCGTGCTCGCCGACCCGCACACGCTCGTGCTCGACGAGGCGACCTCGCTGCTCGATCCGCGCGCCGCGCGTCATCTCGAGCGTCGCTCGCCGCCGTGCTCGACGGGCGGACCGTCGTCGCGATCGCGCACCGCCTCCAGACCGCGCACGACGCCGACCGGGTCGCCGTCGTCGAGGACGGCAAGCTCACCGAGCTGGGCACGCACGACGAGCTCGTCGAGCACGACGGGTCCTACGCCGCGCTCTGGGAGTCGTGGCACGGCGGCCGCCCGAACCGCGACCACTAGAATGACGTCGGCGGAAACCCGGTTTCCGCCTGTCGTCATGGACCGTCCGGTACTGCATTCGTTCGTCAGGGAGCTGCTCGCGCTCGAGCGCCTGCAGGCGTTCGCGGCTGCGCTGCCGACCCGTGCCCGCGTCTCCGAGCCCGTGCTGCCGCTCCTGCTCGCGACGCTGCACGAGGAGCTCGGACGAGGGCTCGTCGTGCTGCTGCCCGAGGATGCCGACGCGCGCGACATCGCCGAGGCGGCGGGCTGGTTCATCGGCGCCGAGAACGTCGCGCTGCTGCCGGGCCGCGGCGTCCGCTGGGGCTCCGGCCTCGAGCCGCCGCCGCATCTTGTCGGCGAGCGCGCCCGTGCCCTCGACGTGCTCGCGCGCGGCGGCCTCGTCGCCGCGTCGGCGACCGCGCTCGCCGAGGGGATGCCGCCTGCCGCGAAGCGTCCGGAGCCGCTGCAGCTCGCCGTCGGGAGCGAGCCCGGTCTCGACGGCCTCTCGGAGCACCTCGCGCTCGCCGGCTACGAGCGGGTCGAGCGCGCCGAGGAGCGCGGCCAGTTCGCCGTTCGCGGCGGTCTCGTCGACGTCTTCCCGACCACCGGCCGCGAGCCGCTCCGGATCGAGCTCTACGGCGACGAGATCGAGCAGGTGCGGGCGTTCTCGCCCTTCACGCAGCGCGCGCTGCATCCGGTGGAAGACGCCGTCATCTACCCCGCCGCCGAACGAACGCCAAGTAACAGTCTGTTACTTGGCGCCGATTGGGACGAGGACGAGCCCGTACGCGCCCGAGATCCCGCGCGATCTCGTGCCCGTGCTCGACCGTGCGCCCGACTTCGTCTGGCAGCCGGAGGAGGTGCGGCGGGTCTGGACGGAGGAAGGGCTGGAGGCGATCTCGCTCAAGGGCGCGTCCGAGCTCGACCCGTTCCCGCAGGCGCAGCCGTTCTCGTTCGAGGCGCAGCGGCCGGCGATCGCCGCCCGCGGCCTCGCCGAGGCCGAGAACGAGCTGAACGGCTTCGTCAACGGCGGCAACCGCGTCGTCGTCGCCTTCCCGCACGCGGGTGAGGCGCTCCGCACCGACAACCTCCTCAAGCGCGCCGACGCGCGCATCCTCGATGCCGGCCAGGATCTCCCCGAGCAGCCGGAGCTGCTGTTCGCGGTCGCCGGCGCCCGGCGCGGCTTCGTCTGGCGCGAGCTCGGGCTCGTCCTCCTGCCCGACACGCAGGTCTTCCGCAAGCGCCCGCCGCGGGCCGACAAGCGCCTCGGCCGTGCGCTCGCCTCGTTCGCCGACCTGCGCAGCGGCGACTTCATCGTCCACGAGGATCACGGCGTCGGGAAGCTGCTCGGCTTCGAGACGAAGGAGGTCGCCGGCGTCACGCGCGACTACCTCTTCCTGGCCTTCCGCGGTGAGGACAGGCTCTACGTCCCGCACGAGCAGCTCGGGAAGATCTCGAAGTACATCGGCGCCGACACCGGTGCGCCGGCGCTCTCGAAGCTCGGCGGCAAGGCCTGGCAGAACCTGAAGGCCCGTGCGCGCGAGAGCGTCCAGGAGCTCGCGACCGAGCTGATCGCGCTGTACGCGCAGCGCCAGCAGGCGCCGGGCACGGCCTACGAGCTCGAGAACGAGTGGCTCGAGCGGCTCGAGACCGAGTTCCCCTACCGCGAGACCGAGGACCAGGCGCGTGCGATCGAGGCGGTCAAGGAGGACCTGGAGGCGCCGCGGCCGATGGACCGCCTCGTCTGCGGCGACGTCGGCTTCGGCAAGACCGAGGTCGCCGTCCGGGCCGCGTTCGCGGCGGCCGTCAACGGCAAGCAGACGCTCGTCCTCTGCCCGACGACGATCCTCGCCGAGCAGCACTGGAACACGTTCAAGGCGCGCTATCGCGACTTCCCGGTCCGGGTCGAGATGGTCTCGCGCTTCCGCAAGCCGGCCGAGACGAAGCAGATCCTCAAGGACTTCGCCGAAGGGAAGATCGAGGTGCTCGTCGGCACCCACCGCGTCCTCAGCCGGGACGTGATCCCGAAGGATCTCGGGCTCGTCATCCTCGACGAGGAGCAGCGCTTCGGCGTCGCGCAGAAGGAGCTGTTGCGCAGCCTGCGGCTCGAGGTCGACGTGCTCGCACTGTCCGCCACACCGATCCCGCGCACCCTGCACATGTCGCTCTCCGGCCTGCGCGACATCTCGATCATCGAGACGCCGCCCGAGGGCCGCCGCCCGATTCGCACGACGGTGGGCGAGTACGACGAGGAGCTGGTCAAGACGTCGCTCGAGCGCGAGATCGAGCGCGGCGGCCAGGCCTTCTACCTGCACAACCGGGTCGAGACGATCGAGGAGGCCGCCGAGAAGCTGCAGCAGCTCTGCCCGAAGCTGCGCTTCATCGTCGCGCACGGGCAGATGAGGGAGCGGGAGCTCGAGGAGAAGATGCACGCGTTCCTGCGCGGCGACGCCGACGTGCTCGTCTCGACGACGATCATCGAGTCCGGGCATCGACATCCCGCAGGCGAACACGCTGATCGTCGAGCGCGCCGACGTACTCGGGCTCTCCCAGCTCTACCAGATCCGCGGCCGCGTCGGCCGCTCGGACGTGACCGCACACGCCTACCTGCTCTATCCCGACGCGATGGAGCTCTCGCCGGAGGCGCGCGCACGGCTCTCGACGCTGGCCGACCACACCGAGCTCGGGCGCAGGCTTCCAGATCGCGATGCGCGACCTCGAGATTCGCGGCGCGGGCGACCTGCTCGGCGCCGAGCAGTCGGGCCACGTCGCGGCGCTCGGCTTCGAGCTCTATGTCGAGATGCTCGCCGAGGCCGTCGCGGAGCTGCAGGGCCAGCGTCGCCTCGCGACGCGGCCGGTGCGGGTCGACGCCCGCGTCGACGCCTACGTGCCGGCGACCTACGTCGCCTCGGAGGCGCTCAAGATCGACATCCACCGCCGGCTCGCGCTCGCCGAGTCGGACGACGAGCTGCGCGAGCTGCACGCGGCGCTCGAGGATCGCTACGGGCCGGTGCCGGAGCCGGTCGAGCACCTGTTCGCGATCCAGGAGGCGAAGCTGAAGCTGGCGCGCCTCGGCGCGGACTACCTGATCTACCGCGGCGGCCGGGCCACGGTCGGGCCGCTCGTGCTCGGCTCGGCCGAGCTGCGTGCGCTCCGCGACGTCTCCGACACTGCCGTCTACACGTGCGCGAAACGTGAAGTCTCACGCGAACCGAGGAGCTCGAGGGGGCGATCGGGCTGGTCGATGCTATCGTGGTAGCCCGTCAGGCGGCCTGAGTCCGCCCCAACGCGAACACCTGGAGCTTTCTTACATGAAGATCTCTCGTCTCGTTCTCCTTCTCTGCGCGCTCGCGTCCATTGCGCTCGCCGGCTGCGGCGGTTCCAGCCAGGACGTGCCCGACGATGCCGTCGCGGTCGTCGACGGTCAGGAGATCGCGCGGAGCGACTACGAGGCGCTGATCTGCGCAGGCGAAGAAGAGCTACGCGAATCAGAAGCGCGATTTTCCCGCCGCCGGCTCGCAGGAGTTCCAGACGCTGCGCAACCAGGCCGTCCAGTTCCTGGTGCAGCGCGAGCAGTTCGAGCAGAAGGCGGCGATCCTCGACGTCGAGGTGACCGACAAGCAGGTCGACGCGCGGCTGGAGCAGATCCAGAAGCAGTACTTCGGCGGCGACAAGGCGAAGTTCGAGAAGCAGCTGAAGGAGCAGGGGATCACCGAGAAGCAGGTGCGGAACGACATCCGCTCCCAGATCGTCTCCGAGAAGATCTTCGCCCAGGTGACCGGCGACGTGAAGGTGACCGACGGCGAGATCGAGGCGTACTACGCGAAGAACAAGGCGCAGTACAGCCAGCCGGAGAGTCGTGACGTGCGCCACATCCTGGTCAAGACGAAGAAGCAGGCGGACGAGCTGTACGCGCAGCTGCAGGGCGGCGCCGACTTCGCCGCGCTGGCGAAGCAGCACTCCGAGGACACGGGCTCGAAGGCGAACGGGGGCAAGCTGACGATCTCGAAGGGGCAGACGGTCGCGCCCTTCGACCAGACCGCGTTCCTGCTGGAGAAGAACGCGATCTCGAAGCCGGTCAAGACGGAGTTCGGCTACCACATCATCCAGCCGCTGAGCGACGACGAAGGCCGGCGAAGGTGACCCCGCTGGCGGAGGTGAAGGCCTCGATCAAGCAGCAGCTGCAGCAGACGAAGAAGAACGAGGCGATGACGACGTGGGTCGACGACCTGAAAAAGGACTACAAGGACAAGGTCTCCTACGCCACCGGCTTCACGCCGCCGCCCGACGCCAAGAGCACGACCACCGCAGAGACGAAGTAGTCGCTTGCCTCTAGGGGAGGCGCTCGAAGAGCTGCAGGAGCTGACGCGGCGCTTGCGCCGCGACTGCCCCTGGGACCGCGAGCAGACGGCGCGGACGATCGTCCCGCACACGGTCGAGGAGGCCTACGAGGTCGCGGACGCCGCCGAGGCAGGCGATCCGGCCAAGCTGCTCGACGAGCTCGGCGACCTCCTCTTCCAGGTCTACTTCCTCGCCCTCCTGCTGGAGGAGCAGGGCGATGGCGATCTCGAGCAGGTCGCGCGGGCGGTGCACGCCAAGCTCGTCCGCCGCCATCCGCACGTCTTCGGCGAGGTCGAGGCCGACACCGCGGGCCGCGTTCGCGAGCGCTGGGAGCAGGTCAAGTCCGAGCAGGAGGGGCGCGAGGGGATCTTCCACGACGTGCCCGCCTCGCTCCCCGCGCTCCTGCAGGCGCGGAAGCTGCAGCGGCGTGCGGTCGCCGCCGGCTTCGACTGGCCCGACCTCGAGGGGCCGCTCGCCAAGGTGCGAGAGGAGCTCGGCGAGCTCGAGGATGAAGTGGCGCGGACGGGTGAGCCGAGCCCCGAGACCGAGGCCGACGCGAAGGTCGCGCACGAGGTCGGCGACGTCCTCTTCACGATCGTCAACCTGGCGCGGCGCCTCAACGTCGACCCGGAGCTGGCGCTTCGCGGTACGAACGCGCGGTTCGTCGAGCGGGTCGAGCGCGCCGAGCAGCTTGCCGCGGCCCGCGGCGAGCGCTGGAGCGAGCTGCCGCTCGCCGAGCAGGACCGCTACTACGACCAGGCAAAGGAGCAACTGGGATGACCGCGATCAAGCGCCTGCACGGCCGGCAGATCCTCGACTCGCGCGGCAATCCGACCGTCGAGGTCGACGTCGAGCTCGAATCGGGCGCTCTCGGCCGCGCGGCGGTGCCCTCCGGCGCCTCGACCGGCGTCCACGAGGCGGTCGAGCTGCGGGACGGCGGCTCGGAGTGGGGCGGCAAGGGCGTGTCGAAGGCGGTCGCGAACGTGAACGGCGAGATCGCCGGCGAGCTCGGCGGCCTGGACGCGCTCGACCAGGAGGCGCTCGACCGGAGGCTGATCGAGCTCGACGGTACGCCGAACAAGGGCCGCCTCGGTGCGAACGCGATCCTCGGTGTCTCGCTCGCGGTCGCAAAGGCTGCGGCCGCCGAGACGCGGCAGCCGCTCTACCGCCACCTCGGCGGGCGAGCAGGCGGCGACGCTGCCCGTGCCGATGCTGAACGTGATCAACGGCGGCGCGCACGCGGCCAACTCGATCGACCTGCAGGAGTTCATGGTCGTGCCCGGTCGGCGCGGCGAGCTTCGCCGACGGGCTTGCGCGTCGGCGCCGAGGTCTACCACGCCCTGAAGCGGGTGCTCGCCGATCGCGGGCTCGCGACGGGCGTCGGCGACGAGGGCGGCTTCGCGCCCGACCTCGAGTCGAGCGAGGCCGCGATCGAGGCGATCCTCGAGGCGGCCGAGCGCGCCGGCCACCGCGACAACGTCGCGATCGCGCTCGACCCTGCGACGAGCGAGGTCTTCGAGGACGGCGTCTACCGCTTCGAGGGCCGCGCGCTCCAGCAGCGCGGAGATGCCCGCGTTCTGGGCCGAGCTCGTCGAGCGCTTCCCGATCGTCTCGATCGAGGACGGCCTCGCCGAGGACGACTGGGACGCCTGGGCGCAACTGACGAGCGAGCTCGGCGACCGCGTCCAGCTCGTCGGCGACGATCTCTTCGTCACCAACCCGGAGCGGCTCCGCCAGGGGATCGAGCGCGGCGTCGGCAACTCGATCCTGGTCAAGGTCAACCAGATCGGAACGCTGACCGAGACGATCGAGGCGGTTCGGCTCGCGCAGTCGAACGGCTACACGGCGGTGATGTCGCACCGCTCCGGCGAGACCGAGGACGCGACGATCGCCGACCTGGCCGTCGCGCTCGGCACCGGCCAGATCAAGACCGGCGCCCCGGCGCGCTCGGACCGCACGGCGAAGTACAACCAGCTGCTGCGGATCGAGGAGGAGCTCGGCGACCGGGCCGTCTATCCCGGCTGGGCCGCCTTCCCGAAGGCCAAGCGTGGTTGAGGCGTCCCCACGGCCTCGTCGCCGGAGCCGGGCTTTGCCCGTGCGCAGGCTCGTTGGCGGTTGTCCGGTCGCCGCGAAGAAGGAGGGGGCTCATGGGGGAACCATGGGTTCCCCCATGCTCGAGAAGGCCCGCCGCTAGTCTCCGACGATGCCCGTCGTCCCGCGCCGCACCAAGATCGTCGCCACGATCGGACCGGCCTCGTCGGATCCGGCGATCCTGAAGCAGCTGATGGGCACGATCGACGGCGCGCGCCTGAACTTCTCCCACGGCACGCACGAGGATCACCGGGTGCGGGCGGAGGCGATCCGCTCGTTGCAGAGCGAGGTCGGGCGGCCCGTGGCCCTGATCGCCGACCTGCAGGGGCCGAAGCTCCGCGTCGGCGAGCTGTCCGAGCCGGTCACGCTCGAGCGTGGCCAGGACATGACGATCGCGGGCGAGGACATCGCCGACGGCGACGATCTCCCGATCGCGCCGGCCGTGCTCGGCTCGGTGCTCCAGCCGGGCTACGACGTGCTGATCGACGACGGGTCGGTGCGCCTTCGCGTCGAATCCGTCGACCGCGGCCGGGCGCGCTGCGAGGTGCTCGTCGGCGGCGTCGTCACCTCGCACAAGGGCGTCAACCTCCCCGGCATCGCGCTGCCGATCCCGTCGCTGACGCGCAAGGACATCGACGATCTCCAGTTCGCCCTCGAGCTCGGCGTCGACCACGTTGCGCTCTCGTTCGTGCGCTCGGCCTCCGACGTGCAGGCGCTGAAGACGCTGATCGAGGCATCCGGCTCGACCGCCCACGTGATCGCGAAGATCGAGAAGGCGGAGGCGGTCGCGGTCCTCGACGAGATCCTCACGCACGCCGACGCGGTGATGGTCGCGCGGGGCGACCTCGGAGTCGAGATCGGCGCGGCCGAGGTGCCGCTGCTGCAGAAGCGGATCATCCTGCGCGCGCTCGAGCGCGGGAAGCCGGTGATCACGGCGACGCAGATGCTCGAGTCGATGATCCATGCGCCCGAGCCGACCCGCGCCGAGGCCTCGGACGTCGCGAACGCCGTCCTCGACGGCACGAGCGCGATCATGCTCTCCGGCGAGACCGCGGTCGGCGAGTTCCCGTTCGAGTCGGTCGCGTACATGGACCGGATCGCCCGGGCCGTCGAGCCGAGCCTCGACTACCGGCACGAGATCCCCGAGGCCGACGAGAAGCCGACGGTCGGGCAGGCGATGTCGAACGCCGCCTGCGACATCGCGGAGGCGCTCGAGGCGAGGGCGCTGCTCGTCCCGACCTTCACCGGCCGGACCGCGTCGGCGGTCGCCCGGCTGCGCCCGCGCCGCCCGATCATCGGCCTCACCCACCATGACTACTCGCTCCAGCACATGGCGCTCGAGTGGGGCGTGACGCCGGTGAGCATTCCCGAGTGCGCCGACGTCGAGGAGCTCTGGGCGACCTCGCTCGAGGCGGCGGTCGGGAACGGGCATCGTGGAGAAGGGCGACCGCGTCGTCCTGACCGCCGGCACCGCCGTGAACATCCCGGGCTCGACGAACGTGATCAAGGTCGAGATCGCGTAAAGGAACCGCCTGCCTGCCGCGGAATCGTGTCGCGTGGCCACCCGCAGGACACCTCGCGCCAAGACATCCAGCGCCAAGACCCGCCCAACGAGGAAACGGCCGGGTCTGCCGCGGACGGCGATCGTCCTGCGCTGGTGCATCGTCGGCGTCGCGCTCTTCGTCGCCTTCCTCTACTACCAGCCGCTCGCGAGCTATCTGCAGACGCGGTCGGCGCTGAACGAGCGCGCCGCCGAGGTCGACCGGTTGCGGGACGAGCGAACGCGACTGCGTGCGAGGCTCGCCGACTCGGAGACCGTCACCGCGCTGGCGCGCGAAGCCAGGCGGATGCGGCTCGTGAAGCCCGGCGAGCGGATCTTCATCGTCAAGGGCGTCGCGGAGTGGCGGCGGGCCCAGGCCCGAGCCAAGGCCAAGGCTACGCTGGGCGGCGATGGATGATCGCGCGCTCGTGGAGCAACAGCTCGGCCGGCCCCCGCGCGCGTTTCGGCGCGTAGCCGCACGCTGCCCGGGCGGAGCCCCGGCGGTGACGGAGCAGTGGCCCTACGACGACGCCGGGGGCCCGTTCCCGACCACGTACTACCTCACCTGCCCGCAGCTGGTTGCGGCTGTCGCCCGGCTCGAGGCGGCGGGAGGGGTCGAGCGCTGGAGCGAGGAGGTCGCGCGCGACCCCGAGCTCGCGGCCGACCTCGAGCGGGCGACGGCGGAGCAGCGGCGGCTCCGCCGCGAGCTCGCCGGCGGCAAGGTGGGGCGGGACGGCGGCTCCTCGCTCGATCTCGGGATCGGCGGCAGCGGCAATCCGCGCCGGCTCAAGTGCCTGCACGCGCACGTCGCCTACGCGCTCGCCCAGCCGGGCTACCTCGTCGGCGAGCGGATCCTGGCGGAGCTCGACCCGCGTTGGCCGCCGCAGTGCTGCCTAGGATCGGGCTCGTGATCACCGAGGCGGAGGTCGCGAGTGCGCGGCGCGAGTGGGAGGAGGGCTACCGGCGCCTGCACGAGGAGGCGCGCCAGGACCCGCGCCCGGAGCGGCTGCTCGCGCAGGTCGACGCCGTCGCAGCCGAGCTGCGCCGGCGGGTCGGCGGCACCTTCACGCTCGCGGAGCTGGCGACGGCGTACGCGGGTGCAGAGCGGTGGAGCCGCGCGGTCGTCTCCGAGCAGACGCCCGCCCCGGGCTGGCCGCGGACGCTCTCGCTCGTCGAGGCGGCGGCCTTCCACGAGTACGCCCGCGGCGCGCAGGACTACGAGCCGTGAACACTCCGGCCCGGCGCAACCCGCGACGCTCGGCGCAGCAACCCGCTCGTCCGCCCGGCGCTGGCGGTCCTCGGGCTGCTCGCGGTCCTGCTCCTGGGAATCTCGATCGGCCGCGCGCTCGAGGACGGCCCCAATCCCGGCGGGACGCAGACGAACGTCCGCACGCTCACCCCGCAGCCGCTGCCGCCGGCGGCGCGCACCGTGACCGTCACGGTCACGACGGGCTGAACGTGGCCGCAGGTGGGCGCGTTTCAGGTACCGTCAGGTTTGGGTAGGTTCACCGGCGATGGCGTACGACGGCACCCGTGGCGCAGCCGCAGCGCAGCCGGAGTGGCTGACGTTGGGGCAAGCCGCGAAGTATCTCGGCGTCGCCCAGAGCACGATGCGGAAGTGGTCGGACCTCGGCCGCGTGTCCGCGTTCTACACCCCCGGCGGCCATCGTCGCTACCGCCGCTCCGACCTCGATCAGTTCCTCGACCGGTCGGGTCCCGGCGGCGCGCCTCCCCCGTCCACCGCGGGGCCGCTCGTCCTGATCGTCGACGACGACGAGGCCCTGCGCGAGTTCGTCCGCATCAACCTCGAGGCCGAGGGCTACGAGGTGCGCGAGGCGGGGAGCGCGGAGGAGGGTCTCGAGGCGCTCGGCGAGCGCTCGCCCGACCTGATCTTGCTGGACGTGATGATGCCGCAGGTCGACGGCTGGGAGACGCTGCGCCGGATCCAGGAGCACACGGGGGTCGGTGCGATCCCGGTGATCATGTTCTCCGGCAAGGTCGACGAGGCGGCCGCCTCCGAGGCAGCGTCCCGCGGCGTCCAGGGCTTCATCGGCAAGCCGTTCGACCCCCGCGCGCTGATCGAGTCGACGAAGCAGCAGCTGCCGGTTTCCTAGTCGCCCCGTGAGCGGTCTCGACCGCCAGCTCCGGGACTGGGTCGTCGACAACCGGATCGGCGTGCTCGATCCGCTGTTCGAGGCGCTCTCGTACGCCGGCTCGTTCGGCATCATCTGGCTCGCGATCGCAGTCGCGATCTCGGGCTTCTCCTGGAGCCGTCCCTGGCTCTGGACGCGCGTCGGCGCGGCGATCCTGATCGCCGAGAGCGTCTCGGGCGCGCTGAAGGAGTGGATCAAGCGCGACCGGCCCGCGGTCGCGGACCCGGATCCCGACACGCTCGTGGGACTGCCGGCGACGTACTCGTTCCCCTCCGGCCACGCCACCGTCTCCTTCGCCTGCGCGACGGTGCTCGCGCTCGCCGTTCCCCGCCTGCGCTGGCCGTTGTACACACTCGCGGTGCTGATCTCGTTCTCGCGCGTCTACGTCGGCGTCCACTATCCGCTCGACGTGCTCGCGGGCGCCGTGCTCGGCGTCGCGATCGCTATAGCTCTTCGGATGCTTGCAGCAGCCCTGCGCCGATCAGCGCCACCGATGCAAGAAGGCTGATCCAGAGCCCGATCCCGCGGCCGGCGAAGAAGAACTCGTCCGGGATCGAGATCGCCCGCACGAGCACGAAGATGGTCGAGAGCGCGCCGAGCGAGATCACGACGAGGCTCTCGGGCACGGCTGCGGGGAGGTCGATACCCCATTGACGAAGCGCGACGACGAGGATCGCCAGCAGCCCGATCGCGAGCACGAGCTTCCCGAGCACGCCCGTGTGCCAGCCGATCACGCTCACCGTCACGCCCTGGCCCTCGCCCGAGTACCACCCGGTCAGGGCCGAAAGGGCGAGCACGAGGCCGGTGATCCAGGTCGCTTGCTCGCCGACTCCCCAGAGCGAGGGACCGCCGCGGCGGGCGGCCGGCGGGGGCTCTTCCGCGGGCTCCCAACCCGGCTCGGGCAGTGTCTCCGGCGTTTCCACCGACGAGAGTATGGGCATATCCGCAGCGAAAGTCACGCAGGTACGGGGTTAGCAGGACAAGGGGGCGGGGTCGCAGTGCAGATCGAACCGAGGCGAGCCGACGGCGCTGCGACCGACAAGGCCGGTGTTCCGGTGTTCCTCGGGGCCGGGACGGAGGCGACCGGCGAGTACCACTGCGCCGACTGCGGCTACGGCGTCACCATCCGGCTGATCCTGCCCGTCTGTCCGATGTGTCGCGGGCGCTCATGGGAGGGGCCGGGCACCAGCCCGTTCGGACGCTCATCGGTCTGACGACCGCCGACGCGGACTACACTTGGCACATGGCTGAGCCTGCGACGGACTCTCGGGCAGGCGACGACGCGCCGCCGTTCGATCCGGTCGCCGTCGACCGCGCCTACCTTCAAGAGCGGGCCCGGCGCCGCGCCCGCATCGAGCGATCTCGGGCGAAGCGCCGTGCCGCGCTCCGCTTCTGGCTCGTCCTTCTCGGCCTGATCGCGGTCAGTGTGCTGCTGACGCTGACGATCTGGCGTGAGGTCGGGCGGCTCTTCGGACTTTGATCGGCAGCCGGGCGAGCTCAGACGTCGCCGAGGCGCTCGCGGTTCTGGCGGGTTCGGCGCGCTCGCTCGCGGGCGGCGCACCGATCGAGCAGACGCTCGCGGAGCTGGCGGAGGCAGCGGCCAGGGGAACGGGCGCCGACGTGGCGGTGATCTGGCTGCCCGAACGTGACGGCGCCCTCGTCGCCCGCTCCGTCTCGTCGTCCTCCGCCGGGCTCGCCGCGGAGATCGAGGGTCTGCGCGCCGAGTCGATCGAACGGACGGCGAGCGTCGTTCGGGCACGACTCGACGACAACGTCGAAGCGCTGACGGTCCCGTTCGACGCGGCCGTGGGCGCTGCGGCCCTCGAGCTCGCGCGACGAGGAGCGCCCTTCGAGCGGGACGAGCTCCGGCTCGCGACGCTTGCGGCCGAGCTCGCCGGGCTCGCGACGCGGCTCGAAGGCGGCGTCAACGCGCGCACGGGAGGCAGCGCCGCCCTCGACGTCGCGGGCGACGCGCTCGCCGCGGTCGCCTCCGACGACGGGGCGCCGACCCGGGTAGCGCGGCTCGCCGCGGTTGCGTCCGGGGGCGATGCCGCGGTCGTGTGGCGGCTCCGTGACGACGCGCTCGAGGTCGCCGGCTCCTACGGCCCGATCGTCGCGGACGAGGAGCTCACCCGGGCAGCGAACGCCATCGTCGAGGAGGTCAGCATGGTCTCCGTCGACGGAGGGGCAGCGGCACAGGTCGTCACGCTGCAGCTCGGCCAGCCCGTCCTCGGCGCGCTCCAGGTTCGGTTCGCATCCGGTCGGGCACCGGACGAGCACGAGCTCGAGCAGCTCGCCAGCTTCGCCGTCCGCGCCGCCCACGCCCTGCGCTCGTCGGAGCGGGCCCGCGACGCAGGCCTCGAGCTCGACCGCAGCCGCGCGCTGCTCTCGGTCGTCGGCGAGGCGATCTCACAGCTTTCGCTCGCGCATACCCTGGAGACGGCGATCGAACGTGTCGCGCACCTGCTCGGCGCCGATCGCGTCGCGATCTACCTGACCGAGGGGGACGAGCTCGCCGTCGCGGCGAGCCGCGGGATCGAAGGCCCGCACCAGGCAGTTGCGCACGCGCTTCTCGCCGCGGCGGTGGAGTCGCGTCAGGCCGGCGTCATCGTCGAGATCGGCGGGGCGGCCGACCAGCGGCTCGAGCAGGTCCGAGCGCACGTCGAGGAGTCGGGGATCGGGTCGGTACTGGCGCTCGGTCTCGTCGTCGGCGACGAGCCGATCGGCGTCCTCGCGGTCTATCCACGCCGGCGTCGCTCGTTGAGCGAGAACGAGCGGGCGCTCCTGACGGCGCTCGCGGCCCAGCTGGCGGTGGCGGTCCAGAACGCGCGTCTCCACGAGCGGGTGACGAGGCTCTACGACGACCTGAAGCAGGTGCTCGCCTCCGAGCAGGAGAAGTCGAAGCGGCTGCACGCGCAGCACGAGATCTCGCGCACGTTCGCTCAGAGCCTGTCGCTGGAGACGACGCTCGACGTGCTGGCCTCGTCGATCGTCGAGCTGTTCGGCGTCGATGCGGCGGTGATCCGGATGCCGGACGAGCGCGGGATCGAGCTGACCGCACGCTCCGTGCACGTCAACGACGAACGGGTCGATCCGGCGGCGCGTGCCCTGCTCGCTCGGCCACAGCCGCTGCCCCGGCGCGAGTTGCTCAGCCTGCTTCGACGGAGCGAGCCGGTCCTCCTCGATGCCGAGCTGGCGGAGTCGTTCGGCGGCGCGCTGGCGCTGCTGGCTCCGTTCCTGCGCAAGGGCTCGAGCGCCGCGCTGATTCCGATCGCGACGCCCGCCGAGCTGCTCGCGACGCTGACGATCATCTCGCTCGCATCCCGGACGCCCGTTGCCGGCGAGATCGCCGAGACGGCGCTCGCGATTGCCGGCCAGGCGGCGCTCGCAATCGACAACGCCCGCCTCTACGGGCAACAGAAGGCGTTCGCGGACACGATGCAGCGCTCGCTGCTCCCGCGCGCGGCACCCGAGCTGCCGGGGCTCGAGCTCGGCGACGTCTACGAATCGGCCGCTCGGGTCGAGGTCGGCGGCGACGTCTACGACTACCTCATCCTCGGCGACGGCCGGCTCGCGGTCGTCCTCGGCGACGTCACCGGCCACGGTGTCGACGCGGCCGCCGACATGGCGATGGCGAAGTACGTCTTCCGCTCGCTCGCCCGCGAGCATCCCGATCCGGGGACGTTCCTGGCCGCCGCCAACGAGGTCGTCTCGTCGGAGATCGCGCCGGGCCGCTTCATCACGATGGTCGAGCTCGTGTTCGACGTCGACGGGTGGGGAGGTGGCATGCGCGAGCGGCGGCCATCCGCCGCCGCGGCTCGTGCGTCCGGACGGGACCGTCGAGTCGATCTCGGCGCGCGGGCTTGCGCTCGGCATCGACGCGCCGCAGGAGTACGACACGGTCACCGAGCCGTTCCCGCCGGGCGCGATCGTGGTCGCCTACACCGACGGCGTGATCGAGGCGCGTCGCGGCGGCGAGCAGTTCGGCGTCGAGCGGCTGGACGCCCTGCTCGCAGAGCGGCGGGCGCTGCCGCCGCAGGAGATCGCGGCCGCTGCGCTGGCGGCCTGCCGTGACTGGACCGAAGGCGAGCTCACCGACGACTTTGCCGTCGTCGTCGTCAAGCGGTCGCCGCAGCCGAAAGACGCAGCGGCATGAACCGCAGCCAGGCAGCTCTCGCGGCGCTCGTCTTCGGCGCCGGTACCGGCTCGCTCGCGACCGAGATCGCCGCCTCGCGCATGCTCGCGCCCGTATTTCGGGTCGTCCACGATCGTCTGGGCGAATCTGATCGGGATCGTCCTCGCGGCACTCGCGCTCGGCTATTGGCTCGGCGGCAAGCTCGCCGACCGGCGGCCAGAACGCCGGCTGCTCGGGCTGATCGTGCTCGCAGCGGCCCTCTGGGTGGCGATGACACCGTTCCTCGCCCGCCCGTTCCTCGACGCCGCCGTCGGCAACCTCGACGACGCCTCGGCCGGCGCCGTGATCGGGTCGTTCTTCGCCGTGCTGCTGCTGTTCGCGCCCGCCGTCGTCCTGCTCGGGATGGTCGCGCCGTTCGCGATCCGGCTTGCGATCACCGACGTCGAGACCGCCGGCGAGGTCGCGGGCAGGTTCTACGCGCTCTCGACCTTCGGCTCGCTGCTCGGGACGTTCGTGCCCGCGCTGATCGCGATCCCGCTCGTGGGGACGCAGCGGACGCTGCTCGCCACCGCCGCGCTGCTGGCGATCTCGGCCTCGTTCCTGCTCGGCCGGAAGTTCGTGGTGCTGGCGGCGGCGATCGCCGCGCTGGGGGCGCTCCCGCCGGGCGCGGTGAAGGCCGAGCCGGGGCTGCTCCACGAGGAGGACTCGCTCTACCAGTTCATCCAGGTGATCGAGCGCGACGACGGCCGTCGGCTGCTGCGCCTGAACGAGGGCGTCGCCGTCCACTCCGTCTGGCGTCGGGACACGGTGCTCACCGGCGGCGTCTGGGACGCGTTCCTCGCCCTGCCGCCGCTGCTCGACCGCCCGCTTCGGTCGGTCGCGATCCTCGGGAACGCCGCCGGGACGACCGCCCGCGCGCTCGGGGTCTTCTATCCCGACGCACGCGTCGACGGCGTCGAGCTCGATCCGGCGGTCAGCCGGGTCGGCCGTGAGTACTTCGGGATGCGCGACAACCCGCGCCTGACCGTCCACGACGCCGACGCGAGGCCGTTCCTGCGCCGCACCGACGAGCGGTACGACCTGATCATCGTCGACGCCTACCACCAGCCCTACGTGCCGTTCTACCTGGCGACGCGGGAGTTCTTCCGGCTCGCGCGGGAGCGACTCGCGCCCGGCGGCATCGTGGCGCTGAACGTCGCCTCCGTGCCCGGCGACGACAGCCTGCTCGACGGGATCTCCGGCACGCTCACGCACGAGTTCGAGTCGGTCGCGGTCTGGCCGGCGCTTCGGTTCAACAAGATCCTGCTCGCGTTCGACGAGCCGGGAACGACGGAGATCGAGCTCGCGGACGTCGCGCCGGAGCTGCGCCCGCTCGTGCAGCTGCTCGTCACCGACCTCACCCCCGTGACGCGGCAGGCGAAGCGGCCCTGGACCGACGACCGCGCCCCCGTCGAGTGGGTGACCGACCGGATGATCGTCGAGTACGCCGCGCGCGGCGGCGAGCTCGACGAGGACTTCCTGCCGACGCGGCCATGAGGTTGCTCAGGGAGGAAGGGCCTCTGATCCGGGTCGGACACCGCGGCGCGGCGAGGCTCGCGCCCGAGAACACGCTGCGCTCGTTCGAGGCCGCCGTCGACCACGGCGTCGATGCAATCGAGTTCGACGTCCTCGATGCGGGACCGGGCCCGCTCGTGCTCGGCCACTCGCTCGCCGAGCTCGGCTCCGACCCGGCCACCCTCGACGCGGCACTGGACTATCTCGCCGGCCAGGACGTCGCCGTCCACGTCGACCTGAAGCTGACGACGCGGCTGGACGAGGTCGCGGCCGCGCTCGACCGGCACGGCGTCGCCGGGCGGGCGGTGGTCAGCTCGTTCCACCTGCCGAGCCTGCGCGCGGTCGCTGCGCACGCGCCGCACATCCCGATCGGCTTCACGTATCCCGAAGACCGGTATGGGGTCTCGAAGCGTCGCGGGATGAAACCGGCGATCCGGCTCGGCACGCTCGCGCTCCGGCGGGCGGTCGTGGCGCGGATCTCGGCGATGATCGCGCGCGCCGACGCGCAGGCGCTGATGCTCCAGCACGCGGTCGTCTCGCCGGCCGCGGTCGCCCGGGCCCACGCCGCCGGCGCGGCCGTCTGGGCCTGGACGGTGGACGACGTCGACGAGCTCGCGCGCCTCGACGCAGCAGGGGTCGATGCAGTGATCACAAACGATCCGAGGATCTTTTCCGGCATGGCTACACTGCCGACGTGAGGCGCGGACTCTCATTTGCCCTGCTCGCGGCGTGTCTCGGCGCGGGAGTGCTCACTGCCGGATTGCTCGTCGGAACGCCGTCCGCGGACGCGCAGGAGGGGACGACGACGGGGACGACGACCGCTCCGCCGCCCCCGCCGACGACGACCACCACCACGACGACCACGACGACGCCGACCACGCCTCGCCCGACCACGATCGCCGCCGGCGTCACGGTCGGCGGGGAGCTGCTCGTGGGTGGTCTCTCGCCGGCCGACGCGACGGCTGTGGTCAAGTCCTTCTTCGCCCGGCCGGTCACGCTTCAGCTAGGGAAGATCTCGCTCCGTGCGACGCCGAAGCAGCTGGGCGCCTCCGCCTACGTCGGTGACGCGGTGAAGCGCGCCCGGATCGTCCGGCCGGGAGCGAACGTGCCCCTGAAGGTCACGGCGCCGCTGCCGCGGATCGAGCGCTACGTCGCCGGCCTCGCGCGCCGCTTCGACCGTGCGCCGGTCGACTCGGAGCTCTCGCTTCGGAATGGGACGCCGTTCGTGACCAAGGAGCGGCTCGGTCGCCGGCTTCGCCAGGCGACCGCGGTGCGCGCCGTCTTCAACAGCCTCAAGACCCACGCCCGCGAGCCGATCGCGCTCCGCACCGACGTGCTCGCGCCGCAGGCGACACGCGCGACGTTCGGCGACGTGATCGTGATCCGTCGTGGCTCCAACAAGCTCAACCTCTATGCGGGGATGAAGCTGCGCCGGACGTTCGGCGTCGCGACCGGTGAGTCCCGCTACCCGACACCGCTCGGCAAGTTCCAGATCGTCGTCAAGTGGCGCAACCCGTGGTGGTATCCGCCGCAATCCGACTGGGCCAAGGACGCCACGCCGATCCCGCCGGGTCCCGGCAACCCGCTCGGGACGCGCTGGATGGGGATCTCGTCGCCCGCGGTCGGGATCCACGGCACCCCTGATCCCGCCTCGATCGGCTACTCCGTCTCGCACGGCTGCATCCGCATGCTGATTCCCGAGGTCGAGTGGCTGTTCAACCAGGTCGACGTCGGGACGCCCGTCTACATCGTCCGGTGACCGGTCGGCTTCGGCTGATCGCGCAGGTCGCGGCCGTCATGGTCGTGGCGGCGCTGCTCGGGCTCCTGGGCTGGAAGCTCACGCAGGACGAGAGCGCCGTCACCTCGGAGCTCGACCGGGGCGGCTCACCCGCCGCGCCTGCGTTCACGCTCGAGCGGCTGGACGGCAAGGGCGAGCTCGCGCTGTCGCTCCCTGCGCGGAAAGGCGGTCGTACTCAACTTCTGGGCGTCGTGGTGCGGCCCCTGCAAGGACGAAACGCCGCTCCTGCAGGAGGGCTGGAAGCGCTGGCAGGGGAAGGACGTCGTCTTCGTCGGCATCGACGTGAAGGACTTCCGCGGCGACGCGAAGGACTTTCTCGCCCGCTACGGCGTCACCTACGCGAACGTCTACGACGGCAAGGGATCCACCGTCGGGCGCTACGGCGTCACCGGCTTCCCGGAGACGTACTTCGTCGACGCCGACGGCGACGTGCGCTACCGGATCGCAGGCCCGGTCGAGGACGCCGCGGAGATCGACGCCGGGATCGAGCGCGCGCTCGCTCCGGCGTGAGGGCAGCGGCCCTCGCGCTCATCGCGCTGACCCTCGCCGCGCCGGCGGGAGCGAGCGAAGAGCACCCGACCGCGGCTGAGCTCGAGTCCGAGCTCGTCTGCCCGGTCTGCGAGACGACGCTCGATACCTCGAATGCGCCGGTTGCGCTGCGGATGAAGGCGTTCATCCGCGAGCGGATCGCTGCGGGCGACACGAAGAGCGAGATCAAGGCGGCGCTGGTCGACCAGTTCGGCCCAGCGGTGCTGGCGGTGCCGCCGAAGAAAGGGTTCGAGCTGATCGCCTGGGTACTGCCGCTCGCCGGGCTCGCGCTCGGCGTCCTCGTAGTGGGCCTGCTCGCCTGGCGGTGGAGCCACACGCGTGGCGGCGACGACGAGCCGCCCGACGATCGCGGCGAGCCGCTCGACCCCGCACTCGAGCACCGGCTCGACGACGAGCTCGCCCGCTTCGAGTCGTGACCGTCACCTCGATCGTCGTCGCGTTCGGCGCGGGGTTCCTCTCGTTTCTCGCCCCGTGCGTCCTGCCACTCGTCCCCGGCTACCTCTCTGCTGTGTCGTCCGTCGAGGCAGAGCGGCTGGGCGAACCGGGCTCGTCGCGTCGTGTCGTCCGCTCGAGCCTCCCGTTCGTCGCGGGCCTGGTCGCCGTCTTCGTCCTGCTCGGCGCCGGTGCGGCGGCGGTCGGCCTCTCCTTCACGAAGGACCAGTTCCTGATGGAGCAGATCGCAGGCTTCGTCCTGATCGTCTTCGGCTTCGCGTTCATGGGCCTGCTCCCGTGGCCGCAGCGGCTGCTCGGCGCCGGCCTCGTCCAGGACGCGCGCCGGCGCGGCTCCGGGTTCCTGCTCGGCGGCGCCTTCGCGATCTGCGCGGCGCCGTGCATCGGCCCCGTGCTCGGCTCGATCCTCGTCCTCGCCGGCGACTCCGACACGATCTGGGAGGGCTCGCTCCTGCTCGCGGTCTACGCGCTCGGGCTCGCGGTCCCGTTCCTGATCGCGGCGGCGCTGTTCGTTCCGGCGATGGGCGTCTTCCGGCGCGTGCGCGACCACTACGTCGCGATCCAGTTCGTCAGTGGCCTGATCATGGTCGCGCTCGGCGCGCTCCTCTTCGCCGGCGAGTTCTGGCGCCTGCGCGTCTACCTCAACCGGCTCTTCGAGGCGCTCGGGATTTCCGGGTAGAGAAACCCGCCCGGGCGCTGATAGATTCGGCTTGTGGCGACCATCCTGCTCGCAGGGGTCGATCTCTTCTTCAGGGGGAAGCTGGAGGCCCTGCTCTACGGCCATCACCTGATCACGACCGACAGCGTCGATCCGCCCGACCTCGTCATCGTCGACATCGCACGCGTCGAGCCGGAGGAGGTCGTCGACTCGTGGCCGGACATCCCGATCGTCGGCTTCACCAACCACACGGACAAGTCGGGGCTGCAGCGCGCGCACACGGCCGGTTTCGACCAGGTGATCGTCAAGTCGGCGCTGGCTGAGCGCGTGCCGGAGATCGTGGCCGAGCTGACCGCGCCGTCGGTCTGATCTAGCTCGCTAGACTCGCCGCACCGTGACGTACATCATCGCCGAGCCCTGCATCGACATCAAAGACCTCTCCTGCGTGGACGTCTGCCCGGTCGACTGCATCCACGAGTTCGACCGGATGCTGATCATCGACCCCGAGGAGTGCATCGATTGCGGAGCGTGCGAGCCCGAGTGCCCGGTCGAGGCGATCTTCCCGGAGGACGCGCTCCCGGACAAGTGGGAGCCGTTCGTCAAGATCAACTACGCGTACTCGGAGGGCCCGGCAGCGCTCAACCCGCTCGTCGACGCGTACGCGACCGAGCACGACGTCAAGAACCTCCCGCTCGACACGGAGTAATACCGGTCGAAACCGGGAAAGGACCCCTCGTTCACGATCGAAGGGGGTTTGGATGCCGCCAAAGGCCTGGAACGAGAAGCGCGAGCGGCAGTACGAGCACATCAAGGACAGCCTCGAGGACCGGGGCGCCTCGGAGGACAAGGCCGAGGAGATCGCCGCGCGGACGGTGAACAAGGAGCGGGCGCGGGCCGGCGAGGCGAAGACGTCGTCACGGCTCTCGCGCACCGACATCTCGTCCGGTCGCCGCGGGGGCCTTCGCTCCGGGACGCGCCGCCTCAAGGGGCGGACGCGCGACCAGCTGTACGAGGAGGCAAAGAGCATGGGGATCGATGGCCGCTCGAAGATGACGAAGGAGCAGCTGCAGCGGGCGGTCGATCGACGGAAGTAGCCCTGCCTCCTGTGGCTATCCTCGGACGGTGAAGCCGCTGACGCTCGATCACGTCGCGCTCTGGGTCGCCGACCGCGAGCGTATGGCCGCAACGGCGATCGCGCGGCTCGGGTTGCGCGTGATCGAGCGGACCGACCGGTTCACGCTGCTCGGCGCCGACGCGAGGCGGGGCAAGCTGACGCTCTTCGACGGCGAGGGGCTGCGCGAGCGAGGCGCGCTCGAACGGATCGGGCTGCGGGTGTCCGCGCTCGACGGCCGCGAGCCGGTGATCGATCTCGGCGAGGGACTCGAGATCGTGCTCGTCGAGGCGGAGACGGACTCGGAGCTCGATCTCGATCACGTCTCGCTGCGAACCAAGGATTCCGGGGCGGCAGGCGCGGCTGGGAGCAGCTCGGCTTCACGCCGACGGGCGACGGGCGCCTGGAGGTCGGGGGCGCCTATCTCGAGCTGACGCCGGGCGACCCGGGCAATCCGGAGCGGCCGCTGCTCAATCACATCGGCGTCCTCGTCGGCTCGGTCGACGAGCACCAGGCGGAAGCGGAGGAGCTCGGTGTCGAGATCGACGACCTCGTCGACGCGCCGAACACGCTCGCGCTCTTCGTCTGGGGGCCGGACCGCGTGAAGCTCGAGTACATCGAGCACAAGCCGTCGTTCTCGCTCACCTGAGCGAGCTCCTGATCGCCGGCGCCGGCATGGCCGGCCTCGTCGCAGCCGCGCGTGCACGCGAGCTGGGCGCGACGCCCGTCGTCGTCGAGAAGGGCGATCGCGCCGGTGGCTCGATGCTGCTCTCGAGCGGCGTCATCTGGCGCCACCGGACGCTCGCTGACTTCAGCTCGGAGTGCCCGAACGGCGATCCGGCGCTGCAGGCCAGGATCGTGGAGGAGCTCGACGACGCGCTCGACTGGCTCGAACGTCTCGGGATCGAGCCGGTGCGGCGGGAGACGGGCAACCCACTCACGGTCGGTCGCCGTTACGACCCGCGCGCGCTCACGGACGGGCTCGCTCGCGCGGCCGGCGACGTGCTGCTTCAGCAGCCGTTCCGCGAGGCGGACGTGCTCGCGACCGGCGGTTTCGGTGCGCGGCTCGCGCGGGAGCGTGGCCTGCTGCTGCGCGCCGCGCCGTGGAGCGCGGGGGACGGGCTCGCCTTCGCGCTCGGGCGCGGTGCGGCACGGACGACAGGCATGGAGGAGTTCTACGGGCGCGCGCTGCCCGCTTCCGTGGGCGAGGACGACTTCGTGGGCGCGTCGCAGCTCTATGCGCGGCATGCGCTCGTGCTCGACGACGAGGGTCGGGATCTCGGCGATGCGGCCTGGCACGAGAGCGACATCGTCCAGCGGTTCCCGAACGGACGGGCGTGGTACGTCGTCGACGCGCGAGCCCTGCGGCAGCCGGTGCGGGAGCGCACCGTGGCCGATCTCGTCGAGGTCGCCCGCGCGGTCGGAGGAGACGTGCGCCCGGCCGGGGACCTGCCGTTCGGGATCCCTTCGTCACCGAAGCTCGTCGAGCCGCCGTTCCTGGCCGTGCGGGTCTATGCGGGGGTGACGCACACGATCGGCGGTGTCCGGATCGACGGCCGGGCGCGGGTGCTCGACGCGGAAGGCTCGCCGATCCCGGATCTGTACGCGGCGGGTGCCGACGCCGGAGGAATCTTCACCGGCGGCTACGGCAGCGGCCTCGCCGCGGCACTCGTCTACGGCCGCATCGCCGCCGAGACGGCGCTGACGTGACCGTCCCGCGGAGCCCTGACATGGGCGAAAGGGACGGCTAGGCGAGCTGCGTGTACGCGCAGAGGCGGCGGTCGCCGGGGAGCGGCGAGGGGCCGATCTTGCTGATCCGCAGCAGCGTCTCGTTCGCCTCGACGGTCGAGCCGACCGCCGGGACCTCGCCGTCGCGCTGCTGCAGCGTCCACCCGTTGGACGACCAGACGAAGAGCAGGTGCCCTGCGGGCGCGTGGTGGCCGTTTTCCATCGGCGGCGATTCTAGATGATCGATGCCGCGAGAACGTCCGTCTCGGGGCGTGAGCTGGTCGCTCTGGGGCGCGGGATCAGGCCGTTGCCGATGCTGGTGGCATCGGTGACGGACTGAGCACGCGAAGCGGACGGCCCGGCTGAGCGGCCGCCAGGCCGATCAGGCGGGACGGGAGCGGCCCAGACACGCCAGATCACGTCCCGAGTGCACGGAATCGCGGCATCGATCATCTAGTCACTCACTGCCGGGACGGCCGGCGTAGGCCGGCAGGACGACGCGGATCGCGGTGCCGCCGTCCGCGCCCTGCTCGACCGAGAAGCGGCCGTTCAGGGTCGACGCGCGCTCGCCGATCGCCGCGAGCGCCGCCGTGCGCCGCTCGCCGGTGCCGTTGTCGGCGACGATCGTCTCGATCTGTCCGCTGTTCGTCTCCTGGATCGTGACCGAGATCTTCGAGGGCGGCCCGCGCCGGACGGCCTGGTTCAGCGACTCGCGGACGATCTGGTAGAGCCCGACCTGCTCCTTCTCGCCGAGGCGGGCGGCCGGTGCGACGTCGACCTCGATCTGCACCCGGTGCTCCATCCCGAGCTGGTTCGCAAGCTCGTCGACCGCGGCGCCGAAGCCCTGGTCGCGGAGCACGACCGGCTCGATGTTGAAGGAGAGATCGCGTAGCGACCGGATCGTCTCCCGGTGGCGCTCGAGCGCCGACGCCATGATCCCGCGTGCCGCTTCCGGACGGCCGTCGTCGATCGCCTGCACCGCGGCGTCGAGCATCAGGGCGATCCCGGCCAGGTTCTGCACCGGCCCGTCGTGGAGGAAGAGCGCCAGTCGCCGCCGCTCGTCCTGCTCCGCGGTGATGATTCGCTCGACGAGCCGTTCGCGCTCGTCTTCCGGGACGCTGTCGGCCATCGGGCGCCGCTAGTCGATGATCGCGTCGCGCAGCGCGATCGCGACCGCATGCGTCCGCGTGTCGGCCTCGAGCTTCGCGAGGATGTGGCGGACGTGGCTCTTGACCGTCTCCTGGCTGATGAAGAGCCGGGCCGCGACGTCGGCGTTCGACATCCCGTCGGCGAGCAGCTGCAGGATCTCGCGCTCGCGCGAGGTCAGCATCTCGTTCTGCTCCTTGCCGGTCAGGAACGCCGGCATCAGCGCGGGGTCGACGAAGCTCTCGCCGCCGGCGACCTTCTCGATCGCGCGCAGCAGCGTCGCGTGCGGGGCCTCCTTGAGGATGTAGCCCTTCGCGCCCGACTCGAGCCCGCGGCCGAGCAGCGAGCGCTCGCTGTAGGCGGTGAAGATCAGCACCGCCGTCTCGGGCACCTTCTCCTTGATCTGCTTCGTCGCCTCGAGCCCGTCCATGCCGGGCATGCGGACGTCCATGATCACGACCTGGGGCCGCCGCCGCTCGACGAGAGCGACCGCGCCGGCGCCGTCCGAGGCCTCGCCGATCACGCGCACGTGCGGCGCGCGGGAGAGCGAGAGCCGGAGCCCTTCGCGGACGACCTCGTGGTCGTCGACGATCAGGCAGGTGATCTCTTCGGGCATCGCCGGGGAAGTGTATGCCGCGGGTCGGCTTTCACATACTCAGCGAGAGCTGGACGGGCTCCGGCGGCGGCGTCAGCGGCGCGCGCCGCCGGTCGCGGACGCCGTGCGTCCGCGCCAGACCGCGCACCTGCTCCCGAAGCGGGTCGACCGTCGCCCGCGGGAGATACGCACCCTTCGCGTACAGATCCTCGTAGCGCTCGAGCTGCTCGGGCCAGTCGCGTGCGAGCGCCTCGAGGAAGTGCTCCTTCGTGCCGGGCGCGAGATAGAGCACATTGGCCCAGATCCCCGTCGCGCCCGCGGCCCGCGCGGCCTTCACGACCTCTGCGAGCTGCTCCGGCCGGTCGGACAGGCCGGGCAGGATCGGAGCCATGCCGACGCTCGCGCGCACCCCGGCCTCGACGAGCTTCGTGAGCGCCCGCAGCCGCTGCCGCGGCGGGGCGGTGCCGGGCTCGGTCGTCCGCCACACCTCGGGGTCGAGCGTCGGCACGGAGAAGGTCACCGACACGTCCGCCCGCCGCGCGGCCTCCTGGAGGACGTCGAGGTCGCGGACGATCAGCGGCCCGCGCGTGATGATGCCGAAGGGCGTGCCCGAACGGCCGAGCGTCTCGATGCAGGCCCGCGTCAAGCGGTAGCGGCCCTCGGCCGGCTGGTAGGGGTCGGTGGCGGCGCCGATCGCGACCGTCTCCCGCCCCCACGACGCCCGGCGGAGCTCACGTGCGAGCACCTCGGCGACGTTCACCTTGACGCGGATCGAGCGTCCGTAGCGGTCGTCGGACGGCCGGTCCGCTCGCTGCTCGAAGGCGCGCACGTAGCAGAACGTGCAGCGGTGGACGCAGCCGCCGTAGGGATTCAGCGACCAGCCGAACGGCATCCCCTTGACCCGGTTCAGCGCGCTTCGGCACTCCTCCTCGCGGTATTCGACCCGCATCCGAACAGAATAGAACATATGTTCGTATAACGGCAACTGATTGGATGCGTGGATGGAGCTGCCCTTCGGCATTCGCCGGATCACGACGCCGCTGCCGACGCGTCCCGGCCACGTCCACTCGTACCTCCTGCCGGGCGAGGACGGCTGGACGCTCGTCGACACCGGGATCGGGCTGCCGGACGCGCAGGAGGTCTGGAACGAGGCGCTGGACGGCGCCGAGGTGGCGCGGATCTTCGTCACCCACTTCCATCCGGACCACGTCGGTGCGGCCGCGGACGTCGCCGAGCTGACCCGGGCACCCGTGTACCAGGGCGCGCTCGATTACGCACAGTGCGAGCTCGTCTGGGGGAATCCGAACTGGCCCGAGCGGATCGCCGACTGGTTCCGCACCCACGGCGTCCCGATTGAGATCACCGAAGAGCTGATCGGCTCCGGCGACGTCTACAGGCCGTTCATCCGCTTTCAGCGTGACCCGATCCTCGTCGACGACGGCGACCGCCTCGACGGCTGGGAGCTGGTCGCCGCGCCCGGCCACGCCGACGGGCAGCTCTGCCTGCTCAAGGAGCGCGTGCTCGTCTCGGCCGACCATCTGCTCGGCCGGATCTCCCCGACGGTCGGGCTCTGGCCGGCCAGCCGGCCCGACCCGCTCGGCGACTTCCTCGAGTCGCTGGAGCGGACGATCGAGCTCGCGCCCGAGATCGCGCTCCCGGGCCACGGCGACCCGATCGCCGATCCCGTCGGCCGCGCCCGCGAGCTGATCGACCACCACCACGAGCGGCTTGCGTTCGCCCAGGCCGCGCTGACCGACGTCCCGCGCAGCGGCTACGACGTCTCGTTCGACCTCTTCGGCGCGGAGCTGAAGCCTGCTTCTCGCCGTTTCGCGGTCGCCGAGACGCTCTCCCACCTCGAGCGGCTCGTGCTCGAGGAGCGCGCGGAACGGGTCGAGGACGTCGGAATCGTTGCCTATACTGCGCGCCAGCTTGGACGAGCCCTCTAGTACCCATGCCCCGGAGAGCGGGGCATGAGCGACACCCTCCGCATCGTCGCGATCCTCCTGCTCGTGCTCGGGAACGCGATCTTCGTCGCGGCCGAGTACGCGCTCGTGACGGCGCGGCGGACGCGGCTCGAGCCCGAGGCGGCGGCCGGCAGCCGGCGCGCCCGCGCCGCGCTCGACCTGATGGACCATCCGGTGAAGTTCATCGGCACGGTGCAGATCGGGATCACCGTCTTCGGGATCGCCCTCGGCGCCGTCGGCCAGCCGCTCCTGACCGACTACTTCGATGGGCCGGTCTCCTACGGGATCGCCTATCTGCTCGCGTTCCTGATCCTTACCTACCTCAGCGTCGCGCTCGGCGAGCTCGTCCCGAAGGCGCTCGCCCTCCAGCGGGCCGAGCCGATAGCGAAGATGCTCGCGATTCCGCTCGAGATCCTGCAGAAGATCGTGAAGCCGTTCACCTGGCTCTTGCAGGTCTCGGCCGACGCCGTCACGCGGCTCTTCGGCGTCAGGCCCGCACCGGCCGGAGAGCTGGCTCACACCGAAGAGGACATCCGTCACATCGTCGCCGGCGCCGAGGACGCGGGCGTGATCGCGACGACCGAGGAGGAGATGCTCTACAAGGTCTTCGACTTCGCGGACAAGGAAGTCCACGAGGTGATGGTTCCGCGCCCCCAGGTGGTCGCGATCTCGATCTCGATGCCGACCGAAGAGGCGCTGGCGGCCCTGCTCGAGTCGCCCTACACCCGCTATCCCGTCTACCGCGAGTCGCTCGACGAGATCGCCGGGATCCTGCACGTACGCGACCTCTTCTCCGCCCTGCACGACCGCGGGATCGCGAACGTCGACCTCGAGCAGCTGCTGCGGCCGGTCTACATCGTCCCCGAGACGAAGGACCTCGCCGCACTGCTGGCGGAGTTCCGCAAGCAGAACCAGCACATGGCGGTCGTCGTCGACGAGTACGGGGCGATGCAGGGGATCGTCACGCTCGAGGACCTGCTCGAGGAGATCGTCGGCGAGATCGAGGACGAGTTCGATCTCCCGGACGAGTCGATCGAGCGGATCGACGAGACGCACATCCGCATCGACGGCACCTTCCCGATCGACGACTTCAACGAGCAGTTCGGGACGGAGCTCGAGGCCGAGGACTACCACACCATGGCCGGAGTGGTCTTCGGCGCCCTCGGGCGTGCGCCTGAGGTGGGAGACGAGGTTCAGATCGACGGGCTCGCGCTGCGGGTGATCGAGATCGAGGGCTCGCGGATCCAACGGCTCGAGGTCGAGTTCCGGGAGGCCGTGCCCGAAGCCGAGGCGGTCGACGAGTAGTCAGGCCCAGAACGCCTCGAAGGCGGCCGGGTCGCTCGGCAGGGCGAGCACCTCGGTGACGAGGCCGTCGCGGATCGTGAAGAGGAGCAGCTGGTCGATGTCGATCGACCGGCCCTCACGCTCGCCGCGCGCCCGGTAGAGCCCGGCGCCGCGCTCGTCGCTCGCGAGCGCGTCGATGAAGGTGGAGCGATAGGTGCCGTTCGTCAGCTTCGGCAGCCGCGCGAGGAAGCGGAAGATCTCGGAGCGGCCGCGGTAGGTGCCCGACATGACGCCGCCGCCGGGCACGTGCCAGACGGCGTCCTCGGCGAAGCACTCCCGCAGCGCGAAGCCCTCCTTGTTCGCGAACGCCTCCATGATCCGGCGCACGAGCGCCGCGTTCTCCTCGACGCTCAGCGCCCTTCCTCCCAGCGGTCGATCAGGCCGGCGACGTGCTGCCGCTGTGCGTCGGTGAAGTCCATCCGGTCGAGCAGGCGGCGCGCCTCGGTGGGGTCGTCGTTCGCGACCGCCGCCTCGAGATGCTCGCGCCACGGCGTCGGCTCGCGCAGCTGCCGGCGCAACCAGCGGAGGAGGCTCACGCTTGCCTGGTCCGTCATCGAACAGGCAGGCTACAAGGGTGAAGGAGATTCTCAGCGAGATCGAGCGCTGGCAGCAGGACGGCGAGGCCGTCGTCGTCGCCACGGTCGTCGCGAACCGCCGCTCGGCGCCGCGCCCCGTCGGCTCGAGCCTCGCCGTCTCCGAGAGCGGCAAGCTCTGCGGCTCCGTCTCCGGCGGCTGCGTCGAGGGCGACGTCTTCGAGCAGGCGCAGGAGGTGTTCGCGAGCGGCGAGCCGAAGCTGCTCTCGTACGGGATCAGCGACGAGGAGGCCTGGGCGGTCGGACTGCCCTGCGGCGGCGAGATCGACGTCTTCGTCGAAAAGCCTCTCGTGATCGCGCGGCTGCTGCAGCTCCAGCGCGACGGCGGCCGCGCCGTCGTCCTCACCGTCGTCGAGGGCGACGGGCTCGGGTCGAAGCTGCTCGTCGTCGAGGGCGGCGAGACGCACGGCGACGGCCCGCCCGAGCTGGCCGCACACGCCGCCGAGCTGATCCGCGGCGCCCGCAGCCGGACGGTCGAGCTCGAGGGCCGGAAGGTCTTCGCGGAGGTCTACGGGCCGCCGCCGCGTCTCTTCGTCTACGGCGCCGTCGACACCGCCGAGGCGCTCGCCGCCGCGGCGAAGCTGCTCGGCTGGAGGACGACCGTCGCCGACGCGCGCGCCAAGTTCGCGACGCGGGAGCGAATGCCGAGCACGGACGAGCTGATCGTCGCGTGGCCGGAGGAGGCGTTCGCGCAGGTCGGTCCCGACCATGCGACCGCGATCGTGATCCTCACCCACGACGACAAGTTCGACCTGCCTGCACTCGAGCTCGCGCTCGCGAGCGACGCCTTCTACATCGGCCTGATCGGCGGTCGCCGCAACCAGGAGCGCAAGCGCGAGCGGCTGCGCGAGAGCGGCGTCGCCGAGGAGGCGATCGAGCGGATCGCGGGCCCGTGCGGGCTCGACATCGGCGCCGATTCCGTTCCCGAGACCGCGCTCTCGATCCTCGCCGAGGCAATGGCAGCCCGGAACGGGCGCGCGGGCGGGCCGCTGAGCAGCTCGACGCAGCGCATCCACGCCTGATGCGCACAGCCGTCGTCACCGGCGCCGCACGCGGACTGGGGGAGGCGATCGCGCGGCGGCTGGCGGCCGACGGCGACCGTGTCCTCCTCGCCGACATCGACGAAGCCGGCGCTGCCCGGGTTGCGGCGGAGATCGGCGGCGAGGCCGTCGAGCACGACGTTCGCAGCCTCGAGTCGTGGGAACGGCTGCTGACGGCGGCAGGCGACGTCGACGTCCTCGTCAACAACGCCGCCCGCACCGAGATCCGCTCCTTCTGGGAGATCGACGTCGAGGAGTGGGACGACGTGCTCGCGACCAACCTGCGCGGTACCTACCTCGGCATCCGCGTCGTCGGTGCGCAGATGCGCGACCGCGGCGCCGGCCGGATCGTCAATCTCACCTCGGTCGCGGGTCAGAACAGCCGTGCCGTCACCGGCATCCACTACGCGAGCTCGAAGGCCGCGATCGTCGCACTGACCCGGCACGCCGCGACCGAGCTGGCCGGCTCGGGCGTGACCGTGAACGCCGTCGCGCCGGCCGCGATCGACGGTCCGATGGTCGCCACCGTGGCGCCGGAGCGGCTCGAGGCGATGCTGAAGACGATTCCGGTCGGCCGGCTCGGACGGCCGGAGGAGGTCGCGGCCGCGGTCGCATATCTCGCCTCCGACGCGGCCGCCTTCATCACCGGCGCCACCCTCGACGTCAACGGCGGGATGCTGATGCGATGAGAACGCTCGCCGCCGTGATGCACGAGCCGGGCGCGCTGGTCGTCGAGGAGCTCGACGTCGAGGAGCCGCTCCCCGGCGAGGTCGTCGTCCGGATGAGCGCCGTCGGCGTCTGCGGCACCGATCTCCACTCCTACAAGGGCGAGTGGGACCGGCCGACGCCGATCGTGCTCGGGCACGAGGGCGCGGGTCTCGTCGAAGCGGTGGGCTCGGACGTCGAAGGGCTCGGCAGCGGCGACCGCGTCGTCCTCTCCTGGGCGCCGGCCTGCGGGGAGTGCGGCGCCTGCCGCCGTGGCCGCCCGGCCGCGTGCGGGCCGCTCTCCTCCGCGATCGGGCGCGGAACGCTGCTCGGGGGCCGAACCGGGCTCTCGCTCAACGGGGAGACCGTGTTTCGCGGTACCGCCACCGGCGCGCTGGCCGAACGGGTCGTCGTCGATGCGGCGGCCGCGATGCCGCTCGGCGACACCGTGCCGATCGAGCAGGCGGCGCTGCTCGGCTGCGCCGCGCTCACCGGGGTCGGTGCCGTGCTCAACGCCGCGAGGCCGGAGCCCGGCTTCAGCGCGCTGGTGATCGGCGCCGGCGGCGTCGGCCAGTTCGTCGTCCAGGGAGCGAGGATCGCGGGCGCGGCCGAGATCCTGGTCGTCGACCCGGTCGAGGCACGGCGTGCGCAGGCACTCGAGCTCGGCGCGACCCGCGCCTGCGCGCCGGACGACGTGCGCGGGGCCATGCGCGAGCTCGACCCGGAAGGTGTCGACTACGCCTTCGACGCGGTCGGCGCTCCAGCGACCACGAAGCTCGCGCTCCGCTGGACGCGAGGCGGCGGCACCGCGGTCGTCGTCGGCCTGCCGGCAGGCGGCGAGAAGCTCGAGCTCGATCCGTTCGAGTTCTCGAACCGCGAGAAGACGCTGACCGGGACGATCTACGGCTCGGAGGATCCTGCCGTGGCGCTGCCGCGACTGCTCGACCTCGTCGCGTCGGGCGAGCTCGTGCTGGCGAGCCTCGTCGGCCCGTCGTTCCCGCTCGAGCAGGCGGACGAGGCGTTCCAGGCGAGCCTCGCCGGCGAGCCCGGCCGCGTCCTCGTCACGCCGTAGGCAGCGACTCGCGCAGGAAGCGGAGCAGGTTCCCCGAGAGCAGGCCCTCGAGCCGCTCGCCCTCCCAGCCGCGGCTGCGCAGCGTCTGCTCCAGCGCCGGGTAGTCCTCCGGGCCGGAGAGCCCCTCGATCGTCGAGCCCACCTCGAGCCCCGGCGGCATCAGGCCGTCGGGCGGCACGGGGCCGGGCATCAGCGCGTTCAGCCGCTTCGTCCAGTCGCCTCCGAGGCAGACGCGATCAGGCCCGATCATCTCGACTGCGTGCTCGAGGTGGTCGATCGCCCGCTCGATCGTGCGCTGCTGCGGGTCGACCGCGATCGGGTGCAGCATCAGGCCGAAGATCCCGTCGCGGTCGGCCAGCGCTCGCAGCTGCTCGTCGCTGAGGTTCCGCGGCGTCTCGTTGACGGCGCGGCAGCCCGCGTGCGTGACGCAGACGCGGCCGGCGTAGGTCTCCAAACACTCTTCGAACAGCCGCGGCGAGGCGTGCGAGAGGTCGAGGATCACGCCGAGCTCCTCGAAGCGCGCCAGCAGCCTCCGCCCGAGGCCGGAGAGCCCGCCGTCGTCGGCGGCGCCGTCCGCGAACGGATTGCGCCTGTTCCAGGTGAGCCCGGCCATCCGAAGGCCGAGCTCCCAGAAGAGGTCGGCCGTCGCGACCTCGTATCCGAACGGCTCGACTCCCTCGAGGGCGAGCATCAGGCCGATCCGCTCACCGCGCTCGACCATGTCGAGATCCGCCTGCGTCCGCACCAGCGACACGCGCTCTGGGTGCTGGCGCACGGCGTGGTAGAGGGCGGTGACCTGACGGAGCGCCTCGCGCAGGGTCCCCTCTGGCTGGAGCTCGAGGTCGATGTAGACGGGGCAGACCTGCATGCCGACACCGCCGGCTTCGAGCAGCGGCAGCCACGTCTGCCCGAACACGTTCGTCTCGCCGAGCCGGTGCTCGCGGTGGGCGAGCTCCAGCAGCAGGTCGGTATGGGCGTCGGCGAACAACCTGCCGACTATCCTCTCAGCGATGACCGCCGTCGCGTCCACGCAGACGTTCTCCGTCACGAATCCGGCGACAGGTGAGGCGATCGCGGAGGTGCCGCGGCACGGCGTCGAGGAGACGCGGCGCGCGATCGCCGCGGCCGAGCGCGCCTATCCGGCGTGGCGCGCGCGCACCGCCAAGGAGCGCGCGACCGTCCTCCGTCGCCTCTCCGATCTGATGCTCGAGCGGCAGGAGGAGCTCGCGCGGCTGCTCACGAGCGAGCAGGGGAAGCCGCTCGCAGAGGCCCGCGGCGAGATCGCCTACGCGGCCTCCTTCTTCGAGTGGTTCGGCGAGGAGGCGAAGCGGGTCTACGGCGACACGATCCCGGCGCACCAGCCCGACAAGCGGATCGTCGTCCTGAAGGAGCCGATCGGCGTCACGGCCGGGATCACGCCCTGGAACTTCCCCGCCGCGATGATCACGCGCAAGGCGGCGCCCGCGCTCGCTGCCGGCTGCACGATCGTGATCAAGCCCGCCGAGCAGACCCCGCTGACCGCGCTCGCGCTCGCCGACCTCGCCGCCGAGGCGGGCGTCCCCGACGGGGTGCTCCAGGTCGTCACCGGCGACGCCGATGACGCGCCCGTGATCGGCGGCGAGCTGACCTCGAATCCGGTCGTGCGCAAGCTCTCCTTCACCGGCTCGACCGAGATCGGGAAGCTGCTGATGGCGCAATGCGCCGGCACCGTCAAGAAGGTCTCGCTCGAGCTCGGCGGCAACGCGCCGTTCGTCGTCTTCGACGACGCCGACCTGGACGCGGCGGTCGAGGGCGCGATCCTCTGCAAGTTCCGCAACTCCGGCCAGACGTGCGTCTCGGCGAACCGGATCCTCGTCCAGGATTCGGTGCACGACGAGTTCGTCTCGCGCTTCGAGGCCGCCGTCGGCGGGCTCGTCGTCGGCAACGGGCTCGACGACGGCACGCAGGTCGGGCCGCTGATCGACGCGGGCGCGGTCGAGAAGGTCGAGCGCCACGTCGCCGACGCGACCGGCTCCGGCGCCGAGCTCGTCCGCGGCGGCCGCCGGCTCGAGGGGACGTTCTTCGAGCCGACCGTGCTCACGGGCGTCGACGGCTCGATGGCGATGACGCGCGAGGAGACGTTCGGCCCCGTCGCGGGGATCCAGCGCTTCGCGGCCGAGGAGGACGCGATCCGGCTCGCGAACGACACGCCGTACGGCCTCGCCGCGTACTTCTACAGCCGGAATCTGAGCCGCGTCTGGCGCGTCTCGGAAGGGCTCGAGTACGGGATCCTCGGCGTCAACACCGGGATCATCTCGACGGAGGTGGCACCCTTCGGCGGCATGAAGGAGTCGGGGATCGGCCGGGAGGGTTCGAGGTACGGCCTCGACGACTGGCTCGAGCTCAAGTACGTCTGCCTCGGCGTATGAACCGAGCTCAATGACCTCGCTCTCGCTCTACGAGGACCTGCTCGGGCCGGGGGAGTCGATCCGACTGCCGGCCGGCGGCCGCATGGTCTACGTCGCCTCCGGCGAGCTGGCGACGCTGCACGCGGGCACGGCCGCGTTCGGTGACGACGAGGCGGAGCTTGCGGCCGGCGCCGACGGCGCCACCGTGCTTCGCTGGGAGCTGACCGAGTGGTCGGTCGAGGACGCGAAGCTCTCGGCGCCCATCGAGCTCGACCCCTGGGCCGACTACGCGATGCGCTGCGAGCGGGACGGCGGCCCGGCCGAGGGGCCCGGCATCGGCTGCGTCCTCCGCGGCGAGCTCTCGGTCGACGGCGAGACGGTGCAGCCGTTCGGCGCCTTCGTCGAGCCCGCCGAGGTCGCGGGGCGCGGATCGTTCGTCCGCGTCGTCCTCGTCCGCGCCGAGGACTCGAACGGCGACGCGCTGGCACAGGGCGCGATCCACCTCTGATGCTCCGCACCGGCGGCAGAGTGCTGGTCGACCAGCTGGCGCTGCACGGCACCGAGCTGGCCTTCTGCGTCCCGGGTGAGAGCTATCTCGCGGTGCTCGATGCGCTCCACGATGCGCCGATCCGGCTCGTCACCTGCCGCCACGAGGCTGCGGCGGCGACCATGGCCGAGGCGTACGGCAAGCTGACGGGCCGTCCGGGCATCTGCCTCGTCACGCGCGGTCCCGGCGCCACCCACGCCTCGATCGGCGTCCACACCGCCTACCACGATTCGACGCCGCTGATCCTCCTGATCGGCCAGGTCGGCCGCGACATGCTCGAGCGCGAGGCGTTTCAGGAGATCGACTACCGCCGCATGTTCAACTCGATCGCGAAGTGGGTGGCGCAGATCGAGAGCGCCGAGCGGATCCCCGAGCTCCTGGCCCGCGCCTTCGCGGTCGCGACCGCGGGGAGGCCTGGGCCGGTCGTGCTCGCGCTGCCCGAGGACATGCTCGTCGACGAGGTCGACGTCGCCGACTCCGGCCCGTACCGGCCCGTGCACACGCATCCGGGCCAGGACGAGCTCGAGCGCCTGCGGTACGCTCCTCGAGAGCTCGCAGCGGCCGCTCGCGATCGTCGGCGGCGGCAAGTGGAGCGCGCAGGCGGCCGAGGACATCGCCGCCTTCTGCGAGGCGAACGAGCTGCCGGTCGCGACCTCCTTTCGCCGCCAGGACTACGTCGACAACGGCTCGCGCGTCTTTGCCGGTCACGTCGGCGTCGGGATCGATCCCGCGCTCGCGGCACGCGTCACCGAGGCCGACCTGCTGCTCGTCGTCGGGCCGCGCCTCGGAGAGATGACGACGGGCGGCTACACGCTCGTCGAGCCGCCGCTGCCGAAGCAGACGCTCGTCCACGTCCACGCCGGTGCGGAGGAGCTCGGCCGGGTCTACCAGCCGGTGCTCGCGATCCACGCCGGCTCGCCCGAGTTCGCCGCCGCCGCGCGCGAGGCTTGTGTGACAGGAACACAAAGTCCGTCCCGCCGCGCCTGGGTCGAGGCCGCCCGCGCCGACTACCTGAAGACGCTCGAGCCGGTGCCGTCGCCCGGAGCGCTGAACATGAGCGAGGTGATGGCGGTCCTGCGCGAGCGGCTGCCGGCGGACGCGATTCTGTGCAGCGGCGCCGGCAACTTCGCCACCTGGCCGCACCGCTTCTGGCGGTTCACGCGCTACCGCAGTCAGCTGGCGCCGACGAGCGGGGCGATGGGGTACGGCGTCCCGGCCGCGATCGCCGCCAAGATCGTCCATCCGGACCGGACGGTCGTCTGCTTCGCCGGCGACGGCGACTTCCTGATGAGCGGCCAGGAGCTCGCCACCGCAGCGCAGGAGCGCACGAACGTCGTCTTCCTCGTGGTCGACAACGGCATGTACGGCACGATCCGCATGCACCAGGAGCGTGAGTACCCTGGGCGCGTGATCGGCACGAGCCTCACCAATCCCGACTTCGCTGCGTTCGCAGCGTCCTTCGGCCTCCATGCCGGGCGCGTCGAGCGGACGGAGGAGTTCGCGCCGGCGCTCGATCGGGCGCTCGCCGCGGGAGGACCTGCACTGCTGCACCTCCTGCCCGACCCGGAGGCGATCACTCCTCACACAACCCTTACGGCGGTGCGGGAGGGCACCGCCGCCCGCGAGCGAACGGAGACCGCATGAGGCTGCTGCCTGCAATCGTCCTGGCCGCGCTGGCGCTGGCCGGCTGCGGCTCGGACAACACCGATGAGGCGGGCTCGTCGCTGCCGGCAACGACCGAGGCCGTGACGGAGCCGGCCACGACCGAGACCGAGACGGAGACGACCGTGACGGAGACCGAGCCCGAGGGCGAGTGCTCGACGTCCGGCGTGCGGCTGACGCTGCCGGAGCAGGACCTGCCGGCGGCGGTCGCCGACGTTCGCAAGCGCGTCTTCGACGCTGCCATCGCGTGCGACTACGACACGCTCGAGCAGATCGCGCTCGAGAAGGGTGCGGGCTTCACGTTCAGCTACGGCGCCACCAGCGACGCGTCCGAGTACTGGCGCAAGCTCGAGGAGGACTCCTCTCAGCAGCCGAAGCCGATGCGGGCGCTCGCGACGATCCTGACCCTGCCGTTCACGCGCAACGAGTCGGGCTCCTACGCCTGGCCGACCGCGTACAACGAGAACCCGACCGAGGAGGCATGGCGGGATCTCGTCTACGCCGGGCTCTACACCGCCGAGCAGGTCGACCAGATGAAGACGCAGGGCACGGGCTATCTCGGCTACCGCACGGCGATCACCGCCGACGGCGACTGGCAGTTTCTTCGATCGCCGCGGCGACTAGAGGTACTTCACGAGCCGGGAGCCGTGGCCGCACTCGCGGTGCTTGACGCCGCACCGGCGGCAGGTCCAGTGCTCCCAGACGATCCACTTCAGGTGCTGGAGCTCGAGCGCGATCAGCGCGATGCACCAGAGCAGGATCTGTCCGTCGTTCATCCCTCTAGGTTGTCGGCAAATACCCTCTCGACGCAATGGGCCGTTCGGCCTGGAGGGTTTGGCGGAACGGCTCAGCCGCTATCTCGCCAACCCTCCTAGTCGATGTGGTCGTAGGCGGGGCAGCGTCAGGAACTCGACGAACTCGTCACCCAGCGCCACCTGCTCGAACAGCTCGCGCGCCTCGGCGTAGTCGCCGTCCAGCTTCGCGACCTCCTCCTCGATCGCCGCCTCGACGTCTGCGCGCGCAACCTCGCCGTGCCGGAGCCACTGCCAGACCTGGGAGCGCGAGATCTCCGACGTCGCCGCGTCCTCCATCAGGTTGAAGATCGCGACCGCGCCCGACCCCTGCAGCCAGGCGGCGAGGTACTGGATCCCGACCGAGACGTTGTTGTGCAGGCCGGCCATCGTGATCCCGCCGGGCGTCGAGCTGACGTCGAGCAGGTCGGCCGCCGTCGAGGAGACGTCGTCGCGCTGCCGCTCGACCTGGTTCGGCCGTTCGCCGAGGACGCGGTCGAAGATCTCCATCGCCACCGGCACGAGATCGGGATGGGCAACCCAGGTGCCGTCGAAGCCCTGGCCGGCCTCACGCTCCTTGTCCTCGCGCACCTTCGCGAGCGCGGCCGCATTGACCTCCGGGTCGCGGCGGGAGGGAATGAACGCGGCCATGCCGCCCATCGCATGCGCGCCGCGGGCATGGCAGGTCTTCACGAGCAGCTCCGTGTAGGCGCGCATGAACGGGACGGCCATGGTCACCGCCGCGCGGTCGGGCAGGACGAACTCGGGCCGGTGCCCGAGCTTCTTGATCACGCTGAAGATGTAGTCCCACCGGCCCGCGTTCAGGCCGGCCGAGTGCTCGCGCAGCTCGTAGAGGATCTCGTCCATCTCGAAGGCGGCGAGGATCGTCTCGATCAGGACGGTCGCCTTGATCGTGCCCTGGGCCATGCCGAGCTCGTCCTGCGCCCAGACGAAGACGTCGTTCCAGAGGCGTGCCTCCAGGTGCGACTCCAGCTTCGGCAGGTAGAACCAGGTGCCGCCGCGGGCGTGGTTGCGCAAGAAGTAGAGGCCGAAGTCGAACAAGCTGGCCGAGATCGGTGCGCCGTCGACCTGGAAGTGCCGCTCCTCCAGGTGCCAACCGCGGGGGCGTACGAGCAGCGTCGCCGTCTGCTCGTTCAGGCTGTACTGCTTCTCGCCCGTGTCGAGCGAGATGGTGCGCTCGAGCGCGTCGGTCAGGTTGATCTGACCCTCGATGCAGTTCCGCCAGGTCGGCGAGTTCGAGTCCTCGAAGTCGGCCATGAACATCTTCGCGCCCGAGTTGAGCGCGTTGATCACCATCTTCCGGTCGACCGGGCCCGTGATCTCGACCCGGCGGTCCTGGAGCTCGGCCGGCGCCGGCGCGACGCGCCAGTCGCCCTCGCGGACGTTCTTCGTCTCGGGCAGGAAGTCCGGGAGCTCGCCCTCGCGCAGCCGCTGCGCACGCTCGTGGCGCGCGTCGAGCAGCTGGCGCCGCCGCGGGCCGAACCTCCGTTCGAGCTCCGTGAGGAACTCGACCGCGTCGTCGGTGAGGACGTTCTCCGGCATGCCGGGACTCTACGGCGTCACGGTGAGCAGGCGGTCGGCGGCGACGTGCGTGAGCCGGCGCTCGCGTCCGCCGGGGAAGCGCACGACGAGCGCGGCCACCTTCGTCGCGGCTCCGAGACCGAAGTGGACGCGCGGATCCTCCGAGGAGAGGTAGCTGCTGCCGGCGTGGACCTCGCGCACGAGTGTGCGTCCGCCCGGCAGCACGGCCGTGATCGTGGTTCCCGGAGCAAAGCGGCTCAGCCTCACCTCGAGCCAGTGGCCGCCGGCGCCGCTGTTCCGGAGCAGGATCAGGCGGCCGGCGATCGAGTTGACTGCGACGTCCATGTCGCCGTCGTTGTCGTAGTCGGCTGCGGCGAGGCCGCGCCCGTTGCTGGGCCGGACGGCGTCCGCGCCGACGGCCGCGCCCGCGTCGGCGAACTCGCCGCGGCGCCCCTCGCCGGTCAGATTCTCGAGCACCTGGATCCGCTCGGCATCCTTCGCCAGGCTCTGGAGCGGGATCGCGCCGTTCGCCAGGACGAGGTCGAGATTGGTGTCGAGGTCGAGATCGATCCACGACACTCCCCAGCCGGTGAAGTCCGTGCCGAGCGCCGGCGCGAAGTCGGGGCGCGCATCCGCGAACGCCGTTGGAGTGCTGCGATAGGCGGCGTGCAGCTGGCGGCGCGAGTTCGTCACGAACAGGTCCTCACGCCCGTCGAGGCTGTAATCCGCCGCTGCGACGCCCATGCCGGCGTTGGCATCGTCGACGCGCTTCGCGCGCCCGCGTTCCTCCAGGCGGAAGCCGAGCGGAGCTCCCGGCCGGGCCGCGTTCAGGTAAAGCCGGTTGGGGTCGAGGTCGTTGGCGACGTAGAGGTCGAGCCGGCCGTCCCCGTCGACGTCCGTGAAGACCGCGCCGAGGCCGTGGTCGACGTGAGCCGTCTCGAGGCCCGCCTGACGTCCGACCTCGCGGAAGCGGGAGCGCCCGTTCCCGTCCTCGCCCTGGTTGAGGTAGAGGCGGTCACGCACGCCGGCGTAGTTGGACGGGAAGCCGCCTGCCGAGGAGGGGATCGGAGTGTTGACGTCGGCGTAGCCGGCAACGAACAGGTCGGGGCGCCCGTCGCCGTTCACGTCTCCGACCGCCGCGCCTGCGTGCCAGCCCGGGTCGTTGATCCCGGCCGCGCGGGCGCCTTCCGTGAAGGTGCCGTCGCCGTGCCCCCAGAGCAGCGCGTCGTAGCCGTTGGTGGCGACGTTGTAGCCGGCGGTGGTGACGAAGAGGTCGGTGTTGCCGTCGAGGTTGAAGTCCGCCGCGACACAGCCGTTGCCGCGGAGCTGCAGGTCAGCGCCCGACCCGCGGCTGACGTCCACGAATCGCCCCTGCACGTTGTGGAAGAGCGCGCTCCGGGGCAGGCCGCCGCGCTCCGTCCAGCGGTCGTACTGCTCGTCGGCGTACGCATTGACGACGTAGAGGTCGAGCCAGCCGTCGTCGTCGTAGTCGAGCCAGCAGAGGCCGCCGCCCATCATCGCCTCCGGCTCGTTCGTCATCCCGAAGTGGAACGCCGCCTGCCTGAAGTCGAGCCCGACCTGCGCGGCCACGTCCTGCAGCCGGACGCCGCCGAGGGCATTCGAACGGAGGGTCGGCGGAGACGATTGCTGCGCCTCTCCCCGGGCGGCGGTGATCAGGTAGCGGCCGTCCTTCAGCACGAGCTCGAAGGTTCCGGCAAACCGCTTCGGCGTACCACCGCGCTCGATGGTTCCGGAGGCCTTCGCGACCACGGTCGGGGGCGCCTGGCCGTCGCTGGGCTCCAGGGTCACCCGCACGCGCTCGATGCGGTAGTGCGGCACGTCGGCGGCACTAGCGTCCCCGGCGTCGATCTGCTGCCACAGCCCCGCGAGCCGGGCGCCGTCCGCGCCCGCCGTCGCCCGCTCGCGGTCGCGGCGGCGGAGCGCTTCTGATTCGTTCTCGAGATCCGCGACGACGTCGCGCGCGATCTGCCGGGCGGTTCGCTGGTCGATCGGCGCAATCCCCTGCGCCGGCTGAACGGAGACGTCGACGTGCTCGCCCGCCGCCGATGCGGGCAGCACCGTCGCCTCGGCGCTCGAGCGGGCCGGGTTTCCGGCGACGACCAGCAGGCCGACGAAGACGACCGCACCCGCGAGCGCCGCCGCACCGACCGTGCGGCTCGCGGCGAGCCCTCCTGCCCAGCCCCGTCTGCGGACGGCGGCGCCGAGCAGCTCGAGCAGCGGACGCGCCGCGCACACGATCGCCAGGGCCGAGAGGACTGCCACCTTCGACCCGAACTCGGTTGTCTGCGGCGCGAGCAGCAGCGCCGCGAGCAGCCCGATCGAGACCGCGTAGATCCGGCGCCCGACCTTGCCCGCCGGGATCGTCTTCGGGTCGGTGATCATGAAGAACAGGAAGACGAGGATCTCGGGCGAGAAGGCGAGGACCTGCCAGAAGTACCAGTCCGAGACCGGCCCGAGGTGCCAGCGTGCAGTCATGTCGTGGCCGCTCGCCGCGAGCACGGCGATGCTGGCGACGAAGGTGACCCAGAAGGTGATCGCGATGCTGAGCAGGCGGAGCCGCCGGAGGATCGCGAAGCCGCCGCCGACGATGATCGCCAGTGCCAGCGCGAGCCAGAACGACATCGGCCCCCACCAGAACTCGAGCGGGTCGGCGAGCTCCGGACCGAGCAGCAGGAAGCAGAGCACGAGCCCGAAGTTCGAGGGGTTGAAGATGTGACGCCCCCTGAACTGGATCAGATGCTTCGAGAGCAGCGACACCGCGGCGGTCGCGGCGAAGATCCACCAGCCGTTCATGCTCCACCAGTCGCCGTGCTCGGTCCCCGGGACGCGGAGGATGAAGGCGACGCCGTTTCCTGTCAGGAGCGCGCTCGCGGGCCAGAGGATCACGTGCTGGCGCCGGAATGCGATCCCCATCTCGAGCACGGCGCAGGTCAGGAGTGAGACGAGGATCTGGGCGATCGAGAGCCGGAACTCGAACGCCACCTGGCCGAGCACCTGCAGCGAGATGATCACGGCCGCGAGGTGGAGGCGCGGGTCGCGAATGCTCGGCAGGAGAACCGGATACTCCGTGCCGCGAATCGTCAGTGTCGGCTTGCCCGAGCCGGGAGCACTCATCGACGCCCATGGTATGCCGTCGCGGGTCGATTCCTCCAGCGCGAAATCTGCTGGAGAAGTCGCCCGCGAGGCTGTACGCTGGCGCGCACGATGATCGAGTTCCACCTCGATCCACGTTCGGGCGTCGCGCCGTACCTGCAGATCGTGCAGCAGGTGAAGGAGGCGCTGCGGCTCGGCCTGCTCGATGTCGGCGACCAGCTGCCGACGGTCCGGGAGGTCGTCGCCGACCTGGCGATCAACCCGAACACGGTCGCGAAGGGGTACCGCGAGCTCGAGGCGAGCGGTCTCGTCGAAGCGCGGCCCGGCCGGGGGACGTTCGTCACCGGCACGCTCGTCGCCCCGTCCCAGAAGCACCACGAGTCTCTCCGGCGCGAGCTCGAGCGCTGGCTCGAGTCGGCCGAGCGGGCCGGCCTGGACGAGGAGAGCATCCGCGCGGTGATCTCGACGACCCTCCGGGAGGCGTTCGTCCGCCGAGTGGCATGAGCGCTCCGCTCGCGCTGCACGGGGTGGGCAAGCGGTACAGGCGACGCTGGGCGCTGCGCGACTGCACGCTGGCGATCCCGGAGCGAGCCATTGTCGGCCTGGCAGGCCCGAACGGTGCCGGGAAGTCGACGCTTCTCGGCCTCACCGTCGGCCTGCTCGCGCCAACGGAGGGCACCGTCGAAGTGCTCGGGCGCGACCCCCGCCTCGAGCCGCACGTTCTCGCCGGCGTCGGCTACGTGGCCCGCGAGGCTCCTCTCTATCGGTCGTTCACGGTGCGCGACACGATCGAGTTCGCGCGAGCGACGAATTCCGGCTGGGACGCGTCGATTGCGGGCGAGTTCCTGACCCGGCTCTCCTCCCACCAGCGCGTGTCGTCGCTGACGGCGGGTGAGCGGAGCCGCCTCGCGCTCGCGGTCGCGCTCGGGAAGCGCCCGGCCCTGGTGCTCCTGGACGAGCCGTTCGAGCGGCTCGACCCGCTCGCCGCTCGGGAGTTCCTGCAGCTGCTGATGGACGGCGTCTCCGAGCTCGAGGCGACAGTCGTGATCGCCTCACACGTGATCGCCGACATCGAGCGCGTCTCCGACCACATCGTCCTGCTCGGCGGCGGCCACGTCCGGCTCGAGGGCAGCGCCGAGGAGCTGATCTCGACGCACCGTCTGCTCACGGGCGCGGCGCGCCCCCTCGGGCGGCTCGCAGGCGTCCAGGAGATCGTCCGGAGACGGCACAGCGGGCGCCAGATGACGCTGCTCGTCCGGATCGACGGCCAGGTCGTCGACCCGTCGTGGTCGGTCGACGAGATCGGCCTCGAGGACCTGCTCCTCGCCTACATGGCGCCCGAGCGCCTGCCCGGCCCGCGCGCACCGGAGAGGGGGCGGCTGCGATGGCATGGGTGACCTGGCGGCAGCATCGCCACCAGTTGCTCATCGGCCTCGCTCTGATCGTTGCGCTCGCCCTCGCGGCACTCGTCACCGGGCTGCCGATGCGGACTGCGTACCAGCGTGAGGCGCTCTCCTCGTGCCTGCCGCCGACGGCGCGCTCCGGCTGCGACATCATCGTGCGCCACTTCGAGTCCGAGTTCGGCAACCGCGTCGACATCGCGGGCTACCTGATCCTCCTGCCTGCGCTCGTCGGGATGTTCATCGGCGCGCCACTCCTCGCCCGGGAGCTGGAGCACGGCACGCACCGGTTCGCCTGGACGCAGAGCCTCACGCGCCGCCGCTGGCTGCTCTCGAAGACGCTGCTGTTGGCCCTGGCGATTGCCGTCGGCGGCGCCGTGCTCAGCGCCGTGGTGATGTGGTGGCGGCAGCCGTTCGACGGGCTCGAGGGGCGCATGAGCCCCACCGGCTTCGAGATCCAGGGCCTCGTCGTGCCCGCGTACGCGCTCTTCGCGCTCAGCCTCGGCGTGCTCGCCGGCGCTGCGCTCCGGCGCAGCCTGGCCGCAATATCGCTGACGCTGGTGGTGTTCGTCGCGGTCCGGCTCGCGGTCGCCAATTTCCTGCGACCGCGCTACGAGGCCCCCGAGCACGAGACGATGGCGGGGCTCGTGCCCGGCGCGCACGCGCGCGACTGGGTGCTGAGCAACTCGCTCGTGGATGCGGTGGGCCGTCACATCACCTCGGCGCGCGAGGACCTCGCCGTCCTGCACGCGCAACAGGCCCGGATCGACCCGCAGGAGTACCTGCTCTCGCTCGGCTGGCGGCGCGCACTCTCCTTCCAGCCCGCCGACCGCTTCTGGACGTTCCAGGCGATCGAGGCCGGGATCTTCGTCGCGCTCGCGGTGGCACTCCTCGCCGCGACGGTCTGGCTGCTGCGGCGGTCGCCCTCGTGAAGGAGACGCTCGACCGCCGCCGGCTGCTCCGCTCGCTCGGCGTCGCCGCCGCCGCTATGGGTCTCCCGGCCTCTGCGCACGGGGTCGGTGCCGCAGCGGGGCCCGGGTTCCTCGAGCCTCATCCGCGCTGGCGCTTCGTCTTCGTCAACCATGCGACGACCAACCCGTTCTTCGTCCCGACGCGGTACGGGATCCAGGATGCGTGCAGGCAGTACGGCGCGACCTACGCCTGGACGGGCTCGAGGCGCAGCGATGTGGGCGAGATGGTGCGCGCCATGCGGCGCGCGATCGATCGCGGCGCGGACGGGATCGCCGTCTCCGTCATCGACCGGCGCGCGTTCAACAAGCCGACGGTGGAGGCGCTCAGTCGCGGCATCCCGGTCGTCTCGTACAACGCGGACGGCGGCGTCGGCAACACGCGGCTCGCCTACATCGGCCAGGATCTCTACCAGTCCGGCCTGAAGTTCGGCGCCCGCATCGCCGAGCTCGTCAAGGACGGCGACGTCTTCCTCTTCATCGCCACCCCGGGGCAGCTGAACATCCAGCCGCGCGTCGACGGCGCGCTCGATGCGATCAAGGACTCCGGCAAGCCGATCCGCGCGACCGTCGTCGCGACCGGGACTGGCGTGGCCGAGGAGCGCAAGCGGATCGAGGCGACCTACGCTTCGCACAAGAACCTGCGCGGCATGTTCGCTGTGGACGGGGGCTCGACCCAGGGCGTGGCCGAGGTGATGCGGAGGCACGGGCTGCGCCGCCGCGGCGTGCGCGCGGGCGGCTACGACCTGCTGCCGACGACGCTGCGCGCGATCGCCGACGGCCACCTCGACTTCACCATCGACCAGCAGCCGTACCTCCAGGGCTTCCTGCCGATCTTCCAGCTCTTCATGGTCCGGTACAGCAGCGGTCTCGTCGCGCCGTCGGACACGAACACCGGCCTGCTCTTCGTCACGCGCGGCAACGTCCGGCCGTATCTGACGACGACCACGCGCTACGAGGGCAGCTCCCCGGTGTCCGAGTATCCCGTCACGTGACGCAGGGCGATGCTCCGTACGGGCCATTGAACTAAATCCCTAGAGGAGTAGTATTGCCGCGAATCGCCACGTTGACTCGACCGAGGAACAGGCTTAGGTTTGTTGGCGCCGAGGAGGAGGTGGCCCTCGCGGACAGTGTGTTTGAGCAGCAGGGTTCCATCGCTGGAGGAGGCAACGGTGGTGTCACCTCCACCGCGTAGCACCAGACCGGGTCCTATCCGAACGACATGGAGGCGAAAACTGTGAAGAAAACGATCGTTGCTCTCGTGATTGCGGCTCTGGCGGTGAGCGTCACCGTCTCGGCGGCGGTCGCGAAGCCGACCAAGCGGACCGGCGGTAGCGCCGACATCTGCGTCCTGCTCCCGGATCCGAAGTCGTCGGTCCGCTGGGAGACCCAGGACAGGCCGGCGCTCGTGGCCTCCTTCAAGAAGGCAGGCGTCTCGTACGTGATCACGAATGCGGACGGCAGCGCCCAGAAGCAGAAGACGCAGGCCGACCAGTGCCTCGCCAACGGCGCCAAGGTGGTCATCCTCGTCTCACTCGACAAGGGCTCCTCGATCGCGATCGAGGCTGCTGCGAAGTCGAGGAACGCGAAGGTGATCGAGTACGACCGCCAGGTGATCGGCGGCAGCGCTGCGATCTACATCTCGTTCGACGGCCGTGCTGTCGGCGTACTGCAGGGCAAGGGCGTCGTCGCCGGCCTGAAGAAGCTCGGCACGTACTCGAAGAAGCCGGTCGTGGCCGAGCTGCACGGCGGCCAGACCGACAACAACTCGTTCCTCTTCAAGGGCGGCTACGAGTCGGTCCTGAACCCGCTCTACAAGAACGGGACGCTCACGAAGGGACCGCAGCAGTTCACGCCGGGCTGGGACAACCAGAAGGCGGGGACGATCTTCGAGCAGATGCTCGTGAAGACGAGCAACAACATCCAGGGCGTCGCGGCGGCCAATGACGGCCTCGCGAACGCCGTCGTCGTCGCTCTGAAGGCCCGGAAGCTGAAGCCGATCGCACTCAGCGGTCAGGACGCGACCGAGCAGGGCGTCCAGAACATCATCTCCGGCTGGCAGTCGATGACCGTCTGGAAGGACACGCGGAAGCTTGCGGCCGCATCGGCGGCCGCTGCGATCGTCCTTGCGAGGGGCGGGACGCCGAAGCGGACCGGAACGGTGAAGAACGGCAGCAAGCTGCTGCCCGCATTCATCATCCCGCCGGTGGCGATCACCAAGGCGAACTACAAGCAGCTCTTCAACGGCTACTTGAAGAAGTCGAAGGTGTGCGTCGGGACCTACAAGCAGTACTGCGACTAGGAACCGATCGGGTGGGGGCCGTCCCTAGGGCGTGCCCCCACCTTCCTTTGCACCCATGACCACCGCCGAGGCATCGACGCCCCTCCTCGAGCTCCACGGGATCTCGAAGGCCTTCGGCTCGGTCCAGGCGCTCAGCGACGTCGAGTTCGAGGTCCGGGAGGGGGAGGTCATGGCCCTCGTCGGCGACAACGGCGCCGGCAAGTCGACGCTGATCAAGTGCGTGGCAGGCACCCACTCGCCCGACAGCGGCCAGGTGCTGTTCGACGGCAACGAGGTCCACATCCACGGGCCGAAGGACGCCGCCAAGCTCGGGATCGAGGTCGTCTACCAGGACCTTGCGCTCTGCGACAACCTCGACGTCGTCCAGAACATGTACCTCGGCCGCGAGGCACACGACATCTTCCAACGGCTGAAGGAGCCGGTGATGGAGGCGAAGACGGCCGAGACGATGAAGAGCCTCGCGGTCACGACGATCCGCTCCATCCGCCAGCCGGTCGCGACGCTCTCCGGCGGCCAGCGGCAGTCGGTCGCCGTCGCTCGTGCGGTGATGTGGAACTCCCGGCTCGTGATCCTCGACGAGCCGACCGCAGCGCTCGGCGTCGCGCAGACTCAGCAGGTGCTCGAGCTCGTCGAGCGCCTGGCGCACCAGGGGCTTGCCGTCGTGCTGATCTCGCACAACCTGCACGACATCTTCGCCGTCGCGGACCGGATCACCGTGTTGCGGCTCGGACGAAGCATCGCTGTCTACGAGCGCGACCAGACGACGCAGCAGGAGGTCGTCCAGGCGATCACCGCCGGTGTCCCGACGAAGGTGTCCGGGATCCCGTCGACCGATCCGGAGCCTGCGTGAGCACCGACCCCACCGCCGCCGCGCCCGCCGTGGCGGTGCCCGAGAGCTTCCTCGGGCGCACGCTCGACAACATCCGCGGCGGCAACCTCGGCAGCTGGCCCGTGCTGATCGGGCTCGCCTTGATCGTCGTCTTCTTCTCGTTCAAGGCCGAAAACTTCCTCAGCCCCGGCAACTTCTCGAACATCCTCACGCAGATGGCGGGGACGACCATGCTCGCCTACGGGGTCGTCTTCGTGCTCCTGATCGGCGAGATCGACCTTTCGATCAGCTACATCAGCGGCATCGCAGGGGTCGTCGTCGCCAAGCTCACCCTGCCGGACGGCTCGTTCGAGCTGCCCGGGCTGATCGCGATCCTGCTCGCGGTCGGAGCCTGTGTGCTGATCGGCGCCTTCCAGGGCTCGTTCGTCGCGTTCATCGGCGTGCCCGCGTTCGTGGTCACGCTCGCCGGCTATCAGATCTGGCAAGGCGTGATCCAGAAGTCGATCGAGGTAGAAGGCGTGATCGTGATCCAGAACGAGACGGTCAACAACACCGCCAACTACTTCTTCTCCGTGCGGGCGGGCTGGATCATGGCTGCGATCGTCTGCGGGGTGTACGCCGCCAGCGTCCTCTCGGGGGTGCTCTCCGCCCGGCGGCACGGCGTGCCGGTGCGGGACCCGTTCATCCTCGTCGCCAAGGTCGTGATCGTCGTCGCGGTGACGGTCGTGACCGTGATCATCTGCAACCGCGACCGCGGCGTCCCCTTCGTGCTCGTCCTGATGATCGCGGCGCTCCTGGTCCTGACGTTCCTCGCCAAGCGGACGACGTTCGGCCGCCACGTCTACGCGGTCGGCGGCAACGCGGAGGCGGCACGCCGCGCGGGCATCAACGTCGCCCGCGTCCGCGTGCTCGTCTTCATGATCTCCGGCGCGATGGCCGGTCTCGGCGGCGTCGTGCTCGCAGCGCGGCTGAACAGCGTCGACCTGAACGCAGGCGGCGGCACGCTGCTGATCGACGCGATCGCGGCAGCCGTGATCGGCGGCACGAGCCTCTTCGGCGGCCGCGGCGAGGTCCGGGACGCCCTCTTCGGAGCGGCCGTGATCGCGACGATCGCGAACGGGCTCAACACGCTCAACCTCACCCAGGGCGTGATCTACATCACCACCGGCGGCATCCTCCTCTTCGCCGTCACGCTCGACACCGTCCTGCGCCGGCGCCAGCGCAAGGCCGGCCGCTGACGACCGCCAAGTAACAGTCTGTTACTTGGCTCAGCGCAGCGTGCAGCGGTTCGGCGGCTCCTTGTAACAGTCTGTTACTAGGAGGGTTTGGCGGAACGGCGGCTCAGCCGCTGTTTTCGCCAGACCCTCCTAGGAGCGGTACTCGACGGTCACCCGGCTGCCGGTCTCGCCCGAGCGGACGATCGCGTCGCAGACCTCGGCCGCTCGGTAGCCGTCCTCGAAGGTGGCGCCGTAGGGAGCGACGTTCGAGTCCTCCGCGATCGCGCGGAGCAGGTGGAGCGCCTCGTGCGTGAACGTGTCGCCCCAGCCGATGATGTGGCCGGGCGGCCACCAGAGATCCCAGAACGGATGGTCGGTCTCGGAGACGAGCACCGTCTTGAAGCCGCGCGCGCGGTCGCCGTCGGCCCGGAAGACCTGCAACTCGTTCAGCCGCTCCATGTCGAACGCGAGCGAGCCCTTCGAGCCGTTGATCTCCCACTGGAAGGCGTTCCGCCGCCCGAGCGCGAGCCGCGTCGCCTCGATCGTCCCGATCGGGCCGCTTTCGAACTCGACCGCCGCTTCGAGCGCGTCGTCGACGCGCCGGCCCGGCAGGAACGTGTGGACGAAGCCTGCGACGGTCGCGATCTCGCCGACGAGGAAGCGCGCCAGGTCGACGACGTGCGTGCCGAGGTCGCCGAGCGCGCCGGACCCCGCCTCGTCCGGCTGGAAGCGCCAGGTGTCGAGCGTCGGGTCGTCGCCCCAGTCCTGCAGGTAGCGGCCGCGGAAGTGGCGGATCTCGCCCAACTCGCCGGCCTCGATCAGCTCCCGCGCAAGCCGTACCGCCGGCACGAAGCGGTAGTTGAAGCCACAGAGGTGCTTGACGCCCGTCGCCTCGACGCGCTGCCAGATCTCGTAGCTCTCGGCGGCGTCGCGGCCGAGCGGCTTCTCGCAGAGAACGTGCTTGCCCGCCTCGGCCGCCGCGATCGTCGGCTCGGCGTGGAGCGAGTTGGGGCCGCCGTTGTCGAAGAGCCCGATCGCCGGATCGGTGATCAGGTCGTGCCAGTCGGTCGTCCAGCGCTCGTAGCCGTAGCGGGCGGCCGTGTCCGCGACCCCGGCCTCGTTTCGTCCCGCCACCGCGACGAGCCGGGGCTGCAGCGGCGTGTCGAGCCGCGCGATCTCCCGGAACGCGCGCGAGTGCGCCTTGCCCATGAAGGCGTAGCCGAGCATGCCGATCCCGATTTCGTCTGCCATCTGTCCTTGTCGTAGGGTTGACGCGCAGTCTCAACTATCCAGGAGGCACCGTGAAGCTGGAACAGGCGCAGGCGATCGTGCGGACGGTGGTGGCCGAGGCTCCGGCTCCCGTCTCGGTGTTCGTCGCGGACGGCGGCGGCGAGCTCGTCGCCGCGGCGACGATGGACGGCGCCGCACCCGATACGCGGCTGAACGCGCAGCGCAAGGCCTACACGGCCGCGCGCAGTGACGCCGTCTCGACCAAGGCGCTCGCCGAGAAGGTCGGCTCGAAGGGCCCGGCCGAGCTCGCGAGCTTCGATCCCTTCTTCACGTTCTTCCTCGGCGGCGTCGCCGCGTTCGACGGCGACCGGCGCGTCGGCGCGGTCGGCGTCAGCGGGCTGCCCGGCGCCGACGACGACGCGCTCGCGCGGAAGGCGCTCGCCGACGCAGGATTGGAGCCGCGATGAGGCTCGGCCTGATGTCGACGGCGAACATCAACGACGCGCTTGCTCGAAGCCACGCCGGACGGTGTCGAGATCGCTGCGGTCGCAAGCCGCGACGGCGCCAAGGCGCAGGCGTATGCGAGCGAGCACGGGATCGCACGCGCGCACGGGAGCTACGAGGCGCTGCTCGACGACGACGAGCTCGACGCGGTCTACATCTCGCTTCCGAACGGGATGCACCACGAATGGACGCTGAAGGCGATCGAGGCGGGTAAGCACGTCCTCGTCGAGAAGCCGTACTCGCGCCGCGCCGCGGAGGCCGAGGAGGCCTGGGACGCGGCCGAGCGGGCGGGCGTGGTCGTGATGGAGGCGTTCATGTGGCGCCACCACCCGCAGGCGGAGGCGGCGCGGACGCTCGTCGAGCAGGGCAAGATCGGGCGGCTGCGGGAGATCCGGACGACGTTCAGCTTCCCCCTCTTCGACCACGACAACGTCCGGATGGTCGCCGACCTCGACGGCGGCGCGCTGATGGACGTCGGCTGCTACTGCATCAGCGGCGCGCGGCTGCTCGGCGGTGAGCCGGAGCGCGTCTTCGGCGAGCAGGTGGTCGGCCCGACCGGCGTCGACGTCGACTTCTACGGCACGCTCCGCTTCCCGAACGACGTCGTCGGCCTCTTCGACGCCTCGTTCACGCTGCCCGAAGCGGCAGCGGCTGGAGGCGGTCGGCGAGGAGGGGACGCTCGTGCTCGAGGCGCCGTGGCGCTCGGACTGGGGCGGCCGCGTGCTCGTCGACGGCGAGCAGGTCGACGTGCCGGTGACGAACCCCTACGAGCGCGAGCTCTCGAACATGGCGGCGGCGATCGCAGGCACGGCTGAGCCGCTGCTGGGACGGGACGACGCGGTCGCGCAGGCGCGGGTGATCGAGGCGCTCTACAGCTCGGCCGAGTCGGGAGAGGCAGTCCGGCTCTGATGCTGCCGGAGCTGGCGGCGCAGTTGGTCGCCATCGACTCCGTCAATCCCACGCTCGTCCCGACCGGGGGCGGAGAGGCTGCGGTCGCACGCGTGCTTGCGGAGTGGCTCGAGCGTGCCGGGCTCGAGGTGCACGTCGACGGAGGTCGCGCCGGGACGGCCGAACGTCGTCGGCGTCGTGCGAGGGAGCGGCGGCGGCCGCACGCTTCTGCTCAACGCGCACCTGGACACGGTCGGGCTGCTCGAGCCGGATGGTGGTCTTTCCGCGCGGGTCGAGGACGGGCGGCTGTACGGCCGCGGCGCCTACGACATGAAGGCAAGCCTCGCGGCGATCGCGAGCGCGGGCGCCGAATGCGCGCGGCGAGGGCTGCGCGGGGACGTGATCGTGGCCGCCGTCGTCGACGAGGAGGCGGCGAGCATCGGGACCGAGGCTCTGCTCGAACGCTGGCGCGCCGACGCGGCGATCGTCGCCGAGCCGACCGACGAGCGACTCTGCATCGCCCATCGCGGCTGGCTGGCCTTCGACATCGAGACCCACGGCCGCGCCGCCCATGGCTCGCGTCCGGATCTCGGTATCGACGCGATCGCCAAGATGGGCCGCATCCTCGTCGAGATCGAGGCGCTGGACCGGTCGCTCCAGGCTCGACCCAGCCACGCGCTGCTCGGCACGGGGTCGATCCACGCCTCGCTGATCGAGGGCGGCCAGGAGTACTCGAGCTATCCCGCCAGGTGCCTGCTGCGGGGAGAGCGCCGCACCATCCCCGGCGAGCGCCGGGAGGAGGTCGAGGCCGAGCTGCGAGAACTGCTCGGGGACTCGAACGGCTCGATCGGGTTCCCGTTCGGACGTGACCCGATGGAGATCTCCCCTGACGAAGAGATCGTGCGGGCGGTGCAGGCTCAGACCAGGTCGGAGGAGGTGTACGGCGCGCCCTTCTGGACGGACGCGGCGCTCTTCGCCGACGCCGGCATCCCGGCGATCCTGTTCGGCCCGTGCGGCGACGGCGCGCATGCCGCGGTCGAGTGGGTTGAGCTGGCGAGCGTCGAGCGCTGCCGCGACCTCTACGTCGCGGTCGCCGCCGACTTCTGTCGTTAGCCGAGCGCCCGCTCGAGTGCGGCGCGACCGTCCTCGAGCACGGGCTCGCCGTGCGAGACGAGGATCCGTTCGACCGGCAGGTCGAGCAGCGGCCGCATCGCAGCGCGAATCGACGCGGGCGTCGCGGGCGCCTCGAGCCAGGAGTCCGGGCAGACGCGAACGCCGTCGGGAGCGCCGAGCAGGAGGTCGCCCGCGACGAGCGCCTTGTGCTCCGGCAGCCACCAGATCACCTCCTCGACCTCCGGAAACTCGAAGGCGTCGACCTCGGCCGGGCGCGCGTCGCCGGCGCCGTACCGCTCCGTCAGCTCGTCCCGGCTGCGCTCGTGCCAGACACACGTGAGCAGGATCGTCAGCGGGAGGCCCCGGCGCGCGACGTCGCGGTCGAGCGCCTCGAAGAACAGCTCTCGCTCCTCCGGCACCAGGGGGTCGATCAGGACGGTCGCCTCGCCGGCCTCGTAGTAGACGCAGCCGACGTCTCGCTCCCAGTCGTCGCCCTGCTTCCAGTCCGGATGCGGCGCCGTCCAGCGCCAGAGCCCCGGTGCGAGCTGGGAGACGTTCATGCGACGACCGCGAGCGGTTCGATCCGGCCGTCGCGGATCGTCCAGCCGGAGAGCGTGTCGGAGCCGAGCGAGAGGATCAGATACGGCTTCCCCTGCCAGAGGCCGATGTTCTCGACGTCCGTGCGGGACGGTCGCGGCGGCGAGGAGAGGTGCGAGTGGAAGACCGCGAGCTCGTAGCCCTCGTCCTCGAGGAACCAGGTCTCGGGCGGCACCTCGAGCTCGAAGCGGTAGGGCGACTCCGCGGCGTTGCGGCCGCGGACGTAGCGCTCGGCGACGCCGTCCCGGAGGACGACGAGGCCGCAGGCCTCGTTCGGCGCCTCCGCCTCGGCGTGTGCGCGCAGCTCGGCCCGGACGTCCGGCGGGATCACCACCAGACCGTTCGCTCCATCGACTTGGCCACGTCCTCGGCCTCCCAGAAGTCGGCCGAGATCTCCTTCCAGCCCCCGTCGGCGAGGACGCAGACGACGACGCCCTCGTCCAGCTCGCCGGCGAGCCGGCGGGCGACGTGGACGACCGCCCCGGACGAGACGCCGCCGAGGATCCCCTCCGTGTCGAGCAGCTCCTTCAGCGCGGCCACCGACTCGGCGTTCGAGACGAGGATCTTCCGGTCGAGCTTGTCGACGTCGAGGATCGGCGGCACGTAGCCGTCGGCCAGCGAGCGAAGGCCCATCACGGCTTCCCCCGGCAACGGCTCGGCGGCCGCGACGACGACGTCGGGGAACCGTTCGCGCAGGCGTGCGCCCGTGCCCATCAGCGTCCCGCCGGTGCCGAGGCCGGCGACGAGCACGTCGACGCGGTCGAGTGCGTCGGCGATCTCGGCGCCGGTGCCCTCGTAGTGCGCGCGCGGGTTCGCCTCGTTCGCGTACTGGAACGGCATGAAGAGCGAGGGATCGCGCTCTGCGAGCTCCAGGGCCACCCGCACGGCCCCGTTCGAGCCCTCCTCACCGGGCGACTCGACGATCTCGGCGCCGAACCGCTTCAGGAGCAGGCGCCGCTCCGGCGTCGCGTTCGCGGGCATGACGCAGGTGAGCGGATAGCCCTTCAGCTTCGCGACGAGCGCGAGCGAGATCCCCGTGTTGCCGCTCGTCGGCTCGAGCAGGCGCCGGCCGGGCTCGAGCTCACCGGACGCCTCGGCCGCTTCGATCATCGCCTTGGCGACGCGGTCCTTGATCGAGCCGGTCGGGTTCTGCGCTTCGAGCTTTGCGTAGATGCGCACCGGTCCAGGCGCGAACCGGGAAAGCTCGACCAGAGGCGTGTTGCCGACGAGGTCGAGGAGGCTCGACGCGAGCTGGTTAGCAGCCACCGGCCATCGCCGGCAGGAGGATGACGGAAGCGCCGTTGACGCGAGTCTCGAGCCCATCGAGCGTGCGCACGTCCTCGCCGCCGACGTAGACGTTCACGAACGGCGCGAGGCCTCCGTCCTCGAACAGCTGTGCCTCGAGCGCCGGGTAGCGGCCGGAGATGTCCGCGAGCACCTCGCGGACGGTCTCGCCCGCGCCGGTCAGCTCGCGCTCGCCGCCGACCTCGTTCCGAAGCGTCGGCGGGATCCGTACTTTCGTCATGTGCGCACGCCCTGGCAGAACTCGACGTAATCCACGTACTCGGTGATCGTCGGGTCCTCGCCGCACACCGGGCAGCCCGGGTCGCGCTTGACCGTCACCTCGTCGATCGTCGTCCCGAGCGCGTCGAGCAGGAGGAGGCGGCCCTGCAGCGACTCGCCGATCCCGAGCACGAGCTTCAATGCCTCGTTCGCCTGCAGCGAGCCGACGATCCCCGGCAGGACGCCGAGGACGCCGCCCTCGGCGCAGCTCGGAGCGAGCTCCGGCGGCGGTGGGGTGGGGAAGAGGCAGCGGTAGCACGGGCCTTCGCCCGGGTTGAAGACGGTGACCTGGCCCTCGAAGCGGTAGATCGAGCCGTGGACGACCGGGATCCCGTGCCAGACGGACGCGTCGTTGACGAGGTAGCGGGTGGGGAAGTTGTCGGCGCCGTCGACGATCACGTCCCAGCCCTCGCCGAAGATGCGCTCGACGTTCTCCGACGTGAGCCGTTCCTCGTAGGTCTTGACGACGACGTCGGGGTTGAGCGCCTCGATCGTGCGCTTGGCGGAGAGCACCTTCGGCTCGCCGAGCGTGTCGGTCGAGTGCACGATCTGGCGTTGGAGGTTCGAGTCGTCGACGACGTCGGCATCGACGATCCCGAGCGTCCCGACGCCGGCCGCCGCGAGGTAGAGCGACGCGGGCGAGCCGAGGCCGCCGGCGCCGATCAGGAGGACGCGGCCGCCGAGCAGCCGCTCCTGGCCGGCCTCGCCGACCTCGGGGATCAGCAGGTGCCGCGAGTAGCGGCGGCGCTGGTCGGGCGAGAGCGAGCGGGGCGTCTCGACCGGAAAGCCGTTCCGCTTCCAGTCGGTGAAGCCGCCGGTGAGCGACGTGACGTTCTCGTAGCCCAGCTCCTGCAGCGCCTTCGCCGCGAACGCGGAGCGAGAGCCGCCGGAGCAGTAGACGACGATCTCGCGCGAGCGGTCGGGGACGAGCCCCTCGATCCGCGACTCGAGCTGGCCGCGCGGGATGTGGACGGCGCCGGGGACGACGCCCTCCTCCCATTCCTCACGCTCGCGCACGTCGACGAAGAGCGCGTCGCCCTGGCGCGCGCGCGCGTCGGCCGCGCCGACCTCGTCGATCTCTTCCTTCACCTGCGCAAGCAGCTCTCTGTACGTCGCCATCGCTGTCGTAAACGATACGCGCGCCGCGCTTCTTCCCGTGCGATCGAGCGAGCCGCGGCGTTTGCTCGAGCTGCATGCTCCGCGAGGACCACGGCCGCTGCGATGGTGGCATCAACCATCTAGTCTGGCCGCGTGTCCGCACGCGCCCGCACCGTGCTGCTCGTGGCCGTGCTGGCAGCGGTCGCCGCTGCGGTTGTCGCCGGCGCGGCGATCCTCACCGCCGAGGAGGTCGAGGGGCCGTCGACTGCGGTATCGGCGCCGAAGCCGCGCCAGGGCTTCCCGCCGCTCGAGCTCGCCTTCGGGATCCGCACCGATGCCGAGGCTGCGGAGCTCCGCCGCGCCACCGGGCTCTACGAGACGGGAAAGCGGCAGCAGGCGGCGGCGACCTTCGCCCGCTACGACTCGCTCGAAGCAAAGCTCGGCGCTGCGTTCGCGGCCTGGCCGGCGAGTGAGGACCGGATCGAGCAGCTCGGCGCGCTCTACCCACGCAGCTCACTCGTGCAGCTGCACCTCGGGCTCTCCCGCTTCTGGGCCGGCACCGGCGGCGCGCCGACCGCCTGGCGCGAGGCCCGCGACGTCGAGCCCGACACGCCCTACGCGGTGCGCGCCGACGATTTGCTCCATCCCGAGTTCGCGCCGGGCTTGCCCGGCTTCATCGTCAGCTTCGACTACCGGATCCCGGGCGGGACGCGCGACGCCCAGCTCGAGGCCCTCGCGGCCGACCGGACGCTGCGCGGGCGGCTGCTCTACGGAATCGCGCTGCAGGGGCTCGGCCGGCCCGTCTCCGCGCGCCGCGCGTTCGCGGAGGCGCTCGAGCTCGCGCCGAACGACGTCGACGCGCTCGTCGCCGACGCGGTCGGGCGCTACGACAAGGGGAACCCGTCGGCGGCGTTCTCTCGCCTGGGGCCGCTCAGCCGCCGTTTCCCGCACGCGGCGACGGTGCGCTTTCACCTCGGCCTGCTGCTGCTCTGGCAGCAGGACGTCAAGGAGGCGACCCGCCAGCTCGAGCTGGCGCGCAAGGCCGAGCCGGGCAGCAAGGTCGCCGCCGAGGCGAAGCGCTTCCTCGATGCGGTTCGCAAAGCGGGGACCTCCTGATCGAAAGATGGGCCGAACGGCCCATGGCGCTTCGCGTCAGCGTCTGGCAAGCTCTCGCAGCTTTGTAAGGAGAGTGTTGCGGATTGCCGAAGTCGCAACTACTCTCAGAGCGCGATCGGAGGGGGAGCCGAAGTGAGCGCAGGGGGAAGTGCCAGTACCGTCGAGCAGCAGGGCTTCGACGTGCTCGCGAGCAGCGAGGCAAGAGCGCTGCTCGAGATTGGCAAGCAAGCCGGCAAGCTGATCGCCGAGGACATCGCGACCGCGCTCGACGAGCTCGATCTCGACGCTGCGCAGCTGGACGAGTTCTATTCGGCGCTCGAGGAGATGAAGATCGAGGTCGTCGACCGCGACGAGCCCGAGGCCGAGATCGAGGAGGCGCGCGAGGTCTCGACCGACACGCTGCAGCTCTTCCTCAAGGACATCGGCAAGGTGCCGCTGCTGACCGCCGCCCAGGAGGTCGAGCTGGCGAAGCGGATCGAGCGCGGCGAGCACGCCGCCAAGCAGGCGATGGTGGAGGCGAACCTCCGTCTCGTCGTCTCGATCGCCAAGCGCTACCGCAACCAGGGCCTGCCCTTCCTCGACCTGATCCAGGAGGGGACGATCGGGCTCGTTCGCGCCGCCGAGAAGTTCGACTACCGCAAGGGATTCAAGTTTTCGACCTACGCGACGTGGTGGATCCGCCAGGCGGTCGCCCGCGCGCTCGCCGACAAGGCGCGGACGATCCGGATGCCCGTGCACGTCGTCGAGAAGCTGAACAAGATCGTGCGCACGGAGCGGGCTCTGCGCGCCAAGCTCGGCCGCGAGCCGAGCGCGATCGAGATCGGGATGGAGCTCGACCTGCACCCGGAGGAGATCGACCAGATCCGGCGCAGCGCGCAGACCCCGATCTCGCTCGAGAAGCCGGTCGGCGACGAGGACGAGTCCGAGTTCGGGCACTTCCTCACCGACGAGACGATGCCGCTGCCCGACGAGCAGGCGGAGGAGACGCTGCGCAACGAGGCGCTCCGCTCGATCCTGAAGTCGCTCTCGCACCGCGAGCGGCGCGTGCTCGAGCTCCGCTACGGGCTCGACGGCGAGCAGCCGCGGACGCTGGACGAGGTCGGAAAGGCGTTCAACGTCACCCGAGAGCGGATCCGGCAGATCGAGAACCAGGGCCTGAAGAAACTGCGGGCGCTCGCGCTGGCCGCGCAGCTCCGCGACGTAGCCTAGTCCCCCCGGTTCAGCCGCGAAGAGCAGCGGCGCAGTCGACCCTGCCGCCGCGAACGTCGGCGATCGCCGACCTGTAGGCCTCGAACGCCGGCTTGCGGCGCCAGTCCGCCCAGAGCAGGCCCGACTGCCAGCCGCCGAGCAGGGACTCGTCGACGAGCAGGAAGTTGAAGTACGCGGCGACGCGAGGCTGGCAGCTGGCGAGGCGGAGCGCCGCGGAGATCTGGGCGGCCTGCGCCTCCGGCTCCAGCGTCTGGGCCACACTCTCCCGGCCGGAGTAGTGTGAGCGGCGTCGTTTCCCGGCCGTCGTCGTCTGGAACCCATTCTCGAGGTACCAGATCGGCGTCGGCCGCTGCGCCGTCCCGTTGAAGGACTCGTCGAGGACCGCGACGAGCCGGTCGTAGTCACCCTGGCCGACGTAGACCTCGTGCCGCGCGCTCGGGGGCTCACCCGAGAAGAGCGGATAGGGGTTGTGCCCGGCGGCGTCGAAGAGCGGTCGCTGCCGCCCGCTCGCGCGGTAGGCGGCACCGACCTCGCGAATGAACGCGGCCGGATCGTGACTCGCGGCGGTGGTCGTCAGGATGTTCACGCCGGGGACGGATCGGTGCAAGACGTCCCAGCAGCGGGCGAGGAGTGCCGCGTAGTCCTCGGCGGCGCCGTCGTGCGGCCGCCAGAACGTGTCCGAGTTCGCCTCGTTCCAGATCACGACGTCGCGGACCTCGCCGTAGCGGAGCAGGACGTTGCGGACGAAACGACAGTAGTCCTCACGTGCCGCGCGCCCGCGAGGCGCGTCGTTCGCCCGGCCGTAGACTCCGAGGACGACGCGGACGCCGCCTGCGTGAGCAGCGACTGCGCGGCGGAGCGCGTTGTGGTCGGGCATCGTCAGGTGCCGCTTGCCACGACGCCACTCGAGGGTTACGCGCATGCCTCCGAGACCGAGCGCGTTCATCGCGCCGAGGATCGGCGCCGGTCGCTCGGTCCACTTGATCCGGTCGTCGTGCACGCCGATCACCAGGTCCGAGCCGGCGCGCGCAGGCTCCGGCCCGATGAGCAGGGCCAGGAGCAAGAGCGAGAGCGCCGCAGAAACTCTCATCTGCTCTCATCGTCTGCAGCGGCGCGACACCTGCAATCGCCCGAAAGGACGGTCCGGGACCGCCGCGGCCCGCGGTTTGCCTAGACTCGCGATCGTGCATCGCCTCGACCAGGCCTGGCATGACGAGCTCGGTGAGCTGCTGAGCATCCCGTCCGTGAGCGCCGACCCGGCGCACTCGGCCGACGTCGTCCGCGCCGCCGAGTGGGTCGCGGACAAGGTGCGCCGCAGCGGCGGCGAGGCCGAGCTCGTGCCGTACGGCGAGCGCCCGATGGTGATCGGCGAGATCCGTGCGTCGAACGGCGCCGCGAGCGCACCGACGATCCTCTGCTACGGCCATTTCGACGTGCAGCCGCCGGCGCCGCTCGAGCTCTGGCAGTCGGATCCGTTCGAGGCGACGATCCGCGACGAGTGGCTCTACGCGCGCGGCGTCGCCGACGACAAGGGGCAGCTCTGGATGCTGCTCCACGCCGCCGGCCTGCTCGCCGCCGAGGGTGCGCTCCCGATCAACATCCGCCTCGTCTCGGACGGCGAGGAGGAGGTCGGCGGCCAGTCGATCGTCGAGTTCCTCGAGCAGGACGCGCGCGGCGCCGATGCCTGCGTGATCTTCGACGGCGGCATGGAATCGCGGAACCTGCCGGCGATCTCGGTCGCGACGCGCGGGCTCGCCGCGTTCAACCTGCGCGTGAAGACCGGTGAGCGCGATCTCCACTCGGGCATGTACGGCAACGCGGCGATGAACGCGATCCATGCCTTGCAGCAGACGCTCGGCGGGATCCTGCCGCGGAACGGCCGCGTCCCGGACGCGCTGCGGGTCGGGATCGCGCCGGTCACCGACGAGGAGCGCGCGGGCTGGGAGAAGCAGCCTGCCGGCGCAGACGTCCTCCGCGAGGCCGGTGCCGTGCCGTACGACCCGAAGGCGGCCGAGGAGTTCTACCTGCGCACGACCGCCGAGACCTCGGTCGAGGTGAACGGGATCCTCGGCGGCAAGCCCGGGCTCAAGAACACGACCGTGATCAGCGAGGCGCAGGCGAACTTCACCGTCCGGCTCGCGCCAGGCCAGACGCCCGCGGCTGTCGCTCCCGAGGTCGAGCGCCTGCTCCACGAGGCGGCCCCCGACGGCGCGACGATCCAGGTCGAGGAGCTTCCGGGCTCGACCCGACCGGGGCTCGTCGCCGCCGATGCGCCCGTGATCAAGATCGCGCAGGACGCGTTCGAGCAGGGCTTCGGGATCAGGCCGATCCTGACCCGCTCCGGCGGCACCCTGCCGATCATGCCCGCGCTCGCCGACAAGGGAATCCCGACGATCCTGACCGGGTTCGCGCTGCCCGAGAGCAACGTCCACTCGCCGAACGAGCGGATGCTGGTCGAGTTCTTCCCGCGCGGCGTCGAGACGATCAAGGAGCTCTACACCCGTCTTGGCGACCTCTCCTAAAGCTCCATTCGTTACGCCGCTCGCGGAGGAGCTCGCGCCCGACGTGCTCGATCGCCTGCTCCGCTACGTCCGCATCGACACCCAGTCGGCGGCCGGCGCCGAGGGCTCGCCGTCGACCGAGAAGCAGCTCGAGCTCGCGCGGCTGCTCCGCGACGAGCTGGAGGAGATCGGCCTCGACGACGTCAGGCTCGACGAGTTCGGCTATGTCTACGGCTCGCTTCCCGGCGCGGAGACGGCTCCTCGCGATCGGGCTGATCGCGCACGTCGACACCTCGCCCGACGTCACCGGAACCGGCGTCAATCCGCAGGTGCACGAGGGCTACGACGGCGGCACGATCGAGCTGCCGGGCGACACGAGTGTCGTCCTCGACCCCGAGGAGCTGCCGCTCCTGCAGAAGAAGGTCGGCCACGACATCGTCACGACCGACGGGACGACGCTGCTCGGCGCCGACGACAAGGCCGGCGTGGCGGAGATCATGGCCGCGGTCGCCTACCTGAAGCGCCATCCCGAGCTCGAGCACGCGCCGATCCGCGTCTGCTTCACGGTCGACGAGGAGGTCGCCGGCGGCGCCGACCACCTCGACATCGAGCGCTTCGGCGCGCGCTACGCCTACACGCTCGACGGCGCCGAGCTTGGTGAGATCGAGGCGGAGACGTTCAATGCAGTCGAAGGTGACCGTGACGATCCGAGGCCGCTCGACGCATCCGGGCACCGCCAAGGGCCAACTCGTCAACGCGGTCAAGCTGGCGGCGGACTTCGTCGCGTCGCTGCCGCGGGACGCACTCTCGCCCGAGACCACCGAGGAGCGCGAGGGTTTCGTCCACCCGACGAAGGTCTTCGGCGGCGCGGAGGAGACGCTCGTCGAGTTCATCGTCCGCGACCACGACGCTGCGAAGATGACCGAGCACATGGCGCTGATCCACCGGCTCGCCGACGAGATCCGCGAGCGCGAGCCGCGAGCGTCGGTCGACGTTCGCCAGGAGGAGCAGTACCGGAACATGGGCGAGGTGATCGACCAGCATCCGGAGGTGATCGAGGCCGCGGTCGAGGCCGTGCGCCGGCTGGGGGTCGAGCCCGTGCACACGATCATCCGCGGCGGCACCGACGGCGCCCGCCTCTCGCACCGTGGCCTGCCGACGCCGAACCTCTTCACCGGCGGCTCCGAATACCACTCGCGCCGCGAGTGGGCGAGCGTGCAGGACATGGCCGCGGCCGCCGCGATGCTCGTCGAGCTCGCCCAGGTCTGGGCCGACCGAGCCTAGTAACAGACTGTTACTAGGACGGGTTCGTCAGTCCCACGGCGGCGGGTTGTGCGTCCAGCGGCCGCCGACCATCGTCGCGACCACCTGCAGGTCGCGCAGTTCCTCCGGCTCGACGGCGAATGGATCTCGGTCGAGCACGACGAGGTCGGCGAGCATGCCGGGGAGCAGGCGGCCGCGTCGGCGCTCGTCGCCGGAGAGGAACGTGGGGGCGACGCAGGTCGCGTGCAGGGCCTGCTCGACCGTCAGCGTCTCCTCCGGGCGCCAGGCGGGACGATCGTCGATCGAGCGGAGCACGCCGGCGGAGATCCCGGCGAGCGGGTCGAGCTCCTCGACGGGCGCGTCGGAGCCGTTCGCGACGAGCGCGCCCGACTCGAGCAGCGAGCGGAAGGAGTAGGTGCCGCCGAGGCGTTCCGCCCAGAGCCGCTCGGCGAGGTCGCGGTCCGAGGGCGCGTGCGAGAACTGCACCGAGCAGGCGATGCCGAGCTCGGCAAAGCGCGGCAGATCCTCCGGCGCCAGGCACTGCGCGTGCTCGATCCGGTGCCGGAGGCCCATGTGTACCCATGCATCACGCGTCGCCTCGAACGCGTCGAGCGCGTTTCGGTTCGCCTGGTCGCCGATCGCGTGGACGCCCACCGGCCAGCCGCGCTCAGCGCCGCGCCGGATGATCTCCTCGAGCTCGGCGCGGCTCGTGATCTCGACGCCGGTGCCGTCGGTCATCAACGCCGTCCGGGAGCCGAGCGTGCCGTCCATGAAGCACTTCAGGTAGCCGATGCGGAGGTACTCGTCCCCGAAGCCGGAGCGGAGCGAGAGCGCGGCCGCCGAATCGAGCTGCTCGTGCGGGATCGAGCCCCAGACGCGGAGTGAGAGGTGGCCTTCGTCGCGCAGCCGCTGGAAGATCCCGGGCGCACCGAGCCAGCCGTCCTTGTCGTGGATCGCTCCGACCCCGCGCGAGCCGGCGAGCTTGAGCCCGGCACGCGTCGCCTCGACCCACTCGTCCACGGTCGTGATCACGTAGCGGTCGCGGAAGCGCCAGGCCGACTCCTCGCGCAGGATCCCCGTCGGCTCGCCGTTTGCGTCGCGCTCGACGACGCCGCCGTGCACCTCGAGGTCACCGCCGGCAACCGCAAGCGCCGCCGAGTTGAGCCAGACCGAGTGGTAGTCCTTCGAGATCAGGATCGCCGGCGTCTCACCGGTGACGGCATCCAGCTGCTCCTTGGTCGGCTCGACGCCGGGATTCCAGTCGCCGTCCCGCCAGCCGTAGCCGCGCAGCCAGCGGCCGGGCGCGACCTCGGCCTCGCGCACGCGCGCGAGCGCCTCCTCGATCGACGTGCAGCCGTCGAGCTTCACCTGCCGCTGCGCCAGCGACCAGGTGGGAAAGTGGACGTGCGAGTCGGTGAAGGCGGGAAGCACGCAGCGGCCGCCCAGGTCGACGGTCTCCGGGCTCGCGAGCGCTGATTCGTGGACGCCGACGCCGCCGGCGACATGGGCACCGGCGATCGCGAGCGCCCGCGCCGTCGGCAGCTGCGGATCGAGCGTCCGGATGATTCCGTTCTCGAGAATCACGGGCGGAGCCTAGATGGCATCAACCAGCCAGCCCGAACAGAACCTTTCCTTTCTCTTTGCACCGCCCTTACGCGGCGGGGGTATTTGAGAAGCATCCGCACCTCGTCCGTAATCGGGCTCCTCCTCGCGGCAATCGCGCTCGCAGCGGCCGCGGGCGGCTCGGCGGCGATCACAGCGGTCCCGACCGCGATCACCGGCTCGGTCACCGCGATCGGGCCGACGACGGCGACCGTGAACGGGACGGTCAACCCGAACGGGCAGGCGACAACGTGGTGGGTCGAGTACGGGACGAGCACGAGCTACGGCTCGAAGTCCGTCAACGCCAACGCAGGCTCGGGCACCGGCAACAGCGCCGTCTCGGCTCCGCTCACGTCGCTGGCGCCCGGCACGACGTATCACTACCGCTTCGTCGCCACCAACGCCGCCGGGACGGCCCGCGGCGGCGACGGAATCTTCACGACCTCGGCCGCACCCGCCGTCGTGACGGGCGCGGCGACGAGCGTCACCCCGACTTCCGCGACGCTCAACGGCACCGTCGACCCGAACGGGCGCGCGACGACGTGGTTCTTCGAGTACGGGACGAGCACGAGCTACGGCACGAAGACAGTGGCGAAGGACGCAGGCTCGGGGGGCAGCGCCGTCGCCGTCTCGGCGGCCGTCGCCAATCTCGCCCGCGGCCGCGTCTATCACTACCGGCTGGTTGCGACGAGCGATGCGGGGACGAGTCGCGGCGCCGACCAGACGTTCTCGACGACCGGCGCGCCCGCGGTGACGACCGACGCGGCGTCGTCGGTGACGCCGACCTCGGCGCGGCTGAACGGGACCATCACCCCGAACGGCCAGTCGACGAGCTGGTACTTCGACTACGGGACGAGCACGAGCTACGGCACGCGGACGGCGGCCAAGAACGCCGGCTCGGGCACCCGCGCCACGCGGGTGAACGCCTCGCTCACGCGCCTGCGGACCGGCGTCACCTACCACTACCGCCTCGTCGCGACGAACGCTTCCGGGACGACCGTCGGCCGCGACCGGACGTTCAGCACGGCCCTGCAGCCGGTCGTGCGCACGGATGCGGCCAAGGGTGCGACCGCGACGACCGCGACCCTGACCGGCTCGGTCGACCCGCGGACGAGGGCGACGACCTGGTGGTTCGAGTACGGCACCTCGACGGGGTACGGCTCCCAGACGCCGTCGAGAAGCGCGGGCTCCGGATCCGCCCGTGCGGTGAGCGCGGCTCTCTCGGGGCTGCGGCCGGGCACCACCTACCACTACCGCGTGGTCGCGCGGAACGACGCCGGCACGACCCGCGGCGCCGACGCCTCGTTCACGACCGTGGGCGTCACCCTGACCATCCCCGCGCTCCGGGTCGTCTACGGCCGCGGGATCCTGCTCTCGGGGTTCGTGCCGACCCGGCGCGCCGGCGAGTCCGTGATCGTCTTCGCGCAGCCGCTCGGTGAGGGCTCGCCCAGGTCGGTCGCGACCGTCCTGACCGCGGCCGACGGGAGCTGGCGCTGGCTTGCGAAGCCGCGGATCCGCACGTCGTACGCGGCGCAGTGGGCGGGCGCCCTCAGCGGCGCGAGCGTCGTCGCCGTCCGGCCCGCCGTCTCGCTCCGTCGGACCGCGAGTGGCCTGTTCTCCACGCGCGTCCGCGGCGTCCGTTCCTTCGCGGGACGCACCGTGCAGCTGCAGCGGCGGTCGGCGACCGGGCGTTGGATCACGATCAAGCGCGTCCGCTTGAACGGGCGCTCGGCGGCGTCGATCCGGGCGACGCTCCCGCGCGGCCGGTCCGTGCTCCGGATCGCGATGAGCGTCAACCAGGCTGGGGCGGGCTACCTGGCCGGCTTCAGCCGCCTGATCGTCGTTCGCCGCGCCTGACCGAACGCTGCGTATCCTCAGCCGGTGGCCGGCCTTCGGACCCTTGCTGTTCTGCTGCTCGCGGTGCTCGCGGCCGGGTGTGCGCAGGTGCAGCGGAGCGACGGGCCCGAGCCGCTGCGCGTCCTCTTCGTCGGCAACAGCCTGACGCACACGAACGACCTCCCTGCGGTCGTCGCCACGCTCGCACGCGGGCTCGGCACCGAGATCGAGTACGAGACGATCGCGCCCGGCGGGATGAGCCTCGAGGATCACTGGAACGCGGGTCGCGTGCCCGCCGAGATCGCCTCGGGGGACTGGGACGCGGTCGTGATGCAGCAGGGCCCGTCGGCGCTTCCCGAGAGCCAGGCGAACCTGCGCGAGTGGGCGGCGCGACTCGCCGTGCTGGCGCGCAAGCACGGCGCCCGGCCGGCCTTGCTGACGGTCTGGCCCGAGGACTACCGCTCCGGCGCCCTCGGCGAGGTGATCGCGTCCTATGCGAACGCGGCGAAGGCCGCGGACGCCGAGCTCTACCCGGCGGGAGTGGCGTGGCAGTCGGCGTGGAGCCGCACGCCGAGCCTGCCGCTCTACGGCCCGGACGGCTTCCACCCGAGCCCGCTCGGCACCTACCTCGCCGCGCTCGTCGTCTACGCGGGGCTGACCGGACAGCAGCCGCCGGCCGCGGCCTTCTCGATCGACCGGCCCGGCTTCAAGCTGACCGTGTCCGCCGCGCGCGCCGACCTCCTCCGAGCTGCCGCCGTCGATGCCCTGGCGGCCGCGCGGTGAGCGACGCCCGCCGTGCCGCGCTGTCGGCTCTGATCGACCACGCGCCGACCTTTCCGCCGGCGAGCCTGCCGGTCCCGGACGCGCTCGACGAGGATCGCCGCGCGCGCGCCGGCGAGCACGCCTGGATGCTGGCCCGGCTCGTCTGGCCCGCCTCGCGCCTGGACGAGCTCGAAGGCGAGGACCGGGCGCTGTCGGTGCTTCTCGACGCGCCGTTCGTCGGCGACATGCGCGCCGAGGCGGTCGAGACGCGCTGGGTCGACGCCGGCCTTGACGGCCTCGTCGGCGAGGCGTACGTCGAGCTGCCGCTCGGGGACGGGTTGGAGGAGAAGGTCGCGGTACTGGCCGAGCGAGGGCTGCGGGCGAAGGTGCGCTGCGGCGGCGCCGAGGTGCCGACGGCGGACGCTCTCGGCCGGTTCCTCTCCGTCTGCCGCGCCGCCGGGCGTCCCGTTCAAGGCGACCGCCGGCCTGCACCATCCACTCGCGGCCGAGGGACGTCACGGCTTCCTCAACGTGATCGCCGCGTGCGCGTTCGACGACGGCGCCGCACTGAGCGAGCCCGTCGAGCTCGGACGCGGACGGACTGCGCTGGCGCGATCGCGTCGCGGGACCGGACGAGCTCGAGCGCGTGCGCCGCGAGCAGCTCGTCGCGGTCGGCAGCTGCTCCTTCTCCGAGCCGGTCGACGAGCTGAAGGAGCTCGGCGTCCTGTGACGCAGGGATTCGGCACGTTCGTCGGCGGCGCCGGCACGACGCGGCTCGGCTTTCGCTCCGGCGACGCCGTCGTCGATCTCGGCGAAGGCTCGCTCGACGAGCTGCTGCCGCAGGGCCGCGCCGCATGGGAGCTTGCGACCGAGCAGGCGCTGGCGGCGGCGGAGGCGGGCAACGGGATCGCGCTGGACGACGTCGCGCCGCAGCTGCCGTTCACCGTCGCCGACTACGTCGACTTCTACTCCTCGCTGGAGCATGCGACGAACCTCGGCCGGATGTTCAGGCCCGACTCGGAGCCGCTGCTGCCGAATTGGCGCCACCTGCCGGTCGGCTACCACGGGCGCGCCGGCACGGTCGTCGCCAGCGGCACGCCGATCCTCCGGCCGCAAGGGCAGGCGAAGCCGCCGGACGCGGACACGCCGTCGTTCGGCCCCTCACGGCGCCTGGACATCGAGCTCGAGCTCGGCTTCGTCGTCGGCGTCCCGAGCACGCACGGCCGGCCTGTGCCCGCGAGCGCCTTCGCCGATCACGTCTTCGGCGTCGTGCTCGTCAACGACTGGAGCGCCCGCGACATCCAGGCCTGGGAGTACGTCCCGCTCGGCCCGTTCCTCGGCAAGAGCTTCGCCACCTCGATCTCGGCCTGGGTGACGCCGCTGGCGCTGCTCGAGGACCGCCGGGTCGCCGCACCGCCGCAGGAACCGGAGCCGCTGCCGCACCTTCGCGTCGACGGCGACTGGGCGTACGACCTGCCGCTCGAGGTGGAGCTGAACGGCACCGTGATCGCGAGCGGGAACGCACGAGGGCTCTACTGGACGATGCCGCAGCAGCTCGCCCACGCGACCTCGAACGGCGCGAGCATCCGCACCGGCGATCTGATGGCCTCCGGGACGATCTCCGGGGCGGAGCGCGGAAGCGAGGGCAGCCTGATCGAGCTGACATGGAACGGGAGCGAGCCGGTTCGGCTCGACGACGGCAGCGAGCGGACGTTCCTCGAGGACGGTGACGAGGTCGTGCTTCGCGGCGAGCCGCTCGGGGAGGTGCGCGGCCGCATCCTGCCCAGCACGTGAGCCGGCGCTCGGAGTCGTTCGCGGCGCTGCGGCACCCCGACGAGCCGCGCATCCTCGTCCTCCGGAGCGACCGGGCCTGGCGCTTGCCGCGCATCGCGGCTCGCGAGCTCTGGGTCGCGAACGCGGCGATGATCGTTCCCGCCTTCGAACGGCGGCTCGGAACGACGCTCTGGCTGCTGCGCCAGCTCCGGTGCGACGAGGACGAGGAGGCGAACCGGATCGAAGCCGTGTTCGAGCTGGCGCTGCGCGATCCCGGCTGGCGACCGCCCGCTCACGGTCGCTGGGTGGGCCGGGGCGAGCTCGACGGGCTGCGACTGCGTGACGAGGACCAGCGAGGCCTCCTCGGCGCGTACCTCGACTCACTCGAGCGAGACGAGGTGCCCGAGCAGCGATCGCCGTGGGCTCGGCCGGGCTGGCTCGAGGACGTGCGCACGTGGCTCGAGCTCGAGGTGGAGCGGCTCGGCCACGCTCTGCTCGGCGTCGAGCAGGTCAAGCACTGGGGCATCTCGTCGGTGCTGCGCGTCCGCACGGACGGCCCCGACCTCTACTTCAAGGCCTCGGCGCGGCTGCCGCTCTTCGTCGAGGAGGGGCCCGTCACTGCGATGCTCGCCTCGCGGTTCCCCGGCTACGTCCCGAGGCCGCTCGCCGTCGAGCCGGAGCAGGGGTGGTTGCTGTTGCCGGCGTTCGACGAGCTGGTCGGCTGGCAGGCGCCGCTCGAGGTCAAGTGCGAGTTGCTCGCGCGCTTTGCGGGCCTGCAGCGACGGAGTGCGGAGGAGGCCGCCGAGCTGATCGCTGCGGGGTGCCTCGACCGGAGGCTGGAGGTGCTCGAGCAGCAGATCGACCCGCTCGTCACCGACCCGGAGGCAGTGGCACGGCTGCTGCCCGACGAGGTCGAGGAGTTGCGACGGCAGGCTCCAGTGTTCCGGGAGGCATGCCGGCGGCTGGCCGAGATGGGCCCGCCGCCGACGCTCGTCCACGGTGACCTGCATGTCGGAAACGTCGCCCGGCTCGACGGCGAGCTCGTCTACTTCGATTGGACGGACGCGTGCATCGCGCACCCGTTCATCGATCTCCTTTCGCTTCAGTGGGAGAAGGACGAGGACAGCCGCGCGGCGCTGCTCGATGCGTATCTGGGCGCCTGGGACGGGCGTCGAATCGCCCGAGCGCCTCCGCGAGGCCGCGTCGCTCGCGGCGGTCGTGATCCCGCTGCACCACGCCGTCTCCTACCAGCGGATCGTCGCCGGGCTGGAACCGTCCGGAAAGGTGGAGCTCGATGCCACGCATGGCTTCCTGCGCGAAGCGCTCGCGCGCGTCCGGGACTCGCCACTCGGCTAGTAAATCTGGACGTCGTCTGTGTTTCGTCCAATACTGAGTTCATGCGGCCGCCGTTCCCGCTTCTCCTGTTAGTGCTCGTACTCGCCGCCGGAACAACCGCTGCGCAAGGCGTGCGCGACGCTGCCAACAAGCCGCTGCTCGGGATCGCGGGCCAGGCCGATCGCTTCGAGCGTCAGACGGGCCAGGACTCTCAGGTGCGGCACATCTTCCTCGGCTGGGGGCAGGGCAGCACCTGGGGATCGCCGTTCGCAGAGCTCTTCGCGGGCCTGAAGCCGATCCCGATGATCCACATCGGCACCGACCAGGGCCGCGCCCGCACCGAGGCGATCACACCGGCTCGGATCGCGTCCGGCCGCGGCGACGCCTATCTGATCGCGCTCAACCAGGCGATCGCCGCCTACGGCGGGCCCGTCTACATCCGGGTGATGGCGGAGATGAACAACCCGAGGAACCTCTACTCGCCGAAGCGACTCAACGGCACCTCGAGGGGGGCCTCGCACTCGGCGGCGGCGTACAAGCAGGCGTTTCGGCGCGCGTACCTGATCCTCCACGGCGGTGACGTCGACGCGAAGCTGCGCGGGCTCGGGCTGCCACCGGTCGGCCGGGATCTGGCGGTCAATCCCGCAACGGAACTGACCGTGATCTGGAACCCGATCGCGGGTCTCGACGCCCGCAGCGCCCGGCCGGCGCAGGCGTTCTATCCCGGTGATCCCTACGTCGACATGGTCGGGAACGACATGTTCGCGAGCCGGGCGGGCGTCGCGTCGCATGCCGCGAACGAGGCGCTCTACCGCGCCCATCCGGGCAAGCCGTACGCGCTGCCGGAGTGGGGGCTCTCGATCGACGATCCGGCGTTCGTCAGGAAGATCTGCGCGTTCCTGAAGAACCGGCAGCGGACGAAGCTCGCGGCGTACTACGACGCCCGGCCGAGCTCTCCCTACGACCTCGGCTCGAAGGCCGCCGCGCGGGCCGTGTACCGACGCTGCATCACCCCGCTCGGCGGCAAGGCAAGCGCGCGCCCGCCGGACCCGCCAACGAGCGCGCAGCTGCGGCTGACTGCTGACCCGGTCAAGGGAGACGCACCGCTCGAGGTCATGTTCGACACGCACGTCAACCTGGCCAAGCCGGTCCTGCGCTGGGAGCTCGCGTTCGGCGACGGCAAGGTGCAGCAGCGGGGCGGTCCGCCGCCCGACACGGTCGCCTACACCTATCCGAAGGAGGGCGCCTACACGGCGACGCTCACCGTCTACCTCGAGCCGCCGTTCGTCCTTGCGGCTGTCCGCTACGTCACGCAGGTGCAGGTGAAGGTGGGCAAGAAGGCGGAGGAGCCGTTGCGCCTGGTCGCGACGCCTCGTTCCGGCAAGGCGCCGTTCTCGGTCAGCTTCCGCGCGATCGTCACCGCGCCCGGGACGAGCTGGCAGTTCGTTCCCGGCGACGGCACGAGCCGGTCCGGTCCCGGCAGGCCGCCGCGCTTCCTCGGCCACACCTACACGACCGCGGGGACCTATCGCGCCGTGCTGATCGTTCATCTGGTGCCGGGCGAACGAGTGCTCACGTACGTCGACGTCCGCGTACGCTAGCTCGGGTTTGACCTGCCGTCAGTCAGTGCTCCGCGTCGGGCTGCTCGCCCTGCTGCTCACTCTCGCCCTCTCCGCGTGCGGAAGCTCGTCCGACTCCGAGGGGGAGGAGCTGACGCTACGCGCGCTCCCCGTCGCAGATCGCCAGGTTCGAGACGCCGATCTCGATCACGCCGTCACGGTCCTCGCGGATCGGCTCGAGCGGGCCGGGATCGAGGCGACGGTGAAGCGGGAGGGCCGGGGGCTCGTGGTCGTCGAGCTCGACGGCAGTCGCTCGGCCGATGTGGAACGCGCCGTCGAGCTCTCGACGCGGCGAGGAGTGCTCGAGTTCTACGACCTCGAAGGACATCTCGTCGGCCCTTCGATCGACGGCCACGGTCGGCCGGTCGCGACCGACTCGCTGTACGACCTGCTCGTCGGGCAGCAGCAGCCGGCTGTGGAGGACGAGACGGAGGCCTGGTACCTGTTCGATCCCGAGCGGAGGGTCGCGGGCGGGCCGGCCCCGACGAAGGGACTGCTGCTGCCCGGCGGCAAGCTGCTCGGCGGCTGGCGCATGCTCGGCACGCCCCCCGGCACCGTCGTGCTCGAGTGTGGGATCGGCGAGGTCGTCTGTCCGGGCGTTGGCGTCCTCGATCCGAGCCGGAACTCCTACTACCTGATCAGGCACGACCCGCCCAGGGCTCCGGAGCTCGACGGCGGTGATCTGCAGCTCGACGGGACGCGCCAGGACTTCGACGTCACCACCGGCGAGCCGATCGTGACGATGCGGTTCACCGACGACGGTGCGGAGCGCTTCGGCGAGATCACGAACCGCGAGGCCGACCGTGGCCGGGCCCGGTACAACAGCGCCGGCGGCCAGAGCAATCCGCAGGACTGGTTCCAGCACTTCGCGATCGTGCTCGACCGCGAGATCAAGTCGTGGCCCTCGATCGACTTCGAGCAGTACCCGAACGGGATCGGTGGCTCGAACGGCGCGCAGATCTCCGGCATCGGCGACCTGCAGGAAGCGAAGGACCTGGCGCTCGTCCTGCGGACCGGGTCGTTGCCGGTTCGTTTCGAGGTCGTGTCGCGCCCGGCCGTCGGCTAATCGAGCCCGTACAATCGCCGCGTGGCCTGGGACGTCCTCACCGACGAGCAGCGCGAGATCCGCGAGCTCGTTCGCACCCTCGCACGGGAGCGGGTCGCGCCGCGCGCGGCCGAGATCGACGAGTCGCACGAGTTCCCGTGGGACATCGTCGAGCTCTTTCGCGAGCACGAGATCTTCGGCCTCCTCTTCGACGAGGAGCACGGCGGCTCGGGCACGGGGACGCTGCTCGCGCTGGTCGCGATCGAGGAGGTCTCGAAGGTCTGCGCGACGAGCGGTCTCCTGCTCGCCGTGCAGGAGCTCGGCTCACTCGGCTTGAAGCTGGCCGGCTCGCAGGCGCAGAAGGAGGCGTATCTGCCGAGGCTCGCGAGCGGCGAGTGGCTGCCCGCCTACGCGCTCACCGAGGCCGGCTCCGGCTCCGACTCGGCCGCGATGCGGACGACGGCAGTCCGCGACGGCGACGAGTACGTCCTCAACGGCAGCAAGCGCTTCATCACCAACGCCGGGGTCGCCAACCTCTACACCGTCTTCGCCAAGACCGACCCCGACGCGGGGCATGCGGGCATCTCGGCGTTCCTGGTCGAATCGGATGCGCCGGGCTTCGCCGTCGCGAGGCTCGAGCCGAAGATGGGCATCTCGGGCTCGACGACCGGCGAGCTCACCTTCGACGACTGCCGCATCCCCGCCGCGAACCTGCTCGGCGAGGAGGGCGAGGGCTTCAAGATCGCAATGCGGATCCTCGACCGCTCGCGCCCCGGCGTCGCCGCGCAGGCGCTCGGGATCGCGCAGGGTGCCACCGACTACGCGCTCGAGTACGCGAAGACGCGCGAGACGATGGGCAAGCCGATCGCGCAGCACCAGCTGATCGCCGCCAAGCTCGCCGACATGGAAACCGAGACCGAGGCCGCGCGCGGGCTCCTCTACCGCTTCGGCCAGATGTGCGACGCCGGCATCGACGGCGCCGAGCTGACGAAGGCCTCCGCGCAGGCGAAGCTGAAGTGCGGCGACGTCGCCATGTGGGTCGCGACCGAGGCCGTTCAGATCCTCGGCGGCTACGGCTACATCAAGGAGTACCCGGTCGAGCGCTTCATGCGCGACGCCAAGATCACGCAGATCTACGAGGGGACGCAGGAGGTGCAGCGCCTCGTGATCGCCCGCGAGATGCTGCGCGAGAGCCGCGCCTTCCTGCTCGCCGGCGTCGGGCTAGATGTCCGAGCTCGCGCGAGCTTCGGCCGCGCGGCGGAGGAGTACGAGCACGGCCGGCCGGGCTACGCGGAGGCGGCGATCGACGCCGTCGGGCTGGCGCCGGATGCCGTCGTGCTCGATCTCGCCGCCGGCACGGGCAAGCTGACGCGGCAGCTCGTCTCGCGGGTCGCGCGCGTCGTCGCCGTCGAGCCGCTCGACGGGATGCGGGCGGTGCTCGAGCGGGTCGTGCCGGAGGCAGAAGCGATCGGCGGTACGGCCGACGCGATCCCGCTCGCGGACGACGCCGTCGACGCCGTCTTCGTCGGCGAGGCGTTTCACTGGTTCGCGACCGCCGCGACGCTGGCCGAGCTCGCGCGCGTGCTCCGGCCGAGCGGGGTGCTGGCGATTCTCTTCAACCAGGTCGACGGCGACTTCGAGCCGCCGCTGCCGGAGGCGTTCTGGGACGCCTACCGCGCCGCGGCGATCGAGAAGCCGCCGGAGCTGACCGTGCGCACGGGGCTCTGGAAGGCTCCCTTTCCGGGCCCGTTCGAGCCCTTCGTCGAGTCGAGCTTTGCGAACCCGATCGAGCTCGACCGGGAGCAGGTTCTGGCACAGGCCGCGTCGTGGAGCATGATCGGAGCGCTCCCCGCGCCGGAGCGCTCGGCGCTGCTCGCGCGGCTGGGCGAGCTCCTCCCCGAAGGCGTGTACCGGCATCCGCTCCGCACGGAGCTGTACCGCACCCGGCTCCGGGAGGACTAGGCTCCAGCTACTCGCCGACGAGCGCTCGCCGGAGCCGCGCGAGCCCCTCGTCGAGAGCGTCGTCCGCCGTCGCCAGCGAGAGCCGGGCGAATCCGCGGCCGCGCTCGCCGAAACCCTCTCCCGGCGCGACCGCGACGCGGTGGTCGACGAGTAGGTGCTCGAAGGTGACGCCCTCCGGGAGCGGGAACCAGACGAAGAACGTGCCTTCGCAGCGCGCGCCGGGGATCTGGGCGAGGACCCGGTCGCGCCGCTCCTCGTAGAGCGCACGCCGGTCCGAAACCGTCTCCTGCGGTCCCGTCAGCGCCGCGATCGCGGCGAGCTGCAACGGGACGAAGATCCCGGAGCGGTTGTGCTCCTGCAGCCCGTTCAGCCGTCCGACGATCTCCTCGTTCCCGAGGACGAACCCGAGCCGCCAGCCGGCCATGCCGTAGCTCTTCGTGAGCGAGAACATCTCGACGCCGACCTCTCGCGCGCCCTCGGTCGCGAGGAAGCTGGTCGGCGGCCGCCCGTCGTAGACGAGGTCGCCGTACGCGAAGTCGTGGACGATCGCAGCGCCGGTCTCGGCGGCGAAGGCAACGGCCTCTTCGAACACGCCCGCGGGCGCCGCGACGGCTGCCGGGTTCGCCGGGTAGTTGAGGTAGACCGCGGCGACCCCATCCCGCGGAGCAGCCGCCCACTCGGGGCGGCCGTCCTCGCTCAGCGGCAGTGCCACGCGCTCGGCGCCCGCGAGCGCGACCGCCGAGTTGTAATCCGGATAGCCCGGATCGGGCAGCAGGATCCGGTCGCCCGGATTCGCCAGCACGAGTGCGAGCTCGACGAGCGCAGTCGTCGTGCCGGGCAGGAACGCCACCTCGCGCTCCGGGTCGAGCTCGACGCCGTACACGCCCGCGTAGCGCGCCGCGATCGCCTCCTTCGCCGTTCGGAGCCCGGCGAAGGGCGGATAGCCGTGGACGGCGGCCGTCGGCTCGCGGGCGGACGCAACGAGCGCTTCGATCACGTGCGGTGGCGGCGGCACGTCCGGGTTGCCGCGCCCGACGTCGATCACGTCCGCCCCGGCCCCGGCCACGCGCGCGAGGAGGGTGGTGAAGTACTGCTCCGGCAGGCGTTCGATCCGGTCGGGGCGGGGCCGCACGGCCCGGATCCTACGGGCGGAGCCTCGTCCCGTCGACGACCTCGAAGGCGGAGCCGGGGACGCGGTGCAGCGTGTGCAGCTGGTCGTTCGACCACTTCGCGTGCGGCGCGCCGCTCAGATACCAATTCGAGCCGTTGTCGGAGACGATCATTCCGTACTCCTTCAGCGCCTGGAGCACGATCCTGGCCTGGCGCGGAAAACCGGCGATCGGGTAGCTCTTCTTGAGGCGGAAGCGCAGCCCCATCGGCGGCAGATCCGGATCGGTCTTGTCGCTGGCGAAGTGGCGCGCCGGCCAGACGTATGCCCGACGGGTCTCCTGGACGGTGAAGCGGAGCGCATGGTCGATCCGGCCGCGGGCGACGTCCTCGTAGCGCGCGAGCCCGGGGAGGATCGGCAGGCCCGCGGCGTCGGCGGACGTCCAGCCGGCCGGGCGGAGCTTGTTCGTGCGCAGGTCGAAGACGGCGCCCGAGCCGGCCCGCCAGCCGCCGCTTGCGGTCGGGTAGAGCGCGAACAGCTCGTAGAGCCTGCAGCTGTCGCGGTCGACGATCAGCGCGTGGCGGTCGCCGTCCGAGGCCCGGCCGCCCTCGATCGCGACGTTCCGCGGGATCGGGTACAGGCCCTTGTCCGACTCGTCCGCGTACTCGAAGGAGACGCGCGTCTTCGCCTGCGCCTTGCCGACGACCGTGACCGGGATCCCGATCGGCCCGCCCTCCCAGAGGCCGGAGCCGAAGTCGGCATGCATGTGATCGTCGAGGCCGATCGCGGCGACGACACGATCCGAGTTCGGCGCCACCGGCAGCTTGTCGACGCGCTGGTTCCACGGGCTCGAGGCAGGGAAGACCGAGCAAGCGGGCGCGCCGGTCACCTTCCCGGCCGACGCGGCGGCGACGACGCCGAGCGCGAACGCGGCAATGCCAAGGACGGCGAATTTCGTCACAGAAGCGGAGATGCCGCTGCGACCTGAGTCTTGTCCTCCGGAAGGGTGACGAGCGGGTAGAGCGCGCGGATCTCGTCGACGAAGGCGGCCAGCCTGTCGGCGATCGCGGCGTCCTTGATCTCGAGCACGTTCTCCGCGTTCATCTCCCCCGAGTGCGAGAGGTTGAAGCTGCCGATGAAGGAGACGTCGTCGGCGACGGTGATCTTCGCGTGCATGAAGTCGTGCACGGTGTCGGGCGCCCACTTGGTCGACGGCTTGCCGGCGAAGCCGGCGGTCTCGAGGAACCGCCGTAGCGCCGGAACCTTCCAGCTCGCGTTCCCGTTCATCCGCCACTGGTAGAGGACACCGTCGACCTGCGTGTCGTCGACGACGCCGGCGACGTCGACCTTCCCGTCCGAACAGACCTCGGCGAGGGTGCCGAGAATCGGGCCAGAGCTGAGCACCGGCGACGCGATCCGGACCCGCCGCTTCGCCTGGCCGATCCGCTTCGCGATCCGGTGGGCCAGCGCCTCGCCGTGCTCGGGTGTGAACCACGGCCGCACCTCGACGCCGCCGACGTCGACGGGCCGCGGCTCCACCTTGCCCGAGCCGATCACGTCCCCGGTCTCCCAGAGCTCGTCGAAGTTGAGCCCGTAGGCGTACGCGAGCTCCGGCGAGCGGACGATCGCGTTCACGTTCTCCTGCCTCGACCAGGAGTCCTGCGACCAGTTCATCGAGCCCGTCCAGACGGTCTCGCGGTCGCGGACGACGTACTTGTGATGCATCAGATCGGGGACGCCCGGGATCGGCCGGGTCGGGATCGGCAGCGCCTCGAGCACCTCGGGCGCAGTCTGGGGCGGAGGCGGGACCGGGATCGGGCCGGGATGGTCGACGTTGTAGACGAGCCGCACGGCGACGCCACGATCCTGTGCGTCGACGAGCGCACGCTGGACGATCTCGGCCGCTTCGTCGAGCAATCGGACGTCGTAGAGCGCGAGCTCGAGGCTCGTCCGGGCGGCGCCGAAGAACGCTGCGACCTCGTTCGCGACGTCGACCGCTGTCTGGCCGCCGTCGCGGTAGAACCGCAGCTCGATCAACCGGCTGCGGCTCGGAGCGAGGCCTTGTACGCCCGCTTCGCTGCCTGATACTCGGCCAGCGCCTCCGGCGAGTCGACGTCGCCGAGCATCGGATGATCCGGGACGAGCGGCTCCGCCATCGCGTTCCCGTAGCGGCGGGCGAGCACCGAGGCGAGTGCCTTCACCTTCATCTCGCCGAAGCCCGGCAGCGCCTCGATCCGCTGCTTCAGGTCGGCCGTGTCGGTGGCGTCGCCCCAGACGCGGCCGGCGTCGCCGCCGTACTCCTCCGCTACGACCGCGCAGAGCTCCTGCACGCGCTTCGCCATGTTGCCCGGGAAGCGGTGGATCGCCGGCTTCTCGCGGAACGCCTCCACGAGCCGGTCCGGGTCGGTTGCCGCGATCGCAGCCGCGTCCAGGCCGCCCAGCCGCTGCTGCAGCTTCAGCGGCCCCAGGAAGGCGGTCGGCACCGTCACCTGCTGGTCGAGGACGAACCCGATCAGGAGCGCGAGCGGCTCGGCGGCGATCAGCCGGTCGGCCTCGGCGTTCCCGGTGAAGTGCAGCGACTCAGGCACGGTTCGATCCTAGCTCGACCGGGTACCGGCTGGGCATGGCCGATCCGATCGAGAAGACCGAGGAGCTCGTCGCCGAAGCCGAGCGCGGGCAGAGCGAGCGCACGCCCTGGCTTGCCCTCGGCGGCGTCCACATCGCGGTCGCGGCGCTCGTCGCGGTCGTGCTGGCGATCGCCTTCACGGTCTACCTGCTCGCGTAGTACGGTTCCTGCTGGGATGAAGGCCGGCATCACGAGATTCGTCCTGCTGCTCGCGATCGCGCTCGTGGCGGCCGGACCCGCGCAGGCGGCGCCGTCGACCGAGCTCGAGTTCCTCGGCCAGCAGATCTTCCCGACCGCGACCCAATTCCAGGGCACGACGTTCGGCGGTCTCTCCGGCATCGCCTACGACGAGCGCCGCGGCGTCTTCTACGTCCTCTCAGACGACCAGGTCGGGGCGCGCTTCTACACGCTGCGGATCGGCGTTGCGACCGGTGCCCCCGCTGTCCAGATCCTCGCCGTGACCACCCTCCGCGACGCGTCCGGACAGCCGTTCGCGCCGCTCAGCCTCGATCCTGAAGGGCTGGCGCTGACGAAGGACGACACCCTCGTGCTCACCTCCGAGGGCTTCGCGAACCGGCTGATCGATCCGTGGGTGCGCGACTTCGGCCTCGACGGCCGCCAGCTCGGCGCGCTGCCGGTCCCGTCCGCCTTCCTGCCGAACGCAGCCGGCACGCGTGGCGTCCGCCAGAACCTCGGCTTCGAGAGCGCGGCCACGGCGCCCGAACGGACGCTTCCTCTTCACCGGCACCGAGGCGGCGCTCGTCCAGGACGGCCCACCGGCGACGGTCGCGGCCGGCAGCCCGGCGCGGCTGCTCCGCTACAACCTGCAGCGGCGGCGAGCTCGACCGCCAGTACGTCTACTGGACGGATCCGATCGCCGAGCCGCCCGTGCCTGCGACCCAGTTCGCGGTCAACGGCCTCGTCGAGCTGCTGCCGCTGAACAACCAGTTCCTGCTCGCGATGGAGCGCTCGTTCTCGGTCGGCGCGCCCGGCACCGGCAACACGATCAAGCTCTACGACGTCGCGCTTCCCGGTGCCGACGACGTCAACGGCTTCGACAGCCTCGCGACGCTGCTCGGCGGCATCCAGCCGGTCGCGAAGACGCTTCTGCTCGACCTCGACGTGCTCGGGATCCCGCTCGACAACGTCGAGGGAATGACGTTCGGCCCCGATCTCCCGGACGGCCGCCGCTCGCTGATCCTCGTCAGCGACAACAACTTCTCCCCGGCCGCGTTCACGCAGTTCCTGCTCTTCGCCGTGCGCTAGGCAGGGCTCGAAAACCGCCCTACACTCGCCTTTATGGTCCGGAAGACGGTCACGCTCGTCTTCTGCGACGTCGCGGAATCGACGCCGCTCGGCGAGCAGCTCGACCCGGAGGCGCTCCGGGGCGTCTGGTCGCGCTATCACGACACCGCGCGTGAGGTGCTCGAGCGCCACGGCGGCACGATCGAGAAGTTCGTCGGCGACGCCGTGCTGGCCGTGTTCGGGATTCCGGTCGTGCACGAGGACGACGCGTTGCGCGCCGTGCGGGCAGCCGCCGAGCTCCGCGGCGAGCTCGAGCGCCTGAACGACGATCTCGAACGGACGTACGGGATCCGGATCGGCGTTCGCACCGGCGTCCACACGGGCGAGGTCTATGCCGGCGACCCGGCGCAGGGCGATCCGTTCGCCACCGGCGACGCGGTCGTCGTCGCGCAGCGGCTCGAGGCCACGGCGGCTCCCGGCGAGATCCTCGTCGGCGACGCCACCATCCGCCTCGTCCGCGACGCCGTCACCGCCGAGCCGGTGCCGGCGCTGGCGCTGAAGGGGAAGTCCGAGCCCGTCGACGCCTGGCGCCTGCACGCGGTCGAGCCTGACGCCGCCGGGGTGGCGCGGAGGATGGACTCGCCGCTCGTCGGACGCGCCGCCGAGCTCGACGCGCTGCTGGCGGAGCTCGAGCGCGTGATCGCCGACCGGTCCTGCCGGATCGTCACGATCGTGGGCGAGCCGGGCGTGGGGAAGTCGCGCCTCGCCGCCGAGCTGATCGCCACGGCCGGGGAGGGAGCGCACGTGCTCGAGGGCCGGTGTCTCCCCTACGGAAACTGGATCACCTACTGGCCGCTCGTCGAGGTCGTGCGCGACCTCGATCTCGACCGGATCCTCGGCGTCGAGCCCGACGGCAAGATCGTGTACGAGCGGATCCTCGAGGCGGTCGGACGCGCCGAGCCGCGGTCGCGGAGCGACGAGCTCTACTGGGCGATCCGCCGCCTGCTCGAGACGCTGGCGCGCGAGCGGCCACTCGTGCTCGTGCTCGACGACATCCAGTGGGCGGAGCCGGCCTTCCTCGATCTCGTCGAGTACCTCGCCGGCTGGAGCCGCGATGCGCCGATCCTCGTCTGCTGCCTCGCCCGCCCCGACCTCGCCGAGCTGCGACCCGCCTGGTCCGGAACGACGATCGAGCTCGCGCCGCTGCCGCGGGAGCACACGCGCGCGCTGCTCGAGAACCTCGCCGGGCCGCTGGATCCCGACGCCGCCGATGCGGTTGGGCGCGCGACCGGCGGCAACCCGCTCTTCCTCGAGGAGATGCTGCGGATGCTCGTCGAGGACGGCGTCCTCGTCGAGCGCGAGGGCCGGCTCGAGCCGCTCGCGGCGGTCGATTCCCTCCGCGTCCCGGAGACGGTCCAGGCAGTGCTCGCCGCGCGTCTCGACCGGCTCGTCGAGGAGGAGCTGTCGGTGCTGCAGCGGGCCGCGGTGATCGGCCAGGTCTTCTGGTGGGGCGCCGTCGCGGACCTCTCGCCGCCGGACGAGGTCGGCCAGGTCGCCGGGCGGCTGCAGGCACTCGTCCGCAAGGGGCTGATCAAGCCCGACGTGCGGACGTTCGCGGGCGAGGACGGCTTCCGCTTCGGCCACATCCTGATCCGCGACGCCGCGTACGACTCGATGCCGAAGCGCCTGCGCGCCGAGCTGCACGAGCGCTTCGCGGGCTGGGTGGAGCGGCGGGCGGACCGAGGCGCGCAGCTCGACGAGATCGCCGGACACCATCTCGAGCAGGCCTGGTCGCTGCGCCTCGAGCTAGGTCCGCCCGGACCGGCGGAGGCGACGCTCGCGGAACGAGCGGCCGCGAGTCTCACGCGCGCGGGGCGGGGCGCTCTCGCCCGCGACGACGCGCACGCGGCTGCGAGCCTCCTCGCCAGGGCCGCCGCCCTCTCCGACGACGACGGCCCACTGCTGGTGGACCTCGGTGAAGCGCTCTTCGGGCTCGGCCGGTTCGCGGAGGCCGAGCGCGTCTACGGGGCCGCGGAGCGTGCCGCCGCCGCCGCGGGCGACGCCCGCAGCGAGGTCGCAGCTCGGCTCTCGTCGGCGGTGATCGGCCTCTACGTTCGCGCCGAGAGCGGTGTCGACGATCTGGCGGACCAGGTCGACCGCGCGCTACCGGCGTTCGAGCGCGCCGGGGACGACGCCACGGTCGCACGTTTGCTCACGCGCCTGGCAACCGCCTACTGGTGGCGCTGCCAGGTCGCCGCGATGGAGGACGCGCTCGAGCGCGCGCTTCGGCACGCCGTTCGCGCCGGCGACGAGCGTCAGCGGGCCGAGATCAGCGCCCGGCTCGGGATCTCGGCGGTCATCGGCCCGCTTCCGGCCGAGCCCGCGGCGATCCGCGTGGCGGAGTTGCTCGACTCGGCGCCGCCGGAGAGCAGCTCCCGGGCGTACCTGCTCGTCTCGGCGAGCCTGCTGGCCGCCATGGACGGCGACTTCGCGGATGCTCGCGGCCGCTACCGGGAAGGACTGGCGTTGCTCGAAGCCCTGGGCCGGGACGTCGGCGCCGCCGCGATCACGACCTGGACGAGCGCCGTCGAGCTCCTCGCGGCCGACCCCGAGGAGGCGGAGCGCCAGCTGCGATCCGCGTTCGAGCGTCTCGAGGCGGCCGGTGAGCTCGCGAATCTCGCTTCGGTCCTGGCGCAGCTCGCGGAAGCGCTCGAGCGGCAGGAACGGCACGACGAGGCGCTCGTGGCGACCGAGGCGAGCGAGCGCTCCGCGTCGGTCGACGACCTCCATGCCCAGATCGCCTGGCGAGTCGCCCGTGCCAAGGCACTCGTGGGTCTCCAACAGGGGGCCGAGGCGCTGGTTCTCGCGGACGAGGCTCTGGAGCTCGCCGGGAGGACCGACTCTCCGGTCTTCACGGCCGAGGCGCTCGTCGCGCGAGCCGCCGCCCTCGCGGCGACCGGAGCGGCGGACGAGTCGCACAGGGCCGCCGAAGAGGCGCTCGCGCTCTACGAGGCGAAGGGAAATCGCGTCGGCGCGGCAGCCGTCGAGGTGGTCATGGAGCGGAGAGCGGCGGCACGAACATCGTCGACCGCTGGGTGAGCCGCGCAGCCGCAAGGCCCTCGAGGGCGATCCGCTCGACGAGCGGCTCGATCCCGAGGTAGGGGGAGGCCTCGTAGATCACGAGCTCGTGCGATTCGGGATAGATCGCGCCGAGCGCGCCGCCGAGCGCGGATCTTGACGCGACGACGCCTACTTGCAGGAGCACCAACGGCGTTCCGGGATCGATCGTCGGCGCCCGCCGGATGAAATCGCCCGCCTCGTAGAGCTGGCATCCGGCTGCTGCCGGATCGACGCCGAGGTCGGCGAAGAGACAGTCGAGCGCCGAGACGGCGGGCTGCATCCGCGCGTCGAGGCCGGCGCCGCGCGCGCGCGAAATCGCCTCACGCGCGGGGAGCACGAACACCCCCGGGTGGCCGTAGAACGCGGCGCACACCCGCTTACCCTCAGCGACCGGCGCAAGGATCTGCTCCACCATGCGCTCGTAAGGAGTGGCCTCTTCGTAGCACGGTGCAAGGGAGGTGGCGCCCGGTGCGAGCTCGAGGACGAGCCGCTCGCTGATCGGGTCCGCGACGAGAAAGAGCACGGCGTCCGCGCTCTCGATCGCAGCTCGCGCTTCGGTCGTCAGCTGGGACGCGGCGATGCCGGTTCCGACGACGACCAGCGATCCGGTCACATGGGAGGCCAGACGATCAGCCAGGGGCGCGCCTGCGAGCCCGGAATCTTCGCGATGTTCTCCTCGATCTCCCTGAGGGAGCCATCGCGGAGCAGGTCTTGCGCGTACTGGCTGAGGTCCTTTTGCCCGATGACGCCGTGCCGAGTCGAAGGCGTCGTGTAGTTCTTCAGGTCCTCGCCGCTCGCGAGCAACTCGATGAAGAACTTCTGGAGCTCGCGGCCGGTGTCCTCGTTGGGTGTGCCGATGTTGTCGGTCATGACGCGCGCCTCCTCCTGAAGAACTGCCGCAATTTCGCCCAAACGCCGATGTGCGCGACGTTACAAGCCGCTTCGGCAGGAGTCAACGGGGCGGTACGCTGGGCGGGATGGATCCGCTCGCGCCGTTCTCCAAGAAGACGCGGGGCTGGTTCGAGCGGGCGTTCGCCGGGCCGACCCCGGCGCAGACGGCCGGCTGGCCGGCGATCGCGACCGGCGGGCACGTCCTGATCCAGGCGCCGACCGGCTCCGGCAAGACGCTCGCCGCGTTCCTGTACGGGATCGACCAGCTCGACCGCGCTCCCGGCACGGGCCTGCGCCTGCTCTACGTCTCGCCGCTGAAGGCGCTCAACTACGACGTCGAGCGGAACCTGCGCGGGCCGCTCGCGGGGATCAAGTCCGACCTCCGCGTCGGCGTCCGCACCGGCGACACGACGCAGAAGGAGCGGCGCGAGCTGGTGAAGGAGCCGCCCGACATCCTGATCACCACCCCCGAGTCGCTCTTCCTGATGCTGACCTCGCAGGCGCGCGAGACGCTGCGCGGGATCGACACCGTGATCGTCGACGAGGTGCACGCCGTCGCCGGCACCAAGCGCGGCGCCCATCTCGCGCTCTCGCTCGAGCGGCTCGACGCGCTGCTCGAGCGGCCGGCGCAGCGGATCGGCCTCTCGGCGACGCAGCGCCCGCTCGAGGAGATCGGCCGCTTCGTCTCCGGCGATCGCCCGATCCAGCTCGTCGACGCCGGCACACGCAAGGAGCTCGACCTCGAGGTCGTCGTCCCGGTCGAGGACCTGCGCGAGCTGGGAACGTCGCTCGAGCTCGCCCAGCCGGTCGTGAACGACGACGTCGTGATGGCGTCCGGCTACGAGTCGACGGCCCGCTCGATCTGGCCCTCGATCTATCCCGCCCTGCTCGAGCTCGTGCAGCAGCACCGCTCGACGATCGTCTTCGTCAACAACCGCCGCCTCGCCGAGCGGCTCGCGGTCGGCTCAACGAGCTGGCCGAGGAAGAGATCGCGCGTGCGCACCACGGCTCGCTGGCGCGCGAGCAGCGGGTCGTGATCGAGGAGGATCTGAAGGCGGGCCGGATCCCGTGCCTCGTCGCCACCTCCAGCCTCGAGCTCGGGATCGACATGGGCGCCGTCGACCTCGTGATCCAGGTCGAGAGCCCGAAGTCGGTCGCGCGCGGGCTGCAGCGGGTCGGCCGCGCGGGCCACGAGCTCGGCTCGACCTCGAAGGGCCGCATCTTTCCCAAGTTCCGCGCCGACCTGCTCGAGTCGGCGGTCGTCGCGAAGGCGATGCGCGGCGGTGAGATCGAGGAGACGAGGATCCCGCGCAACCCGCTCGACGTGCTCGCGCAGCAGATCGTCGCGATCGTGGCCGACGAGGAGATCGAGGTCGCAGAGCTGCACCGACTCGTCCGCGGCGCCTATCCCTTCTCCGACCTCTCGCTTGCAGCAGCTCGAGAACGTGCTCGACATGCTCGCCGGCCGCTACCCCTCGGACGAGTTCGCCGAGCTGCGGCCGCGGATCGTCTGGGATCGCACCGCCGGCGTCATCCGCGGCCGCACCGGCGCGCGCACGGCTCGCCGTCACGAACGCGGGCACGATCCCCGACCGGGGTCTCTACGGCGTCCATCTCGTCGACGGCGGCGGCCGCGTCGGCGAGCTCGACGAGGAGATGGTCTACGAGGCGCGGCAGGGGCAGACGTTCATGCTCGGCGCCTCGACCTGGCGGATCGAGGAGATCACCCGCGACCGCGTCATCGTCTCGCCGGCGCCCGGCGTTCCCGGCGCCGTCCCGTTCTGGAAGGGCGAGGGCGTCGGCCGGCCGTTCGAGCTCGGCGAGAAGATCGGCCTCGCCTCGCGCGAGCTGGTCGCCCGCACCGACGAGAGCGCCCTCCAGCATCTGCGCGGCGAGTACCACCTCGACCCGCGCGCGGCCCAGAACCTGCTCACGTTCCTGCGCGAGCAGGCGGCCGCGACCGGCGTCGTCCCCTCCGACCGGGCGATCGTGGTCGAGCGCTTCCGCGACGAGATCGGCGACTGGCGCGTCTGCATCCTGACTCCGTTCGGCGGCCGCGTGCACGCGCCGTGGGGGATGGCGCTGACGGCGCGGCTGCGCGACTCGCTCGGGCTCGACGCGCAGTCGATCTGGTCGGACGACGGGATCGCGCTCCACCTGCCCGAGGCAGACGCGCCGCCGAGCCTCGCCGACCTCCTGATCGGGCCGGACGAGATCGAGGAGCTCGTCGTCGGCGAGGTCGGGCAGACCGCGCTCTTCGGCGCCCGCTTCCGCGAGAACGCGGCCCGTGCGCTGCTGATCCCGCGGCGCCGCCCCGGCCAGCGGACGCCGCTCTGGCAGCAGCGGCTGAAGGCGCAGAACCTGCTCCAGGTCGCGCGCAAGTACGGCTCGTTCCCGATCATTCTCGAGACCTACCGCGAGTGCCTGCAGGACGTCTTCGACCTGCCGGCGCTGAAGCACATCCTCCGGGGCCTGCAGACGCGCGAGCTCGACCTCGTCGAGGTGGAGACGGCGTCGGCCTCGCCGTTCGCCAGCTCGCTGCTCTTCGACTACGTCGCCACCTACATGTACGAGGACGACACGCCGCCCGCGGAGCGCCGCGCGCAGGCGCTCTCGCTCGACCGCGACCTGCTCCGCGAGCTGCTCGGCCAGGAGGAGCTGCGCGAGCTGATCGATCCCGATGCGCTCGCCGAGGTGGAGCGGCAGCTTGCGGGCGACCCGCGCGACCCCGACGAGCTGCACGACGTCCTCCGCCGCCGCGGCGACCTGCGCGCGGGCGAGTACGACGAGGCGCAGGCGGCGATCCTGCTCGCGGAGCGGCGTGCGCTCACGGCCCGGATCGCCGGCGAGGAGCGGCTGGTCGCGGCCGAGGACGCGGGCCGCTACCGCGATGCGCTCGGCGTGATGCCGCCCGGCGGGCTCCCCGAGGCCTTCCTCGAGGGTGGCTCCGACTCGCTCCGCCAGCTCGTGCTCCGGTTCGCGAAGAGCCGCGGCCCGTTCACGACGGCCGAGGCCGACGAGCGCTTCGGGCTCGAGCTCGAGCGGCTGCTGCACGAGCTCGAGCGCGCCGACCTGCTCGTCCGCGGCGAGCTCCGCCCCGGCGGCACCGAGCGCGAGTGGTGCGACCCGGACGTGCTGCGGCGCCTGCGCCGCGCCTCGCTCGCGGCGCTCCGCCGCGAGGTCGAGCCGGCCGAGCAGGCCGCGCTCGGCCGCTTCCTCCCCGCCTGGCACGGGATCGGCCGCCGCGCGAGCCTGCGCGAGGCGCTCGTGCCGCTGCAGGGCCTGGCGCTGCCCGTCTCGCTCTGGGAGAGCGAGGTGCTGCCGCGGCGCGTTCCCGGCTACCAGCCCTCGTGGCTCGACGGGCTCTGCGCCGCCGGCGAGCTCGTCTGGGTCGGCGCCGGGCTCGACCGTGTCGCCGTCTACTTCCGCGAGGACGCGCCCGTGCTCGGCCGTCCCGCGGGCGCGCCGCCGCCCGAGAGCGCCGAGGCGGATGCGATCCGCGCGGCGCTCGGCCGCGGCGCGATGTTCTGGGCCGACCTGCTCGACGCGACGGCGCTCGAGGCGGAGGCCGCGCTGCCGGCGCTGTGGGAGCTCGTCTGGGCCGGCGAGGTGACGAACGACGCCTGGACGCCGCTGCGCGCGGGCCGCCGCTACGAGACGCCAAGTAACAGACTTTGCAAAGTCGCCCGCGCCGCTTCTCGCGCACGCGCGGCGCTGCGATCACCTCGACCCAGGGCCGCTGGTCGCCGACCGACCGCCTCTTCCCCGGCACGCCCGACCGGCGCGCGCTCGCCGAGCTGCTGCTCGAGCGCCAGGGGATCGTCACCCGCGACGGCGTCCGCGGCGAGGGGATTCCCGGCGGCTACAGCGCCGTCTACTCCGAGCTGAAGGATCTCGAGACGATCGGCGCCTGCCGGCGCGGCTACTTCGTCGAGGGCCTCGGCGGCGCGCAGTTCGCGCTCGCCGGCGCTGTCGAGCGGCTTCGTGAGCTCCGCTCGGAGGAGGACCCCGAGCCGCTCGTGCTCGCCGCCGCCGATCCCGCCCAGCCCTACGGCGCCGCGTTGCCCTGGCCGAAGCGCGCGGGCGCGCGGGCCGCTCGGGTCGCCGGCGCGCAGGTCGTTCTGCTCGGCGGTGAGGCCGCGCTCTTCGTCGAGCGTGGGGGCCGGACGCTCGTGCCGCTGCGCGAGCCGGACGACGACTGGCTCCGGCCCGCGATCGCGGCGCTCGTCGAGCACGTCCGTGCCGGCGGCGGCAAGCGCCTCGCGGTCGAGCGCTTCGACGGCCGGCCGGTGACCGAGACCGAGGCGATGCCGCTGCTGGTCGAGGCCGGCTTCCTCGCGGGACCCCGGCGCGCGGTGCTTCGCCCTTAACTAGCAGGGGTTTTCGGCCGATCAAGTGGCCGATGACCCCAACGATCGCCCAGCGGCTGTGGCTGGAGCCGGCCACGCTCGCTCCCGACGAGCGGCGCAGGCTGCTCGCCGCGCGCGCCGCGTTCGGGCTGTTCACGTTGCTGCCCTCGGTCGCCCTTGCCGCTGCCGCGCTCGGAAGCTCGATCGCGCTCCCGAGCCTCGTCGCCGCGACGCTCTCGTTCGTGATTGCGTTCGTCGTGCTGCTCTCGTACGACCGGATCGGACCGCTCGCGAAAGAGCCTTGCCGCAACGGCAGGCGTGCTCGTGATCTCGACGTTCGTCCTCTTCCAGCCGCGCGGCGAGCTCTACGCCGTGCTCCATGTCGGGCTCGTCTTCTACGTCTGCTTCTTCTTCACCCGACGCCGCGCGATGCTCCAGCTCTCGGTGCTGTTCACGCTGATCGCCGCGGTGAGCATCCTCTCCGCCGACGGTGCGACCCACGCTGCCGAGGTGATGCTGCTCGACGCCGGCGCCTTCGTCGGGACCGCGGCGATCACGCTCGTGCTCCGGAACCGTCTCATCGACGCGCTGGCGGAGGCCGAGCGGACGAGCGCAACGCTCGACGCCTTCTTCCTGCACGCACCCGCCGGCTTCGGCTTCCTCGACTGCGACGCTGCGTCATGTCCGCGTCAACGACGCGCTGGCCGAGATCATGGATCTCGAGCGCGACGAGATCGAGGGCCGGCTGCTCAGCGAGGTTGCGCCGATCAACGGCTCCGCTGCTCGTGCCGCTCGCCCGGCGCGCGATCGAGTCCGGAGAGCCGATGCTCGGTGCGGAGATCCGCAACGCCGACGGCCGTTGCCACCTCGTCAGCTACTACCCGATCCCGGGTCGCCACGGCATCGTCGGCGTGGGCACGGCGGTCACCGACATCACCCATCTCAAAGACGTCGAGCGGCGGCTCGAGGAGACGAACCAGAGCCTGACCGTGCTCGCGACCACCGACGAGCTGACCGGCCTGCCGAACCGGCGCATGCTCGCCGAGCAGCTCGATCTCGCGCTCGCGCGTGCCCGTCGCGGTGGGCTCGCGGTCGCCGTGCTCTGCCTCGATCTCGACCGCTTCAAGGAGATCAACGACTCGCTCGGACACGCGGTCGGCGACGACCTGCTCGTCGAGGTCGCCCGCCGCTTGCGCGCCGGCGCGCGCGAGACGGACGTCGTCGCGCGCTACGGCGGTGACGAGTTCGTGATCCTGCTCGCCGACCTCGACGTCCAGGCCGCTCCCGACCTCGCCGCCACCGTCGTCGAGCGCATTCGCTCGGTCATGGCCGATCCGTTTGCGATCGGGCCGGTCGAGCTCCAGGCCGAGGCGTCGATCGGCGTCGCGCTCTATCCGCTCGACTCGCGCGACGCGAAGGGGCTGCTCGCGGCGGCGGACGCGGAGATGTACGCGGGCAAGACCGTGATCAGCCGCGTGGCATAGACGTAGCCTCCCGAAGCTCGCGCGACGGCTGCGCCGAGTCGCAACGGCGGCTCGTCACTGCCGACGGCGCCGCCGGTGACCACGACGAGCTTCTCTGGGAGCTCCTCGGCCGCAAGCTCGGCCTCGATCCGGGCGCGCGCCTCCGCGTCGCTCGCGCTCAGGCAGAGCAGGTCCGCGCTCGTGCGGAGCGCGGTCGAGATGGCGGCGTCGAGCGGCGTGTCCGTACCGAGGTAGACGGTGAGCCAGCCGTCCGCCTGGAGCAGGACGGCGAGCGTGAGCAGGCCGAGCTCGTGCCGCTCCCCCGGAGCGCAGGCGAGGACGGCCGTTCCGCGCACGGCCGGGCGGCGGTCGCCCAGGAGCGTCCGGAGCCGCGCGAGCACGACCTCGCTGAGCAGGTGCTCCTCGGCGATGCGCTCGGCACCGGCCTGCCAGCGGTCGCCGACGAGCCGCAGGGCCGGCGCGACGATCTCCTCGATCGCGGTCTCGACGTCGTGGAGCGTGAACGACTGCTCGACCAGCGCTGCCAGCAGCCGGGTGTCCGTCTCGGCGACGGCGGCAACGATCGCGTCGCGCAGGCCCGTCGTCGACGACTCGGCGTTCGCATGGTCGGTCTCCAGCAGCGCCGCCGCCTCGCCGATCCGGAAGCCCTCCGAGAGGCGATCGCGCAGCCATTCCACCCGTGCGACGTCGCGCTCGTCGTAGCGGCGCTGGCCGCCGGACGTGCGGCTGGGGCGAAGGACGCCGTAGCGGCGCTCCCACTTCCGGAGCGTGTCGGCCCCGATGCCGGTGCGCTGCGCGACCGCCGCGATGTTGAGCCCGGACCCGAGCTGCTGCGGTGCCGGACGCGCCTCCAGATAGGCCGCGACGGTCGCGGCGAGGTCCTGCAGGACGCGACGCGTCCTCCTCGGTCCAGACCCGCGGCGTCGTGTCGATCGCGCAGAGCGAGCCGATCGTGCGGCCGCCGGATCCGGTCAGCGGGACGCCGATGTACGCGACGATGCCGAGCATTCCGATCGCCGGGCTGTCCTTCACGAGCGGATCGCTGCGGGCGTCCTCGATCAGCAGCGGCCGTCGCGCGTGGATCGCATGCTGGCAGGCGGAGTGCGAGAGCGGGATCCCCGGCGTCGAGCCCCAGGGGTGCTTCGGCCCGACGCAGCTCGCGAAGTGGAGCTGGTCGTCCTCCACGATCGTGATCAGCGCGACGGGAACGTCCAGCAGCGAAGCGGCGAGCCGCGTCGTTCGGTCGAACAGCTCGCGTGCGGCAGCGTCGTACGTCTGCCGCGGTGTGGACGCCGCGTCGACGCCGGTGCGCACGCCCTGTGGGGGCAGGGTCCGTGCCATGCGCCGAAGACACTAACCCTAAGCTGGCCGACGTGCCCGAAGGGGACGCTCTCCATCGCGCCGCGCGCCGGCTCCAGCCGCTCGTCGGCCAGCGGCTCGAGGTCGAGTCGCCGAACCCTCGCGCGCAGGCGACGCAGGTGGCTCCTCGCGTCGACGGCCGGGTGCTCGAGTCGGTCGAGGCGGTCGGCAAGAACCTGCTGCTCCGCTTCGAGGGCGGGCTCGTCGTCCGGAGCCACCTGCGGATGACCGGCCGCTGGCGGGTCGAGCCGCGCGGCAAGCCGAGGACCGGGTTGCCGTGGCTCGTGCTCCGAGGCGAGACGCTCGAGGGCGTGCTCTGGAACGGGCCTGTGCTGACGCTCGAGACGCGGAATCTGCGGCGGCTGGGCCAGGACGTGCTCGCGGAGGAGTTCGACGTCGAGGCTGCGGTGGCGCGGTTGCGCGGCGCTGGAGACCGGTGGCTCGGCGAGGCGCTCCAGGATCAGCGGCTCGTGGCGGGGATCGGGAACATGTGGATGGCGGAGGCGCTCTGGTCGATCCGCGTCTCGCCCTGGGTGCGGGTGGGCGCCGTGGACGACGGCGTCCTGCGCGACGCACTCGAGGCGGCACGGCGGCTGATGCGAGACGCGCTCGCGACCGGCAGGCAGGGGCGGCAGGTCTACCGTCGTGCCGGCCGCCCCTGTCCGCGCTGCGGCACGATCGTCCGCTCGCGCGGGCAGGGCGACGCGAACCGCACCGCCTACTGGTGCCCCGGCTGTCAGGAGCCCCAGGCAGGAGGCGGGACGCCGGGGGAGTAAGCAGGACGGATGGCGGTACGAGCCCCGCACCTGCACCTGACCCTCCGCTCCTTTTGCCTGGGCGCCTTCGTCTTCCTCGGCCGCGCGCTCGAGGAGGGCGACGACCTCCCGTTCGCCTTCGAGGAGCACGTCCAGCGTGGCGGCCCTGCGCTCTACGAGTACCGGCCGCTCGTGCGCACCTTCGTCGAGTCGCGCGCGAGTGCGCTCGCGAAGCGGGACGACGCCCGGATCGCCCTGGACGACCTGCTGCGCGAGCCCGCTGCGGCGATCTTCGCGCGCGCCCACGCCGGATCGAAGCCGACCGAGGAGCAGGCGCTCTTCCGCACCGTGCTCCTGTCGCTCCTGATCTCGACGGCGGAGTCCTGCGGTGGCTTCGACTGGGACGATCGCGCCTTCGAGCGCGCGTATGCCGAGCTCGAGGGCTCGCTGTTCGGTGGACAGCACGCGTACGCGGCGGTCGCGCCGATCGTCGGCCTCTCCGTCGTGACCCAGGTCGAGCTCGGCGGCGGAATCCGGCTTCGTGCCGCAGCCACGGGCGAGCTGGCGCATCACTGGCCCGAAGCGCAGGGACTGCTCCCCGCCGGCTTCGGCCGCGAGGTCGACCGCTACTGCGTGCTCGAGCTGGAGCGGAGCCTCGAGCCGGGCGAGGAGCCGCCCGACGCACCCTCCGAGCTCGCCGACGCCGTCTCCGCGATCCGGCTGGCGACGGCCGCTCCGGTCGCCGCCGGGCCCGTGCTCTTCGAACGGCTCGACTGGCGACCGTTCGGGATCCGGCCGGTGCTGCCGATCGCGGCGACCCAGCCGCCCGGCGAGCCGACGCGACTCGACTCGTTCCGCGCCGAGGTGACGCGCGAGGTTCTCGGGCGGCTCACGCTCGCCGACGCCGATGCGCCGCTCGCCGAGGCGCTCGACCGCTGGGAGCTCTCCCTCTTCCAGAACGAGCCGTTCCGGTCCGAGCAGCTGCGCGGCGCGCTCGCCGGCCTGCTCGGCGAGACGTGGGAGCTGCGCGCCGCCGTGCTGCTCGGCGACGCGAGCGAGGAGCGGCGCGCGATCCACACGTCGCTGCGTGCACTCGCGGCGGGCGAGCAGGCTTCGGAGCGGGCAGAGGACACGGTGCGGCGGTCGCTCGTCGAGACGCTCCGGCACGGCGATCGGGCGACGCTCGTGCACTCACTCGACGACGCACTGCTCGGGCTGCGCGCCGCCGCCGGTGCGTAGGCGCGCAAGATTGACGTTCCCGTGACGAAGCCGTAGCTCTCTGGGCACGCGCGGCTCGCTAGCGTCGACGGCATGGACGAATCGCGCCTCCTCGCCCGGCTCGACCGAATCGACGCGCTCGACCGGACGAGCGCAGCGCCCGGTCGAGCTGCTCGCGGAGCTGCGCGGCCTGCTCTGCGAGGCCGAGGAGCTGGCGCGCGACCGGACGGCGGTCGCGAGGAACGGGGAGGAGGTGGTCGAGCGCCCCGCACGGCGCCTGCTCGGGACATAATCGGTTGGTGCTCGCCCACTGGGACGACGTCGAAGGCGGCCGCGCGGAAGCCGGCCGCATCGCCGGACTCTGGACGGATCTCGGCTCCGCGGCCGGGACGAGGATGGTCGGCGTCACGAGGATCCAGTCCCGGCTCGAGGACCTCGACTACGACGACGGCGAACCGCGCTGAGCTGCGGGTGAAGGAAAACCGAGGCTAGGCTTGAAAGGCGCTTGCACATGGGACTCATGCGTCTGCTACCGCGCCCGAACACGAGGGCGCATCAAGCCACCGAGGAGCCGAGCTTGCAGAGGGTGATCGTCTTCGCGAACCAGAAGGGCGGCGTCGCGAAAACGACGACGACGCTGAACCTCGCGGTGGCCTTCAAGGAGCAGGGCTTCCGCGTGCTCGTGATCGACCTCGACCCACAGGGCAACCTGACGATGAGCCAGGGGATGAACCCGGATTCGATCGAGCGCTCGATGTTCGACGTGCTCGTCCACCGGCTGCCGATCTCCGAGATCATCCACCCGGCCGAGGTCGACGTCGCCGTCTCGTCGATCGACCTCGCCGGCGCCGAGCTCGCGCTCAGCTCGATGATCGGCCGCGAGCGCGCGCTCGAGAAGTCGCTGCTCGAGGTGCGCGACAAGTACGACTTCATCATGATCGACACGCCGCCGTCGCTCGGGCTGCTGACGATCAACGCCTTCGTCGCGGCGACCGGCGTGATCGTGCCGGTCCAGTGCGAGTACCTCTCGCTGCGCGGCCTCGTCCAGCTCGAGAACACGCTCGCGATGGTGCGCGAGAACCTCAATCCGGACGTCAAGATCGAAGGGATCCTGCCGACGATGTTCGACCGGCGCACGCTGCACTCGCGCGAGGCGGTCGAGATCCTCGAGGAGAGCTTCGGCGACCTCGTCTTCAAGACCCGCATCCGCAAGACCGTCCGGTACGCCGAGGCTCCCGTGAAGGGCTCGTCCGTGCTCAAATACGACCCGAGCGGGACGGCTGCCGAGGCCTACCGCGAGCTGGCGAAGGAGGTGCTCGATGGCGCGAAACCGCGCGAGCATGCGTGAGGGCCCTCTGGCGGAGCTCTTCCGCGCGACCGAGGCTGCCCAGCGGCAGGCCGAGCAGGCGCCGGAGGCCGCGCCGCCTGCCGTCACGCCTGAGGAACCGCAGGAGAAGACCGTCGAGCACGTCCCCGACTTCGCGAAGGAGGAGCCACGCGCGGCTGCACCTGCGCCCGCGCCCTCCCAGCCTGCGGCGCCGGAGGAGACCGTCGAGCGCGATGTGCCGAAGCGCGATGTGCCCAAGCCCATTGAGCCGAAGGCCGCCGCGGCAGCTCCGCCTGCGCCGCCGCCTCCGAGGGAGCAGCCCGTCTACGAGCCGCCGATCACCCGCTACGAGGTCATGCCCGAGCCCGCACCGCGGCTCGAGTACGCGACGCCGCGCGACAGCTCCAGCTACCTCGCGGTGATCCGCGTGATCGGCGTCGGCGGTGCCGGCCTGAACGCGGTCAACCGGATGATCGACGCCGGCATCTCGCAGGTCGAGTTCGTCGCCGTCAACACGGACATGCAGCAGCTCCAGCTCTCGGACGCGCCGGTCAAGATCCACATCGGCCGCGACCTCACGCAGGGTCTCGGCTCGGGTGCCGAGCCCGACATCGGCCGCCGCGCCGCCGAGGAGAGCTACGACCAGATCAAGAACGCGCTCCGCGGCTCCGACATGGTCTTCGTCACCGCCGGCGAGGGCGGCGGCACGGGCACCGGCGCCGCGCCCGTCGTCGCGCGGATCGCGCGCGAGCTCGGCGCGCTCACCGTCGGCATCGTCACGACCCCGTTCCGCTTCGAGGGCACGCGCCGCAAGACCTCGTCCGACCAGGGCGTCGAGGAGCTCCGTTCCGCCTGCGACACCGTGATCGTGATCCCGAACGACCGCCTGCTCGAGGTGCTCGACCGCTCGACCTCGATGCTCGACGCGTTCAAGATCGCCGACGACGTCCTGCGCCAGGGCGTCCAGGGCATCACCGACCTGATCACGATGCCCGGCCTGATCAACCTCGACTTCGCCGACGTGCGCACGGTCATGCGCGACGCCGGCTCGGCGCTGATGGGGATCGGCTTCGCCACGGGCGACGATCGCGCGAAGCAGGCCGCCGAGCGCGCGCTCAAGAGCCCGCTGATCGACACCGAGATCGTCGGCGCCCGCGGGATCCTGCTCTCGATCGCCGGCGGCGAGGATCTGACCCTGCTCGAGGTGAACGACGCCGCCGAGACGGTCCGTCAGGCCGCCACCGACGACACGAACATCATCTTCGGAGCCACGGTCGACGAGCGCCTCGCCGGCCAGGTGTGGGTGACGGTCGTCGCAACGGGGCTCGGCGGCACCCGCCGCCGCACGACGCCGACGTTCACCGGCGACACGAGCCCGCGTCGCACCGAAGACCCCCTCGAGCCCCCGAGCTTCCTCCGCAACTAAGGCCCCGAGCAGAGGGCTAGCTCCGCCGGGGCCATCGCGGAACGTACAGCACGAGAGAAATGCGTTCTAGCCAACGCGACGCCGCCTTACGCCTCGGTCAGGACCTCCGCAAGCCGTCTCAGCAAGCAGCTCGGCAACCTCTTCCGGCCGTCAGCAGACGGTCGTTCGCGTAGCCTCCCGCCGATGCCCGAAGATCCGATCCTGCTTCGGACGTCGACTGTCGTTATCGCCGTGCCGGCCGAGCGAGTCGACGCTCTGCTCGAACGTCTGGAGCGGACGGAGGAGGGCAAAGCCGCCGCCGACGAACTGCGCGAACGCAACGCCCTCTCCGATGAGAACAAGAAGGTCGTTGTGCGGGCGCTCCGCCTGTGGATCGACGATCTTGGCGTCGACGACATGGGCGCCGACCTGAACGACCTTCGATACGAGCTCATGCGCGACCTGAATATCGCACCCTGGGACACGGACTAGCGGCCTCAAGGCCAGAGCGTTCGAGAATAACGCGCTAGACGAGCGGGACGAGCACGGTCGCGCCGAACGCGGCGCCGAGCACGAAGCAGCCCGTCATCGCCGCCGCGGCGGTGTGCCAGCGGCGCGCGTCGGTGCGGCGGCCGAGGAAGTAGAGGATGCTGGCCGAGCCGAGCGCGAGCGTCGTCAGCGTCTCGACGGCGCCGAGCGCGATCCCGGCCGAAACGGCCACGTCCGAGCCCACACCGTGAGCCCTCAGGGCAAAGGCGACGGCCGCGCTTGCGACACCGACGTTCCCCGGCGTCAGCGGCAGGATCCCCGCCAGGTCGAGTGCCGGAATGATCAGCACCGCCGCCGCGAGAGGCCGGTCGACCCCGAAAGCAGCTGCGATCCCGGCAGCGGCCGTGACGCGGAGCGCCATCGAGAGCCCGACCCAGCCGGCGATCTGCGCCGCGGCGCGCGGGCAGCGCCCGAGGACGCGAAAGACGTCGAGCGCATGGCCGAACTTCGTCCCCGGCCGCGAGTCGCGGGCGCGCCAGGCGATCACGGCCGCCACCGCGGCCGCCAGCAGCAGCACCGCGATCGGCCAGCGCGGCAGCACGCCGCTCGCCGACGCCATCGCGAGCACGACTGCGAGCCACATCGCTCGCACCGCGCTGAGCGAGCCGGCGATCCCGCCGACCGTCCAGATCCGGCCTTCGTTGTGCAGCACGCGCGAGAAGAGGGCGAACCGCACCGCCGTCCCGATCCGGGCCGGCGCGAGCGCGTTCACGATCGAGCCGGTGCAGTAACGGGCTGACGCATCGGGACGCGACACCGTGCCGCCGCAGCGCGTGAGCGCCGACTGCCAGCCGCACGCCGATGTCACGAGCGAGCCGGCGAACGCCGCGGACGCGATCCAGAGCCATCCGGCCGACGCATCTGAGAGGCCGGAGACACCGTCGGCGACGAGGTCGCCGAGCAGTTGCGGACTCAGCGCCAGTGCGATCAGGGCTGCGACCGATCCCAGGAACACGGCAACGTGCCGTTTCCCCAGCTCGAGGTCGAGATGCATCTTCACACAACGTAGCCGGGATTCCATGAGGTTCCCAGTACTTATCGCGCATTCGTACAGCATCTTTACCCTGAGTTCATGCAGGGAGCGATCGCCGCCGGAAGCCGTCCGACCGCGGAAGCGGGCGCACGCGTGCTCGACGAGGGCGGGAACGCGGTCGACGCGTGCATCGCCGCGGCCTTCGCGGCGGCGGTCGCGGAGGGCCCCCTGACCGGCCCGACCGGCGGCGGCTTCTTCCTCGCCTGGGTCGCCGGCGAGGTGACCGTGCTCGACTGCTTCTTCGCCACGCCGTCCCGCCCCTTGGGCGAGATCGAGGACGTCACGGTCGATTTCGGCGACTCGACGCAGAGCTACCACGTCGGCGAGGGATCGGTCGCCGTTCCCGGGCTCGTCCCCGGTCTCGAGGACGCGCACCGCCGCTTCGGCACCGTGCCCTGGCCGGAGCTCCTCGAGCCTGCGATCGAGCTGGCGCGGACCGGCGTCGAGACGACCCCCGCGCAGGACGTCCTGCACACGATCCTGACCGCCATCCTCCAGCGCGACGAGGGCGGACGCCGGATCTACGGCACCGACGGCCGGATCGAGACGTCCGATTTCGTCGTGACGCTCGAGCGCCTTCGCGACGTCCGCGGCGCCGCCGTCACCGAGCTCCTGCCCGAGCTCGCGAACGACATGCTCGGCTACCGGGTCGCCGCACCCGACCCGGTGCGCACGCGCATCTCCGGGCGCGACGTCTTGACGACGCCGTCTCCGTCGCGCGGCGGCGTCATCGTCGCCGCCGCGCTCGAGCGCCTCGCAGCCGCCGAGTCACTCGACGAGCGCGCGCACGGGCTCCAGCACGGCTACGAGGCGGCCCCGCCACTCGCCGTTGCGGGCACGACGCACGTCTCGGTCATCGACGCCGCCGGCAACGCCGCCGCGCTCTCGTCCACGCTCGGCTCGGGCTCCGGCATCTTCCGCGGCGGCACGCAGCTGAACAACATGCTCGGCGAGCTCGACGTGATCGGTCATGCGCCCTTCGCTCCCGGCGAGCGGCTGCCGAGCATGATGACGCCGACGCTCGTGCTCGAGGACGGTCGCCCGCGGCTCGCGCTCGGCAGCGCCGGCTCGGTCCGGCTTGCGGGAGCGATCGCTCAGGTCGCCGACGCCGTCCTCCGCGGCACGCCCCTGGCCGAGGCGATCGACCGTCCACGCCTGCACGTCGAGGGCGACGTGCTCCACCTCGAGGGCGGGCTGATGGACGTCGCGCCGGAGGGCTGGAAGCCGGTCCGCTGGGCCGGCCGCAACCTCTACTTCGGCGGCGTCTCCGCGGTCGAGCGCCGCCCGGACGGCACCCTCGCCGCGGCCGGCGACCCGCGCCGCGGCGGCCACGGCATCGTCGTCGGATGACTGTCCGGATCCGGCAGGCGCGGCCGGAGGACGCGGCGACGCTCGTCGCGCTCGGCGCCTCGGTCGGCCGCGAGCCGGAGGCGTGGCTCCTGAACACGGACGGCTGGCGCACGGTCGGCGAGGAGCGGCGCTACCTGCGCGCGCTGCGCCGGCACCCCGACGCGGCCGTCTACGTCGCCGACGACGACGGCGCGATCGTCGGCCGCCTCTCGGTCGCCCGCGATCCGCACAGCGCCAGCCGTCACGTCGCCGACCTCGGCCTGATGGTGGCCTCGACCCACCGCCGCCTCGGCATCGGCACCGCCCTGCTCGAGCAGGCCACAACGTGGGCGCGCGACGCGGGGGTCGTGAAGCTGGAGCTGCACGTCTTCCCCTGGAACGAGCCGGCGATCCGCCTCTACGAGGAGTTCGGGTTCGAGCGTGAGGGCCTGCGGAAGGCGCACTACCGTCGCGGCGACGAGTTCGTCGACGCGATCCTGATGGCCTATCGCCTTTAGCGGCGTCCTCAGAACGCCACACGTTCGGGTGTGACGAATCCGGGGAATGTGACGTATAACCAGCGTGATGAACTTCGGTAGACGCCTCGCGCTCCTCGCGGCGCTGGCGGTTGTCGCCGCCGCCGGCGTGGGGGGAACAACGGCTCGCTCGGCTCCCGAAGCCGCCAAGCCGCGGCTGACCGCGTTCGGCTCCTGCGGCCAGTTGCTCGGCTACGCGAAGGGGCAGGCGAAGCGCTTCGTCGGCCCGTACGGCTTCGGCGTCGCCGGGCTTCCCGGCATCGAGACCACCGCCCGCGCCGCCGCGCCGGCGCCCGGTGCAGGGCGTCGACTTCTCCGGCACGAACGTCCAGGAGGAGGGCGTCGACGAGCCCGACCTCGTCAAGACGAACGGGAAGACGCTCTTCGCCGTCGCGAACGGGAAGCTGCGCGCGGTCGACGTCGCCGGCCTGAGGCCGCGCCTGCTCGACTCGCTCCCGCTCGGGGCGTCGCTGAGCCACGAGCTGCTCCTGCACGGCGACCGGCTGCTCGTGCTCTCGCGCGGCGGCTACTGGATCGAGCCGCTGCCCGCGATGGCCGCCCGGATGGCGCCGTACCAGCCGGCCAACTCCGTGCTCTCCGAAGTGGACGTGTCCGATCCGGCCAAGCTCCGCCTCGTTCGCACGCTCACCCTCGACGGCTCCTACGTCGCCGCCCGGCTCGTCGGCTCGGTTGCCCGCATCGTCGCCGCCGCCCAGATCCCGGCCGCAATCCCGTTCAAGCAGCCCACGGACGGCTCGCCGGAGGCGATCGCGGCGGCCGAGCGCCAGAACGAGGCGCTCGTCGCGCGCTCGAAGGTGGCGAGCTGGCTGCCGTCCTACCGGATCAAGCGCGCGGGCGCGAAGGCGGGCAAGGCGCGTCCGCTCGTCCAGTGCCGCCACGTCCGCCGCCCGACCGCGTTCTCGGGCCTCGGCATGCTCACCGTCCTCACCGTCGACCTGACGAAGGGCCTGCAGCCGGTCGACTCGGCCGCGGTGATGACCGACGGCCGCATCGTCTACGCCTCTCCGGAGAGCCTCTACGTCGCCACCGAGCGCTGGGCCGACCGCCCCGAGCCGGACAAGCCGACGCAGGAGCAGAGCGGCGTCCAGACCGAGATCCACAAGTTCGACATCTCGAGCCCGGTGAAGACGCACTACCGCGGCAGCGGCAAGGTCTCCGGCTTCCTGCTCAGCCAGTGGTCGCTGTCCGAGCACCGCGGCGTCCTCCGCGTCGTCAGCACCGAGAGCCCGGCCTGGTGGGGCCCGGGCGGAGGCGAAGCGGAGTCGTTCCTGACGACGCTGCGCCCGGCCGGCGGCGTTCTCGCCCAGGCCGGCCGGATCGGCGGGCTCGGCAAGGGCGAGCGCGTCTACTCCGTTCGCTTCGTCGGCGACACCGGCTACGTCGTCACCTTCCGCCAGATCGACCCGCTCTACACGCTCGACCTCGCGCAGCCCGAGCGGCCGCGCGTGCTCGGCGAGCTGAAGATCCCCGGCTACTCCGCCTACCTGCATCCGATCGGCGAGGACCTGCTGCTCGGCGTCGGCCAGGACGCGGACGAGAACGGCCGGCCGCTCGGCACGCAGCTCTCGATCTTCGACGTCTCCGACCTGCGCAAGCCGACGCGGCTGCACACGCGGCACCTCGGCCAGGGCTGGTCGGAGGCCGAGCACGACCATCACGCCTTCCTCTTCTGGCCGCGGACGGGGCTCGTGATGATCCCGTTCGAGCAGCGCGCCAGCGGCTTCCGCGTCGGCCGCACCCGCGGGATCGACCCGCTCGGGCGCGTCGAGCACGACGCGCAGTGGCCGATCCGCCGCTCGCTCGTCGTCGGCGACAGCGTGCTCACGGTCTCGGAGAACGGCGTCAAGGCGAGCAGCCTGACGACGCTCGGCGAGCGCGGCTGGGCTGCGTTCCCGGCCGCAAAGTAGCTCACCTCGTAGACTCCGGCGCGGATCGGGCCCTGACCCGAGCCCTCGAAAGGAGACCCATGCGTAGGCTTCTCTTCTTCGCGGCGTGCACGGCAGTCCTCGTCACCGTCGGCTCGCCGGCGACCGCAGCACCGCAGCGGATCGCCCCCACCACCAGCTACGTCGTCCTCTACGACGACGCCACATCGCTCGCCTCGGCGCGCCTCGCGATCCGCGCCGCCGGCGGGACGCTCGTCCGTGAGAACCGGCGCGTCGGCGTTGCCACGGCGACGTCGTTCAGCCCCACGTTCGCCGCCGACCTGCTCCGCCAGGGCGCCGTTGCAGGCGTCGCGCGGAACAAGCCCGTCGGCTACAACGCGCCCGCATTCCGGCAGCGGCGCTCGGCCGAGCAGCTGACCGCCGCCGAACGCGCCACAGTCAAGCAGCCGAAGCCCGCCCCGGCGCCGGCACCCGCGGCCGACCCGCTCGGCGGCCTGCAGTGGGACATGGCGATGATCCACGCGACGCCCTCGGGCTCGTACGGGGTCGAGCTCGGTGACCCCGGCGTGCTCGTCGGCGTGCTCGACACGGGCATCGACGGCAGCCACCCGGACATCGCTCCCAACTTCGACGCGGCGCTGAGCCGCAACTTCACCGTCGACATCCCGCTCGTCGACGGGCCGTGCGCCGCCGAGCCGGACGGCTCGTGCACCGACCCGGCGAACGTGGACGAGAACGGCCACGGCACGCATGTCGCCGGGACGATCGCCTCGCCGCTGAACGGCTTCGGGATGGCCGGAGTCGCCCCGAACGTCCGGCTCGTGAACCTGCGCGCCGGCCAGGACTCGGGCTACTTCTTCCTGCAGCCGTCGGTCGACGCGCTCACGTTCGCCGGCGACCACGGCGTCGACGTCGTCAACATGAGCTACTTCATCGACCCGTGGCTCTACAACTGCACAGGCAACCCGGCCGACTCGGCGACCGCGCAGCTGGAGCAGCGGACGATCATCGAGGCGACCACCCGCGCGCTCAACTACGCCCGCAGCAAGGGCGTCACGCTGATCGCGGCTGCCGGGAACCAGCACACAGACCTCGACAACCCCACCATCGACACGATCAGCCCGGACTTCCCGCCCGGTGCCGAGTACACGCGGGCCGTCGACAACTCGTGCCTGACGTTGCCGACCGAGGGCCCGAACGTCGTCAGCGTCGGCTCGGTCGGCCCGAGCACGATGAAGGCCGACTACTCCAACTGGGGTGCGGAGGGAGTCGACGTCAGCGCTCCCGGCGGGTACTTCCGCGATCTCCTCGGAACGCCTCAGCACCGCACGGTCGCGACCCAGATCCTGGGGCCGTACCCGCTCAACGTCGCGCAGGCGGACGGCGTCCTGAACCCGGACGGAACGCCGAACACGCCGTTCGTCGTCCGCGTACTGCCAGGGGACGACCTGCGGCTACTACCAGTACATCCAGGGCACCTCGATGGCGTCGCCGCACGCTGTCGGCGTCGCGGCGCTGATCGTCAGCAGCTACGGGCATCCCGATCCGCAGCGGGGCGGGATCGAGCTGCTGCCGCACCAGACGGAGAAGATCCTCGGGCGCACGGCGACCGACCACGCGTGCCCGGTTCCTCCGATCCTCGACTACACGAACGTCGGCAGGCCGGCCGACTACACGGCGACCTGCATCGGCACCGCCGAGGAGAACAGCATCTGGGGCGCCGGGATCGTCGACGCCCTCACCGCGGTCACCGACCGCAACGGCTGATCGCGCTCGCGGTCGGGCTCGGGGCTCTCGGCTCCGAGCCCGACCGCGGCGCTAGGATCGGCGCATGCCCGAGTTCACCTCGTACGCCACCGGAACACCCTGCTGGAGCGACGTCACGAGCACCGACCTGCCGCGCGCGGTCGAGTTCTACCGCGCCCTCTTCGGCTGGGACGCGGACGTGGCGCCGCAGCCGGAGGCGGGCGGCTACACGATGTTCTCGCTGAAGGGCAAGTCGCGTCGCCGCGGGGAGCCCGCCGCAGCAGGAGGGGATCCCGTCGCACTGGACGACCTACCTCGCGAGCGACGACGTCGACGCGACCGCCGCGAAGATCCGCGAGGCCGGCGGCACCGTGCTGGCCGAGCCGTTCGACGTCTTCGACGCCGGCCGGATGACGGTCGCGCAGGACCCGACCGGCGCCGTCTTCGGCGTCTGGCAGGCGGGCCAGCACATCGGCGCCGAGCTCGCGAACGAGCCCGGGACGATGAACTGGAACGAGTGCCAGACGAACGACCCCGCCGCGGCGGCCGCGTTCTACGAGGCCGTGTTCGGGGTCGAGGTGAAGCAGTTCCCGACCGCCGAGGGCCGCCCGCCCTACCACGTGATCCAGGTCGACGGCCGCGGCGTCGCCGGGATCTTCGAGATCAACGAGTACATGGGCGACGTGCCGCCGAACTGGTCGACGGTCTTCAGCGTCGCCGATCACGACGAGACCGTCGCGAAGGCGAAGGAGCTCGGCGGCACCGCGCTGATGCAGGGGATGGACATCCCGGAGATCGGCCGGCTCGCCGTGCTCAAGGATCCGACCGGCGCCGTCTTCCAGGTGCTGCAGCCGCCGCCCGAGAGCTAGTGCGGCGACTCTTTGTGGCCGTGGTCGCGCTGGCGGCGCTCGCCGGCGCGGCCTCAGCCGCAGCCCCGGTGCACGTGATCCACGGCGACCGGAGCGCGGGCGGGATCCGGATCGCCCGCAGCACGCCGGCCGACGTGAAGCGGCTCTTCGGCCCGGCCTCGACCGGACGCGTGTCCTCGGCTCGCCCCAGTCGTGCCTGCAGATCTGGGCGCGCCTGCGGCTCGACGTCAACTTCTTCACGTTCGAGAACAATCCCTGCCTGCGCGGCGTGGCGCTGATCGTGACGGTGACGGGCCGAGCCGCGTGGCGGACGGCCCTCGGCCTCCGCGTCGGCGACTCGGCCGCGCGGCTG
>CAWGAP010000008.1:0-195583 GCA_963820695.1 uncultured Gaiellaceae bacterium | reverse complement strand
CGACTGCCGGAAACCCCCGCAAACTTGGGGGTTTCGGTCGTTTCCGAGGGCAGCGGCGGCGCCGAACGTCCGGAGCCCGCTCCAGACTTCCTTCCATGAGGACGCCCCCGCAGATATGTCACACCTGCCGCGAGCCCGTGGATCCCAACGACCCAGACGTGCTGCTGGCTGCGCAGCAAGTCGACGTGATGGGCGCACGGTCGCGTCAGTGCGCGGACGGGATCGAGTGGTATTTCCACCGGCGGCACATGCCCGGCGGTCGCTCTTTCCGTGAAGTCGCGCCGGCGTCGGACTGCGTCGCCTCCGTTCCTGGCTGAGGGCCCGCGCCCGCGCACGTGGGGGCATACGGAGCGCGAGCCCTTCCAGCAAGGAGGGACGACGCCGCATACGTCCTCGGAAACGAGACTAGCGAGGCCCCTGGTGCTGCCGATATGACGCAAATGGAGTGATTGCCAGCTGGCCTCGGCCCGAGCGGCGATGAACCCCATTTCGAGACGTCGCGCGGGATCCTCCGCTACGCCAGGACGGTGACGGCCATGATCGCGAGCGCGAGCAGCACGCAGACGATCCCCCAAACTGCGACGAAGAGCCACCCCAGCGGTAACGGCCTCATACCTGGAAAGAGGCTCGACGGGCCTGATTCCTTTCTCGCCCTTCGCGACCGTCCGTGAATATCCCTCAGATATGCGTAGAAATCGGTTGATTCACACGCTAGGATCCGGCGACGTTGAGGCTCCTGCGGCTAGCCCTTCTCCTTCTTGCGGCCGCGTGTGCCTCGCCTGCAGCCGCGATCTCGCACGAGCTCGAGCCCGGGGATCGCGCGCCGTCGGCACGGGTCGGGATCTTCTATTACCCCTGGTTCGCGACCCCGAGGAACGACGGGCACTACGCGCACTGGCAGCAGAACGGGGTGCGGCCGCCGCTCGACGTGGCGTCGAGCTTCTACCCGGCACGCGGCGTCTACTCGTCGACCGACGCGCTCGTGGTCGACGCCCAGATGCGCGAGATCGCCGCGGCCGGAATCGGGGTCGTGATCACATCGTGGTGGGGACGCGATTCCGGCGAGGATCGCCGGCTGCCGCTGCTGGTCAGCGCAGCACGGCACTACGGGCTCGCCGTCGCTGCGCACCACGAGCCGTACGGCGGCCGAACGGTCGCATCGACGGAAGCGGACATCGCATATCTGCGCGGACGCGGGATCTCGGACGTCTACATCTGGGCCTCCTCCGGCCTGCCTGACGCGGAGTGGGCGGCGATGAACTCCCGGCTCGGGGGCGTCCGCGTCTTCGCGAACACCAATCTCGCCGGCCGTGCGGCAGCGGGCGGCTTCGACGGCCTCTACACGTATGACGTGCTGCTCTTCGACGGAGGCCTCTTCCCGCGCCTCTGCCGGCAGGCGCGGCGCCTGCACCTCCTGTGTGCGCCGTCGGTCGGGCCCGGCTACGACGCCCGTCGCGCGACGGCCGACGTGCGCGTCAAGCCGCGCCGGGACGGCGCTCGCTACGACGGGATGTGGCGCGGCGCCGTTCGCGCGGACGCCGACCTCGTCACGATCACGAGCTACAACGAGTGGCACGAGGGCACCCAGATCGAGCCGGCGCGGGGCGGCCGGAACGGCTACTCGTCGTACGACGGCGCCTGGGGCCTGCACGGCCGCGCCGCCGAGACGGCATACCTGGATCGCACCGCGTTCTGGGTGAACCGGCTCATGCGGCGCTGAACACGTCGGCCGAACAGCTCGACACGAGCGCGTCGAACACATCGCCGGAGTCGACCCCGCGCAGCGACGCGTGCGCGACGTCCACCTCGATCTCGGGCCAGGACTCGAGACCGAGCGACCGCGCGCCTTCGTCGGCGCCGAAGCAGAGCAGCCGCTCGGCCGAGAAGATGCCCCGCTTGCCGGTCTGCCGGCGGGCGATCCCCTCGAGCTCCCGCAGCTCCTCCAGCGGGTCGATGCGCACGTTCGAGTCGGAGCCGATCGAGAGCGGGATGCCGCGATGCTCGATGCGCGCGGCGGGCAGGAACCCGTCCGCGAGATCGGCCTCGGTCGTGGGGCAGGCACAGACGGTGGTCGCGCTCTCGGCGAGCAGGTCCAGCTCCCCGCCGTCAGCGTGCGTCGCGTGGACGATCGTGACGTGGGCACCGAGACAGCCCGTGCGGGCCAGCAGCTCGATCGGCCGGCAGCCGTGCTCGGCGAGGCACTCCTCGATCTCGCGCGGCTGCTCACACGCATGGATGTGCAGCGGCAGCCCTTCGGTGGACGCGTAACGGCCGATCTCCTCCAACCAGTCGCGCGGGCAGGCACGGACGGAGTGGGGGGCGAGGCCGATCCGAAGCCCTTCGCCGCGCAGTTCCTCGACCTGATCCAGGTACTCACCGACGGACGTCTGCCGCATGCGGGGCAGGCCGCCGCGTCCGTACGCCGCGTAGAGCAGGACGATCTCGATCCCGGCCGCGCCGGCCGCGGCGACAGCCGCGCGCGCCTCCGGGAGTCCCAGGTAATGGAACTCACCGACGGCCGTGTAGCCCGCGTTGCACATCTCGGCGTACGTGGCCGTGTACAGCTCGCGCACGGTCGCGGGGGTCTGCCGTTCCGCCTCGGCGAGCATCAGCTCGCGCCAGGCCCAGAAGTCGCCGCCGCCCGCGCGACCGCGGAGAGCGCGCTGGAACGTGTGGCTGTGCGCGTTGACGAAACCCGGCAACGTGACGGTCTCGGACACCCGGCGAAGACTATCCTTGTCCTCATGGCCTCCCGCGCCGTCTCCGCGCCACTCACGTACCTCCCCAACGCACTCACGATCCTCCGGCTGGCGTTGGTCCCGCTCTTCGTCGTCGTATTCGTCCAGGCGGACGACGGCTCGAGCTGGGCGGCGGGCTGGATCTTCCTCGTCGCCGGCGTCACCGATCAGCTCGATGGGTTCCTCGCGCGCCGCTGGCACGTCGAGTCGCGGTTCGGCAAGCTCGCCGACCCGCTGGCCGACCGGTTGATGCTCGACGCGGCCGCGATTCTGCTCTGGCTCGACGACAAGCTGCCCTGGTACGCGCGCTGATCATCGTCCTGCGTGACGTGATCCTCGTCGGCGGGTACAGGCTGCTCATGCCGCGCGGAGTCGAGCTCGAGGTCAGCAAGCTCGGTAAGGCGGCGACCTGGCTGCTCTACCTCTCGCTTGGGATCCTGCTCGTCGTCGGCCACAGACACCGAGTGGCCGCTCTGGCTCTTCTGGGTCGGGCTCGGGATGGCGCTCGTCGCCGCGGCGCAGTACGTGCTCGAGGCACGGCGGAGTGTGAAGCCGTGATTGCCGAGCTGCTCGCGACCCTCGCCGTGGCGACGCCTGCGGCGGACAATGCGGCCTGTCCCGTGACCAGGCCGACGCGACCGTCGGGGCGCTATGGCACCGCGCGGCTCTGGACGATGCTCCCGCGCGACGGCGTGCTCCGCGTCACCCGGGGTCCCGACGGCAGGCTCGGCGACAAGCTCGGCTGGATCCCCGACCGCGATCGCGGTTTGGCGCTGACCGTGAGCGGTCGGAGGCTCGATCGACCGGCGAAGCTGCACGTGTTGAGCGTTAACTGGGGCTACTCCTCGACCGGCAAGGGCTCCTGGGCGAGCGCGGTCGTGTTCCCGAGCGCCGGCTGCTGGCGAATCACAGGCCGCCTGGGCCGGCTCGGCGCGACGAAGCTCTCCTACGTCGTCCGCGTAGTGGCGTCGTGAAGGCGGTCGTGATGGCGGGTGGGGAGGGGACGCGGCTCCGGCCGCTGACCTCGAACCAGCCCAAGCCGATGGTGCCGATCGTCGGCAAGCCGTGCATCGAGCACATCGTCGAGCTGCTGCGCGACCACGGCATGGACGAGGTCGTGATCACGCTCGCGTTCATGCCGCAAGCGATCCGGAGCTACTTCGGCGACGGCGAGTCGCTCGGCGTCAGCATCGAGTACTCCGTCGAGGAGCTGCCGCTCGGCACGGCAGGCTCGGTCCGGCTCGCGAGCGAGAAGCTCGACGAGACGTTCGTCGTCATCTCCGGCGACGCGCTCTGCGACGTCGACCTCGGCGCGCTCGTTGCACGGCACAAGGAGACGGGCGCGGCGGTCACGATCGGTCTCAAGTCCGTCGACAACCCGCTCGAGTTCGGGATCGTCGTCACCGATGACGACGGCAAGGTGGAGCGGTTCCTCGAGAAGCCGTCCTGGGGCCAGGTCTTCTCGGACACGATCAACACCGGCATCTACGTGCTCGAGCCGGAGGTGCTGACCCACATCCCGCGCGACGGGCCGTACGACTTCTCGAAGGAGCTGTTCCCGCTCCTGCTCGAGATGGGCCGGCCGATCTACGGGCACGTGATGGAGGGCTACTGGCAGGACATCGGCAACCTCGACCAGTACCGGCAGGCGAACTTCGACGCACTCGACGAGAGCGTGCGGCTGAACGTCGAGGGCGTGCGGCTGCGCGGCAACGTCTGGATCGGCGAGGGCGCCGACATTCACGACGTCGAGGAGATCGAGGGCCCGGCGTTCATCGGCAACCACTGCCGGATCACCCGCGACGCCTCGATCGGGCCGTACACGGTGCTCTCGAACGGCGTCACGCTGCGCGAGCGGGCGCGGACGACGAGGTCGGTGATCGACGCCGCCACGCACATCGGCCGCAGCGCGCTGATCGAGGGCGCCATCATCGGTCGCGCCTGCGACATCCGCGACCACGTCCGGATCCAGGAGGGTGCGGCGATCGGCGACGAGGTCACGATCGGCTCCGAGTCGAACATCGCGCCGCACGTGCGGATCTACCCGTACAAGGAGGTCGAGACCGGCTCGCAGGTGTACGAGAACCTGATCTGGGAGACGCGCGCGTCCTCGCGCCTGTTCGGCAAGGACGGGGTCACGGGCCTCGTCAACGTCGATCTCACGCCCGAGACGGCCGCACGCCTCGCGACGGCCCTCGGCACCGCGCTCAAGCGCGGCGCGCGCGTCGTCGCCAGCCGCGACTCGGCGCCCGGCTGCCGGATGATCAAGCGGGCGATGATCTCCGGGCTGAACGCCTCCGGAGTCGACGTCGCCGACCTGCGCGTCTCGCCGCCGGCGGTCAGCCGCCACGTTCTGAAGACGCAGGGGTTCGCGGCCGCGGTGCATGTCGGCTCGAGTCATCTCGATCCCGAGGCGGTTTTCATCCGCATCTACGAGCCGCCGGGGATCCTGCTCACGGCCGGGCTGCAGAAGGAGATCGAGCGCAACTTCACCCGCCAGGAGCTCCGGCGCGTCGCCGCGGGCGGCGTCGGCTCGGTGTCGTATCCCGCCCGTGTCCGCGAGAGCTACGCCCAGGACCTGCTCGACTCGCTCGACGTGGACGAGATCCGGGCCCGCCACTTCCGGATCGTGGTCGACTACGGCTACTCCGCGGCGTCGTTCGTGCTCCCGCTCGTCGTCGGCCCGCTCGGCGTCGAGGCGATCTCGGCGCACGGCTTCTTCGCGGAAGAGCTCGGCGAGCGCGAGTCGCTGGCGCAGGCGATCGGGCACACGAAGCGGCTCGTGACGGCGATCGGCGCCGACCTCGGCGCGGTCTTCGACCAGTCGGGCGAGCGGCTCTACCTCGTCGACGATCAGGGGCACGAGGTTCCCGTCGACCAGACGCTGCTGCTCTACGTGCGCCTGCTCGCAGACCGCGGTGTCGTCGGCAAGGCGGCGTTCCCGGTCACGGTCACGAGCAAGGTCGAGGAGCTCGCGGGGCCTGGGCTCGAGATCATCCGGACGCCGAACTCGCTCACCGACCTGACGCAGGCTGCGTCGGCCGATGGGGTCGTCTTCGCGGGCGCGGTCGGCGGGGGCTACGTCTTCCCGCAGTTCCTGCCCGCCTACGACGCGGTCGCGAGCCTCGCGAAGCTGCTCGAGCTGCTGGCGCCCACGCGGCGGCCGCTCTCGGAGCTGGTCGCGGAGCTGCCCGCACCGACGCTGATCCATCGTCGCCTCGCGTGCCCGTGGGCGAAGAAGGGCGTCGTCATGCGCGTCCTCAACGAGCGCCTCGCAGGCCGCGACCTCGACCTGACCGACGGAATCAAGCTGATCGACGCCCGCGGCTGGTCGCAGGTGCTGCCCGATCCGGACGAGCCGCTCGTCCACCTCTATGCGGAAGGCGAGACGACGGAGGCCTCCGAGGAGCTGGAGCGCGAGCTGCGTGAGCTCGTCGAGGAGATCATGCAGGGAGACGCAGACGCAACGCGAACCTCTGTAGAAGCCTCAAGCTGAGGTTGACCCCTCTGCGTGCGTGCTGCTTTACTGATCGCTGAGTCATCCACCCGAAAGGTGTCATGGAATCGCTTCCCGATCTCGCCACGCTCTCCGACGACGACCTGAAGACGCTCATCGACGAGCTCACGGAGGAGGAGAACGAGGTGTCCTTCCGCCGCCGCCTGCTCCAGGGGCGCATCGACATCCTCCGCGCGGAGCGCACCGCACGGCTGAAGGGCAAGGGGGTCTCCGACGTCGACGTCGAGAAGCTCACCGACATCCTCTCCTCGCGAAGCGCGCCCCAGAACGACGAGGGCGTGTAGGCATTGAGCCATGTCTACTGTGGCGAATGCGGCTTCCAGAACCCGGAGGCCTCGAACTACTGCTCACGCTGCGGCGCGCGCCTGGAGAAGGGCGAGTCCGGTGAGCAGACGATGACCTTCACGCCGGATGAGGTCTCCGACGACCCGGGGGCGACGCTGCACGACCTCGGCGGCAAGGGCCCGGCGCTGGTCGTGCGCGCCGGCGGCGGCCGGGCGGGGGAGAGCTTCTTCCCGTCCGGTGAACGCACCCTGATCGGCCGCTCGCCGGAGTGCGACATCTTCCTCGACGATGTCACCGTCTCGCGCAAGCACGCCGAGCTGCTCCGCGACGGAGAGACGTTCACGATCAGCGACCTCGGCAGCCTCAACGGCACCTTCGTCAACAAGAAGCGGATCGAGTCGGCCGAGCTCGACGACGACGACGAGGTGCAGATCGGCAAATACCGGCTCACCTTCCTCCGCCGATGACGACGACAGCCACAGAGCGCCGTCCGCCCGAGCCGCAGCTCTTGCACACGATCGGCGCCGTCTGCGCGCGGCTGCAGCCCGAGTTCCCGGACATCTCGATCTCGAAGATCCGCTACCTCGAGGATCAGGGCCTCCTGACGCCGAAGCGCACGCGCGGCGGCTACCGCCTCTTCAGCGAGGACGACGTCGAACGGCTGGAGACGATCCTGCGCCTGCAGCGGGACGAGTTCCTGCCACTGCGCGTGATCCGGCAGGAGCTGGCCTCGGGGGCGGGAGCGGCGCGGAAGCGCAGCCGCCCCGCCGGTCTCGGCGACCGGGAGCAGGAGCTCGACCTCGGCGAGCTGTGCGAGCGCGCAGGCATCGACCAGGCGCTGGCCCGCGCGCTCGAGGAGTACGGCCTGCTCGCACCACGCGTCGAGGGAGGCGAGCGCCTCTACCGCGAGGGCGACGCCGACATCGCAGCAGCCTGCGGCCGACTGGCCCAGTTCGGGATCGACGCCCGCCATCTCCGGACGTTCAAGAACTCGGCCGGGCGCGAGTCGAGCCTGCTCGAGCAGCTCGTCGCGCCGGCGCTTCGCTCACGCAACCCGGAGCGGCGCAAGGCGGGCCTCGAGGACCTGCAGGCACTCGCCGAAGCCTCGCAGGAGCTCTCCCAACTGCTCTTCTGGCGCGAGCTGCGCCAGCTGGCCGAGAGATAACTCGTGAGCTCGGGGGCCGCACTCGACCTGCGTGACCGCGTCCGCGACGTACCGGACTTTCCCAAGCCCGGAATCGTCTTCAAGGACCTGATGCCGCTGGTCGCCGACGCGGCCTACTTCCACGAGACGATCGACCGGCTCGCCGAGCTGGCGCGTCCCAGGCAGCCGGATATCATCCTCGGCGCCGAGGCACGCGGCTTCATCTTCGGCGGCGCGCTCGCCGATCGGCTCGGCTGCGGCTTCGTGCCGGCCCGCAAGCCGGGCAAGCTGCCGTGGGACACGGTCGAGGCGACCTACGACCTCGAGTACGGCACCGACAGCCTGCAGGTGCACGCGGATGCGATCTCGAAGGGGACGCGGGTGATCGTCCACGACGACGTGCTCGCGACCGGTGGCACGGCACGAGCGAAGACGGAGCTGGTCGAGCAGTTGGGGGGCGAGGTCGTCGGCCTGCTCTTCGTCGTCGAGCTCACGTTCTTGAACGGTCGCGACAAGCTGGCGGGCTACGACGTCGAGTCGCTGATCCAGTACTGAACACGAGTCCCCCTGAAAGGTGTTTGCGAGGTCGTCCGGCGGGTCGATAAGCATTCCCACCATGTATGACGCGCTCACTGCCCGGTACACGTTCGCGTGCCCCCAGCGCGAGCAGGCCCACGTGGCGCTCTCGTCGTTCCGACTGCTCGAGCGGCTCCCGGGTGCGGCACATCCGGCGGTGTACGAGGTGCGCTTCGACTGCAGCTGCGGCGACGAGCATCCCGGCCTCGTCTCGCACGAGGATCTCGACTGGGCGCCGCTCGGCGCGCATGCGGGCAGCTTCGTCGACCTGATGACCTCCCGCATCCTCGACAGCGCCACCGAGCTTCGGGAGACCGCAGCGGCGCACCTGCAGGCGGGGGTGTGGCCCTGGAGCTTCTACTGCTATCCGGAGGGACGTTCACGACCGGTCTTTCCGTCCTCGTTCGTCGCCGTCGCACCCGGGGAACGGTGGGTCGGGCTCGCTGTCCGCTGCCCGGCATGCCAGTCACTGTCGGTGAACCTCGTCTCGCAGGCGCACGTCGACCTACCGTTCACAAATGACAGCAGAATCGGCGTCGTCGACCACGTCTTCCCGGACGACGCCCTCCGGACGGTCGAGGCGTTCCGCTCCGAGCTCGACTCGTCGCGCTTCGACGAGCGCCGCCTGCACCTGAACTAGCGCTTTCTCCGTTGCACTACCAGCTGGGAAGATCCCGGCGATCCACTCTTGGAACGGAGGCAGTGATGATCGGAGTCACACGTGGAATCTCGACCCTTGCCGGGGCGGCGGTCGCAGGCATCCTGCTCTGGTTCGCAACGCAAATCGGAACCCAGACGACGTCCGAGTACTGGTCGACGTACGGCCTGATCGCGGCGGCGGGGCTGACGATGGCGCTGTCGCAGATCCTCGGCGGCTGGACGAAGTGGGGCTGGCCTCGCTTCTCGCTCGGCGTCTTCCTGATCGGCTTCCTGCCCGTGCTGGTCGTGGGCGGCTGGATGCTCCTCGCGCGCCAGCCGGCGGACTGGCTGAACACCTCGAACTGGTCGCGCGACCTCAGCATCTACGGTCTCGTGGCCGATCTCGGCAACGTCCTGCCGGCGGTCGCGTTCGGGATCGGGCTCACGTTCGGGCTCTCGTTCGACACCGCGGGCCCGCGCCGCGAGGTCGTCGCCGACGAGCACGTCCGCCACGAGCAGGTTCGCGACGCGGACGCGCCGCTGACGGCCGACCGCGGGCCGTACCCGGCGTCCGTGACCACGACCGAGAAGAGCCGCGATGCCGACGGCGACGGCCACGTCGAGGAGCCGGCCGTGGCGACCCGGACACGCGAACGGGAGGAAGACTGAGGTTTATTCCCTGACACAAGGGATTTTGCGGGTGCCGGGCTCCTGTCGATAGATGTCGTGATGGACGCCGCCGCCGCCGTCAGCCGCACGAAGCCCGCTGCTTCGGAGCTCCTGCTCGAGCACTGTTTCGTGCTCGACAGCCGCGACGGCGGCCGTCCGACGGCGGCCGCGCGCCTCGAGGCGCTCCTCGGCCGCGAGCTCGCGCGACGGCTGGTGCGGGCGCTGTCGCCTGTGCGCTAGGTCCGGTCGCCGGGACGGTCTTCGCCGCAGACCCGAACGAAGAGGAAGATCGCGCCGGCGGAGACGAGTGCAAGGATGAAGGCGGTCGCGCCGGAGACCCCGAGCGCGCCCATCCCGATCCAGAGCAGGAAGAAGAAGAAGACGGCCCAGAGGCCGGCCTGCTTGCCCTGATCGATCGCCGGCGCGCGCAGATGCATGCGGGCGATCCTAGACGAGAGCGGCCTCACCGGAACGGCCAACCGCGGTTGGGCCTGAGCAGCTTCAGGGATCTTCGCGTGGGAGGAATCGGCGCGAGCCGATTCCGTGGGCGCCTGCGTAGCAGGTGCCGCCACTGCCAGGAAAAAATTCAAGGAGCCGGTGGCGCTTTCGTCCACCGAGCCCGCTGACTTTCCGCTTCCGCGTACGGCCCTCGAGCTCGACTTCGACCTAATCGCGCTCCGTGCTCCTTGCAGGAGAGAACCTAGCCGGGCCCGTTGGAGGGAGCAAGACCGTCCCGTGGGCGTTTGGTGCAAATTGCGACAACTTTTGCCCGGCCGCCGAGACGCTCGTGGACCGTAGGATGCCGCCGTGGGCCGTGCAGCAGTGTGGACCGTCGCGGGCACGGCCTTCGCGGCCGCGGTCGCCCTGACGCTGCTCGGAGTGGGGGACGACGCGAATGCGCTCTCGAACTGGCAGGCGCTCGTTCTCGGGCTCGTCCAGGGCGCGACGGAGCTGCTGCCGATCTCCTCGTCGGGGCACCTGATCCTCGTCCCGTGGGTGGCCGACTGGAGCTACCTGAAGGAGCACGATGCCTTCAACCAGACCTTCGACGTCTCGCTCCACCTGGGCACGCTGGTCGCGGTCGTCGTCTACTTCCTCGAGGACATCGTCCGGCTCGCCCGTGCCTGGTTCGGGACGCTCGGCCGGCGGAGGATCGAGACCCCCGACGAGCGGATCGCCTGGTACGTGGCGGCGGCGACCATCCCGGCCGCGATCGTGGGCGCCGTCGGCGAGAACCTGATCGCCGAGAACCTGGGCGAGCCGTGGCAGATCGCGATCCTGATGGGGGTCTTCGGCGCTCTCCTCTACGTGGCCGACCGGCGCCCGGAGACGAAGGACATGAGCCAGGTCGGGCTGAAGGCCGCGGTAGGGGTGGGGCTCGCTCAGACCCTGTCCCTCATGCCCGGCGTCTCCCGGTCGGGGATCACGATCACCGCAGGGCGGTTTCTCGGCCTCGATCGCGATTCGGCGGCGCGGTTCTCCTTTCTCTTGCTCGTGCCGATCACGTTCGGCGCCGTCCTCTACAAGGGTGTGGGCGACGTGCTGCTGGCCGACCTGCCGCCGGGGACGGCGGGGCCGTTCATCGTCGGCTCGCTGGCGTCCTTTGCGGCCGCCGTGGTGGCGATCTCGGCGCTGCTCGGCTACGTCCGCCGCCACGACTACACCGTCTTCGCCGTCTACCGAGTCCTCCTGGCCACGATCATCCTGCTGCTGATCCTCACGGGCGCCCGCTCGGCCGGCTTCTGAACGGCCGTGCTCGCGACGGGGCGAGGGCCGTTCCGTGCCAACTTGACATAACGCCGGTTATCGTGCGTTCCGGGTAGAGGCGGCTTGCCTAGGGCGAATGCGAGGCCCGCCGTCGATCCCCGTTAAGGGTTTGTTGCGCGATCGCCTGGAAAGCCGCAAGGAGCGGAAATCCGGTTTCCTTCCGGCGCTAGGGTCCGGGTCGATAACCGTCCTCCAATCAAAGGAGGTTTGAATGGCAGCGACGGTCACACACTCCTTGGTCCAGCAGTTCGCTTCGATGAAGCCGGACGAGTTCGGACCGACGATCGAGCCGAAGTGGCAGGTCTGCGAGCGCCTCGTGAAAGAGGTCCAGGGATCGGTTCAGAAGGGGTCCTTGACGCCGCTTGACGGCGCGCGTGTGATCTCGTCGATCACGGCGACGCTTTTCGGTTACGACGAGTTCATCTTGCGCGAGGTCTCGCCTGAGACGTGGCTCGCGTCAGCGCCGACGCGGCGCTAGTCAGCTCGTGCACTGAACGGGTCTCGTGCACTGAGAGGGGCCTCGTGCACACGAGGGGGGAGTGCTGCTCCCCCCTCTCTGTGCGTCTCTTACAGGCCAGTCGAGGCTCGCGTGGCCTCCTCTCCCGGAACGCACTGGTCCCGGTTCTCGTACGTCGGCTTGCCAGTGGCGAGGAACAGCTAATACTGCGTCTGTGGCAGCTGCGGACGTTTCGGACTCACTGGAGAAGATCGGCGCCGAGCGATCGGTCTCGCGCGTCCTGCATGTCGCGTGCGGCGAGCTCGTCGAGCTGCTCGATGCGACGTTCGCGTCGGTCTCGCGCGTGATCGGCGACCTGCTCGTCGAGCTGAGCGGCTACCGCCGCGACGGCGGCGAGCATCCGCTCGAGCTCTTCCTCGTCACCGACTATCCGCTGACGCAGGAAGTGATCCAGATCGGCGAGGCACGCGTCGTCCGGCGGGCCGACCCTGGCGCCGACCCGGCCGAGGCGGCGCTGCTGCAGCGGCTCGGCTTCGACTCGCTGCTGATGCTGCCGCTGCGCTCGCACGGCCAGAGCTGGGGCCTCGTGGAGATCTACGGCGACGACCGGGTCTTCGCCGAGGACGAGATCGAGAGCGCGAAGGCGATCGTCGACCGCGTCGGCGAGCTGGTCGCCGCCCTCGAGCACCGCATCTGACGGACCCAGCGTGGTTTGGGGCTGAGAAGCTCGCGGGTAGATGTACGTTGCCCCGATGACGACGGTCGACATCGAACACCTGCTCCGCAACGACGAGGTCCTGCAGCTCCTTGACGCCGCCGAGCAGGGCGGGTCGCTCAAGGCGACCGCGGTTGCCGACGTCGTCGAGACGCACGAGTTGGACGCGCTCGAGCAGGACGCCCTCTACCGCGAGCTCGACCGCCGCGGGATCGAGATCGCCGTCGACGAGCCGAAGGACGAGGAGCCGCCGCCCCCGCCGGTACCGGTGGCGCCACAGGAGACGACGACCGACGCGCTGCAGCTCTTCCTGCGCGAGGCCGGCCGCCATGCGCTCCTGACGGCGGCGCAGGAGGTCGAGCTGGCGAAGAAGATCGAGAAGGGCGACATGCACGCCAAGCAGCTGATGATCCAGTCGAACCTGCGCCTCGTGGTCTCGATCGCGAAGAACTACCGCAACCAGGGCCTGCCCTTCCTCGACCTGATCCAGGAGGGCACGCTCGGGCTGATCCGGGCCGTCGAGAAGTTCGACTGGCGCCGTGGCTTCAAGTTCTCGACCTACGCCACCTGGTGGATCCGCCAGGCGGTCGCTCGCGCGCTCGCCGACAAGGCGCGCACGATCCGGATGCCGGTGCACATCGTCGAGCGGCTCCAGAAGATGAACCGCGCCGAGCGGACGCTCTGGACGCAGCTCGGCCGCGAGCCGACGCTCGACGAGATCGCGGAGGAGGCTTCACTGCCGCTGCAGCAGGCGATCGAGGTCCGCGCGGCGGCGCGTGCCTCCACCAGTCTCGATCAGCCGGTCGGTGAGGCGGACGACGCCGTCTTCGGCGATTTCGTCGCCGGCGAGGGGCCGCTGCCCGAGGAGCAGGTCGAGCTTTCGCTGCGCAGCCAGGCGCTCAAGGAGGCGCTGCAGGCGCTCTCGGAGCGCGAGCGGCAGGTCGTCGTGCTCCGCTATGGGCTCACGGATGCCGAGCCGAAGACACTCGAGGAGATCGGCCGTCGGCTTGGGCTGACGCGTGAGCGCGTCCGCCAGATCGAGCTCGACTCGCTCAAGCGGCTCGCGTCATTGCGAGAGCTCGAGTCGGTCGGCGCCGCCTTGTAGTTCAGTGCCGTCGAGTGAGCGCCGGGCCGCGAAGCGGCCCCTTCAGGGGTCTTCGCGCTGGTCGGGATCTGCTCCCGCAGATTCCGATCAGCTGCGCAAATAGAACTCCAGCCCGGGCGCGACCATCCGCAGCTCGCGGAGGGCGCGTGACTCGAGCTGGCGGACGCGCTCGCGCGTGATCCCGAGCCCCGCCCCCACTTCTTCGAGCGTTTGCGGGATCTGGCCGTCGAGGCCGAAGCGCTGGGCGAGCACGTGGCGCATGCGTGGGTTGAGCCGGTCGAGCGCGGCTGCGAGCTCGGTCGACCGAAGCCGGTCGGCAGTCTCGACGTCCGGGCCTGCGGTCTTCGTGTCCTCGACCATGTCGCCGTAGAGGCTCTCGCCGTCGCCGACGGGCGTCTCCAGGCTGACGGGGTCCTGAACGAGCTCGAGCAGCTCCTGGACGCGCTCGGGCGTGAAACCGGCCTCGACGGCGATCTCGTCCGTCGTCGGGTCGCGGTTCAGCTTCTGGGCGAGCACGCGGCGGGCGCGCATGACACGGCGCACCTGCTCGGCAACGTGCACGGGTAGTCGAATCGTCCGGCCCTGCTCGGCGAGCGCCCGGGTGACCGCCTGGCGGATCCACCAGGTCGCGTAGGTCGAGAGCTTGAAGCCCATCGTGTAGTCGAACTTCTCGACTGCGCGGATCAGGCCGAGGTTGCCCTCCTGGATCAGGTCGAGCAGCGGCACGCCGGCCTTCGTGTAGTTGCGCGTGATCGACATCACGAGCCGGAGGTTCGACTCGATCAGCTTCCGCTTGGCGGCCTCGTCGCCCTCGTCCTTGCGGCGCGCGAGCTCGCGCTCCTCGGCGGCTGTCAGCAGCCGCCCGTCGCCGATCTGGCGGACGTAGAGCTTGAGCGGATCCTGGGTCGGCTCGGCGACCGCGACGACCTCGTCCGCCTCGTCCTCGTCGTCGGTCGCTTCTGCCTCGGCCTCCGCTTCCGCGTCCGCTTCCGCTTCCGGCTCCGGCGCGTCGACGAGCGGCTCGAGCCCGGGCAGCAACTCGAGATGCGGCTCGGCGGGCTCCGCGACGGCGTGGAAGACGGGCTCGGCGGCGTTGGGCTCCATCTGGCAGTCGTATCGGCCATTGGAGGGAAAGGCTTGAGGAATCCGTTGAAACCTGTCGAAAACCACTTAGAGTGAAAGCACTAACTTCCTCCGAACACGCGGCGTCTACCCTTCTCGAGTTGGAAACCTCCAGCCGAGCAGCTAACTAGGATTTGTCCAACCAATGTGCGGAATAGCGGGATACAGCCTGAGCCCCGAATCGAGTGTCAAGCGGACGCTCGCAGCCCAGGCGCTCCTGGCCGGAATCGCAGAGCGCGGCGCCGACGCGGTCGGCTACGCGCACCGGGGCTCGAGTAGCTCCGTCACCGTCCACAAGCGCCGTTCCGGCGCGAGCGAGCTGCTGGACGAGGTGCACGTCCCCCCGGCAGCGACGCAGGTGCTCGTGCACGTGCGCGACTACACCAAGGGCCATCCCACGATCGAGGCGAACAACCACCCGATCCGGCACGGCTCGGTGGTCGGGATCCACAACGGGATCATCGTCAACGACGAGGAGATCTTCACCCACTACGGTTTCGAGCGGGCGCACCCGGAGATGACGGTCGACTCCGAGGCGATCTTTGCGCTCGCCGAGCACTCGCAGGGCAGCCCGGAGGCGCTCGAGGAGCTTCACGGCGCGATGGCGACCGCGTGGCTCGACGAGCGCGTCTCCTCCACCCTCTTTCTCGCCCGCGCCGTCGGCCGGCCGCTCTGGGTCGGCAGCGCGAGCAAGGAGCTCTTCTTCGCCTCGACGCGCGACGCGCTCGAGGTGCTCGAGTCGACGTTGCGGCTGACGCTGCGCAAGCGCGAGGTCGACGAAGGCACGCTGCTGCGCGTCGAGGACGGCCGCATCGCCGCGACGCACGGCTTCCAGCCCGACCGGGCCTACGTCGAGGAGACGATTCTCCCGTCGGTACGCGCCCCGCACGAGGGCGCGTCGTGCCTGCAGCGCCTCGCCGCGATCGCCCTCGCGGCCTAGCGAGCTAGCCGCCGAGCGTTCCGTCCGGCGCGACCTCAACGTCCTCGTCGCGCAGGCGCTCGCGCACGAGGAACTGGAACGCCGCCCACGCGGGCTGCACGTCGATCATGCGGTACACCTGCCACTCGGTCAGCAGCGAATCGTCTGCGCGGCGGGCCGCGGCCCAGTCGGCCATCTTCGGGAGCCGTCCGAGCGTTCGCGCCAGCGTCGCTCCCTGCTCGACGGCCCGCTCCAGCCGCTCCTCTCCCACCGGGACGTCGAAGCCTGCTTCCCGCAGCGCCTGCGCGAGCGAGCCGAACGTGTGCCAGAGCAGCGACTTCGACGGGATCGCGCCCTTGCGCGCGTCGATGTCGCGCGCTGTCGGCGTCCTGCCGAGCTCCTCGCCCAGCGCCCGTAGGCGCCCGAGCAGCTCCTCACGGGTGGCGAAGCGGCGCGGCACGAGCCCCGCCTGCCGCTTGGCCGCGTTCCAGCTGCCGAAGTGCTCGATCACGGTCTGGGGATGCACCGTCGTCTGTGCGTCGGCGGCGAACTCGCGCATCGTCGGCGAGCGTCCGAGCCGCTCGGCGCTGTCCGTCAGCTGCGCCAGGATCTCCTCATCGGTATAGCGCTTCCGGATCCCCGCCTGGAACGCCGCGAGCGCCTCCGGATCGATGCCTGCCACCGCGGGGTGGCGGCGGGATCGTCCCATGCAAACAGTGTAGAGCATCCTCGGCGGTTTGCAAGAACGCCAGAACAGACATGTCCGAGGGTCTGTCCCTGGGACACGGCCGAGACGGCCCTCCTAGATCGCGAGCAGCTTCGGACGCGCCGGGACGTCGTGCGTGAGCGACTCGAGCGGGAGGATGCGCTCCAGCGCACCGACGCAGCGCGGGCAGAACTGGGTGCCGGCGGCGCCGCGGAGCTCGGCGAGCGCCTCCTCGAGCGGCCGTGCGGCCCGGTAGATCCGGGTCGTCAGCATCGAGTCGAGCGCGTCGGCGACGTGGATGATCCGGGCGCCGAGCGGGATCTCATCGTGCCGGAGCCGGTCGGGATAGCCGGTGCCGTCGAAGCGCTCGTGGTGATGGCGAATGGCAGGCACGGCGTCGCCGAGGAAGCCGAGCCGGTCGATGATGCGGGCGCCCTCGTCGGCGTGACGCTGCATCAACGCCCACTCCTCCTCGGTCAGGCTCGCCGGCTTCAGCAGGATCGAATCCGGAATCGCCAGCTTGCCGATGTCGTGGAAGAGCGCGGCGTGGCCGAGCAGGTCGAGCTCGACCTGCGAGAGGCCGAGCTCACGGCCGATCGCGAGCGCGAGCTGCTGCACGCGACGCGAGTGGCCGGCCGTGTAGGCGTCGCGGGCGTCGACGGTGGCCGAGAGGCTCTCCATCGCCGCGGTCGAGCGCTCCTTGAGCAGCCGGTTCGCCTGCTCGAGCGAGACGTTCTGGGTGTGGATCGTCTCGGCCGCCTGGCGCAGCTTCTGCGCGCTCCGGCGCGTGTGCGAGAGATAGGCCTCCTGGGTCTTGCGCATCAGCAGCAGCGGCACGGCGAATACCGCGAGCGCGTAGAGCCCGGCCGCGTGGTAGCCGATCGCGATCACGCCGCCGATGAAGCCATAGACGATGTAGTGCGGGGCCAGCCAGAGGAACCGCTCGTGCCAGACTCGCCAGACGTTCTCGCGGCCCTCCATGGCCAGGGCGACGGAGAGCAGCCCGGTGTTGACGGCGAAGTACAGCCCGCCCGCGACAAGGCCGGCGGCGACTGTGACGAGCTCGCCGAGTGGGCCGTCGAACCCGAGCATGAAGACGGCGGAGGCCGCCAGTGACGAGAGCGCGAGCGTGCCGATGTTGAAGAGCACGCGGTGGATCTGCTGGCGCTGGGCGCTCCACTGGACGACGCAGATCGCCACGGCGAGCGCGAGCGCGGCCCGTGGTCCGAACAGCGAGGCGCCGGCGAGCGCGCCGACAGCGCTGACCGAGATCGAACCGTCGTCGAGCTCGAGCGCGAGCGCCTCCCCCACGCTGACGAGCGCGATCACCGCGAGCAGGCCGATCATGTCCGTCGACGTGCCGAAGATGGCACCGACGACGCCTGCAGCGACACCCATCGTGGCGACGAGGCCGACGAGGACGCCGAGCCGCGCGGAGAGCTGCAGGAACCGCGGCCCGCTGGTCGTATGGGCCGTATGCCGCCGCTCCTGCTCCGGCATCGCCTCGGGGACGCGCGCGAGCGGCTCCCGGTGGTCGCCTTCCTCGGGCACTGCGACGAGCCGCTGAGTGCGGTCGGCCGGCATCAGCAGCGGCTCGGAGCTGGCGCCGAGGACGCGGTTGCGACCCTGGAGCTTCGCCCGGTAGACGGCGAGATCTGCCTGGTGGATGAGCGCGTTCGGGTCCTGCGCGTCCTTCGGGTAGCCCGCGACGCCGATCGAGACGGTCGCACGGATCGGCTCGCTCGAGGTCTCGACGTCGTAGAGCTTCTCGGCGACTGCGCGCCGGATGCGCTCGGCGATCTCCATCGCCTGCTCGGGCGGGGTCTCCGGCAGGAGAATCGAGAACTCCTCGCCGCCGAAGCGGGCCGGAACGTCGTAGTGGCGCAGCTCGGCGCGGAAGACCTCGGCGATCCCCTTCAGGACCGCGTCGCCGGCGAGATGGCCGTAGGTGTTGTTGATCTCGCGCAGGAGGTCGAGGTCGGCCATGATCAGCGACAGCGGCCGCTCGAAGCGCTGGGCGCGCCCGAGCTCCTCCGAGAGTGCCGATGCGAAGTAGCGCGCGTTGAAAAGGCCGGTCTTCGGGTCGACGCGGGCCTCTGCCTGGAGCTGCGGCACCGAGAGCGCCCGGTGGATCAGCAGGAGCGGGGCGATCGCGAACGGGACGAGCCAGGGGTTGCCGGTCCAGAAGGCCGCCAGGATGACTCCGAGAGCAGCGAAGACGAACTCCGTCGAGAGCGTCTGGTACGAGAAGACCTGCCGCATCGGGTGCCCGTTGACCCAGCGGATCATGGGCGCGATCAGCGCCGAGTTGAGCACGACGAGGACGACGGAGGCCGCCGTTCCCGCGAGCGCGAAGCGGACGTCGTCGGCGGCGATCAGGCCGTCCGCGCCGAGGACGACGTGGGCTGCCCCCCACGCCGACATCGTCGCGATCGTGAAGACCATGAGGTTGAAGGACTGCACGTACCAGGTGCCGCGGCTGCGCAGCCATTCCGGCACGTGCTGGATCAGCGGGATCAACGCCAGCAGGCCCGGCGAGACGAGCAGGGCAGCGGCGATCAGGAAGACGCCGGTCGTGTGGTAGCTCTTGTTGCCGGGCGTGCGCACGACGAAGAACTGCGCCACCGCGACGCTCGTCGCCAGCAGGACGAACTCGAGCCAATCGTCGGTGTGGCTGTCGAGCTCGGCGAGGAACGGCGCCGTCACCGCAATCGCTGCCGCAGCAACGACCAGGAAGTAGGCCAGTGCTTTCGGCGGCAGCTTGTTGCTGCGCTCGACGCTGCTCGCGCGCTCGATCGCGTCCTCGAGGGGGATTGCGCTCACTCTGCTCCGCCTGTGCCCTTCATGCCGCGTGCCTCTCCTTCGATGCCGCAGAGAATCGAAAGCAGCTCAACCGACCGACTCGGCCGGATCGGAGGGTATGCCGGGTTGGGGGGTGCGGCATCCCCCGATCGAGGCACGCCCGGGCGAGTTCACCCGAAAGGGTGAGGGTGGAGCCGGCGAAGCCGGCTCCACCCTCGATCCATCTGTGCGCTACGGGAGCGTCGGGACGGCGGGCGGAACCACTTCCGCCGCCGCGTCTGCCGCGTCCGCCGCTGCCTCGGCTGCGGCATCCGCCGCCGCTTCAGCCGCTGCGTCAGCTTCAGCCTCGGCTGCCGCCTCGGCTGCCGCGGCCGCTGCCGCTTCAGCCGCCGCCGCTTCGGCCGCTGCCTGCTCCGCTGCCGCCGCCTGAGCGGCCAGGAATGCAGCCTTCTCGTCGGGCGTCAGCAGGTCGACGTCCTCGGCTGCTGCGTCGGCCTCGGCCGGCGTCAGCTCGTAGCCGTCGCCGTCGAGGATCGTCTCGCCGTCAGCGTTGTCCTCCCACGAGACGTCGCTCCAGGAGACATCGCTCCAGGACACGTCCGTCCAGGAGACGTCGCTCCAGGAGACCGCGTCCCAGGAGACATCGCTCCAGGAGACGTCGCTCCAGGAGACCGCATCCCACGAGACATCGCTCCACGACACGTCCGTCCAGGAGACCGCGTTGAACACCGTCGACCCGTCCGGCAACGTGCTCAGGAACCGGTTCAGCGCCTTGTTCGGGTTCGGCGTGTCGGTGATGGCCAACACGGACTGCACCGCGTTGACCTGGCCGACGCCGCACGAGCCAGGCTCCGCCTGAGGAACCGGGCGGGCCCGCCGCATCAGCGCGCTCTTGACCTGATCGGGCGTCCAGCTCGGGTTCCGGCCGAGCGCCTGGGCCGCGATGCCCGAGATCACCGGCGCCGAGAACGACGTCCCGGAGAGCTCGGCGTAGCCGGGCGCGACCATCTTGTCCGCCTTCTCCGCCGCGAGCGTCGAGCCCGCAGGGACCGGACCGACCATGTACCGGCCGGGTGCGCAGATCTCCGGCTTCCAGAAGCCGTCCGGAGTGCGACCGTAAGCCGACCACGGTGCGCGGTCGTCGTCCCTCGGCTTCGCGGTGCCGCCGATGTCGACCGCCCCGACCGTGATCACGAACGGATCGCTGCCGGGCGCGTACCTGACGCCGCTGGGGCCGCCGTTCGTGCCGTAGTTGCCCGCGGCCGCCACGACCACCACGCCGGAGTGCCACAGCTTCTCGACCGCCACGTTCAGCGGGTCGAGCCAGAAGTGGTTCACGGCGCCGGAGTGGAGCGAGAAGTTGGCGACGCGGATGTTGTACGCCGCCTTGTTCCGGTAGATCCACTCGGCCGCAGCGATCACGTCGCTCGTCTTGCCGGCGCCACGGTCGTCCATGACGTCGAGCGAGACGATGTCCGCGTTCGGTGCAACGCCGGCGTAACCCGTGGCCGAGCCCGCCGCGATGCCCGCGACGAACGTGCCGTGCCCGCGGCCGTCTCCGGCCGCATTCGGGTAGGCCGAGGTGACGAAGCTGACCTGAGCCTTCACGCGCCCGGCGATGTCGGCCCTGGATGCGTCGACGCCGGAGTCGACGATCGCGATCGTCGCCGGCTTGGCGCCGCCCCAGAGCTTGTTCACACCGGCCTCGTGCGTCCAGAGCTGGCTCGACGTCGGAGCATTCGAGGTCAGCGGCGGGACGAGAGCCTGGGGTCGAATCGGGGCGTCCTCGGTGACGACGAGGCCCTTGATCCGCTCCAGCTTCTCGAGATCCTTCGCGCGGATCTCACCGGCGAAGCCCTTGATGATCCCGAACCGCTTGCCGAGCTTGCGCAGCTCCTTCGCTGCCCGCTCAGCATCCTTCGCCGACACCGTCTCGTCCATCTGGACGATGACGCTGACCATCGCGTCGGGCGTCTTCTTCTGCTTGTCCTTCAGCTCCGCGGAGACGAACGTCGTCCCCGGAGTGACAATCGTGTCGTTCTTGCCGGGACCGCTTCCCGCGCCGGCCGCCAGCGGCACAGCGAGAGCTACGACGAGAACCGTCGTGACGAAGCCGCGACCACCCTTGCCCCAGAGGGCATTCGAGCGGTGCTCCCCGCCGCGGTTACCGGAACCCCAAAGAGCGCTCTTGCGAACGTCTCCCGGGTTGCCGCCTGTGTTCCTTCCCATCGTTCTCCTTGTCCGCGCCGAGGCACGGGCCGCATGAAATCGCTCAGCCGCGCATGAAGCCGCCGCGCCAGCTGGTGGAACCGCGCAAAACGTATGCGCGCAAATGGGCCGGATCCTCCCCCTTTCGGGTTACGGCCGCGGAAGTTCCCTCGAACGAGGGATCCGCTTCTCGCCGTTCGCAGGGCCAGACCGACGGGTAGGCTCGCGGCCTGATGAGCGCCCGCCTCGCCGTCGAATCGCTGGCCGCGCGAGCGGCCTCCAAGCTCTCCCGCATCGCGGGCGCCGGCGGCGGCACGACGCTGCCCGGCAAGCTGCTCTGGAAGCTCGATCCGGGTGCGATCGACGCGCTCGCAGCGCGGCTTCGGGACGGCGCGGCCGTCGTCTCGGCGACGAACGGGAAGACGACGACGACGGCGATGGCGGCCGAGATCCTCGAGCCGGGCCGGAAGCTGGCCTGGAACCGCTCAGGCGCCAATCTCGTCTCGGGGGTCGCCTCCACCCTGCTCGCCGAGCGCGACGCCGAGCTGGGTCTGCTCGAGGTCGACGAAGGCGCGCTGCCGGAGGTGGTCCGCCGCGTCCGCCCGCGTGCGGTGCTGCTCGGCAACCTCTTCCGTGACCAGCTCGACCGCTACGGCGAGCTGGAGCACATCGCCGAGCGCTGGCGGGCCGCGACCGCCGAGCTGCCGCCGGAGACCGTGCTCGTGGTCAACGGCGACGACCCTCAGGTCGGCGACCTGGCGCGAGAGCACCCGAACGCGATCGCGTACGGCATCGACGACCCTCGCCACGCCCGCCCCGCGCTCCAGCATGCGGCCGACTCGCGCTACTGCGTCCGCTGTGGGCAGCCGTACGAGTTCGCGGCCGCGTACGTCGGCCATCTCGGCGACTACCGCTGCCCCGCCTGCGGCCACGCCCGGCCCCGGTTGCAGGTGCGCGCGACGGAGATCGAGCTCGACGGTCTGCACGCGTCGTCGTTCCTGCTCGAGACTCCCGCCGGCGCGACGCGGCTCCGGCTCCCGCTCCCCGGGCTCTACAACGTCTACAACGCGCTCGGAGCCGCAGCGCTCACCCAGGCGCTCGGCGCGTCGCTCGACGAGATCCGCGTCGGCCTGGAGCGCTTCGGAGCCGCATTCGGCCGCTTCGAGCGGATCCCCACCGGCGACAAGACCGTGCTCGTGCTCCTGATCAAGAACCCCGCCGGCGCGAACGAGGTCGTGCAGACGCTGCTCGAAGGCGGCGCCCCCTCGCTCCTGCTCGTGGCGCTGAACGACGCGATCGCCGACGGCAAGGACGTGTCGTGGATCTGGGACGTCGACTTCGAGCCGCTGCTCGGCCGTTCGGAGCGGCTGATCGCGTCCGGAGACCGGGCCGCGGAGCTCGGCGTGCGCTGCGTCTACGGCGGGCTGCCCGAGGAAGCGCTCGACGTCGAGCCGTCGCTGACGCGTGCGCTCGACCGCGGGCTCGCGCTGACTCCGTCCGGCGGCGAGCTCGTCGTCCTCCCCACCTACACGGCGATGCTCGAGCTGCAGCGGATCGTGGCCGAGCGCGGCTGGTCGACGCCGTACTGGGAGCGCACGTGAGGATTCGCGTGGGCCACCTCTATCCGGAGTACCTGAACATCTACGCCGACCGCGGCAACATCGCGGTCTTCGAGCGGCGGGCACGGCTGCGCGGCCACGAGCTCCACGTGACGGCGATCTCGGTCGGAGACGCCGTGCGGCCGGGCGAGCACGACCTGCTCTACATCGGTGGCGGCCAGGACCGCGAGCAGGCGCTGATCGCTCCCGACCTCGCTGCGAAAGGCCCGGCGATCGAGACAGCCGTCGCGGACGGTGCGGCGCTGCTCGCGGTCTGCGGCGGCTATCAGCTCCTCGGTCGTGGCTACCTCGGGCGTCACGGCGACTCGATGCCGGGGATCGGCCTCTTTCCGCACGAGACGTACGCCGGCGAGAAGCGGATGATCGGTGACGTCCTCCTCGAGGCCGAGCTCGTCCCGGGCGAGCGCCGGACGATCGCCGGCTTCGAGAACCACGCCGGCCGGACGCGCCTCGACCCGGGCGCGGAACCGCTCGGGCGCGTCCTCGCCGGCTTCGGCAACGACGGCGAGTCGGGCTACGAGGGTGTCCGCGTCGGCCGCGCGATCGGGACCTACCTGCACGGCCCTCTGCTGCCGCGCAACCCCTGGCTCGCAGACTGGCTGCTCTCGCAGGCGCTGGCCCACGCGACGGGCGCCGATCCGCCCGAGCTCGAGCCGCTGCCGGACCGCCTCGAGGCCGAGGCGCACGCGGTGTCGGCGCAGCGAGCGCGAGACAGAGGCGGACGCTTCTGACGAGTCCGGAGGGTAGGGACAACTACCCATTCGACCTGTTGAGATCGGAGCACGCCGGTGGCACGCTGCTGGCGGGGGTCGACACGGATCGGAAGGCAGGGATCGTCCATGAAGCACGTCCAGTTGACGTCGGTGCTGGCCGCCGTCGCCGCGAGCATCGCAGTCGGAGTCGCTGCCGCCCCGTCTCACGCCGGTCCGATCACGAAGCAGAACGGCGCCAAGCCGGCCTTCAACGCGTTCACGTCCATCTGCGCCGTGCCCGGCTACGCGGACTACGGCCTCTGCGGTGGCGACGCGACGGCGTTCGCCCAGGTCAAGGGCAAGATGAATGCGATCCAGGCCAAGCAGGGGCGCTACAACCTCGACTTCACGTTCACGAACCTGACACCGGGCGTCGAGTATCGGCTCTGGGCGACCCGTAACGCCGTCCCCTTCCAGCGGAACGTACCTCGAGGTCGGGCGAGCGGTCGCCGACGCCTCCGGCAGCACCGCTTACAGGCTGCAGACGACCGAGCCCGGCGGGCTGGGATTCGACCTGAACACGGTGCAGGGCGACGTCACGATCGTGACCTCGTGGTGGTCAGGTCAGTACCTGGTCGTCAACCCGGACGGCACCTCTGACCTGGGCGGGAGCCTAGCCCGTCACCGGAGCGAGCCCACGGCGGCGGCGGCCGCGTCCAGGATCGCAGCGGTACTGCGCTCGACGTCGTCGCTCGTTGTCCTGAAGCTGCGACACGGAGATCCGCATCGCGGCGCGACCCTGCCAGTCGGTCCCGCCGAGCCAGCACGTGCCGTCGGCCTGCACGCGGCGGACGACCTCGCGGGTCGTTTCGTCGTCGTCACCGAAGCGGACGAGCACCTGGTTGAGGACGACGTCGTTCAGGATCTCGACGCCAGGCTCGGCGCCGAGCCGGTCGGCGAAGGCCTGCGCGTGGTCGCAGCAGCGCTCGACGAGCTCGGCAACGCCGGTGCGGCCGAGAGAACGGAGAGCGGCCCACACGGCGAACCCTCGCGCCCGCCGGGACGACTCCGGCACCCAATCGGACGGGCTCCGGCCCTCTGCACGCTGGAGATAGCTCGCCGCCACGGCCATCGCCTGGCCGTGCGACTCCGGATGCCGGCAGAAGACGACGCCGGAGTCGTACGGCACATTCAGCCACTTGTGCGCGTCGGTGGCCCACGAGTCGGCACGCTCGCAGCCCTCGGTGAGATGCCGAAACCGCGGGCTCGCGCTCGCCCAGAGACCGAAGGCGCCGTCGACGTGGAGCCAGGCGCCTGCGGCCGCGCACGCGTCCGCGATCTCAGCGACCGGGTCGACGGCTCCCGTGTTCACGTTCCCCGCCTGAGCGCACACGATCACCGGCCCGGCGGCGTCCGCCAGCGCCTTGCGCAGCGCGTCAGCGCGCATCCGGCCTTGCCCATCCGCCGGAACGAGCTCGAGTGCCGCAGTCCCGAGTCCCAGCAGCCGGAGCGAGCGGTCGATGGTCACGTGGCGCTCGCCGCCGGCGAGAACCCGGATCCGCGGCGCCCCGTGGAGCCCGTCGCGCGCGACATCCCAGCCAACCTGCGCCAGCACGTGCTGCCTCGCGGCGGCAAGCGCGGTGGTGTTCGCGCCCTGGGCGCCGGTGACGAAGCCGCTCGCAACGCCGTCCGGCAACCCGAGCAGCTCGGCGAGCCAACCGGTGGCCACCGTCTCCGCCGCAGCCCCCGCAGGAGACAGGACGACCGAGAACGCGTTCTGGTCCCACGCCGTCGCGATCCAGTCCGCCGCGACCGAGGACGGGAGCGCGCTGCCGATGACGAAGCCGAAGTAGCGGCCGGTCTGCGTGCCGACGACACCCGGCTCGGCGGCGGCGATCAGCTCCGAGACGACCTCGAGCGTCATCCGTCCTCCCGTCCGGCAGCGGGCCGCCGAGCGCCTCGACAAGCTCCTCGTACGTGGCCTGAGCACGGACCGGGCGATCGGCGAGGGTCTCGTGGAACTGCGCCGCGTAGTCGGCCGTACGACCAAAGAGGTCGCTCAAAGGTCTCACGATGCTCGCAACGAGCCCGCTACCGCGCCGGCCGCTGCCAGGATCGCGCCGGCCGAGCGGTCAACGTCATCGGTCGTCGTCCGCCAGCTCGAGACCGAGATGCGCATCGCAGCGTTCCCCTGCCAGACCGTGCCCGAGAGCCAGCACGTGCCGTCGTCTTGCACCGCGGCGATCGTGGCGCGCGTGACCTCGTCGTCGTCGCCGAACCGGACGAGCACCTGGTTGAGCACGACGTCGTTGAGGATCTCGACCCCGGGCTCCGCGCCCAGCAGCTCCGCGAAGCGGCTCGCGTGGTCACAGCAGCGCTCGACCATCTCGACGATCCCTTCGCGCCCGAGCGCGCGGATCGCGGCATAGATCGGGAAGCCGCGTGCGCGTCTGGAGAACTCCGGGTTCCAGTCCATCTGGTCGCGCGCCGCGTCGGCGTCGACCTGCTCGAGATAGCTCGCCCGCACCGACATAGCCGCGCGATGGGCCTCCTGATCGGCGCAGAAAGCGATGCCCGAGTCGTAGGGGACGTTGAGCCACTTATGGGCGTCCGTCGCCCACGAGTCGGCGCGCTCGCAGCCTGCGACGAGGTGGCGGAAGCGCGGCGACGCGGCGGCCCAGAGGCCGAAGGCGCCGTCGACGTGCAGCCAGGCGCCTGCCCCCTCCACGGCGTCGGCGATCGCGACGACGTCGTCGCAGGAGCCGGAGTTCACATTTCCCACCTGCGCACACACGATCGTCGGTCCTTCGCCGCCTGCCAACGCCGCGGGCAGCAGCTCGACCCGCATCCGCCCCTGTTCGTCTGCCGGCACCGTCTCGATCTGCGCGGTGCCGATCCCCAGGTAGCGGAGCGCGCGGTCGACCGTGACGTGGCGCTCCTCACCGACGACGACGCGGATCCGCGGCGCTCCCTGGAGGCCGTCGCGCAGCAGGTCCCACCCGGCCCGCTCGAGGATCCTGGTGCCGCGCCGCCGCGAGCGCGGTCACGTGCGCCATCTGGCAGCCGGTGACGAAGCCGGCCGACACGCCGGCGGGAAGCAGCAGCAGCTGGCGCAGCCACTCGAGCACGACCTCCTCGACGACGCCCGCACTCGGCGTCGGCCCAATCAGGCCGGCGTTCTGATCCCAGGTCGAGGTGAGCCAGTCGGCCGCGACCGCGGCGGGCAGCGCACCGCCGATGACGAACCCGAAGAAGCGGCCGGACGGCATCGCCATGATCCCCGGCTCTGCCCTTTCGATCAGCTCGGCGATCACCGCCGCCGCGTCCGCGCCGCGCGCCGGGAGAGGTCCTCCCAGGGCCGCGCGGAGCTCCTCGATCGACGCCTGCGGCTGCACCCGGCGCTCCTCGAGGCCGTCGATGAACCGGCTCGAGTAGTCGGCCGTGAGGCCGAGCAGGTCCTTCACGGAGTCCACAGTGCTCCAAGATAGACCGCCGGATCCCCTGACTGCCAACGCTGCAGGAAGCGCTGGATCGGCGGGTGGAGGACAACGCCGGTGAGCTCGTCGAGCGCGAAGAGCCGGTGCCCCCGCACGGCCTCGTCCTGCGAGGTGACCGACTCGAGCGAGCCGTCGACGTCGCCGGCGAAGATGATGTGGACGACGTGCTTCGTCACGAGCGCACCTTTCGGCGCGATCGAGTCGACGAGCGCAATCGGTCCCTCGAACCGCGGCGGCTCGATTCCCACCTCCTCGCGGATCTCGCGCTCGATCGCGTCGATCAGCGTCTCGCCGGAGTGGACGCCGCCGCCCGGGAGCAGCCAGACGGCCTTGCCCTTCTTCTCGTGCCGGCAGAGCAGCACGCCGCCGCCCCAGCGCAGCAGCGCCGACACTCTGATCCGCGGCTCCGCCCGAATCAAGTCGCGCCCGACCCCACTCCAGACGAGCCCAGCCCCGCGGCGCCGCGCTCGCTCTCGGGAAGCTCGTCGACCTCGACCAGCCGCACGGACGTCGCCTCGACGAGCACGAGCTGAGCGATGCGCATCCCGGGCTCGATGACGAAGGGGTCGCTGGAGTCGGTGTTGAGCAGGATCACCTTGACCTCACCCCGATAACCGCTGTCGATCAGCCCCGGCGCGTTGACAATCGTCAGTCCATGGCGGGCGGCCAGGCCGGAGCGCGGCAGCACCAGGCCCGCGTGGCCGTCGGGAATCGCGACGGCCACGCCGGTGCCGACGACCGCGCGCTCCCCCGGCGCGAGCTCTGCGCGCTCGCACGCCGCCAGATCGAGGCCCGCGTCGCCCTCGTAGGCCTGCGCGGGGAGCACGGCATCCTCGCGCAGGCGCGCGACCGGCAGCTCCGTCACACGCGCTCCGCCGCCGAGCCCTCGCCAGCGTCGGCGACGAGGTAGCGGGCGAAACGGCGCACTTCCCGCTGCGGGAGTCGGGCGCGCACGAGCACGCCTGCCTCCGAGTCCTCGCGCTCGTCGATCGGAGCACCGAGTGCATACAACTCTGCGAGCTTCCCACCCTCCTCGTACGGCAGCAGCAACCGGACGTCTTCGTAGCGGTCGGCGAAGAGGCTCGCGATCCGCTCGCGCAGGTCCTCCAGACCTTCCCCGGTCGTCGCCGAGATCTGGAGCGAACCGGGAAAGCGGTTCGAAAGCCGCCTGCGCCCGAGCGGATCGACCTGGTCGATCTTGTTCAGCACGAGCTCGACGGGGACGTCGTCGGCGCCGATCTCGTGCAGGACGGAGTCGACGGCCTCGATCATCTCCTCGAGGCGGTCGTCGTCCTCGGAGGCGTCGACGACGTGCACGACGAGGTCCGCGACGAGCGTCTCCTCGAGCGTCGATGCGAAGCCCTCGACGAGCTGCGTCGGCAGGCGCCGGATGAAGCCGACCGTGTCGGTGACGAGATAGCGCTTGCCCTCGTGCTCGAAGCCCCGCGTGGTGGGGTCGAGCGTCTCGAAGAGCCGGTTCTCGACGCTCACCTCGGCGCCCGTGAGGGCATTCAGGAGCGTCGACTTGCCGACGTTCGTGTAGCCGGCCAGTGCGACCGTGGGGGTGCCGCTGCCCGCGCGCTCCTTCCGCCTCGTCGCGCGGTGCTTGCCGACCTCCTTCAGCCGCCGCCGCAGCAGCGAGATCTTCCGCCGCGCGATCCGGCGGTCGGTTTCGAGCTGCGACTCGCCGGGGCCGCGCGTGCCGACGCCGGCCCCGAGGGCGCCGGTGCCGCCGCCGAGGCGCTCGAGGTGCTGCCACATGCCGCGCATTCGCGGCAGGTTGTACTCGAGCTGTGCGAGCTCGACCTGGAGCTTCCCCTCGGCGCTCGTGGCGTGCTGGGCGAAGATGTCGAGGATCAGCTGCGTGCGGTCGACGACGCGCGAGGTCAGCGCGTTCTCGAGCGCCTTCTGCTGCGCCGGCTCGAGCTCGTCGTCGACGATCAGCACCTCGGCGTGCGCGCTCTCGTAGGCCTGCTTCAGCTCCTCCAGCTTGCCCTTGCCGACGTACGTGCGCGGGTCGGGATTCGCGCGCTGCTGCACCAGCTCCGCGATCGGCTCGACACCCGCCGTGCGGGCGAGCTCGCGCAGCTCGCCGAGCTCCTCCTCGGAGTCGGCGGAGCGTGGCAGCACGGCGAGAACGAGCCCGCGCTCGGGCTCCACGCCTGAGCCGGGTTTTTGCCGCGTCGTCACTGCGGGGATTGTGCCACGCTTGCGCCCGATGTCCGATCTCGCGAACCGGCTGGCCGAGCGCACGCTCGAGCTCGTGAACATTCCCTCCGAGAGCCGGCACGAGGCGGAGATCGCAGCTCATGTTCGCTCGCTCGTCCCGCCCTCGTTCGAGGCGGAGTACGAGGCCGAGGACGCGTTCGTCTGGGCACGGCCGCGGCGCGAGGGCAGGCCGCTGGTCGTGCTTGCGGGCCACTACGACACGGTTCCCGCCCAGGAGAATGTTCCCGGCCGGATCGAGAACGGCGCCGTCGTCGGGCTCGGCGCGAGCGACATGAAGGGCGGGCTTGCAGTGATGCTCGAGCTCGCCCGGGAGCTCGACGCACAGGACGCAGAACCCGAGGTCGACCTCGCCCTGCTCGCGTTCGGCAAGGAGGAGCTGCCGGCCGAGTTCAGCCCGCTCCCGCACCTGTTCGACAACTCACGTGTCGTGCACGAGGCGGAGCTGGCGATCCTGCTCGAGCCGACCGACACGACGATTCAGGCCGGCTGCCTCGGCAACCTGAACGCGCGGATCGTCTTTCACGGCGTCAGCGGCCACTCGGCCCGGCCGTGGACGGCTGAGAACGCGATCGAGAAGGCGCTCGACGGGCTGCGCGCGTACGCGTCGATCGAGCCCCGCCCGGTCGAGATCGGCGGGCTGACCTTCACCGAGGTCGCCAGCATCACCCGGATCGAGGGCGGGATCGCGACGAACGTGATCCCCGACCGAGCAGAGGCGAACGTCAACTTCCGCTACGCGCCCGATCGCTCTCCGGCCGACGCCGACGCGTACCTCCGCAGCCTCGTCCCGGAAGGCGCGACCTACGAGCACGCGGGCGACTCGCCGCCGGCACGGGTCGTGACCGACTCGCCGCTCGTGCAGCGGCTGCGCGCCGTGGGTGACCTCGCGCTCGAGCCGAAGCAGGCGTGGACGAACGTGGCCGACTTCACCTCGCGCGGGATCGACGCCGTCAACTTCGGGCCGGGCGCGACGCGCTACGCGCACCGCCGCGACGAGCAGGTCGAGATCGCCGCGCTCGAGCGGGCCTTCACGGCGCTCTGGCGCTTCGTCACGGGTAGCGTCTAGGCGTGCCGGTGTCCCCCATCCTCGAGCGTCAGACGACGTACCCGTTCGTGCGCCTGAACGAGGCCGCGCGTCGAGTCGAGGCGCGCGGGATCGGCGTGATCGACTTCGGCATGGGCGACCCGCGCGAGCCGACCGACCCGAAGATCCGCCAGGCGCTGATCGACGGGCTCCGCGACCGGATGGGCTACCCGGCGGCGGTGGGGCTGCCGGAGCTGCGCGACGCGATCGCCGCCTGGGCCGAGGGCCGCTTCGGGACGACGCTCGACCCGGAGACGGAGATCATCCCCACGCTCGGAAGCAAGGAGGCGATCTTCACGTTCGCGCTCGCCGTCGTCGACGCTGACGGTGCGCGCGACACGGTCGCCTACACCGACCCCGGCTACCCCGTCTACGAGCGCGGCGCCCTCTTTGCGCACGCGCGGCCGCTGGCCCTGCCGCTGCGCGAGGAGCACGGCTTCCTGCCCGACCTCGACGCGATCGACGAGGAGACGTGGGCGCGGCTGGCGGTCTTCTGGATCAACTACCCGAACAATCCGACGGCGGCGACGGCTCCGCCCGCGTTCTACGAGCGGCTGTCGGCGCTGGCGCGGGAGCACGGCTTCGTGATCGCATCCGACGAGGCGTACACCGAGCTCTGGTTCGAGGAGCCACCGGCGTCGGCGCTGCAACTGGCCGACCGGACGAACGTCGTCGTCTTCAACACGCTCTCGAAGCGCAGCTCCATGACCGGCTACCGCAGCGGCTTCGCGGCCGGCGATCCGGGCCTGATCTCGGCGCTGAAGGCGTTCCGCCCGACCGTCGGCACCGCCCCGCAGGAGTTCGTCCAGCGCGCGTCCGTCGTCGCCTGGGGGGACGAGACGCATGTCGCGGAGACACGCGAGCGCTACGGCCGCAAGCGGACGCTCTTCCTCGATCTCTTCGAGCGCAAGGGCATTCGCGTCGCGGGCAGTGAGGCGACGATGTACCTCTGGGTCGCGGTTCCCGACGGCGAGAGCTCAGAGTCGTTCGCCGAGCGGCTGCTCGAGCACGGGGTGCTCGTCGCCCCCGGCTCCTACCTCGGCGCCGCGGGCGAGGGGTACTTCCGCGTCGCGCTCGTCCCTTCCGAGGAGGAGTGCGCCCGCGCAGTCGAGATCCTGGAGCGGGTGCTGTGACGCCCGAGCTCGCGCTCGAGATCGTCGAGGCGCTCGACAAGGGCGAGCGCCGTGTCGCGGCCAAGCAGGGCGACGGCTGGGTCGTCGACGTCGAGGCGAAGGAGGCAATCCTCGAGTACTTTCGCCTCCGCAAGGTCGAGCCGATGACGGTCGGCCCCTTTTCCTTCCAGGACAAGATCCCGTTGAAGGTGCCTCCGAACGGGGTCCGGATCGTGCCGCCGGGTGTCGCACGCTACGGCTCCTTCCTCTCCGAGGGCGTCGTGTTGATGCCGGGCTTCGTCAACATCGGCGCCTGGGTCGGCCCGCGCACGATGGTCGACACGTGGGCGACCGTCGGCTCGTGCGCCCAGATCGGCGCCGACGTCCACCTCGCCGGCGGCGTCGGCATCGGCGGCGTCCTCGAGCCGCCGAACGCGACGCCCGTGATCGTCGAGGACGGCGCGTTCCTCGGCTCGCGCTGCATCGTCACCGAGGGCGTGCGGATCGGCGCCGGCGCCGTCCTCTCGGCGAACGTCTCGCTGACGGCGAGCGTGCCGGTCATCGACGTCACCGGCGACGAGCCCGTCGAGCATCGCGGCTCCGTGCCGCCGCGTGCGGTCGTCGTTCCCGGGACGCGGCCGAAGGAGTTTCCCGCCGGCACGTACCAGCTCGACTGCGCGCTGATCATCGGCTGGCGCAAGGAGTCGCACGACGAGCGGCTGAGCCTGAACGAGACGCTGCGCGAGTTCGAGCTCGCCGTCTAGCCCGCAGCTCGCCCTCGCAGATCTCCTCCGCCGGGCCGACGAGCGTGATCCGAGCCTCGTCGTCGAGCTCGACCCGAAGCTCGCCACCGGGCATGCGGACGGTGACGGGGCTCTGGCACCAGCCGTTCGCGACCGCGGCGGCCGCGGCTGCCACCGCGCTCGAGCCGGAGGCGCTCGTCTCGCCGGCCCCGCGCTCCCAGACGAGCACGGACAGTTGGTTCGGACCGTCCACCTGAACAAGCTGGACGTTCGTGCGTTCCGGGAAGCGCTCGTGACGCTCGATCAGCGGGCCGACCCGAAGCAGGTCGTCGCGGCTCGCGTCGAGCCGAACGACGGCGTGGGGGTTCCCGACGGACACCGGAGTGAGCTCGATCTGCTCCTCGCCGAGCTCGATCGTCTCGGTCTCCCCCACCTCGACCGCTCCGACGCCCATTGCGACCATGCCGTCGTCGCGGATCGCGGCCGGGTAGGTCCGGCCGGAGACGTCGATCGTCACCTGCGGCGTCCCGGCCCGGGCGCTCAGCCAGGCCGCTGCGATCCGGCTCCCGTTGCCGGAGAACTCCGCGACCGAGCCGTCGGGGTTCCAGATCACGATCTCCGCCTGGGCACCGTTCGAGGAGGCAACCTCGATGACGCCGTCGGAGCCGACGCCGTAGCGGACGTCGCAGAGCCGCTGTGCCAGCTCGGGCGTCATCCCTTCCTCGACGACGAGGTAGCTGTTACCGAGCGCGTGCCACTTCCAGAATCGCATCCGCCACCTCTCCCGCCGGCCGTTCCGCGTCGATCATGACGATGCCCGGGATCCGGCGCATCCACTTGCGCTGGTAGGCGGCGAAGCGGAGCGTGGCGCGCTCGAGCTCGGCGATCGCCTCCTCGCGCGGCAGCGTCCGCACCGCCTCGAGGCCGAGCACCTGCGGCGCGACCTCTCCCGCGGCGCGCACCTCGCCCTCCACCCCCTGCTCGAACATCGCGCGGGCGCGGGCACCGATCCGCTCGGCCAGCGTCTCACGCGACGCATCGAGGCCGACGACGGCGGTCGGCAGACGCAGCTCGGCCGTCCAGAGGCGTGGCTGCTCCGGGACGAGCGTGCCGCCCGCCTGCCAGAGCTCGAGCGCCCGGACGACGCGCTTGCGGTCGTTTGCGTGCACGCGCTCGGCCGTACGCGGGTCGCGCCGCTCCAGGATCGCGTGTGCCGTCTCGGCGCCGCGGCGGTCGTAGAGACGTTCCCAGCGTGCCCTGGCGCCCGCCGGGGCGTCGGGCGGCAGCGCGACATCGGTGAGCGCCGCCTGGAACCAGAGCCCGGAGCCCCCGACGACAACAGGCGTCTTCCCGGAGGCGGCGATCTCGTCGATCGCCGCGTGCGCGAGCTCCTGGTACTCGCCGACGGTCCCCTGGCGGTCGAGCGGCCAGATGCCGACGAGTCGTGCGCCGGCGTCCTGGTTGGTCAGGATCGGCAGGCCGCGGTAGACCTGCATCGAGTCCGCGGAAACGAGCTCCGCGGGGATCCGCTCCGCGATCGCCTCGGCGACCGCCGTCTTGCCGGACGCCGTCGGGCCGAAGATCGCGAGGATGCTAGGAAGGATTGGCTGCGAGCGTTTTCCAGCCAACCGAGTCGCCCTCGTTCACGACCGGCTTGTCTTCCTCGGGATGGGCTGCGCGATGCTCGCGGAACCAGGCGACCGCACGCGGAATGCCATCGTTGAGCGGCACCTGAGGGGTCCACCCGAGCAGATCGTGCGCCTTGCGGATGTCGGCCACGTAGCGTGTCACCTCGCCGAGCAGCGAGGGCGCGATCGTCATCTTCGGCTCGACGTCGAGCTCGGCTGCGATCAACTCGGCGGCGCGGACGAGCGTGTTGCCCTCGCCGAAGGCCAGGTTGATCGTCTCGTTGGTGACGCGGCCGTCCACGAGCGCCGCGACCCCGCGTGAGATCCCGTCGACGCAGTCGTCGATGTAGGTGAAGTCGAGCACCTTGTCGGCGCCGCCGAAGACCGTGATCGGCTCGTCGCGGGACATCGAGTGGATGAAGAGCGGCAGCACGCGCGACATCCGGTGCAGGTCGTTGTCGTAGCGCCCGTAGACGTTGGAGAAGCGGAAGGCGAGGTACTTGAGCCCGTAGCAGCGTGCGTAGGCGTAGATGAACGCCTCACTTGCGATCTTCGAGGCCGAATAGGGGCTCTCCGTGAAGGCGAAGTCGGCCGTGTCCTCGCCGTAGCCCTCGAAGCGGTGGACGTCGCCGTACACCTCGCGTGTCGAGGAGAAGACGAGCGGCAGCTGGCGCTGCCGGCAGTACTCGAGCACGTTGAACGTCATCATCGTGTTCTCGAGCGCGCGGTGCGGATGCGCGACGAGCTGATGCACCTTCGCGTGCGCCGCCAGGTGGACGACGACGTCGGTCTCGGGGTAGGGAACGCCGCCGATCCCGTCCGGGGCGGCCGGGTACTGGCCCGACAGGTCCTGGATCAGGTAGCGGAACTCATCCGTCCATGTGTTGACGCGTTGGTCGACTCCGAAGACCTCGTGGCCGTCGGCGAGGAGCCGCAGCGCCAGGTTGGTGCCGATCTGCCCCGACGAGCCCGTGAGCAGGACCCTCACGCCGCCACCGCCGCTCGCTGCGCTCCGCGCAGCGTCGTCGAGGTCGCGCTCTCGATCAGGACGTCGACGAGCTCACCCGGCTCGGCGCCGCCGGCGAAGTTGACGGTCAGATTGCCTCGGGTGCGACCGCGCAGGAGCGTCGCATCCGTGCGGCTCGTCCCCTCGACGAGCACCTCCTCGACGGTGCCGACGCGGGCGGCGTTCCGCTCGGCCGCGATCCGCTGGACGACGTCGACGAGCCGCTCGAGGCGGTCGTGCTTGACATCGTCCGGCACCTGCTCGGCCATCTCGGCCGCCTCCGTGCCATGCCGCGGCGAGTAGATGAAGGTGAAGGCGCTGTCGTAGCGCACCTCCTCGACCACAGCGAGCGTCTCCTGGAAGTCCGCCTCGGTCTCGCCCGGGAAGCCGACGATGACGTCCGTTCCGAGCGCGAGCCCCGGAATCGCGTCGCGCAGCTTGTCGACGAGCGTCAGGTAGCGGTCGCGATCGTAGGTGCGGCGCATCGCCTTCAGGATCCGGCTCGAGCCGGACTGGAGCGGCAGGTGGATCTGCTCGCAGACGGCGTCGCACTCCGCCATTGCGGCGATCACCGGGTCGCGGAAGTCCTTCGGATGCGGGCTCGTGAAACGGATCCGCTCGATCCCGTCGACGGCGTCGCAGGCGCGCAGCAGCTCGCCGAACTCGACCTCGAGCTCGGGGCGCAGGTCGCGGCCCCAGGAGTTGACGTTCTGGCCGAGCAGCGTGATCTCCTTGACGCCGTCAGCCGCAAGGCGCGTCACCTCGGCGACGATCTCGCCGGGGCGTCGGCTCTGCTCGCGTCCGCGGACGGCGGGGACGATGCAGTAGGCGCATTTGGAGTTGCAGCCCATCGAGACCTGCACCCAGGCGCTGAACGCGCGTTCTCGGTGCATCGGCAGATCGCCCGCGAAGTGCTCGTGCGTGCCGAAGCGGCCGCGTGGAGCGACGCCTCCGGCGCCGATCCAGTCGCCGAGATGCGGGATCGAGCCGGGTCCGAAGGCGACGTCGACCTGCGGGTAGCGCTCGAAGATCCGCTCCCGCTGCGCCTCCGCATAGCAGCCGCCGACGGCGACGACGAGCTCCGGGTTCTGACGCTTCCGCGCGCCCGCGTCACCCAGGTACGCGGCCAGCTTCGTGTCCGGCTTCTCGCGGATCGTGCAGGTGTTGAAGACGAGCACGTCGGCGTCCTCCTGCGCGGTCGCCTCGCCCAGCCCGAGCGACTCGAGCATGCCCTTGATCCGCTCGGAGTCGTGGGCGTTCATCTGGCAGCCGAAGGTCGTGACGTGGTACCGCTTCATCGGCCGCTCAGTCTAGCCCGGTGCCAAGTAACAGACTGTTACTTGGCGATCTCGGTCGCGCGCGACTCGCGGATCACGGTCACCTTCACCTGGCCCGGGTACTCGAGCTGGTCCTCGATCTCCCGGGCGATCTCGTGCGAGAGGAGCACGGCGCCGTCGTCGTCGACCTCCGTCGGCTCGACCATGACGCGGATCTCGCGACCGGCCTGGAGGGCGTACGCCTTCGCCACGCCCGGCTTCGCGGTCGCGATCTCCTCGAGCGCGCCGAGCCGCTTGATGTAGTGCTCGAGGCTCTCGCCGCGCGCGCCCGGCCTCGAGGCCGAGATCGCGTCGGCGGCGATCAGGAGCACCGCCTCGACCGTCTGCGGCTGCACCTCGTAGTGGTGGGCCTCGATCGCGTGGACGACGCCCTGGCTCTCGCCGTAGCGCTTGGCCAGCTGCGCGGAGATGATCGCGTGCGACCCCTCGACCTCGTGGGTCATCGCCTTGCCGATGTCGTGGAGCAACGCGGCGCGCTTCGCCGTCTTGACGCTCGCGCCGAGCTCGCTCGCCATGATCCCGGCCAGGTGCACGACCTCGAGCGTGTGCTTGAGGACGTGCTGGCCGTAGCTCGTCCGGTAGCGGAGCCGGCCCAGCACCTTCACGAGCTCTTCGTGGAACTCGCCGCATTTCGCCTCGAAGACCGCCTGCTCGCCGGCCTGGCGGACGTGATCCTCGAGCTCGGCCTTCGAGAGGTAGTACATCTCCTCGATCCGTGCCGGGTGGATGCGGCCGTCCTCGATCAGCTTCTCGAGCGTCGTGCGGGCAACCTCGCGCCGGAGGCCGTCGAACGAGGAGAGGACGACAGCCTGTGGGGTGTCGTCGATGATGAAGTCGACGCCCGTCAGGTGCTCGAGCGCCCGGATGTTGCGGCCCTCGCGGCCGATGATCCGGCCCTTCATGTCGTCGGACGGAAGCTCGACGACCGTGACCGTCGTCTCGGCCGTGTGGCTGGCCGCGACCCGCTGGAGCGCGTCTGCGATCAATGCGCGCGCGCGCCGCCGGGACTCCGTCCGCGCTTCCTCCTCCTGCTGGCGGACGCTCCTCGCGAGCTCGTGGCGGATCAGATCCTGGGAGCGCTCGAGCAGGTGGCTCTTCGCCTCCGCCACGGTCAGGCCCCCGACCCGCTCGAGCTCGCCGAGCGCCTCGTCCTTCGCCGCCTTCAGGTCCTCCTGGAGTTGCTTGACGTGCACCTCGCGGTCGTTCAGCCCCTGCTCGCGACGCTCCACCTCCGTCTGCTGGCGCCCGAGCTCGTGCTCGGCGGCGGTGATCTGCTCCTCGATCCGAGCGGCCTCCGCGCGCCGGTCCTGCACCTCGGTCTCGATCTCAGCACGCAGCTTCACCGCCAGCTCGCGCGCCTCGATCTGGGCCTCGCGCCGGATCGTCTCGGCCTCCCGCTCGGCCACGTGCACGCGCGACCCGCTGCGGAGCATCAGCAGCCCTGTCGCCACGGCAGCGCCGATCGACAGTCCAACCAGCGTTATGACCGCAGTGAGCATGCCGTCCTGCCTCCAGAGGGAGAAGGTGGATTCCGCGACGAGCGTCGCGGCTGCTCACATCCGGCGTCGGGCCCGCACGGCCGCGTTCCGGTCTTGGCGCGTCAGATCACGGTCGAGCCGGAGAGTCCTCCCGGGGCGTCCGCTGGATTGAAGGTTGAAGTGGTCAAGACAGCCAAGGTTTCAGATGCTTTCGGAAAAAACGCGCTTGTGCAGGAAAAACGTCGAATGGAAGCACGATCGATCCTATCGCTTCTCAGTCCTCCTGCGCAACGATCCCCTCCAGCGCATCCGCACCGAAACCCCGCGAAGCCAGATACCGAACGGTCTTGACCGTCCGGCCGCGCCGGTCGGCAATCTCCGCGGCGCGCTCCCGCTCGGGGTCCAGAGCCGCGAGCGCGGTCTGCACGTGCTCCGCTTCGAGCCCACGCCCTTCGAGGTCGTGGCGGATCAGCGCGTCTCCGGAGCCGCGGGCGGCGAGCTGCTCCGCCCGTGTGCGGGCGAAGCGCTCGTCGTCCACGTACCCGATCCGCTCGAGTGTCTCGAGCGCGTGCTCCCGCTCGTCCGCCGCGACGCCGCGCTGCTCGAGGCGCGTGTCGAGCTCCGCGGCCGAGCGGTCGCGGAAGCGCAGCGCCCGCAGCGCCTGCTCGACGGCGTCCGGCTGCTCCGGCACGGCGGCGTCCCTCCCCGGCTAGGCTGCTGAGGCGGCTTCCTCTTGCTCTTGCTCCCGCTCCTGCTCCTCCTCGACCTCGTCGAGCACCGGGGTGACTTCCTCGGCACCCGCGACGGTCGGGAGCAGCCGCGCCGAGATCGCCTGCTCCGGCCCCGCCTGCACCTGGATCTGCTGGAGGATCTGCTGGACGACGTCCGGATGCTCCTTCAGGAACGAGGCCGCATTCTGGCGTCCCTGGCCGAGCCGCTCGTCGCCGAAGCTGAAGTACGAGCCCGACTTGGCGACGATCTTCCGCTCGATCCCGACGTCGAGCACCGTGCTCTCCCAGGAGATGCCGGAGCCGTAGATGATGTCGAACTCGGCCTGCTTGAACGGCGGCGCGACCTTGTTCTTGACCACCTTGACGCGGACGCGGTTGCCGTAGGCCTCCGCTCCGTCCTTCAGCGTCTCGATCCGGCGGATGTCGAGGCGGACCGACGAGTAGAACTTGAGCGCCCGTCCGCCCGGCGTCGTCTCGGGGCTGCCGAACATGACGCCGATCTTCTCGCGCAGCTGGTTCGTGAAGAGGCAGATCGTGTCGGTGCGGTTGAGCGTGCCGGCGAGCTTGCGCAGCGCCTGGCTCATCAGCCGGGCCTGCAGCCCGACGTGGCTGTCGCCCATCTCGCCCTCGATCTCGGCCTTCGGCGTCAGGGCCGCGACCGAGTCGACCGCGACGACGTCGAGCGCGCCCGAGCGCACGAGCAGCTCGGTGATCTCGAGCGCCTGCTCGCCGGTGTCGGGCTGCGAGACGAGCAGGTCGTCGACGTTGACGCCGATCTTGCGCGCGTACTGCGGATCCATCGCGTGCTCGGCGTCGATGAAGGCGCAGATGCCGCCGCGGCGCTGGGCCTCGGCGATCACGTGGTAGACGAGGGTCGTCTTGCCCGAGCTCTCCGGCCCGAAGACCTCGACGACGCGGCCGCGCGGCAGACCGCCGATGCCGAGCGCGACGTCGAGCACGAGCGACCCGGTCGAGATCGCTCCGATCTGCACCTGGGCCTGGTCGCTCATCTTCATGACCGAGCCCTTTCCGAACTGTCGCTCGATCTGCCCGAGGGCGACGTCGAGAGCTTCCTCGCGGTTCATCTGATCAGCCTCCTAGCGGGAATAAGTCGTGCACCTCGTACCGCGCCCCGGACGGGTGCAGACGTGAAAGGAAAGCAGCTGCGTCGGACGACACCCAGCCCAGCGAGGGCACCTCGGGTCGCAGTCGCGGCCGCTCGCGGAAGCGGAGCACGGTCACGTGCGGCAGCCACGGTCGTGCCTCGGGGCGGTAGACGCCGAGCTCGGCCAGCTCGGCGTGCAGGCGGCCTGCGAGCCTCGTTGCAGCGCCCACCTCGTCGCCGAGCGTGAGCATCCCGACCGAGCGCGTCTCCCGGTAGCCGGTGACGTCGAAGCGCACCGGCTCGGCGTCGGCGGCCGCCCGGCCGAGCACGTCGAGGATCGCCGGCAGCTCGCCTGCGGGCCGCGAGCCGAGAAAGGCGAGCGTGATGTGCAGGTTCTCGCGGGGGACGATCCGAGCGGTCTGTCCCCCACGCTCGAGCTCGCGCGCCTGCCAGTCGGTGAGGGCGTCGACGGTGGCTGCGGGCAGCGTGAGGGCGAGGAAGAGGCGAAGCCGTTCATCCCCGCTCACGCTACCGGCCACTTCTACGCGAGCGTTGTCTCGATTCTGTTCCAAAAGACGCCGCAACAGGTGCAGCGACGCGACGACCGAGCGCCTGCGGATCGAGTCGCGGTCGCCGGGGAAGTTGAAGAAGCCCCCCTTGCCGGCCTCCGGCGTTTCGGCGTGGAAGTAGACGAGCCCGACGGGCTTCTCCTCGGTGCCGCCACCGGGGCCGGCGATGCCCGTCACCGAGACCGCGGCGTCGACCCCGAGGCGCTCGCGCGCGCCTCGTGCCATCGCTTCCGCGACTTCCGCCGAGACGGCGCCGTACTGCTCGATCAGCTCGGCCGAGACGCCCAGCTCGCCGACCTTGACCTCGTTCGCGTAGGCGACGATGCCTCCCGTGACGACGTCTGTGGAACCCGGGATCGCCGTCAGGCCGGCGGCGACGAGGCCCCCGGTGCACGACTCCGCGGTCGCGAGGCTCCAGCCGAGCGCGCGGCAACGGTCGAGCACGATCTCCTCGACGTTCCGTCCGTCGGTCGAGTAGAGGAACCGCCCGAGCTTCTCCGAGAGTGCGGCCTCGAGCTCGAGCAGACGCTGCTCGGCGCTCGGCTCGGCGACCAGGTCGACGTGGATCTCGAAGCTGCGGGCGCAAATCGTCACCTCCAGCCCGTCGCCGTCGCCGCCGGCTTCCTGGAAGGCCTGCGCGACCTGCGACTCGCCGGGACCGAAGAAGCGCAGGGTGCGCCGCAGCGGCGGCGTGCCCCCGTCGAGCACGCGCCGCACCTGCGGCGTCTCGAGCGCCCGCGGCCAGAGTCGCTGCAGCTCGGCCGGCGGGCCGGGCAGCACGATCACCGGCGTCCCGTTCGCTTCGACCACGAGCCCGGGCGCGGTGCCGGCGAGGCCGAGGACGGTCGAGGGCTCCGGCACCGTCGCCTGCTTCGTGACCCCGTCGGAGAAGTCCGCGTACGGACGCTTCATCCGCTCCGCGACCATCCGGGAGACGGCTTCGATCTGCTCCTCCAGCTCCGCGTCCACCCGTACGGCCAGACCGGCGACCTTCGCCACGATCCTGACCGTGCGGTCGTCATGGGTCGGGCCGAGGCCGCCGGAGGTGGCGACGAGATCCGCCGTGGCGACCGCCTCGGCGATCGCAGCTTCGAGCTCGGCCGGGTCGTCGCCGACCACGTGGATCCGGGTCGGCTCGACCCCGAGCGCGAGCAGGGAGCGCGCCAGGAACGGCCCGTTCAGGTCGGTGCGCTCGCCGCGCACGAGCTCGCTGCCCGTGACGACGATGACCGCGCGCGGACGCGCGCCGTTCGTGCCCGTCAAGCCGCGTCGGCCGCGAAGATCTTCTTCGCCGTCACGAAGACGCCCTGCGCCTTGACGGCGGCCGGCAGCCGAACGCGGTTGCCGTTGCGGCGCACGAACACGTTCTGCGGCGACTCGAGCTGCACCCACAGCACCTGGCCGTCGAACCGCTGCTTCTGACCGCGTTCCAGCGTCCCCTGGTAGAGGATCTCGCCGAGCGCGCTGCTCTTCTTGACGAGCAGGTAGGAGTCGCCGCGCGTCGCGCGCAGCTCGAGCCGTGCCGTCCCGGCCGCCTGCGGCACCTGCCCGGCCGGACGCTGCGCGGTCGTGGATGTCCTCAGGCCGTGCACGGGCTCGTCCTCGGGGCTGCCGAAGCGCCACGCGACGATCACGAGCGCGGTCACGAGCGTGATCGCGGTCAGCGCGAAGACGACGATGCTCGACTCGCGCCGGTCCGAGCGCCTGGCCTTGGCCGCGGGCACGCGGCGGGCGCGCACGGGCGCCTCCTCCTCGCCGATCACGAAGCGAGAGTTGTACTCGTCGACGTAGAGCTGCCCGTCCAGGCCGAGGTAGTCGGCATACGAGCGCAGGAACCCCTTGATGTAGGTGTGCGAGGGCAGCAGCTCGAAGCGCTCGTCCTCGAGCGCGCGCAGGTACTTGCCGCGGATCTTGGTGCCGTGCTCGGCGTCGACGAACTCGATGTGGCGGCGCAGGCGGGCCTCGCGCAGGCTATTGCCGATCTCGAACACGGGGGCATGGTAGCCGCCGTGTCAGCCGGCGACTAGTCCGCCTCGATCAGGTCTCGACGAGGGAGAGGATCCAGTAGACGGCGAGCGACCCGGCGGCGGTCAGCGCGAGGAGGAACCCGAGCAGGCCGAGGAGCCGCCCCAGCCGGGCCGTCCTCGTTCCCTTCGGGTGCCCGAGGGTCGGCGCCAGCCGGGACCGCGCCCGGCGGGCGAGCGCGATCGCGAGCAGGCCGAGCGCAGCTGCGAGCGGGATCGCGAAGCCGGCCTGGAGCAGCTCGTACTGCTCCGACCAGCGGGTGGCGAGGATTGCGGCCGGCATCGTCGCGACCGCGAGCAGGCCGACGAAGACGGAGGCGCGCGCACTGCCCGGGCGCGGAGGCCCGCCGTTGGAACTCACTGTTTCTTGTACGGACGGCCAACAGCGGCCGGCGGAATCGAGCGGCCGATCACCCCGGCGACCGCGATCAGCGTGAGCAAGTACGGGAGCGCCTGGAAGAGCACCGCCGCCGAATCCGAGTAGGCGGGCAGGCGCTGCGCGAGGGCGCTGGAGAAGCCGAACAGGAGCGCCGCCGCCGCCGCGCCCCACGGACGCCAGTTGCCGAAGATGACCGCCGCGAGGGCGATGAAGCCGCGGCCGACGGTCATGTTCTGGTTGAAGGAGTTGACGAACCCGATCGAGAGGTATGCCCCGCCGAGCGCCGCGAGTATCCCGGAGAGCACGACCGCCGCGTAACGCGTCCTGTAGACCGAGATGCCGACCGTGTCGGCTGCGCGCGGATGCTCGCCGACCGCCCGGATGCGGAGGCCGACCGGCGTCTTGAAGAGCACGAGCCAGGTCGCGACGACCGTCAGGAATGCGAGCCAGATCATCAGGTTCAGCTCGCCGAGCACGGGCCCGATGAAGTACCAGTCATCGATGAAGGACAGGTGCACGTTCGGGATCCCGGGGATGTCCGGCGGTGTCCCTTCGCCGCCGTAGATGTCGATGAAGAGGTAGCCCGTTATCCCGAGCGCGAGGAAGTTGATCGCGGTGCCGACGACGATCTGGTCGGCGCGCAGGTGGATCGCGAAGACGGCGTGGATCAGCGCGAACGCCGCGCCGGCAAGAGCCGCGCAGAGGAGCCCGAGCTGCCACGAGTTGAACTTGTCCGCGCCGAGGATCCCGAAGAAGGCTCCCGAGAGCATCATCCCCTCGAGACCGATGTTCACGACACCGCTCCGCTCGGAGAAGATGCCGCCCATCGCGGCGAAGGCGAGCGGCGTCGCGTAGCGGAGCATGGCGGCCATCAGCGCGGACCAGACGATCACCTGGTCGAGATGAGCCACGCTCGACCGGGTGGCGAGATACCCGAGCCCGATCCCGAGCAGCCCGATCACGACCGCTCCCCAGGCGAGGCGGCGGGCGTTGCCGCGGCTGAGCACGGCGATCCCGAGGCCGATCGCCAGCAAGCCGATCAGGATCGAGACGATCGGCTCGCGCAGCTTCAGCGGCGGCAGGGCGATCCAGAAGGCGAGCAGCCCGAGGACGATGCCGGTCCAGGCGACTGCGCGATCGTTGCTCGGCCGCCGTGCGCTGACGTACCGGATCATGCTGCGGGGCCCGCCTCGGCGCGCTGCCGCCGTCGCCGCTTGCGGAGGCCGAACAGCGAGAGGATGAGCACGTCGGCGCCGACGAAGAGCACGACGAGCCCCTGGATCATCACGGTGAGGTTCGAGGCCAGCTCGGGCCGAAAGATCTCCGGGTCGAGGTTCCGGGTCGACGTCCCGGTCACGAGCGACGCGAACAGGAGCGCAGCCAGGCCGATGCCGACCGCCTTGTTCCGGCCGAGGAGCGCGACCGCGATTCCGACGAACGCAATCTGCGACGAGATCATGACGTCGTTCGTGTTGATCCGGTAGGCCCAACCGACGGTGTCGATTGCGCCTGCCAGCCCGGCGAACGACCCAGAGATCGCCATCGCGAGGAAGTAGTTGCGCGCGACCGAGATGCCGCCGTACCTGGCGGCCTCGGGGTTGTATCCGACCGCTCTCACCTCGTAGCCGAGCGTCGTGCGGTTGAGCGTGATCCAGTAGACGACCAGGGCGGCGAGCGCGACGAAGAAGCCGACGTGCAGCGCCTGCAGGAACGGATCGCCCCAGAAGATCGGCAGCTTCGCCCCCTCGACGATGTCGTTCGAAACCGGCACGAAGGGCTGCGTGTCGTTCTGGAGCGGCCCACCGAGCCCGAACAGGAAGACGCCGATCCAGATCGCGATCCAGTTGAGCATGATCGTCGAGATCACCTCGTGCGTCCCCACCGTCGCCTTGAGGAAGCCGGCGATCCCGGCCCAGGCCGCGCCGACGAGCGCGCCCCCGATCACCGCGAAGAGGACGTGGACGACGCTCGGCAGGCCGGGCAGCGACGAGCCGATCCAGACGGCCATGATCGCGCCGCCGAGGTACTGGCCCTGGCCGCCGATGTTGAACATGCCGCACCGGAACGCGAAGCCGACCGCGAGGCCGGTGAGCACGAGCGGGACGAAGTTGATCAGCGTCTGCTGCAGGTTGAACGCGGCCGTCGACTCGATGTCGTCGACGTTCCACGGGAACCACACGTGCGCGTCCGTGAACGGGACGCGAATCTCGTACGAGCCGACCTCGGTGAACCAGTTCAGCCCCGCTCCCTCGAAGATCGCCTTGTACGTGCTGATCGGGTTACTGCCCGTCGTGATCAGGACGACGATGCCCCCGATCAGGAAGGCGAGGAAGACGGTGAGCAGCGGGACGACGATTCCCCCGGCCTTCTGGGCGAGCGCGTAGCGCGTCGCGAAGCTCGGTTGCTCGCCGCTGCCCGGCGGCTCGCTCGTGCCCAGGTGCGGGGGCGGCCCGAGCGGGGACGGATCCGGGCCGCTCACGCCGTTGCTCAAGCCGCCGCCTTCCGGCCGCCGCCGGTCATGGCGACGCCGAGCTCTTCCTCGGTGACGCTGGGCGGGAACTCGCCGACGATTTCGCCCTCGAACATGACGAGGATCCGGTCGGAGAGCGAGAGGATCTCCTCCAGCTCGAGCGAGACGAGCAGAACGGCCCTGCCCTCGTCGCGCTCCTCGACGAGGCGGCGGTGGACGAACTCGATCGCGCCGACGTCGAGGCCACGTGTGGGCTGCGCGGCGATCAGCACCTTCGGGTTGCGGTCGATCTCGCGCGCGAGGATGACCTTCTGCTGGTTGCCGCCGGAGAGGCCGGCGGCCGCCGTCTGCGGCCCGCCGCCGCGGACGTCGAACTCGTCGATCAGCTTCGACGCCTTCTCGGCCAGGCGCTTCGGATAGAGCCAGCCGAAGTGCGACGCCGGCGGATGGTCGTAGTCGTGGAGGGCGATGTTCTCGGCGAGCGAGAAGTCGAGCACGAGCCCGCGGCGCTGGCGGTCTTCCGGGATGTGGCCGAGCCCCGCGTCCAGGCAATCGCGGACGCTGTCGCCGGTGATGTCCTCGTCACCGACCTGGATCCTGCCCTCGGAGACCCGCCGCAGGCCCGTCAGCGCGTCGATCAGCTCGGTCTGGCCGTTGCCGTCGACTCCGGCGATCCCGACGATCTCGCCGCCGCGCGCCTGGAAGGAGACGTCCTTCACCTTCGTGATCCCGCGGTCGTCCACCACCGTCAGGCCCTCGACCTGAAGGAGCGCCGCGGCCGGTGTCGACACGCCCTTGTCGACGCGGAGCAGCACCTCTCGGCCGACCATCAGGCGCGCCAACCCCTCCTCGGTCGCGCCCGCGGCGGGGAGCGTCTCGATCTTCTTGCCGCGGCGGAGCACGGTGATCCGGTCGGCGATCTCGGCGACCTCGTTCAGCTTGTGGCTGATGAAGATGATCGACTTGCCCTGGTCGGTCAGGCCCTTGACGATCGAGAAGAGCTCGTGGGCCTCCTGCGGCGTCAGCACGGCCGTCGGCTCGTCGAGGACGAGGATGTCGGCGCCGCGGTAGAGCGCCTTCAGGATCTCGACGCGCTGCTGCTGGCCGACCGTGATGTCCTGCACGAGTGCGTGCGGGTTGACGGCGAGGCCGAAACGGGTCGAGATCTCCTGCACGCGCTTCTCGGCGACGGCGTAGTCGAGCAGGACGCCGTTGTGGACCGGCTCGGTCGCGAGGACGATGTTCTCGGCGACCGTCATCACCGGAATCAGCATGAAGTGCTGGTGCACCATGCCGACGCCGTTCTCGATCGACGCCTTCGGCGAGCCGAGCTCGGCCGGCTTGCCGTTGATCAGGATCTCGCCCTCGTCGGGCCGGTACAGCCCGTAGAGGACGTTCATCAGCGTCGACTTGCCGGCGCCGTTCTCGCCCAGGAGCGCGTGGACCTCGCCCTTGCGCAGGTCGAAGTCGACGCTGTCGTTCGCGACGATGCCGGGGAACCGCTTCGTGATCCCGCGGAGCTCGAGAACAGGCCGCTCGTCCACGGGCGCGATCCTACTGTTCCGTCGCATGCCGGGTGATCCGCAGGAGCGGATCACCCGGCGCGCAAATCCCTGAAGGGGCCGCTGTCGCGGCCCTGCCGCTAACCCTGGACCGTGGTGGGGATGTCGGAGATCATCCCGTCGGCGATCTCCTCCTGCACGCGCTTGACCTCCGCCACCGCCTCGCGCGGTACGGTCGGCGAGATCTTGCCGATCCCGACCGCGCCGGAGGCGACGTCGAAGATCGTGTCCTCGCCGCCGTTGAAGCCGCCGTCGACGACTTCCTGGATCGTCTGGAACACCGCCACGTCGACCTTCTTCAGCGCGCTCGTCATCACGTGCTCGCCGAGGTACGCCTGGTCGGCGTCGACGCCGATCCCGCGCACGTTCTTCTCCTGCGCGGCGGAGAGGGCGCCGAGGCCGCACTGGCCCGCGACCTGGAAGATCACGTGGGCGCCGCGGGAGATCTGGTCGAGTGCCAGCTCCTTGCACTTCGCCTGGTCGACGAAGTCCTGCGAGTAGGCGTTCAACGTCGTGATCCCCGGGTCGGCCGCCTTCGCGCCCGCCTGGTAGCCCGCGATATAGCGGTCGACGGGCGGGATCTTGAGCCCGCCGACGGAGCCGATCACCTGCTTCGCCCCGGCCTCCTCCTTCGTGATCAGCCCGGCGAGGTAGCCGACGAGATAGCCGGCCTCCTGCTCTTTGAAGAGCAGGCCACGCACGTTCTTCGGCTTCGACGTCAGCTCGGACTGCGAAAAGTCGATGATCGCGAAGTCGACGTCGGGGTAGCGCGTGGCCACCTTCTCGAGCGCAGATGCCATCAGGAAGCCGACCGCGATCACGAGGTCGTAGTCCTGCTTCGCGAGCGTGGTCAGGTTCGGGACGTAGTCGGCCTCCGACTTCGAGATCACGACGCGCCCCTCGACGCCGAGCTGGTTCTCCGCCCGCTGGAGGCCCTTGTTGGCGAGAAAGTTGAAGGAGCGGTCGTCGAGGCCGCCGATGTCGGTGACGAGGCCGACCTTGATCCCCGCCCCGGCCGCCTCACCTGTGGTCGCCGCCGCTGTGGCCGTCTCGGGCGCGGTCGTGTCGCCGCCCGCCGTCTCGTCGCCGCCGCAGCCGCCGAGTGCGAGCATGAGCGCGAGCAGCGCCAGCACGCGTAAGAGCCTCATACGGGAAGTGATACCGGAAGGGGCGGGATCGAAACCCCGCCCCTTCCGTGGAACCGCCTTGCCTAGCCCGTCGTTGCGGGCGGAGCCTGCGGGATGTTCTTGATCTTCCCCGCGGCGATCAGCTTGCGGACCGCCTCCACCTGCGCCTTCAGCGCCGGCGAGATGCGGGAAGAGATCTTCCCGTACCCGACGCCGCCGTTGGCGACCGTGAAGATGGCGTTGAAGTTCGTGCGGAACTTCGCGCCCGTCTTCCGCGCCGCGTCGATCGTCTGGTAGACCGCGACGTCGACCTTCTTCGTGGCGCTCGTCATCACGTGCGCGCCGAGGTAGCCCTGGTCGGCGTCGACGCCGATACCGAAGACACCCTTCTCCTTCGCCGCCGAGAGGACGCCGAGGCCGCACTGGCCGGCGACCTGGAAGACGGCGCCGGCGCCGTTGGCGATCATGTTCAGCGCCTGCTCCTTGCACTTCGCCTGGTCGACGAAGTCCTGCGAGTAGGAGTGCGTGACCGACACCTTCGCGCTGGCACGCTTCGCGCCCGCGTAGTAGCCCGCGATGAAGCGGTCGACCGGCGGGATCTTGAGGCCGCCGACGGCACCGAGCTTCGTCTGGCCCTCGAACGGCTTCGCGACGACCTGCTTCCCGGCCAGGAACCCGACCAGGTAGCCGGCCTCCTGCTCCTTGAAGAGGATGCCGCGGACGTTCGTCGGATGGACCTTCGTGAACTCGCTCGCCACACCGGAGTTGTCGATGATCGCGAACTTCATCTTCGGGAAACGCTTCGCGACCTGCGCGACCGAGTCCGCCATCAGGAAGCCGACGCCGACCACGAGCCCGCTCCCGTTGCGCGCGGCACGGGTGAGGTTCGGGACATAGTCACGATCGGACTTCGAGATGAACACGTTGCCGTCAACGCCCAACTGCTTCTCCGCAGTCACGAGACCCTTGTTCGCGAGGAAGTTGAACGAGCGGTCGTCGAGACCACCGATGTCGGTCACGAGCGTGACCTTGAACTTCGCCGGCGCCGCCTGGACGTCCGACTTCGCGGCACCCGTGCCGGCGCCGAGCGCCAACACCAGGACCGCAATCAGCGCCGCCGCCACGAGCGGCATGAACGTACGTACTTTCACTTACCCTCCTTAGAAGACACATCCACCGCCAAGCTTGGACGCTTGATTAGACCCTAAGTTGGGTTAAAAGGAAAGTCTTTACCTTTACCTTTGCGGCGTCGCCGTGACGAAGCGCTCGAGCTCGGCCTCGTCGACCAGCACGCGCCTCGGCTTCGAGCCCTCGTAGCCGGAGATGATCCCGCGCCGCTCGAGCATGTCGATCAGGCGGCCCGGCCCGGGTGTAGCCGACGCGCAGGCGCCGCTGCAGCAGGCTGACCGACGCCGTCTGCGTCTGGACGACGATCTCGATCGCCTTGTCGAGCAGCGGATCCTCGTCCGGGTCGAACTCGCCGTCGTGGTCGTCGGCGTCGTCCGCAGCGCCCTCGGGCACATGGAGCAGCGTCTCGTCGAGCTCCTGCTCGCGCTGGTGGCGGCACTGCTCGACGACCAGCGACACCTCTTCCTCGGAGACGTAGGCGCCCTGGACGCGCTGTAGCCGGCTCGTGCCGAGCGGCTTGAAGAGCATGTCGCCCTGGCCGAGCAGGCTCTCGGCGCCGGCGCCGTCGAGGATCACGCGCGAGTCGGTCTGGCTCGAGACGGCGAAGGCGATCCGGCTCGGCACGTTCGCCTTGATCATGCCGGTGATCACGTCCACCGACGGGCGCTGTGTCGCGAGCACGAGATGGATGCCGACCGCGCGCGACTTCTGCGCCAGCCGGATGATCGCGTCCTCGACCGCCTGCGGGCTGATCATCATCAGGTCGGCGAGCTCGTCGATCACGACGAGCAGGTATGGGAGCGGATCCTCGCCGCGTGCCTTGAAGGCCCGGTTCGCCTCGGGAAGGTTGCGGGCGCGCACGATCGAGAGGCGCTCGTAGCGGCGCTCCATCTCGGCGACGACGTTCGTGAGGACGGCGCTCGCCTCCTTCGGGCTCGAGACGACCGGCGTCAGCAGGTGCGGGATCGACTCGTAGTAGTTGAGCTCGATCCGCTTCGGGTCGATCAGGATCATCCGCACGTCGTCGGGGGTCGAGCGGAGCAGGATCGAGGTCAGGATCGTGTTGATGCAGCCCGACTTGCCCGAGCCGGTCGTGCCGGCGATCAGGATGTGCGGCATCCGCGCCAGGTCGGCCCAGACGGCGTTGCCCGGAGATGTCCTTCCCGAGCCAGACCGCGAGCGGGCTCGCGGTCGAGGGTAGGTCGTCGTAGATGTCGCCGAGCGTGACGATCTTCGGCGCCAGGTTCGGGACCTCGACGCCGACGGCCTGCTTGCCGGGGATCGGCGCCAGGATCCGAATCTCCGTCGTCGCGAGCGCGTAGGAGAGGTCGTCCTTGAGCGCCGCGACCTTCGAGACCTTCGTCCCGGGCGCCAGCTGCAGCTCGTAGCGGGTGACGCGCGGGCCGGCGATCTGGCCGACGATCGTCGCCTCGACGCCGAAGTGCGCGAGCGCGGTCACGAGCGTGTCGGCGGTGCGCTGGTCGGCACCCTTCGAGCTGGCCGCCGCGGGGGCGAGACCTTGAGCACGGCGCGATCGGGCAGCACGTACTCGCCCTCCGCACGCGGCGTGTCGAAGAGCGCCGTCTGCTCCTCGGTCACGTCGTCCGGCTGGACGAGCAGCGGCGGCGGCTCGGACAACCCCTCCGAGATGACGTCGGGGTAGTCGTGGACGACGTCGATCGGCGGCTCGTGGCGCGAGAGCACGGCCGGCGGCGCGAGGACATCGTCCCGCTTCGACGCTCGCTGCGGCCGAGCCACGGCGCGACGGACGGCATGGTGCGAGCGGCGGAGCACGGCGCCGTAGGAGGCACCCGAGAGCAGGAGCCCGCCGGCGAGCAGCGCGGTCAGGCCGAGCAGGACGGAACCGGTGCCGCCGAGCAGCTTTGCGACCCCACCGCCGAGAACGTTCCCGACGGCGCCGCCCTGCTCGCCGCCGAGCGTGACCATCAACCCGACGATCGTGACGACGAGCCCGGTACGAAACGGCTTCACGTCGAGGAGAGCGCTGCGGAAGAGCATCAGGCAGCCGACGATGACGAGCGCGAGCGGCGCAGCGTACGCAGCCGACCCGATCACGTCGCGCAGTTCCGCCTCGATCTTCTCGCCGGCCACGCCTCCCTCCCAGCCCAGGTAGAGCAGCGACGCGAGAAAGAGACCGACCGCGGCGAGCCCGAGCCCGATCAGCTCGGGATGCTCGTGTGCGGCCCGGGAGCGCGCCTTCTTCTTCGTCGTCCGCTTCTTCACGCGCGAGGGCGTGCGCGGCCGCAGCGGCCGCTTCTTCTTCCTGGCTGCCATGGAGGCGCGATTCGACGCGCCTGAGTTCAGACCTTCCTGGTCACCTTGACCGACCAGTAGAGGAGCACCGCGCCCCCGACGGCCAGCGGGATCCCCCACAGGTTGCCGTCGATCGTGGCGACGGCGCCGACGCCGAGCGCCAGCGCCCCGATCGCGGCGACGACGACGTACTGCGTCCCGGGCGGGAGACGGCTCACCCGAAGGTCGCGATCCGCTCGAGCAGGAGCTCGAAGAAGGCGTCCGCGTCGATGTCGACGCCGACCTGCGCGTTCGGCTCGCGGTCGGTGCGGTGCCAGCGGTCGGCGACCGTGCGGCCACGGGTCAGCTCCGACTCGAGCTCCACCTCGACGTTCATGTGCTCGGTCGTGACGATCCCCGGCCGGAAGGCGTGCGCGAGGGCGACGGCGTCGTGGATCGGCGCCCCGTCCCAGCCGTACGTGCGCCGGTGGTATTGCTTGAAGAACTCGACCAGCTCGGCCACGAAGGTGCCGACGCGGCCGGCGTCGCGGAAACGTTCCGCCCACTGCGGCGTCAGCAGTGCGCCGTGAGTGACGTCGAGGCCGATCATCGTCACGTCGAGCCCTGAGTGGAAGACGCGCTGGGCCGCTTCCGGGTCGGCCCAGATGTTGAACTCGGCCGCGGGAGTCATGTTGCCCTCGGCGATCGCGCCGCCCATCAGGACGATCCGAGCCGGCCGGATGCCGCGGTCGAGCGCGAGTGCGACGTTCGTCAGCGGCCCGACCGGGACGAGGACGGTCTCGGGCGTTACGTGCTCGACGAGGAAGTCGACGGCGTGCTGCTCGATCGGCTCGGAGGCACGTGGCGGCAGCTCGGGGCCGTCCAGGCCGCTGTCGCCGTGGACGTGGGCGGCGGTGTGGAGCTCGCGCACGAGCGGCCGCTCGGCGCCGGCCGCAACGGGCACGTCGGTGCGGCCGACGAACGCCAGCACCCGGAGCGCGTTGTCGGTCGTCTTGTCGAGCGTCTGGTTGCCATGCGTCGTCGTGACGCCGACGAGGTCGATCTCCGGGCTCGCCAGCGCCAGCAGCAGCGCGATCGCGTCGTCGTGCCCGGGGTCGCAGTCGAGGATGACTGGAGTCGTCACGCCCTGAGTATGGCGTCGACCTCGGCCGCGGTCGGCAGGGAAGGTTGCGCGCCGAAGCGCGAGGCGGCAATGGCGCCCGCAGCGCAGGAGCGGCGCAGCGCGATCTCCGGCTCGAGCCCCTCGAGCCACGACACGAGCAGGCAGGCGGTGAAGGCGTCCCCGGCCGCGGTGCCGTCGACCGCGTCGACCGGCGGCGGCTCGGCGCGCGCCACCTCCTCCCCGTCCTCGAGCAGAATCGCACCCTCGGCGCCGAGTGTGACCGCGACGAAGCCGTCGCGGCGCCGCAGCACCTCCAGCTCGTAGCGGTTGACGACGGTGAGATCCGCGTCGACGTCGATCGGGCGTGCGGGTGCGGCGTTCAGGCAGAAGAGGCCGGTCGACTGCTCCCAGGCCCGGCGGACGGCCTCGTCCGGGATCTCCAGCTGCGTCAGGACGGCGTCGCTCGGAGGCAGCCCGAACTCCTTCAGCTCCGCGTTCGCTCCGGGCGCGACCGCGATCTGGTTCTCGCCACTCGCGTCGACGAGGATCAGCGCGACCCCGGTCGGAGCCTCGACGCGCGCGGCCGCAAGCGTCAGCCGTTCCTCCTGCGGCAGCGCCTCGTCGGCGAACACGTCCGTTCCGACCGAGCAGACGAGCGTCACGTCGGCTCCGAGCCGCGCGCACGCCACGGCCTGGTTCGCGCCCTTGCCGCCCTTGACGCGTGCGAAGCTCGCGTCGGTGACCGTCTCCCCCGCCCGCGGCAGGCGCTCGACGCGGGCGACGAGGTCGAGGTTGACGCTGCCGACAACAGTGATCGCGGGCACGTCCGCTGCAGGCTACCGCTGCTGCTAGAGCGAGCTCGTGCTCGAGCTGGTGGAGCGCTTCCTCGACGCTCGGGCTCTGGCCCCGCTGGCTCATCGCCCGGGAGACCGCCCGGCGAAGACTCGGAGAGGTGGAACGGAGCGTGTTCGCGCCGATGATGTGCGCGACATAGACCGGGCAACCGCGTCGAACACCGAATGACACCGCGGCGCGCCGGACGTAGAGGCGCCGCCCATGTCCGAGCGCGATCTCCGCGAACTCCTGCTCCTCCGTCGGAGCTCCGGCCGTGGAGCTTGCCGATGGCGGCGCCGACCGCTTCGTGCCTTGACTCGCCGTTCCCGTGATCATCGGTTGGTTCGCGAACACCGCTCCGTGCACCGGAGCGCCCACCGCCAAGCCACGCGTCCGGTCACAACGGACGCAGCGGCTGAAAGCGGCCCAGCGACCCGCGACGCCGTCGAAGTAGTCGATCACCTCGAACGGATGCCCGGGCGGCCACGACCAGAAGCAGCGCCATCTGTCCTGCAGGTTCATCTCGATCTACCGGCATCTTCGCACCGATGCCGTGTGGGCACTACTCAGGCTGCGAGCGCTCGCAGGTCGTCCACGGTCGAGCTGAGCAGCGTGTCGCGCAGGTCGAACAGGCCCGCCCAGAGCGAGGAGGCGTCCGGCGGGGCATCGAGGCGCGCCGAGTCTGAGAGGCCCTGGAGCGCCCGCACGAGCACGGCGAGCTCGAGATAGACGGCCGTGACGCGATCCGGAGACGCGTGGACGCCGGCCCGGGTGAGCACCGGCTGCCATTCGACGAGCTCGCCGGCGCCCGGCCCGGAATACCAGGACCGGCCCTCGGCCTCGTCGGCCTCGAGCTCGAGCAGATAGCGGCCGAGCGGAACCTCGAGCCCGGCGAGCGCTGTCTCGACGCGATCGGCCGCGTGCCGGAGCGCCGCCTCGCGCCCTCCGGCGGTCGCGGGCTGCGCCTCCCCCCTGCCCCAGCGCTCGAGCAGGCGGCAGAAGGCGAGCGCCGACGCCTCGCAGGCGCGCAGCTGCACGATCAGCCGCCGCGCGGTCAGCTCGCTCGTCGCGTGGCCCGACGAGGATGTCGGGCCGAACGTCCGCTCATACCTCTATGACCACGGGAAGAATCATCGGCCGGCGGCGGGTTCTGTCGTAGACCAGCTGGCCGACGGCGTCGTGCAGGTGCTCCTGGATCAGCTTGATCTCGGTGATCCCGTCGGAGGAGAGATCCTGCAGCACGCTCAGGGCCTCCGAGCGCAGCTCGTCGACGAGCTCGTCCGAGTCGCCCATCCCGCGCGCGATCAGCTCCGGAGGCGCGGTCGAGCCGCCGTTCGAGCTCGCGAGCGTCGTGACGATGATCAGGACGCCGTCCTCGGAGAGGCGGCGGCGGTCGCGGAGCGCGACGTCCTGCACATCCCCGACCCCGAGGCCGTCGACGAAGGTGACGCCCGCCTCGATCCGGTCGACGATCCGCGGCGTCCGTCCGTGCTCGAGCTCGACCACGGAGCCGTTCTCGCCGATCAGGATCGCGTCCGCCGGCACGCCCGCCTCACGCGCCAGCTGGCCGTGCGCCGCGAGCATCCGGTACTCGCCGTGCACCGGCATGACCGCGCGGGGCCGAACGAGCGAGAGCAGGGTCCGCATCTCCTCGGAGCAGGCGTGGCCGGAGACGTGCACCGGCGCGATCTCCTGGTGCAGCACCTCGGCGCCCATCTGGGCGAGCCGGTTGATCGAGTCGTGCACGCGAAGCTCGTTCCCCGGCACCGGCTTCGCCGAGAGGATGACCGTGTCGCCGCGCTCGATCGAGATCGACGGATGGTCGTTGTAGGCGATCCTCGTGAGCGCGGACATCGGCTCGCCCTGGCTGCCCGTGCAGAGGATCATCACCTGGCCGGGCGGCAGCTCCATCGCCTCCTGCGGCTTGACGAGCATGTGCTCGGGCACGTCGAGGTAGCCGAGGCCGCGCGCGATGTTGAGGTTCTTGCGCATCGAGCGGCCGACGATCGCGACCTTGCGGCCGACCTGCGTGGCGACGTCGATCGCCTGCTGCATCCGATGCACGTTCGAGGCGAAGGAGACGACGAGGATGCGGCCCTTGCGCAGCGGGATCAGCGTCCGGAACGCCTCGCCGACGAGCCGTTCCGAGCCGGTCATCCCGGGCCGCTCGGCATTCGTCGAGTCGCCGAGCATCAGGTCGACGCCCTGGTTGCCGAGCTCCGCGAGCCGGCCGACGTCGGTCTTGAGGCCGTCGACCGGCGTGTGGTCGAGCTTCCAGTCGCCGGTGTGGAGGACGCGGCCCGCCGCCGTCTCGAGCACGATCGCGACGCAGTCCGGGATCGAGTGCGCCATGCGCACGAAGTCGAGCGTGAACGAGCCGACCTGGATCTGCTCGTTCGGCACCGCCTCCTGCAGCTCGGTCGAGGCCGAGAGACCGTGCTCGTCGAGCTTCGACTTGATCAGTCCGAGCGTCAGCTTCGTCGCGATCACCTTGTCGCAGTCGACCTGGCGGAGCAGGTACGGCAGCCCGCCGACGTGATCCTCGTGCCCGTGCGTGAGGACGACTGCGCTGACGCGCTTGCCCTCGAGATAGGAGATGTCGGGCAGGACGAGGTCGACGCCGAGGTGCTCGTCGCGCGGGAAGGCGAGCCCGGCGTCGACGACGACGATGTCGCCGCCGTGCTCGTAGACAGTCATGTTCTTGCCGACCTCGCCGAGACCGCCGAGTGGGATGATCCGCAGGCTCACGCGCGGGAGTGTATGCGCGTCGGGAGGGCCCGGCGACTACACCGCGGCGGGCGCGAGCAGGCCGAGCCGCGCGAGACAGTCGCGCACCCGCTCGCGCTCCTCCTCGGTCGGGTCGACGAGCGGGAGCCGGTGGCCGCCGACCTCGTGGCCGAGCAGGTTCAGGGCCGCCTTGATCGCGATCGGGTTGCCGACCACGCGTAGGAGCTCGATCGAGGGCGCGAGCTCGCGGTCGAGCGTCCGCGCTGCCTCCTGCTCGCCCGCCTTCCAGAGCCGGATCAGCTCCTTCACCTGCGGGCCGACGACGTGCGTATGCACGCAGACGCCGCCGACGCCGCCGAGCTCGAGGAACGGCACGATCAGGTCGTCGTCGCCGGCGTAGAGGTCGAGGCCCGTCTCGACGATATGCCTCGCCTGCGCGAGGTCGTCGTTCGCCTGCTTGACGGCGCGGACGTTCTCGATCGCGGCCAGCCGTGTGATCGTCTCGGGCTCGATGTTGATCGCGACCCGGCTGGGGATGTTGTAGACGACGATCGGCTTGTCGGTGGCCGACGCGACGGCCTCGAAGTGGGCGACGATCCCGCGCTGCGGCGGCTTCGAGTAGTAGGGCGTCACGATCAGGACGGCGTCGACGCCGAGCTCGTGCGCCTGCTCGGTCAGGTGGACCGAATGGCGCGTGTCGTAGGTGCCGGTGCCCGCGACGACGGTCGCACGGTCGCCGACCTCCTCCAGCGCGGCCGCGTAGAGCTGGAAGCGCTCGTCGTCCGAGAGCGTCGGGCTCTCGCCCGTCGTTCCGGTGACGACGAGCCCGTCGGAGCCGTTGTCGACGAGGTGGCGCGCGAGCGCGCGGAAGCTGTCCAGATCGACCGAGCCGTCCCGCTTGAACGGCGTCACGATCGCGGTCAGCACCTCGCCGAGCACGCCCGAATCCTACATCGGCGCTCAGAGCGGCCGATGACCGGCGCATGCGGCTCGGCCTTCTCCTGCTCCTGCCCGCCCTGTTCGCGGGCCCGGCGCTGACTGCGTCGAACGCGGTGCCGGCGGGGTCGGCAGGCGCCGGCACCGGTGCGATCAGCGGCTACACCGTCTCGTCGATCTCCTACTCGCTCGACGACGAGACGATCGACGCCGTCTCGTTCGCGCTTTCACCGGCAGGCGCGGCGACCGTGAAGGTCAGGCTGGCTCCGAGTGAGCCCTGGACTGCGTGCACGCTCGTCGGGGCGACGGTCTCGTGCCCGGTCGAGACGCCCGTGGCCGCCGCGAGCGCGCTCGACGTCGTCGCCGCGGGCTGACTGCTTGACAGACGCCGGCCGGCGCGGAACAGTCGTCCCTGCGGTCCACGTCGGCCGGCAGTTCGCGGTCGGCCACCCCTGCGGCGGCGGCAGGCCGTTCGAGCCCCCGGCGTGGGCCGCGTCTTACAGCAGCGCGTCGAGCCCGACCGTCAGCCCCGGCGGGAGCGAGCGCACCTTCTCCAGCGCGAGCAGGACTCCCGGGACGAACGCGTCGCGCGAGGTGGTGTCGTGGCGGATCGTCAGCGTCTGCCCCGGCCCGCCGAAGATCACCTCCTGGTGGGCGACCAGGCCCGGCAGCCGGACCGAGTGGATCGGCGTGCCTGCCGGCAGCAGCTCCGCGGTCGCCTTCGCCGTCCCCGAGGGAGCGTCGAGCTTCCGGTCGTCGTGGAGCTCGATGATCTCGGCGTGCGGCAGCACCTTCCCTGCCTCCGCTGCGAAGCGCATCATCAGCACCGCTCCGAGCGCGAAGTTGGGCGCGTAGAAGACGGGCAGCTCATGCACCCGCGCGAGCGCGGCGACCCGCTCCTGGTCGAAGCCTGTCGTCCCGATCACGACCGGGACGCCGTCCTCGAGCGCCACCCGGACGTTTTCCTCGACCGCTTCGGGCCGCGTGAAGTCGACGGCGACCTCGGCGTCGTGGGTCGACTCGACGAGCTCGTGCCCGGCAGCCTCGAGCGCCGGGCCGAGCACCGAGCCGACCTTGCCACGGCGGCCGAAGAGCAGCACCTTCACGCGGCGGCGCGCTCCACCAGGGCGGGATTGACGCGCTCGATCGCAGTGCGGAAGTGCGACTCCGACGGACCGATCCCCGCGGCGGAGAGCCGGTCGAGCCGGAGCAGGTCGGCGGCGAGCTCGGCGACGTCGTCGGCCGTGACCGCCTCGACCCGGGCGACGAGCTCGTCGAGCGAGAGCAGGTCGGTGTCGCTGATCAGCGACTTCCCGAGCCGGCTCATCCGATTCGACGTCGACTCGAGCGAGAGCAGCATCCTCCCCTTCAGGTTCTCCTGGGCGCGCTCGAGCTCCCCCGGCCTGACGTTCCCGGCCGCAACGTCCGCGAGCTCGCGCGCGACGATCTCGAAGCACTCGACGAGGTTCTCCTCGCGCGTCCCGACGTAGAGCCCGATCTGGCCCGAGTCGGAGTACTGGGAGGCGAAGCTGTAGACCGAGTACGCCATCCCGCGCTTCTCGCGGATCTCCTGGAAGAGCCGCGACGACGCGGAGCCGCCGATGATCGAGTCGAGCAGCGAGGCGGCGAAGCGGCGCTCGTCGCGGCGCGAGATCCCGGGCGCGCCCAGGCAGACGTGGTACTGCTCCGTCGCCTTCCGCTGGAAGCGGTAGCCGGGCGGCGGCATGCGTCCGAACGGCTTGCGGGCACGGCGCGGGTTCGACTCGGTTGCCGGCAGCCGGGCGCCGAGCAGCTCGACCACCCGGTCGTGGGTGACGTTTCCGGCCGCCGCGACGACGATGTTGTCGGCCGCGTAGGCGGCCCGGTGGTACGCGGTCAGCGCCTTCCTGGTGACGCTCGAGATCACCTCGGCGCGGCCGATCACGGGCCGGCCGATCGGGTGCCCGCCGAAGATGGCCTCCGCGACGACGTCGTGGACGAGGTCCTGCGGGTTGTCGTCGACCATCGCGATCTCCTCGAGCACGACCTCGCGCTCGGAGTCGATCTCGGCGAAGGCGGGCTCGTAGACCATCCCGGCCATCACGTCGAGCGCCGGCTCGAGCCGGTCGTCGGGGACGCGGGCGTAGACGAGCGTCGTCTCGCGGGACGTCGCCGCGTTCAGCTCGCCGCCGAGGCTGTCGAAGATCTCCGCGATCTCCTGGGCCGAATGCGTGCTCGAACCCTTGAAGAGCAGGTGCTCGATGAAGTGCGAGACGCCTGCGCGCGCGTCCGTCTCGTCGCGGGAGCCGGTGCCGATCCAGAAGCCGAACGAGACCGAGCGCACGTTCGCGATGTGCTCGGTGATCACGCGCTCGCCGGTCGGGAGTGTCGAGAGCTCGTACGGCTGCATCGGCCGATCCTAGCTCCGGACGCCCGCTTGACATCCGTCGGCATTCGTACTTAGGTCTCGCAGGAAGGGGGGAAGCCACGGCCGCCATCGACTACTTCCTGAAGCTGGACGGGATCTCGGGCGAGAGCAAGGACTCGAAGCACAAGGGCGAGATCGAGGTCTTGTCGTTCACGTTCGGCGAGACGCAGAGCGGCTCCTCCGGCAGCGGAGGCGGCGGCGGCGCCGGCAAGGTCCAGATGACCGACTTCTCCTTCACCGCGCGGACGACCAAGGCGTCGCCCCAGCTCTTCCTGCACTGCGCGCAGGGCAAGCACATCAAGCAGGCGATCCTGACCGTCCGCAAGGCCGGCGGGTCGCAGCAGGAGTACCTGATCATCAAGCTGAACGACGTGCTCGTCTCCAGCTATGCGCTCGGCTCCGGCGAGGGCGAGAGCGAGCCGCACGATGCCTTCGCGCTCAACTTCGTCAAGCTCTCGTACGACTACAAGCCGCAGAAGGCGGACGGCTCGCTCGACGCGCCGGTGCACGCCGGCTGGGACCTGTCGAAGAACGTCAAGATCTGAAGCCGCCTCCCGTCCCGCCGGCGGCCGAGACCGCAACGCGACTGCGGGAGGAGCTCGCGGCGGCGGGCTACACGGGCGTCGGGATCGCGCAGCGCCTGCATACGAGCGGCGAGCCGATCTTCACGCACGTCGACCTCGAGGTCTACCGGCGCCGGCTCGCTGCCGCGCCCGACCGCCTCTCGCTGCTGATCTCGCTCCTCCTCCTCGGCGACCCCGCGCCGCCGGACGAGCTCGCGCCGCTGCTGGTCGAGGCAGGGCTCGCCGAGGAGCGCGACGGCTCGCTGTTCGGGCTCGCCCGCGTCGTCCCGCACGACGACCTCCTGATCGCGTCCGACCGGCTCGACGTCGAGCATGCCGACCGCGTCGCAGGCGTCCATCGACCATCGGCTGTGCTCGCCCACCTGACGATCCGCGAGCCGGTCGACCGCGCGCTCGACCTCTGCACCGGGAACGGGATCCAGGCGCTGCTGCTCTCTCGGCACGCCCGTTCTGTCGTCGCGACCGACGTGAACGAGCGCGCGCTCGACTTCGCCCGCCTCAACCTGGCGCTGAACGAGGTCGCGAACGTCGAGCTCCGGCAGGGGAGCCTGCTCGAGCCGGTCGCCGGCGAGACGTTCGGCTGCATCGCCTGCAACCCGCCCTACGTCGTCTCGCCGGACGCCGAGTACACCTTCCGCGACAGCGGCCTCCCCGGCGATCGCGTCAGCGAGCTGCTCACGCGTGGGCTGCCCGCTCTGCTCGAGCCGGGCGGCTTCGCGACCCTGATGGCGAGCTGGGCGCAGGTAGGGGACGACCCCGCCGTGCGACCGCGCGAGTGGCTCGACGGCTGCGGCTGCGACGCCTGGATCCTGCACACGACCACCGACGACCCGCTCTCGAACGCGGCCGCGTGGACGCGCGACGCGGTCGCCGGCCCGGACGAGTTCGCGGTCGCGCTCGATCGCTGGACGGGGTACTACGACAAGCTCGGAATCGAGGCGCTCGCGTACGGCGCGCTCGTGCTGCGCCGCCGCGACGGCGTCAACTGGTCGCGCGGGACGAGCCTCCCGCCCCGGCCGCTCGAGTCCGCCTCGACCCACCTGCTGCGGATGTTCGCCGGCGTCGACGCAGCCGCGGCCGGCCCGGACGCGCTGCTCGCACGCCGCCTCGCCGTCGCGCCGACGGCCCGCTTCGAGCAGGTGGTCTCGCCCGGCGACGGCTGGACCGTCGTCAGCGCCACACTCTCGCTCGAGGACGGGCTCGGCTTCTCCGCCGACGTCGACGAGCCGACGCTGCGGCTGCTGCGAGCACTCGATGGCACACGAACCGCCCGCGAGGCGGTGGCCGCCTCGCTCGGCGCGGACGGGCTGCCCCGCGCAGCCGAGCTCCTGCGCGGCATGGTCGAGACCGGCTTTCTCGTCCTGGAATGACGAGGGGGCGGCTTGCGCCGCGCTGCACCTACCCCGCAGATCGGATCCCGCAGAGCGGGATCCGATCGCGAAGACCCCTAAAGGAGAGGGCGGCTCGCGCCGCCCTCTCACCAGCTCTTACTCGGACCGATCCCCCGAGCTGCCTAGTCGCGGCGCGGGCCGCGGTCGCGGCCGCCGCGACCGCGATCGTCGCGGCGCGGGCGCTCCTCCTCCGGAGGCCGCGGCGGCGCGTTCTTCGCCCGCTCGATCAGCTCCTCCGGCTCGACGAGCCGTCCGTCCTCGTGCTTGTGGACGAGCTTGAGGCCGATCCGGCCGCGAGCCTTGTCCACCTCCTGCACGATCACGTCGACGACGTCGCCGCGCGACATCACGTCTTCGATGTGCGCGACCCGGCCCGGGCCTACGTTCGAGACGTGGAGCAGGCCGTCGGTGCCCTTCTTCAGCTCGACGAAGGCGCCGAACTGCGTCGTCTTCACGACCTTGCCGGTGAAGGTGTCCCCCACCTCGGGCTCCTTGGTCAGCGCCGCGATCGCACCGATCGCCGCGTCCGCCTTGGTGCCCTCGGTCGCGTAGACGAGGATCGTGCCGTCCTCCTCGATGTCGATCTGGACGTCGTACTCGGACTCGAGCGAGCGGATCGTCTCGCCGCCCTTGCCGATCACCATCCCGATGAAGTCCGGGTTGATCTGGATCGAGGAGATCCGCGGCGCGTGCGCCGCCAGCTCGGTCCGGGCCTCGGGCAGCGCCTCGAGCATCCGGTCGAGGATGAAGTTGCGGGCCTGGTTGGCCTGATCGAGGGCGCCGCGCATGATCTCCTGCGTGACGCCGGTGATCTTGATGTCCATCTGCAGTGCGGTGATCCCGTCCCTGGTACCGGCGACCTTGAAGTCCATGTCGCCCAGGTGGTCCTCCACGCCCTGGATGTCGGTGAGGATGACGTAGTCGTCGCCCTCCTTGACGAGGCCCATCGCGATGCCGGAGACCGGCGCCGTGATCGGGACACCGGCGTCCATCAGCGCGAGCGTCGAGCCGCAGACCGAGCCCATCGACGAGGAGCCGTTCGACTCCAGCGTCTCCGAGACGATCCGGATCGTGTACGGGAAGTCCTCGGCCGGCGGGATGACCGCCTCGAGGGCCCGCTGTGCCAGCGCACCATGGCCGATGTCACGCCGCTTCGGGCCCCGCATGAAGCCCGTCTCCCCGACCGAGTAGGGCGGGAAGTTGTAGTGGTGCATGAAGCGGCGGTCGGTCTCGAGGGAGAGGTCGTCGATCCGCTGACCCTCCTTCGCGGTGCCGAGCGTCAGCAGCGAGAGCACCTGCGTCTGGCCACGCTGGAAGAGGCCCGTGCCGTGCGCGCGGGGACTGACCGTCACCTCGCACTCGATCGGCCGGATCTCGTCGGCGGCGCGGCCGTCGGGCCGGCGCTTCTCGATCGCGATCTTCTTGCGGACGAGGTTCTTGTAGATCGCCTCGGCGGCCTTCTTGACGTAGCTCTTCGTCAGCGCATCCTTGACGGTCGGCCCGTCGCCGTCGACCGTGGCCGGGCCGACCGGGAAGGGCAGCTCGACGGTGTCGACGATCCGGTCGAAGAGCAGGTGCCGCTTCGCGGACTTGAGCTCCTTCGAATCGTCCTCGGCGTCCGTGAGGGCGCGCAGGTCGGACTCGAACTGCTCCCGCACCGGGCCCTCGACCGCCGCGAGCCGCAGCTTCTCGAGCAGCATCGCGATGCTCGCCTTGACCTGGACCTGCCGCTGGATGTCCTCGTCGCTCGAGTCCATCGACAGCTCGGGTGCGAGCTCGGCGAGGATCGCCGACTCGACCGACGCTGCCTCGCGGAGGCCGTCCTGCTGGATCCGCTCCCAGATCGTGTGCCCGTGCGAGCTCTCGATCTCGGCGGTCACGTCCATGTCGAGCCACTTCGCCTTGCCCGCCTGGCGCCGGAGATCCTCCTGCGCCTCGCAGAGCTTGCGGATCTCCTCGTGCGCCAGCTCGAACGCCTCGAGCAGCACGTCCTCGGCGACCTCGGACGCACCGGCCTCGATCATCGTCAGGCCGTCCTTCGTGCCGACGACGATCAGGTCGAGCGCCGACTCCTCGAAGTTCTGCTCGTGGGTCGGGTTGACGACGAACTCGCCGTCGATGCGGCCGATCCGGACCGCGCCCACCGGGCCGAAGAACGGCAGCGGCGAGAGCATCAGCGCCGCGGAGGCGCCGTTGATGCAGAGGATGTCGTGCGGGGTGATCAGGTCGGCCGAGAGGACCGTGCAGATCACCTGCACCTCGTTGCGGAAGCCCTTCGGCCAGAGCGGCCGGATCGGGCGGTCGATCATGCGTGCGGTCAGCGTCGCGCGCTCGGTGGCGCGCCCTTCCCGCTTGAAGAAGCCGCCCGGGATCTTCCCGGCGGCGTACGCGCGCTCTTCGACGTCGACGGTGAGCGGGAAGAAGTCCGCTCCCTCGCGCGCCTCGGGACGGCCGACGGCCGTCGCCAGAACCATTGTGTCGCCGGAGCGAACGACGACTGCGCCGTCCGCCTGCTTGGCGAGCTTGCCCGTCTCGAAGGTGATCTCCTTGCCACCGATCTCGACGGACGTCGAGGCAACCTGCCCCAGTACCGTGCTCATTCCATGTCCTCCACTCTGCTTGGTGGAGAGTGGAAGTTTGGATCAGCCTCGCCGCGAACGGGGCTCGTCCAAGCTTCCACTCTCCCGGGTAAGAGCTAGCGCCTGAGGCCTAGCTCCTTGATGAGGGCGCGATAGCCCTCGAGGTCGTGCTTCTGCATGTAGTTCAGGAACCGCCGCCGGCGGCCGACGAGCTTGAGCAGCCCGCGCCGCGAGTAGTGGTCCTTCGCATGCGTGCGCAGGTGCTCGGTGAGGTCGTTGATCCGCTGCGTCAGCATCGCGATCTGAACCTCGGGGGAGCCGGTATCCGTCTCGTTCCGGCCGTGCTTCCCGATCAGCTCCTGCTTGACTTCCTTGGTGAGGGCCATCTGGCCTCCTTCTGTCGATGTCTCCGGAGTCCCCGCGCGGCGTGAAGGAAGACACGGCCGGCCGAGATCTCGGTCGCGACTAGGGTAGCAACCTATGGTTCCAAGCGGCGTCGCAGCCGGTCACCCGGCCACTGTGGCGGCCGGGATCGAGATCCTCGAGGAGGGCGGAACGGCCGCCGATGCCGCCGTCGCCGCCTGCCTCGCCTCCTGCGTGTCCGAGACGGTGATGACCGGCCTCCTCGGCGGCGGGCACGCGATCTACTTCGACGGCGCCGACGCCTGGAACCTCGATTGCTTCGTCGACGTGGCCTCGGGCGAGGGTGCCGCGCCCGTCGAGCTGCATGTGCCGTTCGGCGAGGAGCTCGTCCATTACGCGGTCGGCCCGGGGACGTGCGCCGTCCCGGGGCTCCCGCGCGGGCTCGGCGCGCTGCACCAACGCTTCGGCCGGTTGCCGTGGACGCGGCTGGTCGGCCCCGGCGCTGCGGCTCGCGCGCGAGGGCGTCGCGATGCCGCCGGCCCACGCCGCCTGCCTGGCGATGCTCGGGCCCGTCTTCACGATGCAGCCCGACGGCGAGCGCATCTACGCGCCGAGCGGACGGTTGCTCGAGGCGGGCGAGAAGCTCGAACAGCCCGGTCTGGCCGCGGCGCTCGAGCTGCTCGCCGACGAGGGCGCCGCAAGCGTCTACGAGGGATCAATCGCCGAGCTGCTGACCGCCGTCGACGGCGTCCCCGTGACGGCCGACGATCTCGCCCGCTACGAGGCACGCTGGGAAGCACCGGCGGAGGTCGCATGGCTGGGGCGGCGCGTGCTCACCCGCGCCGGGCTCTCCGGGCGTGCCGGAGACGCTGGAACGGCTGCCTCGCCTCTGCGATCTCGACGAGACCGCGCGGGTGCACGCGCTGATCGCGGCCCTGGCGGGCGCCGAGGGGGACGGGCACACGACGAACCTCGTCACCGCCGACGGCGAGGGCCGCGTGTGCGTGCTGACGTCGAGCCTCGGCCTCGGCACGGGCGACTTCCTTCCCGGGCTCGACGTGCAGCTGAACAGCATGCTCGGCGAGGTCGACCTGATCCTGGCGCCGCTCGAGCCGGGAGCGCGGATGGGGAGCATGATGGCGCCGACGCTGGTGTTCGGCCGCGGGCTCGAGCTGGCGATCGGCTCCGCCGGCGGCACCCGGCTCCGGACGGCGCTCGTCGGCGTCGCCGCCGGGATCCTCGACGAGGAGCTCGAGCCGGTCGAGGCGGTCGAGCGGCCGCGCTTCCACCGCAGCGGTGACGTCGTCAATGCGGAGCCCGGCGTCGACGAGACGGCGCTCGCAGAGCTGGCGCAGTCAGGGCTGCAGGTGCGGCGCTGGCCCGGCGTGCACCACTACTTCGGCGGCGTCAGCCTGATCGGGACGTCAGGCGCGGCAGCGGACCCGCGCCGAAGCGGCCACGCGGCGACGCTGCGGTAGGGCGCGCGGTGCTCGGCACCCAGCCGACGTAGCCGCAGTCGGGGCAGCCGGGATTCGTCGTCAGCGTGCCGCGCCCGCTCGGCTTGGCGTAGTCCCTGCCGCAATCGAGGCAACGCACTGCCTCGACGGGCCGCAGCGTACCCGGAGACTCCATGTACTCAAAGACACAACTAGCGCCGAAAACTTGCGTCTACTTCCCCCTACGTCAGAAGGAGCTTCTCGACGCGTCGGCCGGCGATCCACATCCCGGCGAGGCCGAGGACGGCCAGGTACGCGACGTTGACGAGCTGTCCGGGGCCGACGGTGCCGGTCGTGAGCGAGCGGAGCAGATCGACCCCGTGGTAGAGCGGCGTCGCCTGGATCACCCACTCCAGCCAGTCCGGGTAGGTCGAGAGCGGGAAGAAGGTCGCCGAGAAGAGGAACATCGGCAGGATCGCCAGGTTGAGGATGTCGAAGTCCTGCCAGCTGCGCATGTACGTGACGGCGGCGATCCCGGCGCCGGCGAACGCGAAGCCGATGAACACGGTCGCCGGCAGCGCCAGCAGCGCCCACCACGACTCGACGAGGCCGAGCACCGTGATCACGGTGAAGAAGCCGACCGCGTAGATGAGGCCGCGGAAGAGCGCGAACGCGGTCTCCCCGGCCGCGATGTCCTTCGGCCCGAGGGGGGTCGCGAGCACGGCGTCGTAGACCTTCTGATAGCGCAGCTTCCAGAAGATGTTCGTCGCGTCGTAGAAGGCGCCGTTGAACGCGGACGCGGCGAGGAGCGCAGGCGCGACGAAGGCCGCGTACTCGATCGGCTGACCGTCGATCACCACGTCACCGACGTAGCCGCCGAGGCCGTAGCCGAGCGAGAGCAGATAGAAGAGCGGCTCGAAGAAGCCCGAGACGATGATCGGCCAGGTTCGCCGGTGGCTCATCACGTTCCGCTCGAAGAGGTGGATGCCGCGGCCTCCCGGCAGCTCGAATGCGCGCAGCACGAGCGAGGTCATCCGAGCAGCCTCCGGCGGTACGAACGGCGCGCGAGCTCGAAGCCGACGAGCGTCCAGGCCAGGAGATAGGCGGTGTGACCGAGGGCAGGCCCGAGCTCGACCGTCCCGAGCGTCAGCATCCGGCACAGCTCGACGCCGTGCCAGATCGGCGTCAGATAGGCGGCCAGCTCGAACCCGAGCGGCAGCTGCGAGACCGGGAAGAACGTGCCGGAGAAGAGGAACATCGGCACGATCAGGAAGCGGAAGATCGTCACGAACGTACGGTCGTCCTCGACCCTGGCCGCGAGGGCCGCCATCGGCATCGAGAAGGCGGTGCCGATCAGCACTGCGACCGGCACGACCAGGATCCCGAACCAGGAGGCGACGGCGCCGAACGCGGCGATGACCGCGAGATAGGCGGCGGCGGACGTGAACACGCGCGTGATCACGAACAGCTGATGGCCGACGAAGGCGTCGCGCTCGGTCAGCGGCGTCGCGATCATCGCGTGATAGACGCGCGACCACTTGATCGCGGCCATCACCGGCCAGCTGGACTCGATCGTGGCGGTCTGCATCGCGGCCGCGGCCAGGAGCCCCGGAGCGACGTAGTCCAGGTACGGAACGCCGGCGGGAGCGTTCTGCGTCTGGTCGACGATCGTGCCGAGACCGACGCCCAGCGCGGTCACGTACAGGATCGGGTTGACGAGGCTGGTCCCGATCGTGCCCCGCCAGACGCGCCTGTACTGGGCGAGCCAGTGCTCGTACGCCCGCAGCGGCTGGACGAATCCGTCCATCAGTCGACGAGCGTGCGGCCCGGTCAGGTGGAGGAAGACGTCCTCGAGCGTGCTGCGGCGAACGAGCGTCGAGTGCGGCGGCAGCCCACGCTCCGCGACTGCGATCGCGGTCGCATCGCCGTCGCGGGTGTAGAGGAGGACGCGGTCCGGCAGCTCCTCGACGCGCTCGGCCGCTCCCTCGAAGACCCCGTTCGCCGGCCGCTCGCTCTCGAAGCGGACCTCGACCACCTCGCGGGTCGAGTAGCGCTGGATCAGCTCCCACGGCGACCCCTCCGCGACGATCGCGCCGTGATCCATGACGACGAGCCGGTCGCAGAGCTGCTCGGCCTCGTCCATGTAATGCGTGGTCACGACGAAGGTCTTGCCGCGCTGCTTCAGCCGGAAGAGGCGATCCCAGACGACGTGGCGCGCCTGGGGGTCGAGCCCCGTCGTCGGCTCGTCGAGCAGCAGCAGGTCGGGGTCGTTGATGAGCGAGCGCGCGATCGTCAGGCGGCGCTTCATGCCGCCGGACAGCGGCTCGACCTTGTCCTCGGCTCGCTCCGTCAGCTGGACGAAGTCGAGCAGCTCGTCGATCCTCGGCTTCAGCTCGCGCCGCGAGAGCCCGAAGTAGCGGCCGTAGATGAGCACGTTCTCGCGGACCGTGAGCTCGAAGTCGAGCGTGTCCTGCTGCGGGACGACGCCGAGTCGCGCCCGGATCTGAGGGCCTTCGGTGGCCGGATCCTTGCCGAGGATCCGGAGCGTCCCGTCCGTGACCGGCGAGACGCAGCCGATCATCCGCATCGTCGAGCTCTTCCCCGCCCCATTCGGACCGAGGAAGCCGAACGCCTCGCCCTGCTTGACGTCGAGGTCGATGCCGTCGACGGCGACGAGCTCTCCGAAGCGCTTGACGAGCCCGCGGGCGTGAATCATGGCGCCGTTCTCGCTCACCGGCTCAACCTACCTACGCCGGCCGGGCCGCCTTCCGCGTCGCCTCGACGTCCCGCGCGATCTGATCGATCAGGCCCTGCTCGCTCTCGAACACCTGCTCGTCGCGGAGGCGCTCCCAGAGCTCGACGACCAAGCGGCGGCCGTAGAGGTCGCCCTCGAAGTCGAGCAGATAGGGCTCGATCCGGCGCTCGTCGCCGCCGTAGTGAGGATTCGTGCCGATCGAGATCGCGGCGCGATGCCCGAGTGCCGCGCCGGCGTAGATCCCGTAGGCGGGCACGAGCAGGCCCGGCTCGACGGCCAGGTTCGCCGTCGGGTAGCCGAGCGTCCCTCCGCGCTGGTCGCCGCCGACGACGATCCCGTCCAGCTCCGGTGGCCGGCCGAGCAGTCGTGCCGCCGCCTGCACGTCGCCCTCGTGCAGCGAGCGGCGGATCTCGGTCGAGGAGACACCCTCGAGCAGCGGCACCGGCAGCACCTCGTACCCGAGCCGCTCGAGCAGCTCGAGGTCGCCACGGCGCTTGCGCCCGAACCGGAAGTCGGCGCCGGCCACGACGACCGCCGCGTCGACCAGCTGCTCGGCCGCGAACTGCTCCGGCTCCAGCTTGGCGACGTCGAGCGTGAACTCGACCACCGTCGTCTCGGCGACGCCGAGCTCGGCCAGCAGCTCGAGCCGGCGCTCGAGCGTCGCCAGCGCCTCGACGAAGTTGCCGAGGACGACGCGCGGATGCGGCTGGAACGTCAGCACCCGGACCGGCAGCCCGGTGTCGAGCGCGGTCTCGACAACGCGGCGATGCCCGAGGTGGACGCCGTCGAAGGTCCCGATCGCGACCGCGAACCGCTTCTCGCGCCGTGCTCACGGCAGCAGGGCGAGCGCCTGCTCGGCGGGGATGACGCGCTCCTCGTCGGCGTCCTCGACGCTGAACGGCCCCACCTCGAGCCGGCGCAGCGCCACGCAATGACCGCCGAGCGCCTCGGCGATCGCCCGCACGTACGTCCCCGAGCTGACGCGCAGATCGAGCGTGACGATGCCGTCCGTATACGCGATGACGTCGAGCGCGTCGACGCGCGAGCGCCGCAGCGGCATCTCCACCTCGACGCCGCGGCGGTGCAGCTTGTAGGCGCGCTCACCGCCGATCTTGACCGCGGACGCGGCCGGGATCGGCAGCTCGATCTCGCCGCGGAGGCCCTCGAGCGCGCGCTCGAGCTCGCCCGGCGAGGGTGCGTCCTGCCGCCCCGTCACGGCGCCTTCCGGATCGCCCGTGGCAGTACGGGCCGTCAGGTCGACGTCCGTGAGATAGCGCTTGTCGAGACCGACGAACGATCCCGCCAATTTTGTCGAGCGCCCGGAGAGCAGAAGCAACAATCCCGTCGCGAAAGGGTCAAGAGTTCCCGCATGACCCATCTTCGTCCCCAGGCGCGAACGGACGCGAGCCATGACGGCGAAGGACGACGGCCCCGCCGGCTTGTCGACGAGGATGATCCCGCTCGGCTCGAGGCCCTTCGGTGGCATCAGCGCGACGGAGCCGAAGCGGCGACGAACTCCCGCCGGAGGAAGGCGGTGATCTCGTCGATCGAGGCGTCGCTGGAGAAGCCGGCCGCCTGCCGGTGGCCGCCGCCGCCCGACTCGCGCGCGATCGCCGAGACGTCGAGCTCGTCGTGCGACGCGCGGAGCGAGATACGCCGGGCGGGCGAGCCGCCGCGGGGCGGCTCACGGATCAACGCGGCCATGTCGGCGCCCTCGACGGCGCGGAGGAAGTCGATGATCCCCTCCGAGTACGGCTCGACCGCCCCCACCTCGGCGAAGTCGTCGCGCAGCAGGTAGGAGATGACGAGGCCGCCGCCCTCGTACACCTGCGCCCGCTCGAGCGCTCGCGCGAGCAGCTTCAGCTTCGCGAACTGGACGCTCTCGTACACGCCCTGGAAGACCTTGTGCACGTCCGCGCCGGCCTCGACCAGCTCCGCCGCGAGCCGGAGCGCCTTCGCGGTCGTGTTCGCGTACTGGAAGCGGCCGGTGTCGGTGACGAGCGCGACGTAGAGCGGCTCCGCCAGCTCGGGTGTCAGCTCGAGCCCGAGCTCGCGGATCACGTCGCGCAGCACCTCGCCCGTGGACGACGCGCCGGCGTCGACGAGGTTGACGTCGCCGAAGCGCGAGTTGTCGTGGTGATGGTCGACGTTGATCGTGAACGGCGCCGAGTGGAGGGCCGCTGCGTCCGCACCGAGCCTGCTCTCGTTCGCCGCGTCGACGGCGACGAGCGTCCGCTCGGCCGCGTCGTCGGGCAGCTCGCGCCGAAGCTGCTCGAGCGGCAGGAAGCGGTACTCGCCCGGGAGCGGCGCCGGGCCGGGCAGGAACATCAGGCTGTCCTTGCCGAGGGCGGTCAGCGCGAGCTGGGTCGCGAGCAGCGAGCCGAGCGCGTCCCCGTCGGGATTCTCGTGGGTCGTGACGAGGAAGCGGTCTGCGCCGCGGATCGCCTCGACGACCGCCCCGAGGTCAGCCTGCGTCGTGCTTTGGTTCAGCGGATTCTGGTTCGGGGGCGAGCTCATCGATGAGTTGTGACATCCGCACGCCGTGCTCGACCGCGTGATCGTATTCGAACGTGAGCGTCGGAGTCCGCTTCAGCCGCAGCTCGAGCGCGATCCTGGACTGGAGCACGCCGTGGGCCGCGTCGAGCCCGATCATGCTCTTGTTCCGCTTCTTCTCGCTGCCGAGCACGCTGACGAACACCACGGCCTGCCGGAGATCCGGCGAGGTGTCGACGCCGGTCACGGTCACGAACCCGATCCGGGGATCCTTCAGCTCCAGCAGCGCCTCCGACAGGACCTGCCGGAGCGACTCGTTCACCCTTCGCATCCGGTCGGCCATGGATCTACCGTAGCGAGCAGCCGCGCTTAGTCGTCGTCGAGCGTGACCAGCTCGCGGTCGACCTGCCCGAGCTCCCACTCGCGCGAGGCGAGATACCGCTCCGCCTCGGCCAGCAGCCGCTCGGCCTCACCGGCGTTGCGCGTGACGACGGCCACGGTCAGCCGCGTGCGCTGCCAGACCTCGTGGTGGTCGACCTCCGCCACCGCGGCGCCGAAGCGGTTGCGCAGCTGCTCCTTCGCGGAGCGGACGGACATCCGCTTCTCCTTCAGCGAGTGCGCCTCCGGAAAGTGGAGCTCCGCCGAGAGGATCCCGACCCAGCCGCTCGCCATACCCTATTCAACCCTCAAACCCGGAGCGCGAGTTGCCGATCACTGGCCGTGATGATGCATCTGTTGCGTTTCTCGGCCGTCCTGGTCGCGTTCGTCGCGAGCGTCGCCGGGATCACCTGGACGACTGCATCCGCTGAGCGGAGCATCGGCACGCGCGAATTCGAGGAGCGCGAAGCGGCCGGATCGATGCTCGACGCCGTCCTCGCGCGCGAGAGCGCGCTGCGCGGCTGGGCCGAGTCGAAGAACGAAGCCTTCCTCCAGACGTACGACGAAGCCAGTGCCTCGCTCGCAGCCGCAGCCGACCGTGCGCGCACGTATACGAAGCGCGGCGACGGCAAGTCGACGGCGATCGCCGAGCAGGAGCGGATCGCGGAGCGCTGGACCGGAATCGCGAACGACGTGGTGATCCGGATCAGGAACGGACGACCCGTCTCGGCGGTGTCGACCGCCGCCCGCACCGACCTGGTCGGGCGCTTCGAGCAGGCGAACGACAGTCTCGTGGAGCAGATCGAGGCCGAGAGCGCCGACCGCCACAGCTACGCCGTCAAGCGCGCCGTCGTGATGATCGTCCTGCTCAGCGTCGCCTTCGCCGCCGTCGGCGGACTGCTCCTCAGCCGGATGCGCCGTCGCGAGCACGACCGCCGCGCCGCCGACGCCGAGTATCACGCCTCACAGCGCGAGTTCGCGGAGACGCTGCAGGTGACGGAGAACGAGAGTGAGGCACACGCGCTCGTCAAGCGCCACCTCGAGCGATCGCTCGGCGGCTCGGAGATCGTCGTGCTGAACCGGAACAACAGCCAGAACCGGCTCGAAGCGGCGACACCGCTCGCGCCCGCCAGCCCGATCGCGCAGAAGCTCGTCGATTCGTCGCCCGGCTCGTGCCTCGCGGTGCGCCTCGGCCGGACGCACGCGCAGGCGTTCGACAACGAGCCCCTGCTCACGTGCGATCTCTGCAACCAGCACCCGCGCACGACCTGCGTTCCCTCGCTTGTCAGCGGTGAGGTGATCGGGTCCGTGCTCGTCGCCCACGGGCGGCCGCTGAGCGCGTCGGAGCGGGGCCGGATCGACCAGTCCGTCAGCCAGGCGGCCCCCGTGCTCGCCAACCTCCGCAACCTCGCCGTCGCGGAGGTCCGCGCGGCCACCGACGCGCTGACAGGCCTCCCCAACGCGCGCAGCCTGCGCGAGAACCTCGTTCGCATGGTCGCGCAGGCGGCGCGCTCGAACCTGCCGCTCTCGGCCGTGCTCTGCGACCTCGACCACTTCAAGCAGATCAACGACGTCTTCGGCCATGAGAAGGGCGACCAGGCGCTGGCCGCGGCGAGCGCGGCGCTCAGCTCGGCACTCCGCGACAGCGATCTCGCCGGCCGCTACGGCGGCGAGGAGTTCCTGATCCTGCTTCCCGACACCCCGCTCGAGGGCGCCGTCGTGCTCGCCGAGAAGCTCCGCGACGAGGTGGCGCTCGTGAGCGTGCCGGGCGTCGACCGCGCGATCACGGCCAGCTTCGGCGTCGCGTCGTTCCCCGCGGACACGCCCGACGGAGACATGCTCGTGCGGATGGCGGATCGCGCTCTCTACGCGGCCAAGGCGCTCGGACGCAACTGCGTCGTCACCTCGGCCGAGTTGCTCGCCGAGTCGGCCGTAGTGCTAGCGGCTAGGCCGCGCGGCGCCGGCGTGCTGCCGGCGGGCTCGTCGAGCGACGTCCGCTCGACCTGGCGCGTCTCGTAGGCCTCGAGCACGTCGCCTTCCTTCACGTCGTTGAAGCCGTCGAGCAGGATCCCGCACTCGAAGCCCTCGGCGACCTCGCGCGCGTCCTCCTTGAACCGCTTCAGCTGGGAGATGGTCGTGTCGTAGATCACGGTGCCGTCGCGGACGACGCGGACCTGCGAGTTCCGCCGGACGACGCCGGAGGTGACCATGCAGCCGGCGATCGTGCCGAGCCGCGAGACCTTGAAGAGCGCACGCACCTCTGCCTCGCCGATGATCTCCTCGGTCTGGACGGCCGAGAGCATGCCGACGAGCGCCTGCTCGATGTCCTCGGTGAGCTGGTAGATGACGCGGTAGGTGCGGATGTCGACGCCCTCGCGCTCTGCGAGCGCGCGCGCCTCGGCGTTCGGCCGCACGTTGAAGCCGACGACGAGCGCGTTCGAGGTGGCGGCGAGCATGATGTCGCCCTCGGTGATCGGGCCGACGCCCTGGTGGATCACGTTCACGCGCACCTCGGGATGCTCGATCTTCGCCAGCTCGGAGACCGCAGCCTCGACGGAGCCGCCGACGTCGCCCTTGAGGATCAGGTTCAGATCCTGGACGGCGCCCTCCTGCAGCTGCGAGAAGAGCGTCTCGAGCGAGACACCGCCCTTCGAGCGCTGCGCGAGCTGCTCGGTGCGGAGCCGCTGGCCGCGGCGCTGCGCGAGCGTCCGCGCCTCGCGCTCGTCCTCGACCACGCGCGCGAACTCGCCCGCGGGCGGCGGCGCGTTGAAGCCGAGGATCTCGACGGGCGTTCCCGGCTTCGCCTCCTGGACCTTGTCGCCGCGGTAGTCGTGCAGGGCGCGCACCTTGCCGTACGCGTCGCCGGCGACGATCGCGTCGCCGACGCGGAGCGTGCCGCGGTGGACGAGCATCGTCGCGACCGGGCCGCGGCCGACGTCGAGGCGCGACTCGATGATCGGCCCAGACGCTTCCGCGTTCGGATTCGCGGTCAGCTCGAGCTCGGCGTCCGCGACCAGCAGCACCTTCTCGAGCAGGTCGTCGAGGTTCGTCTTCTGCTTCGCGGACACGTTCGAGAACTGGACGTTGCCGCCCCAGTCCTCGGGCTGCAGGCCCTCCGCCGCGAGATCGGCCTTGACCCGGTCCGGATTCGCGTCGGGCACGTCCATCTTGTTGACCGCGACCACGATCGGCACGTCGGCGGCGCGGGCGTGCGAGATCGACTCCTTCGTCTGCGGCATGACGCTGTCGTCGGCCGCGACGACGAGCACCGCGATGTCGGTCACCTTCGCGCCGCGGGCGCGCATGGCGGTGAACGCCTCGTGGCCCGGCGTGTCGAGGAAGGTGATCTTGCGGCCGTTGACATCGGCCTGGTAGGCGCCGATGTGCTGGGTGATCCCGCCGGCTTCGGTCTCGACGACGGCCGCCTCGCGGATCGCGTCCAGCAGCGTCGTCTTGCCGTGGTCGACGTGGCCCATGATCGTGACCACGGGCGGGCGTGGCGCGAGATCCTCCTCGGCGTCCTCGAAGACCTCCGGCAGCTCCTCCTCGTCGGCGGCGTGCTTGATCGTGATCTCGCGGTTGAGCTCCGTCCCGACCAGCTCGACCTCTTCGTCGGAGAGCGACTGCGTGATCTGGACCATCTGGCCGAGCCCCATCATGATCTTGATGATCTGAGCCGCCGGCACGCCGAGCGCCTGCGAGAGGTCGCGGACGGAGACGCCCGACGGAACGGTCGCAGGACCGGTCGGCGGAACGATCTCCTGCTTCTCGCGCTTCGGGGTCGCGTCGGTGCGGCCGCGCGCCTGGCGCGGGTTCGGGCGGTTGTTGCCGCCCTCGATCACGACGCGCCGTTTCCGGCCCGGCGCACCCTGGCGCGGCCGGATCGGGCGGTTCGGCTTATTGGGTCCGTCAGCCATCAGCGTCCAATTCTAGAGGGTGAGTGAAGAGCCGCGAGAGACCGCGACCGACCGAGACGTTCTGCCGCAGTACCCGGTTGAACGCGCGCCGCGAGACGGCCCGCTCGAAGCAGGCGAGCCGGCGGCACGTGTAGGCGCCGCGACCGGGCTCCGTACGCCCACTGACGAGGACTCCGTCGCGGGCCGCAAAGCGGACGAGCTCCGGCTGCGGCGCCTTGCGCCCGCAGCCCGCACAGGTGCGTTCCGGCATCACGCAGGCGTCTCGTCCTCCTGGCGGTCCGCCGCGAGCGGCTCGTCGGCGGCAGCCGCCGTCTCGTCGCCCGCCGCTTCGATTGCCTCTTCGGCTGCCTCTTCGACCTCGGCGACCGGCTCGAGCTGCTCGACCTCCTCGGGCGTCGCGACCTCCTCGACCGCCTCGGCGGGGATCTCCGCGGGCTCCTGGCCGGCGAGCGCCTGATGCGCGGGCACGCCGCAGTAGCGGCTGCCTGCGAGGGACGCGTTCGGGCAGCGCTTGCCGTTCGAGAGGATCGCGGCACAGCGGCCGGAGAAGTCGCCGGCCTCGCCTTCGCCTTCGCCGGCGCCCGCGAACGCCGCCTCGGCCTCGGCCTGGGCGAACTCCTCGTCGGACTGGATGTCGACCTTCCAACCGGTCAGGCGGGCGGCGAGGCGGGCGTTCAGACCTTCCTTGCCGATCGCCAGCGCCAGCTGGTCGTTCGGGACGACGACGGTCGCTTCCTTGGTCTCGTCGTCGATGTAGACCTCACGGACGCGGGCCGGCGAGAGCGCCTTGGCGACGAACCGAGCCGGCTCCGTGTTCCACGGGATGATGTCGATCTTCTCGCCGCGCAGCTCCGAGACGACCATGCGGACGCGCGAGCCGCGCGGGCCGACGCAGGCGCCGACCGGGTCGACGCCCTGGGCGTGCGACTCGACGGCGATCTTGGCGCGGTAGCCGGGCTCGCGGGCGACGCCGCGGATCTCGACGAGGCCGTCGGCGATCTCGGGCACCTCGAGCTCGAACAGGGTCTTGATCAGCTCCGGATCGCGGCGCGACAGGATCACCTGTGGCCCCTTCGTGCCGGAGCGGACCTCGGTGATGACGGCCTTGATTCGGGAGCCCTGCTCGTAGCGCTCGCCGTCGACCTGCTCGGAGCGCGGCAGCAGCGCCTCGACCTTGCCGAGGTCGACGAGGACGTTGTTGCGGTCGCCCGCCTGCTGGACGATGCCGGTGACGACCTCGCCCTGGCGGTCGATGTACTCCTCGTACATCATCGCGCGCTCGGCCTCGCGGATGCGCTGCTGGATCACCTGCTTGGCCGTCATCGCGGCGATGCGGCCGAAGTCGTGTGGGGTCACGTCGGAGCGGGCGATCAGCTCCTCGGGCACCTGGTCCCAGTCGAGCTCGAGCTCGTCCTGGTTGATCAGCGTGTGCTGCTTCTCCCCCGTCTCCTCCTCGAGCCGCTCGAGCTCGTCGATCTTGGCCTCCATCGCCTCGTCGAGCAGCCGCGCCTCGAGATCCGCAGGGATGTCGATCGCGAAGACGCGGAACTCGCCCTCTTCGTCCAGCTCGACGGCGGCGTGACGGGCCGCGCCCGGCGTCTTCTTGTAGGCAGCGAGGAGCGCATCCTCCAGCGCGTGGATGACCGTGTTCTCCTCGATTCCCTTCTCGCGTTCGAGCCCTCGGATGTGCTCGATGATCTCCTGCGACATTGCTCTTCTCCTACTGCTCGTAGACCAGGTTGCCCCGGACGACCTGGTCGTACGGGATCTCGATGGTGTCGTCGCCCGACCGGACGACGACCGACTGCGGACCGGCGCTGAGGATCTCGCCCTTGAGGCGCTTGCGCTCAGGCGTGCGGAGCGTCACCTGGCGGCCGATCGCGTTGCGGAAGTGCTCGGGCGTGCGGACCGGGCGCTCGATCCCGGGCGAGGAGACGTCGATTGCGTACTCGCGCAGGTACTCGCGCAGCACGTCGGTGACGCGCGCGCAGAGTGCGTGGTCGACGCCCTCGGCGTGATCGACGAAGACGGTGAAGCGCTCCGGGTTCGAGAGCTCGACGGCGAGCACCTCGACGCCGGGCAGCGCCGACTCGATTTCCCGTCCGATCTGCTTCGTCAGTGTCCGCTCCTTCTCGTGCGTCGCGCTCATGGTTACTCCTTGCAACTGCTGCCTCTTCAACAAAAATGGGCGCAGCGCGCCCATTTCGTCCAGCAGGTGAAAATGGTGAAGGAAGTGTAGCAAGCAGTAGGCCGTTCGGCCCATCGCAGGGCTAGGCGGAGCCCAGCGCGACCACCCCCGCGACGACGAGCACGGCGCCCGCGAGACGGCCGCGCGAGACCCGCTCGCCGAGGAACGGCGCCGCCAGGACGACGGCGAACAGGACGCTCGTCTCGCGGACGGCCGCGACCGGCGCTGCGGGGGCGAGCTCGAGCGCCGCCAGGACGAGCACGTAGGCGAGAAAGCCGCCGCAACCGGCAAGAACCGCCCGCGTGCTCCACTCCGCTCGCAGGCGCTCCCGCCCGCACACGAGCACCGCCGCGACGGCGGTGGGCACGAGCGCGAGCAGGAGGTACGGGACCGGGTTCGCATGCTGGATCCCCTCGGCGTCGACGAGCGTGTAGGCAGCGATCTGCGCCGCGATCACGAGTCCGAGCACGACCCCGAGCCGGTCGCCGCCGCGCAGCCCGCGGACGAGGACGACGCCGGCCGCAACAGCGAGCACGCCGAGCACCTCGATCCGATCGGGCGCGTATCCCGTCGCGACCGCGCCCAGGAGCACGAGCACGGGAGCACCGCCGCGCGCGAGCGGGTAGACGAGCGAGAGCTCTGCGCGCTGGTATGCCGCCGTCAACGTGAAGAAGTAGGCGAGCTCGAGCGCGCCGGACGCGACGAGCCACGGGATTGCCTCGCGCTCCACCCCCCACGTCACGAGCGCGAACGGCAGCGCGATGACGAGGCTGGAGCCGAGCGCGACAGCCGTCGCTGCGAGCACGTCCCGCGACCCGGCCAGGAGCAGGTTCCAGAGCGCATGCAGGACAGCCGCGCCGAGCGCAAGCGCGAGGGCGGCGCTACTCATCTGCGGGCCGCTGCATCTCCAGAAACCGGTAGACGCTGCCCGCGGTTGCGTGGTCGTACGTTCGAACGGCGACGAATCCGGCGCGCTCGTACACCCTCAGCGCACGCGCGTTGAACGTGGCGACGGCGAGCCGGAACAGGTGTGGCCGGAAACGTTCGCGCGCGAAGGCCACTCCGGTCTCGACGAATGCGAGCCCCAACCCACGTCCGGTGTGATCGGGGCGAAGCCCCAAGCCGAGCTCGATCGTCGTGCCCTCCTGCTTGAACTCGAAGAACCCGACGAGCGAGCCGTCCTCCGCGATCGCCGAGAAGTACCTGTTCTCACGCACTTCGGCGCTGAGGAGCAGCGCGAGGTCATCGGCATCGGCGTCCGCGTCGTAGAACGCATAGGCACCGTCGTAGCGCCAACGAGCGATCTCCTCGGCCTCCGCCTGAGTCATCTGCCGAAGTTCGAGCGTCATGGCCCGTCCAGCACGATCGTGACCGGACCGTCGTTGAGGAGCTCGACGTCCATCCGCGCGCCGAAGACGCCCTGTTCGACGGCGAGGCCGAGCTCGCGGAGCGCCGTACAGAAGCGCTCGTAGAGCTGCTCCGCCTCGTCGGGCGGCGCAGCCGCCGCGAAGCTCGGCCGGTTCCCCTTCGAGGTATCCGCGATCAGGGTGAACTGGCTCACGACGAGCACGGCGCCGCCCGTGTCGAGGATGGAGAGGTCGAAGCGGCCCTCGTCGTTCTCGAAGATCCGCAGCCGCGCGACCTTTTCGGCCAGTCTGGCCGCATCGACCTCGGCGTCGCCGGCTGCCACCCCGAGCAGGACGAGCAAGCCGGCGCCGATCTCCCCCGCGGCACGGCCCTCGGCCCGCACGGCTGCGCGGGAAACGCGCTGGATAACCGCCCTCATGTCGATCCGCACTATGGCCGATACACGGGGCGTGGAAGCTGCGTCGATTCCGCCGTTCCCGCATGCGGACCCCTACGGCCGGCCCGAGGGCAGGCCGCAGCTCGGCTCGCTGCTGCTGCGCGACGGGGTCATCACCACCGATCAGCTCGAGGCCGCGCTCGCCCAGAAGGAGGCCGAAGGCGGCCGGCTCGGCGAGATCCTGCTCCGCTACAACGTCACGACCGCGACCGCGATCGCGAAGGCGCTGGCCGAGCAGTACGGCTTCGAGTTCCTCGAGCTGAGCCGCTTCGACCTCGTCCCGGCGGCCACCAGCCTGCTGCCCGAGAACGTCGCACGCCGCCTCTCCGCCCTGCCGGTCGCCTTCGACGAGGACGGCACCGTGATCGTCGCGGTCACCGATCCGACCGACGTGATGGCGTCCGACGACCTGCGCCTCGCGCTCGGCCTGCAGATCCGCTTCGTCGTCGTCTCGGTCTCCGACCTCGGCCGCACGCTCGACCGGTGCTTCCGCGCGAACGTCCACGTCGAGATGGAGGCGGACGTCATCGCGGAGGAAGAGGAAGAAGCGGTCGAGGACATCACCGAGGGCGACGTCACCGACGCGCCGGCGATCAAGCTGACGAACCAGATCATCGCCAACGCGATCGCCGAGGGCGCCTCCGACATCCACTTCGAGCCGCAGCCGCACGCGATGGTCGTCCGCGCCCGGATCGACGGCGTCATGCGCAAGGTCGCCGAGGTGCCGACCGGGCTGATGCCCGCCGTCACCAGCCGGCTCAAGATCATGGGCGAGCTCGACATCGCCGACCGCCGGAATGCCCAGGACGGCCGCGTCTCGATCCGCTACGACGGCCATCCCGTCGACCTCCGCATTGCCGTCCTGCCGACGACGTTCGGTGAGAAGGTGGTGCTCAGGATCCTGCACCGCGCGTCCGGCCGGCTCGCGATCTCCGATCTCGGGATGAACCCCGAGGCCGAGGCGGTGCTGACCCGGGCGCTGAAGCAGCCGTACGGCGCCGTCCTCACGGTCGGCCCGACGGGCTCCGGCAAGACGACGACGCTCTACGCGGCGCTCGAGTTCCTGAACGACCACGAGCGCTCGCTCGCGACGATCGAGGATCCGGTCGAGAACCAGATTCCCGGGATCACGCAGGTCGAGGTGAACGTCCGCGCGGGACTGACCTTTGCGAGCGGCCTGCGGACGATGCTCCGCTCAGACCCCGACGTCGTCCTGATCGGCGAGGTGCGCGACGAGGAGACGGCGCGGATCGCGATCCAGGCGGCCATGACCGGCCACCTCGTGTTGACGACGCTGCACACGCACAACGCGGCCAGCTCGATCGCACGGCTCCGCGACATGGGCGTCGACCAGTCGCTGATCGCAACCTCGATCAACTGCATCGTCGCGCAGCGGCTCGCGCGCAAGCTCTGCGTCCACTGCCGCGAGGCGTACGCCCCGACCGAGGCCGAGAAGATCGCGGACGGGCTCAAGGGCGTCCTCCAGGAGGGCGAGATGCTCTATCGCGCCCGCGGCTGCGCCGAGTGCGCCGACACGGGCTACAACGGGCGCGTCGCGCTCTACGAGGTGATGCCGATCAGCGGCAAGATCCGGCATCTGATCGAGGCCTCGACCGAGGAGATCTTCGCGGCTGCGGTCGGCGCCGGGATGATCACCCTCCGTGAGGACGGGATTCGCCTCTGCCGTGCGGGCATCTCCTCGCTCGAGGAGATCCACCGGGTCACCGGCGACCGCCTGATGTAGCCCAACTCGCCGCCCGCGATCCGACCGAGAGCGGCCGGGCCGCAAAGCGGCCCCTTCAGGGGTCTTCGCGCGATGAGCATCTGCTCTCGCAGATGCTCATCTTGCGCCAGCTAGGAATCGTCGAGCTGCATGATCCGCTCGGCGTAGTGCTCGCTGGTCGGCGAGAGCGAGCTCGCGAGCTTGTAGTGCCCGTTCGCCTCGGCGTCGCGGCCCTGCTTCTCCAGCGCGCGGCCGAGCGCGTAGTGGGCGTAGTCGTCGGTCGGCGAGAGCTCGAGCACCGCCCGAAACTCCGCCTCCGCCTCCTTCCAGCGCTGGATCCGGAAGTAGGCGATCCCGAGCGCCTCCCGGATCGACGCCTTGTCCGGCTCGAGCTTCTTCGCCTTCTCGAGCGCGACCGTCGCCTGTGCTGCCATGCCGTCCTTGAGGTGGGCCTTGCCCTGCTGGAAGTTGTCGTACGCGTCGCTCATGGGCTGCCAAGGTAGGGAAAGTTGTGCTCGAGGAGGTCGAACGGCGTCGTCAGCCCGCGCGTCGGGCCGACCTCGATCCCCGCTATCTGCTCTCCCGCGTCGATCGCTTGTTGAAACGCCGTCGCGAGCTCGAAGGGACGTGCTCCGGGCAGGGCCTCGACGTGGCTCGCGACGGACGGGCCGACGCCCCAGAGCGGCATCGCGAGCACGCCGTCGCCGAGGATCCGCCGGACGAGCCCGCCCTCGAGCTCGACCGTGCCCGGCCGCGCCCGGACCGCGAGCGCACCGGCCGCGCCGGAGCCGGCAAACGCACGGGCAAAGCGTCCGATCTCGCCGCGCGCGAAGACCGTGTCTGCACCGAGGACGAGATACGGCGCCGCCGCCCTTGCGGCCACGACCGCGTGCGCCGATCCGTCCGGTTGGCCCTGCCGCGTGCAGGCAACTTCGAGCCCGAACCCGCTTCCGTCGCCCACGAACCGCTCGACCTGCTCCGCGAGGTGGCCGGTTACGACCGTTGCCCGCGGGATGCCCGCAGCGGCGAGCTCGCGCAGTAGGTGCGCGAGCACCGGCGCGCCGTCGATCGGGAGCAGCGGCTTGGCATAGCGCGCGGTCAGCGGCCGGAGCCTCGTGCCGAGGCCGGCCGCGATCACGACGGCCGGGATCACGTCCGCAGCGAGCGCAGTGCGAGCAGGCCGCGCAGGCGTGCGGATCTGCTGAGCCGCCGGCGCAGCAGACGCAGGAGCTGCCGCAGCTCCCGGCGCGCGCTCGACGCGGCAGCGACGCTTCCCTCCGGCGGTCCGAAGCGGGCTTCCGCGAGCGCATGGGCAAAGGGCCGTCCGTCGGCGCCGAGCTCGGCCTGCACGAGCTCGTGCAGCTCCTCCGGGGTGGTGCTCGCACCGACCGCGATCCCCTGATCGGCGAGGAAATCGACGAGCTCGCGCCGCGCGGCACCTGCCAGCCGCCGCGGGTCGCGCGTGAGATAGCGACTTCGCCGCCGAACGACCTTGGCGATGCCGAGCGCGGCGACGGCCCCCAGCGCCAGCAGGACGAGGAGCCACCGGGTGCTCGTCTCCCCCTCGCTCGAACGCCGCCCGGCTTCCGCCCGTTCGGCCAGGAGTTCCTTCTGCTCGAGCAGGCGGCGCAGCTGGTCGGCGCCACCACCGCTCACGCCCGCGCCTCCGCGGAGGAACCCGTCCGCGGCGTCGCCCGCGTTGAAGCCGGTCGAAGAGGCGCTGTAGCTCGCCGCGAGCGAGCCTCGCCCCGGGGTGGGGTCGAACGGCAGCCAGCCGTAGCCGGGGAACCAGACCTCGACCCAGGCGTGGGCGTTGTGGTCGGTGACCGTCCAGCCGCCGTCCTCGTACGTGCCGCTGGTGAACCCGGCGGCGACCCGGGCGGGGACGCCGAGCATCCGCAGCATCAGCGCCATCGCACCGGCGAAGTGCTGGCAGTAGCCGCGCCTGCCGTCGGCGACGAAGTGCGCGAGCGGCGGTACGCCCCCGGTTGCCGGCGGCGTCTCGTCATAGTCGAAGCCTCCGGTCGAGCGAAGCCACGTCTCGATCGCGACGACGGCGCCGTATGGCGTCCGGGCGTCGGCACGCAGCCGTCTCGCCTGCTGCCACATCGCCTCGTACGGCCAGAGCGCGAGGTAGCGGTCGTCCTCGAAGAGCCCGTCGACGAGCCGATCGCGGCCCGGCACGCCGAAGGGATCGACACGGGTGCGGCCGATGTCGAGAAAGCGGTCGAGCGCGGGCGGATACTCGGCCTCGAGCGGCGCCAACTCGGCCGGCCCGGGTCGCGGTGCGTAGCTGTAGGCCGTGTAGCTCTGGCCGCGCCGGAGGCCGTTGTAGACACGTACCAGGCCGCCGGAGAGGCGGAAGACACCACCGAGGCTGGGCGCGTCGAGGGCGACCGGCTGCGCGGCGGCGACGATGTGCGTGTCCCTCAGTGCCAGCACCTCCACGTCCTGACGAACCCAGGTCGCGCGGTTCAGCGAGCGCGCGGGCAGCAGCGGGTCGTTCGGGAGCCTCCCGCTCGCAGGCCCGGTCGAGAGCGGAGTGGGATTCTCGAGCCAGCGGTCCGAGTCGAACTGGTCGAGCGTGGTCGCCCGCCAGTAGAGCCCGCGCTTCGGGCCGGTGATCCGCAGCACCGTCGTCCGCTTCTTCGCGAACTCGATCCCGCCGTAGCGTCCCTCCCACACGTAGCTGACCGACACCCGCTGACCCGGGCCGCCCGGGGTCCACCCCTCCCACGCGAGGACGCCGTCCTTGGCGACGGCGGCCGAGCTGGAGGCGCCGGCGGCGACCACGACGAGCACCGCGCCCGCGGCGAGGGCGGGCACGAGCCGCGTCGTGCGCAGCCCCGCGAGCACCCAGAGCGCGGCGGCGAGGATGATCGCGCCGTAGGCGATGCTGCGGGAGGGATAGAGGGCCGCAGGCCAGCCGGCGCCTGCGATCACCGCGAGCAGCGCGGGCAGCGGCCGCCGTGCCGCGACGGACTGCGCGAGGACGACGCAGAAGCCGAAGATCGCGAGCAGGAGGACGCCGTGCATCCGCTGGTGCTCGACCGCGGAGAACGGGACGGTGACGTCGTAGTAGCCCCCGACGCCGTCCGCGAACCGGTCGAGCACAGGCGCGAAGAAACCCGGCCTGTCGTCGATCGCCGGCGTGTCGAGCGCGACCCAGGCGGCGGTCAGCGCCGCAGGTGCGATGAGCGCCAGCCGCAGCCAGAGCGTCGGGGCCAGCGCCGGGACGAGCGCGAGCAGGACGACCCAGACCCAATCTGCGCCCTTGGCGCGGGGCTCCTCCAGCCGAAGCCAGCCCAGCGCGATCACCGCGGCCGGGAATGTCGAGACGGCGAGCGTCCTAAGCATGGGCGCTCCGTAGGGCCGGAGCAGCACCGAGAACGGCGGTGAGGGAGTCGCCGCGGCGGAGGACCGCGACGGCGACGCCTGCGGCCTGGAGCCGAAGCAGCTCCGGCTCCACCTTCGTCGGCCGGGCGGCGAAGCTGGCGCTGTCGACCCAGACGATGCTGACGCCCTGGCCCGCGAGCGCCCGCTGCACGAGCCTGGTCGTCAGCGCGCCTGAGAGGCGCGCGGTGATCACGACCGTCTCGACTGCCCGCGACGCCGGTCCGCTCTCGCGTGCCGAGCAGCTCGACGACGGGCCGCGTCCCGTCCGGCTCCGCCTCCGCGAGCACGCCGAGCGCCGCCAGCCAGTCCCCGTCGAGCGAGGTGACGCGCATGCTCGGCCTGGCCGCCGAGTTGACCGCGAGCACTGCGCGGCGGGCGTGCGAGGCGTGCGCGCGCAGGATCGAGCCGGCCGCGCGCACCTGCACGTCGAAGCTGTCCTCGACGACGGCGCTCGCATCGGCGTCGAGGATGACGGCGATCTCGTCGCGGGGCGCATCCTCGAGCTCCTTCACCATCAGCTGGCCGCGGCGGGCAGTTGTCTTCCAGTGCACCTTCCGCAGCGACTCGCCCTGTTCGTATTCGCGCACCGAGTGGAGGTCGAAGCCGGAGGGGCGGCGCAGCAGCAGCCGGCGGCCGTCCTGCGCGTGGGCGCCGCCCTCGGAGAAGAGCCGGTCGAGGAGGACGAGCCGCGGGTAGACCAGCAGCGATCCGCGCGCATCGAGGTCGACGTCCAGACGCGCAAGCCCGAACGGGTCGTCGATCGTCGCGCGCGCCTCCTCGACGATGTAGCGGCCGCGTGGTACGCGCTCGAGGACATAGGTGCCTCGGTAGCCGCCGCCGGCGCGGGAGAGAGTCGTCACCTGCTCGCCGAAGCGGGCGATCGTCTCCGTGATCGCGATTCCGGCTGCCGGCGTCCGCGACTCGGGCTGGACGTCCAGGCTGACCCAGACGTCCTCGCCCTCGAGCAGAGCGCCCTTGCCGGCACGTCGCCGCAGCTGCATCGGCCCTGCCGCGAGCCAGACCCAGGCGAGAGCGCCGAGCGGTGCGAGCACGAGCCCGGTCGCGACCGGGTAGAGCGCCTTGGCGCCGAAGAGCCAGGCGACGACGTACGTCGCCGCCCCCAGCAGCAGCGTCAGCCAGCCCCGTCTCGTCACGGCCTAGACCGGGACGGGCGTCTGCTCGACCGCCTCGCCGACGATCTCCTCCGCGGTCAGCCCGGCGGAGCGCGCTTCGGGCGCGAGGATCAGACGGTGGGCGAGCACGGGCCGGGCAATCGCCTTGACGTCGTCGGGAAGCACGTAGTCGCGGCCCTCGGCGAGAGCGCGCGCCTTTGCAACCCGGAGCAGCGCGATCCCAGCGCGCGGGCTGGCGCCGAGCGCGAGCCGGGCGCTGCCGCGCGTGTGCCGGAGCAGCGCAACGACGTAGCGGTTGAGGCTCTCCTCGACGAAGAGCGCCCGCGCCTCGTCGACCGCGGCCGTCACCTCCGCGAGCGTCGCGACCGCCGTCAGCGAGTCGAGCGGCGGCTCCGTCGTCTGCTCGTTCAGCATCCGCGCCTCGTCCGCGAGCGGCGGGTATCCGAGCGAGAGTCGCATCGAGAAGCGATCGAGCTGCGCCTCGGGCAGCGGGTATGTGCCCTCGTACTCGATCGGGTTCTGGGTGGCGATCACCATGAACGGCCGGTCGAGCGGGTACGACTCGCCGTCGATCGTCACCTGGCTCTCCTGCATCGCCTCGAGCAGCGCCGCCTGCGTCTTCGGGGAGGCACGGTTGATCTCGTCGACGAGCAGGACGTTCGCGAACACCGGGCCGGGCCGGAACTCGAACTCGTTCGTGCGCTGATTGAAGACGTTGACGCCGGTGACGTCGGACGGGAGCAGGTCGGGCGTGAACTGGATCCGCGAGAAGTCGAGGTCGAGCGAGCGGGCCAGCGACTTGGCGAGCATCGTCTTGCCGACGCCGGGGAAGTCCTCCACGATCACGTGCCCCTCGGCGACGAGCGAGAGCACGATCAGCCGCAGCGTGTCGGCGGGTGCGTGGACGACCCGGGCCAGGTTCTCGACCAGCCGCTCGACGGTCTCGGCCGACGACGCGACTGCTGCTGGGTCTCGCCTAGCTTCCACGTCGCTCCTCGAGCAGGCGCTCGACCTCGTCGACGATCCCGGCCGCGATCTCCGCCTTCGATGCGCGCTGGAGCTCACGTTCGCCGGAGCGGGTCACGAGCGTGACCTCGTTCTCGCTCGAGTCGAAGCCGATCCCGGGAGCGGACACGTCGTTGTAGACGACGAGATCGAGGTTCTTGTCTGTGAGCATCCGCCGCTTCCGCTCGAGCCCGGCCCCGCCCAGCTCAGCGCCGAAGCCGACGAGCACCTGGCCGTTCCGCTCTTCTTCACCGAGCAGCGCCAGCACGTCCGCCGTGGGCTCGAGCTCCAGGCTCCACGGCTCGCCCGTCTTCGCACGCTTGCCCTCGATCGGCTCGGCGGGACGGTAGTCGGCGACAGCGGCGGCCATCACGACGACGTCGGCGTCACCGGAGCGGTCGCGCGCCTCGCGCTCGAGGTCGGCTGCGGTCGGCACCTCGACCACCTCGACCCCATCCGGGGCCGGCACAGCCAGGTTCGACGCGAGCAGTGTCACCCGCGCGCCGCGACGCTTCGCCTCGGCGGCGAGCGCGACGCCCATCCGGCCGGACGAGCGGTTGCCGAGGAAGCGCACGGCGTCGAGGGGCTCCCGGGTGCCACCGGCGCTGACGAGCACGCGCGCGCCGGCAAGGGGTCCGGTGCGCGGACTCTGTGTGACTGTCACACGTTCTCCGAGCAGCGCCTCGATCCGGCCTGCGATCTCCTCCGGCTCGGTCATCCGCCCCGCACCGACCTCGCCTTCGGCGAGCTCCCCCGCCTCCGGCCCGATCAGCTCGACGCCGCGTTCGCGCAGCGTCGCCGCGTTCGCCTGCGTCGCCGGGTGCTCCCACATGCGCGTGTTCATCGCGGGCGCGACCAGGATCGGCCCCCGGTGGGCGAGTGCCGCCTCGGTGAGGACGTCGTCGGCGAGCCCGTGCGCGAGCTTCGCCAGCGTGTTCGCGGTCAACGGTGCGATCACGAGCAGGTCTGCGCGCTCCAGATGTGGGTACGGATCGTCGCTCTGCGGCTTGCGGGCGAGGGCGAAGAAGGTCTCGGCGCGGACGAAGCGCTCTGCGCCCCGCGTCGGCAGCGGCAGCACGTCGTGCCCCGCCTTGACGAGCAGCCGCACGAGCTCGCAGGCCTTGTAGGCCGCGATACCGCCGGTGATCCCGAGCAGGATGCGCGCCATCCTCGTCATTGTGCCGATTTTCCTGCGCAGACCCGGAATCTGCGGAAGCAGATTCCGGGTGCGCGAAGACCCCTAAAGGGTCGCTTCGCTCCCGCTCCGCCCCAAAACCGGCCCGTGGTCCCACGTGCTGAGCGTGCTCTGACGTGCCGCTCGGGGCGCGTACGCGGAGGGAACAGTACGAGAGTACGGGCCCTCCGCGGGAGCGCCGCGAGCGGCGCGAGGTCGGCAGAGCGCCGGGCTCTGCCCGGTGCGGCGCCGACCGGTCAGGGCGGGCTCAGCGCTTGCCGTAGTCGTACTTGATCTTGCCCTGAGCGATTTCCTCGAGGGACATGGTCAAGTAGTTCTTCGAGCGCGACTCGACGAGCGGCGGCGGGGCCTCTTCGAAGCCCATGCCCTCGCCGAGCTGGTGGTGGTAGTTGTTGATCTGCCGCGCGCGCTTGGCCGCGACGATGACCAGCGCATAGCGCGAGTCGACCCCACCGGCGTCCGTGTTCAGCAGTTCATCGATGCGAGGATGGATCATGAGCCGGCCATGGTACCCGCAAGCTGAAGCTCCTGTTGGACGAGCGCGGAGAGGGCGTCGGTCGCCCGCTCGACGTCGTCGTTCCGGACCATGTAGCGGAAGCGGTAGGCCTGCTCGAGCTGCTGCCGCGCGAGCGCGATCCGGTCACCGATCTCGCCGGAGCTCTCCGTCGCGCGGGCACGCAGCCGCCGCTCGAGCTCGGGCACGTCCGCGGCGATGAAGAGCGTGACACAGCGGTCGACGTGCTCCTGCACCGCCAGAGCGCCGTCGATCTCGAGCTCGAGCACGCAGACCCTGCCCTCGGCGTCGATCCGGTCCATCTCCGAGGCGAGCGTGCCGTAGCGGCCGCCGACGAATTCGACGTGCTCGAGGAACTCCCCCGCCTCGATCCGCTCGACGAACTCCTCCTCGGTCAGGAACCAGTACTCGCGGCCGTTCGTCTCGTTCGGACGCTGCGGGCGCGTCGTGGCCGAGACGGCGACCTCGAGCTCAGGATGCCGTTCGACGAGCCGCTTGATCAGCGTCCCCTTGCCGGCCCCGCTCGGGCCGGTGATCACGAAGACGGGCAGAGGCCTATCTGTTGAAGAGGCCAATGAGCTCCGCGCGCTGCCGCTCGGAGAGGCCGCCCACCGTCTTCGACTGGCTGATGCGGCACTGGTTCAAGAGCCGCGCCGCCTTGACGCGCCCGAACTTGGGCACCGCCATGAGCATGTCGAAGACCTTCGCGGTCGAGACGTACTCGGGCGGATCGAGCAGGATCCCCTCGATGTGGACCCGCCCGTCCTTGAGGTCCTTCTTCAGCTGAGCGCGCCGAACGCGGATGTCGTTGGCCCGCTTGAGCGCTTCCATCCTCTGATCCAGCGACCGCAGCGGGGCCTGAGCTTGCGTCTTCGACGACACCATGAGCGCGGGATACTAGCATCCTTCCGAGGTCGGTCAAGCATTCACTTTCGGCTTGTTTCCAGGCACTTTTTGCATCTCGTTGCCTGACCTGGAAACGCTCATTTGCAGGGACGAATGCGCTCGGCCGCGGACGTCCAGGGGATGTCCGAGGTCCCGCCCGGCGACCTCCGCGGCGAGCTCGGCACGGATTCGGGCCGGCGCGCCGGGGTCGGAGAAGAGAATCGTGCCCAGTGCGACGGCGCTCGCGCCGGCCGCGATCAGCTCGAGCGCGTCGAGCCCGGAGCGCACTCCACCCATGCCCACGATCGGGATGTCGACAGCCGCCGAGGACGCGTAGACGGCGGCGAGGGCGACGGGCTTCAGCGCTGGTCCGGAGTAGCCGCCGGTGCAACGGGCGAGCGTCGGCCGGAGCGTGCGCGGGTCGAGCGCAAGCCCGCGGAGGGTGTTGACGAGCGAGAGTCCGTCCGCCCCGGCCGCCTCGACGGCGCGCGCTGCTTCGGCGATGTCCCAGGCTGCCGGCGAGAGCTTGGCGTAGAGCGGCAACGCGGTGGCGGCGCGACAGGCGGCGACGATCGCGGCCGCGCTCTCGGGCGCCTCGTCGACGTTCGGGCAGGAGAGGTTGAGCTCGATCGCGGCGACGTCGTCGAGGGCCGCGCACGTCTCGGCATACTCGGCCGCTGCGAAGCCGCCGACGGAGACCCAGAGCGGGCGGCCGAGCTCCCGCAGCCGCGGCAGCGTCTCGGCAAGGAAGTGCTCGCGGCCGGGGTTCGCCAGCCCGATCGAGTTGAGCATCCCGGCGTCGGTCTCCGCGATCCGGACGGGCAAATTGCCGTATCGCGGCTCGGGTGTGATCGTCTTCGTCACGAAGGCGTCGAGCGAGCGGGCGACCTCCGGGGCCGTGAGCGCGTCGAGGCAGCCCGAAGCGTTGAGGAGCTCTGTGCCTTGAGCAGCATCAGGCCGCACCCGCCAGCACCGGGCCCTCGACGCACAGGCGCTTCAGCTCACCGTCGAGCTCGACGACGCAGCCGTAGCAGGCGCCGTAGCCGCAGGCCATCGGCGCTTCCCAGGCGAGTTGGGCTTCCGGTACGAGCGCTCGAAGCGCGGCCAGCATCGGCTCGGGCCCGCACGCAAGCACGTCTCGGCGCTCCTCGGGAAGCAGCGCAGTGACGTAGGTCGGCTCGATGCAGACCACGGCCTCCGGCAGCAGCGCGGCCGCCTCGGCGTGCAATTCGCTGCGGAAGCCGAGGATCGCGGGCGGCCCGCCGAGCTGTTGCGAGAGGAACGGCAGCGGCGCGATCCCGATCCCGCCGCCGACGAGGAGCGGCCGCTCGACGTCGAGGTCGAAGCCGTTGCCGAGCGGGCCGAGCAGATGCAGCCGCTCACCGGGCTCGAGCTCGCAGAGCGCGTTCGTGCCGGGACCGACCGGATCGATCAGGAAGGCCAGCTCGCCGGCCTCGGCAAGGCAGACGCTCATCGGCCGCGGCAGCACCCGGCCCGGCGCCTCGAGCATGAAGAACTGGCCCGGGATCCCAGCCTCGAGGCCGCCCTGGTCGATCCGCAGGAGCGTGTACGGACCGACGCACTCGACGCCGCGGACGCTACGCAGCTCGCGTCTCATGCTCGATCCGCTCCTGCAGGGAGTGCGCGATCTCCTCGCGCGCGTTGGCGATCGCGTCGACCGCGAGGCGGGCGCCGGACAGGGTGGTGATGCAGGAGACGCGGGCCGAGAGTGCCGCCTGCCGGATCAGGGCGCCGTCGCGCCGGGCACCGGAGCCCTGAGGCGTGTTGACGACGAGGTCGCAGCGGCCCGTTCGGATCGCATCGACGACGGCGTCGCCCTTCGCGAGCGTCGCGACCTCGAGCCCCGCATCGCGGAGCACGGCGGCCGTGCCGCCCGTCGCAAGCAGGTCGAAGCCGAGCTCGGCCAGCGCGTGCGCCACCGGCGCGATCGCGGCCTTGTCCAGCTCGCGGACCGAGAGGAAGGCCGTGCCGCCCGTCGGCAGCGGCCGCCCCGCGGCGCGCTCCGCCTTCGCGAACGCCGTCGGCAGGTCGGCGGCGCTCGCCATCACCTCGCCGGTCGAGCGCATCTCGGGGCCGAGCACGGGGTCGGAGCCGGGGAAGCGCGCGAACGGCAGCACCGCGGCCTTGACGCTGACGAGCTCGGGGCGCCGCTCCTCGGGCAGCTCGAGCTCGTGCAGGCGGGAACCGGCCGCGAGCCGCACGGCCGCGTCGACGAGGTTGACGCCGGTCGCCTTGCTCGCGAACGGCACCGTCCGCGAGGCGCGCGGGTTGACCTCGATCACGCTGACCTCGCCGCCGACCAGAGCAAGCTGGACGTTCAGCAGGCCGACGACGCCGAGCGCGGGGCCGAGCCGGCGGACGACGCGGCAGACCTCGGCGTAGGCCTCCTCGTCGAGCGAGGGGGCCGGCAGCACGCACGAGGAGTCGCCCGAGTGGATCCCAGCCTCCTCGACGTGCTCCATCACGGCACCGATGTGGACGGAGACGCCGTCGCAGAGCGCGTCGACGTCGATCTCGAGCGCCCCTTCGAGGAAGCGGTCGACGAGGACCGAGCCGGTGATGCCGGCCATCGCCGCGCGCACCTGCTCGTCGTCGTAGCAGACCCGCATCGCCCGGCCGCCGAGCACGTAGGAGGGCCGGACGAGCACCGGGTACCCGACCCGCTCCGCGATCTCCACCGCTGCCTCGGGTGCGTCGGCGATTCCCCACTCCGGGCAGCGGACGTCGAGCTCCGCCAGCAGCTGCCCGAAGCGCTCGCGGTCCTCGGCCAGGTCGACGGCCTCGTACGGCGTGCCCAGCACCTTGAAGCCGGCCGCCTCGATCGCGCGCGCGAGCTTCAGCGGCGTCTGGCCGCCGAACTGGATCACGACGCCCTCCGGCTGCTCCCGCTCGCAGACCGCGAGCACGTGTTCGACATCGAGCGGCTCGAAGTAGAGCCGGTCGGAGGTGTCGTAGTCGGTCGACACCGTCTCCGGATTGCAGTTGACCATGATCGCCTCGTAGCCGAGCGCCCGGAAGCTCTGCGCCGCGTGGACGCAGCAGTAGTCGAACTCGATCCCCTGGCCGATCCGGTTCGGGCCGGAGCCGAGGATGACGACACGCGGCTTGCCCGTCGCCGGCACCGGCTCGTCGGCCTCACCGCGGGTCGAGTAGTAGTAGTTCGAGTCGGCGGCGACCTCACCCGCGCACGAGTCGACGCGCCGGTAGACGCGCTCGCCCTGCGGCGGGCCGTCGAGGCGCAGCTGCTCCAACTCGCGCCGGAACCACGGGTGCAGGTCGTCGGGGAGATCGTCGAGCGCCGCCCAGGGGGTCACCGCGCCCGCATCGAGCTCGCGGCTCGACCAGGCCTTCCAGAACGCCTCCTGGAAGGTGCGGCCGATCCCCATCGCCTCGCCGACCGACTTCATCTGCGTGCCGAGGGTCGTGTCGGCGCCGGGGAACTTCTCGAAGGCGAAGCGGGGGAACTTGACGACGACGTAGTCGAGCGTCGGCTCGAAGCTCGCCGGCGTCGTCTTCGTCAGGTCGTTCGGGATCTCGTCGAGCGTGTAGCCGACGGCGAGCTTGGCGGCGACCTTGGCGATCGGGTAGCCGGTCGCCTTCGAGGCGAGCGCCGACGAGCGCGAGACGCGCGGGTTCATCTCGATCACGCGGATCTCGCCCGTCTCGCGGTCGCGCGCGAACTGGATGTTGGAGCCGCCCGTCTCGACACCGACGGCGCGGATGACCGCGATCGCGGCGTCGCGGAGCTCCTGGTAGGCCTCGTCCGAGAGCGTCAGCTGTGGCGCGACCGTGACCGAGTCGCCGGTGTGGACGCCCATCGGGTCGAGGTTCTCGATCGAGCAGACGATGACGACGTTGTCGCGGCGGTCGCGAATCACCTCGAGCTCGAACTCGTCCCAGCCCTTGACCGACTCCTCGACGAGCACCTGGCCGATCGGGCTCTCGCGCAGGCCGCGCTCGACCTGAGCGCGCAGCTCAGCTGCGGTCGAGACAAAGCCGCCGCCGTGACCGCCGAGCGTGAAGGCCGGGCGCACGACGGCCGGCACGGCGACGCCGGCGAGGTCGTCGACACTGGTCACGATCCGCGAGCTCGGGACCACGAGCCCGCAGCTCTGCACCGCGTCGCGGAAGAGCTCGCGGTCCTCGGCGCGGCGGATCACGTCCACGGGCGCGCCGAGCAGCTCGACGCCGAGGTCCCGGAGGATCCCCGCGTCGGCCAGCTCGATCGCGAGGTTGAGCGCCGTCTGGCCGCCGAGCGTCGGCAGCAGCGCGTCGGGACGCTCGCGGCCGAGGACGTCGGCGACGCCCTCGAGGTCGAGCGGCTCGAGGTAGGTCGCGTCGGCGAAGCCGGGGTCGGTCATGATCGTCGCCGGGTTCGAGTTGACGACGATCGTGCGGAAGCCGTCCTCGCGCAGCACCTTCAGCGCCTGGCAGCCCGCGTAGTCGAACTCGCACGCCTGCCCGATCACGATCGGCCCCGAGCCGATCAGGCAGATCGACCTGATGTCCTGCCTACGTGGCATCCCGCACCTCCTGCACCCACTGCTCGAGGATCGGCCACGCGTCGTGCGGCCCTGGGCCCGCCTCGGGATGGAACTGCACCGAGCGGGCGCGCAGCTCCGGGAAGTCGAAGCCCTCGACGGTGCCGTCGTAGAGCGAGACGTGCGTCGCCTCGGCGTCGTCCGAGGGCGCGACCGCGAAGCCGTGGTTCTGGCTCGTGACGAGCACGCGGCCGCCCCTCCGCGCGAGCACTGGGTGGTTGGCGCCGCGGTGGCCGAACGGGAGCTTGTAGGTCCCGTGGCCGGTCGCGAGACCGAGCAGCTGGTGGCCGAGGCAGATGCCGAGGACGGGGACGCGGCCGAGCAGCCCGCGCACCGTTGCGACCTCCTCGTGCAGCGGCTCCGGGTCGCCCGGGCCGTTCGAGAGCAGGACGGCGTCGTGGTCGAGCAGCGTCTCCGCATCGACGCTGTGCGGGAAGACGGTCACGTGCGCGCCGGCGCCCGCGAGTCGGCGAAGGATCGAGCGTTTGCAGCCGTAGTCGATGACGGCGACCCGGAGCGAGCCCGCGTCGCAGTAGACGTAGGGCTCCGGCGTCGATACCTGGGCGACGAGCGCGGCACCTGCCATCGACGGCCTCGCGCGAACAGCGCCGAGGGCCTCCGCCTCCGCGAGCACCCCGGTCGCCGCGACCGCGCGCATCGCACCGCCCTCTCGCAGCCGGAGCACGAGCGAGCGGGTGTCGATCCCGGTCAGCGCCACGATCCCCTTCTCCTCCAGCCACGCCGTCCACTCCGGCCCGCGCGCCTCGCGCATCAGCACCGCCTTCGCGTGGGCTCCCGGCGACTCGGCGCGGCCGGCGGCGACGCCGTAGTTGCCCACCATCGGCGCCGTGAAGCAGATGAGCTGCTCGGCGAAGCTCGGGTCGGTGACGGTCTCCTGGTAGCCGGTCATCGCCGTCGTGAAGACGGCCTCGCCGAAGGCGGTGCCCTCGGCTCCGACGGACTCGCCGCGGAAGATCGTGCCGTCCTCGAGCGCGAGAAAGCCGGTCACGCGAGCCACGCCGAGGCCTCTGGTTTCGAGACCCAGCGGCCGGTCTCGCGCCAGGTGCGCGAGCGGGCGGCGGCCAGCTCGCGCCCGCGCGGGTCGTCCCAGCCGTCGAACGCGTCCGCCTCGTCGAGCGCCGCCTCGATCGCCGCGGGCGACTCCGGCTCGAAGAGCTCCGCCCACTCCGGCCCGAAGAGCGCCTGGGCGTGCTGAGCGGCGATGGCCCGGTCGAGCACGAACCAGAACGACGGTTCCGCGTCGGGATCGAGGCCGAGGTGCTCAGCGGTGTCGGCATCGGGCGTGTTCAGGTTGAGCTCCCAGCGGTCGCTGCAGCGCGGATAGACGACGAGCTCGAGCTTGCGGGCTGGGACGGGGAGCTCCTCGACCGCGGCCGCGAGCGAGCGCCGCTCGTCGAGCGACAGCGAGCGGCTCGTCACCGCCACGACGTCGACGTCGCTGCGACCGTGCTCGTACGCACCGAGTGCGGCCGAGCCGTGCACGTAGACCGCCTCGATCGGCGCATTTCGCTGCAACGTGTCGACGAGCTGCTTCAGGTACGGCGCGAGCTCGGTCGGGATCCGGACGGCGGTCATCACGATGTGTGCACCACCCGGCCGTCGGCGATCGTCGTGAGGACGGCGCCGCGCAGCGTGCGGCCGAGCAGCCACGAGTTGGCGGACCGCGAGCGGAAGCCGCTCTCGGCGACCGTCCATTCCCGCTCGAGGTCGAGCAGGACGAGGTTTGCGCGGGCGCCGACCTCGAGCGTCGGCACGGGCAGGCCGAGCGCACGCGCAGGGCCCCCGGACATCCGCTCGAGCAGCGTCTCGAGCTGGACGACGCCGGGTTCGACGAGGTACGTGTAGAGCGCCGCAAACGAGGTCTCGAGGCCGGTGACGCCGAACGGCGCCTCCTCGAACGGCGTCTCCTTCTCCTCGCGCGAGTGCGGCGCGTGGTCGGTGGCGACGCAGGCGATCGTGCCGTCCCGAAGCGCCTCGATCAGCGCCTGCCGGTCGTCGTCGGCGCGCAGCGGTGGGTTCATCTTCACGTTCGGATCGAGCGAGCGGACCGCGTCGTCGGTGAGGACGAGGTGATGCGGCGTCACCTCCGCCGTGGCCGCGATCCCGCGCTCATGGGCGCGGCGGAGCGCCTCGACCGACTCCTTCGCGGAGAGGTGCATCAGGTGCAGGGGCCGTGACTCGTAGCCGGCGAGCGAGAGGTCGCGCTCGACCATCGCGCTCTCGGCGAGCGACGGGTACGGGGCGAAGCCGAGCTCGGCGCAGACGGTGCCCTCGTGCACCTGGCCGTCGCGGGAGAGCGTCGGCTCCTCGCAGTGGAGCGCCAGCGTGCGCCCCGTGACGGAGCCGTACTGGAGCGCGCGCCGCATCAGCCCGGCCGAGGTGACCGGGCGGCCGTCGTCCGTGAACGCGGCCGCGCCTGCGTCGGCGAGCTCCCCCATCTCGGTCAGCTCCTCCCCGCCGAGCCGCTTCGAGATCGCGGCCATGAAGCCGGTGGGCACGAGCGCCTCCCGCTTGGCCGTCTCGAGGAGCGAGCCGAGCACCGCGGCCGAGTCGACGACGGGATCGGTGTTCGGCATCGCGAGGATCGCGCAGTAGCCGCCCGCGGCAGCGGCGGCCGAGCCGGAGGCGATCGTCTCCTCGTCCTCGCGGCCGGGCGAGCGCAGGTGGACGTGCGGGTCGACGAAGGCCGGAGCGAGCACGTGCGGCGTCGCCGTTGCGGGCGCGATCGCGGAGATGACGCCGTCGGTGACGGTGACCGCGACGCACTCGCCGCCTGCGAGCCGACCCTCGAGCACGAGGCTGTCGGAGCGGCCGTTGCGGCAGACGAGCGTGCTCACGCGACCGCCTCCCGCTCGCGCACGGGGCTCTCGGCGGCGAGCAGGTCGTGCAGCACCGCCATCCGCACCGCGACCCCGGCGCGGACCTGGTCGAGGATCAGCGAGTCCGGCGAGTCGGCGACGCGGCCGTCGATCTCGACGCCTCGGTTGATCGGGCCGGGATGCATCACCTTCTGGCCGGGCCGGATGCGCTCCGGTGTCACGCCCCAGCGCGCCGCGTACTCACGCAGGCTCGGGACGAATGCGGACTCCATCCGCTCCTGCTGCATGCGGAGGACGTAGACGACGTCCGCGTCGGCGATCGCGCCGATCTCGGTTGTCGTCTCGCAGCCCATCGCCTCGATCCCGCGCGGGATCAGCGTCGGCGGGCCGACGAGCGTCGTGTGAGCGCCGACGAGCGCGAGCGCCTGGATCAGCGAGCGTGCGACGCGGCTGTGGAGGACGTCGCCGACGATCGCCACGTGGAGCCCGTCGAGCCCTCCGAGCGCTTCGCGGATCGTGAAGAGGTCGAGCAGCGCCTGGGTCGGATGCTGGTGCTTGCCGTCGCCGGCATTCACGACCGCCGCGTCCGAGTAGCGCGCGACGAGCTGCGGCGCGCCGATCTGCGGGTGCCGGACGACGATCGCGTGCGGCCGGTACTGCGCGAGTGTCAGCACCGTGTCCTTGAGCGACTCGCCCTTGTCGACCGACGAGCCGGCCGCCTTCAGCGACATCACGTCCGCCGAGAGCCGCTTCGCCGCCAGCTCGAAGCTGGACGACGTGCGCGTCGAGGACTCGAAGAAGAGGCTGAGCACGAGCTTCCCCTGCAGCGTGGGCAGCTTCTCCTCCACGCCCTGCAGTGCGCCGGCGGTCTCGAGGATCCGCTCGACGTCATCGCGGGTCAGATCCGCGATCGAGAGGAGATGTCTCATGACCGCTCCTCGGGCGCGGCGACGAGGAGGATCCGGTCGGCGCCGTCGGTCTCGGCGAGCTCGACCTGGATCCGCTCGCTCCGGGCGGTCGGCAGGTTCTTGCCGACGTAATCGGGTCGGATCGGCAACTCGCGATGGCCGCGGTCGACGAGGACGGCGAGCTGGACGCGAGCGGGCCGCCCGCGCTCGAACAGCGTTTCGATCGCGGCCCGGATCGTGCGGCCCGTGTAGAGGACGTCGTCGACGAGGATCACCGTCATCCCGCGCAGCTCGAAGTCGAGTGCGGTCGCGTGGACGACCGGCTGCTCGCGGCCGGCGACAGCGTCGTCGCGGTGAAAGGTGATGTCGACGGCGCCGAGCTCGACCTCCTCCCCGCTCCGCTCCTCGATCAGCGCGGCGAGCCGCTCTGCGATCGGGACGCCGCGGGTGTGGATGCCGACGAGCGCGAGCCGGCCGAGGTCGTCGTTGCGCTCGATGATCTCGTGGGCGATCCGCGAGAGCGTGCGCTCGAGGCCCTCGCGATCCAGGAGGACCTTGCCCAGCAATGGCTTGACCGCATTGCGGTCGGTGCTGTGCGTGCTCATTCCACTTCCTTTCCGGCCTCTCTGGACCGGGTTAAAGGGTCGAGCGCGATCCTAGCGCGCCCGGCGGACGGGCACCATGCCGATCAGTCTGCGATCGGGTCGTCCGGCTCGGTCATCGCCTCGATCGCGTCCTTGGCCGCCTCGAGCGATCCTTCCGGCACGAGCACCTTGATCGCGTCCGCCTCGTCCTCCGGCTCCAGTTCCGACTCGATCCCGGCGGCGTTGAGGATCGCCTGAATCTCCTCGCCCTCGGTGACCTCCCCCGCGACGGCGACCTGCACCATCTCGCTCATGGCCCGGAGGGTACTTCAGCCCGGGGCAGCCGTGCGCCGCGCTTCACGAGCTCCGGGCTGCCCCGTTCCCGGAACGGCACCTCGATCAGGTCGAAGTCACGCGGCACGACCGTATCCGCGAACACCGTCCGCGCCTCCCGCTCGACGTCGCCGCCGCTGTAGCGGCTGGAGCTGTGCGTCAGCGCGAGCAGACGGACGTTTGCGTCCTTCGCGACCCGCGCGGCCTCGAGCGCGGTCGAGTGCTCCGTCTCCCGCGCTCGCTCGGCCTCGTCCTCGCAGAACGTCGCCTCGTGGACGAGCAGGTCGGCGCCGAACGCCGCCTCGACGACGAGGTCTGAAGGGGCTGTGTCGCCGGTGAGGACGACCTTCCGGCCCGGCCGCGCCTCGCCGAGCACCTGCTCGGGGGTGACGACGCGCCCGTCGGGGAGCGTCACCGGCTCGCCGTTCTGGAGCGCCCCGCGCTCGCGTCCAAACGGGACTCCGAGCGCATCGGCGGCCGCGACGTCGAAGCGGCCCGGGCGCTCGTCTTCGACGAGGGCGTAGCCGATCGCGTCGCGGCCATGGCGGGCGGGAAACGTGCGCAGCGCGTAGCCGTCGCGGGGCAGCACCGCCTCCTGCGCGAGCTCGACGACGTCGACCTCGAACGTGAGACGACCGAAGATGCGCCGCAGCGACAGCAGCAGCTCGTCCAGGCCGCGGGGGCCGTACAGGGTCAGCGGCAGCTCGCGGCCACGCAGTGCGAATGTCTTCAGCATCCCCGGCAGGCCGAGAAAGTGGTCGGCGTGGAAGTGAGTCAGGAAGATCTCCTGCAGGTCGACGAGGCCGAGATCCGAGCGCAGGAGCTGCCGCTGCGTGCCCTCGCCGCAGTCGATCAGCAGCCGTTCGCCGCCGCGGCGGACGAGCGTCGCCGAAGGCGCGCGCCGCGCGGTCGGCATCGAGCCGGCGGTGCCCAGGAAGACGACGTCGAGATCCACGCCGCCAGTCTAGGAAGGTTTGGCGAAATAGCGCTCGTCGCCGGGGTGCGATGCTCGTGCAGCGCGGCGCGGAGGCTCAGCGGCTAGTTCGCCAAACCTTCCTGGGTCGGGCTACGGGAGGACGAGCACCTGGCCGGGAACGATCGTGGCCCCGCGCAGGCCGTTCCGCTCCTTGATCTCCCAGACCCCCTGGCGCGGGTCGTTGTACCCGCTCGACGCGATCGACCAGAGCGTGTCGTGCGGCTGCACGACGTAGCGCTGCTCCGGCCCGGACGCGTCGGAGGAACGCGCGAAGGCGGCCCAGAGCAGGATGCCGACCGCTGCGAGGATGAGAACGCGTCCGAACATGTGTTCGCCATGATGCACGAACACGTGTTCGCTGTCAAGGATCGGTGCTGTCCGCCCGCTCCGCCCGCCTGGCCAGCAGGAGCATCACGATCGCCGCCAGCGCGACTGCGAGCGCGAGGACCGAGAGCGCGATCGCAACGCCGTCGTGCTCGACGAAGAAACCGGCGAGCAGGAGCGCGACGACGATGAGCCCGAGCTTGCGGTGGTCACGGAGCATGCCGCGACTCTAACCATCTAGTGCCCGACCGTCAGCGGTGCTTCTTGCGCTTGACCGGCTTCTTCTTGCCCTTCTTCGCAGGCTTCGCCTTGGCCGCCTTCTTGACGGGCTTCGACTTCGTCGTCGCAGCGGCCCCACCCTTGAACGCCGAGCTCGTGAAGACGGCCGCACGCTGGGGGTTCATCGCGGCCGCGAGCACGACCGCGAGCACCTGCGGGCTCGCCGAGACGGTTGCGTTCGCCGTCCGCGGCGGGCGCCGATTCGCGTCGACGCGGCCGGCATCCGCGAGCAGGGCCGGGATCCGCGCCTTCGGCGTCGAGGCGGGCACGAAGCCGGCCTTGACGGTGACGTCCTCGCCGGCGGTCGGCGTGTAGCGGACGACGAGCTTCTGGCCCTTCGCCTTGGCGTTGACCGCAGCGAACTCGACCGCGGCGCCCTCGGGCTTCGCGAGCGGCGACCAGCTCCTGATCCCCGTCGTGCACCCGGCTGCGATCGCCGAGGCGACGGCGGCGTTCGCCGGCCGCTCGCTGCCGTCTGCGCGGCGCAGGGCCGACTGCCAGCCGGCGCGGTTGCGCTCGTCGTAGTAGCCGAAGAAGTTCAGCTGCGCGACGTCCGGGTCGCAGGAGACGAAGCGGACCATGTCGGCATAGATCGCGGCCTGTGTCTCCTCGCTCGTGACACGCACGTTCTCGGAGCCCTCGTAGGCCGGATTGCCGCTCGTGTCGACCTGCCAGCCCACCTCGTCGAGGTAGAGCTTCAGGCCCTGGACCGTGGTCGGCTGCGGGGTGCCGCTGAACGCGTCCCAGAGCGCCTGCTTGATCCGCGGCAGCTCCTGCACACCTGCGTTCGGCCAGCCGTAGGTGAACGTGAACGGGACCGAGAAGTCGCTCGGGTTCGGGTACGGGTGGTAGCTGAAGCCGTCCATCAGCGGTGCCGGGCGGCCGCTGGCGCGGTACCAGTCGCCGAGCGAGTCGAGGAAGTGCACCGGCGAGCTCTTGCCGGCGGCCTGCGGAGCGCGGTCGCCGCGCGGCGAGGAGCCGACGCCGAGCACGGTGATCCCGCTCGACTTCGCCTTGAGCGCGTCGTAACCGGCCGCAAGGAACGGCCCGAAGGAGGCGCCCGACAGCACCTTGGTGCCGTCGCCCTGTGGACGCCAAAACGTGTTCAGGTTCGGCTCGTTGCCGACGATGAAGGTCGTCACGGTCGGGTAGGCATCTGCGAGCTCGCGAACCCAGGTGGCGAACGCGGCCGGATTCGCGGCGCCCGACTCGATCGCGCTCGGCGGATATGGGTAGACCGCGAAGATCGGCTTGATCCCGGCGGTCACGGCTGCGGGGACTGCGCTGTCGAGGAAGCCCTTGTCGGCGACGCCGCTCGAGCCGGGCGTCCAGCGGACGGTCATCACGTTCTGCGAGAGGCCGCTCGCCTTCATCTGCGCGAAGAAGGAGGCACCGCCGCCGGCCGAGTAGCGGCCCGTGTCGTCGTTGGCGCCGAAGTCGACGGCAGCCGCCGTCGTCGTCAGGGTCAGTGCGCACACGAGCGCGCAGGCCGCAGTCAATCGTTTCAAGGTGCCCTCTCTGGTCGCAGAATGTCGTGCCGCAGGCCCAGTCATCGGCCGTGCCACCGGCGGGATCAGCCCCTAATCGAGTGATGCGAGGACCGCGTCGAGGATCCGGTCGGCGCCGAAGCGCACCGGATCGTCGGCCGACAGGCCGGTCTCGGCCTCGGCGCGGGCGATCGCCGCGCGGGCCGCGTCCTCGGAGAGCTCGCGCGTGTTCAGCGCGATTGCCGCCACGCGGGCTTTGCGGGCGGGCAGCGAGATCCACTCGTGCAGCTCGACGAGCTCCGGCAGCGGCAACAACGGATGTCCGGGATAGCCTTCCACCTCGGTCGCTCCCGCCTGGTGGCAGAGGACGAAGGCGTGCGGAGCGGAGCCGTGGATCAGACCGAGAGTCACGCCCGAGTAGGCGGGATGCGTGACCGCGCCCTGCCCTTCGACGAAGAGCAGCTCTCCCCCGCGCTCGTGCCCCTCGACGACGAGCCGCTCGGCCGCGCCCGCGATGAAGTCCGAGACGACGGCATCGACGGCGATCCCCCAGCCTGCGATCGCGATCCCGGTCTGCCCGGTGGGGACGAAGCGCGACGCGATTCCGCGCGCCGTCGCGGCCCGGTCGAGCTCGAGCGAGACGGTCATCTTCCCGATCGCGCAGTCGGAGCCAACCGTGAGGACGTTTCTCGTCGGCTGCTCCAGGTTCGCGCCCGTGGGCACGTTCAGGTCGGCGGGCGGACGGCGCAGGTCGCGGAGCTCGACGCCGTGACGCGCTGCCAGCTCGCCCAGCTCCTCGTCGTCACGGAGGAACTCGTGCAGGCCGTTCTCCACGTTCAGGCCGGCCGAAACGGCGCTTTTCAGCAACTCGCGCCACTCCGGCGGGAAGCGCCCGCCCGCGGTGGCGACGCCGACGAGCGCAGTCGTCGGGTCGTAGGCGAGCGCGTGCTCGACCGAGCCGACGATCGGGACGCCGCCCTGCGTCTCCCCCGCTCGGGTCGAGTCGAGGATCGCGACGACGGGCCGCTCGCCGTAGGCGAGCACGCCGCGCGCGGTCTTCCCGTAGTGCGGATCCCGGAGAAGCCCTCCGCGAGGATCAAGACGCGCTCAGGCCGGTCCGACACCGAGCCCCGGTTTCTCGGACGGCACCTGGACACCGTCGGCGAACGCGACCCCCGGCCACGGGTCGTCGGCGATCAGCAGGTTCCCGTCCAGGTCGACGTGGTCGCAGAGCGGCGCGACGACGCAGCCGGCTGCGATTCCGAGCCCCGACTCGATCATGCAGCCGAGCATGACGCCGAGCCCGAGCGCGCGGGCGGCGTGCGCCATCCGGATCGCCTCCCGGATCCCGCCCGACTTGGCCAGCTTGATGTTGATCCCGTGCGCGATCTCCGCGCAGGCGGCGACGCTGTCGAGCCGGTGGCAGTCCTCGTCGACGTAGATCGGGATCGGCGAGCGCTCCTTCAGCGTCCGTCCGCCCTCATCGCCGGCGCGGAGCGGCTGCTCGCAGTAGGCGACGCCGAGCTCGCGCAGCTGCGGCAGCGCGTCGAGAGCTTCCTCGAGCGACCACCACTCGTTCACGTCGACCTGGAGCGGCAGCTCGGTGACGCCGCGGACGGCGCGAACGCGCTCGACGTCGAGGCCGTCCGCCCCGCCCAGCTTCAGCTTCAGCCGCGCGAACCGCGACGCCGCCTTCTCGGCGCGCCGCGCCATGTCGTCCGGATCGCCGAGCCAGACCGTCCACGACGTCGGCGGGCCTGTGCGGGGCAGCCCGAGCAACTTCCAGACCGGGATCCCGAGCAACTTCCCCTGCAGGTCGTGCAGGGCGCCGTCGAGCGCCGCCCTGGCCGCATTCTCGCCCGGCGGCAGGCGCTGATCCAGCTCCTCGAGGGCGAACGGATCGTCGCTGAGCTCGGTCGCCGCCGCCTCGAGATACACGAGCGCGGACGCACCCGACTCGTCGTAGCGCTCGATCGGCGCACCCTCGCCGCACCCCGTGACGCCGTCGTGGGTCAGCTCGACCTGGACGACGTCCTCCTCGTCGCTCGACTCCCGCGCGATCACGAATGTCTCGGCCAGGCGCAGGCTGACAATCCGTGCGGTCAGCTCCACCGGCACAACCTAACCGCACCAGGTCGAGGGAAGTCCTCCCGGCCCCGCCCGCTACACTCACGGCTCCCCGCGCCCGTAGCTCAGGGGATAGAGCGTTCGCCTCCGGAGCGAAAGGTCGCACGTTCGAATCGTGCCGGGCGCATGCTCTTCCGTCGCATGCCCTGGCATCGGCGAAAAGCCGATACCAGGGCGCGCAGACCCAAGGGGCCGTGCCGCTTCGCGGCGCGGCCCGGTTCTCTGTGCAGCCGTCCGCGGGGCGTTGTAGGTTCCCGCTCGCGGTGGATCTCTACGACTGGCTCCTCTTCCTGCACATGCTCGGCGCCTTCCTCGCGGTCGGCGCGATGACGGCGCTCTGGGGCCTCATCCTCGGCACGCGCAGCGCGGCGACGGCGCTGATCGACCCGCCGACGGCGATGACGTACGGCCGCTTCTTCGGCATCCTCGTCGGTGTCGGGATGATCGCCGCGCTCGTGTTCGGGATCTGGCTCGCGATCGACGTCGAGGGATACGAGCTCTGGGACGGCTGGATCCTCGCCTCACTCGTGCTCTGGGCGATCGGCGGCTGGGCCGGCGGGCAGGCAGGCAAGGCCTTCGAGGCCGACCCGATCGCCGGACGCGCTCGTGGGATCCGCTTCCAGACGATCAACAGCGTCGCGCTGCTGCTCATCCTCATCCTTATGATCTGGAAGCCGGGAGCGTGACGATGCTCGCAGCGATCCGCGCCGACTCGGTCAACTTTCCGCTCTTCCTACACGTGCTCGGCGCGATGCTGCTCGTGGGCACCCTCGCAGCCGTCGCCTTCGTGACGGTCGTCGGCTGGCGAAGCCCAGAGCGCGCCCCCGTCCTCGCTCGCTTCGGCCTGAAGACGCTCCTCGTCGGCGTCCTCCCGTCCTACGTGCTGATGCGCATCGGCGCGCAGTGGACGGAATCGGAGGAGAACTTCCCCGACGACTTCGACCCGGCGTGGCTCGGCATCGGGTACATCACCGCGGACATCGGGGCACTGCTGATCCTGATCTCGATCATCCTCGCCGCCATCGGGTTGCGCCGCTCGCGCGACGACGGCGCCCGCGGCGTCCGCTTCGCGCGGATCATCGGCGTCATCTGCGTCCTGCTCCTGGCCGCCTACATCGTCGCCGTCTGGGCGATGACGGCGAAGCCCACCTAGGAGGGTTTGGCGGAATGGCGCTCGTCGAGGGGGTGCGATGGTCGTACCGAGGCAAGGACGCAGGGAGCGCCGATAGCCGAAGCTATCGGGGCGACTGAGGACGCCGCCTCGGGGCGACCAGCGCGGCCCGGCGGCTCAGCCGCTATTTCGCCAAACCCTCCTAGGTCGTCGCCGAGATCGTGATCCCGCCGCGCGCCTTCTGGGTCAGCGCGACGGTCACCCTGTCGGAGGGGAGCTCGAGCGCCGCGGCGACGTCGTCGCGGATCTTGACCGCGAGCGCCTCGCAGAAGACGCCCTCGTTCCGGTAGGTCGCGAGGTAGAGCTTCAAGGACTTCGACTCGAGGCAGAGCGCGTCGGGCCGGTACTCGATCGCAGCCGTGTAGAAGTCCGGCTGGCCCGTGATCGGGCAGACGGCGACGAGCTCGTCGCTCGTCATCGAGACGGTCGCGATCCCGGGGTTCGGGAAGGTCTCGAGGCCCGCGTAGTGCTCGGAACCGGCGTGCCCGAGGGCGACGAACTCGGTTTCGCGCGTCGTCTCCGTCATCCCTCGTAGTCTAGGCGCGATGCGCGTCTACCTCGCCGGGCCGCCGTTCGCGGAGGAGTACCGCCGCCGCGCAGCCGCCCTCGTGCGGGAGGCGGGCTGGGAAGCCGGTCGATCCGATGCGCCGCGACTTCCGCGGGCGCACCGACGGCCACGAGCGCGAGATCGTCGAAGGCGACCTGGCCGACATCGACGCCTGCGACGCAGTCCTGGCGGCGTTCACCGCACCTGACGAGGGCACGGCGATGGAGGCGTGGTACGCACACCGCGCCGGCAAGCACGTCGTCGCCTACACGGGCGGGACGCCGGCTCACCCCTGGACGCGGTTCGTCGCCGCCGCCGTCTGCGCCGACCTCGAGGACGCCGTCGCGGCGCTCAGGCCGCAGTGAGCGACTCCAGCGCGTCGAGCAGCCGCTCGACATCGGCCTCCTCGTTGTACGGGCCGATCGAGATCCGCAGCAGGCTCCTCCCCTCCCACTCCCGGACGACGACCTCGATCGCGTGCTCGTCGAAGAGCCGGCGCTGGAGCTCGTCCGGCGTGTCGGTCGCCACCTCGGTCGCCCACATCTGCGGCGCCGGCGCCGGCCCGCACGGCGGGAGGCGGTCGTGGAAGGAGGCGGCGAGCCGGCGGCAGCGCTCGAGGTCGAACGTTCCGTGCGCGTCGATCGCGGCCGGGACCGCGAGCGCCGCGGTCGGGTCGCGCGTCCCCTGCCAGCCGTGGCGGTCGGCGAACGTGCGCTCGGCGCCGTAGCCCCACGAGATCACGAGCGGCTCGATCCAGCGCTGGTGCTCCGGCCGTGCCCACAGGAAGCCGGCGCCCTTCGGCGCGCAGAGCCACTTGTGGCAGTTGCCGGCGTAGATGTCCGCCCCGAGCGCATCGAGATCCAGGGGCACCTGTCCCGGCGCATGCGCGCCGTCGACGATCGCAAGCGCCCCCGCCGCCCGCGCCGCGGCGCAGATCTCCTCCACCGGCAGCACGAGCGCCGTCGGCGACGTGATGTGGCTGACCGAGACCGCCCTCGTCCGCGGCCCGATCGCGTCCACGAGCTCCTCCGGCTCGGCGTAGACGAGCCGCGCGCCCATGAACTCCCACGTCCGGGTGACGGCGCCGTACTCGTGCCGGGTCGTCAGCACCTCGTCACCGGGCTCGAGGCGCAGCGAGCGGATGACGGCATTCAAACCGCTGGTGGCGTTCGGGACGAAGACGAGATCGTCGGGGCGCGCGCCGACGAAGACGGCCAGCGCGGCGCGCGACCCGGCAGTCAGCTCGTCGAAACGGCGCGCCAGGAACTCGACCGGGTTGCGCTCGAGCTCCCGCTGGAGCTCCTGATAGCGGGCAAAGACCGGCGCCGGACAGGCGCCGTAGCTGCCGTGGTTCAGGAACGTGACCCCCGGGTCGAGCAGGAAATCCAAGTCGCTACTGTCTCACGATGCGCGGCTTCCTCTCCAGCCTGAACCCGCGCCTGCCGCGGACTGTGCAGCTGCTGCAGATGGGCGGGCTGTTGAACGCGTTCGGGAACGGGCTCGTCATCCCGTTCCTGCTCATCTACCTGCACAACGAGCGCGGGATCGGTCTCGGCGTCGCCGGGCTCGTCCTCGCGACGAACGCGGGCGTGAGCCTGATCGCCGGGCCCATCGGCGGCGTGCTCGTCGACCGTGTCGGCGGCAAGGCGACGCTGACGGCGGCGCTCGGATTCCTCACGCTCGGATTCCTCGGCTACGCGTTCGTGCAGAGCCCCTGGCAGGGGTTCCTTGCGAGCGCGGTCACCGGGATCGGGAACGGGCTCTTCTGGCCTGCGCAATCGACCCTGCTCGCCGGTCTGTCGACGCGGGCGCAGCGCTCGGCGACGTTCGCGATGCAGCGGGTCGTGATGAACCTGGGCATCGGCCTTGGCGGTGTCGCGGGCGGTTTCATCGCCTCGGAGAGCTTCCGGGCGCTCTTCGTGCTCGACGCGCTCACGTTCGTGGCCTACGCCGTGGTGCTGACCATCTTCGTCCACGATCCCGCCCGCCGCGAGCCGCGGGCCGAGCGCTCGGGCAGCTACCGAACGGTCTTCCGGCACAAGGTCTTCATGGCGCTGATGGTCGCCAACTCGCTCTACATCGGAGCGGGGATCGCGCAGCTCGAGATCCTTCCTGCCTATGCCAAGAACGAGGCCGGTGTCAGCGAGCGCGGGATCGGCTGGCTCTTCTTCATCAACACGATCGTGATCGTGCTGCTGCAGCTGCCGACGACGCGGCTCGCCGAGGGCCGGCGGCGCGTGCCGCTGCTCGCGCTGCTCGGCGCGGTCTCCGCGGCGGCGTGGCTGCTCGTTCCCCTGAGCGGTCTCTGGCTCACGGGCGCCGCCGCCTTCGCGCTCCTCGCCGTCGCCGTCGCCGTGTTCGCGCTCGGCGAGTGCCTGCACGGCGCGGTCCAGCCGACCCTCGTCGTCGACCTCGCCGACCCACGGCTGATCGGCCGCTACATGGCGATCTCGGCGCTCTCGTGGCAGGTCGGCTTCACGGTCGGCCCCGCGGTCGGCGGCGTCCTCCTCGCCGCCTCTCCGACCGGCCTCTGGGTCGTGATGGCGTCGGTGCTCCTCCTCGGCGGACTGGCGTCGCTCGCGCTCGAACGCGGCCTGCCCGAGGGTCTCCGGCGCGTCCCGCGTGGTGTCCGTGCGCAGGAGCCCGTCCCGCTGCCGGTCTCCGCCCCCGAGCCGGAACCCGCTCAGGCGGCCGGGTAGACTTCCGCCGATGCCGACCCTCGAGGATCCGCTCAGTACGTATGCCCAGCCTGCCCCGCATCCGGCGGACGCGGCACGGCTCCGGCGCGGTCCCGGCCGGCGCCGGCCCTGAGCGCCGCACGCTCGAGCTCGCCGCCCCCGGCCTGACCTGGGTCCACCTCGAGCGGCCGGACGCGGCCGCGGCGCACGAGCTCGCCGAGCGCTTCGGCTGGCACGAGCTCGACGTCGAGGACGTGCTCTCGAAACGGCAGCGGCCCAAGGTCGACGAGTATCCGGAGTACCTCTTCGGCGTCCTCCACTTCCCTGTCTACGACAAGACGATCCAGCGGCTGAACGCGGCCGAGCTCGACTTCTTCCTCGGCCCCGACTACCTCGTGACACTGCCGAACGTCGAGCTGCTCCCCGTGGCACGCCTGTTCTACCGGCTCGAGGAGGACGAGCGCCTGCGCGAGGAGTTGCTGGCGAAGGGCTCCGGCCGGCTCCTCTACGAGGTGCTCGACGACCTCTTCGACTACTGCTTCCCGATCCTCGACAAGATCGGGCACAAGCTCGACTCGGTCGAGGACGACATGTTCGAGCGGCGCGCCGAGGATGTCGTCCGCGATCTCTCGAACGTGAAGCAGGAGATCATCAGCTACCGGAAGATCATCAAGCCGGAGCGGACGACCCTGCGCGTGCTCGAGCGCCGGGTCGAGCGGTTCCTGCCCGAGGAGCTCGACCTCTACTTCGACGACATCGTCGATGCTGCCGAGCGGATCTGGGACCTGCTCGACAACTACAAGGAGGTCGTCGAAGGGCTGGAGTCGACGAACGAGTCGGTGATCTCCCATCGCCAGAACGATGTGCTGCGGATCCTGACCGTCTTCAGCGCGACCTTGCTCCCTCTGACCCTGCTCGCGAGCGTCTTCGGGATGAACGTGGCGTTCCCCGGCAACGGCACCGCGCACGCGTTCTGGGTGATCGTCGCCGTGATGGTCGCCGCGAGCGCGGCGCTGCTCGGCTTCTTCCGCTGGAAGCACTGGATCTGAGCCTGCCCGCTCAGACAAAGCCGTCGGCTCGGGGGTTGGTACCGCAACCTTGTACCCACTCGTATGACTGGCGACGACCAGCGCTTCACTGGAACGCTGAACCGTGAAACAATTGGCAACAGGGCGAGCTGCAGCGGGCCGCCGATCTGCGGCTCGCCCCAACTGGAAACTCCCCAGCCGTTCAAGCGTCTAGAGAACCGAGACGTGGCGCGCGGGCGAGGGGGGCGGCCACTCGAAAGGCGTTTGCCGCGCCACGTCTCAACTCTCGCGAACCCTTCGGCCGCGTTCAACCGCGAGGCGAATCGTTTCGCCATAGGACTACACCAGGCCGCTTGGTCTCCTGGGGGACCGGAGTCAAGTCCAGACGCCGCGCCGCCTCGCGGTACCCCCCAGGCTACGCCGTTCCGACGCGACTTTACAACCGCGCGGCCCGCCTTTGCCGATAAGCGAGGTGCGGCCCCGGTGTCTCTCAAGGGGGAGCGCCAGGGCCGCTTGCCTGAAAGAAGGATAGGCCGAGCCGGCTGCGGCGACGCCTCGGCCTGCAATCCCGCCCAGGCCCTCGGAGTCTATTCGGCCCCAAGCCCTACACCCGCTGCCTCAGTTTCCGGCCGCTTACATACGGGTACATCAGTGGAGTTCGAGGAAACGCGGGTAGGCGAGCGGGATGCCGCGAGGATCTTTGGGGGTCATTCCGGCGTCCCGCACCCGCGCTCTCGGACTAGTCCACACCGGGCGGCCCCGGTAAGGACGCGAGGGCTTGAGCGCCGGGGTGGGGGCACAGAAGGCGCTCAGCCCTCCACTACGCGTACCGTCAGGCGCGCAGCTACGTGCCGCGTGTCGAATCGTCGCCGGGTTGCTCAGCCCGCCGCATTGCCTCATAGACGGCGTCCCAGTGCTGCGAAATCTCTTGCATCGAGCGGGCCGTCGTCAGAGCAGCGCCTTCGAGTCTGGCGATCACAGGGTCGACCTCGGCCAGACGCGCCTCAACCCGCTCGATCCTGGCGCCGAGGGCGGCCAGTTGTTGAGCGATGACCTCTGATTCGCTGCTTGTGGCCATCGTGCGCAACGATTGTTGCATGCGGCGCGACGTCAGTCTCCGCGAGGCGACCGGCCCTGCGTGCACCTCACGCGGGAGCTACGGGCCGAATTCGCGGGTGGCGCAGTAGGCGCAGTAGATCAGCACGTCCTCCTCGTCGAGGTAGGCACGCCAACGCTGCGCCTCGTCTGACTCGTCCCCGCACTCGAGGCAGACGAGTGTGGCCACGCGCTCCTCTTGGTCAGGGCGGCGCTGCATCGCGCGGCAGTCTCTCGCATCGGAGGCTCGGCCGCAATACCCGGTCACGCGTGTCGTGCCTACCCACTCCGGGGTAAGGTCGCGCCGTGGCGGAGGGGTACACGCTCGGCAAGCTCCTCGACGGCGGAGAGCTCGTTCTCGATCCCGACGACCTGACCACGCACGCCGTCATCGTCGGGATGACCGGCTCGGGCAAGACCGGCCTCGGGATCGTGCTCCTCGAGGAGGCGCTCGGCAAGGGGGTCCCGGCGCTGATCCTCGATCCCAAGGGCGACATGGGCAACCTCGCCCTCACCTTCCCCGACCTCGCGGCCGCGAGCTTCCGGCCCTGGATCGACGAGTCCGCGGCGCGCGACGCCGGCCAGTCGCCCGACGAATACGCGCAGAAGACGGCCGAGCTCTGGCAGCGCGGCCTCGCCGAGCATGGGATCGACCAGCAGCGGATCCAGGCGCTCCGCGACGCGGCCGAGGTGACCCTCTACACGCCGGGCTCCGAAGCCGGCGTGCCGCTGAACGTGATCGGCTCGCTGAAGGCGCCGGCGCTCTCGTGGGAGACGGACGAGGAGACGATCCGCGACGAGATCGAGGGAACCGTCTCGAGCCTCCTCGGGCTGATCGGGATCGAGGCCGATCCGCTCGGCAGCCGCGAGCACGTCCTCCTCTCGAACCTGCTCGAGCACAACTGGCGCGCAGGCACCGACCTCGACCTCGGCAGCCTGATCGGGCAGATCCAGAAGCCGCCGCTGCGGAAGCTCGGCGTCTTCGAGGTCGACGCCTTCATGCCACCGGACGACCGGAACGAGCTTGCGGTTCGCCTGAACGCGCTCGTCGCGTCGCCGTCGTTCGCCGCCTGGGGCCGCGGCCCGGCGCTCGACCCGGCGGTCCTGCTCCGTACCGAGGACGGCCGGCCGCGCGCGGCGGTGATCTACCTCGCGCATCTCTCCGACCAGGAGCGCCAGCTCGTCGTCACGCTCGTGCTCTCCCGTCTGATCACCTGGATGCACGGCCAGTCCGGGACGAGTGAGCTGCGAGGGCTCGTCTATCTCGACGAGGTGATGGGCTTCGCGCCGCCGACGGCGATGCCGCCCTCGAAGAAGCCGATCCTGACGCTGATGAAGCAGGCACGCGCGTTCGGGATCGGAATGGTGATCGCGACCCAGAACCCCGTCGACCTCGACTACAAGGCGATGGCGAACGCCGGCAGCTGGTTCGTCGGACGGCTCCAGACCGAGCGGGACAAGGAGCGGGTGCTCGAGGGCCTTCGCTCCGCCGCCGGCGGCGTCGACGTCGACAAGCTCGACACCGCGATCGGCGGCCTCGAGCAGCGCCAGTTCCTGCTCCAGAGCGCCCACCGCGACAAGCCCGAGCTCTTCTCGACCCGCTGGGCGATGTCATTCCTGCGCGGCCCCTTGACGAAGGAGCAGGTCGCGACGTTGACGCCCGACACCGCGCGCGCGGCCGAAGAACGTGTGCCAGTCACACAACCTCCCCTCGCGGACGACGAGAGCGCGGTCGCGCCGCCGGTCGCGGACGGGATTCCCGTGCGCTGGCTCGACCCCGCGGCGCCCTGGGCGGCCGAGATCGGTGCCGACCCGGCCGGGAAGCGCCTGCAGGCATTCCTCGCAGCGCGCGTCAGCCTCCGCTTCGACGACACGAAGGCCGACCTCGACACGACGCAGGAGTGGGAGGCGCTCTACGGACCGCTCGACGCCGGGCTCGACCTCGATCGCGAGACGGCGGTCGACTACGACGACCGCGACCTGCGCACCGAGCCGCCGGACGCCGCCGCCTACGTGCTCCCGAGCGTCCCGCTCGACCAAGCGACCTTCTTCCGCGACGCCGCGCGGGAGATCCAGCGGCGCCTGACCGACACGCAGACCCTCGAGCTGCTCCGCAACGCCGAGCTCAAGCTCTACTCGCGCCCGGGCGAGACGGAGGAGCAGTTTGCCGCCCGCTCCGACGAGGCGGCCAAGGCGAAGGCGGACGCCGAGACGGCGAAGATCCGCGATCGGCTGGAGACGAAGCGCGACCGGCTCGAGCGCGCGCTCGAGACCGCGCGGCAGCAGGTCGAGCGGGCGTCCGTCGAGCAGAGCTCGCGGCGCAGCACCGAGCTCTTCTCCGGCCTCGGCAGCGTCGTCGGCGTCCTGCTCGGAGGCAAGGCGGACTCGCGGACGATCGCGCGCGCCGGCCGTGCGCTCGGCGGCGCCGCGAGCCGCCGCGGCATGAGTACGCGCGCCGGGGAGCGGAAGGAGAGCGCAGAGGAGAAGGCCGAGCTCGCCGAGACGGATCTCGCGGAGCTCGAGCAGGAGATCCTCGACGAGGTGGCCGAGATCGACGAGAAGTGGGCCGCGAAGGCCGACGCCGTCGAGACCGTGCCGATCCGGCTCGAGGCCGGCGACGTTCGCGTCGTCGAGACAACGCTCGTGTGGGTTCCGACGGCCGCGGTCTAGACGGGCTGCAATCTCACCGGCGCAGCCGCCGGCAGCTTCACGTCCGCCGCCGCGAGCGCCCGCCAGGTCAACGGGCCGACGATCCCGTCGGGCTCGAGATCGGCGAACTCCTGGAACGCCTTCACGCCGGCCTCCGTGATCTCGCCGAAGTCGCCGTCGATCTTCGCCGGCTCCGGGTAGAGATCGCGGGCGCGCAGCATGCGCTGCAGCCGCTGCACGTGCCAGCCCTCGGAGCCGAGCCGCAGCAGCGGCGGGCTCTTCTGCAGCGGCGCGGGCCGCTTCCGGCGTGCAGTGTCGCCGAGCCTTCCGCGGACGTTGGCCAGGTAGCGCTCGACGGGAAAGCCCGTCCCCGGATCCCAGTGGGAGCCGCGCTTGAACGCCTTGCTGACGGCGTCGTGCGTGGTGATCCCGCGCTTGCCGGCCCGCAGGTCGGCGGCGTAGAGCCACGTGACCGGGATCTTGTACTTCCTGCACAGATCGGCCACGAGCGCAGCCGAGCGATCGAGCATCGCGACCGAGTAGGCGTCGTTCCAGTCGCGCCCCGTCTGCTTCGCGCGGCCGGCGTGCTCGATCCCGATCCCGTCGTGGTTCGCCCCCGGCGCGTGCCAGCCGACGTCCTGGTCGCGGACGCACTGGACGATCGAGTTGGCGTCGACGCAGTAGTGCGCGGACACCTTCGCCGCCGGGTTGCGGAACCACTGCGCGCAGTGCTCGGCGGTCTCGCCCTTCTCGTCCATCTCCATCGTGTGGATGACGATCAGGTCGATCTGGCGCCCGCCGGTCTTCGTCACGTGCGGGCTCTCGACGAACGGATATGCCACGGAGGGACCTCCCTCGATCACGCCGCAGCAAGTTTGTGTCGTCGGTTGCATGATTCCGCCGCCCGGAGCACAATGCAAGCTCGATCCCGGCGGTGCGGCCCGCCTCTTACCTCGGGGAGGCCGCATGACCGCCAGCGAAGCTCACGCCGATCTCGTCTTCGAAGGCGGCGGCGTCAAGGGGATCGGGCTCGCGGGCGCGCTGGCGACGCTCGAGGAGCGCGAGTACCGCCCGCAGAACATCGCCGGGACGTCGGCCGGGGCGATCACCGCGGCGCTGCTGGCGGCCGGCTACTCGGCGGAGGAACTGCGGGAGATCATCGTCTCGCTGGACTACCGCCAGTTCCAGGACCGAGCCTGGGAGGACAAGATCCCGCTGATCGAGCGCTCGCTGAGCATGCTGCTCGACCTCGGGCTCTACGAGGGCGACCGCTTTCTCCTCTGGATCAGGGAGCGCCTCGAGGCGAAGGGCGTGCGTACGTTCGCCGACCTCGTCCACGACGAGTTCGCAGACGATCCGCGTTACCGCTCACGGCTGCAGGTGATCGCCTCCGACGTGACCACGCACGAGCTGCTCGTGCTCCCGCGCGACGCGACGAAGCTCGGGATCGAGCCGGACACGCTCGACGTGGCGCTCGCCGTCCGGATGAGCATGAGCATCCCCGTCTTCTTCGAGCCCGTCCGCTTCGTGAACCAGAAGACCGGCGCGGTTCACGTGATCGTCGACGGCGGCATGCTTTCGAACTTCCCGGTCTGGCTCTTCGACTGCGAGGACGGCGATGTCCCCGAGTGGCCGACGTTCGGGCTGCTCCTGGTCGAGCCGAAGCCGCAGAGCCCGCTCGGCGCCCGGTTGCCGAAGGCGAAGATGACAGGGCACGGTCCCGGCGCCGTCATCGACTACGTCAAGGCGCTCGCCCAGACGATGATGGAGGCGCACGACCGGCTCTACGTCGAGCAGGCGAACTACGCGCGGACGATCCCGATCCCCACGCTCGGGGTCGGCACGACCGAGTTCGACCTGAGCAAGGAGCGCGCGCTCGCGCTGTACGACTCCGGCCGCTGGGCGGCGGAGAGGTTCCTGGACAAGTGGGACTTCGACGCGTATATCGCCGAGTTCCGCACCGGCAAGGAGCACTCGCGCCGCGATGCGCTCGTCTCCTCGATGAGTTAGCCCTCCTAGCTGATCAGCTCGTGGCGGAGCGCGGACGCGACCGCTTGGGTGCGTGTGGAGACGCCGAGCTTTGCCATTGCCGCCGCCAGCTGCGTGCGTGCCGTGTCGGGCGAGATGAAGAGCTCGCGGCCGATCGATTCGTTCGAATGGCCGTCGGCGAGCAGCCGGAGCACGTCCCGCTCCCGTGGGGTCAGACCGAGCTCGCGGGCAGGTGTGGCGCGGATCAGGACGCCGGCCAGGGCCGGGTCGATGTACATCCCCCCGGCCGCGACGGTCCCGAGCGCGCGGACGAGCGCGTCGAGCGGTGCGTCCTTGAGCACGTAACCGCGAGCCCCGGCATCGAGCACCTCGTCCAGCAGCGCGCCGTCCCCGAACCCGGAGTAGACGACGGAGGAGCACTGGGGAGTTGTCCGCGCGACCCGGCGGATGACGGCCGCGCCGGCGAGACCGGGCATGCGCAGATCGAGCACGGCGAGCTCCGGCCGTTGCGACTCGACGAGCGCCACGGCCTCGTCGCCGTTCCCCGCCCGCCCCACGACCCGGAAGCCCTGGAGCTCGAGGTAACGCGAGATGCTCTCGAGCACGGGAGGATGGTCGTCGGCGACGACGCAGGTGGGTCTGGCCGCAATGGAGCTCACAGTCGTGTGGTCGGCCGCCGCGCATCGAAGTTGAGAGGATTGCTCGATGCCGAAGCAGCTCTGGGCGCCGTGGCGGCTCGAATACGTCTCGCAGGCCGACGAGCTCCCGGGCTGTCCGCTCTGTGCCGAGGCGGCCGGCGAGGTCGAGGAGAGCCTCGTCGTCCACCGCGGACGAACCGCGTTCGCGCTCCTGAACAAGTACCCGTACTCGTCGGGGCACGTGATCCTGGCCCCGTACGCGCACGTCGGCGAGCTCGAGCTGCTCGGCGATGAGACCGCGCTCGAGCTCCACCACCTCGGGCTGCAGGGGATGGCGGCCCTGCGCTCGCTCTACCGGCCGGCGGGCTTCAACCTCGGCTGCAACATCGGCCGCGCTGCCGGCGCGGGCATTCCCGAGCACGTCCACACGCACGTCGTCCCGCGCTGGTCCGGCGACACGAGCTTCATGCAGGTGCTCGGCGACGTGAAGGTGATGCCCGAGCACCTGCTCGACACACGCGAGCGCCTGCGCGAGGTCTGGCCGAGCTGACCCTTTATTTCGATGTCTGATCGACCGATCACCGACGGGATGCCCCGGTTCGACTTCAGAGAGCTCATCGAGCGCCTGCCGCTGGTGGTCTACATCGACAACCTCGACGAGCGCAGCTCGCCGCTGTACGTCAGCCCCGAGATCGAGCGGCTGCTCGGCTACACGCGCGAGGAGTGGCTCGCCGACCCCGATCTGTTCTCGAAGTCGCTCCATCCGGAGGATCACGACCGCGTCATGGCGGTGGTCGAGGAGCGGAACCGCAGCCGGGTCCCGATCGGCTACGCCGACTATCGCCTGATCGCACGCGACGGGCGCGTCGTCTGGGTTCGCGACGACGAGGTGATCGTCGCGGGTGAGAACGGAGCCCAGGCGGTCTCGCAGGGTTATCTGCAGGACGTGACGTCGCGGCGCCGCGACAGCATGCGGCTGGAGCTTCTCGTCGGCATCCTCGGCCTCGCCGCCGAAGAACGCACGCCGGAGGAGATCGTCGCCGAGGCTGCGCGGATGCTCGCCGCGGCCGTCGGCGACGTCAACGTCACCTTCGTCGCGATCGGGCCCGGACCGACGCTGCGCGCCCGCTACTCGACCGAGCACAACGGGCCGATCTCCGACACGCTGGCGATTCCCGGCTACATCGAGCGGTTGGAGGATGGCCCGGTCGTCGTCCCCGACGTCACCAAGGCGCCGTGGCTCGCGGATGTCCAGGAGGAGCTCGAACGGCAGCTGATCGGCTCCGCCGTCGACGTTCCGCTGCGCCGGGACGGTCACATCGTCGGCGTGCTCTGGTTCAACACGCCCGGCCCGCGCAACTGGGACGCCCACGAGGTGACCGTGCTCTCCGAGGTCGCGGAGCAGCTCGCGACCGTGCTCGGGAACGCGGAAGCGAACGAGGAACGCCGGCGCGCCGAGCGCGACCTGCGCAGCCGCGACGCAATCCTGGAGGCGGTCAGCTACGCCGCAGAGCACTTTCTCAAGGAGCCGCTGCTCGACGATGCGATGAGCGACCTGATGCGCGCGCTCGGCGAGGCGACGGGCGCCAGCCGCGCCTACGTGTTCGAGAACGTCGACTGCGGCGCGACGTGCCGTTCTCGATCTTTCGATCCGGCTGGTCTTCCGGCGAGATGCCGTTGATCGACGACCCCCGCCTCGGGCACGTACGGCCCGCACCGCACTTCCCGCGCTGGGCGACCACGCTCGCGGCCGGCGAGGCGTTGAGCAGCCACATCCGCGACCTGCCACCCGATGAGCGTGAGGTGCTGGAGTTGGTCGACGCGCTCTCGGTTGTCGCGGTCCCGGTCTTCGTCGACGGCGTCTGGTGGGGCTTCATCGGTTTCGAGGACTGCGAGCGCGAGCGCGACTGGAGCGCGGCGGAGACGGATGCGCTCCGTGCCGCAGCCGGTCTCGTCGCGGCGGGCGTCAACCGCGAGCGCGTCGAGCGCGACCTGCGACGGCGCGACGCGATCCTGCAGGCCGTCAGCCACTCGGCCGGACGACTCGTCGCGGAGCCGAGCTGGCGCGATGCGGCGGACGACCTGCTCGAACGGCTCGGCATCGCAGCCGAGGCGAGCCGGGCCTACCTATTCGAGTGCGGCTTCCGGTCGGACGGCAAGCGGATCGCGAGCCAGCGTTTCGAGTGGGTCGCGGACGGCGTCACCGCGGAGCTCGACAACCAGCGCGCGCAGGACATGTGCTTCGACGAGGTCGGACTCGAGCGCGTGGCCAGGCTCGGGGAGCGCAACGAGCTCTTCGTTGCCATCGCGCGCGACTTCTCGGAAGCCGAGCGTGCCGCCCTCGGCGCCTATGACGTGCTCGCGATCGCAGTGGTTCCGATCTTCGTCGACGGCGACTGGTGGGGGTTCATCGGCTTCGACGACTGCGCGACCGAGCGGACGTGGAGCCGGGCCGAGCTGGACGCGCTGCGAACGGCGTCGAGCCTGCTCGCTGCCGCGGTCCGGCGCGAGCGCGCCGAGACGGTCTTGCGTGAGCACGAGCAGAAGCTGCGCGCGGTCTTCGACACGGCGCTCGACGCGATCTTCATCACCGATGACGAGCGGCGCTACGTCGACGTCAATCCCGCCGGCTGCGAGTACCTCGGCGTCGCCAAGCGCGACCTGATCGGCCGGAGGATCGACGAGTTTCTGCCGCCGAACAAGCTCGCCACGGTCGAAGCGGACTGGGCCGATTACATCGCCGGCGGGCCGATCCTGGCCGAGTGGGAGACGCAGCGGAACGACGGCTCCGTCAGGGTCGCGGAGGCGTCCGCTCGCCCGCACTTCCTCCCCGGGCTCCACATCGCCTTCTACCGTGACGTCACCGAGCGCAAGCGGCTCGAGGCGGAGCTCCTGAGCGCGCAGAAGCTCGAGAGCCTCGGCCGCCTGGCCGGCGGCGTCGCGCACGACTTCAACAACCTGCTGACGGGGATCACCGGCTACGCGACGCTGCTGCTCGAGCGCGCGAACGGCGACGGCGAGCTGCGCCGCGACCTCGGCGAGATCGTCCGGGCAGCCGACCGCGCCGCCGAGCTGACGAAGCAGCTGCTCGCGTTCGGCCGCCGACAGGTGCTCAAGCCCCGCCCGCTCGACCTGAACACGATCGTCACCGAGATCGAACCGCTCCTGCAGCGCCTCGTCGGCGAGGACGTGGCGCTCGAGATCCGCAGCGGCGCCGAGCTCGGGACCGTCAGGGCCGACCCCGGCCAGATCGAGCAGGTGATCGTCAACCTGGCCGTGAACGCCCGCGACGCGATGCACGACGGCGGCCGGCTGACGATCGAGACCAGGAACGTCGGCGACACTCACGTCGAGCTCGTCTGCACGGACACGGGCTCCGGCATGGACGAGGGAACCGTCGCGCAGATCTTCGAGCCGTTCTTCACGACCCGGGAGCAGGGAGTCGGGCTCGGCCTCGCCTCCGTCTACGGGATCGTCCACCAGAGCAGCGGCGAGGTGTCGGTCGAGAGCTCACCCGGGGCCGGGACGGTGTTCACGATCACGCTCCCGCGTGTGTCCGAACAGCCCGGCGCGGTCGTCGCGGCCTCCAAGCCCGCAGCCCGGCTGGGGTCGGAGACGATCCTGCTCGTCGAGGACGAGGATGTCGTCCGCGACCTGACCCGCCGTGTCCTCGAGCGCCAGGGCTACACCGTGCTCGCCTGCGCCGACGGGCCGGCCGCGGTCGCCGTCGCCGAGGCCGAGGATCGCCGGATCGACCTCCTGCTCACGGATGTCGTCATGCCGGGGATGCGCGGCTACGAGGTCGCACAGCACGTCGCCGCCTCGCGTCCGCAGATCCGGATCCTCTTCATGTCCGGCTACGCCGAGGAGACCCTGGTCGGACGGCCGGCGCTCTCGAATCACGCGCTGATCGAGAAGCCGTTCGCGGTCGACGCGCTCACTCGCCGCGTCCGCGAAGCGCTCGACGCGTAGAGACGCGGCTAGAATGCCCGCACCACGCGGGCGTAGCTCAGTTGGTAGAGCATCAGCTTCCCAAGCTGAGGGTCGTGGGTTCGAGCCCCATCGCCCGCTTGAAGGCAGGACTCGCTCAGGCGGCAGTTCAGGGTGTGGTCTCGCTGTACCGCGGCCCGAAGTCTCGCGGCTTGACCCGTCTCTCGAGCCGACGATTAGACGGCGCTGCCATGGGTAATGCGGGAGTGTGGTCACCGTCTCATCGAGTGCCGGTAGTGGAGGGCCGAGGAGGAAGAGGCGGGACGCTTCAACGCCTACGGGGAGGACAACATGGTTTCCCATGCACGCACTTCATTGATCGCGGTTGGGGTTCTGCTCATGTCGTTGCTGCCAGCCGGTGCCGTCTCGGCCGGCCAGCCGGCCCCAGTCGCAGGCCAGTCGGCGCACCTCAACGCGGCGCCGACTCGCTCGGCGTATCGCGACTCGGCCCAGCCAGTCGCACTGCGCGTCAAGGATCTGCTCAGCCGCATGACGCTGGAGGAGAAGGTCGGTCAGATGACGCAGGCCGAGCGCGGTGCCGTCGCCGGCGATCCGAGTCAGATCGCCACGCTCAGGCTGGGTTCGGTGCTGTCCGGCGGCGGCTCGACGCCGACGCCCAACACGCCCGCCGCCTGGGTCGACATGGTCAACGAGTTCCAGAGCCAGGCGCTCAACACACGCCTGGGTATCCCCATCATCTATGGCATCGACGCCGTCCACGGTCACGGGAACGTCCACGGCGCCACGGTCTTCCCACACAACATCGGGCTCGGCGCCACGCGCGACCCAGCCCTCGTGCGGAAGGTCGGGGAGGCCACGGCGGAGGAGGTACGCGCGACCGGAATCCCGTGGAGCTTCGGACCGTGCGTCTGTGTCGCTCGAGACGAGCGATGGGGCCGCACGTACGAGAGCTTCGGCGAGGACCCGAAGCTGGTCTCCCAGATGGAGACGATCATCGACGGCCTGCAGGGTCATGGGCGGGCGCCGATCTCAGGCGACCATGTCCTGGCCACCGCGAAGCACTATGCGGGTGACGGCGACACCGTGTACGACTCCGCGGCCGCCGCTGCCAACGTGGGCCAGCCGTGGTTCCTGCAGCGGTACACGATCGACCAGGGCATCACGGTGACGAGTCGAGACGAGTTCGCGAAGATCGATTTGGCGCCCTATGGAACGGCGATCAGGCGGCACGGCGTGCGCAGCGTCATGCCGTCGTTCTCCAGTGTCGACTGGATCGAAGACGGGGTGGGCGACCCGATCAAGATGCACGCACACCACGAGCTGATCACCGACGTGCTCAAGGGTCAGTACCACTTCCGCGGATTCGTCATCTCGGACTGGGAGGGGATTCACCAGATTCCTGATCCCGCCAACCCCGGAGTTGGTGGCCTGACCCCGTACAAGGTGCGAGTCGGAGTGAACGCCGGCACCGACATGTTCATGGAGCCCTTCAGCGCCCAGCAGTTCGAACAGCTGCTGCTCGCTGAGGTCAACGCCGGACGGGTCAGCCAGGCACGTATCGACGACGCCGTCAGCCGCATCCTCGAGGCCAAGTTCGAGCTTGGCCTCTTCGAGCACCCGTTCGCCTCGGCGGACAACATCGACCAGGTGGGCAGCGCGGCGCACCGTGCGATCGCACGGCAAGCAGTGGCGCAATCCCAGGTGCTGCTGAAGAACAGCGGCAACGCCCTGCCGCTTGCTCCGAACGCGAACATCTACGTCGCTGGTCGCAACGCCGACAACATCGGCAACCAGGCCGGCGGCTGGACGATCCAGTGGCAGGGTGCCTCCGGCGACATCATTCCCGGCACCACCATCCTCGAAGGCATCAGGGAGGTTGCGCCGCAGGCCGCCGTCACCTACAGCATCGATGCATCGGCTCCGATGACCGGCGCGGATGTGGGTGTCGTCGTTGTCGGGGAGACGCCATATTCCGAGGGGTTCGGGGACGTCGGCGGGCCGGAGTGCGGCTTCTGCACCCCGGCGCAGCTGGAGGAGAAGTCCCTGTCCCTGCAGCCCGGTGACAAGGCAGTCATCGACCAGGTGTGCGGTGCGATCGAGACCTGCGTCGTGCTGGTGGTGTCCGGTCGCCCGCAGGTGCTCACCGACCAGCTCGGCAGGATCGACGCACTGGTTGCCTCGTGGCTGCCGGGCAGCGAAGGTGCCGGGGTCGCGGATGTGCTCTTCGGTAAGCGGCCCTTCACGGGCAAGCTGCCGATGACGTGGCCGCGCACCGAAGCGCAGGTGCCGATCAACATCGGCGATTCGAACTACGACCCCCTGTTCCCGTACGGCTGGGGTTTGAGCACGGACTAGCTGAAGGCCAGACACGTTGTTGACGGGTCCGCTGAGGCGGTAAGTCAAAGAGCCATCCTCGGGTGCGACTCATTCGGAGTCGCACCAGAGGAGGGCTCGATGATTCTGTTTCACGCTAGGGGATTCGGCAGACGATCTTGCCCTGGTACGGCGCGGTGTCGGATGACGCGTCCGTCTGCGTCACCAAGCACGTTCCGTACTTCGTTTCGATCGTCTCGCCCACCACCGGGAGCCGAGGCAACTCGACATCCTCGAAGTCTTCCCAGGTTGGCGCTTGGATCGTGATCATGAACCGTTTGATGGGCCACATGATGCAGGACGGGGGCGTCCGGGGTTTCCGAGACCCCGAGCTTGAGCGACCTACGGCTCGTCGTCAACTCAACCAGCCGGCCGGCAGCAGAGCTGCTGGCGGCCGGCTGAGTCCGCTAGGCAGCGGTGGCGCGAGCTGCGCGCTTGTTGAATCGCTCGACCCTGCTGCCCGCTGCAAGCGACCGCTCGTGACCCGTGTAGGCCGGGTGGCAGCTCGAGCAGACGTCGACCGAGAGCGTTGCCGCGGTCGACCGGATCGACATCGACGCTCCGCAGGCGGCGCAGCGGACGTCGACGTGGTGAAGCACTGGATGCCTGTTCATCGTTCTCTCCCGAGGTCATGACGGGAAGCACCGGAGAGGCGCTCGCTTCCGTCATCTATGTAAACGACGGAACTGCACCCGCTGTTCCCGTCTAGCGACCCACGTCGGCGCCACGGCGCTAGGGCGTTCTGTCGCGGAGCGATGTGACCAGCCGGACGCACTCCTCCATGCTCGTGCCCGGCGGGGCTGGATCGCCGACCCAGCCGACGCGCGCCGTCGCTGGCTTCCAGACCGGGAGGCTTCGAACGTTCAGATCTTCTTCGTCGGTGACAGCCAGGAGGCGCTCGTCGCGCTTGTCCCTGCGCACCGTGCGGATCGAGTAGTACGTTTCGCCGCCGCGGTGAGGCCGGACGAAGAGGACCCGGCTTCGGTCCGGCGACAGGCTGAGCACGAACGCGTGCGTGAGAAACGGCAGTTGCTTGCCGGTGGCGACGTCGATGCGCTTGACGGTGTCGCCGGCGTTGAAGATCACGTCGCTGTCGCGGCCGCGCTGTACCAGCAGCTCACGATTCGAGAACCACGCTCCCAGGCGGAGCGCTTCCGACGCTGCCGGACCGAGGACTTTCCGAGCACGCCCGCCGTTCGTCCCGACGGTCCAGATTGCGAACTGGATCGAAGCGGGCGACACCCGACGGAGGAACGCCACCCGCTTGCCGTCCGGAGACACGAGCGGCGCGACCGCGTTCCTGGCGAGATCCCTGCGTCCGCTCCCGTCGCGGCGCACGAACGTGATCACGTCAGTCTGACCGGCACGGCGCCCGTAGACGAGCGCATTTCCGTCCGGAAGCCAGGAGAGGCCTCCGTTGGTCGCCGCTGCCAGCACTCGTTTCGAACCGGAGACCGATCCGAGCACGAGCTCGAGCCGCCGTCCGTCGGATGAGGCCCCGCCGAAGGCGACCTCTTCGCGGCGCGGCGACCACGCCCAGCCCGTGAACGCGTATGCCCGTGCCACGCTGCGATTGCCCGCGTAGACCTCAACGAACGGCGGGCTCGCACTTGGGTCGACGATCTGACCGTACGAGAACGTGCCGTTCGCCGTAAAAGCCGGGTAGAGGGCACTGTCGCGGCGCTGCGCGTCCCAGCCGCCGAGCCAGGAGATCTTCCGGGTGCGTGCATCGACCGCGTACAAGCCGGGGCAGGCGCCGTTCGGCGGCAGGTTCTCGAAGACGCTGAAGACGACGCCGGAGCCGTCGGGCGCGGCCGCGTCGCTCGACCTCCCGAGTGCGCCCGCCAGAACAGTGGCCATGCAGAGCACGGCGAGGAGCGGCCGGGACGGCATGCCTGTCATCGTAAATCCGTTTTCGGACTACCGAGCCTGTCGCGGGACGCGTAGGAAGATCGGAGGCGGCCGTGGCGTGGGCCGCCTCCGATCTTCAAGACGGCTCAACGTGGAAAGCTGCGGCACGATCCACGGAACTCGTACTGATCCTTCCATCGGTCGCTAGGACCTGTCGCTTGAGCGGGTAGGACCGATCGAGCGTCACTCAACCGAGTGAATCGAGCCTCGCCGTCCGGTCAGTAGTCCTGCCGGCCGTGCGAAAGCATGATTCGCGGCATGGGGGCTGACCGCAGAATCAGCGGCGACGTGCGCGTGTTCGGCTGCGCGGAGTGTCCGCGCGTGAGCAGTGTCAGCGCGCGCGGCTGGAAGGCGTACAGAGTCGATGAGCCGGAAGAGGACGGTCCCCCCGAGCTCGCGTTCTACTGCCCCGATTGCAGCCGTGCCGAGTTCGGCGACACGCGTCGCGCGTTGCCGCCGTGCGATTAGCGGCCGGGCGGTCGGCCGTACCTACCTGAGCCGGACACCAGGTCGTCGCCTACGATGCGGCCGTGGCCGGCGACGAGACGTTCGACGACGTGCTGGCCGCCAACGAGGCCTACGCGCACGGGTTCCGGCTCAAGGGGCTCGAGCCGATCGCCGCGCGAGGGCTCGCCGTCCTCACGTGCATGGACTCGCGGATCGAGCCGCTGACCATGCTCGGCCTCGAGCCCGGCGACGCCAAGATCCTCCGCAACGCCGGCGCGCGCGTCACCGACGACGTCCTCCGCACGCTCGTGCTCGCCTCGTACCTGCTCGGCGTCGATCGCGCGATGATCGTCGCCCACACGAAGTGCCGGATGGCAGCCGGCGAGGAGGAGGACGTCCACGAGGCAGTGGCCGAGGCCGGCGGCCCCGACACGCGCAGCCTGGCCTTCCTCGTCTCGAGCAACCAGGAGGAAACCGTCCGCGCGGACGTGCAGCGGGTCCGGTCGTGGCCGTACCTGCAGCACCTCCGCGTGGGCGGTTTCGTCTACGACGTCGACACCGGGCGCCTCGCCCGGCTCTGCTGACGCGCGCGAACGGTGAAGGCCCTGCGCACGCAGGGCCTTCACCAGGTCGAGACAACTCAGTCGTGCAGCGAGCTGCCGGACTCGAGCAACGTCTTCAGATCGCTCAGGATCCACGTCCAGCCACCGCCACCCTGGGAGAGCGGGGCGATGCTCGCGACCTGCGCCGCATGCTTCGGTGCACCCTCGAGCTCGTGGGTGACCGTCAGCTGGGCGATCCCACCGTCCTCCTCGGAGATCTCCCAGGTGACGCGGGTGAAGCCCTCCGCGACGAGGTCGGGGTCCCAGCCCGCCCGCCACGTCTGGACGAGCTTGCGCGGCGCATCCGCCTCGATCACCTCGCCCTCGACGAGCAGCTCGGGCACCCCCATCGCCTGCTCCTGCTCGTTGGCGGTCACGCGGTAGCTGCCGCCCGGGCGCAGGTCGTACTCGGCCCGGCCCGGATAGCCGTAGCGCTCCGTCCACTCGGGCTTCGTGATCGCGTCCCAGATCGCCTCCGGGGTCGCCTTGATGTAGACGCGGTAGACCTGGGTCACCCCGGTCTCGGTCATCGTGCTCATGCCGTGTCCTCCAGTTCCGCCTTGAGGTTCGCGAGCGCCGACACCTGGCGCTCCGTGTACTTGTCGATCCACCGGTCGTGGATCAGCCGGATCGGGACCGGGTTCAGGAAGTGCAGCTTCTCCCGGCCCGAGCGGCGTGCGACGACGAGGCCTGCGTCTTCGAGGACGCGGAGGTGCTTCATGACGCCGAAGCGGGTCATCTCCAGCTCCGACTCGAGCTCGGTCAGCGTGCGGCCGTCACGCTCGAAGAGCCGGTCGAGCAGGAAGCGCCGCGTCGGGTCTGCGAGCGCCTTGAACACACGGTCGTCGTCGGTCACCCCGAGATGATACGTGACCATATGGTCACATGTCAAGCGAGCGCACCTGCGTAGGATTGGCGGCGTGACGGTGACGCCCGAGACGGGTCTGTGGGAGGCGCTCGCCGCGACGCGCACGCGGGGCGACGTCGGCGAGGGGATCGCCTCCGTCCTGGCGCTCCTCGGCAGGCCCGACGTGATCTCGTTCGCCGGCGGCTTTCCCGACCCGGAGACCTTCCCGCGCGAGCGGATCGCCGTCGCTGCTCCAGGAGTTCGTCGCCGCGGGCGAGCTGAGCGCGTTCCAGTACGCGCCGACGCGAGGGCTGGCCGGCCCGCTGGACGCCTTCGCCGACCGGATCGAGACGTTGCAGGGCCGCCGTCCGGCCGAGAACGAGCTGCTGATCACGAGCGGGTCGATCGAGGCGCTCGAGCTGGTCGGGAAATCGTTCCTCGACCCCGGCGACCTCGTCGTCGTCGAAGGCCCCACCTACCTCGGCGCGATCCAGGCGTTCCGCAGCTTCGAGGCGAAGCTCGTCGCCGTCCCGCTCGACGAGCGACGGGCTCGACGTCGACGAGCTGGAGCGGCAGCTTGCCGGCGGGCTGCGTCCGAAGCTCCTCTACACGATTCCCGACCACCAGAACCCGGCGGGCGTGAGCCTCGCAGCCGAACGGCGCGTGCCGCTCGTCGAGCTGGCGCGCCGGTACGGCTTCCTGATCGTCGAGGACGTCGCCTATCGCGAGCTCGGCTTCACCGAGGAGATGCTGCCGAGCCTCTGGAGCCTCGCCCCGGACGCCGTCGTCCAGGCGGGCACGACCTCGAAGACGTTCTGTCCCGGTGTCCGACTCGGCTGGGCCGTCGGGCCGGCGGAGATCTCCGCCCAGCTCGTCGCGGCCAAGCAGCTCACCGACCAATGCGCAGGCGCCCTCGGCCAGCGGCTCTTCGAGGAGTCGGCCCGGCGCGGCTGGATCGACCAGCAGCTGGTGCTGTCGCGGGCGCTCTACCGGCGCAAGGGCGAGCGCTTGCTCGCGGCGCTCGAGCGCTCGCTGCCGGCGGGAGCGCGCTGGACGAGGCCGCAGGGCGGCTTCTTCTCGTGGCTGACGCTTCCCGGCGGCGCCGACTCCGTCGACCTGGCGCGGCGAGCGGTCGAGCAGGGCGTCGGCATCGTGCCCGGGACGCTGTTCTTCCCGGACGGCCGCGGCGCCGACACGGTACGGCTCTCGTTCAGCCTCGTCGACGAAGGCCAGATCGACGACGGGATCGAGCGGCTCGGGTCGCTCCTGTGAGCCCGTCCGGCGCGACGCACTACCGCTGGGAGGACCTGCCGAAGGAGGCGCTGAAGCCGGACCTGGCGCGGCGGCTGGTCTCGACCGAGCGGATGATGCTGGCGCAGGTCTTCCTCGAGAAGGGCTGCATCGTGCCGCAGCACTCGCACGAGAACGAGCAGCTGACCTACATCCTCGAGGGCAAGCTGCGCTTCTGGCTCGGCGAGGACGAGTCCGAGGTCGTCGACGTCGCCGCGGGCGAGGTGCTCCACCTCCCCTCCTGGCTCCCGCACAAGGCCGAGGCGCTGGAGACGACGCTGGACGTGGACATCTTCTGCCCGCCGCGGCAGGACTGGCTCGACGGCTCCGACGCCTACCTGCGCACGAAGTGAAACCTACGACGTGAAGCTCGGCCTCGAAGGACGCCGCGCTCTCGTCACCGGAGGGTCGAAGGGCCTCGGCGCCGCGATCGCGCAGGAGCTCGTCGGCGAGGGCGCCCGCGTCGCGATCTGCTCGAGGAACGAGCAGGAGGTCTTCGCCGCAGGAGAGCTGCTCGGCGCGGTCCATGCACAGGCGGCCGACGTCACCGATCCGGAGCAGGTGCGCGACTTCGTGGCGCGCTCGGCGGAGGCGCTCGGCGGGATCGACTTCCTCGTCAACAACGCCGGCGGCGCGCACCCGGGCAACTTCGAGTCGCTGACGGACGAGCACTGGGTCGCCGACCTCGACGTGAAGCTCTTCTCCCTCATCCGCTGCTCCCGCGAGGTGCTCCCGCACATGCGCGCAGCCGGCGGCGGGCGCATCGTCAACATCGGCGCCGTCTACTCGCGCTACCCCGACCCGACCTTCTTCGCGACGTCGGTGAACCGAGCCGCAGGCAACTCCTTCACGAAGACGCTCGCGCTCGAGGTGGCAAAGGACAACATCCTTGTCAACGGCGTCAACATCGGCTTCGTGATCACGCCGCAATGGGAGAACATCCACCGCCGCCGTGCCCCCGAGGTTCCGCGCGAGGAGTTCTTCGAAGCGTTCGCCCGGCAGGAGGTCCCGCTCGGGCGCTTCGGGACGGCGGACGAGGTCTCAGGCCTGGTCACGTTCCTGCTCAGCGAACGGGCGAGCTACATCACGGGCGCGTCGATCGACGTCGCCGGCGGCATGGGCAGGCTACGTCTAACGATGGGACTCGCGGGTGTAGCCGCCCGCACCCCGAGACGCCTGCAGGCTCCCCTCCGCTCGCGCTCGTGCCCTGAGAACCTCGGTGCATGTCAACGAGCGGAGGACCTCATGAGCAGCCACGCCCTTCCCGAGGCGATCGGCGCGACGCCGGAGCCGCGCGCACAACCCTGCGCCGCTCGCCGCCCGCGCCGCACGCTTCGCGCGCACCGAGCGCGGCATCGTCACGATCGCGCTCGGCGCGATCGGGCTGCACATCGCCGACGACAACTTCCTCCAGCCCGAGCCGGGCACGTCGCCGCTCGAGCACCTTGTCAGCGGGCTCGTCCCGATCGGTCTCCTGGCCGCCGTCGCCGTCCTCTACCCGCGCGTCCGCGGCGGTGTGCGCGGATGGCTCGCGCTGACCTTCGGCGCCCTCGGGGTCGCCTTCGGCGTTCCGAGCGCCTACTGGCTCTCCCAGAGCGAGGCCTCGGGCGACCACTACACCACCGGCCCGCTGACGATTCTCGCGGGCGCGGTCCTGATGGTCACCGGCCTCGTCGTCCTCTGGCGGTCGCGGCGCTCCTACGGCTCCCGCCGCCGCACCTTCCTCCGCCGGGCCCTGACGCTCGCGGCCTCGCTGCCGCTGGCATTTGCGCTCTTCTGGCTCGTCGTCTTCCCGGTCGGCTTCGCGTACACCTACACGCACACCGGCCGCGGCGTCGTCGAGCCTGACCTCCGCGTTCCCTACGAGCAGATCACCGTCACGACGAGCGACTCGATCCAGCTGACCGGCTCGTACGTCCCCTCGAAGAACCGCGCCGCGGTGATCCTCTTCCCCGGCGCGACCCGCTCAGCCGAGGCCCGGATGCTGATCCGGCACGGCTACGGCGTCCTGCTCCTGAACCCGCGCGGGCAGGGCACGAGCGAAGGCGACACCGTCCGCTGGGCAGGCGACCGCGACCTGATCGCCGGCGCCGAGTACGTGAAGACCCGCGCGGACGTGGACGACGACCGCATCGGCGGGTTCGGCTTCTCCGTCGGCGGCGAGATCCTGATCGAGGCGGCCGCGCAGTCGACCGACTTCAAGGCGATCGTGTCGGAGGGCGCCGGGTTCCAGGCCGGCGACGCCGACCTGCACGGGGCCGGCCACCTGCTCAGGCCGCCGCTCACAGCGTTGGAATTGGCCGTCGCCGTCTTCTCGAACCAGGGCCCGCCGCCGCCGATCGTCGACCGCATCGGCGAGATCGCGCCCCGCTCGGTCTTCCTGATCCATGCCGCCCCCGGCATGGGCGGCGAGGACGTCAGGCAGCCCAAGTACTACGCCGCCGCGGGCCAGCCGAAGCAGCTCTGGAAGGTGCCGGGAGCCGACCACACCGGTGGCCTGAAGGCGCAGCCGGCCGAGTACGAGCGCCGCGTCGTCGACTTCTACGACCGCGCACTGCTCGACGGGTAGCGGTTCTCAGCTCGAGCGGGCCAGCTCCTCCATCTCCGCGGAGTAGCGGCCCGCCACCGCGGCGCTGTTGTTGCGCGCGCGCAGAGCGAGGAACGACTGCCCCGCCTCGACGTTGTCCGCCGATCCTCCCCATGCTTTCAGGGCGGGCGCCTGGAGCGCCCTTCCGTACGAGAACGAGAGCACCCACGGCTGTGGGGCGAGCGAATTGATCGCGTTCAGGTTCTCGCTCGCCTGCTCGTCGGACTGGCCGCCGGAGAGGAAGACGATCCCCGGCACCGCCGCCGGGACGGTCTCGCGGAAGCAGCGGATCGTCCACTCGGCCACCTCCTGCGCGCTCGCCTGCCGCGGCGAGCCCTTGCCGGAGATGACCATGTTCGGCTTCAGCAGCATCCCCTCGAGGTCGACGCGCTGGTGGTAGAGCTCGTCGAAGGTCTTGTGCAGCGTCCGCTTCGTCGCCCGGTAGCAGGTCTCGATGTCGTTGTCGGCGTCCATCAGGACCTCGGGCTCGACGATCGGGACGAGCCCCTGCTCCTGGCAGAGCGCCGCGTAACGGGCGAGCGCGTGGGCGTTCACCTCGAGGCAGTACGCCGACGGGATTCCCTCACCGATCGTGATCACGGCGCGCCACTTGGCGAACCGCGCGCCGAGGCTCTTGTACTCCTGCAGCCGCTCGCGGAGGCCGTCGAGGCCCTCGGTCACCTTCTCGCCTGGCGCGCCGGCCAGATCCTTGGCGCCGGTGTCGACCTTGATCCCGGGGATGATCCCCCGGTCGGCGAGCAGCTTCGCGAACGGCGTCCCGTCGGAGGCCTTCTGGCGCAGCGTCTCGTCGTAGAGGATGACGCCGCTGACGTAGTCCTCGAGCCCGGGGGTCGTGAAGAGCATGTCGCGGTAGGCGCGCCGGCTCTCCTCGGTCGACTCCAGGTCGATCGAGTCGAAGCGCTTCTCGATCGTCCCCGAGCTCTCGTCGGCGGCGAGGATCCCCTTGTTGTCGGCGACGAGCGCCCTGGCGGTCTCGTGCAGCTCATTGGTGGCCATCGCGGTTTCCTTTCATCAGTTGACGTACCTTCTCGGAAGGGTGGTAGGCGGCGATCCGGCGGACTGTGCCGGAGCGCGAGCGCATCACGATCGACTCGGTCTCGACGCCTGGCCCGCTGACGCGGACGCCGCGCAGGAAGACGCCGCTCGTGACGCCGGTCGCGGCGACGAAGACATCGTCGCCGGAGACGAGATCGTCCGTCGTCAGCACGCGCTCGAGATCGACGCCGGCATCGGTCAGTGACTGCCGCTCTTCGTCGTTGCGCGGCCAGAGCTTGCCCTGGATCGCGCCGCGCAGACACTTGATCGCGGCGGCGGAGATGACGCCCTCCGGGGTGCCGCCGATCCCCATCAACATGTCGACGCCCGCGAACGCCTGCGCCGCCGCGATCGACGGGGCGACGTCGCCGTCGCGGATCAGGTTCACGCGCGCGCCGGTCTCGCGCAGCTCGCGGATCAGGTTCTCGTGCCGGTCGCGCTCGAGGACGACCACGGTGACCTCGCTGACGTCGAGACCCTTCGCCTTCGCGACCGCACGGACGTTGTCACCGGGCGACGCGTTGATGTCGATCGCGTCCGCGGCCTCGGGCCCGACCGCGATCTTGTCCATGTAGAAGGCGCCGGCCGGGATCGAACATCGTCCCGCGCTCGGCGACGGCGATCACCGCGATCGCGTTCGGCTGGCCGAGCGCGGTCAGGCGTGTCCCCTCGAGCGGGTCGACGGCGACGTCGACCTCGGGGCCGCTGCCGTCGCCGACCTCCTCGCCGTTGTAGAGCATCGGCGCGTGGTCCTTCTCCCCCTCGCCGATCACGACCGTTCCGTTCATTCGCACGGTGTCGAGCACGAGCCGCATCGCGTCGACGGCGGCGCCGTCGGCCTTCTCCTTCTCGCCGCGGCCGACCCAGCCGGACGCCGCGAGGGCGGCCGCTTCGGTGACGCGGACGAGCTCGAGGGCGAGGTTGCGGTCCGGGTGCTTCAGCGCTCACGTGCCGCGAATCCTATGCCGCGTCGCACGACCGATGAGTTTCACTGCACGCTGACGTTTCACCTCGTAGCACTATGACCAGCGACAACAAGGAGGCTCAACGATGGACTTCAAGCTCGAGCTCGTGCTGATCCCCGTCGCGGACGTCGACCGCGCCAAGGAGTTCTACGTCGAGACGTGCGGCTTCAAGCTGGACGTCGACCACCAACCGAACGAGGAGTTCCGCGTCGTCCAGATCACCCCGCCGGGCTCGGCGTGCTCGCTCACGATCGGGACCGGCCTCACCGACGCCGCGCCCGGCTCCTACCGGGGCACGCACCTGATCGTCACCGACATCGAGGCTGCGCGCGCTGAGCTCGTCGGACGCGGCGTCGCGGTCAGCGAGATCCGGCACATGACCCCGACCGGCTGGCAGCCCGGTGCGGACCCCGAGCATGCCGACTACGGCTCGTTCGCCGACTTCAGCGACCCCGACGGCAACACGTGGGTGCTTCAGGAGGTCGGACACGGCGCATGAGCGACGCGATCGCACACGGCGAGTCGGCCTTCGTGGCGCTCGCGGAGCGCCACCGGCGCGAGCTCCACGTCCACTGCTACCGGATGCTCGCGTCGTTCGACGACGCCGAGGACGCCGTTCAGGAGACGCTGCTGAGGGCATGGCGCCATCGCGACGGCTTCGAGGGCGGCGCCCTCCGCGCGTGGCTGTACCGGATCGCGACGAACGTCTGCCTCGACGTGCTCAGGAGGAGATCGCGCCGCGTCAGCACGATGCACTCCTTCGCCGACCTGCCGTGGCTCCAGCCGTACCCCGACCGGCTGCTCGACGAGGTCGTGTCGAGCGACGACGAGCCGGACGTCACGGTCGTCGAGCGGGAGACGATCGGGCTCGCCTTTCTCTCCGCCATGCAGGTCCTACCGCCGCGCCAGCGCGCGGCCCTGATCCTGCGCGACGTCCTGGGCTGGCCCGCCGACGAGACGGCCTCCCTCCTCGAGACGAGCGTCGCAGCGGCGAACAGCGCGCTCCAGCGGGCACGCGCGACGATGCAGGAGCATCTCCCGGCCCGGCGCACGGACTGGCCGGCCGCAGCGCCGACCGCCGAGGAACGCGCGTTGCTGGAACGCTTCATCGACGCGCACGAGCGGTGCGATGCCGTGGCGGCGCTTGCGATCGCCGCGCCGGACCTCCGGATCACGATGCCGCCCGACTCGATGCGCTTCGACGGGCTCGACGCGATCAGGCCGCTCCTCGAGCGCGCCTTCGGCGAGGACCGTGACGGCGACTGGCGGCTCGTGCCGACGCAGGCGAACCGGATGCCGACGGCCGCTAGCTACCTCCGCCGGCCGGGGGATTCCGTCTTCCGCGCGTTCAAGTTCGACGTCCTCCGCATCGAGGACGGCGCGATTGCGGAGATCACGACGTTCGGAGCCGGCCTCTTCCCGGCCTTCGACCTGCCGCCGACGCTCTGAGGACGAGCCGGTCGTCGAGACCGGGGCCCCACCACTACATCGTGTCCGGTGCCTCGACGCCGATCACGTCGAGCGAGCGCGCGATCACGCCCTTCGTCGCCGTGATCAGCCCGAGCCGGAAGGGCTGCGCGTCCGAGCCGAGCACCTTGTGCCGCGTGTAGAAGCGGTGGAAGTCGTCTGCGACGCGGATCGCGTAGTTCGGGATCGCGTGCGGGCCGCGCCGCTCGGTCGCCTCGGCGACGACCGCCGGAAACTCGGCGAGCCGCTTGATCAGGTCTCGCTCCTCGTCGGCGAGCTCGGCCGGCGGCTCGGCCGACGGCGTCCCACCCTCCGCGTTGCGGAGGATCCCCGCGATCCGGGCGTGCGCGTACTGGACGTAGTAGACGGGGTTCTTCGCGGTCTTCTCGGCGGCGAGGTCGACGTCGATCTCGATCGCCTGGTCGGGGCCGCGGGAGACGAGGTACCAGCGTGCGGCGTCCACCCCCACTTCGTCGAGGAACTCGTCGAGGAAGACGACGTCGCCGCGCCGCTTCGACATCTTCGCCGCCTCGCCCCCTCTCGTCAGATGGACGAGCTGGTAGAGCAGCACCTCGACGCGCTCGGGGTCGTAGCCGAGCATCCGCGCGACGGCCGCGTACCAGTTCCGCGTGCCGTGGTGGTCGGCGCCGAGCACGTAGATCGCCCGGTCGAGACCCCGGTCGAGCTTGTCGGCGAGGTAGACGACGTCGGCGGCGCGGTAGGTCGACGTGCCGGTCTCGGAGCGAATCAGGACGCGGTCGTCGTCGTCGCCATAGGCCGAGGACCGCGCCCACACCGCACCGTCGCGCTCGTAGGTGTCCAGCCGCGGCAGGTACTCCGGCAGCCGCCGCTCCAGCTCGCTCTGCTTCGCCCAGCTGTCGAAATGGATCCGGAAGCGCTCGAGCGTGTGCTCGATCTGCGTCAGCATCAGCGGCACGGGGTCGCCGCGCAGCAGCGCGAGGTCGGCGATGTACGCGCCCTGGTAGCCGTCCTCGGGCGGCTCCTCGCCCCGCCGGCGCGCCTCCACGGACGCACGGAACAGGTCCATCTGGCGACCCGAGTCGTTGTAGTAGTACTCCCGCTCGACGTCGTGGCCGGCGAACGCGAGCAGCCGGGCAACGCTGTCGCCGTACGCGCCGTTGCGGGCGTGCGCGACGTGGATGGGACCGGTCGGGTTCGCGGACACCATCTCCACCTGGATCCGCTCGGTCGTCACAGCTGAGCCGGCGCCGTAGGTGTCACCCGCAGCGAGCATCTCCGCGAGCGCGTCCCGGTACCAGCCCCGCGCCAGCCAGAGGTTGACGAAGCCGGGGCCGGCGATCTCGGCGCGCTCGACCTGTGGCAGCGCCGCGGCCTGCTCGACGAGCTCCTCCGCGATCGCCCGCGGGGCCAGCCGGCGCACTCCGGCGAGCTGCATCGCGACGTTCGTCGCGTAGTCGCCGTGCGCGGCGTCGCTCGGCCGTTCGAGCATGACGGCAGTCCCTGCCGCCTCGCCGAGCGCCGCCTCCAGTGTTTCGATCGCTCTCACGCCGTTACTGTATTGGCGTGGACGAGGACGAACCCGGCCAGGAGCGGCAGCTCAACATCCAGATCGACGAGAAGCATCTCGCCGGCACCTACGCGAACTTCGCGAACATCTCCTTCTCCGAGTATGAGTTCACGGTCACGTTCGCCCGCATCGACCACGAGGTCTCCGAGGGCGACGTCCCGGGAATCGTCGTCTCCCGCGTCAACATGTCGACGAAGTTCGCGAAGGAGCTGCTCGACGCGCTCCAGGACTCCTGGTCGAAGTACGCGACCGTACGCGGGATCCAGGATCTGCCCGAAGCACCTCCCCGCAATTCGTAGCGCCACTTGCGCATCGCGGTCCTCTCCGACGTCCACGCAAACCTGCATGCGCTCGAAGCGGTGCTGGCGGAGATCGACGCAGGCAGCTTCGACGGGATCTGGTTCCTCGGCGACCTCGTCGGCTACGGGCCGAAGCCGAACGAGTGTGCGGCGCTCCTGCAGGAGCGCGCGGCGATCTGTCTCGCCGGCAACCACGACCTCGTCGTCCTCGGCAAGATCTCGATCGAGGCGTTCGCGGGCGAGGCGGCGGCTGCGGCCCGCTGGACGCAGACGGTGCTCGACGACACCGCGCGCAGCTTCCTCGACACGCTGCAGCCTCGGGCCGCCGCTCCGGGAGCGGAGCTCTTCCACGGCAGCCCGCGAGATCCGGTCTGGGACTACGTGCTCGACGACGAAGCGGCCTCCTGGTCGTTCGCGGCGACGAGCGAGCCGCTCGTGCTCGTCGGCCACAGCCACATCGCGCTCGAGATCTCCGACGGAGACGATCTGCGTGGCGAGCCGGCGCCGGCCGGGACGACGGTCGAGCTCGGTCCGCTGCGGCGCCTGCTCAACCCGGGCTCGGTCGGCCAGCCGCGCGACGGCGACCCGCGGGCCGCGTGGCTCGCGATTGACTTTGAGACGGGCCGGGCAACCTTCCGCCGTACCGACTATCTGGTCGAGCGGACGCAGGCGGAGATGCGAGAGGTGGGTCTCCCCGAGGCTCTCGCAGTGCGACTCGCGTTCGGTATCTAGCTCGGCCCCGACACGAGGAGCAGCATGGCGGAACTGACGAACCTGGAGACGAAGCTCGGCGAGGTGATCGGCCTCGCGATGGCGGCGCAGGCGGCGACCGAGCGGGTGGAGAAGCTGACCAAGGACGCGAAGCTGCGCAAGCAGCTGAAGACGATGCGCCAGGAGGCCGCGAAGGCCGAGAAGGACGGCACCGCCGTCGCTACGAGCATCAACGGCAAGAAGAGCAAGATCCTCGCCGAGGCGCGCACCGTGAAGACCAAGGGCGCGACGATGATGAAGACCTACCTCGAGCGCGGCTCCGACGACCTGGACGGCTTCGAGTTCCTGACCATGGCCGAGGCCGGCGAGGTCGGGCACTGGGGCGTCCTCCAGGAGCTGAACAAGCAGGCCAAGCACGCCGGCGTGCGCGAGCTCGTCAGGGTGCAGCTGCCAATCCAGAAGCGGCACCTGAAGGACGTCATGGCCGCCAGCCTGCAGCTCGCGGCGAAGGAAGACGCCAACGCCGCTGCGTAGCACGCGTGTGCTGGGGTTAGTTGTAATCGGCTTCGCGCTCCTCGCCGCCGGCGGCGGCGGGGAGCCGAGCCTGCGGGAACGCTAAACGAGCGCCGGCTCGGCCGGCTGCTCGCCGGTCGTGCCGAAGGTGATGCCCTCGCGGGCGAGCGCGAGCTGGACTTCCTCGCGCGCCTTGTAGATCCGCCACTTGACGGTCGCGAGCGTCACCTCGAGCGAGTCGGCGATCTCCGTGTAGGAGAGCCCGACGACGTCGCGGAGCAGGAGCGCCATCTTCAGATCGACGCTGAGGTTCTCGACCGCGCGCCAGACCGCGTCGATCGCCTCGACCCGCTCGAACGGCGCGTCGACCACCTCGAGTGGCGGGATGTCCTCGAGGTTGACGACCGCGCGCGGCCGCCGCTCGAGCGCGCGCAGCTCGTCGAGGACGCGGTTCTTCGTCACCTGGAAGAGCCAGGTCGTGAAACGGCAGCGAAGCGAGAAGTTCGGCAGCCCCTGGTAGACCCGGATGAAGACCTCCTGCGTCAGATCCTCCGCCAGCGATCGGTCTCCGACGAGCCTCAACACGTAGTTGAAGACAGGAAGCTCATACGCACGGACGATGAGCGAGAAAGCTCGCTCATCTCCTCGCTGGGCCTTCCGCAGGACGCCGAGATCAGGCTGGGGCAGCGACAAGTGGGCCGGAGTATAGCGCCGGAATCGGATAATGGAAGCCCGCGCTTACGACGATGCGCACAAACTGCCTCCCGTCATCTCGGACGGTGTGTCCAAGCCCAGAAGCCGCAGGGCTGTAGGCGCTAGATCGGAGAGTTCGCCGCCAGACTTTAGCGTCACCTCACTCAAGGTGAGGATGAGTGGAACCGGATTGGTGCTGTGGGCGGTGTGCGGGCTGACGCCGTCCGGTTCCAGCATCTGCTCCGCGTTGCCGTGGTCGGCGGTGACGAGGCAGACGCCGCCGGCGGCGTGCGTCGCCTCGACAACGACGTCGAGGCACTCGTCCGTCACCTCGACCGCGGCGGTCACGGCCGGGATCGAGCCCGTGTGCCCGACCATGTCCGGGTTTGCGAAGTTGATCACCGCGAACCGGTAGCCGTTCCCGATCTCGTCGGCGAAGCGCGCCGCCACCTCGCGGGCAGACATCTCCGGCTTGTGGTCGTAGCTCGGCACGTCGCGCGGGCTCGGGACGAGGATCCGGTCTTCCCCGGGCCACGGCTGCTCGACGCCGCCGTTGAAGAAGTAGGTGACGTGGGCGTACTTCTCCGTCTCCGCCACGTGCAACTGCCGTGCCCCCGCCCCGCTCAGCGTCTCGGCCAGCGTGTGCTCGACGACCTGCTCGCCGAACGCGACCGCGACGTCGAGCCCGTCCGAGTAGCGCGTCATCGTCGTCAGGTCGTAGCCCGCCTCGACAAGCTTCTGCGCGAGTTGGCGCCCGCGGTCGGGGCGGAAGTTGAAGAAGATCGCCGCGTCGCGCTCGGTGAGCGACGGGGCTCCGTCGACGATGATCGGCTCGAGGAACTCGTCCGTGATCCCCGCCTCGTAGCTGGCTTGCACAGAGCGCAACAAGCTATGGGCCGAGGCATGTGTACCCATGCACCGCGCAATCGCGTCGAGCGCTCTTTGCGTACGTTCCCAGCGTTTGTCGCGGTCCATAGCGTAGTAGCGGCCGACGACGGACGCGATCCGCTCGGCGGGCAACTCGGCCAGGTCCGAAACCGCGGCGTGCGGCGAGACGTCCCGGCCGTCGGTGAACGCGTGAATCCAGGTCCGCTCCTCCATGCCCTGCCGGCGCGCGAGCTCGAGCAGCGCCTGCAGGTGGTCGAGATGCGAGTGGACGCCGCCCTTCGAGACGAGGCCGAGCAGGTGGACGGCGCCGCCGCGCTCCCTGGCCCGCTCGAACGCGGCCAGGAGCGCTGGGTTCTCGTAGAAGGAGCCGTCGCGGACGGCGGCGTTCACGCGCTGCAGATCCTGAAAGAGGATCCGGCCGGAGCCGATCGTCAGGTGACCGACCTCGGAGTTGCCCATCTGTCCGGGCGGCAGGCCGACCGCCTCGCCGGAGGCCGCGAGCGTCGTGTGCGGGTAGTCGCGCCAGAGCCGGTCGAAAACGGGCGTCCGGGCCAGCTCGACGGCGTTGCCGGGACCGGGTGGCGCGCAGCCCCACCCGTCGAGGATGACGAGCGTTACGAGGTCGAGGCGGCGCGACAAATCGCTGCGAAGGAGTCGGGCTCGAGCGAGGCGCCGCCGACGAGCGCGCCGTCGATCGAGGGCTGGGAGAGAAGCTCGGCCGCGTTCTCGGGCTTGACCGAGCCGCCGTAGAGCACCGGCCGATCGAGCAGCCCCTTGATGAACCGGTGCGCGTGCTCCGCCTGCTCGGGCGTTGCGGTCTTGCCCGTTCCGATCGCCCAGACCGGCTCGTAGGCGATCACGAGGTTGTCTTCGGCGCCGGCGGCGAAGGCGATCGCCTCGACCTGGATCTTCAGCACGAGCTGCATGTCGCCCGACTCGCGCTGCTCGAGCGTCTCGCCGACGCACGCGATCACACCGAGCCCCGCTTGCAGCGCTGCCCGCGCCCGCCTCGCGACCATCTCGTCGCTTTCGCCGAACAGCCGGCGGCGCTCGGAGTGGCCGACGAGTGCACCTGCAACGCCGAGCTCCCGGAGCATCGGCGGCGAGATCTCGCCCGTGTAGGCGCCCTGCGGCTCCCAGTGGACGTTCTGGGCGTAGACCCGGGCGCCGCTCTCGACCGCCGCCTCGAGCGAGGCGAACGGCGGGCAGATGACAACGTCGACTCCGTCGGGCGCCCGGAAGGCCCCGAGGAACGCCCGCGTCTCGTCGGGCCCCTTGAACATCTTCCAGTTGCCGGCGATCAGCATCAGTCGGGATTCTCCGGGATCGCGGCGACTCCGGGGAGCTCCTTGCCTTCGAGCAGCTCGAGCGAGGCGCCGCCCCCGGTCGAGACCCAGGAGACCGCGTCGTCGAGCCGGAGCTCGTTGACCGCGCGCACGGAGTCGCCGCCGCCGACGACCGTGTAGCCCTCGACTGCGGCGACGGCCTCTGCGACCGCCTTCGTCCCGCCCGCGAACGGCTCCCACTCGAAGACGCCCATCGGCCCGTTCCAGAAGACCGTCTTCGCGGCGCGGATCCGACGTGCGAAATCCTCGCGCGAGTCCGGCCCGATGTCGAGCCCGAGCCAGCCGTCCGGGAGCGCGTCGAAGGGTGTCACCCGCGTCTCGGCGTCCTCCGCGAACTCGCTCGCCGCGACGACGTCGGTCGGCAAGACGACCGGGAACGAGAGCGGATTGTCCTCGCGCAGCTCCTCGGCCATCTTCCCGCCGACGAGCACCTCGTCCGCACGGCCGCCGAGGTTCTTCAGCACGCCGAGCTTGTCCTCGACCTTGGCACCGCCGGTGACGAGCAGGAACGGGCGCTCGACGTCGCCCAGCAGCCGGCCGAGATGCTCGAGCTCCGCCAGCAGCAGCAGACCCGCGTAGGCGGGCAGCAGCTTCGCGACGCCGACCGTGGAGGCGTGGGCGCGGTGCGCTGAGCCGAAGGCATCGTTGACGAAGAGGTCGCAGCCTTCGGCGAGCTTCCGCGCGAAAGCCGGATCGTTCGCCGTCTCGCCGGGATCGAAGCGGGTGTTCTCGAGCACCTCGATCCGCTCGTCCGGGAGCAGCGCGCGCAGGCGCTCGCGCACCGGCTCGATCCGGCAGGCCGGGTCCTCGCCCTGCGGCCGGCCGAGGTGGGAGCAGACGCGGACGCGCTTTGCCCCCCGCTCGAGCAACAGCTCGAGCGTCGGCAGCGCCGCGCGGATGCGCGTGTCGTCGGCGACCCTCCCGTGCTCGAGCGGGACGTTCAGGTCGGCCCGGACGAGGACGGACGTGCCGTCGACGTCCGCGTCGCGAACCGAGCGCGGCAGGCTCATTCCCGGTGCGGCAGCGTCTGGAAGAGCTCGATCAGGTTGCCCGACGGATCGCGCAGATACGAGACGCGGCCGCCCCAGTCCGGCTGATCGACGGGCGCCCGGACGACGTGCTCCTCCAGGCCGGCGACCGCCGCATCGACGTCGTCGACCTCGAGCACGAGCAGCGTCGAGTCGCCCTGGGGCCGGAGCTCGACGACCTCTCCCTGGTCGGCGCGGACGAAGATCGCGACCGTGCCAGTGCCGGTGTCGAACGACGCGTAGCCGCTCGACTCGTCGCCGAAGGTGACCTTGAGCCCGAGCGCGTCCCGGTAGAAGCCGAACGCCGCCGCGAAGTCGTCGACGAGCAGCCGCACCTGCGAGAACCGCATCAGAGCAGCTTGCCGATCAGGTCGACCAGCCGGCACGAGTAGCCCCACTCGTTGTCGTACCAGCCGAAGACCTTGGCGTTCCGGCCGCTCGCCATCGTCAGCGGACTGTCGAAGACGCACGAGTAGGACGAGTGGATGATGTCGGTGGAGACGATCGGGTCGACGGAGTACTGCAGGAGCCCGTCGAGCGGCCCGCCCGCTGCCTCCGCGAACGCCGCGTTGACCTCCTCGGCGGTCACGTCGCGGCCGAGCGTGACGACGAAGTCGGTGAGCGAGCCGGTCGGCACGGGAGCGCGCACGGCGACGCCGTCGACCTTGCCCTTGAGCTCCGGCAGGACGAGCCCGATCGCCCGCGCGGCGCCGGTCGAGGTCGGGATCAGGTTGATCGCGGCGGCACGCGCGCGGCGCAGGTCCTCGTGCGGGAGGTCGAGGATGTTCTGGTCGTTCGTGTACGCGTGGATCGTGGTCATGAAGCCCTGCTCGATTCCGAACGCGTCGTTCAGCACCTTCGCCATCGGCGCGATGCAGTTCGTCGTGCAGGAGGCGTTGGAGACGATGTGGTGCGCGTCCTTGTCGTAGGCGTCGTCGTTGACGCCGAGCACGATCGTGATGTCGGGATCGCTGGCGGGCGCCGAGATGACGACCTTCTTCGCGCCGGCGTCGAGGTGCTTCTGCGCGCCCTCGCGCTTGGTGAAGAAGCCGGTCGACTCGAGCACGACGTCGACGCCGAGATCGCCCCACGGGATCGAGCCGGGATCGCGTTCCGAGAAGAGCTTCAGCTCCTCGCCGCCGGCGCGAATGACACCGTCGCCGAGCTCGACCTCGCCCGGGAACGGTCCCAGGTTCGAGTCGTACTTGAGCAGATGGGCCATCGTTGCCTGGTCGCCGAGATCGTTCGCCGCCACGATCTCGATGTCCGCCTTGCGCTCGAGCTGCGCGCGGAAGAAGTTCCGCCCGATCCGGCCGAAGCCGTTGATCCCTACGCGAATCGCCATGTCCGGTCTTCTCTCCCGTGTCGTTTTTCGCGGCGGAGTCTAAGCCGCGAGCGGGTACTTGCCGCGCAGATAGCGCAGGTACGGCTCGGGGTCGAGGCCGCCGCCCGTGCTCCGCTCGATCAGCTCCCGCGGCATGAACTTGCGCCCGTGGCGCCAGAGATTCTGCTGCAGCCAGCCGGCGAGCGCGCCGAACTCGCCCTGCTCGAACTGGTCGTGCAGGTCCGGGATCTCGGCGGTCACCTTCTCCCACAGCTGTCCGGAGATGACGTTCCCGAGCGCGTAGGTCGAGAAATAGCCGATCGCGCCGACGGCCCAGTGCATGTCCTGGAGCACGCCGAGGGCATCGTTCGGCGGCTCGACGCCGAGATAGTCCCGCATCCGCTGGTTCCAGATCTCCGGCAGCTCCTCCAGCTCGATCGAGTCGGCGAGCAGCTCCTGCTCGAGCTCGAAGCGGAGGATGATGTGCAGGTTGTAGGTCAACTCGTCCGCCTCGACGCGGATCAGCGAGGGCGCGACCCAGTTGACCGAGCGGTACCAGCCGTCGAGCGACGCGTCCGAGAGCGCCGCGGGGAACGTCGCCTGCAGCTGCGGGAAGAAGTGGCGCCAGAACGGCAGGCTGCGACCGACCATGTTCTCCCACATCCGGCTCTGCGACTCGTGGAAGCCGAGCGAGGCGCCGTGCGCGAGCGGCGTCCGCTCGAGCTCGCGTGAGACACCGTGCTCGTAGAGCCCGTGGCCGGTCTCGTGCATCGTCCCGAAGAGACCGTCGAGGTTGTCGTCGAAGTAGCGCGTCGTCAGCCTGATGTCGCCGATCGCAATCGAGGACGCGAACGGGTGCACCGCGGTGTCGAGCCGCCACTCCGACGGGTCGAACCCGAACCGCTCGATCACCTTCAGCTCGAACGCCTTCTGGCCCTCGAGCGGGAACGTGACCCCGCGCACGGGACGTTCGCCCTCCTCGCGGGCAGCGGTGACGAGCGGCACCTGCTCCTCCTTCAGCCGGTCGAAGACGGCCCGCACCTCGGCGGTCTTCATCCCCGGCTCGAAGTCGTCGAGGAGGACGTCGTAGGGCTCGTCGTAGTCGTCGAAGCACTCGACGTAACGCCGGCGCAGCTCGAAGTTCGAGCGCAGCGCGGGCAGGAACTGCGAGAAGTCGGACTCCTGCCGGGCCTTCACCCACACCGGCATCGCCAGCGATGCCGCACGGGTCATCTCGGCGCGCAGCTCCGCCGGAACCCGCCGCGCCTTCTCCCAATCGCGGCGGACGAGCCGGATCAGGCTCGCCTCGTTCGACTCGTAGTCGAGCGAGTCCTCGTGCGGCGCGAGCGAGTCCAGGAGCCGGCCGATCTCGTCGGACGCGAGCGCCTCGTGCGCCAGGCGCTCGAGCGTCGCGAGCTGCTCCGCCCGAACCCCGGCTCCGCCGGGCGGCATCTTCACCTGCTGATCCCAGCCGAGCAGCGACGACGTGCGGTCGAGATCGTGGATCTCGCCGATGCGCTCCTTGAGGCTTGCGAAGGCCGTCTCCATCGCTTCGCAACCTACCGTTTACACGGCCGGCAGCGTCGCATCGTTGTCTCGCCGGAGAACGGATGTGGGGTGACGCGCCATAGGCAATGTCGTAGTCTTGAGACGGCGGGTCCGTACTCGTCCGTCGTCGAATTCAGACCCCGTTCGGCGTCGGCACCAGAGTGCGGCACGCGGAGGGGGAGGTCGTCCTCGGAGCTCCCCCTCCGGCCCGTCCTTATTAAATCGGGCGCAATCGGGATCGGAATCTGCGGGAGCAGATTCCGATCCGCGCCAAGACCCCTAAAGGGTCGCTTCGCTCCCGACAATCAGCGTTGGGACGTCGCCAGCTCTTGCAGCTTCTTGAGGCGGCGGTGGACGGATGCCTTGGTGGATGGTGGGTCGCATTTCGCTGCCAGCTCGCGCAGCGGCGACTGCGGATAGCGGAGCCGGAGGCGTGCCACCTCGTGCAAGCGCTCCGGGAGCCGCTCCAGCGTGCCTTCGAGCTGGAGGCTGCGAACCGCCTCGAGCTGCTCCTGCGCAGCCCGGCTCGTGCGGACGAGGTTGGCGTGGTCCGCGTTCGCGAGCCGGTTGGCCTCGCCCCGGGCGGCGGCCACGATCGACCGTTCCTCGAACGCGAGCACGGTGTCGCTCGCTCCCGCACGGGTGAGCACGGACTCGATCGCATCCAGCCCCTTCGCGTAGGCGACGGCGTGGCGGCCCCGGTCGAGCACGCCGAGGCGCGCGTCGTCGGCCGCGGCCACCGAGCTCAGGAACTCGGCGCCCTCGAGCGAGGTCGTCCGCAGCTCCAGATGCGGTGAGCGCAGGCCCGAGAGCGAGCCGCCGCCGAGCAGCGCTCCGCGCAGGTACGCGCCCCGGCAGCACGCGCGGCCGACGACACGCTTCGGCGGCCGCTCCACCGGGGCGTGGCGCGCGTCGAGGACGCCTGCTTCGACGAGCGTGGCGAGCGCCGCGTCGTCGCCGCTCACGTGCAGTTGGTAGCGCGTGGCGCGGTCGAACGAGCGGCGTCGGTAGGTGCGGATCTCGGAATGGATGTCGAGCTGTCTCAGCAGCGAGAAGGCTCGCCGAGCGACACCCGAGGAGGCGACGTCGAGATGGAGCGCGACCCGGCCCCGACCGCGCAGGTGAACGCTGCCGGCCGAGTGGAAGAGCGCCGAGACCTCGGCCAGGCGGCAGCAACCGCGCTCGGGCGCGATCGCGGCCAGCTCGGAGCGGAGCTCGTCAGAGAGCGCCATCGAGCCTCGTACCCTCCAGCGCGAGCAGGCGGCGCTTGTACTCGACCCCGAGCGAGCCGTAGCCGCCGATGCCGCCGACCGAGACGACCCGATGACAGGGAACGAAGAGCGAGAAGCGATTCTCGGCGCAGAAGGTACCGGCCGCCCGCGCGGCACGTGCGCGGCCGGCGAGGGCGGAGAGCTCGCCGTAGCTGACGACCTCGCCCCAGGGAACGCTCCGCAGCGCGGCAGCGAGCGCAGCCTGGAACGGCGTCGTCCAATCCTCGTCCAGCGGAACGTCCCCGAACGAGACGCGCTCGCCCCCGAAGTAGGCGTGGAGAAGCTGGAGCAGATCCGGCACGAAGCCGTTGCTCTCACGAGACGACTTCCGCGATAGCGTTTCAGTAGGGGCACCCGGGGTGCCCCTGGGGGTCGTTTGGGGTCCGGCGCCCGCGAAGCTGACGCCCGGCGTCGGCGGGTCGTGGGCGACGACGACCTCGCCGTCGCCGATCCAGAGCTCCCCCACTCCCCAGCCGGCGATCTCGTAGGGATGCCGCGTCACGCGCATCGATGCCGACTCTACAATCGGCGGCAATGAGCGCTCTCGGCAGCTTCCGGCCGCCTGCACCGGTCAACGAGCCGGTCAAGGGCTACGCGCCCGGCACGCCGGAGCGCGAGGAGCTGCGCGTCCGGCTGGCGCAGATGGAACGCGAGCGGATCTCGATCCCGATGGTGATCGGCGGCAAGGAGGTCGAGACGAAGGAGACGACCCAGGCCGTGATGCCGCACCGCAAGGAGCACGTCCTCGCCGACGTCGCCAAGGGCGGCCCCGAGCACGTCCAGCTGGCGATCGACGCCGCCCGCGAGGCGCACGCCGATTGGTCACGGCTGCCGTGGGAGGAGCGCGCATCCGTCTTCCTCCGCGCGGCCGAGCTGCTCGCAGGCCCGTGGCGCTCGACGCTCGTCGCCGCGACGATGCTGAATCAGTCGAAGACTGCGCACCAGGCCGAGATCGACGCGGCCGCGGAGCTGATCGACTTCTGGCGCTACAACGTCGAGTTCATGCTCCGGATCTACTCGGAGCAGCCGGTCTCCTCGCCCGGGGTCTGGAATCGGATGGAGTACCGGCCGCTCGAGGGCTTCGTCTTCGCGGTCAGCCCGTTCAACTTCACCGCGATCGGCGGCAACCTCAGCGGCTCGCCGGCGCTGATGGGCAACACCGTCGTCTGGAAGCCCGCGTCGACGGCCGCGCTCTCGGCCCACTACACGCTGCAGATCCTGCGCGAGGCGGGGCTTCCGGACGGCGTCATCAACATCGTCTACGGCTCCGGCGCGACGATCGGCGACGCCGCGCTCGCGAGCCCCGAGCTTGCCGGGATCCACTTCACCGGCTCGACGCCGGTCTTCCAGTCGATGTGGAAGACGGTCGGCGACAACATCGCGAACTACCGGAACTATCCGCGCATCGTCGGCGAGACCGGCGGCAAGGACTTCATCGTCGCCCACCCGAGCGCGGACGTCGACGAGGTCGCGACCGCGATCGTGCGCGGCTCGTTCGAGTACCAGGGCCAGAAGTGCTCGGCCGCGTCACGCGTCTACGCGCCGAAGAGCATGTGGCCGGAGCTGCGCGAGCGGCTGGAGGCGCAGGTCGCCGAGCTGCGGATGGGCGACGTCGCCGACTTCACCAACTTCATGGGCGCCGTGATCGACGGCGGCTCGTTCAAGACGCAGAAGGAGGCGATCGACGAGGCGCGCGCCGCCGGCAACGCCGAGATCGTTGCGGGCGGCGACTACGACGACAGCGAGGGCTATTTCGTCTCGCCGACGGTGATCCAGACCGAGGATCCGGGCTACCGGACGATGAACGAGGAGCTGTTCGGCCCGGTCGTCACCACGTACGTCTACGACGACAAGCGCTGGAGCGACACGCTCGACCTCGTCGACCAGGGCGCGCCGTACGGCCTCACCGGTGCCGTCTTCGCCGACGACCGCTTCGCCGTCGAGGAGGCGCACCAGAAGCTCCGCTACGCGGCGGGCAACTTCTACGTCAACGACAAGCCGACCGGCGCCGTGGTCGGTCAGCAGCCCTTCGGCGGCTCCCGCGCATCGGGGACGAACGACAAGGCCGGCTCGATGTGGAACCTGATCCGGTGGGTCAGCCCACGCACGATCAAGGAGACCTTCGTCCCCCCGACCGACTACCGGTATCCGTTCATGGGCAGCGACGGAGCCGACCGCCCGTAGCCGGGAGTTAGCCTGCGTGGATGGGTGAGGTCCTCCACGCGATCGGGGTGTTCTTCGAGCAGCTCGCCGCGGTCAAGTTCACGGCGCTCGCGCTCGCGATCGTCGCCCACCTGCTGAAGACGATGTGCACGAGCCGCGCGTGGCGGAACGCGATCGCGGCCTCGTATCCGGAGGAGCCGGTGCGATGGGTGCAGATCTACGCCTCGTACCTCGCGGGCGTAGGCGTCAACGCGATCATCCCGGCGCGCGCCGGCGACGCCGTCCGCCTCTACCTCGCCCACCGCGCCGTGCCGAGCAGCACCTACACGACGCTCGCCTCGACGCTGCTCGTCCTCTCCTTCTTCGACATGGGGATGGCGCTGCTGATCTTCGCCTACGCGCTGACGCTCGGCGTCCTTCCCGCCGTCGGCTCGCTCGGCAAGCTGCCCGGCTTCGACTTCGGCTTCTTCGTGGCGAATCCCGAGTTCTCGTTCGTCCTGTTCGTCGTGCTCGCGATCTTCGGCGTGATCGGCGTCCTCTGGCTTCGCCTCCACATCGCCGAGTTCAAGCAGCGCGTCCGCCAGGGGTTCGCCGTGCTCGCAGACCGAACGAGGTACGTGCGCGAGGTCGCGCTCTGGCAGGCGGGCGACTGGACGCTCCGCTTCGTCGCGATCTGGTTCTTCCTCGACGCGTTCGGGATCGAGCAGTCGATCCGGAACGTCCTGCTCGTCCAGGTGACGCAGAGCCTCGCGACCCTCGTCCCGATCTCTCCGGGCGGCATCGGCACCGAGCAGGCATTCATCGTCTACGTCTTCAACGGCACCGGGATCGGACGCGCGACGCTGCTCGCGTTCAGCGTCGGGATGAAGCTGACGCTGATCGTGACCAACGTGATCATCGGCTTCACCGCACTCTTCCTCACCCTCGGCCACGTCGACTGGCGCTCGCTCACGAGCAAGCGCGCAGCCCCGGATACGTAAGCCTCGAAGCCTTCCGCCTCGGCTCTTGGCCCGGCAGAAACGCGATTCGCAGCGACCACCCGCGTTGTCAGGGACTGTCCCTGACAACAACGGTTGTCCTGACAACGACGGTTGTCGGGGACAGTCCCTGGAACCCGCGGTTGTCCTCGAACCGGCGTTGATGCAGAGGTCGCCGGTCGCGTTGAGTCGGAGCGATCGGAGGACTAGCCGGCGCCGGTCTTGTGCAGCTGCGCGTAGATCGCGCGCGCCGTCTTCGCCGGCACGCCCGGCACGCCTTCGAGCTCCTCCTGGCTCGCGGCGATCACGCCCTCCGTCGAGCCGAAGTGCTGCAGCAGCGCGCGCCGGCGGGCCGGACCGACGCCCTCGAGCGTGTCGAAGAGCGACTCGCGCGCCCGCGCCGAGCGCCGCTGGCGGTGGAAGTCGAGCGCGAAGCGGTGAGCCTCGTCCCGAACACGTTGGAGCAATTGCAAGCCGGCACTGTGCGGATCGAGCAGGATCGGGTCGGACTGCAGTGGGACGAAGACCTCCTCCACCCGCTTCGCGAGGGAGATCACGGCCACGCGCGGCAGCTCGTACGCCTGCATCGCCGCCAGCGCCGCCGAGAGCTGGCCCTTGCCGCCGTCGATGACGACGAGGTTCGGCGCGGTCGCGAAGCCCTCGTCGTACTCGTCCTCCGTGCCCGTGCGCAGGCGGGCGAAGCGGCGCGAGACGACCTCGGCCATCGCGGCGAAGTCGTCCTGGCCGTCGAGCCCACGCACGCCGAACTTGCGGTAGTGCGCCTTCTTCGCGATCCCGTCCTGGAAGACGACCATCGAGCCGACGATCTCCTGCCCCTGGATGTTCGAGATGTCGAAGCACTCGATCCGCAGCGGCAGGCTCTCGAGGTTGAGCGCCTCGCGCAGCTCCTCGAGCGCGTGCACGCGCCGCAGCTGCTTCTGCTCCGAGACGAGCAGCTCCGAGGCGAGCGCCAGCCGCGCGTTCTGGCCGGCCAGCTCGGCCAGCCGCCGCTTCTCCCCGCGCGCGGGGATGCGCACGTCCACGCGTGAGCCGCGCAGCTCCGAGAGGTACTCCTGCAGCGCCTCGAGCCCGGTCGCGTCCGGCGGCACCACGATCTGCGGTGGGATCGAGGGCGCGTTGCCGTAGTACTCGAGCGCGAACGCCTCCAGCACCGTCGTCACGTCCTGACCCTCGACGTTCTCGAGATGGAAGCCGTGCCGGTCGATCATCTTGCCGCCGCGGAGCGGGAACACCTGCACCGCCGCCCGGTCGCCCTCGGCGGCCACGCCGAGCACGTCGATCGAGCCGGTCTCTCGCCGGTCTGCCCCCTGCTTCTCGGCCAGGTTCTCGATCGCGAAAAGGCGGTTGCGGTAGCGCGCCGCGTCCTCGAAGCGCTCGTCGGCGGCGGCGTCGCGCATCTGCTGCTGCAGCTCGCGCACGATCGTCTTCGTGTCGCCGGAGAGGAAGTTGATCACGCCCTCGATGATCTCGCGGTACGCGCCCTTCGAGATGTAGTCGACGCAGGGCGCGTGGCAGCGCTCGATGTGGAAGTCGAGGCACGGGATCCCGGAGTGGCGGCCGGGCTTCGGTCCCTCGCAGGGCCGAAACTGGAAGACGCGGTTGAGCACGTCGAGCGTCTCCCGCACCTTCTTCGCGTTCGCGTACGGGCCGAAGTAGAGGACGCCGCGGCGGTGGCGCTCGCGCGTGAACATGACCCTCGGATACTCGTCTTCGATCGTGACCGCGATGTACGGGAACGACTTGTCGTCGCGGAGGCGGACGTTGAACGGCGGCCGGTGCCGCTTGACCAGGTTCTGCTCGAGATGGAGCGCCTCGACCTCGCTGCCGGTGACGATCACCTCGAAGTCGGCGATCCGCGGCACCAGCCGCGGGATCGAGGCACGGTTGTCGCCGCGCCCCTCCTGGAAGTACGAGCGCACGCGCGGCCGTAGCGACTTCGCCTTGCCGACGTAGAGCACGTCGCCGCGCTCGTCGCGGAAGAGGTAGACGCCCGGACGAGCCGGAAGCGACTTCAGCTTGTCCTCGATGTCTGGCACCTCGGCTACCTTAGCCAGGGCGTGAAGCGGGTCTTGGCAGCATTTGTGGCGGCACTCGTGCTCCCTGCGGCGGCGCATGGGGGTGGGTCGTCGGTCGTCTTCGGCGCCGCCGAGGATCGCGTGCGCAGCCCCTTCGCGGCCGAGTCCGAGCTCGAGATGGGGTTGCTGCGACTCGCCGGCTTCAAGGCGGTCCGGGTGACGAGCTTCTGGGCTCCCGGGCTCTCCGAGCCGACCCCGCACGAGGCGATGGTCCTCGCCAACGTCGGCCTGGCCGCGGCCGTGCACGGCGTCCGTGTCTACGTCTCTGTCTACAACGAGGGCTCGCGCACGACGCCGCTGACGCTGACCGCCCGCAAGCAGTTCGCAAGCTACGCGGCTGCGATCGTGCGCGACAACCCCGCCTTCCGCGACGTGATCATCGGCAACGAACCGAACCTCAACCGCTTCTGGATGCCGCAGTTCGACCTGCGCGGAAGGAGCGCCTCCGCGCCGGCCTACCTCCGTCTCCTCGCCGCGAGCTACGACGCCCTCAAGGCTGCGGCTCCCGACGTCCGCGTCTGGGGTGGCGCGCTCGCGCCCCGCGGCGTCGACCGCCCCAACACGGGCCGCGACACGATCTCCCCCACCCGCTTCCTGCGCGAGCTCGGCCAGGCCTACCGCGCCGGCGGCCGCTGGCTGCCGGTCATGGACGGCTTCTCCTTCCATCCCTACCCGCTCAACTCGAGCGTCGCCGTCGATGCCCTGCCGGCCGACCCGGATCATCTCGGGCTGATCGACCAGGACGTGCTCGTGCGGCTTCTCGGCAGGGCGTTCGACGGGACGGCGCAGGTCGGCTCGGGAATGCCGATCCTCTACGACGAGTTCGGAATCGAGTCGACGATCCCGCCGGCGAAACGCGAGCTCTACGGCGGCTTCGAGCCGGCGACGACGCGTCCGGTCTCCGAGCTCGCGCAGGCGGCTGCGTACCGGCGCGCGATCCAGCTCGCGTTTTGCCAGTCGAACGTCGCCGGCATGCTGCTCTTCCACACGCACGACGAGGTCGGGCGGCCCGGCTGGCAGTCGGGGCTCGTCTATGCCGACGGCTCGCCGAAGACGTCGCTCGAGCCCGTGCGGCGGGCGATGGAATCGGCCGGAACCGGCTCGCTCGGTGCCTGCCCCGTGACCGCCGAGGTGTCGACCGCGTTTACGACGGGCCAACGTACGATCTCGCTCCGATGCGAGCGTTCGTGCACCTACCGGGCCCGCCTCCTGCGCCTGCCGCGCCGGACGGCGGTGACGACGACGACCGGCCGTGCCGCGGCCGGCCGGCGTGTCCCGCTGCTGCTCGGCATGGCGGAGAGTACGCCCGGCTGGTACCAGCTCGCCGTCTCGTTCGTCGACGCGGCCCTGCCGGGACGCCCGGTCCAGCGGGTCAGCACGCCCTTCTTGGTGCGTGTCTCGTCGCCGCCGCGGTCCTTGCCTGCTGCGGAGGCTGCGGCACTGATCGCCCCGCGCTTCTGGTTGGAGCCGTAGACGACTCGGTCCGGCACGAAGGCCCGGCCCTCCAGCAGCTGCAGGACGCCGGTTTCGCCGCGGTCGGGATTACGAGCTTCTGGCAGCCCGGCTTGTCCGCCCCGCCCGAGGAGGAGATCGCCGCCCTCCGCAGCGTCGTCGAGCGCGCCGGCGACACGCGCATCTTCCTCAGCGTCTACCACCCCGGCTCCGCGACGACGCCGCTGACCCCGGAGGCCCGGGAGCAGTTCGCCGACTACGTGACGGCGATCATGCGCGACACGCCGGAGATCCGCGACGTGATCATCGGCAACGAGCCGAACCTGAACCGCTTCTGGCTACCGCAGTTCGACGCGGCCGGCGCGGACGTCGCCGCGCCTGCCTACCTGGCGCTCCTGATCGAGGTCTACGACGCGGTCAAGCAAGCCGATCCCGGGATGCGCGTCTGGGGCGGCGCGCTCGCCCCCCGCGGGATCGACCGGCCGGGGACGGGCCGCGATACCCACTCACCGACCACATTCATCGACGACCTCGGTGCGGCCTATCGGGCCAGCGGGCGGACGGAGCCTCCTCTGGACGGCTTCGCCTACCACCCCTACCCGGCCAGCTCGCGCATCCCGCCCGACCGGCCCACCAACCCGAGGTCGAAGTCGATCCTGATGGCCGACTACGAGGAGAAGCTCCGCCCGCTCCTCGACGAGGCGTTCGGGCCCGGCCTGCCCGTGCTCTACAGCGAGCTGGGAGTGGAGACGCGCATCCCGGCCGCGAAGGCGTCGCTCTACACGGGCGAGGAGCCTGGAGCGCCGGTCGACGAGGAGACGCAGGCCGACTTCTACCGCCGCGCGATGAAGCTCGCCGCCTGTCAGGACAACGTCGCCGGCCTGCTGCTCTTCCACTCGCACGACGAGCCGGCCCTGACCGGATTCCAGTCGGGCGTCTACTACGTGGACGGGACGCCGAAGTCCAGTTTCGACCAGGTGCGCGACGCCGCTGAACGTACGATATGCCCGTGAGCAGCGACGCCCAGACCGGTCAGTACGTCGCCTACACCTTCTTCAAGGCCGACCCTGCCTGGCGGCGATTGCCGGTCGAGGAGCGGGCGGCGATGAAGGACGCCTTCGCCGAGGTGGTCGAGAGCTGGAGCGACCGCTTCGAGCACCTGCGCGCCTACTCGACCGCCGGCGTCCGCCCCGATGTCGACTTCTTCCTCTGGAAGATCACCGAGCGCTACGCCGACCTCGGCGAGCTCGGCGCTGCCCTGAACGGGACACCGCTCGCCGGCTGGCTCGAGACGCCGTACAACTACCTCGCGACGACCAAGGCGTCGCCGTACACGCAGGCCCGCCGCCCGCGGAAGATCGTCCCGAAGGGCTCGCCGTACCTCGTCGTCTACCCGTTCGTGAAGGTGCGGCCGTGGTATGCGCTCTCACTGGAGGACCGGCAGCGCGCGATGGACGAGCACATCCGCATCGGACGCGAGTTCGAGACGATCCACAACCACACGACCTACTCGTTCGGGATCGACGACCAGGAGTTCATGACCGCGTTCGAGTGCGACGAGCCGTCCGACTTCATGCACCTGATGCTGACCCTGCGCGAGAGCGAGGCCTCCGCCTACACCGAGCGCGACACGCCGATCTTCGTCGGCGAAGGAATGGCGATCCGCGCTGCGCTCGACGCGCTCGACGGCGCCTCGGCGCAGGTGCGGGCCTAGCGTGCGCCGCCTCGCGCTCCTGCTGCTCGCGCTCCTCGCGCTGGCCGGGTGCGGTGGCGACGACGAGACGGCGACGCCCGAGCCGGCGACCAGGGACGGCGTCAAGGAGCTGGCGAACGTCCTCGACCTGCGCGCCGACTTCGAGGCGGACGCGGGCAAGACGCGCGTGATCGTCCTCCTCTCGCCCACCTGAGGCACGTGTCTCGCCGGGGCCCGTGAGGTCCGGGAGCAGGTGCTCGAGCAGGAGCCGTCGGATCACGTCCGGTTCTACGTCGTCTGGCTGAACCAGCGCGTCACGGACGAGCGCGGCGCGATCGACGAGTCGATCCTGGACGACCCGCGCGTGACGCAGTACTGGGACGCGGAGGGGATCACGGGGACGTACTTCGCCGACGCGGATCTGGGCAAGCTCGGGGCGTCAGGGTTCATCTACGACGTTTACTACGTCTTCGGCGGCGACGCGGCGTGGCAGGACGAGCCGGCACCGCTCGAGGATGCGGCGGTGCCGGTGATCTCGTACGTCGACCGGCTGCTCGAGGAGATCCAGGCTCAGCTGTAGGTGTGCTCGTTGCGCCAGACGCGGAAGATCGCGTAGGCACAGGCGCCGAGCACGAGGAAGAACGCAAGCGCGTCCGGCCCCGACGCGCCAAGCCCGATGAAGGCGCCGATGTCGACGACGGCGAGCACGATCGCCGCATAGAAGATGTTCCGGCTCCGGTCCTGCCACGCCTCGATGTCGCCCCGCTTCTCGCGCCAGAGCAGGAAGAGGAAGAACGCGATCGCGAGGAAGAAGCCGATCCGGAGCAGCCCGCCGACGGTCGCGAGCACGGACTGGAGCGAGAGCACGACGACGACGACCGCGATCAGCGCGATGATCAGGAACCCGCGCAGGGTGGCGTTCATCTCGGTGAAGAAGCGCTTCACCCCGTCATCATTGCGCGAACGGCGAGCGCCGCGGCGAGAAGCGAGGTCCCGGCGAACCAGAGCAGGCGCCGGGGGCCTTCGGCGGGCGCGTACATCCAGGGCGCCAGGATCGCCGCCAGCGAGAGCGAGCCGTAGGCGTAGTGGAGCTCGTCGCCCGCACGGCGGTCGTCGGAGAGGAGCAGCAGCCCGAGCGCGACCTGGGCGACGAGCAGCGTCTGCGCGAGCGCGAGCAGGTTGGCGACGAAGCGGCCGGGCAGACGCTTGCGCCAATACACGAGGCCGCCGAGGAGGGCCGCCAGCGCAGGCACTCCGACAACGAGGTACGCGAGCACGCGGTGGGCTTCAAGCACCCGCCGAGACTAGCCTCAGCGGATTGCGCGCTCCACGCCGAAGCGGCGGTCGGTCGCGTCGAGGCGCGCGCGGTCGAAGCCTCGGCCTCCCCACACCTGCTCGCGGCGGCGGTCGCGCGCGAGGAGGAGGTCGTCGCCGCCGTCGCCGAGGAAGAAGTCGACGCCCGCCTCGCCGACGAGGTGGTCGGCGTTCGGTCCGCCTGCGAGGCGGTCGTTCCCGGGTCCACCGAAGAGCCGGTCCTTCTGCCAGCCGCCGGCGAGGCGGTCGTTCCCCTCGCCGCCGACGAGTAGGTCGTAGCCGTCGTAGTCGAGTGGGCGACCGCTGGTGAGGCCGCCGTAGAGGACGTCGTCGCCCTCGTTCCCCTGCAGCGAATCGTCGCCGCGGTTGCCCGCCAGGTAGTCGGCGTCGGGGCCGCCGAACAGGAGGTCGGGCCCCTTGTTGCCGCTGATCCGATCCTTGCCCGGCCCACCTTCGATCCGGTCGGCTCCAAACCCGCCCGTGAGCAGGTCGGCGCCGTCCCCGCCGTAGATCACCTGTGGCGGCACGGGCGACTCGTGCTGGTAGAAGCCCGAGATCCCGTTGACGAAGTCGTCGCCCGGCCCCGCCAGCACCGTGTTCGCGCCTGAGCTGAGCAGTACGAGGTCCGCCCCGTCTCCCGCCTCGATCCGGTCGAGCCCGGCGCCGTCGTAGACGACGTCGTCACCGTCGAAGCCGCGGATCGTGTCGTCGCCGCCGAGGTCGTAGAAGACGTCTGCGTGCTCGCTCCCGACCAGCTCGTCCGGCCCCTCCGTGCCGACGACCGCGCAGGGCCGGGCGGTTCCCGCCATTCGGAACGCTGTCCCCGTCTGCCACGCCGGCCGGCCCTCGATCGCCGGGCTGCGGGTGACATTGACGAGCTCGCTCGTATCGACCGCATACGTCCAGATGTCCCCCTGGCGCTGGAAGGCGATCAGCTTCCCGTCCGGCGACCAGGCCGGATCCCCGCCTCCACCCGGAATCGTCCGCAACTCCCCGCCGCCCAGCGCGATCGTGTGTAACGCGCTGCCGAGCGCGAACGCGATCAGCGTCCCGTCCGGCGACCAGTCGGGCGCACCGACGCCGGGCGACGCGACGAGGATCCGTTCCGCTCCGGTCGCGACGTCCTTGACCACGAGCTCCTCCCCCGCGCTGCTCAGACCTCGGACGAAGGCAACCGAACGCCCGTCGGGCGAGACCGCGGGCGCGGCCTCCACGCGAGCGGTGGTTGCGAAAGGAGCCCCGAGCAAGCCGTCGTCCCGCACGGAGCGGATGTCGTCGGCGGCGACGTAGTACACGCGCTGCCCGTCCGGTGTCCACGCGGGCATCGTCCCGGCGACGAGGAAACGCTCGCCCGTCCCGTCCGGGCCGGCCACATAGATGCTGCCGCCGCGTGAGTAGGCGACGCGTGCTCCCTCGGGCGCGACGGCCGGATGCGCGATCGCCTGCCCGCCGGGCGACTCGGCCATCATTGTCGGCCGCGTCCCGAGGACGTCGGTCGAGCAGAGGTCGGCGAGCGGCGGCGCCGAGCGCTGGAACGCCGATCGCTCCTGCACGAACAGCAGGCGTCCGTTCGTCCCCGGAAACGCGGCGGTGCCGGCCGCGGGGAGCACGAGAGCGACGACTCCGAGTAGCGCGAGCTTCCGCACGACCCGAACCGTACGCCTGGCCTGTGCGCGCGACGTTAGGCTCGGATCAACGATTCGAAAGGAGCACGAGTGGTCGAGGAAGGTACGCCTGCGCCCGATTTCGAGCTGACCAGCGACAGCGGCGAGCAGGTCACGCTGTCCGACCTGCGCGGCAAGCCGGTCGTTCTCTACTTCTACCCCAAGGACGACACGCCGGGATGCACGGCGCAGGCCTGCGGGATCCGCGACGCCTGGGGCGAGTTCGAGCGCGCCGGTGCAGTCGTGCTGGGGGTCAGCCCGGACGACGAGCGCTCGCACGTCAAGTTCAAGGAGAAGTACGAGCTGCCCTTCTCGCTCCTCGCCGACACCGATCATGCGACGGCCGAGGACTACGGCGTCTGGAAGGAGAAGACGTTCGCCGGCAAGACGTACATGGGTGTCGAGCGCTCGACCTTCGTGATCGACGCCGACGGCAACGTCGCCAGGGAGATGCGCAACGTGAAGCCCGACACGCACGCCGACGACGTCCTGGCGGCCCTGGGCTCCTGAGCGCGCTGCCGCCGCAGCTGGCGGAGGGAATCGAGCGGCTCGTCGCGCGCGCGGGCCGGTCGGTCGCGACGGAGGTCGAGCGGCTCTCCACGGCATACCGCGGTGAGAGCGGCGCGCGCGCGGCGAGAACCCCGGCGCAGGTCGCGGCGTATCTCGCCTACCGCGCCCCGGCGACGTACGCAGCGGCCGCCGCGGTCTTCCGGCAGATCGCCGTGCAACGGCCCGCGTGGCGGCCTCGGTCGCTGCTCGACGTCGGCGCCGGACCGGGCGTGGCCGCATGGGCCGCGACGGCGGTCTGGCCTTCGCTGGCGGCCCCGACGCTGCTCGAGGTCGAGCCGGAGATGCTCGCGGCCGGCCGTCAACTGCTCCCGGACGCGAGCTGGGTGGTCGGCGACGTCTCCCAGGCCCGCGGTCCGGCCGATCTCGTCGTCGCCTCCTACGTCCTGGGCGAACTGCCGGATCCCACCGCGGCAGCCGCCCAGCTCTGGCGGCAGAGCGCCGACGCGCTCGTCTTGATCGAGCCGGGCACGCCGGCCGGATACCACCGTGTTCTCGCCGCCCGGGCGGCCATCCTCGACGGAGGTGGCCGCACCATCGGCCCGTGCCCGCACGATCTCGCGTGCCCGCTGGAGCGGGACGACTGGTGCCACTTCGCCGTGCGGCTGCCGCGCACGAAGCTGCACCGCCGGGCGAAGGGCGTCGAGCTCGGCTACGAGGACGAGAAGTTCTCCTACGCCGCTCTCACGCACGCGCGCACGCTGAAGGCGGATGCGCGGATCATCCGGCAGCCGCAGATCCGCTCCGGTCACGTCAACCTGGTCACCTGCGAGCCCGACGGCATCCACGAGCGCACGATCAGCCGCAAGCAGGGCGCGCGTTACAAGGAGGCGAAAGGCGCAGCCTGGGGCGACGCTATCGGGCTTGGAGCCGGGCCACCGCTCTGATCCCATCTGCCGCACGGAAGCCGACGACGAGCTGCCCCGCTGCGTCGGTGGCGTCCAGCTCGATCCCGTCGTCGAGGTCGATCGGCTCGCGGTAGTCGAGCTCGGCGACCAGCGGACGTCGCGGATCGACCGCGGTCGACGGGAGCAGCTGCTCCACGGCCTGCCAGTAGACGGCGTTGTTGACGTGGCCGTGCAGGTCGATGTCGGTGGCGCGCAGCGGCCACGGCAGGCCGGGCGCGTCGACAGTCGGATCGGGAAGCTCGAGCCTCGTCGACACGCGGCGGCCGTCGGCGGCATCGCCGTAGATGCCGAAGCCCGCGATCCGGGCCGGCCGCTGGTCGGGGCCAAGATGGATCCAGACGCTGTCGACCTCCGCTCTCCCGCCTCGGTCGCCCTGGAGCGACCACCGTCGTCCCGCTGCGATCGCAGCGAGCCCGCTGCACCAGGTGACGAGCTCGAGCTCGCCGTCGTCGAGGAACGGCTCGAGCACCTCGATCCGGACTCGGCGCAGGAACCAGAGATGCTCCGGCGTGCCCCACCCGGTCTCCTGGACGTCGTCGATCGCAACGTCCTGGAGGAAGCGTGCAAGGGCATCGAGGCGGACCCGGCCGTCGGGATCCACGTCTGCGAGCCGGATCCGGCGCCGCCCCGAGAAGGTACGCCCGCTGGACGGGATGGGTATCCCAGGATCGAGCACGCCGGCGAGCCTACCCCCCGATGCGACCCGCTTCGTCCTCTGGCGCCTCGCTCGCGGTGCGCCGGCCAGTGGACGAAGTGCGGATGAGAGGACTTGAACCTCCACGCCCCGAAGGGCACACGGACCTGAACCGTGCGCGTCTACCAATTCCGCCACATCCGCGCGGAGCGTCAGTGTAGCCCGCTAGCGTTTCCTCATGGCCGCCTGGCGATCGCTCAAGCGTTTCGTGCGCAAGGTCATCCTCTTTCGTACGTCGATGTGGGATTGAACGGCCGTAACACGGTCTTAAGACGTCTGACCTACCATGACCACAGTGCGGCGGGGTCTCACCATCGGCGTCCTCTCCCTGCTCGCGCTCGCGACCGGCTCGGCGCGCGCCGAGCGGCAAGCGCCAACGGGCGATCTTGTCGAGGTCGTCGTCTCGCTCTCGCAGAAGCCGCTCGCCACCACCAGATGGCGGGCCGGCCGGCAGCTGCAGGCACGGACGCTGGCGAGCACGCAGGCGAGCGTCGCCGGCAGCATCGAGTCCGCCGTCCCCGACGCGCAGATCCGCTGGCGCTACAAGCTCGTCGCGAACGGGATGGCCGTCGTCCTCCCCCGCTCCCAGCTCGACCGGCTGGCGTCGCTCCCGGGAGTCGAAACCGTCTATTCGAGCGTTCGCTACCGCCCCCAGCTCGACCGCAGCACGCAGCAGATCGGCGCTCCGACGCTCTGGGGCCCGGGGCTCACGAATCGCGGGTCAGGGGATGAAGATCGCGATCATCGATGAGGGAATCGACCAGACGCATCCCTTCTTCTCGCCGGCCGGATACACGATGCCCGCCGGATTCCCGAAGGGTCAGACCGCCTTCACGACCGCGAAGGTGATCGTCGCACGCGCCTTCCCACCCGCGAGCCCGACCTGGAAGCACGCCTCGAAGCCGTTCGACCCGGAGCTCTCGTCGCACGGGACGCATGTCGCCGGAATCGCGGCCGGCAATGCGAACACGCTCGCCGAGGGCGTCCGCATCTCCGGCGTCGCTCCACGTGCGTACCTCGGCAACTACAAGGCGCTGACGATCCCGACCGACGCCGACGTCGGCCTGGACGGCAACTCGCCGGAGCTCGTGGCAGCGATCGAGGCGGCGGTCGCGGACGGCATGGACGTGATCAACATGTCGCTCGGCGAGCCGGAGATCGAACCGTCCCGCGACATCGTCGTCAAGGCGCTCGAGGCGGCGGCGCGCGCGGGAGTCGTCGCGGTCGTCTCCGCGGGCAACGACTTCGACCAGTTCGGTCGCGGCTCGGTCGGCTCGCCCGGCGCCACGCCGAGCGCGATCACCGTCGGGGCGGTGACGACCTCGCGCGGAGGTCCGGACGACGTGATCGCATCGTTTTCCTCCAGCGGGCCGACACCGCTCTCGCTCCAGCTCAAGCCGGAGGTCTCGGCGCCGGGTGCGGGCATCCTCTCCGCGGCGCCCCGCGGTGCCTACGCGACGCTCTCCGGCACGAGCATGGCCGCGCCGCACGTGGCCGGAGCCGTGGCGCTCCTGCTGCAGCGGCACCCGACCTGGACGCCGGCTCAGGTCAAGTCGGCGCTCGCGCTCACCGGTGCTCCGGCGTACACGAACGAGCTCAAGGGGGAGGAGACCCCGACGCTCCGGGCAGGCGGCGGCGTCATCGACCTGCCCCGCGCGGATGCGACGCCGATCTTCTCCAGTCCGGTCGCGTTCGCCTTCGGACTGATCGGATCGAACGCGTCCCAGACCCGCTCCGTCCAGCTGACCGACTCCGGCCTCGGTGGCAGCGGCCCCTGGACCGTGACCGTGGAGGCGCAGAACCGGCCGACCGGCGCTGTCGTGCTCGCTCCCGCCGCCGTCACGGTCCCCGGCCGGCTCGATGTGACCGTGCGGACGACGCGGGCAACCGACGCCGAGGCGACGGGATACATCGTGCTCACGCGCGGCACCGAGCGGCTTCGGATCCCGTACTGGTTCGGCACCGGCGCGCCGGCACTCGCCGGCGGCAAGCGAGGGACGCTGCGAAAGCCCGGCAACTACAAGTCCTCGACGAGAGGCGGCACGACGCGCGTCAGCCGTTACCGCTATCCCGAGAACCCGGTCGGATTCGGCTTCAGCGCCGCGCTGCCCGGCCCCGAGCGCGTTTTCCGGGTCACGCTCGCCCGCCCGGCGACGAACTTCGGCGTCGTCGTCACGAGCCGGGCGCCCGGCGTCCGCGTCGAGCCTCGGATCGTCCGCGCCGGCGACGAGCGACGGCTGACCGGCTATGCCGCGCTGCCGTTCAACCTGAACCCGTACCTGCGCACGTTCGGAGAGCTCGTGCTCGCGTCCGGCACGATCCTGCCCGCGGCCGGCGCCTACGACGTCGTCTTCGACAGCCCGTCCGCGGCGCGCGCCGGCGCCTTCACCTTCCGCTACTGGGTCAACGACGCGACGCCGCCCAACGTGGCGCTGCGGACGAGGACGGTCAAGAGCGGCGCGCAGATCGTGGTGGCGGCAACCGACCGCGGCTCCGGCGTCGATCCGGCCTCGCTCGTCGTTCGGATCGACGGCGACGAGCACGCGGGCCAGCTCGCCGCCGGCACGATCCGCATCTCCACGACCGGCCTGCGCAAGGGACGCCATGCGCTGCGCGTGCAGGTCTCCGACTACCAGGAGTCGCGGAACATGGAGAACGTCGGCCGCATCCTGCCGAACACGCGCATCGTGCAGACGACGTTCGTCGTGCGCTAGTGGGTGGCCGCTAGTCGCTGGCGCGTCGCTCGCGGTGCGTAGGCCGGTGGAACAGTACGGAGGTACGGGCCGCCGGCTGGAGCGCCGCGAGCGGCGCGAGGCTGTGCCGGAGGCCGGCTTCGCCGGCCGGGAGGCGCAGCCGGCCAGGGGCTAGCGGCGGCGGTCCTTCTCTTCGATCGTCGGGAGCTCGGCGAGGTCACGCTGGACGCTCTCGGCGAACTCCTCCTCCTCGGAGCGGATCACCTTGAAGGTCGCCTTCCGCTTCTTCCGCTCGCGCTGCTTGCGCGCGTCCGCGCCCACGAACCTGCCGACGCGGGACCACTCGGCGCCGATCAGCACCGCCGCCGCGAGAACCAGCAGCACGATCCAGGGCCAGCTCACTCTCGCAGTGTACCCCCGCGGTTCCAGAGCTACAGTTGCCGCGTGCCCCGGATACTCCGCCTCCTGCTCACCGCCGCGGCCGCCGCGCTCGCGTTGCCTGCGCTCGCGCACGCCGAAGAGCGCACGCTGACGTTCACGACGCCCGCGATCTCGGTCGAGGGCTACGGCGTCGCACAGCAGCCGATGCTCGCCGAGTCGCCGAAGATCGACGGCTACGTCGTCGGGATGGAGGCCGAGGTCGTCGACGCACAGGGGCGGGTTCAGGGGCGCGACAAGGTGATGCTCCACCACATCGTCTTCGCCAAGGTCGGCGTCCCCGACTACACCTGCGGCGGCGCCGCGGAGCGCTTCTTCGCCGAGGGCGAGGAACGGCTCGCACTCTCGCTGCCGCGCGGCTACGGCTACCCGAACAAGGCGACCGATCGCTGGGGCCTCCTCTACATGCTGATGAACCACAAGCCACAGCGGCTCAACGGCTTCATCCGCTACACGGTTCGCTACGTCACGGGCGAAGCGCTGACGCCGGTGAAGCCTGTCTGGCTCGACGTCCGCAACTGCACCGGCCCGGACCCGGTCTTCGACGTCCCCGGCGGCGGCCGGACGTTCTCCACCTTCACGAAGACCGCCGGGTTCACGATGCCGGAGAGCGGCCGGCTCGTCTCGGGCGGCGGCCACCTGCACGGAGGCGGCGTCCGGGTCGAGCTGCGGAACACCACCTGCGGGACGAAGCCGTTCGAGTCCCGTCCGACGTGGGGCGGGCCGAAGCCGAAGCCGCTCCTGCACGAGCCGGGCCCGACGAAGATGTCGGCGTTCCGCTCCACAACGGGGATCCCGGTCGCGAAGGGAGACCGGCTGCAGCTCGCCGCCGTCTACGACAATTCGGCCCCGCACACGCGGGCGATGGGGATCATGCTCCTCTTCCTGGCGCCCGAAGCCGTCAACGGCTGCGGCGCGACGCCGGCGCTGGACATCGATCTCGGCCGCCCCTCCGCCCCGCCGGCGTTCTCGATGCCGCTGCCGCGGGCGCCGAAGGGCAAGGTCTCGCGCGCGACCTCCACGTTCGTCGGCGACTTCCGCTACGGCGCCGAGCGCGTCCTGCTCGAGCGCGGCACCACCTTCACCTGGCGCTTCATGGGCTCGTTCCAGCACGACGTCACCGTCGTCGGCGGCCCAGTCGGCTTCTCCGCGCCGTGGACGCAGAGCGGCGTCTTCAGGCACCGCTTCACGAAGGCGGGCACGTACCGGCTCTTCTGCTCGCTGCACCCGGCGAAGATGGTGCAGCAGATCACCGTCCGCTGATGGTTGATGCCACGGGGCCGTCCGTCTCGGGGCGTGAGCCGGCAGCTCTGGGGCGCGGGATCAGGCCGTTGCCGATGCTGGTGGCATCGGTGACGGACTGAGCACGCGAAGCGGACGTCCCGGCTGAGCGGCCGCCAGGCCGATCAGCCGGGACGGGAGCGGCCCAGACACGCCAGATCACGCCCCGAGCGCGCGGAATCGTGGCATCAACCATCTAGCGCGCACCCCAGCCGACCTCGTACGACTCGCTCATCCAGCCGGCGAACTCGTCGTCGAGCTCGTCGGGCTCTCGAAGGACGAAGTGATGGACCCACAACCGCTGCGTGTACGGCGAGACGTTGCGGAACCGATCGCTGTCGACCTTGCGAGCGATGTCGAGGTAGCCCTCCAGGCCCTTGTCCGTGGGACGCGCGCCGGCGAAGATCCGGATCGTCTGGAAGCCGATCTGGCGCTTCGTGGGTGCGTACTCGAAGGGACCGAGGCCGCCGAGGACCTCCACGAAGCGGTCGTAGACCGCGAGCGACGTAGTCGGCTTGCCGGCCAGGTGCTCCTCGACGCTCCAGGACCCGTGGACGTGGCCCTGGTTCTCCTTCGCGAACTTCCTGCCGCACTCGGGGCAGACCCAGTACACCGGCAGCTTCCGCTCGGAAGCCACTCGTCACCTGGTCGAGACGACAGCGTCCGCGGCGAGCGGGACGAGCTCGAAGCGGTCGACGTCGACGAGCCCGCGGTCGGTGATCTTCAGGCTCGGGATCACCGAGAGGGCAAGGAACGCGAGCGACTGGAACGGCGACTCGACCTTCGAGCCGAGCGCGTGCACGGCTGCGACGGTCGCCTCGCTCGCCTCGATCACCTCGGCGAGCGGACGGTCGGAGACGAGACCGGCGACGGGGAGCGGCAGCTCGGCCGTCACTGCTTCGCCGTCGACGACGACGAGGCCGCCTCCGACCTCGACCAGCCGCTCCACCGCGAGCGCCATCTCGCCGTCGCTCATGCCGACGACGACGAGGTTGTGGGCATCGTGCGAGAAGGTGGAGGCGAACGCGCCGCGGCCGAGGCCGAACCCGCGCACGAAGCCGAGGCCGATCCGGCCGGTGCCGAGATGCCGTTCGATCACGGCGATCTTCGCAAGGTCGCGCTCCAGGTCGGCCGAGCCGTCGGAGAGCTCCTCGACGAGCGACTCGGTCACGATCTGACCCGGCACGAGGCCGATCACCCGCGCCGGTCCCCCCTCCCACTCGACGGCGAAGTCCTCCGCGGAGACCGGCCGGACGCGGACGCTCTGCGTCACCCACTCGGGCACAGGCGTCGAAGCGATCTCATCGACCGCGCGGCCGCGCTTGAGCACGATCTCGGGGACGAAGCGCTCCAGGTCGGGCAGGAGCAGCAGGTCGGCCTGGTAGCCGGGCGCGATCGCGCCGAGCGTCTCCAGCCCGTGCCAGAGCGCCGGATGGTGCGACGCCATTACGAGCGCGTCCTCGGGCGCAATCCCGTACGAAACCGCGTCGCGGACGATCGCGTTGATGTGGCCGTCCTCGGCGATGTGCTCCGGCTCGCGGTCGTCGGTGCAGAACGCCATTCGCGCCGGACCGAACTCGCCCACGAGCGGCGCCAGCGCACGCAGGTTCCTCGCCGCGGAGGCCTCTCGGATCAACAGCCACATCCCGGCGCGGAGCCGCTCGCGGCCCTCCTCGGCGGTGAAGGCCTCGTGGTCGGAGCGGATCCCTGCTGCCGCGTAGGCCTGCAGGTCGCGCCCGAGCACGCCCGGGGCGTGCCCGTCGACGTGGTGGCCGCGCCCGACGTCGAGCTTGGCCAGCTCGCTCTCGGCCCCGGCGATCACGCCGGGGAAGTTCATCATCTCGGCGAGCCCGATCACGCGCCGCCGCCGCAGCAGGCTCTCGAGATCGCCCGGCGTGAAGGGACGGCGCGGCGACTCGAACTGCGACGCCGGCACGCAGGAGGAGGCGGTGAAGAAGACGTCCAGCGCCAGCTCCTCGCAGACGTCGACGAGCCAGTGGACGCCGTCGGTGCCGAGCACGTTCGCGATCTCGTGCGGATCGGCGACAACCGTGGTCGTCCCGAGCGGCAGTACGAGACGCGCGAACTCGGACGGGAGCAGCTTCGAGGTCTCCAGGTGCATGTGCGCGTCGATGAAGCCCGGGACGACGTGGGCGCCGTCGGCGTCCAGCGTCTCGACGCCCTCGTAGGAGCCGAGGCCGGCGACGACGCCGTCGCAGATCGCGACGTCGGCGTCGAGCCATTCGCGCGTGAAGACGCTGAGGACCCGGCCCCCGCGAACGACGAGATCCGCAGGCTCGTCGCCGCGCGCCACCGCCAGTCGGCGGGCCAAATCACCCGTCTGCGTCATCAGTCATCCAAGTGCGTGCCGATATCCGAAGTATGAGCATGAACGCACAGATGATCGTCGGCTACGCCGTGCTCTGGGTCGTGCTGCTGAAGGCGCTCTATATGCGCGGCCGGGTGATCCCGTACGAGTGCCCGCGCTGCGGCCGCCTCTTCGAGCGGCGCGAGCTCGGCGGCACGATCTGCCGCTGCGAACGCTAGGACGCAGGGGATCCGACCCGGACGAGGTTGCCGCTCGGATCGACGAGCGCGAACTCGCGCATCCCATAGTGCGTATCCATCGGCTCCTCGAGGCGGCTGCCGGTTGCGGGATCCCGCTCGACGACCCCTCGCCACTCCTCGTGGACCGCGTCGGCATCCTCGACATAGAGGTAGCAGCCCGCGATGGTCGTGAGCGGATCGATCTCCGGCATCCCGAAAAAGTGCAGGTGGATGTCGCCGCGCCCGATGATCAGGTAGTTCCATGCTTCCCACGGTTCTGCGCCGCGACTCTCGAAGCCGAGCCGCTCGTAGAACGCGAGCGTCTCGCCCAGGTCGCGGCTCGGCAGGATCGGGACGGCGCTCTCGGCCATCAGCCCGTGAACACCTTCATCGGGAGGCGTGAGAGCGGCTCACCCCCGGCCTCGGTGACGAGCCACGTGTCCTGCATGTAGAGGCACGCCTTCCCGTCGGCAGCGATCGCGTGCGGGTGCATCGAGAGCACCATCCCCGCGCGCAACACCGTCTCGAGACCCTCGCCGACGCGCGGGTGCTCGATCATCGTCATGCCGATCGAGTGGCCGGTGACGTGGCCGAGGTGGTAGCCGCGCTCGGTGAAGCCCTTCGAGACCGCGCGATGGACGTCGTGGGCGGTCGCGCCGTCGCGCATCGCTTCGCGCGCCGCGGCGTGGTACTCGCCGTAGGCCTCGACCATCGGCTCGACCTCGGCCGGAACGTTGCCGATCGCGCGCGAGACCTCGACCCAGTGCATCCCAGGCCCCGCGACCTCGAGCGAGGGGAGGACGAAATCGCCGAGCACGGTCTCCTTCTTCGCGATCCCGAACTCCGGCCCGTTCAGGACCATGTTCATCGTCAGCCGCCCGCAGCCCCGCTCGACGAAGAGCTCCTCGGCCGGCGCCATCACCGCCGCGGCCGTCTTGCCCGGCTCGTACGCAGCGAGAAAAGCCTCGAAGCCGTCCTCGTTGATCCGGACGCTCTCGCGCACCGACTCGAGCTCGGCGTCGCTCTTCACCGCCCGCGCGAGGTCGAACTCGGCGTCGAAGGGGACGAGGTCGAGACCGTCGAGGGCGCGGAAGTCGCGCACGGTCATGATGTAGTCGAGCCCGTAGACGCCGATCCGCCTCCAGCCGCTGTCGCGGGCGGTCGCCGCGATCCGCTCACCGGGCCGGTCGTGGAAAACCTGCTCGAGCTGCGCCGTCCCGTGCTCGCCGACGTAGCGGGCCTCGGTCGGGAAGACGATCTGCGGCTCGCCGTCCGCGGGAACGACCACGTAGGCGTAGCGGTGGACGATCTGGAAGCCCGAGAGGTAGGTGACCGACCCCTCGAAGCCGCTGTACTCGCTGCCGGAGACGATCAGCGCGTCGAGCTCGTGCTCCGCCATCGCGGCGCGGACGTTGGCGTAGCGGCGGGCTAGTTCAGCATCCACGGGTTGGTCCTTTCGCATCGGTGGGCCTCGTGTCCCTGGCGTCGTGCTGGGCGTGCGCGGCCGGAGGGGATAGTGCGAATAGCACAGACCCGGAGAGCCGCGTGCGCGCAGCGCGGCGAGGCGGCGCCGGAGGCCGGCTCCGCCGGCCGGGAGGCGCCGCCGGCCAGGGGCGCGAGGTCAGCTCTGCGTCCAAGACGCCTCCATTCCCTTGATCAGGGCCACGATGGCCTCGTTGAGTGGCGTCGCGACGCCGTGCTCGCGCCCGAAGCGGACGATGCCACCGTTGAGCCAGTCGACCTCGGTCGGCCGGCGTGCCTCGACATCCTGGAGCATCGACGCCTTGTGGCCGTAGGCGACCTCCGGCCTGGCGGCATGGTCGATCAGCGCCTCCGGATCGGCGTCGAGGACGATCCCCTGCACTGACGCGACCGCCTTGCCCTCGTCGACGAGGCCGCTGACGAGCCGGCGCAGGTCGGGGCGCTCGCAGACGCGCCCGTGCGTCAGGCCGGTGAGCGCGCCGATCGGGTTCGTCGAGGCGTTGAAGATCACCTTGCGCCACTGCGCGCCGCGCGCGTCCTCGACTGCTGTCGTCGGCATCCCGCCGCGCGTGCAGGCGTCGGCCAGTCGCTCGATCTCCTCCCGCGTCGCCGGGCTCGGCTCGAACGGGCCGAAGGTCGTGTCGCCCTTGACGTCCCACTGCACGACGCCGGGCTCGAGGATCTTTCCGGCCGGGAAGGTCGTGCCCCGGATCGCGCGAGCGACGTGCGGCGCAATCTCCTCTTCGTTGCCGACTCCGTTCTGGACCGACGCGACGGCGCCGTCCGCGAAGGCGTGGGCGGTGGCGGCGATCGCGGCCCCGGTGTGCATCGCCTTCGTCGCCACGATCCCGAAGTCGCAGGCGGGCAGCTCGGCTGCGTCGGTGGTCGCCCGGATCCCGGTCGCGTGCACATCCCCCGCTCCCGTCAGCCGCAGCCCGCGCTCGTTGATCGCATCCACGTGCGCCTGAGCCAGGTCGTAGGCCCACACCTCGACGTCGTCGAGCGAGGCGAGATTGGCCGCGAAGAGCGAGCCGACGGCGCCGCAGCCGACGACGCACACCCTCATGCGGGCCTCCGCCTCGGCAGCCGCAGCTCGCGACCGCCGGTGATCCCGGACGGGCGCAGGATCAGCATCAGTGCCATCAGGCCACCCAGGATCACGAGCCGCGAGCCCTCCGGCAGGTCGAGCCGGAAGCCGACGCCGATCCCGTCCTCGGCGTTCCCGAGCACCGAGTCGAGGCCGCTGACTGCGAGCGCGCCGACGACGGCGCCCCACAGGCTGGTGAGGCCGCCGACGACAAGCATCGCGAGCGTCAGGAACGTCAGCTCCAGGTAGACCTGCTCGGTCGTGATCGAGCCGAGCATGTGGACGAGGAGGCCGCCCGCGAACCCGCACAGGGCGCCGGAGAGTGTGAAGGCCCACAGCCGCTGCCGGTGCACGCTGATCCCCACCGCCTGGGCGACGGCAGGATCCTCGCGCGTCGCCCGCGCCTTGCGACCCAGCGGGCTCAGCTGATACGCCCAGGCGACGCCGATCACGATCACCGCGCCGACCGTGGCCTGCAGCGGCCCCGTCGTCTCGGGGACGAGTGAGAGCGTCGTCGCTCCCGGCCCGATGCTGGTCCACTCGCGCAGGAGGTTGTGCGTGATCTCGAGCACGGCGAACGTGGCGATCCCCGCCGCGAGCCCCGACAGCCGCATCAGCGGCAGCCCGACGACGACGGCGAAGAGGCCTCCGACGAGAGCTGCGACGACGAGCGAGGCCACGTTCCCGATCGTGTGGTCGCGCAGGATGGGAAAGAGATCTGGAAGCACTCCCGTCTTCGACTCGAGCGGGACGGTCAGAACGCCGGCGGCGAATGCCCCCACCGCGACGAAGCTGATTTGGCCAAACGAGAGCACCCCGGAGTTGCCGACGAAGACGTAGATCGCGACCACGATCGCGACGGCGGCGAGGGCGTTCAGGAAGTGGATCTCGTTCGAGCGCGAGACAAACGTCGAGCAGATCCCGACGAGCACGACGAGGATTGCAGGCCCGAGCAGAGCCACCCATGTATCGAGGCGCCTCATACGCGCTCCACCAGCCCAGACTGGCCGCGCGCGAAGAGCCCGGCCGGGCGCAGGAGCAGAACGAGGATGACGAGCGCGAACACCGCCGACGGAAGGAACACGGTCTTGTCAGTCGGTAGCGCACCGTTGATCACGCCCGTCGCGAAGCCGATCGCGAAGCCGCCGAGCGTCGCGGTCCAGAGGCGGTCGATGCCGCCGACGACGACGCCGACCAGCACGACGATCGTCTCCTTCAGCGCGAAGTCGGGCGAGACGAGTGGGTTCTGGACGGTCAGGATCACCGCCACCGTGGCGGCGAGGATCGCGGAGAGCAGGACGGCGGCGCCGATCACGCGGTCGGCCTTGACCCCGAGCAGCCGGGCGGTGCGGAAGTCGGTCGCTGCCGCGCGCATCTGCAGGCCGATCGTCGTCCGCCCGAGCAGGAGCGCCAGCAGCCCGAGCGCGACGATCGCGACCACGACTGCGAGGATCGTCACCTTGCGGATGTCGACGCCACCCACCGTCACGACCTGGTTCAGCGACGCCACCGAGACAGCCGGCTCGCCGATCGTGCCGTCGCGGACGTCGAGGATCAGCGCGACCGCCTGGAGTAGGAAGGCGATCGCGAAGGTCGTCACCAGCATCACCGCCGGCGACTGGGTCCGGAGCGGCCGGAAGACGACGCCGTCCATCAGGAACGAGAGCGCGATCACGACCGCGAAGCAGGCGAGCACGCTGCCGGCCACCGGCCAGCCCGAGGTGAAGGCGAGTGTGTAGGCGCCGGCCATGATCAGCTGGCCGTACGCGAAGTTGACGAGCCGGAGCACGCCGAAGACAAGGCCGATCCCGACCGCCATCAGCGCGTAGACGGCGCCGAGGCCGACCGCGTCGACGAGCGTCTGGGCATCGACGGCGGAGACGATCATGCGAGGTACGCCTGGATCATCTTCTCGGTGTCGTCGGCGTCTGCCGGCGTCAGCGTCATCCGCAACTCGCCGTTGGCGAGCACGTAGGTGCGGTCGGCCAGAGCGACCGTGCGCTGCGCGCGCTGCTCGACGAGGAGGATCGTGACGCCGCGGTCGCGGATCTGGGTGAGCGCCGCGAAGACGGTGTCGACCATCGTCGGCGCAAGCCCGAGCGAGGGCTCGTCGAGCAGGAGCACGTCCGGCGCGGCGACGAGCGCGCGCCCGATCGCCAGCTGCTGCTGCTGGCCGCCGGAGAGCGCTCCGGCCTGGCGGGTGCGGAACTCGGCGAGCACCGGAAAGAGGTCGTAGGCGACGGACAGCGGCTCCGAGCCGTTCGTCCTCCGGGCCGCGAGACCAAGGCGGAGGTTCTCCTCCACCGACAGCTCTCCGAAGATCCGGCGCCCCTCGGGGACGAGCGAGATCCCGGCGCGCGCGATCGACTCCGGCGAGCGACCGCGGATCGACTGCCCGCTCAACCGCACGTCCCCGGTCGCCACCGGAACGACGCCCATGATCGCGTGCAGCGTCGTCGACTTGCCCGCTCCGTTGGGACCGATCAGGCCGACGAGCTCGCCGCGGCCGACGTCGAGCGTGAGCCCGCGCACGGCCGGCACCGAGCCGTAGAGGATGTCGAGCCCCGCCAGCTCCAGCATCGCGGGCGTGCTCACTCCGCCACCGCGCTCTCGCCGAGATAGGCGGAGGTGACGTCGAGGTTGGCCCGGACTTCGGCCGGCGTTCCCTCCGCCAGCGTCCGGCCCTGGTCGAGCACGTGGATCCTGTCGCAGACGCCCATCACGAGCGCCATGTTGTGGTCGATCAGGAGCACGCCGGCGTCGAAGTCCTCGCGGATCGCCCGGACAAGCTGTGCGAGCTCCTCGACCTCCGCCTCCGGGATCCCCGCCCCGGGCTCATCGAGCAGGACGAACGCCGGCTCGGTTGCGAGTGCGCGCGCAACGCCGAGAAGGCGTTCGTGGCCGTGAGCCAGCTCACCGGCCATCGCGTTTCCGTCGAGGCCGAGGCGCTCTGTCAACTCGCCTGACCGAGCACGAGCGGCGCCTGGACCGGCTCCCGAGCCGAGCGCCGCCACCTCGATGTTCTCCCGGACGGTGAGCCCGCGGAACGATCGGCTGTGCTGGAAGGTGCGTGCGATCCCGGCGCGAGCGCGCCGGTGAGGGCTCCAGCCGGTCACCTCCCGCTCGCCCAGCTCGACGCTCCCCGAGGTCGGAGTGTCGAACCCGGTCAGGACGTTGACGAGTGTCGACTTCCCGGCGCCGTTCGGTCCGATCAGGCCGACGACCTCGCGTCTGCGCAACGTCAGCGAGACGCCGTCGAGCGCCTGCACGCCGGTGAACGACCGCGAGACCGAGGAGGCCCGGAGCGTGCTCCCGGGCCTCCTCGTCGCTGCTGCTGTATCTGCTTCCGCCAAGACCTAGATCTTCGGAACGACCTTGGCGGTCACGGCGCCCACGTAGCTCGCCTTGTTGTCCTGGATCTTGATCACCCGGTACTGGCGCCCGAAGACGCTGTGGAACTGCGGCGAGAAGCTGACGAGCCCGGAGATAGTCGGCACCTTCTTGAACTTCTCCATCGTCGCCGCGAGCGTCGCGCCGTTCGTCGAGCCGCCGGAGCGCTTGATCGCAGTCACGAGCCCGTCGATCGTGCCGGCCCCGGCGAGGAAACCGCCGGTCCCTGCCTTGATCTGCTTGGCAAGGGTGCGCACCGCCGGGTTGGGATCGTCACCGAACACGGACGCGTACGTCACGGCGTAGTAGTTCGTCACCTTCGGCTCCGGGGTGTTCCAGTACGTGCCGTCACCGGCCCATGAGTTCAGGATCGGCGTCTCGTTGCTCAACGAGCGGAGTCCTGACACCAACGCAGGGAGCTCACCGAACGCCGTCGCCGTGACGATCACGTCGGCCTTGCGGCTGTTGAGGCGACTGACCGCCGCGTTGACGTTGTTCGCGCCGGTCGCGTAGCTCTCGCGTGCGGCGATCTTGCCGCCGAGTTGGGTGAACCGCTTGTCGAACGCCTGGACGACGTTCTTGAAGTAGACGAGATACGTGTTCGTGGCGAGGTTGGCCGTCCGCCAGCCTCGGCGCCACGCGTACTCCGCCATCGCCGAGCCCTCATCCTGGGCGACGTTCCCGAAGCTGAAGGCGAGCTTGCCCGCCTTGCCAAAACGCTTGGGGCCCATCTGGTCCGTGCCGATGCAAGTCGACAGCGTCAGCTTGCCGCGCTTGATCGACTCCTGCACCACCGGCGTCGCGAGATCGACGTCGCAGGTCGTGAAGATGACGTGCGCGCCCTTCCCGAGCAGGCTCGCCGCGCACGACTTCGCCTTCGCCGCGTTGTTGTTGTTCGTGTCGCACGTGTCGATCCGCAGCGGGCGTCCGTTGACCCCGCCCTTTGCGTTGACCTGGCCGACGCGGATCTTCGCGGCCGCGAGCGCCGGATTGTCGAACGGCGACATGTTTCCCTTACTGTCGAACGCCCAGCCGATCACGATCGGCGCCTGCGCGTTCGTCTGCGATCCGCCGACGCCGGCCCCGACCGCGGCGATCGCCAGCGCGAGTACTGCCAGCAGCGCCCCGAGGGCGCCCCATCGCTTCCCTGCCGTCATTCCTGCCTCCCTTTGGATTCCCGGTAACTGTCTTCCTTCGCCTTGATCAGGCGGTAGAGCGTCGTATGCAGCGGCACCGGCACACCGAGTCTGTCTGCCTCGCGGACGAGCGAGCCGGTGATCAGCTCGATCTCGGTCGGGCGCCGCGCCTCGACGTCCTCGAGCATGGACGGGTAGTGCGCGCTGCCCCGTTGGGTCGCGAGCACGTTCATCTCCCACGGGTCCTCGTGCAACTCGATCCCCGCCGCCGTTGCGACGGCCTTGCCCTCGTCCATGAGCGCGTGGACGAGGTGGCCGAGGTCGGAGTCCCGCTCCTCGGCCGCGAAGTGCGGGTCGTGCGGCAGCCCGGTCAAGGCGGCGACGGCGTTCACCGTCGCGTTGAAGATCAACTTCGACCACTGCGCCGGCTTCAGGTCCGGGAACGCACGCGCCTTCAGGCCGGAGCGCTGGATCAGCTCGGCCAGCTCCTCGACCCGCTCGTAGGGGATGCCGTTGTAGGGGCCGAGCCATGTCTCCGTGTCGAGGATGTACTCGACGTGCGTGTCGTCGTGCCGGGTGCCGCTCATGAAAGTGACGCCGGAGACGAGCGGCCAGTCGCCGTGCCGGCGCACGATCTGCTCCGCGCCGAGGCCGTTCTGGACGGTGACGACCATCGCGTTCGGGAAGCGGCCCGCGAGCGCGCCCGCCGCCTCGTCGAGCGCCGTTCCCTTCGTCGCGACGATCGCGACGTCGACCTCGGGGAGCTCGGCTGCGTCGTCGGTCGCGTGCACGCGGCCGGTGAACTCGGCGCGCCCGGTCACCTCGAGGCCTTGCTCCTCGAGCGCGCGGGCGTGCTCTGGCCGCCGCGTCAGCACCCAGACGTCGGCGACCCGGCTCAGGTGAGCCGCGTAGAGGCTGCCGATCACGCCGCCGCCGACGACACACACGCGCTCGATCGTCACGAGGTCGCGCCCACCGCCTCCCGTTCCGATGCCTTGAAGTGCGGCATCACCGTCGACGCGAACAGCTCCTGCGCCTTGATCGCCTGCCAGTGCTCGGCGCCGCCGGCGTTGACGGTGATCGAGATCTCCGTCAGCCCTGCGCAGAGCTCCTTGACCGCTTCGATCCGCTCGATCACGTCCGCGGGCGTGCCGACCCAGACGATGTCGCCGTCGATCATCGCGTCGTACGGCGTCTGCGCGAGCTTCTCCAGGATGCCGGCGGTGTAGAAGCCGTAGCCGGCGGCGTTGAGCTCGTCCGCGGGCGGCGGGTCGTACTCCGTCAGCGGCGAGGCGTTCCCCTGGAGGAAGCCGACCATCCACTTCTCCGCCTCCCGCTTCGCAACGTCGCGATCCTCGTCGATGTAGCAGGCGTGGATCCAGACGATGTCGGGCTCGGTGCCGTGCTCGGCGCACTTGGCGCGGTAGAGGTCGAGCTGCTCGGCCAGCGCGGCGTACGGGAGCAGCGGCGGCACCACGACGGCCCAGCCGCGCTCGGCGGCGAGCTCGTACGTGCGGTCGGAGGTGCCGCCGAGGAAGACGCGGAACTTCCGATTCGGCCGCGGCACGATCCCCGAGTCGGCGATCTGGAAGTGCTTGCCGCCGTACGAGAAGCGCTCGTTCTCGAGCGCCGTGAAGAGCAGCTCGACCGACTCCTCGTAGCGCTCGCGCGACTCGGGCGTCAGCGCGCAGGCCCGCCTTCGGCGGCATCCAGCCGTGGCCGCGGCCGACGCCGAACTCGTAGCGGCCGTCGAGCAGGATGTCCGCCACTGCGATCTCGGAAGCCAGCACGACGGGGTTGTGGTACGGCATCGAGTGCAGCAGCGTCCGGAAGTTGATGCGCTTCGTCTTCTGCGCCGCTGCCGCGAAGAGCGCCAGCGGGCTGGCGGAGATCGAGAACTTGGGGAAGAAGAAGTGCTCGATCACGGCGTAGGCGTCGTAGCCGAGCCGGTCGCCGTTCTGAATCTGCTCCAGCACCTCGCCGTAGAGCTGTGCGGCGGACTTCCCGGGCCAGCTCTGGATCTCCGAGTAGAGGCTGAACTTCACCCTCGCACCCCTTTCCGTGACATGTCTGGACTCCCGCGGCGAGTATCCCGCGGCTCTGTCATGTCAGTCAATGGTCATGTCGGTCAATGGCCGCGGACTGCAGTGCATTCGATCTCGATCAGGAGCCCGGGCACGGCGAGGCCGGTGACGCCGACGATCGTCTGCGCCGGGTGCTCCGCTCCGCCGGTGACCTCGTCGATCGCAGCCGTGATCGCCTCGTATTCGGTCGGCTGGACGGTGTAGATCGTGCGCCGGACAACGTCATCCCAGCCGACGCCGGCAGCGGCCAGCGCGATCTGGACGTTCCGCATCGCCGCCCTCGTCTGCTCGCCGAGGTCGTCGCCGCCGACGATCCCGAACTGCTGGTCCAGCGCAACCTGGCCGGCGAGGTGGACGACCTCGGAGCCGGTCGCGATCGCGACGTGGCTGAACCCGGGCGCAGGATGAAGGGCCGGTGGGTTGACGAGCTCACGATGATGGGACATCGGCTGCTCCTTTTTCGGCGAGCTCTCTGAACTCTGCGTCGGTGACGAGGCGTTTCTTCGTCGCGCCGAGCTCCTTGACGGCAGCGAGGATCTGGGGGTGGCGTTCCTCTGCAACGTCCAGCCCTAGCTCCTCCGCCTTCAGCCGGATCGAATCGAGGCCGCTCTTCTTGCCGAGCACGATCCGCCGCTCGGCGCCGACGAGGCCGGAGGCGTACGGCTCGATCGCGGGCGGGTCGTGGAACTGGCTCGCGACTGCGCCGCTCTCGCGCGTGAACAGGTTCTCGCCGGTGATCGGCGTCCACGGTGCGAGCTCGTAGCCGGAGCGTTCGCGCACGAGCGCTGCGAGCTCACGCGCCTTGCCGAGGTCCAGCCGCGTCGGGATTCCGTAGAGCGCCTCGAGCGCAAGCGCGACCTCGATCAGGTTCGCGTTGCCGGCACGCTCCCCCATCCCGTTCACCGTTCCGTGCACCCAGCTCGCGCCGGCCTGGACTGCGGCGACCGCCGCCGCGGTCGCGAGCCCGAAGTCGTCGTGACCGTGCCAGTGGACGGGCACCTCGAGCCAGTCGACGGCCTGACCGACGAGGTAGGCGGCGCCCTCCGGCGTGGCGATCCCGATCGTGTCGACGACGGCCACCTCCTGCGCACCCGCCTCGACCGCGGCCTCATAGGCGCGGCGGAAGAACTCGAGCCCAGCGCGGGAGCCGTCGACGCCGAAGAAGGCGACCGTGATCCCCTCGGCGGCCGCGAACGAGACCGCCCTGCGGATCCGGCCGAGCATGTCCTCCTGCGAGACGCCCAGCGCTGCCAGCTTCGCATCCGAGATCGGGCTTTCGATCACCGCCGCCCTCACGCCGAGCCCGACCAGCTGCTCGACGTCCGCCTGCACCGCCCGCGCGAAGCCCCAGACCTCGGCGCGCAGGCCCGCCGCAGCGATCCGGCGGATGGCCTCCTCGTCGTCCGCGGAGACGCGTGCGAATCCGGCTTCGATCCGGTCGATCCCCGCCTCGTCGAGCGCGTGCGCGATCGCAAGCTTGTCGTCCGGCGAGAGGACGACGCCGACGGTCTGCTCACCGTCGCGCAGCGTCGTGTCGTAGAGGCCGACGGTGTCGTGCGACTGCGGCTCGAGCGCAAGCCGGTTGAGGTCGCCGGTCCAGACCTGGTCGCGGTCGATCGTCATCCCGCTCTCACGATCCCGTCGGGGAAGCGGCAGAGGCGCTCGGCCGCGCCGTCGGTGATCAGGAAGTTGTCCTCGACGCGAAGGCCGCCGCCCTCCGGCCAGTACACCCCAGGCTCGATCGCCAGCACCATGCCCGCCTCGATCGTGCCACCGCCTGCCTGGTGCGCATAGGGCGGCTCGTGCGCGCGGGCGCCGACGCCGTGGCAGACCGGATGGCTCGGCTGGCCCGGATAGCCGATTTCGGACAGGAGGCGGCGGGTTTCCCTGTCCAGCTCGGCCAGGGATCCACCGGCCGTTAGGGACGAGGTGATGCATGTGTACACATGCATCAGACGTTGCTCGAGCTCGGCGTAGCGGGGGTCGAGCTCGCCGGGAACGAGGTTCTTCGTGTGGTCGCACCAGTAGCCGTCAGCGCAGACCCAGATCTCGAAGAGCGTCGGCTCGTGCTCCAGGATCTCGCGGCTGCCGGTGGCCGTGAACGTCCGGATCCCCGGCCCCGACCAGACGAGCGAGAAGCCGTGAGCGAGCTCGACCTTCCCTTCGAAACCCGTGCCGTGGTCGTGCACCCAGCCGTTCCAGAGCGCACCGAGCTCGCTCTCGCGCATGCCCGGCCTGATCAGGCCCTGGACGTGCTCCATCGCGCCGGCGGCGATCTCGTTCGCGAGCCGCATCCGCTCCAGCTCCTGCTCGGTCTTGATCGCCCGGGCGGACGCGAGCAACGGGGTCGCGTCGGCGGCCTCGGGAAACGCGTCGAACCACGCCTTCGGGAATGTCGTCGGCTCGCCGACCATCCGGTCGGCAGCCTGCGTCCCCAGGCTGAGCTCGATCCCGACCCGGTCGTACTCGGACGAGAGCTGGCGGGCGAGATCGAGCGCACGGAGCCCCGGCGGGCGCGGATCGCTCTCGTCGTAGCCGTGGAAGAGCCGCACCTCGCTCGTCCAGGCCGTCCGCTCGGCGTCCGCCTCCGACGCCTCGAGGCACACCAGCACGGGGTCGCCCTCGACCGGGAAGACGACGGCGTCGTACCCCTTCATCCCCCAGAAGTTCGTCAGGTAGAGGACGTTGTCCGGCGCGCGCACGACGAGCGCGTCGAGCTCCTGCTCGGCCATCAGCGCGCGGACGCGCTCGAGCTTGACGTCGTCGCGCGCCCAGGTCACAGCTTCATCCCGACGTAGACGAGATGGCCGTTCGGGTCGACGAACGAGCACATGCGCTCCCCCCACGGCTGGTCGGTGGGCGGGAGGACCTCCTCCGCCCCGGCCGCGCGAAGGTCGGCGGCCGCGGCGTCGACGTCGTCGGTGTAGATCCAGAGCGCGAAGTCGGGCCCGTCCTGCCCGGCTCGCCGGGCGAGGCCGATGCCATTCGGGAATGCCTCACGGAACGTCATGCCGCCTCCCAGACGACGCGTCCGGCGCGGGTGACGACGCGGCCGATGCCGCCCGCCGGATAGTGGCCGCAGACGGCGAGCACGTCCCTGTCGACGAGCTCGGGTAGCAGCGAGCGCCGCGTCGCAGCGCAGTCGGCCGGATCGCCGTCTGAGACGTAGAGGGCATCGGGCTCGTGCAGCAGCATCGGATGCACTGCCGTGTCCGCCAGCAGTAGCGCGTGCTCGCTCGCCGACTCGATCCGCAGCCCCATGTGCCCCGGAAAGTGCCCGGGCAGCTCGAACGCGGTCACTCCGTCCGCCAACGTCGTCTGACCTGCGACCTCGTCGAAGTCGACGGGCGCGATCGTGCGCGCGACGTGCGGCCTGCCGCTCTCGAGCGCGAACGAGATCCCGTCGCGGTGCGTGACGTAGCGCGCCTTCGGGAAGACGAGCTCGCCGTCGCGATCGGTGTTCCAACCGACATGGTCGACGTGCAGGTGCGTGAGGAAGACGACGTCGACCTCGTCGGACGCAACGCCCGCTTCCGTCAGCGCGGGCAGCAGCCCCTCCTCCCGCTCAGGAGTCCACCCCCAGAGCCCCGCCGGCCCGACGCCCGTGTCGACGAGGATGGTCGTGCCGCCGGCGCGGATCAGGTACGACGTGCAGGCGATGCGCCACTGCGAGCCGGAGAAGAGCTCGGGATAGAGCGCGCGGTAGGGCTCCCAGTCCTCGAAGCCCGGATAGAGCTCGTCGAGCTCCCCGAGCAGGCCGACCGCATCGACGAGCGGCACGAGCTCGACCGAGCCGACTACCACCGAACGCGCTCCGGCGGCGGCTCGCCGTGCGCCTCCTCCCAGCCGATCACCGGATTGCGGAGGACGCCGATCCGCTCGATCTCGGCCTCGATCAGGTCGCCGGGCTTCAGGTAGAGCGAGGCCGCGTCCTCGGAGAACCCCGCCACGCCGCTGACCGTCCCGGTCGAGAGCACGTCGCCGGCCGAGTAGCCGAGCGCCGAGTAGTGGGACAGGATCTCCGCGATCGTCGTCGACATGTTCCCCGAATGCGAGACCTGCCTCGACTCGCCGTTGACGCGTAGCTCCATCGCCAGGTCGTGCGGGTCGGGAATCTCGTCGGGAGTCACGATCCAGGGCCCGAGGGGGCAGAACGTGTCGATCGCCTTGCAGAAGCTGAACACGCCGGAGCGCATCTCGCGCCGCTGGATGTCGCGCGCGGTGATGTCGTTGAAGATCACGTAGCCGCCGACGTAGTCCATCGCCTCCTCGGGCGGGAACCACTTCCCGGCCTTCTTCAGCACGACGGCCAGCTCGAGCTCGTAGTCGAGCTCCTCGGTCAGGTGCTCCGGGTAGACGACGGCCTCGTCCGGGCCGACGATCGCGTCGACGTTCTGGAAGAAGACGATCCACGGCGCGATCTCGTGCGACCAGTTGACGACCTTCGAGTCCTCCTCGTGCTCGCGGAAGTTTCCGGCCGTGTGGAAGAACTTCTTCGGGACGATCGGCGCGCGCAACCGTGCCTCGGCAAGCGCCACTCGCTCGCCCGTCTCGTCCGCACCGCCGCGCTCGAACCACTCGCGCATCGTCGGCACGTCGAGCACGACGATCTCCTCGCCGTCGAGCCGACCCACGCGGCCGTCGTCGAAGGTGACGAGCTTCACCCGCAGATCCTCTGCGCCGCGCGCGCGTACACCTCGGCGATCTTCACGAGCCCGTCGATCTCCAGATTCTCGCCGTACTCGGGGTCGGGCAGCCCCGACGACGTGCCGTAGTTGACGGTCGCGATCCCGTAGCGGGAGAGCACCGAGGCGTCGGAGAACCAGCGGGTGACGTCGCGTTCGGGCACCGCGCCGAAGACCTCCTCGTGCGCGCCCTCGAGCGCACCCACGAGCGGGTGCGACTCGTCGATCACGGCGCCCGGCGCGGTCACGTAGACCTCGGCCTCGACGCCCTCAAGGCGCACGCGCGAACTCGAGCGCCTTCCGCCGCGCCTCAGCCATCTCGACGTCCGGCGGCACGCGAAGATCGAGGAAGAGATCGGTCCGGTGCGGCGTCCGCGAGACACGCCAGCCGAAGCCACCCTGGATCGCCCCGACGTTCGCGACGCCGCGGACGTCGCCGTACGACATCTCCTCCTCCCACTCGGGGAGCCACGCCAGCACGCGCTCCAGCACGCCGCGCATGCGCACGATCGAGTTCTCCTCGAGCCGTCCGGAGGAAAAGGCCGTATGGATGAATGGACCGGAGGTGGCGAGCCGCAGCCAGAGCGTGCCGAAGTGGGCGAGCACGAGCTTCTGCTCGGTCGGCTCGCCGAGGATGCACATGTCCGCGGCGCCGCCGTGCCCGACGAGGTGGCGCGAGCCGGCCGCGTAGCCGCGGTACTCGGCTCCCTGTGCGTCGCCCTGCTGGGTCTTCTCGATCTCGCCCGCGACCGCGGCGAGCATGACGTCGCCTTTCAGCGGCGTGTCGCCGAGCGCACGAACCGCGGCGAGGTAGGCCACGAGCGCGCCCTTCATGTTCGAGATCCCGAGTCCATAGATCCGTCCCTCCCGCTCGAACCCCTCGGGCTGGAAGCCCGGGATCCCGGCCAGCCACGGCTCGCGGCCGGAGTAGGACGTGTCCATGTGCCCGTTGAACATCAGCGTCGGGCCGCCGCCCGTGCCGGCGCGGGTCGCGAGCACGTTCGCACGCCCGTCCTCCACCTGCTGCCACAGGACGGCGAGCCCGAGCTCCTCGCAGCGCTCCGCATACCAGGCCGCCATCGCCTCCTCGGAGCCGGTGAAGCTCGGGATCGAGACGGCCGCGAGTGCGTCGGCGACCAGGCGCTCGCGGTCGATCATCGATCCGGCCCACCCATGCCGGGCAGCCCGGCCGGCGGCGCGGGCGGGGCGATCGTCTCGAGACCGGCGTCGCGCCACGCCTCGACGCCGCCGACCAGGTCCGCGACGGCGTCGCGGCCAAGTCCTCGCAGCGACGCCGCCGCCAGGCTGGACGAGTAGCCCTCGTGGCAAACGAGGATCAGCTCGACGTCGAGGTCGGCGATGTGTGGATTCGAGAAGCCGGAGCTCGGATCCGCCCGCCACTCGAGCACCGACCTCGGCACGTGCACCGACCCTGCGATGACGCCGTCGCGCACGCGTTCGTCGTGCGAGCGCAAATCCACGATCACGCTCCCGTTGCCCGCCCGCTCCTGCGCCTCCAGCGGCTCGTAGCGCTCGATCTGCGCGCGGGCGTCCGCCAGGATGCGATCAGTCGCGGAAATGCGGCAGCACCTTCTCGCCGAAGAGCCGGATCTGACCGTGCCGGTCGTCGCCCCACAGCTCGAGCATGACATGGGTGCAGCCGGCGTCGCGGTACTCCTCGATCGCCCGGATGCAGTCGGCCGGCGTGCCGGCGATCGGCTTGCACTTGTCGAGGATCTCGTCGGTCACCTCGGCCTTCGCCGCGAGCCGCCCGCCGCGCTCCATCGCCTCCGCCACCGGCCTGATCTCGTCCTGGGTCAACTCGGCCAGATCGAGCAGCGTGTCGGCGGAGCCCTGGATGTTCTGCACCTTGTTCGCGAGGTACATCCCGGCGATCTCGCGCGCGCCGTCGCGGCCCCTGTCTCGGTCCTCGTCGATCGAGGCGACGACCGTGCAGCCGATGTCGATGTCGGAGCCGGTGTTCCCGACCGTATAGCGCACGAAGGCGGGCGTCGTGATCGACGGCGTCAGGCAGCCTTCGGCGATCTCGCCGGCGAGCGCCTGCATCTTCGGCGCGGTCGCGGCGACGTAGACCGGCGGCACCTCGCGCGGCGTGTGCGCCTCGGCCGAGAGCGCCGGCACGTCCGCCGACCACGTATCGCCCTCGTAGGTGAACGCCTCGCCGCCGAGCACACCGCGAACGATCTCGACCGCGTCGCGCATCGGTCCGAGCGTCTTCTTCGTCTGCATCCTCGCGTTGTTGAGGAAGATCTTCGACGTCCCGAAGCCGAGGATGAACCGTCCCGGCCCGGCTGCCTCCTGGACGACGCGCGCGTCCATGGCCACCTGCACCGGATGACGCGTAAACGGCGAGATGATCCCCCAGCCGATCGTCAGCCGGTCGGTCTCGCGCGCCATCAGCGCCGAGACGACCGTCGAGCCGCGCGCCTCCATCTGGTGCTTCCGCCACCACGGGTAGGCCTCGGCGAGCCAGACGGTGTCCATCCCGGCCTCGTCCATCACGCGTGCCGACTCGAGCATCTCGTCGAGCGGCTCCATCGTGAGCTGCATCACGCCGATGCGGAACGGAACCGCCACGGCGTCTAGCTCGGGTCTTGCGTGGTGGGTGTCGCCGCCGCTGCCTCGGAAACCTGCTTCTCGAGCGCCGTCAGCACGTTCCCGACCTGCTGGTTGATGATCGGCTGCAGCACGCGCTGCCCCATCGCGCCGACGGGGCCGGCGATCTTCACGTCCGCCTCCCAGCGCATCGAGGTGCCGGTACCGCTCTCGGCGAGGTTGAACTGCGTCTGCATGTTCATGATCGCTCCGACGCCGTTCCCCTTCGCGTTCAGCTGCGCGAACTCCGGCTCGCGCTCCTCAACCTTGTGGAAGTCGATCGTCATTCGGAGGCCGCCGAGACCGAGCGGGATCTTCACCTTCGCCTGCCAGTTGCGGTCGTCCTTGATCTCGAAGCCCTCGACGCCGGGCATCAGCTTCGCCATCTGTGCGGGGTCGTTCAGCACTTGCCAGACCACGTTGCGCGGCGCGCTCAGCTCCTTCGTGCCTTCGACCTTCATGCCGGCACGACCGAGACGTTGGCGCGCGTCGACTCGGGGTCCTGCAGCATCGACCAGACGCGGTGGTAGGGATTGCAGCTGTCGTAGACGATCGGCGCGCCCGCCGGCTTCAGAGCATCCTGGATCGCGGAGCCGATGCAGTGGATCCCGCCGCCGCCGCCCTCGCCCATCCCCTTCGAGCCGAGCGGCGAGAACGGGGACGGCGACTCGATCGCGCCGGTCTTCAGCGACGGCACGTCGAGCGCGTGCGGCACGTGGTAGTCGTAGAAATTCGAGGTCAGCAGCTGGCCGTCCTCGTCGTAGACGAAGTCCTCGTAGAGGGCGGCGCCGATCGCGTGCACGGTCGCGCCGTGCACTTGGCCCTCGACGATCTGCGGGTGGATGCGGGTGCCGCAGTCGTCGACGGCGGCGTAGTCGACGATCTCGACGACGCCGGTCTCGCGGTCGACCTCGACCACGCACGCGTGGATCTGCGTCGCGTAGGTCAACGTCAGCTTCCCCGTCTTCTTCTCCGTGTCGACCATGCCGAAGTACGGCCGGTAGACGAAGCGATGGTTCAGCGTCGGGTTGAAGTCCGGTGGCAGGAAGGCGTTGTTTGCGTTCACGATCGCGCCGAGCGCCATGAACGGGAGTGCGGCCTCGGGCGGTCCGTCCTTGATCCGCGCGAACCCGTCGGCGAGCTCGATTGCGGCTTCGTCGCACTGGAGCACGGCGGCGGCGAGCGTGATCATCTCGGCCCGCAGCGCGTCGGCGGCGCCCTTGACGGCGCCGAGCCCGGTGACGGCGAACTGGCTCGCGTAGGTCCCCGAGAAGCCGGCGTGCGAGTTGAAGAACGTGTCGTGGCCGGGACGCACGTGCACCTGGTCAGGCGAGCAGCCGAGGATGTCGGCGACCACCTGCGACGCCGTCGTCTCGTGGCCCTGCCCCTGAGGAACCGTCCCGAGCGTGACCACGAGCTCGCCGAAGATGTCGAGCTTCACCGTCGCCGCCTCGTTGTTGCCCGAGAACTGCAGCTCCGGGTTGAGCAGCGTCGACTGGCCGAAATTGTTCGTCCCCGAGTCGAGCGTCGAGCCGATCCCGATCCCGAGCAGCTTCCCGCGGGTTGCCGCCTCGGTACGGCGCTCCTCGATCGTGTCGTAGCCGATCAGGTCGAGCGCGATGTCGAGACAACGGGCGTAGTCGCCCGAGTCGTAGACGCAGCCGTTCGGCGTCTCGTACGGCATCTGCTCGGTCTTGACGTAGTTGCGCTTCCGCATCTCGACCGGGTCGATCCCGAGCTCGGTGCCGACGATGTCGCAGATCCGCTCGGTCAGCCAGAGGTGCTGCATCCGCGAGTAGCCGCGGTTCGGCGACACCGGCGACTTGTTCGTCGTCACCTGGGTGAAGTCGACGCGGATGTTCCGCCAGGCGTAGCAGCCCGGCGTAACCTGCGCCCAGATGATGCAGCCGAGCGGCTCGTAGCGCGGGAAGGCGCCGCAGTCGTCGAGCGCCTTGACGCTGAAGCCGAGCATCGTCCCGTCGTCCTTGACCGCCACCTCGACGTCGTGGAACCAGCGCTCGTTGCCGTGCGCGTTCGCCGTGTGCTGGTCGGTCCGCCACTCGGTCCAGTTGACCGGCCGGTTCAGCTTCCGGGAGAGCAAGCAGAGGGTCACGTAGTACGGGTGCAGGCAGATCTTGTTGCCGAAGCCGCCGCCGATGTCCTTCGTGATGAAGCGGAGCTTGTCGATCCCGGTGCGGAGCGCGGGGGCCATCCAGATCGCGCCGACTCCCGGCATCTGGTGGTTGCAGTGGAGCGTCCACTGCCCCGTCGGCTTCTCGTACTCGACCACGGCACCGGCGCACTCGAGCGGGGTCGAGCTGAAGCGGTGGAAATGGAGTTCCTTGATCGTGACGATCCGGTCGGCCTCCGCCTTCGCGGCCTCCCAGTCGCCCCAGTCGAAGACGCCGCTCCAGACCGTGTTCGTGCCGGCGTCGTCGTGCATGACCGTTTCGTCCTTGACCGCCTCGCGTGCATCGACGAGCACGTCGAGCGGCTCGTACTCCACCTCGACGAGCTCGGCCGCGTCGCGCGCGAGCTCGCGGGTCGCCGCGCAGACCGCCGCGACGGGCTCGCCCATGAACCGGACCTTGCCGACTGCGAGCGCGTAGTCCTTGATCTCGTTCCCGGGCGCCGTCGACATCTCGAAGAACGGGTCGGTCTGGATCGCCACCTCGTCGCCGGTCAGCGTCCCGTAGACGCCGTCGAGCGCGAGCGCGCCGGCGACGTCGATCGAGACGATCTTCGCGTGCGCGTGCGGTGAGCGGACGAAGTGGACGTAGCCCATCCCGTGCCGGCGTACGTCGTCGAAGAAGATCCCCTGGCCCTGGACGAGCCGCTTGTCCTCCTTGCGCGGGATCGACTGGCCGATGTGGCCCTTCTGCAGCTCGACCGGCGCCGTCGTCGTCTCGGTCGTGCTCATGCCTTGCCTCCCGCGGCGACGATCGCCTCGACGATGTTGACGTAGCCGGTGCAGCGGCAGATGTTGCCCTGAATCGCCGTCCGCGCCTCCTCCTCGGTCGGATGCGGGTTCTGCTCGAGCAGCGCCGACGCGCTCATCAGCATCCCCGGCGTGCAATAGCCGCACTGGAGCGCGTGGTGGGAGGAGAAGGACTGCTGCAGCGGGCTCAGCTCGTCGTCGCTCGGCGCCAGCCCCTCGACCGTCGTCAGCTTCGCGCCGTCCGCCTGGACGGCGAGGAGCATGCAGCTCTTGACCGCCTGCCCGTCGAGATGGACGGTGCAGGCGCCGCAGTTGCCGGTGTCGCAGCCGATGTGCGTCCCCGTCAGCTCGATCTCGTCGCGAATGAAGTGGACGAGGAGGCGCCGGGCGCTCACGTCGCGCTCGTAGGTTTCGCCGTTGATCTCGACCGAGATCGTCCGGCTCATGGACGGCTCCTGGACGCTCACTTGCCTCGCTCGCGGGCCTGCTCGACGGCACGCACGGCGCAGACACCGGCCAGATGGCGGCGGTACTCGGCCGAGGCGTGCACGTCGGAGGGCGGATCGAGATTGGCGTCCTGGACTGCCTGGCGGACGCTGTTCTCGTCGCTGCTCGTGGGGGTCAGCAGGACGGGAACAGCGTCGACACAGCCGAGCGCGATTCGCACCGAGTCGCCGGCAAGGCTGGCGGCCGCGTTCGCCAGGCAGGTTCCGTCGCGGCCTATGGTGATCGAGGAGAAGCCGTCAGCAGCGTTCGCGGCGGCAGGCACCGAGATGGAGAGCAGCAGCTCGCCCTCGCCGACGACCGTCATGTAGACGCCGAGGAAGAACTCCTCGGCGGGAACGGTCCTTTCGCCGCCTTCGCCGCGGATCGTCATCGAGGCGCCGAGGGCGACGAGCAGCGGCGGCAGGTGGTTCGTGGGGTCGTTCGAGCACACGTTGCCGCCGATCGTGCCCCGGTTGCGAACCTGGACGTCGGCGATCTGGGCGGACACTTCGGCCAGGATCGGCCGCGAGACGTCCACCTCCGACGATCCCATGATCTGCGTGTAGGTCGCCATCGCGCCCAGCTGGAGCGTGTCGCCGCTGAGCGAGATCGCACGCAGCTCCTCGAGCCGGTTCAGGTCGACGAGCACGTCCGGCGACGCCGCGCGTGCCTTCATCACGTTGACGAGCGTCTGCCCGCCTGCAAGTGCCCGCGCGCCCTCGTGCGCGGCAAGCAGCCGGATCGCCTCTTCTACCGAGGACGGACGCGCATATTCGACCTCGCGGAGAAGCACGGAGGGATCACACCGATTTCTTGGTGACATGTCAAGCGGGTAACGTCGTCACCCCGGCCCCGTATCGTCGGGCCGGTGCGCAAACCGGTCGCTGACGAGATCCTGCTCGGAGACAACCTGCCGTTGCTCCGAGAGTTGGCGGACGAGACGTTCCAGCTGATCTACATCGACCCGCCGTTCAACACGGGTCGGACGCAGAAGCGCGTCACGCTGGAGACCGTCCCGGACGAGAACGGTGACCGGGTCGGCTTCGGCGGACGGACGTACAAGAGCCGCTTGCTCGCCGAGTCCTCGTACCTCGACTCGTTCGACGACTACCTGCGGTTCCTGGAGCCGCGGCTCGAGGAAGCACGGCGGCTGCTGACGTCGTCGGGGACGCTCTACTTCCACATCGACTATCGCGAGGCGCACTACTGCAAGCTCCTGCTCGACGAGCTCTTCGGGCGAGAGTGCTTCCTCAACGAGATCATCTGGGCCTACGACTACGGCGCGCGCTCGAAGAGCCGCTGGCCGGCGAAGCACGACACGATTCTGGTCTACGTCAAGGACGCCGACGCGTACTACTTCAACTCGGAGGAAGTCGACCGCGAGCCCTACATGGCGCCCGGACTCGTCACCGCCGAGAAGGCGGCGCGCGGCAAGCTCCCGACGGACGTCTGGTGGCACACGATCGTGCCCACCAACGGCAAGGAGAAGACGGGCTACGCAACGCAGAAGCCGGAGGGAGTGGTTCGGCGGATGGTTCTCGCCTCGACTCGCCCCGGCGATTGGTGCCTGGACTTCTTTGCGGGAAGTGGCACGCTCGGCGCCGTCGCGGCAGGGCTGGGGCGTCGCTACGTGCTCATCGACGCGAGCAACAGAGGCTGTTGAGGTGATGACGAAACGACTCTCACCTGGCCTGGCGCTCACGGGTTCCCGGTGACATGTCAACCGAGTAGAGTCGGCGCGTGGCCGGATTCGACGCCGTCTTCGTCGGCAGCGGGATCAACTCGCTCGCAGGTGCCGCGCTGCTCGCGAAGGACGGCTGGCGCGTCTGCGTGCTCGAGCGGAACGACTGGCTCGGCGGTGCGATCAAGACCGTCGACGGCCTCACGGCGCCCGGCTTCCGGCACGAGGTCTTCTCCTCCTGGCACCCGCTCTGGGTCGGCTCCCCCGCCTACGCCGAGCTGAAGCCCGACCTCGACCGGCTCGGGCTCGAGTACCTGAACACCGACCTGCCGACCGCGACGGCGTTCCCGGACGGCTCGAGCGCCCACCTCTCCACCGACGGCGCCGCCAACGTCGCCGAGCTCGGCGAGGCCTGGCAGCGCCAGTTCGACGAGTTCATGGCTGCCGCCGATGTCGCCTTCGGCGTCCTCGGCACCGAGCTCTGGTCGGGGCAGGGCTTCTCGCTCGGCCGCAAGGCGTACAAGCAATTCGGGAGGCGCGGGCTCGTCGAGTTCGCCGGGCACTCGCTGCTCTCCGCCCGCGACTGGCTGCACGACACGTTCCCGGACGAGCCCGCGCACGGCCTGCTCGCGCCCTGGGTGCTGCACACCGGCCTCGGGCCCGACCAGGCGATGTCCGGATTCATGACCCAGGTGATCGCCTGCGCGCTCCAGCTCGGCGGGATGCCGGTGCCGAAGACCGGCGGCGCGAGCCTCGTCGACGCGCTGGCGACGATCGTCCGCGATGCCGGCGGTGAGCTCCGCACCGAGGCCGAGGTCGAGCGGATCGTCGTCTCGGAGGGGAAGGCCTCCGCAGTCCGGCTCGCGAACGGCGAAACGGTCGCAGCCTCGCGGGCCGTACTCGCCTGCGTCACGCCGACGCAGCTCTACGGGCGGTTACTCGGCGAGAGCGACGCACCCGCCCGGGTTCGCGAGCGGGCCCTGCGCTTCCGCTACGGCCGCGGCGAGATGCAGATCCACATCGCCATGAACGAGCTGCCGCGCTGGAGCGGCGACGAACGCCTCGCACGCACGCCCCTCCTTCACCTCACCCCCGGCCTCGACGGCGTCTCGTGCGCCGTCAACGAGGCCGACCGCGGCCTGCTCCCGGCCGAGGCGACGATCGCGCTCGGCCAGCCGATGACCGTCGACCCCTCGCGCGCACCTGACGGCTCCTGGGTGCTCTGGGTGCAGCTGCAGGAACTGCCGCCGAGGCCGAAGGGCGACGCGGCCGGCGAGATCGACGTTGGCAACGGCACCTGGACGGAGGAGCTGCGCGAGGCGTACGCCGACCGGATCGTCGAGCGGATCGGCCGCCACATCACGAATCTGAGCAGCGCGACGGTCGCGCGCGTCGTCATGTCGCCGGCGGACATGGAGGCCGCGAATCCGAACTGGGTCGGCGGTGACATCTACGCCGGTTCGTGCGCGCTCGACCAGAACCTGCTCTTCCGTCCCACGCCCGCATCGCCCGGACACGAGACGCCGGTCGAGCGGCTCTGGCACATCGGCGCGAGCACGCATCCGGGTCCGGGCCTCGGCGCCGGTTCCGGCTACCTCGTCGCCAAGCAGCTGACGAAGCGCTCGCTGCCGCGGCGGCTGCTCGACCGGCTCGACCGGACGGTGGCGTGAAGCTCTCGCTGAGCGAGATCTCGACCCCCGCCGCGACCTTTGCGGAGGACCTCCACGCGTACAGGGAGGCGGGCTTCGACGGGATCGGGATCTGGGAGATGAAGCTCGGCGACGACGCGGCGGATCTCGCTGCGCTGCGGTCGAGCGGACTGCGCGTGACGAACTGCGTCCCGAACGTGCCCTCGATCCTCCCGAACACGGTCGTCGAAGGCCCCGACGACGTCGAGGAGCGGATCGAGTCGATGTGCGCATCGATGCACCGCCTGGCGCGCTTCGACCCGGATTGCGTGCTCTGCCTGACCGGACCGGCCGGCGGGCGCGACGAGGCCGAGGCACGCAGCGTCGTGATCGACGGCCTGCGGCGCGTCGCAGCGGCCGCCACCGACGCGGGCGTCCGGCTCGGGCTCGAGCCGATCCACGTCTCTCAACGCGATCAGCTGACCCTGATCACGACGATCCCGGAGGCGCTCGAGCTGCTCGACGAGGCCGGCCTCCCGAACGTCGGCGTCATGGTCGACCTCTGGCACGTCGGCGATACACCCGACGTCGAGCGGCACCTCACCGAGACCGTCGCTCGGATCACCGGCGTCCACGTCGCCGAGCTGTTCCCCGCCGCTCGCGGCGACCGTGACCTACCGGGCGGCCGCTGCGCCGAGTTGATGTGCGTGTTGCGCGACGCCGGCTGGGTCGGCCCTTGGGACGTCGAGATCTTCGGCGATCCCGAGCAGGCCGACTCGCTCTGGTCGCTGCCGGTCGACGAGGCCGCGCGGCGGGCGTATGACGCGGCGACTAGAGCGGCCGGCCGGTAAGCGCGAGCACGTTCTTGACGAACATCACGGTCTCGTCGTAGAGCCCGTGCTCGCGGACGGCCTTCTCGCCCTGATACCACGCGGCGAGCGCGAGCCTCTGGTCGCCGCCGAAGCGCTTCAGCAGGTGGCTGAGCAGGGCCATCCCGACCTCGACGCCGCCCTCGCCCGTCTTCGGCACGGTTCGCCCGAGCAGAACCGTTTCGACGAACGTCCACGTGTCCGGCATGATCTGCATCGGTCCCCAGGCGCCGGTCGACGAGGTCACGTTCGTCTGGAACCCGGACTCCTGCCACGCGAGCGCACGGGCAAGGCTGACGGGAATCCCGTAGCGCGCCGCCCACTTGTCGATGTGTGAGCGAACGGTCGAGCGGCTCAGCTCGAGCGCGGGCCCGGACGCGACAGCCCCGGGCAGACGGAGTTTCGCGCCCTCGACGACGAGGTTCACCGACTCGATGTCGTTCGCGGCGGCGAGCGCCCGCACCGTCGTCTTGTGCTTCGCCGCGATCGCGGTGAGCGTGTCGCCGGGCCGCACGACGTAGCTGATCGTCGACGACGTCGCCTGCGTCAGCACCGGCGTGCGCCGTCCCCGGCCGAACGCCGTGAGCGTCGCCGGGCCGGCGATCCCGTCGACGGCGAGGCGGCGGGTGCGCTGGAAGCGCAGTAGGCCGGCTTTCGTCGAGGCGCCGAAGTGACCGTCGACGTCGAGCAACCGCAGGTGCCCCGCGCGGGCGAGGAGGAACTGGAGGGACGAGACGTCCCAGCCGTAGGTGCCCTGAACGAGCACGCGCCGCGCGACGAGCGGCCGGCCGAGCGCGCCGAGCTGAGCACGCGTTCGAGGCCCCAACTCCCCGGTCACGGGCAGCCCGGCGGCGCGCTGGAACGCCCGCAGGCCCTTCGCGGTCATCGGCCCGGCAAGGCCGTCGATCTTGCCGAAGTACATCCCCTTCGAGCGCAGCGACACCTGCAGCGCCGCGATCTCGGGGTCCGGACTTCCTGCGGCGAGGGCTTGCGGCGCGGCGGCAAGCGCCGCTACCACGGCCATGATGAGCAGACGCATACGCACGGGACGGACCATTTGGCGGACCACCGCTCGTGCTCCTGCATTTCTTTACAAATCGATTTCACTCGCCACGTCGTCCGCGGTGGCTGGCACGATGTGGCCGTGCGGGTCGAGCGCCCACGTCGGCTCCTGCTGCTGGCGGGCGTCGCGCTTCTCGTCGTCCTGGCGGGCTCCGTCGCCGCGTGGGTGGCCGCGGCGGATCGAGGCGAGGTCGACGACCTGCTCCCGAACCTGACCCAGGCGGTCCCGGACAACCTGACCGGGCGCACCGGCGGCACGGTCTCGCAGCCGCGGTTCTTCCTCGGCTTCGAGTCCGCGGCGGCCAATCTCGGCGTGGGACCGTTGATGGTCCTCGGCCGCCGCAGCGCGGGGCAACAGGAGATGACGCTTCGGCAGCAGATCGAGCGAAGCGACGGCTCGACGAGGTCCGTTCCCCTTCGCGCGACCCTGCGTTACGTTCGCAACGCAGACCACGAGCACTGGCACGTCGACGGCTTCATGCGCTACGAGCTGCGGTCGGTGACAGGCGACCGCGTGGCACGCGACCGGAAGACGGGCTTCTGCCTCGGCGACCGCTATCGAGCCAACCTCGCGTTGCCGGGCCGGTCACCGACCGCCGTCTACCTCAATCGGTGCGGCCGGGGCGCGCCGGAGCTGATGACGATCAACGAGGGGATCTCGATCGGTTGGGGTGACAACTACACACCTCATCTCGAGGGGCAGGAGCTCGAGCTGACGTCGCTGCGGGCGGGACGCTATGTGCTCGTCCACCGGGTCAACCCGGTCCGCGACATCCGTGAGAGCGACTATGGCGACAACGCCTCGTCGATGGCGATCGAGCTCAGCTGGCCGCGCGGCCGCGCGTTCCCGCCGCGGATCGACGTCGTCGGCCGCTGTCCGCTCTCCGCGAGCTGTCCCTGAGCTCCCCGGGTTGGACTCGAACCAACAACCCTTCGGTTAACAGCCGAATGCTCTGCCAATTGAGCTACCGGGGAACGGCCGCGGAATTGTAGCGGCGCCGCGGGCGGGTCTAAGGGTCGACGACGACTTTCGTCGGCGGCGCCGCCGGCTTCGGCTTCGCCTTCATCAGAGCCTTCGTGCGCTTGAGCGTGATGATCCCCGGCGAGACCTTCATCGTCTTGGCGCTCGTCTTGACCATGACGATCACCTTCGCCCGCAGCGTCCCGTTCTTGCGCAGGAGCTTGAGTGCCCGCGCGGTCAGCTTGATCGAGGCGTAGCCCTTGGCGCCCTTCTTGACCGTGAACGTCTTCTTGCCGAGCTTCAGCAGCGGCTTGACCGCGCGCTCGAGCTCGACCGTGCCTGCGCACCCGATCGGCGACGCCTTCTGGCAGGTAACGAGCATCTTCGCAATCCCGTTCGCGCCGACCGAGACGAGGCGCGGGCCGAGGATCATCCGCGGCACGAGCACCGTGGTCGGCTTGGCGACCGGCGGCTTCGCTGGCGGTTCGGGGGTAAGCGACCGGTCGCTGGCCTCGATCGATCCTTCGCCCCGGTTCTTGGTGATCGCGGCGCTGACGGGATCGCCGAGGACGACGAAGAACGTCTCGAGCGGCTCGGAATCGGGGTCGTCGACGATCGACACGGCGACCGTCTTCGTCGTCTCGCCAGGCGCGAACGTGAGCGTGCCGCCGCGCGATGCGTAGTCCGAGCCTGCCTTCGCCGTCCCGTCGGCGGTGTTGAAGTTGACCTTGACCTCCTGCAGCGTCGTGCCCGCGAGCGTCACGGTGAACGTCGCGCCCGCCCCCTCGCGCCCGGTGGTGTCGCTGATCGAGAGCGACGGCGGCGCGTTCTTGTCGACGATCGTCCCGGCTCCCTGGCCATCCAGGACGTTCGCCGGCGGGATACCAGTCGGGCTCGACAGATTGACACTGAGCGTCTCGTTCGCTTCGTCGAGGGAGTCGCCCGTGATCGCCACGTCGATCGTCTTGGACGTTTCCCCGGGGGCGAATGTCAGGACGCCGCTGCCGGCGGTGTAGTCGACTCCGGCGATCGCGGTGCCGTTCGCGGTCGCCCAGTTGACCTTGACCTCGCGCTCGCTCGCCGGCGCGAGAGTCACGGTGAATCTCATCGTGCCGGGTTCGTCCGCAGACGCGTCGTTGACCGACAGTTTCGAGTTGTTGTCGTCGTTGCGAATCGTGCCGGTCCCTGTGGCCACGATTGCGTCGGTCGTCGCGTTCAGCAGCTCGAGCGTCATCGTCTCGTCGAGCTCGTCCAGCAGGTCGCCCTTGACCTTGATCGTGATCGGCACCTTCGTCGCTGCACCTGGCGCCGTGGACGAGTTGGCGGGGAAGAGCTTCGATCCGCTGACGGTTTCGAAGTCGGATCCGTTCGCCGAGCCGATCGCCGTGCGGAAGTTGAAGGTCACCGCGGGATGGGGAGCCGCGAGTGACGCCTCGAAGACGAGATCGGTGAGGCCGGAGTTGCCCTCGAGGACCGACGGGTTCGTCACCGTCGGCGTCGGAGTGGACTCGTCGTCGGTGATCGTCACCTCACCCCGCATGTCGGTTCCGGGAGCGCCGTTGGTCGGGTCGGTGAGGACAACGGAGAACTTCTCCTCCTGCTCGAAGACGGTGTCGCCCTTGACCTTGAAGACGACCGTCTCGCTGACGTCGCCGGGCGCGAAGATGTAGTCGCCGGACTTCTGCTCGTAGTCCGTCCCTTCGGTGGCGGACAGGGGAGCGGTTGTGTACGGAACCGTGACTGTCTTACCGCTGGGAGCAGAGAGCGTGACGGTGATCGAGGCGTCGACGGTGCCGCTGTTACCTTCGGCGACCGTGACGTCGCTGACAGTTCCGACCGACACCTCGGCGTCGTCGTCGGTGATCGTGCCCGTCGCCGACGCGTTCCCCAGGCTCGCATTCTCCGGGGCCGACAGATTGACCTTGAACGTCTCGTCCACCTCGTCCGTCGTATCCTCGGTCGTCGGCACCGACAGTGCCGGCTTGTCGCCGGTCTGGCCGGCGGCCCAGGCGACGCTCCCCGACGCGAGCGTGTAGTCGGTGCCCTGCGTGGCGGTGACGTTCTCGGGCGCGTACGTGACGCTCACCGGACTCTCGGACGTGCCCGTCAAGGAGATGGTGAATGTGGCTGCCACTCCCTCTTCGGGGCTTGCGTTCGTCCCCTGGATCGCAACACTCGGGACCGCGTCGTCGTTGAGAATGATCCCGGTTGCGCTCACGGATGTGTTCGCCGCGTCGACGATGTTCGAGATGTTCAGCGCGAACGACTCGTTCGGGGCGTTCCGATCGTCGACCGTGAGCGGAACCTGAATCGTGACTGACGCGCCGGCGGCCACCGTTGCGCCGGTCGCGGACGTTGCCGTGTAGTCCGAGCCTGCAAGAGCGCTGCCGTTCGCGGTCGCGTAGTCGAATGTCGCTGAGTCGGGTCCGGCTTCGAGCGCGACTGTGAACGTGAGCGTCCCCGTGTCTTCGTTCGCCGAGACTGCGGCGACACTCAGCGTCTGCGTTCCGTCAGCTGTTGCAGTGCCGGGAAGCGCGACCAGGCAGCCGAGCACGAGCGCGCCAGCGCCCAGGCGGCGCACGTTTCCCCTCGTCATCTCAGGCTCCCCCAAAGCACGTGGTTTGGGTGTACCACGATTACCGTTCGAAACAAAGGAATCCGAGAAAACCTACCCGGGTGGAGAGGCACTCATGTCGTCCGGCCGGCCTGCCGATACCCTGGAAACGCGAGCGGACTTTTGTTTCCTCCGCTCGTAGATCCAAAGGAACGAAAGGCTCCGGCGACGCCGGAGCCTTTCGTATGTCAGAGTCCCCTTGCTCGATTGAGCAAACTGCGGTAAGAACGGTGGTGGCCATACCGGCCACCTAGAGGAGACTCCGTTGGCGGCAAGGGGGAATCGGTTGGTACGTGCTCGGCGTTTTGGCGTCGCCTTCCTGGCGACCACCGCCGTCGCGCTCTGGTCGACCCTGCCGGCGTTCGCGCAGGAGACGCCGCCTCCCGCCGAGACCACCGCGGCCGAGACAACGCCGACAGCCCCGGCCGAAACGACCGAGCCGACGCCGCCGCCGGCCGATCCACAGCCGACTCCGGAACCGCCCCCCGCCGAGCCTGATCCGCCCCCGGCGAACGGTGACGGCGGCACGCCCGACAGCACGCCGCCGGCCCCCGACGCGACACCAGCCCCGGAGAACACGCCCGCAGAGACCACGCCCGCGGACAGCACCGCCGCCAACGACGCGGTCAAGCTCGAAGAACCGGCGACTCCCGCCGCACCCGCGGCTCCGGCCGCGACGGCGACCACGCCGGCGGCGGAGCCCCCCTCGGGGGCGCCGCCCGCCACCTCGATCGTGCTGGAGGCCGCACCAGCAGCCGCCACCGAATCCGCGCCGGCTGCGACCGACGCCGACACCAACGCCGAAGCTGCTGTCGCCGCCGCCGCGCTGATCGTGAGCCTCCGGAACAAGGCCCCGGCGTCGCCGATCGAGTTGCTGCCCGAGGACGGGCCTGCCGTCAATCCTTCGCGCTCCGTCCGCCCCCAGGCCGTCAAGCAGCTCCTGCGGCAGCAGACCTGCGCTCGGCCAACGGCCCGCGTCCCGCTCTCGCAGCGGTGCAGGCAGGCTCGAGCCGCCGCCGTCCTGCGTGTCAACGTCACGCTCGCCTACGTGCCCAGCCCGGAGGTGCGGGCGGCATTCGCCCGAGCGGGCGCGCGGGTCACAGTCCGCAAGGTCGACGCACGGCCACCGCCGGACTCGAAGGCCGCCAAGAAACACCCGATCGCAGAGGTCAGACCGACAGTCCCGTTCGGGGACTCGGGTCAGGGCCTGGCCAAAAACGGATTCAACGGCTCGACCGGATCATCCACGTGGTCCTCGCGCGTCTTCGCGCTCGCAGCGGTCCCGCTCCGGGTGCCGCGACCGTTCCGGTTCGCCCGATTGCGCCTGCCGAGCACGGTCCCGCACGGCGTGATCGCCGCTCCTCCCACCGCTCGACCCGGATAGCCCCCACCACGACTCAAAAGCCGGCTGCCCGGGAAGATCCGGCGCCGGCTGCGAGTCGTGTTTGGAGAGGGCACGTGTCCTGGAAGAACGATGGAGGAATCGATGAACCACGAATTCGACCGACCACGAAGGAAGGCGGTAGCGCTCGACCCGCACCCGCTGTGTCACACAGCGCTGTCGACGCTGCTCGCCCGTTTCAACATCGATCTCGTCGGGGCGGCGACGTCGACGCGAACAACGCTGGCGCTCCTCGAGGAGCATCGGCCGGACCTGCTGGTGATGGAGATCGACCTGCCGGAAGGCCTCGAGGCAGCGCTCGGGATCATCTCGGGCGGCCGCGACAGCTCTCCGGAGCTGACGGTGATCGTCCTGTCAGGGACTGATGACCGCACCGTGATCGACGCCGCCTTCGACTGCGGCGCATCCGCGTACGTGCTGAAGACCTCGGACCCGGAGGCGATCGCCACGGCGATCCGCCAGGCCTTCGAGCCGTCGCTCTACCTGGCACGGCCGCAGGAGCGCACGGTCCCGGCGACCGACAAGGACGTCCTGCGCAAGCTGACCCGGCGCGAGCTCGAGATCCTGCAGCTCGTCTCGGGAGGACGGTCGAACCGCCAGGTGGCGGAGATCCTCTGGGTCGCCGACCAGACCGTGAAGTTCCACCTCGCGAACATCTACCGCAAGCTCGGCGTCCGCAGCCGCTTCGAAGCGGCGCGCTGGGCGCGCGAGAGCGGCATCCTCGACGTGGTTGTCGAGCCGGACTCCGGGACGGCAATGTCGGAGGGCAACGGGAACGGCGGTGTCACACGCGCGCTCGTCCCGCTCCGCAGCCCGCAGTCGCGGTCGAGGAACCCTAGGGGAAGACTCGAGGAAACATCGCGATGACGCCCAACGAGTACTGCCGGGTCCGGGCACCGCGGCACTGAACCTCCGCGGTGTACCGGCCGGCAGTGACCGGGACGGAAAGGCTGATCAGGTTTTTGACGGCGGGCGCGGCGACAGTCAGCTTGCCCGCCGAGTTCAGGGAGAGCGAGCAGGAACTCGCGAGCGGTGTGAGCAGCTGCATCTCGAAGCGCCCACGGCCGACTCTGAACATCGAACGGAATCCCCTTTTGAACGTGCCCGTCTCGAACAGCGTCTGCCTGGTGAAGCGCTGGCCGGGTGCGGGCGTGGGCACAACCCGGGGGGCGCAACGGCCGGCGGC
>CAWGAP010000007.1:0-253035 GCA_963820695.1 uncultured Gaiellaceae bacterium | reverse complement strand
CCGAGCGTCAGCGCGTAGGTGGCGCCGTCCGAGAAGCCGCCGACCCCGAGCCGGCGCCGGTCGATCGTGCAGCGCTCGTAGGCGTCGGCCAGAGCGAGGTTGACGGATTCGAGGTCGAGGTCCTGCTCCGAGCGGAGGATGCTCCAGGTCTGGCCCTTCGAGGCGGGCGCGATCAACACGAGCCCCGGCTGTTTCCAGCCGCCGCGGAAGGCGTCGAGCGCACTCGCTGGCGTGCCGCCGGCGCCGTGGAGGACGACGACGAGCGCTCGTGCGCCATCACCCGGCGTGACGCGCATCAGCGCGTCCTGGCCGTTCGTGAGCGTCAACGCATGCTCGCCGGGTGCGCATCCGGCAGCGCTCGCCGCGGTTGTCGTCGGCGTCGCCGTCGTGCCGGCGGCCTGCTCCTCGCTGCCACCGCACCCCGCCGCGAGGAGCACGCAGGCGAGCGCAACGGCCTGGACCGCCTTCACCAGGCGCCGCCACCTCCACCTCCACCGCCGCCGCCGCCCCCACCGGAGAAGCCGCCGCCGAACCCGCCGGAGCCGGACGAGGGCGGCGCGAGCGCGGAGCCGAAGCCGGCCGCCAGGTCGCCGATGCTCATCGACGTCGGGCCTGACGCGAGGTCGCCGTGCGGCCCGATCCAGTAGAGCGTGCTCGCCGCGGCCAGCGCCTCCGGCATGTGCAGCTGCGCACCCTGGAGCACGCGCTCGGCGATCCCGAACGCGATCCCGTAGACGAGGTAGCGCTCCCAGAGCTCGAGCGAGGCCGGCGGGGCGATGTCGAGCCGCGGGAAGTCGGTCAGGTAGCGGCGGAACGCCTCCCAGCGCTCGGCCTCGGCCTGGGCCGCGGGCGACCGGCGCCGCCAGAGCCGCCGGTTGAACGCGGAGGCGGCGAGTACGGCCGCGCCGACGAGGCCGCAGACGCCGAGCGCGATCTCGACGACGCTGTTCCAGGTCGGTGCAACCGCGTTGTAGGAGCCGATCCCGATCAAGAGCATGATCCCGCCGGCCGCGGCGAGCACGGCCGCGCCGCCGAGCAGTACCGCCAGCCCGACGTTCTGGAACCAGTGGCGGTTCTTCACCTCCGTGCTCACGGCCGACTTGAACGACGTGAAGCGCTCCGAGTTTCCGGTCCGGTCATCCTCGATCCGGTCGCGGAAGCGGGAGAGCCGCTCCGGCCCGTCGGCGAGGATCGCGTCCACGACCTGCGCCACAGGGGCCTCGAACGCCTCCACGGGAGCCTCGACGTCGCCGAGCGAGAGCTCGAGATCCGAGATCTGCTGCGTCTTCAGCCCGCCCCAGATCTTCCGCTCAGTCGTCACCTGGTCGGCGCGGTAACGGCCGCGCCGGATCAGGTCGAAGAGCGTGGCCGTGAACTCGAGCGAGCCCGGAGCGCCGCCCTGGGCGAGCAGCCCCGGCACGAGCGCCGGCTGCGTCTCGGTCGGCGGCTCCTGCTCGTACTCGCGGTCGTAGCTCGTGCCGCGCTCGCGGCCCCAGCGCCACCAGACGAAGCCGATCAGAGCGAGAGCGGGGAGGAGCGCGATCGCGAGCAGCTTTGCGATCGTGGCGCCGAGGTTGTCGAGCGCGTCGTCGATCTTGCGCTGGTCCCGTTCGAACGCGGCCGCGTCCTGCCGCTCCTCGGCCACGATCTTGTCCAGGCCCGGACCCCCGGCGACCTTCATCCCGGCTGTGGAGGTGAAGAACCGGCGCGGGACGAGTGTGCGCAGCTCGACGAACTGACCGGCCGGGATCTGCTCGGCGCGGAGGTCGACGCGCGGACCGTCGATCGTGACGTCTCCGCGCACGCCGACGGGATGTCCCCACGCCCGCAGAACGTCGCCGGGTGCGATCATCGCCGCCGTCAGCTGGTCGAGGCCGACCTCCCATTCGTCGCCCCAGACCTGGAGGTTGACGTCGACGACGTCGTCGTAGGCGACGGGCACCCCGCGCAGCCGGTAGTGGACCCGGAACCGCCGCTGCTCGTTGGCCGCGCGGTAGTGCCAGACGATCCGGACGCCCTTGTCGGTCTCGGTCGTGCCGAAGGTGCCCGGCGGGCTCGAGCACTGGAGCTCGGCGCAGCCGCCGGGCTGGAACTGGCGGTCGCCCTCGGCGACGAACACCTGGTCGACCGATTCACCCTCTCGTAGCGGGATCTCGCGAAACGCGCCGCTGAAGTCGCCCGAGAACGAGAAGACGATCACCTCGTCGACGATGAGCGTGCCGTCCTGCTGGATCTGGACGGTGACATCCGCGGCCGGGAGGGAGAACGACTTTGCGGCTGCATCGCCGGCGAACGCGAGCGCTGCCAGCAGCGCCGCAAGAGCTAGAACGCGACGCGTGGCGCTCCCGGGCCTCGTCCTCCACCTCGAAGAACTCCTTGCGCGTGAACCCGAACGGCCCCGCGAAGAGCACTCCCGGCACCGTCTGGATCGCGGTGTTGTAGGTGAGGACGGTGTCGTTGTAGACCTGGCGCGAGACCGCGATCCGGTTCTCGGTCTGCGCGAGCTCTTCCTGGAGCTGGCGGAAGTTCTCGTCGGCCTGCAGCTCCGGGTACGCCTCGGCGACGGCGAAGAGGCGACCGAGCGCCTGGCCGAGAATGCCCTCGGCCGCGCCCTGCTCCGCCGGGCCCTGCGCCTGCTGCGCGCGCGTGCGCGCGGCGGTCACGGCCTCGAACGTCTCGCGCTCGTGGGAGGCGTAGCCCTTGACCGTCTCGACGAGGTTCGGGATCAGGTCGTAGCGTCGCTTCAGCTGCACGTCCACCTGCGCCCACGCGTTTTCGACGCGGTTGCGGAGGTTGACGAGCCGGTTGTAGAGGAGGACGAGCACGACGAGCAGAAGCACGACGATGCCGATGACGATCCAGAGCATGCGCGGACTTTACGCGTCCGGCCTGACCGCGGCGAAGACCACGTCCTCGCCGCCGGCATAGGGCCTGCGGTCGAACCAGCCCCACTGCGCCTCGACCTCGAAGCCGGCGCGGTCGAGCAGCTGCCGCCACTCAAGCGGGGAGAGCCAGGCGAGGTGCATCGTCGAGGCTTCCTCGCCGCGCCGGACGGACAGCGTCAGCGTCCGCTCGCCCTCGTCCCAGTCGGCGCGCTCGAAGATTCCAGGCTCGCGCTCGAGCCAGCGGCCGTGCGTGTCCTCGACGTCCTCGGCGCTCGGGGCGAAGACGTCGAAGACGAGCCGGCCGCCTGGCAGGAGCAGCTCGCCGGCCGCGCGAAGCGCCCGGAGGCGGTCGTTCTCGGTCGTCATGTGCAGCAGCGAGCGGAACGGGATCAGCACGAGCGGGACACGCTCGCTGACGGGCGGCTCGCGCAGGTCGCCGAGCCGGAGATCGAGCTCGACGCCTGCGGCGGCGGCGTACTCGCGCGCCACCTCGAGCATCCCGGCCGACGCGTCGACGCCGATCAGGGAGACGCCGGCCTTCGCCACCGGGATGGAGATGCGACCCGTGCCGCACGCAAGCTCGACGACCGGCCCCCCTGACGCGACCGCCTCCTCGACGTAGAAGTCGACGTCCTCGGTGACGCTCGCGCTCCACGGGTCGTAGAGGCGGGCGATCGGATCGTAGGGGCTACGGCTTGCGGACAACCCAGACGAACTCGTTCGCGTTCTCGTCGAACGGCTGCTGCTCGAAGCCGCCGTAGAGCGCTTCGACCTCGAAGCCGGCGGTCTCGATCAGGCCTTCCCACTCGGATCGGTTCAGCCACCAGAGCGAGATCGCGTCGCCGCTCTCGAGCGTGACGTCGACCCGGTTGTCGTGCTTGGCGTGGTCGATTCGGTGCCGGATCCCGTTCTGCTCCAGCCACTCGCCGTCGTTCGCTGCGGCGATCCGCGGGTCGAAGACGAAGAAGTTCCAGGCGAAGCGGCCGCCCGGACGGAGCGACGCATGGACGCGCTCGAAGACGCGGCGGCGGTCGGCCCACGTCGGCAGGTGCCCGAGCGAGCGGGCTGGGACGTAGATCAGGCCGGCCGGCTCGTCCAGCTCGAGCTCGCGCATGTCGCCCTGGCGCAGCTCGAGGTCGACGCCGGCCGCGTCCGCGCGCTCGCGGGCCTGCGCGAGCATCGCCGGCGACGAGTCGATCCCGAGTACGCGGCGTCCCGTCTCGCGCGCGACCGGGATCGCGACGCGGCCGTTGCCGACGGCGAGCTCGACGAGCGGGCCTTCGGTCTCGCGGGCGAGCTCGACGTAGAACGCGACGTCCTCTGTCATGTGCGCAGACCAGTCGTCGTAGATCGGCGCGAACGCGTCGTAAACGCTCATCGGCCGATGCTATCGTCGCCCGATGGACGCCACGGCGCTCGAGAACGAAGCGCGGACCGCGATCGCCGCGGCCGCGGGCACCGATGCGCTGGAAGAGCTGCGCGTCCGTTATCTCGGCCGCAAGAGCGAGCTGAAGCTGGCGCTGCGCGAGGTGCGAGACCGCGAGACCGGGATGGCGCTGAACGCGGCGCGGGCCGCGATCGAGGCGGCGCTCGACGAGCGGGAGACCGCGCTCGCGGCCGCGGCGCGCGAGGACGGAGAGCCGTTCGATCGACGCTGCCCGGCGAGACGTTTCACCGCGGCAACCTGCATCTGATCACGCAGATGCGCCGCGAGATCGAGGACATCTTCCTCGGCCTCGGCTACGAGGTCTTCGACGGCCGCGAGGTCGAGACCGTCTGGAACAACTTCGACGCGCTCAACCAGCCCGAGGCGCATCCGTCGCGGGATCCCCGCGACACCTTCTACGTCGACGACGAGCACGCTTCTGCGCACCCACACCTCGCCCGGGCAGATCCGCGCGATGCAGGCGCAGGAGCCGCCGATCTACCTCGTCTCGCTCGGCCGCACGTACCGCCGCGACCCGCTCGACGCGACGCACACCCCGATCTTCCACCAGGTCGAATGTCTCGCCGTCGACCGCGGCATCACGCTGGCCAACCTGCGCGGCACGATCGAGTACTTCTTCGGCGCCATCTTCGGGCGGCGCGAAGTGCGGATGCGGACGGGCTACTTCCCGTTCACCGAGCCGTCGGTCGAGTTCGACGTCACCTGCTACCTCTGCGAGGGCGCCGGCTGCGCACGTCTGCAAGTGGTCGGGCTGGATCGAGATGGGCGGCGCCGGCGTCGTCGACCCGAACGTGTTCGAGTCCGTCGGCTACGACCCGGAGGAGTGGTCGGGCTTCGCGTTCGGGCTCGGGATCGACCGGATCGCGTTCCTGCGCCACGGCCTGCCCGACCTGCGCCTGTTCTGGGAGAACGACCTCCGCATGGTGAGGCAGTTCTAGCCGCATGAAGGTCCCGGTCTCCTGGCTGCGCGAGTACGTCACGTTCGACTGGCCGATCGAGGGGCTGGCCGCGAAGCTCGTCTTCACGAGCTGCGAGGTCGACCGGATCGTCCAGCGCGGCGTCGCGGACGTCGACGGCAACCTCGGCCGTTTCCTCGTCGGCCGCGTCGTCGAGGCCGGCAAGCATCCGAACGCGGACCGGCTGCAGCTCTGCCGCGTCGACGTCGGCGAGGCCGAGCCGCGCCAGATCGTCTGCGGCGCGTGGAACTTCGGCGCCGGCGCGACCGTCGCCGTCGCGCTTCCCGGCGCACTGCTCCCCGGATCAGACGAGCCGCTCGGGGAGGCGAAGCTCCGCGGTGAGCCTCGCGCGGGATGATCCTGTCCGAGCGTGAGCTCGAGCTCGGCGTCGACCACAGCGGGATCATGGTGCTCGCCGACGAGCTCGAGCCGGGGACGCCGCTCGTGGACGTGCTGCCGCTCACCGAGACCGTGCTCGAGATCGAGACCGGCTTCAACCGGCCCGGACCTGACGTCCGTCTACGGGATCGCGCGCGAGGTCGCGGCCCTGACGGGCGTCGAGCTGGCGCCGCCGCCGGGGCACGATCCCGTGCCCGAGGGCGACGAGCCGGTCGACGTGCGCGTCGAGGATCTCGAGGCCTGCCCGCGCTACATCGGCCGGATCTTCCGCGGCGCGACGGCCGGGCCGACCCGACCTGGATGAAGGCGCGGCTTGCTGGCCGCGGGCATGCGCCCGATCTCGAACGTCGTCGACGTCACCAACTACGTGATGCTCGCGCTCGGCTCGCCGCTGCACGTGTTCGACCTGTCGCTGCTCGCGGGGGCCGGATCGTCGTCCGGCGCGCAGCGCAAGGGCGAGAAGATCAGCACGCTCGACGGCCACGAGCGCGACGCTGGCGCAGACCGATCTCGTGATCGCCGACGCGCGGCGGCCGGTCGCGATCGCCGGGATCATGGGCGGCGAGGACAGCGAGGTGCGGGACGAGACCACCGACCTCCTGCTCGAGGCGGCGAACTTCGACGCGCTGACCGTGCTCCGCACGTCACGGCGCCTGCGCCTGCGCAGCGAGTCGTCGACGCGCTGGGAGAAGGGCGTCGACCCGTACGCGGCCGAGCAGGCGGCCGTCTACGCGAGCGAGCTGCTCGTCGCGCTCACCGGCGCACGCTGGACCGGGCACGTCGACGTGCACGGGACGCTGCCGGCGCGGCCGGTCGTGCGCCTGCGGCCCGGAGCTCGGCAGATCGGCTGAGCGGGATGTCGTTCCCGGTGGAGGAGCAGCGCGAGACGCTGACTGCGGCTCGGCTTCGAGGTCGACGGCTGACCGAGGTGACGGTCCCGACCTGGCGCGCCGCGACGTGACCCGGCCGGTCGATCTCGTCGAAGAGGTGGTGCGGTTCCGGATCGAGGAGGTGCCGTCGACCCTGCCCGGCGAGCGACGCCGCATCGGTCCAGCTCTCGAAGGAGCAGCGTCTGCGCAGGCTGGTCGAGGACGTGCTGGTCGGTGCCGGCTTCTCCGAGGCATACACGTGGAGCCTCGTGCCGGCGGAGCCCGCGCTGATCCCGCTCGAGGAGCCGTACACGATCAACCTGGCGGCGCTGCGGACGGATCTCCGCCTCGGGCTGCTCGAGTCGGCGGAGCGAAACCGCAACGCGGGGGTCGAGGAGATCGCGCTGTTCGAGATCGCCCGCACCTATCGTCCCGTCGGCGAGCAGCTGCCCGACGAGCGCTGGCACGTCGCAGCCATCACGGAGGGCGGCTTCTTTCGCGCGAAGGGTGCTGCGGAGCTCGTGCACCGCGCCGTCGGAGTCCCGCTCCGGGTGGTCGAGCGGGGGCCGGGCCGGTCGGCGCGAACCGACTACGGCGAGCTCGCCGAGCTTGCGGGCGGTTGGGGTTACTTCGAGCTCGATCTCGACGCGCTCGTCGAGGCTGCACCGGACTTGGTCGTGTACACCGACGTGATCACCTTCCCGGCCGTCAAGCAGGACCTTGCCTTCAGCGTCGACGAGTCGGTCGCCGCCGGTGACCTGATCGCCGCCGCCCGCGAGGCCGCAGGCCCGGAGCTGCACGATCTGCGCGTCTTCGACGTCTACCGCGGCGAGCAGGTGGGGGAGGGCAAGAAGTCGGTCGCGCTGGCGGCTTCCTTCCAGTCGCCGGAGCGCACGCTCTCCGACGACGATGCGGCGAAGCTGCGCGAGCGAATCGTCGCCGCGCTCGCCGAGCGCTTCGGCGCCGAGCTGCGCGCCTGACTCCCCCCTCCCGTCCAAAATCCGATCCCGGCCCGCGGACGTAGACAGGGACGATGCGTGTTCAGGGGTCTCATCGTCCTCACCGCCTGCGCGGCGCTCGTGCTCGTGCCCGGCGCAGCGACCGCGCCGGCACAGGCCGTGCCGCTCCTCGGGACGGTCGGCCCAGGGTTCAACATCACGCTTGCGGACGCCGGCGGGCGCCTGGTCACGCAGCTCGACCCGGGCACGTACGAGATCACGGTGCGCGATCTCTCGGACGAGCACAACTTCCGCCTCTTCGGCCCCGGCGTCGAGGAGTTCACGCAGGTGGAGGCGACCGCGACCGTCACCTGGACGGTCACGTTCCGCGAGGGGCGCTACACGGTCCAGTGCGACCCGCACTCGACGCAGATGTTCCAGAGGTTCACGGTCGGCAACCCGCCGCCCGCGACGACGCCGAAGCCGCCGCCGGTGGCGACGACGCCGAAGCTGCTCGCGACGGTGGGCCCGCGGAACACGATCTCGCTGCGGAGCGCCGGCGGCGTCGCCCTCCACCACGGCGTCAAGGCCGGGACCTACTCGATCGTCGTCCGCGACCGCTCGAAGCTGCACAACTTCCATCTCGTCGGCAAGGGCGTGAACAGGCGCTCCGCCGTTGCGGCCGTCGGCACCACGACCTGGAAGCTCAAGCTCGCCAAGGGGCTGCTCCGCTTCTACTCGGACAAGGCGCCCAAGACGGTCAAGGGCTCCGTCCGCGTCACCTGACTACTCGACGACGCGCCGGCTGGGCTTGATCAGCCCGGCCTTGTCCCCGCCGGCGGCGCGGATCTCGGCCTGGCGGTCGAGCTCGGAGTTGAGCTCCGCGCCGAAGAGGAGCGCGAACGACGAGTAGTGGAGCCAGAGGAGCAGGACGATGCCGCTGGCGAGGGCGCCGTACGTCCTCGAATAGGAGTCCGAGAAGCTGGTGTAGAGGGCGAAGAGCCCCGAGAGCGCGAGCCACATGACGCTGCCGACGAGCGCTCCCGGCGTCAGCCACGTCCAGCTGCGGACGTCGAGGTTCGGCGCCAGGTAGTAGACGAGCGCGAAGAACGTCAGGATCGCGAGGAACGCGATCGGCCAGCGGAGGATCGACCAGACGAGCTCGAACGCCCCGCCGAGCCCGGCCTTGTCCGCGATCGCCGTGCCGAGCGGGCCCCCGAAGACGATCAGGAGCAGCAGCCCGGCGAGCACCAGCCCCATCAGCAGGACGAGCACGACCCCGATCAGCGCGCGTCTTCCAGAAGGGCCGCGTCTCGACGCGGTCGTAGGCGCGGTTGACGGCCTTGATCACGGCGTTCATCGCCCCGCTCGCCGCCCAGATCGCCCCCGCGGCGCCGACGACGAACGCGATCACGGACGTGCTCGTCGACGTGTCTTGCTGAAGCCTGTCGATCGTGTCGAGCACGTCGGCCGGCGCGACGGGCGCGAGGAACTCCGCGAGCGCGCCGTAGGCGCCGATCAGGTCGAGCAGGCCGACCAGGAAGACGACCGCCGGGAAGAACGCCAGCAGCGAGCTGAACGCGACCTGGGCTGAGAGCCCCATCGCGTCGTCCGCGAGAAACGCCTTGAAGGTTCGCTTGAAGACGGCGACCCACTCGCGTGGCGAGAGCCGCCACGGGCTCGACGGAACGCGGCCGATCTCGACGGCGGGCGAGGCCAAGCGAGGGACTCCTCAGCGGTCGCGGCCCTTGCGGGCCAGGAAGCGCATCGTCGCGCCGATCCCGCCTGCGAGGAAGAAGCCGGCGCCGAGCGCGCCGGCTGCGACCATCGGCAGGTTCGAGCGCAGCTTGGCGGAGACGTTCGTCGCCTCGCCGAGACCGTCCCGCAGCAGCTCGACGGCGTCTGCGAGCTCGCGCCGCTCGCGCTCGATCTCGCGGCGGACCGTGTCGGGCGTGCGCCCGTTCAGGCTAGTGGTGGCCATTGGACTTCAGCGCCTCCGAGGTCAGCTTCGCTTCCCTGATCGCCAGCTCCGGAACGGGCGGCGTGCCGCGCTTGATCAGCGCCCGTGCGAGCAGCGCGAGCAGCGCGGCGATCGCAAAGAGCCCGACCGTCACGAGCAGCACCGCCAGCCAGGCGTCGACCACGAGCGCGAGCGCGACGGCGACGGTGGCGAAGAGGAACCCGACCGCGTAGAGCGCGACGACCGCGGCGCCGACGCCGAGGCCGGCACCGGTTCCGAGCGCGCCCGCCTTCTGCTTCAGCTCCAGGCCGGCGAGCTCGAGCTCGAGCTTCGCGAGCGTGCTCGCGTGCTCGGCGACCTGCTTCGCGGCAGCGCCGACGCCCGGCTGCTCGGTCTCAGCGACGGGGGTGGGCATGGCTCCTCCAGTCGATCAGCTTTGCGAGCAGGGTGCCGATCCCGAAGGCGGCGCCGGCGACGACGAAGGGGTTCGGACTGGGCTTCGCGCGCGTGCTCGCGTGCTGCGGGCCGTTCGGCGCAGCCGGTCGGCGCGCCGTCGCTGGGCCGGATTGCGGCATGGGCAGAAGGTTGCCCGGGAGCCCTCCCGGCAAACCTGCCGAGCTAGGCCAGGTGCAGGTCGCCGTCGTGGATCTGCGCGATCCGGTCGGCGACGATCTCCTCGTCCCGCGCCGAGCAGGCCGCGCTCGACGAGCACGCCGTGGAAGATGTCGGCCTGCTCGTCCCCGAGCACCTCCTTCACCTTGCCGACCTTCTCGCCCGCCGCGTCGTAGACGGTCCAGCCCGGCTCGATCAGCAGCCAGGAGACGGGATCGCCGGCCATCGCTAGACGGCCTTTCCGGCCACGCGCCAGACAGGCCCCTGCGTGGCCACGTTGTCGGTGTCGGAGAGCACGTGCAGGAGCGTCAGCCGGGCGGGGATGCCCTCGGCGTCGAGGCGCTCGAGACAGCGGCGCGTCATCTCCGGCGACGCGCCGTAGCCGAACGTCCGTGCGACCCGGAAACGGAAGGCGCTGCGGCCGGGAACGCGGGTCGGGTTGAGCGGCGCGGTCAGCAGCGCGGCGCGCGAGAGGTGGTCGCTCGAGGTCAGCTCGAGCTCGCAGAGGAGGTCGCTCCAGTCCGCGGGCAGCGTCGCGAGCGCCGCGTCCCACTGCGCGGCGGCGGGTTCGCGCGGCGCCTCCTCGCGCTCGACGCGCTCGTCGACCGTCGACGAGCGCGAGGGTGGCGCGGATCTTCTCGTCGTCGAGCTTGCCGAAGAGCTTCTCTGCCTGGTCGGGCCCGATCCCGCCGCCGGCACGGTGGACCGACACGCGCAGGTCGTCGCCGAGCCGTCCCGGGCCTGCGGGGCCGAGCAGCGCGGCCGCTCGCGAGCGCTGCTCGGGCCGCGTCACGGAGACGTTCAGCTTCGCCTCGCCCCAGTCCTCGGGAAGCTCAGACCGGATCCGACGCCACTGCTCGACGAGTCCCATGCGGGGGTCAGCATAATGAGGGCCGATGGCGAAGGTCGAGGACAAGCCGGAGGGGGCGCGCACGGGATCCGGCGCGCTTTCGGACGAGCGTCTGCACGAGCTCTTCCGCGAGATGCTGCTGATCCGCCGCTTCGAGGAGAAGGTCGAGGAGCGCTTCCGCGCCGGCGAGCTGCCCGGCTTCCTGCACGTCGCGATCGGCCAGGAGGCAGTCGCGGCCGGCGTGATGGCGGCGCTCGAGCCCGACGACGTGATCGCCTCGACCCACCGCGCGCACGGCCACACGATCGCCAAGGGCACCCACGTCGAACGAGGTGATGGCGGAGCTCTACGGCAAGCTCGAGGGGTGCTCCCACGGCTACGGGGGCTCGATGCACCTCTACGACATCGAGCGGGGGAACCTCGGCGCGAACGCCGTCGTCGGCGGCGGCTTCGGGGCGATCGTCGGCGCCGCGCTCGCATTCCAGTTCCGCAAGCAGCCGCGCGTCGGCGTCGCCTTCTTCGGCGACGGCGCCACCAACACGGGCTCGTTCCACGAGTCGCTCAACCTCGCCCAGCTCTGGAAGGTGCCGGCGCTGTTCGTGCTCGAGATGAACGGCTGGGCGGAGTCGACGCCGATCTCCCAGCACTCGCCGATCGAGGACTTCTCCCAGCGCGCCGTCGCCTTCGGCATGCGCTCCGTCGACGTCGACGGCCAGGACGTCGAGGCCGTCTACGCGGCGACGCGCGAAGCCCGCGAGCACGCCGCCTCCGGCCAGGGCCCGGTCTTCCTCAACGTCCGCACCTACCGGCTCGTCGGCCACTACATCGGCGACCCTCAGGTCTACCGCGAGAAGAGCGAGCTCGAGGAGCTGCGCGAGACGAAGGATCCGATCGAGCTCCTGCGCGCCCGGCTCGGGATCGGCGACGAGGAGTTCGAGTCGCTCGACACCGAGATCGAGGCGATCGTCGAGGGCTCGGTCGAGTTCGCCAAGGCGGGCACGGACCCGAGGCCCGAGGACGCCCTCAAGTACGTCTATGCCTGAGCTGACCTACCGCGAGGCGGTCCGCGACGCGCTCTCGAGCGCGATGCGCTCCGACGACGACGTCTTCATCATGGGCGAGGACATCGCCGAGATGGGCGGCTCGATGGGCGTCACCCAGGGGATGCTCGCCGAGTTCGGCCCCGAGCGCGTGCGCAACACGCCGATCTCCGAGATGGCGATCGTCGGCACCGGCATCGGCGCCGCGATGCAGGGGATGCGCCCCGTCGTCGAGATCATGTACCAGGACTTCCTGACGCTCTCGATGGAGCAGCTCGTCAACCAGGCCGCCAAGCACCGGACGATGAGCGGCGGCCAGGTGAAGGTGCCGCTGACGATCCGCACCCAGGGCGGCGCCGGCTGGAGCCCGGGCGCGCAGCACGCGCAGCAGCTCGAGTCGTGGTTCGTGCACGTGCCGGGCCTGAAGGTCGTCTTCCCCTCGACGCCCGAGGACGTGCGCGGCCTGCTCTGGAGCTCGATCTACGACGACAACACGGTCATCTTCTTCGAGCACCGGCTGCTCTATCCGCTCAAGGGCGCCGGTGCCCGACGAGATCGAGCCGATCCCGCTCGGCAAGGCGCGGGTGATGCGCGAGGGCTCCGACGTGACCGTGGTCGCGATCGGGCGGATGGTGCCGGAGGCGATGCAGGCGGCCGAGGACGCCGAGCAGGACGGGATCTCGGTCGAGGTGATCGATCCGCGCACGCTGCTGCCGCTCGACGAGGAGACGATCGTCGCGTCGGTGAAGAAGACGACGCGTGCCGTCACCGCCCACGAGGCGGTCACGCGCGGCGGCTTCGGCGCCGAGCTCACGGCCGTGATCCAGCAGGGCGCCTTCGACTACCTCGACGCGCCGATCGAGCGCGTCGGCGCGAAGTTCGCCCCGCTCGCGTTCGCGCCGGCGATGGAGCAGTGGGTCGTCCCGCATGCCGCGGACGTGCTCGAGGCCGTGAAGCGAACGGTGGCCCGCTCCTAGCCATGGCCACCGAGGTCAAGCTCCCGCGGCTGGGCCAGGGGATGGAGTCCGGCACGATCGTCAAGTGGCTGAAGGGCGAGGGCGAGCCGGTCAAGAAGCGCGAGCCGCTCTACGAGCTCGACACCGACAAGGTCACGCAGGAGGTCGAGGCCGAGGCCGACGGCGTCCTGCTGAAGATCGTCGTCGACTCGGGCGAGGTCGAGGTCGGCAAGACGATCGCCTTCATCGGCAGCGAGGGCGAGGACGTCCCCTCGGGGAACGGAGCTGCTCCGGCGGCTGCCGAGGACGAGGCCGCCGACGCGACCGAGGCCGAGCCGGAGGCACAGGAGGAAGGCTCGCCCGCCGAGGAGATGGACGACGAGCGCGAGCGCGGCCGTCAGGCCGCGGCTGCGACCGCCGAGGCGGCGACGGCTGCGGTCGCCGACGCGCCCGTGCGGCCCGACGGCCGCGTCAAGGCCTCGCCGCTCGCGCGCAGGCTCGCCCGCGAGAAGGGAATCGACATCGCGACGCTGTCCGGCAGCGGCCCCGAGGGCCGGATCGTCGCGGAGGACGTCGAGCGCGGCGCCGTCGCCGCGCCCAAGGCCGCTCCGGCAGCGCGTCGCCGCCCCGTCCGGCGAGGTCGAGGAGATCGAGCTCACCTCGACCCGCAAGACGATCGCGCGCCGGCTGACCGAGGCCTGGCAGGCGCCCGTCTTCCAGCTCACCCTCTCGGTCGACATGACCCGCTCGCTCGAGCTGCGCGAGCGGCTCGTCGGCCGCCTGCGGGAAGGCGAGACGAAGCCGACGGTCAGCGACCTGCTGACGAAGGTCGCGGCCGCGGCGCTCCTGCGCCATCCGGCCGTGAACGCCCACTTCGCCGGCGACAAGATCCTCCGCTTCCCGTACGCGCACGTCGGGATCGCGGTCGCGGCGCCGAACGGGCTCGTCGTCCCCGTGATCCGCGACGCCGACCGGAAGACGATCCAGGAGATCGCCGCCGACCGTGCAGCGCTCGTCGGCCGCGCCCGCGACGGCAAGCTCCAGCGCGACGACCTCGCCGACGGCACCTTCACGATCTCCAACCTCGGCATGTTCGGGATCGAGCAGTTCGTGGCCGTGCTGAACCCGCCGCAGGCGGCGATCCTCGCCGTCGGGTCGACCGAGCAGAAGCCCGTCGTCCGCGACGGCAACGTGGAGGTGCGCCCGCTGATGAGCATGACGATCACGTGCGACCACCGGGCGATCGACGGCGCCGACGGCGCCGAGTTCCTGCGCACCGTCAAGGAGCTGCTCGAAGAGCCCGCGCTCGCGCTGTAGGTTGACCTGATGGCAACTGTCTGGTACCGCGTGCGCGACCTCGACGCAGGCCGGGCCTTCTACCGCGACGTGCTCGGCTTCGAGGAGGTGTTCGTCGACTTCGAGGACGGCTGGTCGCGCCTCCAGCACGGCGGGATGGAGATCGCGCTCGCCGAGGGCGAGCCCGGCGAGTCCACCGGCGTCGCGCACGTCGACGTCGAGGACGTGAAAGGCGAGGCCGAGCGGCTGCGCGAGGCCGGCGTCGAGGTCGGTGTCGTGTTCGAGCTGCACGGGCAGATCCGGCTCGTGGACGTCTTCGACCCGGACGGCAACCGCATCCAACTCGCGCAGTCCCTCGACTCGATGACCGATCTCGTGCTCCGGCGAGGCGGCGCCCAGGACGTCCGCTTCCTGCGCGACATGCTCCACCACGCCTACTACTGGCGCGAGCGCGTCCCCGGCTCGCTCGTCTCGCGCTACGTGCGCGGGTGGGGGCGGCCCGGCGACACCGCCGTGATCGCGCTCGAGAACGGCTTCCCCGTCGGCGCGGCGTGGTACCGCGTCTTCGGCCTCGACGAGCCCGGCTACGGCTTCGTCGACGAGCGGACGCCCGAGCTCGCGATCGCCGTCGTCCCGTCCAAGCGCGGCCACGGGATCGGCGACGAGCTGCTGCAGGAGCTGATCGCGAAGGCACGCGCTGCCGGCTACGAGCGCCTCAGCCTCAGCGTCGAGCCGGGCAACCCGGCCCGCAAGCTCTACGAGCGGCACGGCTTCTCGGTCGTCGACGAGGGCGCCGAGGCGTGGACGATGGTCGCCTCGCTCTGAGCTAGCTCTTCGGCGCGTAGACGTTGACGACGATGCCGCTCTCGAACGGCGTCGTCTCGACGAGCTCGAGGTGCGTGACGTCGATCCCGTCGATCAGGCGCTGACCCTCGCCGACGAGCACCGGGAAGATCCAGACGTGCAGCTCGTCGAGCAGCCCGTTCTCGAGCAGCGTCCGCGAGAACTGGCCGGTGCCGTACTTGAGCAGATTCTCGCCGTCCCGCTGCTTCAGCTCCGCGACCGCCTCGGCCGCGTCGCCCTCGAGCGGCTGCGCGTTCCAGGTCAGGTCGCTCAGCGTCCGCGTGGCGACGTGCTTCGGCATCGCGTTGATCTTGTCCGTGAAGGGGTCGCCCGACCGCTGCGGCCACGCCTCCGCGAAGCCCTCGTAGGTCTTCCGGCCGAGCAAGCAGCTCGTCCGCGTCGGCCATCAGCTTCTGCGACGTACGCCGCGTGCTCGTCGTCCCAGTAGGGCGGGCTCCAGTTCTGCGGGTTGTCGATCACGCCGTCGAGCGACATGAACGTCGACTCGACGACCTTTCTCATGACTCCTCCGTTCGTCGTGTGTCTCCTACGACGGCGCGGGCGTCGGCGAACTCATCGTTAGCATCGAGAGCAGACTTCCGACGGAAAGGTTGAGAGATGGAATGTGACGTCGCCGTCCTGGGCGGAGGCCCCGGCGGGTACACGGCAGCGATCCGCGCAGCCCAGCTGGGCGCGAGGACCGTCTGCGTCGAGCAGGAGCCCGAGCTCGGCGGCACCTGCCTGCGGGTGGGCTGCATCCCGACCAAGGCCTGGGTGCAGACCGCGCACGCGATGCACCAGGCCGGCGAGACGTTCGCCAAGTTCGGCGTCGAGGTCGAGCCAGCCGCAGCTCGAACTTCGGCCAGGCGGTCGAGTGGAAGAACGGCGTCGTCAAGCAGATGACGGGCGGCGTCGCCGGCCTCTTCAAGGCGAACGGCGTCGAGTGGGTGAAGGGCCGCGGCCGCTTCAGCGGCCCGAACACGCTCTCGGTCGAGGGCGGCGAGGACATCAGCTTCAAGAGCGCGATCGTCGCGACCGGCTCGTTCCCGCTGCGTCCGCCGATCGACGGCATCGACTCGCCGCGCTGCGTCGACTCGACCGGCCTGCTCGCGCAGACCGAGGTGCCGCGCCGGCTCGTCGTGCTCGGCGGCGGCATCATCGGCTGCGAGTTCGCCTCGATCTTCCAGCGCTTCGGCTCCGAGGTGACGATCGTCGAGATGCTCGACACGCTGATCCCGCAGGAGGACGCGGACGCGGCGAAGGAGCTCGCGAAGGCGTTCGGCAAGCGCGGGATCGCGCTCCAGCTCGGCAAGCAGTGCAACGGCGTCGAGGACCACGGCCACCAGCTGCGCGTCCACTTCGGCGAGGGCGAGAGCGTCGAGACCGACCTGATGCTCGTCTCGATCGGCCGCGGCCCGCTCGTCGAAGGGCTCGGGCTCGAGGAGATCGGCGTCCAGCTCGACCGCCGCGCCGGGATCGCGACCGACGAGCACCGGCGGACGACCGTGCCGCACATCTACGCCGTCGGCGACTGCGCCGGCTACTGGCAGCTCGCGCACACCGCGTTCCGCGAGGGCGAGGTCGCGGCCGAGAACGCCTGCGGCCACGAGGCGACGATCGGCGACCCGGCGGTGCCGCGGCCGATCTACACCGACCCCGAGATCGCGGGCGTCGGCCTGACCGAGGCGCAGGCGCGCGAGCGGCACGGCGACGACATCGCCGTCGGCATGTTCCCGTGGGTCGCGAACGCCCGTGCGGTGATGCAGGCCGAGACGGTCGGCTGGGTCAAGTCGATCCACGAGACGAAGTACGGCGAGCTGCTCGGCCTCGTCATGGTCGGCCCGCACGTGACCGACCTGATCGAGGCCGGGACGGTGGCGCTCGACGCCGAGGCGACGGTCGAGACGGTCGCCGACGGGATGGCCGCGCACCCGACCCTGTCGGAGGCGATCAAGGAGGCCGGGCCTCGTCGCGCTCGGCCGCGCGATCCACCTGCCGAACAAGAAACGGGCACCCGCGCAGACGTAGCGACAAAAGTTTTCGCGGGCGCGCAAGGTTTTCGCAAGGGCGGCATCTCTATAGCCAAGGACGTGCCCTCGTCCCCACATAGGGGCCGTGCCGCCCGCCGGCCCCGCCTTTCTCCCAGAGCCGCCCCCTTGCCGCAGAGGGGGCGGCTCGCTTTTTAGCCGTCGCATGACCGGGATCCGCAGGAGCGGATCCCGAGTCGCGCAAACCCCTGAAGGGTCGCTTCGCTCCCGATCCAGACGGCCGTCGGGCGTTCTGGCCGTTCCGGCCATGTCCCAGGGACAGACCCTCGGACATGGCCGGAACGGCCACGGGCGGGTGCTGTTAGCCTCTGCGCGATGAGCATCTTCAACAGGCGCAACGCGGTCCTCGGCTGGCTCACGTGGGTGGGCGCCAAGACGGTGATGAAGCACAAGGCGCGCCAGGCCGTGCCGGGCACGGTCGAAGGGATCGAAGCGGCCGAACAAGGGCGCGATCGCCGCCGGCCTCGCCGCCGTCGTCGGCGTCCTCTGGTTCTGGCGCAAGAGCTCGGACGACGAGCTGCCGCCGCCCGCGGCCGAGTAGCCCTGCGATGACCCTCTTCCGCGCCGCCCTCGACGGGCTCGTTCCGTACGAGCCGGGAAAGCCGGAGGAGGAGGTGCAGCGCGAGCTCGGGCTCGCACGCGTCGTCAAGCTCGCCTCGAACGAGGGGCCGTGGGGCCCGTTCCCGGCCGCGCTCGAGGCGCTCGACCGCAGCGCCGGCTCGCTCAACCGCTACCCCGACGGCGGCGCCTTCCACCTCCGCAACGCGATCGCGGAGCGTCACGGCGTCGACCCGGCGCAACGTGGTCACCGGCGCCGGCGCCGACGCGATCATCGGGCATCTCTCCGTCGCCGCGCTCGATCCCGGCGACGAGGTCGTGACGGCCTGGCCGTCGTTCATCAGCTACGCGCTCGACGCGCTCAAGGTCGGCGCCGTCCCGCAGAAGGTACCGCTCGTCGACGACCACTACGACCTGGACGCGCTCCTGGACGCGATCGGGCCGAGGACGAAGCTCGTCTACATCGCGACGCCGAACAACCCGACCGGCACGATGACGACGCGCGAGCAGCTCGACGCCTACTTCGACCGCGTCCCCGAGCACGTCCTCACCGTCCTCGACCAGGCCTACTTCGAGTACATCGACCGCCCCGACTATCCCGACGGCGTCGCGGAGTACCTCGGCCGGGGCACCGCGTGCTCGTGCTGCGGACGTTCTCGAAGATCTACGGGCTCGCCGGTCTCCGGGTCGGCTACGGCGTCGGCCCGCCCGACGTGATCCAGGCGATCGGCAAGACCCGCCGCGCGTTCGACGTCGGCACGCAGGCCCAGGTCGCCGCGCTCGCGAGCATCGACGGCACGGCCGAGCTCGCCGAGCGCCGCCGCCTCACCGCCGAGGGACGCGGCGTCGCTCGAGCGGACGCTGCGGGAGCACGGCCTCGAGCCGGCCGGGCCGGCGGTCGCGAACTTCCTCTTCGTCGAGGTCGGCGACGACGCTCCCGCGCTCTTCGACGCGCTGCTTCGCCAGGGCGCGATCGTCCGGCCGATGGGCGCGTTCGGCGCCCCCGGAGCGCTGCGGATCACGGTCGGGACGCCGGAGGAGAACGCCTTCTTCGCCGAGGCGCTCGCCTCCGTGCGGGCCGCAACGACCTAGGCACTCGGCTATCCTGGCCAGTCGCGGGCGCCCGGCCCGCTTTCCTTATGCGGACCACGCTCAAGAGAGGTATCGGCCGCGGTGCGGCCGTCAACGGCAACGGACGGGCCGTCCTGCCGCCCGGCGCGCTCTCGCCGATCACGATCTACCGCCAGCCGGAGCCGCCGCCGCGCTCGCGCTGGGCGTTCGTGCGTACGGCGCTCGCCTGGGCGGGCGTGGCCCTGCTCGTCGTGATCGGCTCCGCCGCCGGCGGCGCCTACCTCTGGTTCCACGAGAGCGTCGCCGACGTGGTCGCCTCGACGCCGGACGTCAAGGTCGCGGCGAAGCGGCTCGACGTCGCGCTGCCGGGCCAGCCGGCGACGGCGCTCGTGATCGGCTACGACAAGCGCGCCGGCGAGGGCAAGGGCGTGCAGTCGCGCTCCGACACGATCATGCTCGTCCGCGCCGATCCCGAGACGAAGTCGATCTCGATGATGTCCTTCCCGCGCGACCTCTTCGTCCAGATCCATTGCCCGGGCCGGCCGCCGTTCGGCGCGCGGATCAACAACGCCTACGCGACCTGCGGCACGAAGGGGACGCTCGAGACCGTACCGCAAGCTCACCGGCCTGCCGGTCAACTACCTGATCACGGTCAACTTCCGCGGCTTCCGCCAGCTCGTCGACGCGATCGGCGGCGTCTGGATGGACGTCGACCGGCGCTACTTCAACGACCGCGGCGGCGACTTCGGCTACGCCACGATCAACCTCTTCCCCGGCTACCAGAAGCTCGGCGGCTACCAGGCGCTCGACTTCGTCCGCTACCGGCACACGGACTCCGATCTCTACCGGGTCGCGCGCCAGCAGCTGTTCGTGCGAGCGTTCAAGGATCAGGTCAAGTCGAGCACCGGGGTGCTCGATCTGCCCAAGGTGATCAAGACGATCACGAGCAACGTCGAGGTCGGCGTCGGCGGCAACGCCGAGCTCGACGGCAAGACCGTGCGCGAGTACGCCCTCTTCGCCTACACGCTGCCGCCGGGTCACTTCTTCCAGTCGAAGCTCGAGGGCATCGAGGAGACGTCCGGCTTCGACCTGCTCGTCGCCCGAGGCGAACATCCACGAAGGCGGTCCAGGAGTTCTCGAACCCCGACGTCGAGTCGCCGAAGAACGCGACCCAGGTCGCGCTTGAACGAGAAGCCGAAGCCCTCGGCGACGAAGGCGCCGCCGCCCCGCGAGACGACGATCACGGTCCTGAACGGGAACGGCGTCACCGGCTCGGCCGGCACCGCCAGCTACCTGCTCTCGCAGCGCGCGTACCAGATGGTCTACCCGCCGGACGGGAAGAACGCGAACGCGCCGAACTGGGAGTACTTCAAGACGCGGATCCACTACGACAAGGCTCAGACCGGCGCGGTGGCGGCCGCGAAGAAGGTGGCGACGCTCTTCGGCACCGACGACGTCGTTCCGCTCGACGCGAAGGTCGGCGCGCTCTCGAACGGCGCGATGCTGACCGTGATCGTCGGCCAGACGTTCCACGGCACCCTCGCCGAAGCGCCGGTCGACAAGACGCCGCAGCGGCAGCCCGCGAACGTTGCGCCCGGCGCCGACGCGTCCGTCGCCTACCTGCGCGAGCGGGCACGCAAGGTCCCGTTCAAGGTGATGGTGCCGACGGTGCTCGAGCGCTCCTCGTGGATCGACCGCGAGCGTCCCGTGCGCCTGTACCGGATCGACCCCGACGGCGAGCACAAGACGATCCGGCTCACCTACAAGACCGGGGCGAACGAGTACTGGGGCGTGCAGATGACCGACTGGGAGGAAGCGCCGGCGCTCTCGGAGCGCAACTTCGTCCGCTCGATCGGCGGCCGCACCTACGAGCTCCACTACACCGGCCCGAAGCTGCACATGGTCGTGCTGCGCCAGGGCGGCGCCAGCTACTGGGTCGTGAACACCCTGCTCGACTCGCTCTCGAACGAGACCATGCTCGCGATCGCCAAGGGTCTCAAACCGCTCTCGAGCATCAAGTAGGTAGGTTCCGCCGCGTGTCCAGGGTCGCTGTCTTCGGCGCCGGCTATGTCGGCCTCGTCACGGGTGCGTGCCTCGCCGAGCTCGGGCACGACGTCGTCGTCCGGGACGTCCTCGCCGAGCGGATCGCGCGCCTGCGCGCCGGCGAGGTGCCGATCTTCGAGCCGGGCCTCGACGAGCTGCTGCGCCGGAACGTCGATCGGTTGACCTACACGCTCGACGTCGCGGAGGCCGTGCAGAACGCCGACTTCCTCTACGTCGCGGTCGGCACGCCGCCGACGTACTCGGGCGACGCGGATCTGTCCGCCGTCTGGACCGTGGTCGACGAGCTACGTGGCGTCGAGGGGCGTGCCGTGATGGTGATGAAGAGCACCGTGCCCGTCGGCACCGGCGCGCGGGTGCGCCACCGCCTCGACGAGCGGGGGCTCGAGCACATCGGCTACGCCTCCAACCCCGAGTTCACGGCCGAAGGCACAGCCGTGCGCGACTTCCAGCAGCCGGACCGGATCGTGGTCGGCTCGTTCGACGACGCGGACGGTGATGCGGTCGAGGCGCTGCACCAGGGCATCGACGGGCCCGTCGTCCGCTGCGACGTCGCCTCGGCCGAGATGATCAAGCTCGCCGCGAACGCGGCGCTGATGACCCGGATCAGCTTCATCAACGAGATCGCGAACGTCTGCGAGGCGACCGGAGCCGACGTCGTCCGCGTCGCCGAGGGCGTCGGTCTCGACCGCCGGATCGGGCCGAGCTTCCTGCGCGCGGGCATCGGCTACGGCGGCAGCTGCTTCCCGAAGGACTCGCTGGCGCTGAAGCAGCTCGCGGCCAACTCGGGCTACCACTTCCAGCTCCTGAACGCCGTGATCGAGGTCAACGAGCTGCAGAAGCGGCGCGTGATCGGGAAGCTGAAGCAGCATCTCGGCAGCCTGCGCGGCAGAACCGTCGCGCTGCTCGGGATCGCGTTCAAGCCGAACACCGACGACGTCCGCGAGGCGCCGAGCCTCGTCCTTGCCGGCAGGCTCGTCTCCGAGGGCTCGCACGTGCGGGTGTGGGATCCGATCGCGCGGATGGACGGCCTCGACGGCGTGCAGCAGGTCGAGTCGGTCGACGCCGCGCTCGCCGGCGCCGACGCGGTCGTGCTCGTGACCGAGTGGCCGGAGCTCGCCGACGTCGACTGGGCCCAGGCTCGCGGCGCTGCGGGCTCCGCGCAGCCGGTCTTCGTCGACGGCCGCAACATGCTCGATCCCGACCGGATGCGCGCATCCGGCTGGGTCTACGAGAGCATCGGCCGCCCCTCCGCGTGAGCCTGCCCGCCGTCATCCTCGTCGGCGGCCTCGGCACCCGCCTGCGGCCGCTGACCGATCGGACGCGGAAGGACATGCTGCCGCTCGTCGACCGGCCCCAGCTCGCCTACACGTTCGAGCACCTGCGCCGCTTCGGCGTCACCAGGGCGATCATCTCGTGCGGCTACCTGCCGACGCAGATCCAGGACCACTTCGGCGACCGCTACGGCGACCTCGGGCTCGAGTACAGGACCGAGGAGGAGCCGCTCGGCACCGGCGGCGCGATCCGCTTCGCGGCCGAAGGCCTGGACGAGCCGTTCTTCGCCCTCAACGGCGACTCGCTCCGCGAGACCGACCTCGGCGCCCTCGTCGACTTCCACCGGGAGCGGCGGTGCCGCGCGACGATCCTGCTGACGCCCGTCGAGGATCCCAGTCGCTACGGGCTCGTCCGCGTGCACGGCGACGACGGCCGGGTGCTGAGCTTCCTCGAGAAGCCGCGCCCGGAGGAGATCGACACGAATCTGATCAACGCGGGCATGTACGTGCTCGAGCCGGACGTGCTCGACCTGATTCCGGCCGGCCGGCCGGTCTCGATCGAGCGCGAGGTGTTCCCGCAGCTCGTCGAGGAGCAGGCGGTGTACGGGGTCGCGCTGCCCGGCTACTGGCTCGACATCGGCACGCCGGACGCCTACCTGCAGGCGCACCGCGACGTGCTCGAGCGGAACTTCGTCACCGAGCTCGGCGATCGGCTCGGCCCCGAGTACACGCTCGTGGCCGACGGCGCCATGACGGCGGACGCGCGGCTCGTCCCGCCGGTGTTCGTCGGCAAGGGGGCCAGGATCGGCGCGGGCGCGCGGATCGGCAGCCTGGCCGTGATCGGCGCGGGTGCGGTGGTCGGCGAGGGGGCGTCGATCGAGTCGTCCGTGATCGGTGCAGGTGCGGTCGTCGGGCCGCGGACGCACATCTCGGGCTCGATCGTCGGTGAGCAGGCGCAGGTCGGCGCCGATTGCGAGGTGCGCGGGCTCTGCGTCGTCGGCCCTGGCGCCCGGGTCGGCGACAGGAATATGCTCGATCACGGGATGCGCGTGGCAGCACACGAGACGATCGCGGCGGGCGCGGTGTCCTTCTCGTGAGCGTCGACTCGCCGAACCTCGGCTCGCTCGACCGGTGGGCCTTCGACGTGCGCAAGGTCGAGAAGCCGTGGGGCTACGAGCTGATCTGGGCGCTGACCGACGTCTACTGCGGCAAGGTCCTGTTCGTGAAGGCCGGCGCGGCCCTGAGCCTCCAGTTCCACAACGAGAAGGACGAGTCGTGGCTCGTCCAGTCGGGGCGCGCGAAGCTCGAGCTCGGCGAGGTGGGGCAGGCCGTCCTGAACGAAGAGGTGATCTCGGCCGGCGCCGCCTTCCACTACAAGCCCGGGACCGTCCACCGGATCACCGCGATCGAGGACACGACGATCGTCGAGGTCTCGACGCCGCACCTGGACGACGTCGTCCGGCTCGAGGATCTGTACGGCCGGGAAGGGACGTCGACGCCCTAGCTCGAACGGCAACCTTCACAACAGCATGGTAAGGTTGTGTCGATGGAGGCGCTGACGATCGCCGCCGCCGCCGCCCGGACGGGCTGGTCGGCGCGCATGCTCCGGTATCTCGAGGCCGTGGGTCTCGTCGTTCCGGCGCGGACGGCGGCCGGTTACCGGATCTATGGGACCGCCGAGCTTCTCCAGCTCCGGCAGCTGAAGCTGCTGCGGGAGCGGTTCGGGATCGAGCTGGACGAGGTCGCCTTCTCGGCGCGCCTCCGGCGGGAGCCCGAGCTTCGGATCGCCCTCGACGACTGGATGCGCGCGGCCGGGCCGGGCGCCGACTGGGTCGAGTGGGAGCAGCGAAAGCACGAGCGGCTGATGGCAGCCGCCTAATCGAAGGGGACGGATGGCAACGACGAAGCGATACGACGTGAAAGACCTGGCGCTCGCCTCCGACGGCGTGCGCAGGATCGAGTGGGCCGACCGGCAGATGCCGGTGCTGGCCGCGATCCGCGAGCGGTTCGAGACCGAGCAGCCCCTGTCGGGCTATCGGATCTCGGCCTGTCTGCACGTGACGACCGAGACGGCGAACCTGATGCGCACGCTCCAGGCGGGCGGCGCCGACGTCGTCATCTGCGCATCCAACCCGCTCTCGACGCAGGACGACGTCGCCGCCGCGCTCGTCGACGAGTACGGGATCTCGACCTTCGCGATCAAGGGCGAGGACAACGATTCGTACTACCAGCACATCGAGGCCGCGGTCGACCACAAGCCGCACATCACGATGGACGACGGCGCCGACGTGATCGGCGTCCTCCACACCGCCCGGCGCGAGCAACTCGGCGACGTGATCGCGGGCACCGAAGAGACCACCACCGGCGTGATCCGGCTGAAGGCTCTCGAGCGCGACGGCAAGCTCGCGTTCCCGGTCGTGGCCGTCAACGAGGCGAAGACGAAGCATCTCTTCGACAACCGCTACGGCACCGGCCAGTCCACGCTCGACGGGATCATCCGCGCCACCAACGTGCTCCTCGCCGGGAAAGTGCTCGTGGTCGCCGGCTACGGCTGGTGCGGCCGCGGCGTCGCGATGCGGGCGAAGGGGATGGGCTCGAACGTCGTCGTCACCGAGGTCGATCCGATGAAGGCGATCGAAGCGGTGATGGACGGCTTCATGGTGATGACGATGGAGGAGGCCGCCAGGATCGGCGACATCTTCATCACGGCGACCGGCGACAAGTCCGTCGTGGCGAAAAGCCACATGGAGCAGATGAAGGACGGGGCGATCCTCGCCAACACGGGCCACTTCAACGTCGAGATCGAGCTGCCGGCGCTGCGTGCGCTCGCCGGCGAGACCCGGCAGGCACGCGAGTTCGTCGAGGAGTTCACGATGAGCGACGGCCGCCGGCTCTACCTGATCGCGGACGGCCGGCTCGTCAACCTCGCCGCCGCCGAGGGCCACCCGGCCCAGGTGATGGACATGTCCTTCGCCAACCAGGCCCTCTCCGCCGAGTACATCGTCCAGAACGCGACCTCGCTCGAGAAGAAGGTCTACGTCGTGCCGGAGGAGATCGACAACGAGATCGCTCGCCTCAAGCTGGCGACGATGGGTGTCGAGATCGACCAGCTCACCGAAGAGCAGGCGAAGTACCTGGCCTCGTGGGACGAGGGCACTTAAGCAAGCAGCGCAACCTAAGCCCTGACGAGATCATTCGTCTGGAAGCCGGCGCGGTCGTTCTGCTCGACCAGCGCCGGCTTCCGGACGAGGAAGTCGAGCTCCGGTGCGAGTCGGCGGCGGAGGTCGCCGACGCGATCCGGACGCTCGCCGTACGCGGCGCCCCCGCGATCGGCGTCGCGGCCGCGTACGGGTTCGCACTCGCGGCGGCCGGCGGGGAGGGTCTGGACGAGGCCTACCGCGTCCTCGCCGAGTCGCGGCCGACGGCCGTGAATCTCGTCTGGGCGCTCGAGCAGATGCGCGGCGACCCCTCCCCGGAGCGGGCGCGGGCCTTGCACATAGCGGAAGTTGATCGGTGCAAGAGCATGGGTACCCATGCATCAGCCCTCTTCGGACCTGGCACGAAGGCACTAACGCACTGCAACGCGGGCGGCCTGGCGACAGGCGGTTACGGCTCGGCGGTCGGAGCGCTGCGCGCGGCCTGGGAGGACGGGCTGCTCGCCCACGTGTGGGTCGACGAGACGCGGCCGCTCCTGCAGGGCGCGAGGCTGACGGCCTGGGAGCTCGAGGCGCTCGGCATCCCGCACGCGGTGATCGCCGACTCGGCGGCCGCGCATCTGATGAGCCGCGGCGAGGTCGACTGCATCGTCACGGGAGCCGATCGGATCGCTGCCAACGGTGATTCCGCGAACAAGATCGGAACGTATGGTCTGGCCGTGGCAGCCGCCCATCACCGCATTCCGCTGTACGTCGTCGCGCCGACCTCGACGATCGATCCGGCGACGCCGACGGGCGCCGGCATCCCGATCGAGGAGCGCGACGGAGCCGAGATCAGCACGCGCTTTCACGCTCACAACCCCGCCTTCGACGTCACCCCTGCCGAGTTGATCGCGGCGATCGTGACCGAAGTGGGCGTTCATCGCCAGCCATACGGCGCGTCGCTGCCGCTCGGAGCGGTTGGGTGACCGTGCTCGACGAGCTTGCCGCCGAGGTGGCCGACGATCCGGACTCGATCGGCCTGATCCTGCACGGCTCGCGGGCAGCGGGAGTGCACGGGCCGGATTCCGACTACGACCTCGTCTGGGTCGTCACCGGTGACGCGTACGCGGCGCGCCGGGAGCGCGGAGAGCTGCGCGAGAAGCGGCCTGGCGCTCTCATGGCGGACATCGTCTACGAGTCGCCCGAGCGGCTGCGGCTACGCGCCGCGTCGACGGACGGCTACACGCCGATGTTCGTGACCGCACGTGTCGTGGCCGACACGGACGGGCAGGTGGCCGGGCTCGTCGAGGCGATCGTCGCGAACGCGGGCAGGCGGGCCCGCGAGAATCTCGACGAGCTCTACGACGACTACCTGAACACCTTCGTTCGCTCGATCAAGGCATGGCGCCGCGGCGACGAGCTCGGCGGCCGGATGCAGGCAGCCCACTCGTGCCTCTGCCTCGTCCGGCTGCTCTTCGCTGCGGAGCAGCGGTTGGCGCCCTACCACGACCAGCTGCGGGTGCCGCTACTCGAGCTCGAGCGCGCCCAGGGGTGGGAGGAAGGGTTCCTTGCCGACGCGCTGACCCTCGTCCTCGCGACCGGAGACCCGACGGCTCAGCAGACGCTCGAGCTCCGCGTCGAGGCGATGCTGGACGCCCGGGGGATCGAGCACCAGTGGGGCCCGGAGGACGATCTCGAGCCCGCGAAGCGGCACAGGTTCGGATGAAGGCGATCATCCTCGCGGGCGGGTACGCAACGCGTCTGCAGCCGCTCACCGACGATCTCTCGAAGTGCCTGCTCCCGGTCGGAGGCAAGCCGATGGTCGACTGGATCCTCGAGCGGATCCGCGCGGTGGAGGAGATCGACGAGGTGCACGTCGTCACGAACAGCCGCTTCGCCCAGGACTTCGAGCACTGGGCGATGTTCAAGGACGGCGTCACCGTCCACGACGACCGGACGACCTCGAACGAGGACCGGCTCGGGGCGATCGGGGACGTCGCGTTCACGCTCGACCGAGCGGAGATCGTCGACGACGACGTGATCGTGATCGCCGGCGACAACCTGTTCGACTACGACCTGCAGGACTACGTCGACTTCTGGCGCGGCAAGGGCGTCGCCAGCGCGGTCGCGGTGCGCGACGTCGGTGACCTCCGGCTTGCCAGCCAGTACGGGATCGTCGCGCTCGACGGCGACGATCGCGTGGTCGAGTTCGTCGAGAAGCCACCCGAGCCGACCAGCACGCTTGCGGCGACCGCGACCTACATCTACCACCACGAGCACCTGCCGCTCGTGTCGCGGTATCTCGCCGAGGGAAACCCGCCCGATCAGTCTGGAAGCTTCTTCGAGTGGCTCCGCTCGCGCGAACCGGTCTACGGATTCTGGTTCACCGGGATCTGGCTGGACATCGGCGACAAGGAGCAGTTGCTCGCGGCCGACAACATGCTCCGCCGAGCGCAGGGTCTCGCCGAGCGGGAGCAGTACGAGCTCGAGATGTAGATCAGCTGTTACGACCGCGTGACACACCCGTGACGGCTGTCTCCGTACGGTCGAGGGAGTGCTCCTCGACATCCTGCTGCCGAACCGGTGCGCCGCCTGCGGCGTGTCCGGGCCTGCATTCTGCCCCGGCTGCCGCGATTCGTTGATCAGGCTGGCGCCGCCGCTCTGCGATCGCTGTGGCTCCCCGGGCGCCTGGCCGGTCAAGCGCTGTGCCGAGTGCAGCGGGCGGAGGATCGCGTTCGCGAGCGCGCGCGCGGCGATCGTCTACGACGCTCCGGCCCGGCGCTTCGTCCAGGCGTGGAAGGAGCACGGGCAGCGCAGGCTCGCGCGCGAGGCGGCGGCGATCATCGCCGAGACGCTGTCGCGCCCGGCGGCGCCTGTGCTGGCGTTCGTTCCCGCCGACGCGGAGCGGGCGCTGCACCGTGGGCACCGGCCGGCCGAGGCGCTCGCCCGCGAGCTCGGCCGAGTCTGGGAGCTGCCGGTCGCACCGCTCGTCCGACGTGCGCGCTCGGTCGAGCGCCAGCGAGGACTCGGCCTGCAGGCGCGCCGACGGAACGTTCGCGGAGCGTTTGGGTCGGCGCGCGCGTCGCCGGCACAGGTCTGCCTCGTCGACGACGTCTACACGAGCGGCGCGACCGCCGGCGCGGCGGCATCCGCGCTCAGGCAGGGCGGTGCCCGCAGAGTGGAGGTGGTGACCCTGGCCCGAGCCGTGCGCTGACCCGGTGGGTTACCCTGATGTCAACCACCGGACGGAGGAGACGCGATGCGACTCGAGGTCAAAGGCCGAAACGTTGAGGTCAACGATTCGATCCGGAGGTATGCGGAGGACAAGCTCGACAAGATCGAGAAGCAGCTCCCCGAGCCGACGCAGATCGAGGTCGAGCTGACGCTCGAGACCAACCCGTCGATCGCCGACGACCACATTGCGGAGGCGACGGTGTGGACGAAGGGCTCGACGTTGCGCGTCCGCGAGCGCTCCGCCGGCTTCGAGGCTTCGATCGACCAGCTCGCCGACAAGCTCGAGCGGCAGGTGAAGCGGTACCGCGAAAAGCGCAGCCGCCGCGAGACCGGTCGGCGCGCGAACGGGAGCGCACCCGAAGAGCCGACCTTCTCCGGCCAGCAGCTCGACCGGATGATCGTCAAGTCGAAGCAATTCGAGCTGCAGCCGCTGACCCCGGACGAGGCGACGGTCGAGCTGGAGCTGATCGGCCACGACTTCTTCGTCTTCGTCAACATCGAGACCGGCAAGCAGAACGTCGTCTACCGCCGCCGCGACGGGGCGTACGGGTTGATCGAGCCGCAGCAGTAGCGTGGGCCTCTTCCGCCGAACCAAGCCTCTGCACGAGCAGCTCGCAGAGCAAGCAGATCTGGACATCGGTGCCGAGGACGGCGGCTCCGAACCGGGCCAACGGACGCCGTCGCGGCTGGCGGGGCTGATGCACGGGCTCGCCGACGGCTTCCTCTCGGCGCCGCCGGACGAGTTCGGCCGGCCGTCACCGTTCGGCGAGGTCGCCCTGCACGGAGTCCCGCGTGCCCGCGAGTGGGACACGGTCGCGACCGTCGCCGCCGAGCTTCCCGGCGAGGAGGTGCACTTCACGTCGCTGCCCGACGGCACGCTCCTGGTCGAGGAGGACGTTCCCGACGGCTCCCTGAGCCCGTTGGCGGACGCGATCGAGGCGTCGATCAACCCGCCGTACGTCGCCGAGGGCGTCCGCCGCGACGACTCCGTCTGGGCCGTGGGCGCGAAGCGGATCCAGGTGCGCTCGTTCCCCGGACACGAGGAGAACGAGCTCGAGCTGGTCGAGGACGGCCAGATCGTTGTCGGCCGCCGTCTCGACGGCGACCTGTTCGAGGTTCAGGTCTCGCCGGTCTAGACCGCGCTGCTGACGATCGCCCAGACGCTGAAGCCCAGCTTGCGCCCGGACGCGTAGGCGAGCCCGCGGCGGCCGAGCTGAGCGTCGAAGCGTGGCGCGAGCGTCCGGAAGAGCCGGTCCTTGCCGCCGGTGAGCCGACGCAGCCGCAACTCCCGGCCGATCCCGTATGCGGCGATGCCCTGCGAGTAGCCGAGGAAGCGCGCGCCAGGCGGCAGCGGGATCGTCCGCATCGGGCGGCGCCGTACATCTCCAGCCCTGCGGCCGTCTCGAGGATCAGGCCGGGAGCGGCGAGCACGGCAGCCTGCACCGTCCCCGGCGCGAACGTGCGCTCCCGGATCAGCTTGCCGGCAGGCGAGATCGTCAGCACGCTGCCGTTCGCGAGCACCGCGGCGTAGCCGCGCGAGTGCGCGCTCAGGTAGACGACGCGGTCCGCCGCGGTGAACGAGAAGCGCCGCGACCCGTTCGGAGCGAGGACGATGATCGTCCGCCCGGTCGCATAGGGCAGCGAGCCCTCCCAGACGCTGCCGAGGATCACCGGCGGCGGCCCGTCGACGTCCGCCGGCAGGAACGCGATTCGTTTCGCCTTCGCCTGCCCGCCCTTCGTCCAGAGCGACCACTCGCGGATGTTGCCGCCGGTGTAGGTCAGCCACAGCGCGCGGCCCTGCGTCGCGATCACGTCCGCGACGCCGCTGCCGGTGCTCGTGCTGACGAAGCAATGGCTCGCGAGCCGCCGGTCGCCGCGGGTGGCGACGTTCCAGAGCCGCACCTCGTGGCAGCCGCGCGCTGTACTCGTCCGCGTAGGAGAGATCGACGCCGGCGATCGGCGACGCGTCGACACCGGGCCTGCGACCTGCCGTTCGCGTGCCGTCGCCGCTCCGGCGGCCGGCGCGAGCGCGAGAACGAGGCCGAGAGCGAGGATCCGGAGCATCGCCGCGGACGCTACCGCGAGGCTGTTAGTCCGTCCGTGAAGCCAGGGTGAAGAAATCCGCCAACGGCTACCCTGTGACGATGGCGACTGCAGGCCTCGGCAAGCTCGAGAAGGTCCTCCGCGTCGGCGAAGGCCGCCGCCTGAAGTCGCTCGCGCGGCAGGCGGACTACATCGCCACGCTCGAGCCCGAGCTTGCAGGCGCTCTCGGACGAGGAGCTGCGCGGCACGACCGCCCGCCTGCGCGAGCGGCTCGAGAACGGCGAGGCGCTCGACGAGCTCCTCTTCGACGCGTACGCCGCCGTGCGCGAAGCGCGCTGGCGCGAGTCGCAGCAGCGGATGTTCGACGTCCAGATGATGGGCGCGATCGTCCTCCACGAGGGCGACATCGCCGAGATGAAGACCGGTGAGGGCAAGACCTTCGTCGCCTCCGCCGCGCTCTACCTGAACGCGCTTCCCGGCGAGGGCGTCCACCTCGTCACGACGAACGACTACCTCGCCAAGCGCGACGCCGAGTGGAACCGGCCCGTCTTCGAGCGCCTCGGCATGACCGTCGGCGCGATCCAGAACATGATGCCGTTCGCGGAGCGCCGCGAGGCCTACGCCGCCGACATCACCTACGGCACCAACTCCGAGTTCGGCTTCGACTACCTGCGCGACAACATGGCCGTCACGAAGGACGGGCTCGTGCAGCGCAGCCACTCCTTCGCGATCGTCGACGAGGTCGACTCGATCCTGATCGACGAGGCGAGGACGCCGCTGATCATCTCCGGCGAGCCCGAGACCGCGGCGACGACGTACTACGACTTCGCGCGGATCGTCAAGGACCTGCAGGGCGCGCCCGCGACGCGGAAGAGCGAGAAGGGCGAGGACGAGACCGAGCTCTCGGGCGCCGACTACCTCTACGACGAGAAGCACAAGACCGTCTCGCCGGCGCAGACGACGATCGACGCCGTCGAGCGCGCGCTCGGGCTCGAGAACCTCTACGACCCGCGCCACGTCCAGCTCGTCAACCACCTGATCCAGGCGCTGAAGGCGCAGTCGCTCTACCAGCGCGACGTCGACTACGTCGTCCAGGAGGGCGAGGTCAAGATCGTCGACGAGTTCACCGGCCGCCTGATGGAGGGGCGCCGCTGGAGCGAGGGCCTGCACCAGGCCGTCGAGGCGAAGGAGGGCGTCCGGATCCAGGAGGAGAACCAGACGCTCGCGACGATCACGCTCCAGAACTACTTCCGCCTCTACGAGAAGCTCGCCGGCATGACCGGTACCGCGAAGACGGAGGAGAAGGAGTTCGTCGAGATCTACAACCTGCACGTGGTCGAGATCCCGACCAATGTGGCCGTCGTCCGGCTCGACGAGAACGACTACATCTTCAAGACGAAGGAAGCCAAGTTCAAAGCGGTCATGGACGACATCGTCGGTCGCCACGAGGAGGGCCAGCCCGTCCTCGTCGGCACGATCGCGGTCGAGACCTCCGAGTACCTCGCCGAGCTGCTGACGCGGCGCGGGATCCCGCACAACGTCCTCAACGCGAAGGAGCACGAGCGCGAGGCCGAGATCATCAAGGACGCGGGCCAGCCCGGCCAGGTGACGATCGCGACGAACATGGCCGGCCGCGGCGTCGACATCAAGCTCGGCGAGGGCGTCGTCGACGTCGGCGGCCTCTACGTGCTCGCGACCGAGCGCCACGAGTCGCGCCGGATCGACAACCAGCTCCGCGGCCGCTCCGGCCGCCAGGGCGATCCCGGCGAGACGCGCTTCTACCTCTCCGGCGAGGACGATCTCGTCCGCCTCTTCGCCGGCGACCGGATCAAGAACATCATGGAGCGCTTCAAGCTCCCGGACGACCAGCCGATGGAGGCGAAGATCCTCTCGAACCAGATCGAGAACGCCCAGAAGAAGGTCGAGGAGCAGAACTTCGTCGCGCGCAAGAACGTGCTCAAGTACGACGACGTGATGAACACGCAGCGCGACGGTCATCTACGAGCAGCGCCGTCGCGTGCTCGAGGGCGACGACCTCTCCGAGGACGTGCGCGACTGGATCCGCGAGGTCGTCGAGGCGAACGTCCAGAACGCGACCGAGGCGGAGTTCAACGAGGACTGGGATCTGGCCGCGCTCGTGCAGCAGATGCAGGCGCTCTACGGCACCGACATCACGGTCGAAGAGCTCCGGGAGGAGGTCGAGCTCGAGCGCGAGGCGCTGATCGAGGAGTTCGTCGACGACGCGCTCGAGACCTACGACGAGAAGGAAGAGCAGTACGGCGCCGAGCTGATGCGCGAGATCGAGCGCTACGTGATCCTCCAGGTCGTCGACTCGCGCTGGCGCAGCCACCTCGACTCGATGGACTACCTCCGCGACGGCATCCACCTGCGCGCGATGGCCCAGAAGGATCCGCTCGCCGAGTACCGCGCCGAGGGCCACGCGATGTTCAACGACCTCCGCAACACGATCCGCGAGGAGGTCGTGCTGACGCTCTTCCACGCCCAGGTCGAGCTCGAACGAGCCGCCGCTCGAACCGGATCAGGGCAACGGGAACCTCCAGTACGCGCACGAGACGGCGGCCGGCTCCGACGTGATCGCGCGCAGCCGGGAGCAGGTAGCGGCTCGGTCGCGACGGCGTTCTCGTCGCAGGGAGGCGGCAGCACCGCCACCGCGGCTGCGGTCAACGAGCACAAGGACGTCGGCCGCAACGATCCCTGCTGGTGCGGCTCGGGCAAGAAGTTCAAGAAGTGCCACGGCGCCTGACGCGCCTGGCCGGCGGCGCCTCCCGGCCGGCGGAGCCGGCCTCCGGCGCCGCCTCGCACGCCTGACGGCACGCGACTCTCCGGGTCTGGCCATCCGGCCTATCCCCTCCGGTCGCGCACCGTCAGTCGCGCGCCAGGAGCGTCAGGTGACCTGAGAGTCGACCCGGAAGGGGCATAGCGCCCGTCCGGGCGGGGCCGCATACTTCTGTCACGCGCGCTCGCCATGCGCGCGCATGCCGTCAGTTCACTCGCCAGGAGGAAGAGATGTTCCGCAGCATCGTTGCCGCGATGTGCGTGGTCCTCGCCGCCGCCGCTCCCTCGAGCGGCGCAACGCACGACGACCGCACATCTGCCCGCAGTACCTACGTCGTCGTCCTGAATCCCGACACGGTCCGATCGATCGTCCCTGCCGTCGCCGGGGAGTTGGCCCGCTTGCACGACGGGACGGTCGCCTCGGTCTACCAGCACGCGCTGAAGGGATTCGCCGTTCAGCTGACCGAGAAGCAAGCAGCGAGGCTCGCTGCCGATCCCGCGCGTCGCCTATGTCGAGCCCGACCAGGTGATCGAGGCGGTCGCAACCCAGAGTCCCGCGACCTGGGGGCTCGACCGGATCGACCAGCGCGACCTGCCGCTGAGCAACTCCTACACCTACAACCAGACCGGCCAGGGCGTCCACGCGTACGTGATCGACACCGGCATGCGGGCCACGCATCAGGAGTTCACCGGCCGGATCGGCAACGGCTTCACCGCGATCACCGACGGTCAGGGCACGAACGACTGCAACGGTCACGGGACGCACGTCGCCGGCACGACCGGCGGCACGACCTACGGCGTCGCGAAGCAGGTCACGCTCCACGCCGTCCGCGTGCTCGGCTGCACGGCTCCGGCTCGACCACGGGCGTGATCGCCGGCGTCGACTGGGTGACGCAGAACCACGTCAAGCCCGCCGTCGCGAACATGAGCCTGGGCGGCGGCGTCTCGACCGCGCTCGATCAGGCGGTCTCGAACTCGATCGCCGCCGGCGTCAGCTACGCGATCGCGGCCGGCAACGACAACACGAATGCGTGCAACGGCTCGCCGGCCCGCGTCGCCTCGGCAACACGGTCGGCGCGACGACGAGCACGGACGCACGCTCCTCGTTCTCGAACTTCGGCTCGTGCGTCGACCTCTTCGCTCCGGGCTCGAGCATCACCTCGGCCTGGAGCACGCGGAAACACGGCGACCAACACGATCAGCGGCACGTCGATGGCGACGCCGCACGTCGCAGGCGCACTGGCGCTCTACCTGCAGACGAACCCGACCGCGACGCCGGCGACCGCGACGCAGGCGCTGCTGTCGAACACGACGGCGAACAAGGTCACGGGCGCGGGCACGGGGTCGCCGAACCGGCTGCTCGACTCGCTGTTCGGGGCCGCGCCGCCGCCGGGCGACACGACGCCGCCGACGACGTCGATCACCTCGCCCGCGAACGGGGCCACCGTCAGCGGCAGCGTGACCGTCTCGGCGAGCGCGAGCGACAACGTCGGCGTCAGCCGCGTCGAGCTCTTCGTCGACGGCTCGCTCGCCGGCAGCGACACCTCGTCGCCATATGCGATCGCCTGGAACACGACCACGGCGTCGAACAGCAGTCACTCGCTGCAGACGAGGGCCTACGACGCCGCCGGCAACGTCGGCTCCAGCGCCGCGGTCAACGTCACCGTCAGCAACGCGACGAGCGGCGGCGAGTTGATCGTGAACGGCGGCTTCGAGGGCTCTGCCTCGTCGTGGACGCTGTCCGGGTCGGCCTTCTGGTCGACGGGCGGCAACGATCACTCCGGCACCGGCTACAGCATCCTCGGGGCCGGGAACAACGCGAGCGGCTCCGAGCACCAGACGGTGACGATCCCGGCCGGCCATCCGGCCAATCTCACCTTCTGGCTCAACATCACGACCAGCGAGTCGCTGTCGACTGCCTACGACTTCGTCTACGTCGAGGTGCGGAGCACGTCCGGAGCGCTGCTCGGGACCCTCGGCAGCTTCAGCAACCGCAACGCCACTTCGAGCGCGACCGCGTACACGCTGCGCTCGTTCAGCCTCGCCGCCTGGCGGGGGCAGACGGTGCGGGTGCAGTTCCGCGGCACCACCGACGTGACGTTGCCGACGAGCTTCCGCATCGACGACGTCTCGCTGAGCTAGTCCTCGCCGCATAGGGGAGGGCCGTCCGGCGCGGCCCTCCCCCGGCGGTACCATCCGAGCGTGTCCGAGACCGCGATCCCGCTCGACCAGCAGCTCGAAGAGATCAGAGCCCAGCTTGCCTGGGTTCGTGATTACCTTTGACCCGGATGCCGTAGCGACCCGCGTCGCCGAGCTCGAGCAGGAGATGGGCGCCCCCGGCTTCTGGGACGACCAGGCCCACGCGACCGCCGTCTCGACCGAGCACGCCCGTCTCTCGAAGCGGCTCGAGCGCTACGAGCGCCTGCAGGGCGAGCACGACGACGCTGCCGAGCTGCTGCACCTCGAGCCCGAGCTCTCGGCCGACATCGAGACCCAGCTGCAACCGCTTGCGCCGTGAGCTCGAGCGGCTGCAGGAGGACGCGCTCTTCAACGGCGAGTACGACACCGGCGACGCCGTCGTCTCGATCCACGCGGGCGACAGGCGGGACCGACGCCCAGGACTGGGCCGAGATGCTGCTGCGGATGTACCTCCGCTGGGCTGACGCTCGCGGCTTCCAGGCCGAGCTCGTCGAGGCGAGCCCGGGCGTCGAGGCGGGGCTGAAGTCGGCGACGCTGACCGCGAAGGGCGAGAACGCGTACGGGCTCTTCAAGGCCGAGCGCGGCGTCCACCGGCTCGTGCGGATCAGCCCCTTCGACAGCGCCCACCGCCGCCACACCGCGTTCGCCCAGGTCGTCGTCGCGCCGCTCCTGCCCGACGAGAGCGCGGTCGAGATCGACGAGAGCGACCTCCGCATCGACACCTACCGCGCCTCCGGCGCCGGCGGCCAGCACGTGAACAAGACCGACTCGGCCGTTCGGATCACCCATCTGCCGACCGGGATCGTCGTCCAGTGCCAGAACGAGCGCTCACAGACCTCCAACAAGCAGACAGCCCTGCGGATCCTCAAGTCCCGGCTCGTCGAGCTCCAGGAGGAGGAGCGCGAGGCCGAGCTCGCCAAGGAGCGGGGCGCCGCGCAGGACACCGGCTTCGGAAGTCAAATCCGGAGCTATGTGCTCCAGCCCTATCAGCTCGTGAAGGACCTGCGGACGGGCTACGAGGTCGGAAACGCCCAGGGCGTCCTCGACGGAAACCTCGACGGCTTCGTGCGCGAGTACCTGCTCGCGAAGGCCTCCGGGAAGGCCGTCTAACCGACCTGTCGGCTAGACTGGGTCTCTCCACAGATGCCGGAGCGGCCTGGTGCGGCCGACCTCCCCTCGATTCCGGTGACTGACCTCGATATGCAGACAGACGTGAGCGAAACCGTGACCGAACCCGTGGCTTGTGCCGCAAAACGGCGTGCCCGTCGATCCCGCGATCGCGGGGACGATGATCGTGTTCGAGAGCGTGACCAAGGTCTACGACCCGAACGTCGTCGCGCTCAACGATGTCTCGTTCGTGATCGACAAGGGCGAGTTCGTCTTCGTCGTCGGCGCCTCCGGCTCCGGCAAGTCGACCATGATCCGCCTGCTCCTGAAGGAGCTCGAGCCGAGCTCCGGCCGCATCCTCGTCGGCGGCCGCGACCTGACGCGCCTGAAGCACTCGAAGGTGCCGCTGCTCCGCCGCAACGTCGGCTGTGTCTTCCAGGACTTCAAGCTCCTCCGCGATCGTTCCGCGGCGGAGAACGTCGCCTACGCGCTCAAGGTGCAGGGCGAGAACGCGACCAACATCCGCCGCAAGGTGCCCGAGGTGCTCTCGCTCGTCGGGCTCTCCGACAAGATGAGCTCTCTCCCCGATGAGCTCTCCGGCGGCGAGCAGCAGCGCGTCTCGATCGCGCGCGCCGTCGTCAACCACCCGCCGCTCCTGATCTGCGACGAGCCGACCGGGAACCTCGACCCCGACACGTCGGTCGGGATCATGCAGCTGCTTTACCGAATCAACCGTGCGGGTACGACGATCCTGATGGTCACCCACGACCGCGAGATGGTCGACAAGATGCGCCGGCGCGTGATCGCGCTCGAGGACGGCCGGCTGGCGCGCGACGAGCGGCGTGGGGGCTACGAGAGCGAATGAGGCTCAAGCTCCTCTTGAGCGAGTCGGTCCGCTCGCTCGGCGCGAATCTCTCGACCACGATCGCGGCGACGATGACCGTGCTGATCGGCATGTTCCTGCTCGGGCTCTTCATCGCACTCGGCTCCTGGGCGCAGGCCTTCGGCGACCACCAGAAGGAGAAGCTGCTCGTCAAGGTCTACTTCTGCACCGACTCGACGTGCAAGCAGGAGGCGAAGCCGGAGCAGATCAATGCCGTCCGCGTGAAGCTCAACTCGGATCCCGCTCGTCAAGAACGTGACCTGGGTCTCCAAGGCGGATGCGCTCGAGCGGATGCGCAAGCTGCAGCCGGAGATCGTCGAGAACCTCCCCGGAAACCCGCTCCCCGACGCGTTCGAGGTGACGCCGGTCGACGGCGAGAACGCGAAGGAGATCGGCCGTAACCTGCGCGCGCCGACGCTGCCACCGGGGGTCGAGAAGATCAACGACGGCGGTGCGGTCTCCGACCGCGTCGTCACGGTCGCGCGCGTGCTCTCGAGCGCATTCCTCGTCGCGACGATCGTGCTCCTGATCTCGTCCGCGCTCCTGATCGCCAACACGATCCGGCTCTCGATCTTCTCGCGGAAGCGGGAGATCGAGGTGATGAAGCTCGTTGGGGCGACGAACTGGTTCGTGCGCGGCCCGTTCATGCTCGAGGGGCTGATCTGCGGCGTCCTCGGCTCGGTCGCCGCCGTCTTCCTGCTCCTGATCGGCAAGGCCGTCGTGCTCGAACGGATCACCGACCGCTTCGACGCCGGCGCCGGCGTCCAGTCCTGGTCGTTCCCGACGATCGCGCTGATCGTCATCCTCGTCGGCCTCACGGTCGGCGCCGTCGGCTCCGGAATCACCCTCCGCCGCTTCCTGCAAGTCTGAGGTGGCCTCCCGCCGGGAGCACCGGGGTCGCCAGAAGCGGCCGAGCCGCGGCCAGCGGCGGGCGCGCCGCGAGGCTCATCTGCGCGTTCCCGAGCCGGAGATCGTCCTCCCCTTCAGGCGAACGGAGCCGGAGACGGTCGTCGCCCACGTCGGCCCGACGAACTCGGGCAAGACGCACGCCGCGCTCGAGTTCCTGGCCGAGACCGGCCGCGGCGTCTTCGCGGCTCCGCTTGCGGATGCTCGCCCAGGAGGCGCACCGGCGGCTCGCCGCGCAGCTCGGCGCCGAGGCGGTCGGGCTCGTCACCGGCGAGGAGCGCGTCAACGAGCGCGCGCCGATCATCTGCTGCACGGCCGAGATGGCGCCCCTTGCGGGCGAGGTGCTCGTGCTCGACGAGGTGCAGTGGGCGGACGACGCCGAGCGCGGCTCCGCCTGGACGCGGCTGCTGCTCGCCGGCGAGTACCGGCACATCCTCCTGCTCGGGGCGGTCGAGGCGCTGCCGCTCGTGCAGAACGCCTTCCCGCAGGCCGAGATCCGCTTCTTCGAGCGCAAGGCGCCGCTCGACTGGACGGGGCCGGTCTCCTTCCAGAGCCTGCAGCCCGGCACCGTCGTCGTCGCGTTCAGCCGGCGTGCCGTGCTCGCGCTCGCGGGCGAGCTGAACCGCCGCCAGCCGGGGAAGGTCGCCGTCCTCTACGGCGCGATGCCGCTGGCGTCGCGGCGGCTCGAGATCGAGCGCTTCATGAACGGGCAGGCGACCGTCTGCTGCGCCACCGACGTGCTCGGCCACGGCGTCAACCTCCCCTGCGAGACGCTCCTCTTCGCGGAGTCGCAGAAGTTCGACGGGGAGGAGCGCCGCGACCTGCATGCGTGGGAGATCGCGCAGATCGCCGGCCGCGCCGGCCGCTTCGGCCTCGTCGAGCGGGGCCACGTCGGCGTGCTGACCGGGATCGTCTGGGCGAACGCCGACCCGGAGCTGATCGAGGCCGCGCTCCACCCGGACGTGCCGCTCCCCGGCGGCCACCTCGGCTATCGAGTCGTCGACACCGCGCGGATCAGGCCGCGGCTCGAGGATCTCCCGATCGAGAGCCCGGCGCAGCTGCCCGCGGCGCTCCGGGCCTGGCACACCGCCGCGCTCCGCCAGTGGGCGACCGACGGCTGGCTCTCGGTCGAGTCGATCGGCCCGCTGCTCGTGCGTTTGGACGTCGTGCAGCGCCGCCTCCGCGAGCGCGGCCGGCGGCTCGCGCTCGAGCAGGTCTGGAAGCTCGTCAACGCACCGGTGGACGAGGACAACGCCGAGCTGCTCGGCACGCTTGCGCTGGCGGTCTCCGGCGACCGCGCGCCAAGGCCGGTGCTGCAGTGGCTGCTCGACGTCAACCGGCTCCGCGACGCCTCGCTCGAGGATGCCGAGCAGGCCGCCCGCACGGCCAGCATCCTCCGCTGGTTCGCGCTCCAGTATCCGGACGTCGGCGGGGTCACGCTCGAGAAGGCGGCCGAGCTCGAGGAAGCCGCATCGCGCCGCGTCAGCGAGAAGCTCGCGGCCGAGGTGAATGCGCCCTCGGTGGGGCGCTGCAAGAAGTGCGGCCAGAGCTGCGCTCCCTGGTTCGCGCTCTGCGAACGGTGCTTCGGCCGCCGTTAGGCCCGCCGGCGGGTCAGAGCGAGGCGTACAGATCGACGGGAACGCCGTCGGGGTCCTGCAACTGAGCGTACCGCTGCCCCCAGAACGCATCCCACGGCTCCTTCTCGCCGCGAAAGCCGGCCGCGGTGACCCGGGCGTACAGCTCGTCCACCTCGGCTGAGCTCTCGCACTCGAAGGCAAGCCCGAGCTGGTTTCCCCGCTCGCGCGTCCAGTCCGGGCGGAAGCTGCGCACGACCTCCTCCGTGTCCAGCATGAAGCGGACGCCGTTCGGCAGAAACGCGTCGACGTGACCCTCGTCCGGGGTCTCCGGGACATCGAGCCCGAGCAACCGGTAGAAGCCGATCGAGCGCGCCATGTCCGAGACGACGATCCCAACCGCGTTCAGCTGAGCCATGGTCCGAGACTAACGCGCGCTCACGGCCGGCGGTAGTGGCGGGCGACCGCGATCGTGGCCACGATCACGATCGTCGCGACCGTGTTCGGCACGATCAGCGCCCAGTTCCCGAGGGCGATTCCGTACGCGAGCCAGAGCAGGAAGCCGACGAAGAGGACGGCCGGGTAGCCGAGCGAGATTCCGTGCGAGCTCCGGTGATGAACCATCTTGCGGATCTGCAGGACGGGGGAGACCGCCATCGCGATGCCCCACGTCGCCGCCACGAACGCGAGGGCAGTGACCACGGCACCACGTTACCGGTGTCGCGCATCCGACCGATCTGAGACAGTCGCTGTCTCCAAGACGAAAGGGGTCGTTGATGGACGAAAGGCGCATTACGCCTCTCGCAGGTGTGCTGAGCGTCGCGCTGCTCGTCGTCGCCGTGCTCGTGGCCGAGTCGGAGAGTAAGAGTCCGGACGACGACGCGACCGGCGCCGAGCTTGCGACGTACCTCGCCGAGAACCTCGGGTCGCTGGCGATCGGCACGGTGCTCTGGGGTCTCGGCACGATCGCGCTGATCTGGTTCCTCGACGGACTGCGGACGCACATTCTCCCGGCGTCGTCTCAGCTTGCGCGGCTGACGTATGGCTTCGGGTTTGCGGCGGCACTGTTCCTGTTCGCCTCGGTCGTGCCGGAGGTCGCCGGCGCCATCACCAGCGACAACCTCGATCGCAACCTCGAGGGTGGCGCCGCGGAAGCGTTGACCGCTCTTGGTGACGGCTTCTTCATCGCGGCCGAGTTGATGCTGGCGGGGTTCTTCTTCACGATCGGGCTCGCGTCACTGCGGGCGCGAGCGTTGCCGGCCTGGCTCGGCGGTGTCTCGCTCGTGCTTGCGTTGGTGGCGATCGTTCCGCCAATCGGCTGGGCGGTCGTGGTGTTTGCGTTCCCGCTCTGGATCCTGGTCGTGTCGGTACTCCTCTGGCGCGGCAGCCCCACTGCGGTGGTGCAACCGGTCTAGAGCTCGGTTGGCCTGGCCGTCCCTACACTCACGGGATGGCCAGGCCGACCGGAACCAAGCTGATCGCCGAGAACCGCCGCGCGCGGTACGACTACGAGCTGCTCGAGCGCTTCGAGGCTGGAATCGCGCTGGTCGGGACCGAGGTGAAGTCGCTCCGCGACGGGCGCGTCACACTGGCACACGCCTACGCCGACGTGCGTGACAACGAGGTGTGGCTCGTCGGCGCCGAGATCTCCGAGTACGCGCAGGGCAACATCGCGAACCACGAGCCGACGCGCGACCGGAAGCTGCTGCTCAAGCGGGCCGAGATCGCCGACCTTGTCGGCAAGGTGCGCGAGAAGGGACAGACGATCGTCCCGACGCGCATCTACTTCAAGGACGGCAGGGTCAAGATCGAGGTCGCGCTCGCGCGCGGCAAGGAGAAGGGCGACAAGCGGCGCACGATCGTCGACCGCGACGCCAAGCGGCAGATCGAGCGGGCGCTCAAGTCCCGGCGCTGAGAAGCACGCACGCACGACGCGTGACCTAGTAATCTCGCGGCGACTCGCACCGCTGACGAGGAGAGCTGACATGAGACATGTCTCGCTTGCTGTCAACGGCGTCCGGCACGAGCTCGACCTGGAGCCCCGCGAGCTCCTGGTCTACGTCCTGCGCGACCGTCTCGGGCTGACCGGGACGAACGTCGGCTGCGACACATCCTCGTGCGGCGCCTGCACCGTGCTCCTGAACGGAGAGTCGGTGAAATCCTGCACGCTGCTGGGCGTCCAGGCCGACGGGATGGAACTGACCACGATCGAGGGGCTCGCCTCGAACGGCGACCTGCATCCGCTGCAGCAGGCGTTCCACGAGCAGCACGGGCTCCAGTGCGGCTACTGCACGCCCGGCATGGTGATGGCCGCGGCGAGCCTGCTCGCGCAGAACCCGGTGCCGAGCGAGAGCGAGATCAGGCACGCGCTCGAGGGCAACCTCTGCCGCTGCACCGGCTACCAGAACATCGTCGCGGCCGTGCGCACGGCCGCCGTCGGAGCGGAGGCGTGATGGCGACGACGGAGACCCTCACCACCGGCCGCGTCGTCGGCACCTCGGTCCCGCGCAAGGAGGACCGGAAGCTCGTCACCGGCAACGGCCAGTTCATCGACAACATCAACCTGCCGGGCCAGGTCTGGCTCGCGGTCGTCCGCAGCCCGTACGCGCACGCGCGGATCGGCAAGGTCGACCTCGCCGCGGCGCGCAAGGTTCAGGGTGTCGTCGCCGCCTTCAGCGGTGCCGAGCTCGCCGCCGACTGGGTCGGCTCGCTGCCCTGCGCCTGGCCGGTGACCGAAGAGATCAGGATGCCGTCGCACTTCCCGCTCGCCTTCGACAAGGCACGGCACGTCGGCGACGGTGTCGCGGTGATCGTGGCGGAGACGCGGGCGATCGCGAAGGACGCGGCCGAGCTCGTCGAAGTCGAATACGAGCCGCTCGCGGCGGTCACCGACGTCGCCAAGGCGCTCGACGCCGATGCGCCGCTCGTCCACGACGACTTCGAGACCAACGAGTGCTACGTCTGGAAGCTCGACGCCGGTGAGGTCGAGCAGGCGTTCGCCGACGCCGACGTGACCGTCAAGGGCCGCTACCGTCAGCAGCGCCTGATTCCCGTGGCGATCGAGCCACGCGGCGCACTGGCCCAGGAGTTGCCGGGCACCGGCGAGCTGACGCTCTGGACCTCGACGCAGATCCCGCACATCGCGCGGCTCACGCTCGCCGGCGTGGTCGGCGTTCCCGAGGCGCGCCTGCGCGTGATCGCGCCCGACGTGGGCGGCGGCTTCGGCTCGAAGCTCGACGTCTACGCCGAGGAGGCGCTCTGCCTGGCGCTCGCGCGGCGGGTGCACCGGCCCGTGAAGTGGATCGAGGAGCGGTCGGAGGGGTTCTTGGCCACGATCCACGGCCGCGACGTCCTCCAGGAGATCGAGCTGGCCGCCACGTCGGAGGGCACCGTCACCGCCGTCCGCGTCCGGCTCGTCTCGGCGATGGGCGCGTACCTGCAGCTCGTCACGCCGGGGATCCCGCTGCTCGGCGCCTGGGTCTACGCCGGCTGCTACGCCATCCCGGCGTACAGCTTCGAGTGCACGGGCGTCTTCACCCACACGACGCCGACCGATGCCTACCGCGGCGCCGGCAGGCCGGAGGCGACCTACGCGATCGAGCGGGCGATGGACGCGCTCGCGGTGAAGCTCGGCATGGATCCGATCGAGCTGCGCCGGCGCAACTTCATCACCGAGTTCCCGGCCACGATCGCGTCCGGCCTCACGATCGACTCGGGCGACTACAACGCCTCGCTCGACCGCGCGCTCGAGCAGCTCGACCTCGACGCCGTTCGTGCCGAGCAGGCCGAGCGTCGGGAGCGCGGCGACGTGAAGCAGCTCGGGATCGGCTTCTCGACGTACGTCGAGATGTGCGGACTCGCTCCGTCCGGGATCCTCGGCGCGATCCGCTACGTCGCGGGCGGCTGGGACGCGGCGACGATCCGCTGTCTGCCGAGCGGGACGGTGCAGGTGCTCACCGGCACCTCGCCGCACGGGCAGGGGCACGAGACCGCCTGGTCGCAGATCGCGGCCGACGAGCTCGGCTACGCGGTCGACGAGATCGAGGTGCTGCACGGAGACACCTCCGTCAGCCCGCTGGGGATGGACACGTACGGCAGCCGCAGCCTCACGGTGGGCGGGATCGCCCTCCACAACGCCGCCCAGAAGATCGTGGCGAAGGCCCGCATGCTCGCCGCGCACCAGCTCGGCGTCGACGAGGACGAGCTCACCTACGAGGACGGCACGTTCAGCACCGGCGACGCGGCTGTGACGATGAAGGAGCTGGCGTTCGCGGCCTGGTCGGCCCACAACCTGCCTCCCGGGATGGAGCCGGGCCTGGAAGCGACCGCCGTCTACGACCCGCCCAACTTCAGCTGGCCGGGCGGCGCCCACGCGGCGGTGGTCGAGATCGACACGGAAACGGGGGACGTGCGGCTGCTCCGCTACGTCGCGGTCGACGACGTCGGCAAGGCAGTCAACCCGATGATCGTCGACGGTCAGATCCACGGTGGAATCACACAAGGGGTCGCGCAGGCCCTCTTCGAGGAGGCGATCTACGACGAGGACGGGGTGCTCCTGACGTCGTCGCTGACGAACTACCTCGTGCCGTCCGCGGTCGAGGTGCCGAACTACGAGCTCGACCGGACCGAGACGCTCAGCCCGACCAACCCGTTGGGGGTGAAGGGGGTCGGCGAGACGGGAGCGATCGCCTCGCCGGCGGCGGTGATGAACGCCGTCATCGACGGGCTGGCGCCGTTTGGCGTCACGGACATCGACATGCCGGCCACGCCCGAGCGTGTGTGGCGGGCGATTCAGGAGGCACGGTCATGATCCCCTCGACCTTCGACTACGAGGTCGCCGAGTCGGCCGAGCATGCGGTCTCGTTGCTCGGATCACAAGAGGACGCGAAGCTGCTCGCAGGCGGGCACTCGCTGATCCCGCTGCTCCGGCTGCGCTTCGCCCGGCCGTCGCTGCTCGTCGACATCGGCCGGATCCCGGAGCTCTCGTACGTGCGGGACGCGGGTGCGTGGCTCGCGATCGGGGCACTGACCCGGTACAAGGCGCTCCAGGACGACCCTCTGATCCAGGAGCATTGTCCGATCGTGTCGCACACGGCCGGCCTGATCGGCGATCCGCAGGTGCGCCATCGCGGCACGATCGGCGGCTCGCTCGCCCACTGCGACCCCGCCTCCGACTTCCCGGCCGTGATCCTTGCGCTCGGCGCCGAGCTCACGATCGTGGGGCCGGGCGGCGAGCGGACGGTTCCCGCGGCGGAGTTCTTCCTGGGTGTCTTCGACTCGGCCGTCGGGCCGGGGGAGATGCTGACCGAGATCCGCGTACCGAAGCTCGGCGCGTGGACGGGCTGGTCGTATCTCAAGTTCACGCGGCGGGCGCAGGACTGGGCGACCGTCGGGGTGGCGACGCTCGTGCGGCGTGAGAACGGCGGCGTCGACGACGCACGGATCGCGCTGACGAACATGGGCCCGACGCCGCTTCGTGCCGAGGCGGCCGAGCAGGCGCTCCTTGCCGGCGAGGCCGATCCGGCGGAGCAGATGGCGGAGGGGACGCGACCCGCTGAGCGACACCGGCGCCAGCGCCGAGTTCCGCGCGCACCTCGCGCGGGTCATCGGCCGGCGGGCGCTCGAGGAGGCGATGCTCAGGTAGCGGTGAGGCTGCCGCGCACGATCACGACGCCCGGCTCGAGCACGTACCCGTGCTTTGCGTTCAGGTGTCGGATCGGCGCGTTCCGGACCTCGTTCGAGGTCTGCAGTGTGTGAAAGCCGTTCTCCTTCGCCCAGGCGATCTGTGCCGCCTTCAGGACGGCCGCGATCCCGCGGCCGCGGTGGGCGCGCTTGACGCCGGTCAGGTCGTGGAACGCGCGCTCGGTCGTCTCGTCCGAGAAGGCGAGCTTGGCGTAGCCGAGCACCTCGCCGTCCTCGACGGCGACGAAGACGGCTTCGGGACGGTCGCCGCTGCCGCGCATGTCGCGCTCGAGCCACTCGTCGAGCTCGCCGACGTCGGTCTCCTCCTCGCCGGGGATGTCGGGCGCGGCTTCGCGGGCGACCTCCCAGAGCCCCTCGGCCAGGTCGGGACGCTCGGCCCAGGTGACGATCTCGATCCCGGTCGGCGGTTCGACTGCGGGCGCCTCGATCGCGGTCAGGTCGAGCACCATCCGCGAGTTGCGGCCCGCCTCCTCGTAGCCGCGCGCGGCCGCCCAGGCGAGGCTGCCGTCGTCCTCCTCGGCGACCGGCCCCTCGAGCTCGGTGGCGCCGTGCTCGGCGGCCCAGCGCTCGAGCACGGCGCGGAGCTCGTCGCCGATGCCGCTGCCACGCCGCTCCGGGAGCACGAGCGCGGCCGCGATCCCGCGGTGGGGCGGGGTGTGCCAGCCCGTCAGCGCATAGCCCGCGCCGACGACCTCGTCGTCTCGCTCGGCGAGCAACCAGATCATCGCTTCGGCCTGCCGGCGCCAGTCGATCAGCCCGGCGACTCCGCCCGTCTCCTCGCGCGGCATCGCCTGCGTGCTGACGCCGACGAAGGCGTCGAGCTCGTCCTCGCCGATCTCGCGGATCGTCGCCACGCGGCTACACTATGTCCAACAACACATACGGGGGCGACCTGGTTTCGACGTGGTCGGTTCTCCGGTAGAGCTGCAAGCCGAGGTCCCCGGTCGGCCTCGTAAAACCACCGGGAAACGAACAAATGCGAAGAACGAACTCGCAATCGCTGCCTAAGTAACCCTTAGGACTGGCGACGTCGCTCCCCGCTCGGCCCGAGGTGGGGAATGCGGCGCCAACGTCGGGCTCGGCGCCAAGGGAGAGCCAATCGCCCGCGGCGCGACACTCTCAGGATGGCTAGCCCGTCGGTAGGTCGTCTGGGAACCGGCCGCCGGGCGAAATCAAAGCCCAGACTACGCTTGTAGATGCTCTGTCCGGTGCGTCCGCGGACGCGGGTTCGATTCCCGCCGCCTCCACTCCAGCGTTTCGGGGCCCTTCGGGGCCTCGTCTCGTTCCGTTTCCAGTTCTGGCGACGCTTGTGCGTGGCGCCGTTCGGCCGCAACAGCGAGCGCGTCGGCCAGGTCGTCGATGCCGATCTCGTCGAGGTACGCCCGCGACGTTTCGAGTTGGGCGTGGCCCATCAGCCCGCGGAGCGCGAAGATGTCGCGGTCGCTCTCCCGGAGGAAGCGGTTGGCGAATCCGTGTCGGAGTGGGTGTGGAGACAGCGATGTGACCTCTGCGCGGGCGCTGACGCGTTTCACGAGTCGCCAGAGAGCCTGAGCGCTGCGCTTCTTCTTCGGATCCTTTCGGCGGCGCTCGCGCTTGAACTGCGATACCCAGACCTCAACCTCGACTGTGAAGAGGTGATCGTCCAGGTCCGGAGCCAGCTCGCGGAACGACTGGCGAAGCTCGCCGAGCACGTCCGGGTCGATCGGAAGCCAATGCCAGTGTGAGCCCTTGCGATGGATGCGAACACGTCCTCGGATGAGATCGATGTCCGCCCAGCGACAGCCTAGGATTTCGGCGCTTCGAAGACCTGCCCCCTCCATGAGCAACAGCGGTGGCCTCTCGAACCCAACTGCCGCCGCTCGGAGGGCCGACAGTTCATCCAGGCTCGGCCGATATACGTCCGGCTTGCGCTTCGGCGGCCGGCGGATCTTCCGCGAGGGGTCAGCGTCGATCAAGTCCTCGGCCTCAGCCCAGGCAAAGAACGAGTGTAGAACCGAGATCACGTTCGCGCGTGTCGACGCACTCCGATCGCGCCACCGATTGAGGAACCGTCGGAGGTCTTCCGTGGTCAGCAGGTCGATGTCGGACTCGGGGTAGTCGGCCGCGAGCTTCGAGAGGATCCGCCAGTAGGAATCGACCGACCGTTCCGTGGCGTCACGCTCGACTTGGCGCCAGTCCAGAAATGCATCGATCGCCCTTTCGATTCTCACGAAGAGAGTGTAGGACGATCGTAAGACTACGTCAAGTGCCGCGCACGGGCCGTCCGACGCGCTCGCCGTATGCGTAGATGTCATCAAGAGGGATGTAGACCCACTTCGGCGTGTCTCGTGTCTGTTCCGCGATGTCATCCGAGTCAAACGGCTCAGGCGAGTCACGCTCACGCAGGCGAGCTCTGGCTATCGCCTGTCGAGGATGTAGCCTTCGCCCGGCTCTTCTCCTTGGAAATAGCCGAGCACGTCGGGCTCGCACGCGATCAACGTTCCGTCAGCTCGACCAGTGAACACATCCTCGACTGCGAGTCGCAGCTCGACTTCCTGGCCGTCGTAGTCGCTCGACGCGGAGATCACGTAACAGCGATCGGAGGCTCCGCGTTCACGCAGTAGTCGCAGGACATCGTCAGTGTTCTGCTGACCCGGCGGCAGGCGGTGTGCGTACCTCGGATTAAGGTCGCGCATGTGGAACAGGTGTTGGTTCATGAACTTCTGGCGTGTCTTCGATGAGCGGAGCCGGGCCACGTACTGGCTCCGCTTCCGCGGATCGATGAACGAGCGAACGATCGCTTCTTCCCGCGCGGGTGTCACGCGCCGAGACTAGCGAGCGCGCAGAATGGCTGGGGCCCCGGGTCATCCCGAACGCTGGCCCCACACCACAGATCTGTCATAGATCAGGGGTGTTACAAGACCCCTGTCCGTGGCATCAGCACCGCACTCTTGGCCTCGCGTTGCCTGAGCCCTCGCGTCGGCGGGCCGCGCCTTCGGCGGTGGCGCCGCCGCCGCCCCGCAGCGATGCTCGACTCCTAGGCCGCCCAGCCTGACCGCGGAACCGCGAGAAGCTCATCCAGGCTCACGTCTAGCGGTTCCGTGTCAGCGTCGGCCGGAGAGACACCCAGGGACTTTGCGAGCGCCCGACGCCGGCGGGCGGTCTCTGGCCTGTAGACGCGATCCGTAAGCCCGAGCCGCTCTGCGTCTAAGAAGCCCGTCAACTGCTCGAACTGCGCCGCCGTGATCTCTCCGAGTTGCACCCTCTCGATCAATCGCATGGTCTGAACCTCCCGTTCAATCCGCGTGACGCGCCCCGCTGCCGTTCCATGCCCAAAGATCGAGCTCCAGAAGACCGACGCCGCGGCCTCATTCTCAAGCTCGGACACTGGCCGGCTGTCGCGCCATGCGAATCGCTGCTCACTCTCGAAGCGAAGCTTCCCCCAGCGCGGTCCGCCGTTCCGAAGCTTCGTGTTCCGGCAGTACGCACGACCGATGGTATGTCTGCCCTTCTTGATCGCAACCGTGGTGTAGGGCGGAGGACCTTGCCACTCCGCGTGCCATTGCCCTGGCCACCGGGCGTAACGGAGGCCTTCGAGCACTCGATGTCCTTCGCGGGGATCTGAGTACCGCACGTCAATGGCTGGGTCGACCCGCACGTAGACCGGGTCTTCCGGCGGCAGAACGCCGACCATGGCCATCAGACGCTGAAGACGTTGCCAGCGCGAGCCAAACTCTTAAGACGCTGCACAGATCGTCTTCGCCTTCGTCACCAAGATGCGCTTGGACCTCTAGGCGCCTGATCAGTCCGTGCGTTGGACTGTCGATCGTCCAACTCAGCAGCACGTTCTGTGGGCCGAGCAGATGCTGCCACTTCCCGAATTTCACGAAAACCCCTGGCACTACAACGACCACCCGGACGCGATCATCGAGGACTTCGACCGCGGCGAGTAATCTCAGCTCGGACGCGTTCCCCTGGCGGTTTGGGCTCGGTCCTGCGAGGGAAGTCAACCGACCGAACTCGAGGGGGTAGTCTCGACGCGGTGACGCCTGCGCGAGGCGGCGAAAGGTCCGAAGCAGGAAGATCAAGCAGCAGGCGAGCTGAGGGAAGGCGGTGTGGAGGAGTACGTAGAAGTGCCAGCTTCTCCACGACCAGTCCCGACATGATCCAACGCCCGCCGAACCCAGGCTTGCTCGCCTCCGTCCGCGAAGCCGTGGGCGAGCAAGCTCGGATGAGGTCCGGCTTGGGCGCGGCGGTGAGCCTGAAGGCGCTCGTAGCGCTGTGCCTCGCTGGTACCGCGTTCTCCGCGTCGACGGCCGCTGCGCCCGCGCCCCTGCCGCTCCGGACCGCGTTCGTCGATCCCTACGTCTTCAACAGTCCGGACGCCGCGCTGGGGCTTTCCCGCGCGGCGGCGGCGGGGGCGACCGCGATCAAGGTGCCGCTCTTCTGGGACACCGTTGCGCCGGCCTCGCCGCCCGCCGGCTTCGAGCCCGCGGATCCGTCCGACCCGGCATACAACTGGGTCCAGCTCGACGCGCAGCTCCGCCTGGTGCGCGCCCACAACCTCGAGCCGATCGTGTACGTCGCCGGGCCGCCGAGCTGGGCGAAGCGTACGAGCCACGGATTCGCCCGCCCCGACCCGGCGCGGTATCGGGCCTTCGCGCTCGCGGCGGTTCGCCGCTACTCGGGCCAGGCGGGCAGGCCGCGTGTCCGCTACTGGCAGGCGTGGAACGAGCCGAACAAGGTGCCCAACCCGGCCTACAAGTCGGGCGCGGCCGCCTGGTATCGCGCGCTCGTGAACGCGTTCGCGGCGAGCGTGCACAGCCGGCCCGGAAACCTGGTCGTCGCCGGTGGGCTCGCGCCGTTCGGAATCAGGACCGCGGTCGCGCCGCTCGAGTTCATGCGCTCGCTGCTCTGCCTCTCGTCGGGACGGCGCCCGCGTGCGACCTGCTCGGATCGCGTGCACTTCGACATCTGGTCGACCCACCCGTACACCGCGGGCGGACCGACCCGCTCGGCCTACCGTGCGAACGACGTCTCTCTCGGTGACCTGCCGGAGATGAAGGCGGTCCTCGACGCCGGCGTCGCCGGCCGCCGCATCGTCTCGTCGCAACGTGTCCAGTTCTGGGTGACCGAGTTCTCGTGGGACACGAAGCCGCCCGATCCGGCGGGCGTGCCCGCCGCGCTCGAAGGGCGCTGGGTGGCCGAGGCGCTCTACCGGATGTGGAGCGCCGGCGTGAGCATGGTCGTCTGGTTCACGCTCCGCGACCACCCGGTCCGCGCGAGCCCGTACCAGTCCGGCCTCTACTTCAGAGGCAAGACGGTGGCGAGCGACCGGCCGAAGCCCGCGCTCACGGCCTTCCGGTTTCCGTTCGTAGCGTTCCGGCGGGGGAAGAACGTCTTCGTCTGGGGCCGTACCCCGACGAGCAAGGCGGCGACCGTGATCGTCGAGCAGCGCGGCTCGTCCGGCTGGCGCCGCGTCGGCTCCCCGGCGGCAAACCGGGTCGGCATCTTCTCGTCCGAGCTCCGAGCGAGCGGCCAGAGACCGCTGCGGGCACGCCTCCCCGGGATCGGGACGTCGCTTCCGTTCTCGCTGGTGCCACCGCCCGACCGGGTCTATCAGCCCTTCGGGTCCTGACCTCGTCAAGCCGGCCGGGAGCTACCGCGGCGTCTGACCGCCGCGGCGGCGAGGAAGCCCGTCGCCGCGACCATCGCGGCCCCGAGCACCAGCACGCCGAGTCGATCGGCGCTCGCGACCGCGTCGGCGGCTGCTCCGAGCGCCGTGTCCGGGCCGGACGCGTCCCCGGACGAGGACAGCTGCGGACGCGATCCGTCCGGGACGCCACCGCCGGCCGTCGGCACGACCTCGACGTACTGACTGGGAGCGGAGACGATCGGCTGATCGTCCGCGACCGCGGTGCCCGGGCCTACCAGAGTGCAGGCGGCTGCGAGAACCGCCGCGAGACGTCTTGCGGTTGTGCGCATCGCGAATCCCATTCTGGCGAACCGACCGACCCACCGGTCAGGTCGTACGGTACCGGGCGATGACGAGCAACCGGACGCTCGCGGTGCCGGCCGTCTGGGTCACGGCCCTCGTCGGCGCCGTCGTCTTCGTGGTTGCCTATGACGACGGCGGCTACGCGCTCACGACCTGGAGCGCGGTCGCGCTCGCGGTCTGGTGGACGATCCTCATCGGTGTCGCCGTCGGCGTGTGGCCGCGCGGCCGCCTCACGCGCGGCGCCGTCCTCCCGGGGGTGCTGCTCGCCGCGTTTGCGGTCTGGCAGCTCGCGTCGATCGCCTGGTCCTCGAGCGCCGAGGACGCGTTCGCGGAGTTCGACCGGACCGCGCTGTACCTCGGCGTCTACGTCCTCACCGTCCTCGCGGCCGACGGGCGCCGCCTCGGGCGCTGGGTGGACGGAGTGACGCTTGCGATCGTCGCGATCGGGCTCGTGGCGCTCGTCAGCCGGCTCTTCCCGGGGTCGTTTCCGAGCCGCGGGCTGCCGGCGCTCCTGCCGAACGCTGCCACCCGGCTGAGCTTTCCGCTCGACTACTGGAACGGGCTCGGCATCTTCGTTGCCATGGCGATCCCGCTCCTGCTGGGCTCCGTGCTCGCGACCGACCGAGCACGTCGGGCGCTCGCGCTGGGGGTCATTCCCGCCCTCGGCGCCGTCGTGTACCTGACCTCGTCGCGCGGAGCCCTGGCTGCGCTCGCCGGTGGGATCGTCGTCGTCGTCGTGGCCCAGCCGCGCCGCTGGGCGGCGCTCGGGGCGACGCTCGCCGGAGTCGCCGGCACCGCCGCGTCGATCGGCGTCCTGCTGCCGCGCGACGCGCTCGTCGATGGGCCGCTCACCTCCGCCGCCGCGCGCACCGAGGGATGGCAGGCGGCGATCTTCATCGGCCTGATCTGCGTTGCGACCGTCGTCGCCTTCGAGCTGGCGTCCTCGTTCGCGCCCAGGCCGCCGGAGGTATCGCGGCGTACCGTCGTCGCGGCGGTCGTCGCGATCGCCGTCGCGGTCGTCGTCGCGGCCTTCGCGACAGACGCGTTCCGGGAGTTCACACGCCTGCCGACCGCGTCGGCGGCCGCCCCGGGAGACTCCGTCGGCACGCACCTCCTGAGCGGGAGTGGAAGCGGCCGGTGGCAGTTCTGGCAGGCAGCCGTCGACGAGTTCCGCAGCGCACCCCTGCACGGCGGCGGCGCCGGATCGTACGAGGCGTGGTGGAATCGGCACGGCTCGTTCTCGTACACGGTCAGGGACGCCCACTCGCTCTACCTCGAGACGCTCGGCGAGCTCGGGATCGTCGGCTTCCTGCTTCTCGTCGGCGCGCTCGCGGCGGCGGCGACGGTCGGCGTCCGGCGACTGGTGCGCGCTCGCGGCGCCGAGAGGACACTGGTCGCCGCCCTGCTTGGCGCAGCGACCACGTACCTCCTCGGTGCCGGAGTCGACTGGATGTGGGAGCTCACGGCCGTCACGCTCGTCGGCATCTGCATGCTGGGCCTGCTCGTAGCGCCGGCGGCGCCAGACGGCCACCGCGCTCTGCCTGGGCTGACGCGCGTCGTCGTCGCGGTCGCCGCGACCGCGGTCGTAGTCGCGGAGGCGATCGTCCTCCTTGCCGGCGTCGAGGTGAGCGAGAGCCAGGCTGCGGCGCGCGCGGGCCGGCTCGGGCCGGCGCGTGCACACGCCGTCGCAGCGACGAGGCTCGAGCCCTGGGCTGCGTCGCCGTACCTCCAGCTCGCGCTTGTCGAGGAGCGCGCCGGCGATCTCGCTGCCGCCCGCCGGTCGATCGAGGCGGCGATCCGGCGCGACCGTGAGGACTGGCGGCTCTGGCTCGTCGCCGCGCGCATCGAATCGAGGCTCGGCGACGCGACGGCTGCCGCCCGCAGCCGCGGCCGCGCGCGATTGCTCAATCCCCGCTCGCCCCTGTTCTCGCAGCGTCCGTAGCAGTCGATGCGTGGATGGTTGAACGATGCCAAGGCTGGCAATACACGAGGCGTGCATGCACACGAGGTAGCGCCCGCGGACGTATTCGCGGCGAAGGCGGAGGGGAGCGTGAGGAAGGATTGGGCGTCCCGCGATCCGCTGCGCCGGCGGATGCTCGCGCTGGCCGACGCATTTGCTGTGGTGACCGTCGCCGCTTCGCTCGTCGTCTTCGGTCCCGGGCTCTCGGCCACAGCGGGCGCCCTGCTCTTCGCGCCCGTCTGGATCGTGGCTGCGAAGCTGTACGGGCTCTATGACCGCGACCACCGCGCGCTTCGCCATCTGACGGTCGACGAGCTGCCGATCCTCTTCGTCTGGGCGATCACCTGCGTCGCGGCAATGGTCCTCGTCCTCGAGGAGACACAGCTCGCGCGGATCGGCGCCGAGGGAGCGATCCGCACGCTCGTGATCGCGCTCGTCGCGGCGCTCGTCCTCCGCAGCCTCGCGCGCTGGACGTGGCGTCGCGTCACGCCGCCGGAGCGGGTGGTGATCATCGGCAGCGACGGGCTCGCCCGCTGCATCCGGCGGAAGCTCGAGCTCTTCTCGGACATCCACGCCTCCGTGGCCGGCGAGCACCGGACGATCTCGCCCGCCGCACTGCGGAACGGGGGCGGCTGGGCGCAGGGCGTCGACCGGATCATCCTCGCGACGCAGTCGATCGACGAGCGGCTGATCGCCGAGCTCGTCGCGTTCTGTAGGCGTGAGCACGTGAAGCTCAGCATGATCCCGCCGGCGAGCGGGCTCTTCGGCACGGCCGTGCAGCTCCACCACATCGCCGATCTCCCGGTCGTCGAATACAACACCTGGGACGTCTCCCGGTCGACGCTGCTGCTCAAGCGCACGCTCGACGTCTCGGTCGCGGCCGTGATCCTCGTCCTCACCGCACCGCTGTTCGCGCTGACCGTGGTCGCGATCCGGCTCAGCAGCCCGGGCCCGGCGTTCTACGTCCAGATGCGCGCGGGCCTCCACGGCCGCGAGTTCCGGATCTACAAGTTCCGCACGATGCTTGCCGACGCGGAGGAGGTGCTCCCGAGCCTCGTCGAGTTCGACGCGCTCGACGAGCCTGTCTTCAAGCTCGCGCACGACCCGCGCGTGACCTCGCTCGGCCGCCTCCTGCGCCGGGCGAGCCTGGACGAGCTGCCACAGCTCCTGAACGTCTTGAAGGGCGACATGAGCCTCGTAGGCCCGCGGCCGGAGCAGGTCGAGCTCGTCCGCCGGTACCGGCCCGAGCACCGGTTCCGGCTCGCGGTCAAGCCCGGTCTGACCGGCCCGATGCAGGTCTCCGGCCGCGGCAGGCTGAGCTTCGAGGAACGGCTTTCGGTCGAGCGCGAGTACATCGAGAACCTGTCGATCAGCCGCGACATGCGGATCCTCGCGCTGACGGTCCCATCGGTGTTCGACGGCCGAGGGGCCTTCTGAGCCGGGGCGGCGCGTCGCGTGATCGAGCCCACGTACATCGCTCCCCAAGCGGCGTTCCGCGACCGGTTCGCGTACGGCGCTCGGGTCATCCCCGTCCTCTCTCGCTCGGAGTTCCGGCTCAAGTACGCCGGGTCACTGCTCGGCTACCTCTGGTCGCTCGCGAAGCCGCTCATGTACTTCACGGTGCTCTGGATCGTCTTCGGGGACCTCTTCGACCTCGGCATCCACCGTTACCCCCTCTACCTGCTGATCGGGATCGTCCTCTACACCTTCCTCGCCGACGCCGTGACGGCCGCGCTCCCGTCGATCGTGTCGAGCGGGCCGACGCTGCGCCGGATCTCCTTCCCGCCGATCGTGATTCCGCTCTCGAGCACGCTCGCCTCGGCGATGACGTTCCTCGCCAACTGCGCCGTCGTCACGGTGTTCCTCGCCGTCGCCCGGATCCAGCCAAGCTTCGACTGGCTCCTGCTCGTGCCGCTCCTGCTCGAGCTCTACGTCTTCGTGCTCGCCCTCGCGCTCCTCGCAGCGACGCTGTTCGTCCGTTTCCGTGACGTCGGGCACATCTGGGAGGTCGCCGTGTCGCTGCTCTTCTTCTCCGCGCCGATCATGTATCCGATCGCGATTCTCCCCGACTGGGCGCAGCGGCTCGCCGGCTTCAACCCGTTCGTGCAGGTGCTGCAGGACGTGCGTTCCGTCCTGCTCGGGACCGATGCGGCGACGGCCGGGGTGGCGGCGCGACTCGACACGCGGCTCTTTCCGATCGCAATCGCGTTCGGCGCGCTCGCAGTCGCGCTGCTCCTCCACCGCCGAGAGGCTCCTCGGTTCGCGGAGCGTGCGTGATGCCGAGGAACGCGATCGAGGCGGTCGGCATCTCGAAGACATTCCTGATCCCGCACGAGCGGCGGGCGCGGCTCAAGGAGTACGTCGCGCACCCGTTCGAGCGCATGACGTACGAGCGGCACGATGCGCTCCGCGACGTGACGTTCTCCGTGGTGGAGGGCGAGTTCCTCGGCGTCGTCGGACCCAACGGCAGCGGCAAGAGCACGCTGCTCAAGATCCTCGCCGGCATCTACCGCGCGGACGCTGGCGCGGTGCGGATCGACGGACGGCTTTCGCCTTTCATCGAGCTCGGCGTTGGGTTCAACTCCGAGTTCAGCGCGCGGACCAACATCGAGATCAACGGGATGCTGATCGGGCTGACGCGGCGGCAGGTCGCGGAGCGCTTCGATTCGATCCTCGAGTTCGCGGGGCTCGAACGCTTCGTCGACCAGCAGCTCAAGAACTACTCGTCGGGGATGCTCCTGCGCCTCGCGTACTCGGTGGCGATCCAGGTTCCGTTCGACATCCTGCTTGTCGACGAGGCGCTCGCGGTCGGCGATGCCGAGTTCCAGCAGAAGTGCTTCGACACGTTCGAGGAGATGCGGGCGCAGGGCAAGACGGTCGTTCTCGTCAGCCATGACCTCGGCGCGATCGGCTCCCTGTGCGACCGGGCGCTCCTGCTGCGGGACGGGCGGATCGAGGCGATCGGCGAGCCCGACGCCGTGATTGACGTCTACCAGGCCCGCGAGTCCGTGGCCGGTCTGAGGGCGGTATGAGCGGCGGCTCGACGGAGCGGGTATGAGACTCTCCGCGATCGTCGTCGCGTTCGGCAAGGAGTCGCTGCTCGACGAGTGCATCTCGCGGCTCGCGAAGGCGCTCGCACGCGTCGACGGCGCGAGCGAGCTGATCGTCGTGCTCAACGGGGTCTCCGCGAGCTCGCGGCAACGCCTCGAGCGAATGTCGCCCCCGGTCGTGACCGTGGACGGCAGCCCGGAGCTCGGCTTCGCAGGCGGAGTCGCGGCGGGGCTCGCCATCGCTCGAGGCGAGTGGGTCGCGCTGGTCAACGACGACTGCGCTCTCGATCCCGATGCGCTGCAGGAGCTGCTCGCGGCGGGCGAGCGGGATCCGGGAGTGGGCTCGGTGGCCGCGCAGATCCGGTTCGCCACAAAGCCGGGCACGATCAACTCGGCCGGAATCGAGGTCGACGAGCTCGGCGTCGCCCGCGAGCGCAGGCTCGGCGAGCCGGCGCTCGCGGCACAGACCGAGCCGGTCGAGGTCTTCGGCGCGAGCGCGGCGCTGGCGCTGTTCCGGCGCTCCATGCTCGACGAGGTCGGCGGGCTTGACCTCTCGTTCTTCGCCTACCTCGAGGACGCGGATCTGGCGTGGCGCGCGCGGATGGCCGGGTGGCGCTGTGTGCTCGCGCCGCGCGCCGTTGCCTTCCACCACCATTCGCCCACGCTCGGCCACGGCTCGAAGGCGAAGCATCTCCTCGTCGGCCGCAACCGGGTACGGATGCTCGCGAAGAACGCCAGCCGTCGCCAGCTCCGCCGGCAGCTGGTCAGGATCGTGGCGTACGACCTGCTCTACGTCGGCTACGCGGCAGCCGCAGACCGCACAGCGGCTCCGCTTGCGGGCCGTCTCAGGGGCCTGAGCAAATGGCACGCCGACCGCTCGGCCGGCCGCTCCGAGCGGCGCGAGATCCCGCTCTCGCCGGCGCCGGGGCTGCTCGCCGCGCTCCGGCGGAACCGGGCCTACCGCTCCGTCCCGGTCGCCGGGCGAGCACAGGACCCAGGCTAGACATGCCGGCTTCCCGCGATCCGTACGACCTCGTGCGCCCGTTCCAGCCACTGCGCCACCCGGTCGTCTTCGATCAGCCGCGGCGGTTGACCGACGTCGTCAGCTGGCACGAGCACATGCCCTTCGCCTTCTTCGCCGTCGCCGCGCTGCGGCCGCGGACACTGGTCGAGCTCGGGACCTGGAAGGGCGATTCGTACTGCGCGCTCTGCCAGGCCGTGCAGACGCTCGCGCTGGAGACCCGGTGCTACGCGGTCGACACGTGGGAAGGCGACGCGCACACGGGCCGGTACGGACCGGAGATCCTCGAGGACCTGCGGGCACATCACGATCCCCTCTACGGCGCCTTCTCGCACCTCCTCCAGCGGACGTTCGACGAGGCGGCGCCGCAGTTCGAGGACGGCTCGGTCGACCTGCTCCACATCGACGGCGCGCACAGCTACGAGGCGGTCGCCCACGACGTCGAGACATGGCTGCCGAAGCTCGGCGAGCGAGGGGTCCTCCTGCTTCACGACACAAACGTCCGCGAGGCCGATTTCGGCGTCTGGCGCCTCTGGGACGAGCTCTCGCGCAGGTATCCGGGCTTCGCGTTCCCGCACGGGTTCGGTCTCGGAGTCCTCGCCGTCGGCCGCGACGTGGACGCCGACTTTCTGGACTTCCTCGCGGCCGCAAACAGCGACCCGCTCGCCGCGCGCTTCTTCTCGGCGCTCGGGAGCAGGATCGCCGACCCGGACCGCGAGCGACGCGCCCGCGTCGCGGCCGAGCGCGAGGTCGAGGCCGCGAACGAGGCGCGGGCCGCGGTCGAGCTCGAGCTGCGGCAGCGGCAAGACGCGGAGGACAGGACGCGTGCGGAGCTCGATGCCCTCCGTGCCGAGCGCGATCGGCTCGAGACGCAACTGCTCTCGCTCGACCTCGACCTCGCGAACGTCGTCCATTCGATCTCGTGGCGTGTGACGGCGCCGCTCCGGCGCACGAAGCGCATGTTGCGTCGGGCCCGTCGCGCCTCGCGTCGTATCCGGCGCCCGCACCTTCGGCCCGGCTCGGGCGCGCTGTCGTTCGCCACGGCTGCCAACGGCCCGGCATCGCGCACGACCCCGCTCGTCGCTCCGGCCACTCGTCTCGATCGTCACTCCCGTCCACGACATCGACCCCGAGTTCCTGCGGCGGGCCGTCGAATCCGTTCGGCGCCAGACCTATCCCCACTGGCAGCTCTGCCTCGCCGACGACGGCTCGACGAACGAGCGCACGCTCGAGTACCTGCGCGCGCTCGCAGGCGAGCCCGGCGATCGAGGTCAGCTTCGGCGACGCCAACCGCGGCATCGCGGCCGCGAGCAACCGCGCGCTCGAGACGGCCGAGGGCGAGTTCGTCGCCTTCCTCGACCACGACGACGAGCTCGACCCGGACGCGCTCCTCGAATGCGTCCGGCTGCTGAACGAGAAGCCCGACACCGACGTGATCTACACCGACGAGGACAAGATCGACCGTCGCGGCGCGCTACAGCGAGCCCTTCTTCAAGCCCGACTGGTCGCCCGAGCTCTTCCGCGGCGTGATGTACGTCGGCCACCTGCTGGTGCTGCGCCGCTCGCTCGTCGAGAGCGTCGGCGGGCTCGACTCGGCCTTCGACGGCGTCCAGGACTTCGAGCTCATGCTCCGCATCTCCGAGCAGACGGACCGCATCGAGCACGTGCCTCGGATCCTCTACCACTGGCGAAAGCTGGCCGGCAGCGTCGCGAGCTCCAGCGACGCGAAGCCGCGCATCTCGGAGCTCCAGGCGGAAGCGGTGAATCGACACCTCGAGCGCTGCGGGATCGCGGCGTTCGCGCGCCCGAACCCGGCATCACCCGCACCGAGCGATGCTGCACCCGAAGCCGCGCGCGGGCTGGCCGCAGGTCACCGTCATCGTGCCGACGAAGAACGCGCCGGAGCACCTCGGCCGCTGCCTCGAGTCGATCTTCGCCCGGTCGACGTACCCGAGCTTCGGCGTGCTGCTCGTCGACAACGGGACGACCGACCCGAAGGCGCGGCGGCTCTTCGAGCAGTACCCCGTCGACGTGCTCCCCTTCGACGAGCCGTTCAACTTCTCGCGCGTCAACAACGCTGGCGTCGCCCACGCGGACGGCGAGCTCGTTGTCTTCCTCAACAACGACACCGAGGTGCAGACGCCCGAGTGGCTCGAGGCGATGGTGAGCCTCGCCGAGCGGGACCGGGTCGGCGCCGTCGGGCCGCTGCTCCTGTACCCGAACGGCACCGTGCAGCACGCCGGCGTCGTGCTCGGGATTCGCGGAACGGCCGACCACGTGATGCGCGGCTTTCCGGGCACCGCCGACGGCTACGCGGGCTCGCTCTCCTGCACGAGGGAGGTGTCGGCGGTGACCGGCGCCTGCATGCTGATGCGGCGCGACCTCTTCGCCGAGCTCGGTGGGTTCGACGAGCACTTCGCGACGCACTACCAGGACGTCGACCTCTGCCTGCGCCTCGGGCGCTCCGGCCGGCGCATCCTCTGCACGCCGCGCGCCGTCCTCCGCCACCGCGAGAGCGCCACGCGCGGCAGCCAGTACGACCACCTCGACCGCGCGCTCCTCCTGGACACCTGGGGCGAGACGATCGCCCGCGGCGACCCGTACTACAACCCGCTGCTCTCGCTCTCGGGGGCCGACTACCGGCCGGCGGTCGGCGGCGTGAACGTCCTCTTCGTCAACTACCAGGACTTCACGAGCAACAGCGCCGTCCACATCTTCAACCTCGCGAACGAGCTCAGTCGGCCTCGGCGTCGACTGCGCCGTCGGCGTCCCCGGCGACCCGGCCACGATCGGGCTGCTCGGGACGCCGAGGTTTCAGGCGCTCGGCTTCGGCGAGGCGAAGAACGGCGGGCTCAGGTTTCCGGACGGCGGGCCGCCGTCGCTCGTGCACGCCTGGACGCCGCGGGAGTCCGTGCGCGAGCTCACCCAGGACCTCGGCTCGCGCTACGGCTGCCAGTACGTCGTCCACCTCGAGGACAACGAGGACGTGCTCACGGCCGACAGCCTGGGCCTGACGCTCGAGCAGCTCCACACCATGGCGGCAGCCGAGCTCGACGACTCCATCCCCACGACGCTCGCCCATCCGCGCCGGATGCGGAGCTTCCTCGCCGGCGCGGCGGGGATGACCGCGATCGTCGACCGCCTGCTCGAGTTCCGGCCCGACGGCGCTCCCGTCGGAGGTGATCTGGCCGGCGTTCGAGCCCGAGCTCTTCACCGCCGAGCCCGCAGAGCCGGAGCTTCGCCGCCGGCTCGGGATCGCTGACGGCGAGGCGGTGCTCGTCTACGCCGGGAACGCGCACCGGTCGAACGCTGCGGAGCTGCGAAGCCTCTACCTCGCAGTGGCGGCACTCAACCGCGCGGGCCGGCGGGTCAAGCTCGTCAGGCTCGGCCGTGACTACGTCCGCTTCGTCGAAGAGGAGCTGAAGGCGATCGAGCGTCATGTCGTCCGCGTGCCGCTCCAGCCGCGCTCCGAGGTTCCGCGGTACATGCGTCTCGCCGACGTGCTGGTCCAGCCGGGCCGTCCGGGCGGGTTCAACGACTATCGGCTGCCGTCGAAGCTGCCGGAGTTCTTCGCGACCGGGCGGCCTGTCGTCCTGCCCGCGACGAACCTCGACCGGTACCTGGCGGACGGCGACGAGTGCATCCTGCTCCAGCGCGGCGACGCGCTCGAGATCACGCAGGCGGTCGAACGGATCCTCGACGACGACGAGCTGCGTGCGCGGCTGGGGCAGGGCGCGCGCGCGTTCGCCGAGCGCACGTTCAGTTGGCCCGCGAGCGCGCGGAAGCTGATGACCTTCTACGACCGCGTCCTGGCGACAGACCGAGCGCCGATCCACGTCAACGGAACCGGCCCTCATGCGATCGTCGAGCGCTACGCCGGCTTCGCCCCTCCTCGCCTGAGCTACGCGACCGTGCGCGACTACTGCGACTCCGTCGATCACCTGCCGCCGGTTGCGACCGCGAGCCGCGACCTGAAGGACGCGCAGCGGCCGTGGGTGCTGAAGGCAATCCTTGGCAGCGTTCGCCCCGGGTCGCGCCTGCTCGAGATCGGAGCGGGCGAGCCGATCGTCGCCAACCTGCTCGCGCAACTCGGCTACGACGTCACCGTCGTCGATCCCTACGACGGCCGCGACCGGGGGCCGGCCGAGTTCGAGGCGATGCGGGCGGCGTACCCCCGGGTCCGGATGCTCCGCGGGCTGTTCCCGCGCGACGTCCCGGCAGACGACCGATACGACTGCGTCTACTCGATCTCGGTGCTCGAGCACCTCCGGCGGGACGCCATCGAGGAGGTGAGCGACGGGATCCGGCGCTTCGCGCAGGAGGGTGGGTGCACGATCCATGCGATCGACCACGTCCTCCGCGGCGCGGGCGACGCCGAGCATCTCGCCAACCTTCGGCGGATCACGGGCTCGCTTGGCGTTCCCGACGCTGAGCTCGACCAGGTCCTCACCGAGCTCGCCGACGACGCGGAGACGTACTTCCTCTCCGCGGAGAGCCACAACCGCTGGCGCAGCGGAGTGTCCTACGACCGGTTCCCGATGCGGCGCTGCGTCTCGATCCAGCTCTGTCTGCCGGTCGACGGCGCCGGCCCGGCCACGTGAACGAGCACGACGGGCTGGACGTCGGGATCGTCGCCTATCGCAGCCGGCGGCTCCTCCAGGCCTGCCTCGAGTCGCTGCGGGAGCATGCGCCGTCGAGACCGATGCGCGTCGTGGTCGTCGACAACGACTCGCGCGACGGCACCGTCGAGATGGTGCGCGGGCTTCCCGGCGTCGAGCTCGTCGAAGCCCGGCGCAACCTCGGCTTCGCAGCCGCGACGAACCTCGCGATCAGACAGACCGGCGCGCGCTACTTCCTCGCGCTCAACCCCGACACGCGCGTCCACGCCGGCACGCTCGAGCGGCTGCTCGAGCTGATGGACGCGGACGACGGCATCGGCGTCTGCGGGTGCAGGCTCGAGCGCGAGGACGGCACCTTCGACCACGCGGCCCGGCGAGCGTTCCCGACGCCGCTCGGCGCGCTCGCGCACTTCACGGGCGTCGGCCGCCGTCGCGGCGCCCCGGCGGCGCTCACGCAGTACCGCGCCCCTCACGTCGAGCGCGGGCCGGTGGACGCCGTGAGCGGCGCGTTCATGCTCATCCGGCGCCGCGCGCTCGACGAGATCGGGCTGTTCGACGAGGGCTACTGGCTCTACATGGAGGACCTCGACCTCTGCTACCGCTTCGCCAGCGCCGGCTGGGTCACGTGGTACGAGCCGTCCGTCGCGGTCACGCACGTCAAGGGCGGGACGAGCGGCCGCAACCGAAGGCTCGCGTGCAAACCACGCCTTCCACTACGGGATGTACCGCTTCTACCGCCGGCACTACGCGCCCGCGCGGTCGCTGATCCTCAACGTCGCGGTCTACGGCGCGATTGCGGGGAAGTTCACCGGATCGGCCGCGCGAAGCGCGTTCAACCGCCGCCTTCTCCGCCGGACGTGACGCGCGCCCCGCGCACTCGAAAGCAACGGCCGGTGGCGGCCAGACGTAAACCTGAGCACTCGCGATGAAGGGGTCCCGGATTTCGCAGCTATCGATCGCGCTAGCGAAAACGCCCCTTCTCCGCCGCCTCTCAAGCATATTCGTCGCGAGGCACCTACCTCCCAACGCGGACGGCTCGCGCGGGAGTGACGTGCCTCGATGAGTGCGGGCTCGGTGCGCAGCGGACGCGGGTTCGAATTCCCGCCGCCTCCACCTTTGGCTCAACCAAGTTCGTTCTCAGAGCCGGTCGATTGAAACACTTTCAGTCGGTCGGCTCTTCGTTTTCCCGCCGTGAGCGCGCCAGCACGTCCTCTCCTGCGGCTAGACGCGTGATGAGACGCCTCACCGGCTTGACCTGGCCGGTGAGACGGTCCAAGATGCACGACGCCTGGCAACGCAATGGGGAGGAACCGTGACTGGAAAACTGCGGTTCGTGGCCGTGTTGGCCTCAGGGCTCATCGCCTCGCTGCTAACGACCGGAACGGCGCTCGCGCAGGAGGTCAATCAGGTCAGCGGCGTGGCCGTCGAGCAGGCGGACGGCTTCGCGTCGCTCAGCTGGGACCCGGTGGCCGGCGCGACCGACTACCAGATCGAGCGGACCCCCGTCGGGGCGGACAACGTGCCGACCGGGCCGGCGGTGATCGTCGGCGTCTGGCGGCCGAACCGCACCGTCACACCCGACTCCCCGACCTTCGCGGATGCCGGGTTCAACCCCGGTGATCGCTTCCAGTGGCGCGTCCGCGCGCGCAGCGGCACGACGCCCGCATCCGTTCTCGGCCCCGGTGTTCGACACGACGCTGCCGCAGTGGGGCAACCCGGCCGTCCCCGGGGAGAACCTGCGTACGCAGTGGGAGTTGACCCAGGCGGCGCAGTTCACGAACGACGTGAACGAGTACGCCTACACCGCCGCGCTCGACGCCGCCAGCGACCGCGTGCGGGTCGTGGAGATCGGCCGCACGATCCAGAACCGGCCGATCAACATGTTCATCATCGGGTACCCGACCCCGCCGAGAAACGTCAGGGCAGTCGCCGGCTCGACCGCTGCGCTGATCAACTGCAACGTGCACGGCAACGAGCCGTCGTCCCGCGAGGCGTGCCTGATCCTGGCCCGCGAGCTCGCGTTCGCCGACGACCCGCGCACGCTGGCCATTCTGGCGAGCACGACCGTGCTGATCGTCCCGACGATCAACGGCGACGGTCGCGCCGCCAACACGCGCGGCAACCTGACCGGCCAGGACCTCAATCGGGACTATTCGCTGATCCGCGAGCCCGAGACGTTCGCGTTCGTCCAGATGATGCGCGACTACAAGCCGGAGGCGGCCTTCGACGGCCACGAGTTCGGGAACAACCAGGCCGGCGACCTGCCCGTGCTCCCGCCGCGGCACCTGAACGTTGCGCGGTCGATCTTCGACCAGTCGAAGAGCATGATCGAGGACTTCTTCTACGAGCGCGGCTCGGACGACGGCTGGTGGTACTGCCCGTACGGGTGCCAGAACGGCGGCGCGGTCGGACTCAGCCAGGAGACGATCCTGCGCAACCTGATGGGGCTGAAGAGCGTGATCGGCTCGCTGCTGGAGGCCCGCAGCGCGGGCGGGGCGACGCGGCCGAACGAGCTCAATGCACCGAACAACCGCCGGCGCAAGACCTACTCGGCCATCTACACCTACCAGCAGTTCCTCGACTACCAGCTCGCGAATCAGCCTGCGATCGCGCAAGCGATCGAGGAGTCGATCGTCTTCCAGACGTCGAACACCGGACGGATCGTGTTCCGGGGCTCGTATCCGATCCCGGCCTTCCCGGCACCGCATCCGGGCGAGAGCCCGCCGCCGGACGAGGATCCCACGCCGGAGCAGATCCTCGATCCTCCGCCGTGCGGCTACGTGCTCAGCGAGGAGCAGTACTCAGGCCCGCAGCCCGACGGCAGACCGGTGGGCGAGCGCCTCGTCGCGCACGGCCTCAAGGTGGCCCACCGCAAGGGGCGCAACGACTACTGGGTGCCGATGGACCAGCCACAGCGCGGGCTGATCCCGCTGCTCCTGGACGGGCAGGCAGAAGAGCCGATGGTTGCCGCGGAACGGGTCGCCTGCTAGCCCAGCACGCGGTCGATGACGTGGATCCTGGCGTTTGCGACGTCGTAGTCGGCGCACACCGTCGTGGCGCGGTCTCCGAACCGCGCCATGGCGCCCGCCGGCGCGACGGTGAGCTCGTCGCCGGCCACCGTGGTCACGCTGCCGGCGTCGCGCAGGTCGGCGAGCGAGAGGCTTCCGTCGACGATGTGGGCTTCGAGAATGTCCCGGAGCTCGCTCTGGCGCGACAGTAGGAGATCGTCGAGCGTCTGCCGGTCGAACGCGGCCGCGAACGCGGCATCGGTAGGCGCCAGGATCGTCACGCCGCCGGCCCTGTGCAGGTACCCGGCGAGCCCCGACGCACGCACCGCCGCCTCGAACGTCGTCACGACCGGGATCCACTGGAGCGCTACGTCGGCGGGCTCGTCCCTGAGCAACGCCGGCGCTCCGGGATCGTCGCCCGACGGGAGCAGATCGCACAGCGGGCCGATCACCACCCCCGCTCGAGGGGTCTCGCGCGCCCGGGTCGTCGGCTCCGGCGTGTCGTCACTGCAACCTGAGCTGCTTACAGTCGCGATCGCAATAACCAAAGCGGCGACGACGCGACGCTTCAGCATCGCCGCAGTATGCCAGCGCGAGATCGAGGCTACGTTCAGCGCCGATGGGCCGTGAGCACTTCGCTCAGCACCCGCGAGCACCCGCTGGGCGCGGCGTGCGCCCGCGTGGCCATGCGCTGCGCGGGTTCGATTCCCGCGCCTCCACTCCCGCGGACATTGTGCGAACCGCCTCTCCCGACTCGTAAACGGGGAGGCGGTAGGTCACGCGAATGTCGCGGCGGTCGCGCTCGGAGTCCTCTGCGGCGTCGAGCTGCACCGCTGGAGCGTCGGCGCGGAGCGGCGTGCACAGGCGGTCAAACTGCGCGTTCGGCCCCACGGTGCCTGAGCTCCTGCGCCAGCTGAACGGCCTGGACGAGCGCGACGGCCGTCAGAGCGACGCTCCCCGCAAGCTCGAGAGCCAGACCGAGACGGGGGACGCACCGATCACCGCGCGGGCATCCAGCCAGTTCTCGAGCGCCGTCCAGCCGATCACGAGCCCGCTGCCGAGCACTCCGATCACGCCCGGCCACGACCCGATCGTCCGGATCCAGAGCAGGGCAAGCGCGGCCACGATCAGGGCCAGCCAGCCGTTGTTGGGCCCCTGCGTCCCGTCGAGCCTCACCGGACCATCGGCGACCCACGTCGCGAAGACACCGACGAGCACGGCGGCGACCGCGATCCGGCACACGAGCCGCCGGCGCGCTGCACGGCCGCCACGCGGGTTAGGGTCGCTCATGGCTGACGACGCTACCACCCCTGCGCGGCGCTCCCGGCGCAGCCGCGTTCCTGCGATCGCGGGGCTCGCGTTTGCGGCGCTCTTCGTCCTCGTCTACCGGCAGGTGCTCGGGATCACGCAGCGGCCGAGCTGGCCGCCGCGGTCACCTCCGCGGGCGCGCAGGCGGCGAGGGCGTCGAGGTGAGGGTGATCGTGGTGACCACTTCCAGAACGGCGGCTTCCACGACGTGATGGTTCGCGTCACCGGCGCGGTCGTCCGGCAGGCGCAGGCCGCCTTCCTGACCAGCTTTCGCGGTCACGGCGGCCCGCTCGGAGCCGACCTCTCGACCTACTTCCGCGAGCCCGCCGACGAGGGCTCGACGCCGATCGCGCTCGCGCAGGTGATCCCCGGCGGCCACGTCGCAGCTTCGCAGGCGATCCGCACGCTCGCGGCGCGGCGTGCCGCCGGAGGGCGGGCGCGAGCGGTTCGAGAGCCGGGTCTGGAGCACTCTGGCGTCGTTCCTGTGACAGCGCCGCCTCCGGGCCACCCGTTGAGGGTGATGGACGTAGGGACCTGCGCTCACTTAGGATCGGCGTGTCGTCGGGGAGCCAGGAGGCAAGCGAAGTGGCTACGCAGGCTTCGATCTTGACGGAACTTGAGCCTCGCTCCTTCTGGGGACACTTTGAGGCGCTGACGAGGATCGCGCGGCCGTCACGGCATGAGGAGCCGGTGATCGAGCATGTTCGCGAGTGGGCCGGCCGCCAGGGATTCGAGCTCCAGCAGGATGCCGGACGCAATCTCGTGATCCGCGTCCCGGCGACCGCTGGACGCGAGAACGCCCCGACTCTGGTGCTTCAGGGGCATTTGGACATGGTGTGCGAGCGCGATCCTTCGAGCCCGAACGACCCCGCGGAGGGACGTATCGCGCTCTCCCACGAGGGGGAGTGGCTGACAGCTGACGGAACCACCCTCGGTGCAGACGACGGGGTCGCGATCGCCGCGATGATGGCGCTGGTCGAGGACGAGTCGCTGCCGCACGGGCCGCTTGAACTGCTGATGACGGTGGCCGAGGAGGTCGGACTGGAGGGCGCGAACGCGCTCGACCCCGCGCTCATCACGGGCTCGATTCTGATCAATCTCGACAGTGAGGAGGACGGACGGCTGACGGTGGGATGCGCCGGCAGCACCGACACGTGGGTCCGGATCGCAGCGCCGCGGGAAGCGTCCGCCGAGGATGCGGTGACGCTTGCCGTCACGGTCAGCGGCGGAAAGGGCGGCCACTCGGGGACGGGGATCGCACTGGGAGGGTCGAACGCGATCAAGGTCCTCGGTCGGGCTCTGCGAGAAGCCTTCACGACGGCGCCGTTCCGGCTGGTTTCCCTTTCCGGGGGCAAGAGCCGCAATGCAATCCCGCGCGACGCGAGCGCGGTCTGCTCGGTCTCGGCAGACCGCGAAGACGCATTCAGGGATGCGATCGCCGCCGCGGCGGAAACGATCCGTGACGCGTTCGCGAAGACGGACGCCGGCGTGTCGATCGACGTGGCCGCCGTCGAGGACTCAGCAGACCCATGGACGGAGGCAGGCACCGCCTCGTTGCTCGATGCCGTCGCTCTCGTGCCGACCGGGCCACTCGCATTGAGCCCGGACTTCGACGATCTCATCGAGACCAGCACCTCGCTCGGCGAGGCGACGACCGAGGGTGACGAGCTGACGCTGCACAGCCTCTCGCGCTCATCGAACGACTCGGCGCTCCCAGAGGTGATCGCCGGCCTCGACGCCGTGGCGCGGCTTGCAGGCGGCACGCTGGAGGTCAAGGCCAACTATCCAGGTTGGCGTCCGGATCTCGACTCGCGCGCACTCGCTTCGGCTCAGGCCGTCTACGAGCGCCTCTTCGGAGAGCCTCCGATCGTGACGGCGGTGCACGCCGGACTGGAAACCGCGGTCATCGGCGGAAAGGTGCACGGGCTCGACATGCTCTCGTTCGGCCCTCAGATCGAGTTTCCGCACTCGCCCGACGAGCGGGTGAGCGTCCCGACGGTCGAGCGCTTCTGGCAACTGCTGGTCGCGGTCGTCGACGAGCTGTCCGATCCGAGGAAGGTCTAGGGCGTGCAGCGCGGGCCGCTGGTCTGGATCCTCGCTGGTGTCGGCATCCTCGCCGTGATCGTCGTCGCCGCTGCGGTCGGCGGACGAGATGAGAGCGGCGAGACCGTCCCGGCCGGCGAGTGGACGCAGAGCGTCTGCGGTGCGATCGGCGTCTGGCGCGGCGAGCTCGAGGACATCGTCGACGACGTGCGGGTGCCGAACGCCGAGAGCACATCGGGGGAGGAGCCGCAGTCCGAGACGCCGCAGGGGCGAACCGGCTTCATCCGCAAGAGTGTCGAGCGGGCAGTCGGGGCGGCAGAGATCCTCGTCGAGGGCGTCGACAACGCGGGCGTCCCCGATTCACCGGAGGGTGAGGAGGCGGCCGAGACAGTGTCCGACTGGGCCAACTCGGCGCAGGAGGAGCTCGAGGACGCGCAGGACGCGCTCGACGAGGAAGCGGACTCCTTGGAGGAGTCGATCGAGCAGCTCACCGGCGCCGCGAGGGCGATCGGCTCGGTGCTCGCCGGCGGCGTGCAGACGATCGCCGAGGTCACTCGTCTCGATCCCGAGCTCGCGCGGACGGCTCTCGACACGAGCACGTGCCAGCAGCTCCGAGCGGAGAGAAACGAATGAGCACGTCCGACTGGATCCTGATCGCGCTCGAGGGGTTGGTCGTGATCGGCTTCATCGCCCTCGGCGTGCGGTCAGGCGGGATCGGCCTCGGGCTCTGGGGTGGCGTCGGCACGCTCGTTCTCGTCTTCGGCTTCGGTCTCGCGCCCGGCGAGCCGCCGGTCAGCGCGATGCTGATCATCATTGCCGTGATCTCGGCGTCCGCGGCGATGCAGGCTGCCGGCGGCATCGACTACATGGTCCTGATCGCCGGCAAGGCGCTGCGCGCGCGTCCGAGGATGCTCAACTTCGCAGCACCGTACGTCTCCTGGCTGCTCACGATCCTGACCGGCACGGGCAACACCTTCTTCTCCCTGATCCCGGTGATCAACGAGCTCGCGTACGCGAACAAGATCAGGCCGGAGCGGGCGCTGGCAGGCTCTGCCGTCGCCTCGACGTTCGGCATCACTGCCAGCCCGGTCGCCGCCGCGATGGCGACCATGCTCCCGCTCGTCGAGGTCTACGGCTACGACATCGTCGACGTGATGCTGATCACGATCCCGGCCAGCATCGTCGGGATCTTCGCGATGGCGATCGTCATGAACACGCACGGCAAGGATCTCGACGACGATGCCGAGTTCCAGCGCCGGCTCGCGTCGGGCGAGATCAAGCCGCCCTCGCCGGCCGGCGAGATCGAGTTGCTGCCCTTCGCGAAACGCAGCGTTGCCATCTTCCTCACCGCGGTCGGCGCGATCTGCGTGTTCGGCGTCTTCGAAGGCATCCGGCCGACGATCCCGGCAGAGGGAGGCGGCGTCGAGCCACTGTCGGTGACGCCGATCATCCAGATGTTCATGCTCACGGCTGCGGCGCTGATCCTCATCTTCGCGCACATACAGGCGAGCGACATCGCGAGTGCGCCGATCTTCAAGTCCGGGATGATCGCCATGATCGCGCTGTTCGGGATCGCGTGGATGGCAGACACGTTCATTGCCAACAACGAGGACGCGATCGTGACGGCTCTGGGCAGCCTCGCCGAGAACTGGCCGTTCACGATCGCGCTCGCGATCTTCCTCGTCGCCGCCCTGACGACGAGCCAATCCGCGGCCACCCGCACGATGATCCCGCTTGGGCTCGCGCTCGGGATCGGCGCCGGCTACATGATCGCGTTCTGGACCGCCGTCGCAGGCGTGCTCTTCTTCCCCGCCAACGGAACGCAGATCGCCGCCGCCGAGGCCGACGAGACCGGCTCGACGTCCCTCGGCAAGCGCGTGCTCGACCACTCGTTCCAGCTGCCGCTGCAGATCGCCTGGGTCGTGACCGCGCTCGTCGGCTGCCTGATCGTCTATCTCTTCTTCGGCGACCAGACACCGGCGCCGCCGGTGCCGACCACGACGACGACCCCGTAGCGTGAGCGTCCGCGGCGCCGCCTTCCTCGGCATCGGCGCCATGGTCGGCGCCGGCATCTTCGCGCTGCTCGGCGAGGCCGGGACGGTCGCCGGGTCGGCCGTCTGGCTGTCGTTCCTCCTCGCCGGGATCGTCTCCGCGCTGCTCGGCTACACGGTCGTCAAGATGGGCGTCCGTTTCCCCTCGTCCGGCGGCCTGATCGCATACCTGATCGAGGGGTTCGGCAACGGACGGCTCGTCGGGATCGCCTCCTGGCTGGGGTACTTTGCCGCGATCGTGATCGTCTGCTCGATGGTCGCCGTCTCGTTCGGGAGCTACGCGACGTCCCTGTTCATCGGCGAGAACGCGGCGGCGGGCTGGGACAACCTGTTCACGACCCTGATCGTCGTCGCCATGGCGGGCATCAACATCGTCGGCTCGAAGATCGTCGACCGCGCCCAGTCGGTGATCGTCGTCCTGCTCCTCGCCGTTTTTGCCGTCTTCATCGCCGTCACTCTGGCGGACATCGACCTCGAGCTGCTCGCCTTCAGCGGCTACCCGCCGTTCAACGACATCATCGCGAGCGTCGCACTCACCTTCTTCGCCTACCTCGGCTTCAGCGTGATTACGTTCGCGGCAGGCGACCTGCGCGATCCCGCGCGCGAGTTGCCGAGGGCGATGTACGCAGCGCTCGGCGTGACGACGGTGCTGTACGTCCTGATCGCGCTCGGCGTCTTCGGAACGCTCACCGTCCCTGAGGTGATCGGCTACGGCGAGACGGCGATCGCCGAGGCCGCGCGGCCGACGCTCGGGGATGCCGGCTTCACGATGATGGCGATCGCGGCGCTGCTCGCGACCTCGTCGTCGGTGAATGCGACCCTGTACGCCTCGGGTGGCTTGACCTCGATGCTCGCGGGCGCCGGTCAGTTTCCGCCCTTCTTCGGACGCGGCTCGCGGCTGGGCGCGCACGCGGGCATGCTGATCACGGCCGGGATCGTGCTCGTCGTGAGCAACCTGGTCAACCTCTCCGCGATCGCGTCGGTGGGGAGCGCCTGCTCGCTCGTGATCTTCCTCCTCGTCGGTGTCGCCGCCTACCGCCGGCGCGCGGACACGGGCGCGAACGCCTTGATCGTGCTCGGGGGGATCGCGGCAACGGCCGTCGTCCTCGCGTTCTTCGCGGTCGACACGTTGCGCAACGCTCCGGAGACATTCGTCGCGATCGTGGCGATCTCCCTGCTAGCTGTTGCGCTCGACCTGGTCTGGAAGCGGCGCCGCGGCACGCCGACGGCCGATCCCGATGCCGCGGCGGCCTAGGTGGCCGAACCACCGCGTGCGCTGCAGACGGCACCCGGAAACGACCTCCTGCTCTTCCTCGCCGACCTGGGCGCGGCGCTCAGCGCGATCGGCGAGACCGTCGATGCGATCGAGCAGCGCCTCGCCCTGATCGCCAGCGCTTACGGACTCGAGGACGCACGCTTCAGCGTCTTCCCGACCTCGCTCTTCCTCACACTCGGCCGCGGTGAGGCTGCGACGATCGAGCCGACCAAGCGGCTCTCGGCGACGCCGCGTCTCGACCAGATCGCCGCAGTCCATCGCCTCGCCGAGGAGGCGGAGCGAGGGGCGATCGCTCCTGCGGCCGGGATCGCCCAGCTCGAGGAGATCCGGGCGACGGGCAGCCGCTACGGGTCGCTGGCGAGCGTGCTCGGGTACACGACGCTGACGATCGGGATCGCGCTGATCCTGCGGCCGGCGCCGCGTGATGTCGCGGCCGCCGCCGTGCTCGGCACAGTCGTCGGCGTGCTGCGGCTGCTCGCGCGCGGGCGGCGCTCGCTCGAGGTGCTGATGCCCTTCCTCGCCGCGTTCGCCGTTGCGTTGCTGACCGCCCTGGCCGTCAAGTACGAGGTCACCGATCCCGGCCTGCGGGCGATGATCGCCGCCCTCGTCGTCTTCATCCCGGGCGTCGCGCTGACGACGGCGGTGCTCGAGCTGACCGAGGGCCAGATGATCTCCGGCTCGAGCCGGCTCGTCTGGGCCACTACCCAGCTCGGCCTGATCGCGTTCGGGATTGTCGCCGGCGTCAGCGCCGCTGGGGTGCCCGCGGAGCGCGCGTTCTCCAGCTCGGACGCGCTCCTCGGCGACTGGGCGCCGTGGCTCGGCGTGCTCGTCTTCGCCGTCGGCGTCACTGTCGCCCACTCGACACCGCCCGGAGCACTGCTGTCGCTGCTCGTCGTCCTTTACGCCGCGTGGACCGGCCAGGTGCTCGGCGACGCACTGTTCGGCGCCTACTCGAGCGGCTTCGTCGGGGCCGTGGTGATGACGTTCGTCGCGTACCAGCTCGCCCGGCTCCAGTCGACGATGCCGGTGTATGCAATGTTTCTCCCAGGGTTCTGGCTGCTCGTGCCCGGCTCGCTCGGGCTGATCGGGCTGACGACCTTCCTCGCCTTTCCGGACTCCGCCTCCGGAGCGGACATCTTCGCCGTGATCGGAGCGATCGCGGCGGTCGCGCTCGGAGTCCTCTGCGGCGTCGAGCTGCACCGCTGGAGCGTCGGCGCGGAGCGGCGTGCACAGGCGGTCAAACGGCGCGTTCGGCCCCCCGGTGCCTGAGCTCCTGCGCCAGCTGAACGGCCTGGACGAGCGCGACGGCCGTCAGAGCGACGCTCCCCGCAAGCACGAGAGCCAGACCGAGACGGGGGGACGCGCCGATCACCGCGCGGGCATCCAGCCAGTTCTCGAGCGCCGTCCAGCCGATCACGAGCCCGCTGCCGAGCACTCCGATCACGCCCGGCCACGACCCGAGCATCCGGATCCAGAGCAGGGCAAGCGCGGCCACGATCAGGGCCAGCCAGCCGTTGTTCGGCCCCTGCGTCCCGTCGAGCCTCACCGGCCCGTCGGCGACCCACGTCGCGAAGACACCGACGAGCACGGCGGCGACCGCGATCCGGCACACGAGCCGCCGGCGCGCTGCACGGCCGCCACGCGGGTTAGGGTCGCTCATGGCTGACGACGCTACCACCCCCGCGCGGCGCTCCCGGCGCAGCCGCGTTCCTGCGATCGCGGGGCTCGCGTTCGCGGCGCTCTTCGTCGTCGTGTACCGGCAGGTGCTCGGGATCACGCAGCGGCCGAGCTGGCCGCCGCCGGCCGACGCGGTCACCTCTGCGGGCGCGCAGGCGGCGACAGAGGCGTTCGTGGCCCGCGGCGGCACGCGCCCGCACGATGCGGCGCTGCCGTTCGCGTGGTCGACCGCCGCGACGATCGAGCCGTTGGTCGAGGGCGCGAGCTTCTTCCCGCGTATCTTCGCCGACGTGGAAGCGGCGCAATCGTCCGTGCACATCCTCATGTTCGGCTGGCGCGAGGGCGAGGTCGGGCTGGAGATGGCCGCGCTCCTCCGGCGCAAGCTGGACGAGGGCGTCGAGGTGAGGGTGATCGTGGACAGCTTCGGCTCGCGGCCCTACAAGGAGGCGCGCGAGATGTTCACCGGGCTCGCCGACGCAGGCGCGGAGATCGTCGTCAACGACGTCTTCCCGCTCGACCGAGACGGTCTCTTCCCCGACGGCCAGAGCGTCGACTGGCGCCAGGACGAGGTCGGACGCGCCGACCACCGCAAGCTGTACGTGATCGACGGCACCGCCGCCTGGACCGGCGGAGCGGGGATCGAGGACCACTTCCGAAACGGCGGCTTCCACGACGTGATGGTGCGCGTCACCGGCGCCGTCGTCCGGCAGGCGCAGGCGGCGTTCCTGACGAGCTTCCGCGGGCACGGCGGCCCGCTCGGGGCCGACCTCTCCGCGTACTTCCCCGCGCCCGCCGACGAGGGCTCGACGCCGATCGCGCTCGCGCAGGTGATCCCCGGCGGCCACGTCGCAGCGTCGCAGGCGATCCGCGAGCAGATCGACGGCGCCCGCCGGCGGCTCGACGTGATGAACCCGTACGTCACCGACGCCGACATGATCGGCCGGATCCTCGCCGCGGCTCAGCGCGGGGTCGCGGTGCGCCTCGTCGTCTCGCAGACGTCGAACAACGCGCAGGCGACGGCCGCCCTGAAGCACTACTACCGCGAGCTGGCCGCGGCCGGCGTCGAGCTCTGGGAGCTTCCGGGCACGGTCGTCCACGCCAAGGTCGTCGTCGCGGACGACGTCGTCAGCTTCGGCACCGTCAACCTCGACGCCTGGGCGCTCTACCGCAACAACGAGATCACGATGCTCGCACAGAGCGCCGAGACGGCCGAGCTGATCGAGGAGCGGCTGTTCGAGCCGGACATCGCCCGCTCGCAGCGCGGCGTACCACCGGAGAGCGGGCGAGAGCGGTTCGAGAGCCGGGTCTGGAGCACCCTGGCGTCGTTCTTGTGACCGCGCCTCCGACTGCAACAACCGCTTGTCGGCCGGGCAGTAGCTCAGTCACGCGGTTTCACTCGTTCACCTGGGCACGTCCGGTCTCGGCGGCGTTGCGGCGCTTACGAGCTCTCGCTGTGAGCCAGAGAACGAGGCAAAACACGACGAAGACGACGACCGCCGTCAAGCCGGCCACGAGCAGGAAGTCGAGCGTGCTCACTCGATCACCTGCGTCATGTCGTACGCGCCCGTCGGGGCAAGGAACGCGGACGCCGCGATGAGCGCGGGCACGACATGATGAAACGACGGTTCAAGAGGAGCCTCTTGTCTGGGGGTGGTCGAGCGACGCTCCGAGCGTCTGCAGGGTCGCTCAATCGGGGCGGGACTCAGACAAAAGTAGAGCTCGCGGTCTTGATCAGATAGGACACGATCGGGTCACCTCATTCGCCGGGTGTCGCGGGCATGCTGACCGCGTGACGGTGGGCATCAAGCTCAGATTGCAGAGCACCGACGGCGGCGACCTCGGGATCGCTCATGCACCACCGCCGGTCGAACGAGGCGACGTGCTCGCGCTCGCGGACGGGTCGATCTGGCGCGTGGTCAAGCTGATCGACCTCTACGACTTCGGCAATATCGCCCGCGTCGTTGACATGATCTGCATGGTCGAACCCGCCTAGGTCCCGCGCGCCTGTCAACCACTGACGGCCGGCGCGACCCTGGAAGCGGGCGTCGCGGCCGCAGGCAGCAGAAGGGCCGGGTGATGCAACCCCGGCCCTTCCGGCCTCTATCGAGTGGGACGCGGCGACCTCACTCGTCGCGTCGGCCTGCTCGTGCAGATTCGGCTGCCTGGTGCTTGGTGTTACGACGCGGGCGGTGCGTCCACGCAGGTCACCCAGACGCGCATGTCCACGGACGGGGTGGTGTTGAGCCGGACGATCCAGCCGTCGAGCCGGTTGTCCTTGGGCTTGTTGGTGTCCCAGTTCATGCGGCCGGGGAAGGAGTCGGTGATGTGCGTCTCGCCGACGTACGGGTTCTGAAGCGTGCCCGCGCTGCGGCCGACGTTGAGGAACTGCACGCCACCGCCGATCGCGACCTTCGTCTGGCTGACAGCCGGGTCGTCGTCGCATGCCACGGTGGCGATGCCGCCCGAACCCGCGCCGGGGTAGCTGGCGTCCTGGATGTAGTCGTAGTGGCGCGTGACCAACCCGGAGAGGCCGGTCGCACCCTTGTCGCCCTTCGCGCCGGTGGCACCCTGCGGCCCGACCGGGCCCTGGCGCACCCTGCGGGCCAGCAGGGCCCTGAGCGCCAGTCACGCCGTGGTCGCCCTTGAGCGCCCGCTTGGCGCTCGGATGAATGTCAGCCAGCTTGATGGTGCCGTTCGCGATCTGACTGCCGGTGATCAGCTTCGCCGTGCCGGCAACCGCCGTCCCGCTCAGCGCGACGGCGAGCGCGATCATCGCGACGATCATCGCCGGCGTAAAACGCTTTCCCTTGAACATCTTCAGAGTCCTTTCGGTGACCCGTTACCCGGCGGCAGGTTGCCGCGGGTTCGATGAGAGGAACGTACGGATGGCCGAGGCCCGGTCGCTAGACCCAGTTGGGCTCAGCCTCACATCGCCTCAGAGCGCAATCAGTGGGGTGTAGCGGCCCGGGCGGCGGCGACGGCTTCGAGCCTGGAGTTGACGCCGAGAGCCCGGAAGAGACGGCGGACGTGGTTCCTGACTGTTTCGGTGCTCAGGTGGAGCTCCGCTGCGATCTGCTTCGTCGAGCGCCCCTGCTCGAGGAGACGGAGCACCTCGACTTGGCGGGGGGTGAGATGCGGGGGTGGCGCTGTGAGCCTGTCGTCGGGGCGTTCATCCAAGAGCCCGAAGACGCCGACCACGCGTTCACCGTTCTTGAGCGGCACCGCGCTGATCTCCACGGCCACCCGCTCCCCGGCGGTCGAAAGCAAGACGGCGGCCGCGTCCGTGGACGCGGCGGTGCCGAGCACCTTGCGCGTGAAGAGCTCGCGGGCGCGCCGGCTGTCCTCGGGCGCGACGACGGAGGTGATGTGGCGACCGCGAACGTCGCCAAGCAGCCGCTCGGCTGCCGGATTGATCCAACGGACGATTCCCGTTGTGTCGAGGACGTAGCTCGGGACGCCGACGCCCTCCAGAGCCTGCTCGACGTCGCCGCCCACTGCCAGGCCGGTTGCCATTACGGAAGTATTGCCTAGCCACACGCACGAGCATCCCCGCGAGGTGCATCATGTCGCGGGCGGCCGCGGCGGGTAGGCAGAGAGACCAAGGCTCGCAAACGTCCAGCTTGTGGGGTCTATGCTCCTGGGATGTTCGGCTTGCTTGCAAGGGCCAAGTCGGTGAAGAAGCGCACGCTGTCCCTCGTGCAACTGAACCTTGAGCTTGCCAAGCTCGAGGGAAAGCAGAAGGCGACGGAGGTCGGGATCGGCGCAGGCCTCGGAGCCGTTGCCGGTGTTCTGGTGGTCTACGGGATCGGCTTTGCCTTTGCCGCGCTGGCGGCGGGACTCAGCGAGACCATTTCGCTCTGGCTATCGCTGCTCATCGTGGCCGGAATCCTGTTCGTCGTCGCGGCGATAGCCGGGTTCCTGGCAGTGCGCTTCGTTCGCAAGGCTTCGCCTCCGACGCCGTCGCAAGCGCTCGAGGAGGCCTCCCGGACGATCGAAACGTTTGAAGGCCATGTCTGAGAAGCCCGGCATTGCGGAGATCCGGAAAGAGATCGCCGCCGAGCGGCAGCGCCTCGATGGTGATCTCAACGCGCTGCAAGCACGAGTTCCGCTCGCTCGTGCCGGTGGCCGCCGCCGGTCTCGCAGTTGTTGCGCTCGTGACGTTTCGCAAGAGCGCGAGAGCGGGCCTCCGGATGATGTGGAGGCTCATCTAGCCCCGGACAAGAAGGGAGCGGGAGATGAACTCGTCGACGATCGGTCTGCGCCTCGGAGCGGAGGCGCTTGGGACGTTTCTGTTCTTTTTCCTCGGCTTCAATGCAATCGCCGTTTCCGTTGACCTCGGCACCGGAGCAATAAGCAACCTTGGGATTGCGTTTGCGTTCGGACTCGGCCTCGCGCTTGCGATCGCGGCGCTCGGACACGTGTCGGGCGGCCACTTCAACCCAGCCGTGTCCCTCGGTCTCGCTGTGGCGCGGAAGTTCCCGGCCAGAGAGGTTGTCCCCTATTGGATTGCGCAGCTCGCCGGAGGCTTCGTCGCCGTTCTCGCGGTCGCCGCGGTGTACTCCAGGAGTGCGGTCGACGCGCTCGACACCGCTCCTGGACTCGGCATCTCGAACGGAGGGGCGCTGGTCTTGGAGCTGATTGCGACCGGCCTCTTCGTCATGGTGATCTGCACAGTCGCGACGGACGACCGTGCGCCCTGGAAAGGTGTCATGGCGCCTCTGTTGATCGGGCTCTTCATCTTCACCGCGGCCGACGCGATCGGTCCCGCGTCTGGTGGATCTTTCAACCCTGCGCGATCACTCGACCCCGTGTTCTACAACGGCGATTTCGGTGACGTATGGATCTATCTCGTCGGGCCGCTCGTTGGGGCCGCGATTGGAGGAGCGCTTTGGCTCCTGTTCGGCCCCGCCCGCGAACACGACGAACCGGAGACGATCCGCTCGACAGGCGGCCTCCCTCAAACCGGCGCTGCGACGTCCTCGGAGAGCAGCGGGACCTCTGGAACGCCGAGCCACTAGAGACGCGATGGGAGTCGGGGTTACGCTCGACCGGCGAAGAGCGCCACGGCCCCGACCACCTCGATCTGGACGTCGGTCAGTTCGGACGCAAGCCCCTGCTCGAGTCCCCGCTGGTCGTCCTCGAGGTTCGAGAAGATTCGCTTTCGGTTGTAGAGGCGCATCAGACGGCGTCCGACGAGGGTGTGGGAGACGCCGCGGCCGAGAATCGTGCTTCCGAAGAAAACCCCGCCCGACGCGAGATAGGGCCGGAGGTTCGACGCGACCGTCGCTGCCTTCCCCTCCACTCCGCCGGGAAGACAATGGAACAGGTAGTTCGCCCCGATCGAGTCGAAGTGCGCGTCGCCCAGGTCGACTCGATCCAACACGTTTGCCTGAACCGTCGCAGGCGCATAGCGGCGGATCCGGTCGGATGCTGCCGACAGCGAGTTCTCGTTCAGGTCGAGCAGCGTGATCTTCGGGCTCTCGACCGGCCAGCTGCAGTGGTCGAGAAACCAGCCAGTGCCGACCCCGACATCGAGGTGGCGCGCGCCGACGTGACTGTCGTACCGCCCGAGCATCTTGGAGCTGCGACATCGCCAGACGAAGCGGTTCGAGAACCCCAGGACAAAAAGGTCGTAGACCCGCAGCGTGAACGGCGTGTAGACGCGCTGGCCAGCCTCGACTTCGTCCGCTCTCGGCCCCTCATCGGCCATTCTCGAAGCCTACGCCTGGGAGGCGCGCTTCGGAGCACGTTGTTCAGTGGCGCGGAACGCCCTTCCGGCCTGCTCCGACGCCACAAGGCGAGTGAAGCCTGCGAACAAGGATTCCACCACGACAGCGCCGCGTCCCAGCAACCGTGCCTTCTCGTGCGCCTGTTTCAGCACCTTCTCGCTTGGCTCGCCGTAGATGTGGATCGAGGACAGCGTGACGAGCTCGACGAACCGTCGAAAGAGCGGCCCGGCGACCTCCATGTGGTACTCCAAGGAAGCGGAGTCGGGATGCACATTCACCACCGTCATCTTGGTGCCATCCTCGCTGAGGTACACGTTGTACGCGATGAGCCGAGGCTCGTTCGCTTCGACAAAGTCGACCAGCTCTTTGATGGCCGGCTTCAACGCGTCGAGCGCTCCCTCGCGAACCTCCGAACTGTCGACATACAGGATCAGATCCGACATGTGCGTCCTGTGACGTTCTAGCAGGAGTTCAGCGGACTCGGCGACCACGAAAGGTCAGGAGAGGGTGGCCAGGGACAGCTCCCACAGACGCTCTGCGTTCGCGGGATCGACCGCATAGGCGGCGACGCCCGAGCCGGTGGCTTCCGCGACGGCCGGATCGACGACCGGAGCCTCGTTGCAGTCCTGGAAGTAGCGGCCGCCGATCCCTTCGAGTTGCGGCGAGGCGGCAACGAGGACGCTGGTTGCTGCGCCTTGCTCGGTGGTCTTGTAGTGGTAGACCCCCGATGTCTTCAGCCGTTCGAGATAGTCGGGATCGAGGTAACGGGACAGATTCGTCGTCGCGATTGCGCCAGGGTGGACGGCGTTGGCGGTGATGCCCGCACCGGCGAGCGCAGGTGGCCGCGTGAGCTGAGCGACACGATCCGTGCCCCGGCGGGGGCAGCGGCAAGCGCGTCGTGCAGGCCGAAGGCGAGCGCGAAGTGACCGAGGTGGTTGGTGGCGAACTGCAGCTCCCGACACGCCGTCTGCGCTCCCTTCGAGTGTTGCGGGCGCAGACACGATCGCGATTACCTCTCTCGGCGTCTGCACCGTTAGGCCCGTTGCACCCCCAAGAGGCCCGAAGAGCGGAGTACCGGGTAGCCGGTACGTCAGAGCACGACGAGAGCTGACGGGCGGCAGCTCGATCTGAGGCGGCAGGATAATGAGTGGATGGAGGCGGTCAACATCTTCAGCGCCGAGAACGTCGAGGGCAGGGTCGATGTGGCTGGCGCCGTGGGATCGACGGCGACCCTCATGTTCATCTACGACCTGGCGCCCGGTCAGAGCTCATGCCCGTATCACTTCGAGTACGAGGAGGAGTGGCTCCTGGTCATCGAGGGCACCATCGTCGTGCGCGCACCCGATGGGGAGCACACCCTGGAGCGGGGAAGTCTCGTCTGCTTCCCACCCGGTCCTGCTGGAGCGCACAAGCTGATGAACCGGAGCGAGTCGCCGGCGAGGACGTTGATGTTCTCCAGCTCGCGGGTGCCGGCCGTCTCGGTCTATCCGGATAGCGACAAGATCCTCGTGGGGCTCGGCGGCGATGCCGACGAACTGGTCTTCAAACGCGGCACGGCGGTGCCGTGGTCGGATGGAGAGGAGGGCTGGGAGAGGGCCCGCTAGCGCAACTTCTTCAGGGCAGGTCCGAGTGCCTGGCCGCCTGCGAGCACGGGCTCGAACAGGTCGCCGTGCCGTTCGACCCGCTCGAGCGCCTCGCGCATCCCGAAGCGGCGCGGCGTCACCTCCTCTGTCAGCTCGTCCCAGCGAAGTGGCGTCGAGACCGGCGCGCCCGGTTTTGGCCGTACCGAGTAGACCGAGGCGATCGTCTTCCCCCGCGCGTTCTGACGGTGGTCGACGAGCACGCCCTCGCGCTTGTGCTTCAGCCATTCCGTCGTGACCAGCCCTGGGTGCCCCTCCTCGAGCCCGCGCGCCACGCGCTCCGCGAACACGTAGGTCTGCTCGTAGGTGGCTCGACGCGCAATCGGGACGAGCACGTGAATCCCGTCGGCCCCACTCGTCTTGACGTAGGACTCGAGCTCCAGCCGCTCGAGCTCCTTGCGGATCAGGTGAGCGACGCGGATCGCGAGCACGAAGCCGCCGTCGGGCGGGTCGAGGTCGAAGAGCACGAAGTCCGGACGCTCCGGCTTGTCGACGCGCGAGTACCAGGCATTCATGTCGATGCAGTTCATCTGCACCATCCAGAGCACCGCCTCCGGCGTGTTGACGAGCGGGAAGTCGACCAGCCGCGACTCGCCCTTGCGGCCGCGCGGGTAGGTGCGGTAGGCGCGCGTCGGGATCCAGGACGGCATCCCCTTCGGCGCCTGCTTCTGGAAGTACGCCTCCCCGCCCACACCGTAGGGCGAGCGCTTCATCGTGAACGGCCGGTTGCGCAGGTGCGGGACGAGCACCGGCGCGATCGCGCGGTAGTACTCGAACAGGTCCTGCTTCGTGATCCCTTCGTCGGGGAACAGGACGCGTTCCGGGCTCGAGAGGCGGACCGACCGCGGCGCCACGCATGGGTTGTACCTGTCCGGCGCGCGCTGCGTCCGGCCGGCTTCGGATTGGCGGCCGGCTTCTAGGCCGCTCGAGTGGGAGGCTCAAAGCCTCAGGCGACGTCGCGGCGGATGGCGAGCGCAGTGCCGAGAACCGAGAGTGCGGCCGCCCAGGCGACGAGGACGAGTCCTCCGGCCGCCGGACCCAGAAGGTGCGCAGTCGTGAACTCGATCAGCGCGTCGCCGGCGTGGACAGGCCCGAAGCGACCCAGACCAGGGAGGAAGCCGAAGATCAGGTTCTCGGCGACGAAGCCCCAGGCGAGCAGCCCGATGATGGCCCCGACCTGGCTGCGGACGATCGCGCCCAGGCTGACGCCGATTCCGCCCCAGAGGGCTGCGCTGACGACAGTGCTGAGGAGGAGGAGTGCGATCTGCCGGCCGTCGAGGGCGAAGTCGATGCCGCGGCCGGCCAGGCACGCGTAGCCGGTGACGAAGCCGATTCCTCCGCCGACGACTCCGAACACCGAGCCGACGAGCACACCCGCTGCGACTCGAGTTGCGTGCGGTGCAGGACGCGACGCCACCCGAGCTCGGCGCGCGCCGCGCCGAGCTCTCGAAGGTCGTCGACAGGCTGAAGAGCGTCCTCGACGGGCTGCGCGAGATCGCACAAGGCATCCACCCGGCGAGCCTCACGGAAGGCGGGCTCGGGCAGGCCGTCAACACGCTGGCGCACCGCTCGCCGGTCCACGTCGAGCTCGAGATGGGATCCTTCGCCCGGCTACCGGAGCCCGTCGAGGCTGGGGTTCACGCGACGGCGTTGGGTGGGTGCCGATCGAAGATCAGGACGTCGCGGAGCGCGTCGACTGCAAGCATCCCCATTGCCTCTCTCGTCGCCCGCGTGCCGCTGCCGATGTGTGGTGTGAGGACGACCTGCTCGAGCGAGAGCAGCTCGTTGCTCACCTCTGGCTCGAACTCGAAGACGTCGAGCGCGGCTCCTGCGATCACTCCCTCGGTCAGGGCGTCGACGAGAGCCCGTTCGTCCACGATCGGCCCGCGTGCGGTGTTGACCAGCACCGCCGAGCTCTTCATGGCCGCCAGGGCCGGCTCGTCGATGAGGTGGTGGGTCTCCGGGGTCAGTGGACAGTGGAGGCTGATCACGTCAGCGCTCGCCAGCAGCTCGGCCAGCGGATCGTCTCGGCCGGCGAAGATTGCGTGTGCTCCGAATGCTTCCGCGAGGCGCGCCGTCTCCCGGCCGATCCGGCCGGGGCCGACGATGCCGATCGTCTTGCCGTCGAGACCCTCTCCGAGCATGAACTCGAGCGAGAACGACCACGGCGACCGCGATCGGACGAACCGGTCTCCTTCGACGACGCGGCGGAGGAGAGCAAGCGTAAGGGCGATCGCGAGCTCCGCGGTCGTCTTCGTCAGCACGTCGGGTGTGTTCGCGACGACGACGCCCCTGCGCCGTGCCGCGTCCAGGTCGATGTTGTTGACGCCGACGCCGTAGTTCGCCACCACCTCCAGCTGAGGGCCGGCTCGCTCCAGGTAGGTGTCGTCGACGACAGTCGTAATGAGGGAGAGGATTCCCTCTGCGCCGGCCGGATCCGGGACGAGGTCGAAGTCCAGCTCGAGTGCCTTCGCGACGCGCTTGGGCACCACGCCCGTCACGTGCACTCGCCGGCGTCCCGTGTGGTTGGCGGCCACGGTGGCCGAACGTTACGCGGGTTTAAGGAAGAGTGATGCCCGTGAGCACGACCGGTCCGAGCGTGTAGTCGAGCATCGTCGACTGGCTCGCCGCCCCGGTTACCACGTCGATCGTCTTCGGCACGAGGCTCGGGTTGAACGTGCAGTGCGGATCGGCGCTCGCGGCGGCGCAGACGCCGAACTGGAAGTCCTGCGGCGTCGGGGCGAATCCTCGGGCCTGGTCGGCGCTGAAGCCGTCCTGGCCGGTGAGGACGACGGTGAAGCGCCAGCCCGGCGCCGGGCGTGCCGAGCGAGGCTTTCGGGACGCTGAAGGTGATGAAGCGGGAGATCGGGTTTCCCGAGACGGTCGCGGTACCGAGCGTGTTGCCGCCTGCGTCCACGTAGCGCTGGCCGAAGCCCTGGACCTGGATCAGCCGGCTCCACGCGAAGCTCGGCGCGATGCTGAAGTTGCGGAGCGGATGGGCGGCGGCGGTCGATGTGGGCGCGGCGCCCGGCACGTGCACGTAGACGTCGACCAGCTGTGCGCCGAGCGGGCTGCCGAAGGTTTCCGACAGATCCCGTGTCCGGAGGCGGAAGATCACGTCCGAGCCTGCGTCGTAGACCTGGAAGGCCTGGATGTCGAACGCGCCCGGATGGAAGGCGGCGGACGTCGGGTAGGCGTAGTTGCCGGGGCCGTTGTCGTCGCCGTCCGGGTCGCTCACGTCGAGGAGGAGCGTTCCGGGGACGAAGTCGAAGAACACCGTGCGCTTCACCTGCGCGGTGCCGCCGGCCGGGCTGACGGCGACGATGTTGAGGACGTTCGTGCCGCCTGTCACCGGGACGTCGATGCTGAACGAGCCGCTGGGCGCAGCCGCCGAGACGATAGTCGTCGCCGAGTTGGCGTCCGTGTTCGTCGCGGCGACATAGACGGTGTTCCCGGGCGCGGTGGTGCCGGTGACGCTCACGGGCGAGGCGCCGACCGACGAGTTGTCGGCGGGGCTCGTGACGGTCAGAGGAGTTGTTCCCTGGGCGCGGGCGACGTAGCGGGCGTGCGTCGCGGCGGGAAGCACGATGTTCCGGCCGGCGGCGAGACTGCCCGCGAGCCGCACGAACGAGGCGGCCGACCAGGTGAGCGGCGATGCAGAGCCGGCTGCGCCGCCGTTGACGAAGCCGATCGAGGCGACGGTCGGATCGGTGCCGAAGGGCGAGGCCGGCAGATCCGGCAGCTCCCAGTTCTGCTCGGGGATGAGGCCGACGCCGGAGGCGAACCGGCTCATGCCGTCGAGCAGTGCCGCCGCTTCGGCCGCATTGCCCGCGGCGTGCGCTTGCTCGCCGCGCTCGGCCGACAGCGCCGGCCAGAGATGCCCCGTGCCCTGGCCGCTCGGCGCCCACGGACGCCCGTCGCTCGCGCGATCCCCGTACCCGTCCCCGTTGTAGCGGTGCCAGCCCGGCCCGTTCGCCGTCGTGGACTTGATCGTGGCGTCGACGACCTGCAGCGAGCGGAGGACGTCGGGGTCGTCGACACGCAGCAAGCCGAGGCGGACGAGCTCGAGGAAGCCCGCGTCGATGACCTCCCGCTGGTCGAGCGTCGGCCCGCCGTTGCCGACGTTGTACGAGATCGCCGCGTTCGGGTCGCCCGTCTTCGAGAGCCGGATGAAGTACCGCGACTGCGTGCGGGCCGGTCGTCGTCACCGTCCAGCCCTTCACCTGCCGCTGCCAGGAGTCCGCGACGCCGAGCCAGACCGCAGCCGACGCCGCGTCGCCGTTCGCGCGTGCGAGCTCCGCCGCGGCGACGAGCCCTGCGATCTCCGCAGCAATGGTCGACGGCGAGAAACCGCTCTGCTCCTCCCAGCGCTCGACGCCGAAGGCCGGGCCGCGGGCGGCGACGAAGTTCGCCGCAGGCTTGATGTGGTCGCGGTAGAGCGACGCGTCGGTGAGCCCGAGCTGGTACGCCATCAGGATCGGGTAGGCGGTCTCGTCGAGCTGCGTCCCGAAGGAGTCCGGCGCGACCTTGCCGTTGACGAGGCTGTTGCGCGGCATCGAGCCGTCCGGCAGCTGCTGGCGCTCGAACAGGAAGAGCGTCGCGGCCCGGGCCGTCGCGAGGTCGCCGGCGGCGACGAGGCCGCTCCACGACTCGTACAGGTCGCGCGCAAACACCTCGCGGTAGGAGCCGAAGTACGTGTTCGCGGGGTCTCCGGCCGAGACGGCCTGACCCCACGGGGAGGCGAGGCTGGCGACGATCGCGCCGGGGAACGTCTTGTCCTCGGACGCCTTGATCACGTTGGCGCTGAGGTAGTACTCGTCCTCGAGGCGCTTCTTGTCGGCGCCCTTGATGCCCGGCAGCTTCTCCGTCCGCGGCGTCGTCAGCAGCTTGTCGTAGTCCTTCCAGCCCTTCACATAGGCCGCGCGCGCCTCGGCGAAGCCGGCCGCGAGCGAGGCCTCCGCCGTGCCCACGGCCTCGGCCGGCGAGGCGCCGAAGCCGAGCGCGAGGACGGTCTTTCCGTCCACCAGCTCCACGCGTGCCGTCTGGACGACGTTGCCGCCGAGTGCGTCGGCGGAAGTGCTCGTGAGGGCGTGGTCGGCATCGAGCTGGACGAGCCCGTCGCCGGCGCCTCCGACGAAGCCGCTGGTGGCCTCGGAGAACACCCCGTCGAGCGCGGCATGGACCGGCTGCGCGTAGTCGCGATTCGCGGCATTGGTCGCGGTGACCGGATCCGACGAGACGAGCACAGGATGTCCGGTCGTGTCGTCGATCGTCGCCGAGTCGGCTCCGCCGTTGCCCGGCCCGCCGCCTCCGTTGCCGTTGACCGTCGCGTCGAAGCGCACGTACAGGCGGTACGCCGGGTGACGTCGGGATGAACTTGACCGCCATGAGCACGGTGTTCCGGGCGGGGTCGGTGACGTATTCGGTCTCGATCCGGTACTTGCCGCTCTCGGCCGTCGCGGTGACCGTGCACGCCATTCCGGCGGAGTCGGGCTTCGCGTCGACCGTGTAGGTCATGTCGCGCGTCTGCAGGTCCGTGAACGTCGATCCGTCGGTGACGATGTACTGGAGCGTCTCGACGTTCGTGTTGTCGATCGTCGGGTAGTAGACGTCGCTGAGCACGCCGTTCGCGATCGTGTACCAGACCTTCGAGGTCGTGTTGCGGGCGGTGCCGAGGCAGTCCTTCCGCGCCAGGCCGAAGTGGGAGAGCGCGCCCGGGGCGCCCTGCGGGTTGTCGGCGACGATCGTGAGGACGTGCGACACCGCGTTGTACGTGAACGTGACCTTCGCATTGTCGGTCGGGACGGTGAACGTGACGTTCGCGCCGCCCGGGACGCCGCCCTCGCCGTAGTTCTCGTCCCAGCCCTCGTTGATCGCCACCTTCCCCTCGTAGGCGCCTGCGGGCAGCGCCGTCGTCTCGAACGAGTAGATCCCGTCCCCGTCGGTGTCCTGGAGCCAGGAGCGGAGGCAGGCGGGATCCCAGTCCCCGGGGCAGCCGAGCTCGGACTGGAAGCTTCCGGGCGCGACCGCGATCACCGAGCTTCTGTTGTCGGTGACCCAGTGGCTCTTGTGGTCGTAGTAGAACTTGACGTCCCCGCCCGCGGCGAGATTCGAGCGGGATGTTCGGCGCCGTCCAGCTGCGCGTGGAGGCCGTAGTTCTCGTCCCAGGAGTCGTTCAGCGGGGCCTTGTACTCGAAGCTGCCCGCCGGCAGCGAGAACGTGCGCTGCCAGACGTCGTCCGCGGCGTCGTAGGTGAGATGCGTCGCGGCGCACTCCGGCTGCCAGTCGCCCGGGCAGCCGAGCTCCGACTGCAGGGAGCCGGCAACCGTGACCGACGTGGGATTCGGCGTATGCGACGCCGTCGCCACGGGGAGCAGGACGAGTGCGGCCGCAGCGAGCGCGAGCAACACGGCCTGACCCTTGCCCGGTCTGGTCGGCTCGCGCGAGAGCGGCGGTCGGGCACCGACGATCCTCGCCTTACCCATCGCCGTCCAGCATACGACTGCGGCAGCTTTGAGGAAAGCCTCGCGGGCAGTGGCCGCTCCGAAGCCCCGCGAGCCCGGATACGGCGCCCGCGGGGCTCGAACAAACGCCTCCGCCTACTCGTACTGGAGCGCCTCGAGCACGTTCAGTCTCGACGCACGCCGGGCCGGCAGGATCGCGGCCAGCATCCCGGCGAGGATCGCGACGCCGACGAACACGACGAGCGTCCCGTAGGGCACCGCGAACACGATCCCGTACTGCGAGAGCGCGGCTGTCGTGAGCACGGCGAGGAACATCCCGACCGCAATCCCGAGCGCGGCGCCGATCAGCGCCGTGACGACGCTCTCGTGCCGGATCATCCGGCGCACCTGCCGGCGGGTCATGCCGATCGCCCGGAGCATCCCCAGCTCGCGCGTCCGCTCGAAGACGGACAGGACGAGCGTGTTGATGACGCCGAACAGGCTCACGATCACGGACAGCCCGAGCAGCGCATAGAGGATCTGCAGCGACTGCGTGATCTCGCCGGTCCGGGTGTCCTTGAACTCCTCGCGAGTCTCCACGATCGCGGCCGGGAACGCCGTGAGGCTCTCCTCGAGCGCGGCAGTGTTCTCGGCCGAGGGGCCGCCATCGATGTTGAGGAGGGTGAGGTCGTTGTCGTGGTTTGCGAATGCTCCGTCGAACGTGGCGGTCGAGACCGAGATCTCGCCGAACGGCGAGCCGCCCTTCGGCGGGTCGACGATCCCGTCGACCTTGAGCTGGAGCTGCTTGCCCGCGGGCGTCTTGACCGTCAGGGGCGACCCGACGGTCAACGAGTGGTCGTCGGCGTACCGCTTGACGAGGAAGGCACCGTCCCGGCCGAGCTGCGCGGGGACGCTGTCGGAGCCGCTCGACCACGTGATGTCGATGACCTTCGTCAGATTCGAGTCCACGCCTGTGACGAGGACGGTCTTGCCGTCGACCTTGGCCTCGCCCGAGCGCATCTCGGACACCGCCTCGACGCCGGGCGCCTTCGCCGCCGCCTGGGCGGCCTCGTTGGTCAGCAGCTCGCCGTTGTTGCCGGCGGACACGGAGTAGTCGGCGACGAAGAGCTCGTCGACGGCACCCGTGAACGAGGTCTTGAAGCCCTGGCCGATGACCGCCACGAACGTGATCAGGGCGAGCCCGATCATCACGGCGGCAGCCGTGGACGCCGTTCTGGCCGGGTTCCGGACCGCGTTCTGCCGAGCGAGGCTCCCGGCGGTGCCGCCGAAGCGTGCGCCTGGTGCGCCGAGCACGTAGGCGAGCGGACGCACCACGCGCGTGGCGATCATCGCCACAGCGACGAACATGAACAGAACACCCGCGACGAGAACGACCACGCGCACGAGCACGTCGACGTCGCTCGCGAAGACGCCATAGGCGAACAGCGCGATCGCAACCACGCCGACTGTCGCCGACACCGGCAGCGCGTAGCGCGCGAAACGCGACGGCGGCATGACGGCGCCCTCGCGGACGGCCGCGATCGGCTCGACACGGGTGGCCCGGACCGCCGGCCGGAGGCTCGCCAGCAGGGCGATCAGGGTGCCGACGGCGAGGCTGACGAGCGATCGTCCGCGCGGAGAACACCAGCCCGCTGCTCGGCAGGTCGATGCCGACCGCTTCGAGGAGCGCGATCAGGCCGACCGCGATTGCGAGCCCCAGGAAGAGCCCGATGACCGAGCCGACAAGGCCGACGGCGAGCGACTCGAGGATGACCGAGCCCAGCACCTGACGCCTGGAAGCCCCGAGGGTGCGCAGCGTGGCAAGTTCTCGCATCCGCTGCGCGACAGTGATCGCGAGCGTGTTGGCGATCACGAAGCTGCCGACGAACAACGCGATGCCTCCGAAGCCGAGCAGGAAGTACTTGATGATGCTCAGTCCCTCCTGGGTATCGGCGCTGTCGTCGCTCGCCTGGGCCTCGGCGGTCTTCACCTGCATGGTCTCGGAGAGAAGCGGGTCGATCTGGCTGACCAGCTCGGCCTCCGTCACGCCTTCCTCGGCGCCGACGCTGATCAGGTCGAACTTGCCCTCCTTGTCGAACAGCCGCTGCGCGACCGCGCGATCGAAGACAGAGACCGTGACGCCGCCGAGCGAGCCGTCCGACCCGAAGCGGACGATCCCGGTGATCTCGTAGGTCTCGAGCGGACCGTCGCCGTACGCTCCGACGCTCTGGCCGATCTGGAAGTGCTCCTTCTCGGCCGTCGCACTGTCGATTGCGATCTGACCGTCGCCGCTGGGCCACTCGCCCGAGACGAGCTGGAACGGATTCAGGCTCTGGTCGTCTGTCGACTCGACGCCCATCGCCACACCCTGGCCGGTCCGACCGATCGTCTCCCCGTCCTGGTCGACGAGGCTCGCCTCGTCCTCGATGGTGCCCTGCGCGACGCGCACGCCGGGCAGGTTCTCGACGTCGTCGAGAACGGTGGCCGAGAAGGCAGGCGCCTCGGTCTCGCCGTCCGCCGTCTCGATCGCGACCTTCGAGCTGATGACCGCGTCGGTGGACTTGTACGACTCGTCGTAAGATGCCGTCGAAGCTCTTGCCGAGCGTGTCCGTGAGCACGAACGCGCCGCTGATCATGGCGACGCCCAGGACGATCGCGAACGCCGTCAACGTCGCGCGGAGCTTGCGCCCGAGCAGACCCTTGAGAGCGACGCCGATCATCGGACCGTCACCCCCTCGAGCGTTTCAAGGATCTCGTGGGACGTCGACGGGCCGAGATCGGTGACGATCATGCCGTCGGCGAGGAACAGGATCCGGTCGGCGATCGCGGCCGCGTGGGCGTCGTGGGTGACCATGACCGTCGTCTGGCCGTAATTGTCGACCGAGGTGCGCAGCAGCTCCAGGATCTCAGAGCTCGTCCGCGAGTCGAGGTTGCCGGTCGGCTCGTCGGCGAACATCACCGTCGGCTTCGAGACCAGCGCGCGGGCGATCGCCACGCGCTGCTGCTGTCCGCCCGAGAGCTCCGACGGCCGGTGTGTGAGGCGGTCCTGGAGCCCGACGCTGGACGTCAGCTCGTCGAGCCAGGCCGGATCTGCCTTCACGCCCGCGATCGAGAGCGGGAGGACGATGTTCTCCTTCGCGGTCAGCATCGGCAGCAGGTTGAAGAACTGGAAGATGAAGCCGATGTGCTCCCGTCGCAGCTTCGTCAGCTGCGTGTCGTTGAGCTCTCCGATCGCGGTCCCGGAGATCCAGACATCCCCCGCGGTCGGCTTGTCGAGGCCGGCGAAGATGTGCATCAGCGTCGACTTGCCCGAACCGGAGGGCCCCATGACCGCGGTCAGCTTGCCGCTCATCATCTCGACCGAGACACCGCGGAGCGCATCGACGGCCGTGTCTCCTTCGCCGTAGCGGCGCGTGATCGCGGCACCGCTGACGACCGGCACCGACTTCTCCGGTGCTCGTTGCTCATCCGTGACGACGACTGCGGTCATGTCGTGCTCCCTTCAGTTGGGGTCGAGGAGCTCGCGGTCGAAGAAGCCGACGACGCGGCGCTCGTACTCACGTGGGTGGGCGGTGATCCCCTGGACGTGCTTTGCGTCGGGGATCGACCAGATCTGCTTCGGGCCACCGGCGAGGCGGAAGTACTCCGGGTTCATCGTCTCGACGTTGCCGCCGTTCGGCGCCCAGATCAGGAACAGCGGCTGCGTGATCTCGGGAACGAGGTCGGTGAGCTTGCTCGGGGGCAGCGTGCTCGCGAAGACGGCGACCGACGCGGTCAGGAAGGCCTGGCCGGGAGCGGAGATCCACTTCTCCACGCCGTGGACGTCCTGCATCGAGTCGGAGAAGGCCCTCGTGCCTGCCCCCTCGGAGACGACCGCGGCCAGGCCGGGGTTCTTCGCGGCTGCCTCGAGCATCAACTCGCCGCCGACCGAGAAGCCGATGCCGCCGATCCGGCCCGTCTCGACGTCCGGCCGGCCCTGGAGGTACTCGACTGCTGCATGGATGTCCCTGGCGCCGCCCCAGCCGAAGATGTTCGAGTCGCCCTCGCTCCGACCTTCGCCGCGCCGGTCGAAGAGCAGGACGCCGTAGCCGTTGGCGGCGAGCATCCGCGCGTGCTTCTGCGGTCCGCTGCGGCCCGGAAACGCGATCACTGCCGCGCCGTTTCGCGACGGGATGTACCAGCCCTCGAGCCGCAGGCCGTCACTCGTCTCGAACGAAACGGTTTCGTAGTTCGTGCGGAGGTCGGGCGTGGGGACGGTCGGGCGCAGGACGTGCGTGATCACGTAGCCGAAGCCGATCGGTGCAAGGAGGCCGTAGGCGACGAGCAAGGCTGCCGCGGCGAGCAGCGTCCGACGGATGATCCGCCGGAGCAGACTGCCGTCGCGGCGCCTCGAGCGCCAGAGCACGGAAGCGCCGGTCGCGACGAGAGCGAGCCCGGCGGCGATCGCGAGCAAGCCAGTGAAGTCGTCCCCGGACGGTCCGACTGCGAGCGTCGAATAGAGCCCGGAAGCCGCCCCGACCGTGATCGCGAGGAGCCCGATCGAGAGGGCGAGCGCGCCGCGCGCTCCGGCACGGAGCCGTGGATACGCATAGGCAGCGGCCGCAAGGAGCGCGAGCGGCAGGAGTCCGCCCGCGAGATGGTCGCTCGGCGACGTGCCCGGCTCGGGCTGGAGGAAGTTGTCGTCGGCGACGTGCAGCGCGACGATCGCCAGCCCGCTTCTGGCGAGGCCGGTCTCAGTGGCAAGGCGTGCCCACACCTCGCTCGCGGGCTTTGGTGCGACCGCCTGCGCTGTTGCCTCGGTCATGGGATCTCCACCTCGCTGACGCTCGACGCGGTCGTGCGCTCGGCGACGTAGAAGGGGAGCAGTCCGAGCGCCTCGTCCTCGGAGACGGCGCTGACCGTCCACCAGATCGCGTGTTCCCCGGAGCGGCATGAGGCGAGGGCGATCTGGCGCCGGAGTGGGCTCTCATGGCCCTTGAAGGACGCGAACACGACTCCGCACTCGTGCGGCTCGTGCCGGTGGTGCAGCACGTATCTGGACACACTCCGAGCCTGACCCCTTCCCGGGCGTGCAACATCGGGGCAGCACCCTGATTTCTCGATTCACCAGCCCTGTTCTATGGTTTTCAGCAAGGGAAATGGCCGTGCTTGGCGAGCAACTCATTGGGCGCGCCGACGAGCTCGGCGAATTCGATCGCGCGCTTTCCGAGCTGGATCGCGCGCGTCCCGCTGTGCTCGAGCTGGTGGGCGAGCCCGGAATCGGCAAGAGCCGGCTTCTCGCGGAGCTGATCTCGCGCGCGGACGCACGCGGTCACCTCGTGCTCTCGGGAACCGCGTCGGAGCTCGAGCGCGACCTGCCCTTCTGGGTCTTCGTCGATGCAATCGACGAGTACCTGCAGAGCCTCGAGCCTCGTCGCCGCGATGCGCTCGACGACGAGATCCGCAGTGCGCTCGCGCTCGTGTTCCCGTCGCAGGCGCGGTTCGCGGCGTCCGGTGAGAGCGACCTCCCACACGAGCGCTACCGCAGCCACCGCGCCGCACGGGAGTTGCTCGAGCGCCTTACGGCGACGAACCCGCTCGTGCTCGTGCTCGACGACATCCACTGGGCCGACCCCGCCTCGGTCGAGTTGCTCGGCGCGCTGCTACGCAGCCCGCCTGATTCCTCCGTCCTGATCGTGGTGGCGATCCGTCCACGACAAGCACCAGAGCGGCTGGCGGCGGCGCTCGAGCGGGCGCGCCGCGCGGGCACACTCACCTGTCTCGAGCTGGGGACCCTGACGAAGCTCGAAGCCCGCCGGCTCCTCGACGCGTCGATTGACGAGCCGACGGCAGCCGCCCTGTACGAGGACAGCGGCGGCAATCCGTTCTATCTCGAGCAGCTGGCCAGGTCGCTCGAGCGTCAAGTTGCGCTCGGGACGGTCGCCGCGGACAACCCCCTGGCGGACTTGGGCGTGCCGCCACTCGTTGCGACCGCTTTGGCGGAGGAGATCGCGGGCCTCCCGGACGATGCGCGCATCGTGCTCCAGGGCGCCGCAGTGGCTGGGGACCCCTTCGACCCGGAGCTTGCCACGGCCGCGGCGGCGGCCACACCGGCGTCGGCCCTCGATGCCATGGACGAGCTCTTGCGGCTCGATCTGATTCGCGAGACCGATGTGCCTCGCCGCTTTCGCTTCCGTCATCCCCTCGTGCGTAGGGCGGTCTACGAGTCGGCGCCGGCCGGCTGGCGTCTCGGCGCGCACGAGCGCAGCGCCGACGCCCTGGCAGCCCGCGGCGTGAGCGCCGCAGGGCGGGCTCACCACGTCGAGCGCGCCGGACGACAGGGCGACCCTGTGGCGGTCGCAACGCTGCGCGAGGCCGGCGACGCAGCAGCACATCGCGCGCCGGCGAGCGCTGCGGCCTGGTACGCAGGCGCGCTGCGGCTTCTGGCCGAGGATGCTCCCGCGGAGGAGCGAGTAGAGCTTCTGCTCGCGCGCGCGGGCGCGCTGGCCACGTGCGGGCACTTCGCCGAAGGACACGCGGCAATTCTCGAGAGCATCGAGCTCGTTCCGGAGGATGCGGTCGGACTGCGCGTCCGGCTCACGACGGCTTGCGCGGGCATCGAGCATCTGCTCGGCCGTCATGCGGATGCTCATCGTCGTCTGGCACGCACGTTGGAGGACCTCGAGGACGGCGATTCGCCCGAGGCCGCCGCTCTGATGATCGAGCTGGCGCTCGACGGCGTCTACAGAATGGAGTACGAGCAGATCGGCGTCTGGGCGGGACGGGCGCTCGACATCGCCAGGTCGCTGGAGGATCAGCCGCTGACTGCGAGCGCCGTAGCACTCCTCGCGTGGGGCGCGGGACTGAGCGGTGCGACGTCGGAGGCCGAGAGACATCGCAGCGAGGGAGCGGCGCTTGTCGATGCGCTCTCGGATCGCGAGCTGGCACTGCGGCTCGACGCCGCCGTCAATCTGGCAGGGGCCGAGCTCTATCTCGATCGCTTCGGCGAGGCGGGCGGCCACGCTGAACGAGTGATACGTGTCGCGCGAGCGACGGGGCAGCCGGCGTTCGTCCCGTTCGCCTTCATGCTCCTGGCCTGGGTCAGGATGTTGCACGGGCGAGCTTGCCGAGGGTGGCGAAATGCTCGATGCCGCCGTGGAGGAAGCCAGGCTCCTCGACAACGGCCAGAGCCTGGCTGGGCTCCTTCTCAATCGCTCTCTGACCGCACTCGCGGCGGGCGATCTCGAGCTTGCCGTCAGTGCGGCAGAGGAGAGCGTCGAGCTCACGCGCGGGATGGAGGACGGCCTCGTGCCCGCGGCGTCCGGACTGGCGCTTGCAGGCGCGCTGCTCGAAACCGGCGATCCCGGTCTCGCTCGCGCGGTCGAGCTTCTGCTCGAACGTACAGGCGGCGCCGGGCTACCGCTCATGCCGGGAGCCAGCTTTCGCGCGAAGTGGCTCGAGCTCCTGACACGGTGCTGGCTGGCGCTGGGCCGACCGGATGACGCCGAGCGAGCAGCTGCCGAGGCTCGCGCGACTGCAGCCTCGATGGGAGCGCTCAGAATGGCGACCGCGATGGCGGATCGCGCCGCTGCGGTCGTCGCGCTCGCCAACGGCGATGCCGCCTCCGCGGCCGCGGAGGCGCTGGCCTCCGCCGCGGCGGCGGACGAAATCGGCCTTCCGGTCGAAGCCGCGCTCGCGCGCGCGCTCGCCGGACGAGCGCTTGCGCACGCCGGCCGGCCCGAGCAGGCGGTCACGGAGCTCGAGCAGGCTGCCGCGGCGTTCCACGCCTGCGGTGCGCGTCGGTACCGCGACGCGGCTGACCACGAGCTGCGACGGCTCGGCCGTCACGTCCACCGTCGCACACGGCCCGGCGACGCCGGGGGAGTCGGCGTCGGCGCGCTGACCGAGCGCGAGCGGCAGGTGGCCGAGCTCGTCGTCGACCGGAGAACGAATGTCGAGATCGCCGAAAGCCTGTTCCTCAGCCCAAAGACCGTCGAGACGCACATGCGAAATATCTTTCGCAAGCTCGACGTCAGCTCGCGCGTCGAAGTAGCCCGCACAGTCGAGAGCGTCGCACGAGGGGACGGCTGAGCTGAACGAACGGTTCGGTGCCGGCCAAGACGTCACGCTGAACGACAAGCCTAGGAGCTGCGTGCCCGCGACCGCAGTCGGGCGCGCGCTCGTCATGAGTTATGAGACATCGGGTCTCGGAAGTCTGCTATGGTGATACGGAACCAGGAGTTCCGTAAGGAAAGAGGATGACGAGCGACACCGACACCGCTACCGCACGAGTGATGGGAAGGCCGAGGGACGCCCGGGCCGATCGCGCGATCCTCACGGCCGCCCTCGAGTTGATGGCCGAAGGGGGCGTCCCCGATCTGCGCATGGACGCAGTGGCTGCCCGAGCGGGGGTTGGCAAGGCCGCCATCTATCGGCGGTACCGGTCAAAGGATGAGCTGGTCGCGGCCGCGGTCGCTGCGCTGGTGAGCGAGATCACCGTGCCGGACACCGGTTCGACGCACTCCGACTTACTCGCGCTGATGCGAGATGCAGTCGAGGTCTACACTGGGCCGGTCGCAGCGGGAGCGATGCCGCGCCTGGTGGAGGCGATGAGCCGGAATCCCGAGCTCGCTGAGGCGGTTCGCGACGGCTTCCTCGCCGCCCGGCGGTCGGCGCTGCGGGAAGTGTTGGACCGCGGCATCGAACGGGGCGACTTGGCTCCCGACCTCGATGCCGAACTCGCCCTCGACGTGCTCGGCGGGCCGCTCTTTTACCGGCTGCTCATCACCGGCGGCCCGCTTGACGAGCGGCTCGCGGCCGGTGTCGTCGAGCTGATCTTGCGCGGCTTTGCACCGGAGGTGCCACGCCGCGTCAAATCCTGATACGCACGAAGGGAGACGACACAGTGAAAATCCACGCAATTCAGACCGGAACGGTCGCCGTCACGAGGGCGTGGCGCGAGGGCGTTGGCCACGGCAAGCGGCGGCTACTGAACACGATTCGCGACCGGGAGTGGACGGAGCCGCTGCCGATCTACGCCTTCGCGATCGAGCACCCGGAGGGCGTGATCGTCGTCGACACCGGCGAGACCGCCCGCGCCTCCCAGCCCGGCTACTTCACCCGCTGGCATCCGGGCGTCCGCGCCTTCCGCGAATGGGTGGAGCCCGAGCAGGAGATCGGCCCGCAGCTCGAACGGCTGGGTATCAGCCCGGGCGATGTGCGTTGGCTCGTGATGACCCACCTGCACACCGACCACGCCGGCGGACTGCATCACTTCCCCGACACCGAGATCCTCCTCACGCGTACCGAGCTGGAGTTCGCCTCAGGCCTGCGCGGCCGCCTGCGCGGCTACGTCGCGAACACGCGCTGGCCGGCCTGGTTCAAGCCAACCTTGCTCGAGCTCGAGCCCGAGCCGTTCGGTCCGTTTCCGCAGAGCCTGCGCTTGACCGAAGCGGGCGACGTCGCGCTCGTGCCCGTCCCCGGCCACACCCCCGGCCAGATTGGCGTTCTCGTCGACGAGGGCGACCGGACGGTCTTCCTCGCCGGAGACAGCTCCTACACGCAGGACCTGATGCTGCGCGGCAAGGTCGACGGCGTCGGCGCCGACGACGACGCCGAACGGCTCACCCACGAGCGGATCCGTGCCTACGCCGCAGCCAACCCGACGGTCTACCTGGTCGCGCACGATCCGGAGACCGCAGCTCGGCTCGCCGAACGGCGGTACGTTCTTCCGAACACGGTCGAGGTGGCGGCGTGATCGCCTTCGCGACAGACGTGCGCATCGACCGGCCGATCGAGCAGGTGTTCGCCTACGTCGCCGAGCCGCTCAACTTCCCGCGCTGGAACTCAGCTGTCCAAGCCGTGCGCAAGACCTCAGCCGGCCAGACCGGCGTAGGCTCGGCGTACTCGATCGAGCGAGGGCTTCCGACCGGTCGCGCGGTCAACGAGCTCGAGATCGTGGCGAGCGAGCCGCCGCGAACGTTCGCGATCCGCACGACCGCGGGTCCGACGCCGTTCCTCTACCGCTACGAGTTCTCTGCGGAGAACGGCGAGACAGTGATGAAACTCGACGCACAGATCGAGCTGCCCGGTGCCGGCGCCTTCGTGCCACCGCTCGCCCGCCGTTTGGTCAAGAAGGGCGTGGCTGAGAACTTCGCGACGTTGAAACAGATCCTCGAAGCGGCCCCGTCCTGATCGCTCCGGCGTCGCGACCGCCGCCGTCACGATCCGCAGGCACTAGCCGAAATACCGCACGAGGAGGGGGCCCCCAGCGCCCCCTCCTCGTTACTCCGTCGCGCCTCTAGGCGAGGTACGCGCAGAGCTCCGGGGTGATGTCGAGGTCCCACTGGCCCGCGACGAATGGGATCGTCTCGGTTCCGTCCGGGGCGACGACGAAGACGATCCGGCCGACCTGCTTCGCAATCGGCCCCTCGCCGCGCGCGATGAAGAGCCGCTCCCGGCCGGCGACTGTCTGGGTCAGCGTGCCGTCGGAGGCGAACTCGTTGACCACGGGCCCGCCGAGGACGGACGAGATCGACTTCCCGTTCGCCGGGTTCGACCAGGTGACCGTGAACGCGCGCTCCACGTGGAGCCGCTGGCGGACGAGGGCGCCACTCTCGTCGAAGTACTCCCAGACCGTGAAGACGCCTTCGGAGTGGATCTCGACCGGGAAGCCGCACGCAGTGATCGTGCGCGTGCTGTCGAAGTTCGTGTGCGTGCGGACGTCGGGCGGGTCGGCGAGGGCTGCAGGTGCCAGGACCGCGGCGGCGACGAGGGCGGCGGCGAGGAGTCGCATGGTGCTCCTTTCGTCGATGTCATACCTCAAAGGCATTTGACGATATGACGAAAGCGAAGTTAGGAGCCCGCGCGGCGGCGACGGAACGCCTGATGCGCCGCCCGGTCGGCGCAGAGCCGGCAGCAGTAGCGGCGGACGCCACTTCGCGTCCGGTCGATGAACACGCAGCGGCACGGCCCGGCGTCGCAACGGCCGAAACGCGGCCAGCGTCCGACAGCGATCTCCTCGAGCAGCGCGCGGGCCGCGAGAGCGTCGGCGAACTCCCGGATCGGTGCGCCCGGCCGGTCATAGCGGAAATCGGAACGGCTCTCGTGCCGCTCGAGCCAGGGCTGTGCGCCTGTTCCGGCCAGGATCGTGTTCAGCTCGGCGACGGCCGTCTCCTCGTTCGCGGCGTCCCAGGCGCGAGTGAGACGCGCACGCAGAGCGCGGAGAGACTCGATGTCGTCGACGCTCGCGACGCGCGCGGCATCCGTCAAGCCCTGCCGCAGCAAGAAGCGCTGCACGAAGCCGATGTCGCGGAGGCATTCCGGGTCGGGCTCGAGCTCGTCCCACGTGTTGATGAGGCGGAGTGCGAATCCGACTCCGTCGCTGGGCTCGAAGGTCGTGCCCTCCACGCAGCCAGTCTAGAGACGGTCAGATGCTCGAAGGATCCGAGCCGCTGACTGCGTCGAGAACGCCGTCGAGTGGTCGCGGGACGCGGCTGAGGTCGAGCGCCTCGACGAGCGGCGCCGCGTAGCGGATCTTCCAGTTGTGCAGCCAGCCGTGCAGCTGCGCCTCGAGCGGCTTCGCGCGCTGCGCCGGCTGCTTCCGGTAGGTCGTGAACGCGCCGAGCTGCCCTCGCGCCTCGACGAGCTCGAGCATCCGCTCCGTTCCGAGCGCGCGGACGAGCTCCCCCTCGAGGTCGGGGTCGCACGCGAAGAAGCCGCCGGCGCCGAAGCCGGCGCGCTCGAGCCCGCGCAGGACGGCACGCTCCTCCGCGACGTCGTAGAGCCCGGCGACGCGGACTCCGCTCACGCCGCGCAGCGCGCGCTCGATCGCCTGGGCGCCGCCGATCGCCACCACGTCGATGCCCTCGGCGGCGAGGTCACGGCCGCGGCGCGACGCGAGCGACTCGAGCGCGATCCGGTCGCTGAGCCCTTCGACGAGGATGAGCGCCTGCTGGGTCATCGAGCCTCGAGCCGAGGATCAGCTGCGCTGCCTCCGCCCGTCGAGGAAGATCGTCCAGGGCCGGATTCGGCCGATGCCCTGGACGTCGCGGCCGTCGCTGCACCACGGATCCGGAACCAGCAGCTCTCGCGCCTCTGCCTCGTCGGCGACCCGCATCACGAGCAGCGCGCCCGACCCGTCCTCGAACGGGCCGCCGAGCATGATCACGCCGCGCTCGAAGAGGTCGTCCATGAACGCAGCGTGCTCGGGCCAGAGCGGCTGCTCGCGCGCACCCTTGCCGGGCACCCACTCCGAGCCTGCGGGCCGGTCGACGACGAAGAGCCGCTCGTTCATCCGGGCATTCTGGCCAACGAATCGGGGTCTACGGCGTGGGGGCCGCTCGCACGACGACGTCGACGACGTAGGAGAGGCTGACGTCGCCCACCCGCGCTCGCAACCTCCAGCAGCCGGCAGACGGGAAGCTCACCGGCGACATGAACGACGGCTTGTCGGCGTTCGCGAACGAGCCCTGATTGACCCCGAGCACACGCAGCGCCGGGGCGGGTGCGTCGAGGCGCTCGCCCGAGATCGTCGGCACGCTCCACGACGGTGAGGTCACCCAGAGCAGCTTGTCGCCGACCGAGCCGTCGGCACCCACTCTGTCTTGCGGCACCGCCGAGATGCCGTCCGCTTTCAGGCCCGCCCAGAGGAGACCGTTTCCGTACCAGGACACGCTTCGCGGCTGACCGGCCGGCCGGTTCGCGTTCGGGAGCGTCACCGGGCATGCCTGGGTCGTGCTGATGCGGAGGAGCGTCTGGGAGCGGTAGCGCTGGACGAACTGACCGGGGTGCTGAACGACGAACGTGGGCGCGCGACTGGAGGCGGCGCAGCCGGGGCACCAGTACGCGAGTGTGTACGTCGCCGAATCGAGAGGGGGCACGCTGAATGTCTGCATTCCACGCCCGTTCCTGTCCGGCGTGACCGAACCGACGAAGTGCAGGCGCGGGTCGAAGCGGGAGTGAACCTCGGCCGCCAGCTCAGTTCGAACGAGGTACAGCCGGACGGGTCGCTGCAGAGGTTTCACCTGCCGTCTCAGCTCGAAGTTCGTCGACGTTGCGCCCGTCCGTACGGTGACGCGGTCGTTCGGCGAGGCGGTCTGCTGGTCGAGCAGGAAGAAGAGCGCCGCGCGCGCGTTCGCCGGCGCTGCGAGCGCTACGAGGACAACCGCGATGAGGGCGAGACGCTGCATCGCCGTTCTGCCCGGTAGTACAGCAGATGAAGTCGGCTCAGGCCTTGACGCGGATCGTCAGCGTGCGGCGCCGAGCGCCCGCGTCGACTGACGTGAGCCGGACGAGGTACGTGCGGCCGCGGATCAGCTTGGCTGCGCCGATCCGCGCCTTGAAGAGGTACGTGGCGGCGCGCGAGACCCTGGCCGCGGCGGCCGGCTGCGCCTTGGTCGACCGGGCTCCGGCGAGCGATGTGCCCGCCAGCAGCGTGATCGGGCGCGTCGAGCGCAGCGGTGTCAGACGTGCCTCGAGCCGGGCGGCGCCGCCGACCGAGAAGCGGACGGACAGGGTCGCCACACCGCCTGCCCTCGACGCCCGCGCGGGGGTGCCGACTGCCCGGAGCGTGGGCCGAGCCAGCGCCGGGGCCCGGATCGTCGCCGGCGGCTCGACGACGGTGACGACGCGGGCGGCGTCGTTCGCAGGCTGCGAGTCGCTCGGCTGCGCCGAGGAAGTGGCCGAGAGGACCAGCATCCCCGGCTCGCGTACGACGGCGCTGATCCGGACGGTCGCGACGAGGTCGCCGGCGAGGAAGTCGAGATCGCACGTGAGCGTCGCGGTGCCGGTGCAGCCCGGTCCGCGGTCCGACTGGCTGCCGGTGTAGGCGACCTGCGGCGGGAGCTGGACGGCGAGGAGCGCGCGCGACGCCGGGCCGCCGAGGTTCCGGACGCCGAGCACGTAGGTGATCGTGTCGCCGACGGCCGGCGCAGCAGGTGATGCGCTCGCCTGGACGACGAGATCAGGCGCCGGCCCGCCGCCGCCCGAGGGTGGCGGGGAAGCCGGGGGAGAGGGAGGCGCCGTGCCGACGGTGACCGCCTGGGTTGCCGACGCCTTCCCCGCGGCGGCGGCTGTGATCGTGGCCGAGCCGACACCGGCGTCGCGGTAGTAGAAGCTCGTCGAGCTCGCCGCCGAGGCGATCGGCGTCGTCAGCGTCGCCGTCCAGGGGCCGCCGGGGGTCGTCGCGAGCTCTCCTGTCGACGAGGACGACGAGAGCGCGACCGTCACCGGCGCGCCCGCCGTGTACGGGGTGCCGGTGGCTCGTCTGCAGCTCGACCGTCAGCGGCGTCGACGCCGCACCCGGCGCGACGGTCTGCTCCGGAGTGGTGAACGCGAGCCGAGAGGGCTTCCAGGCCCCGAACGTGCGCCAGGCGGTCGTGGCGGTCGCCCCGTCGAGGCTGCCGGTGCACCAGGCCGCGCCACAGGCGGCTTCCGGAGTGTCGCCCGAGTCGGCGATCGCCGCCGCGAGCCGCACCAGCAGCGCGTCGGTCTGCGCGTTGAAGGTCGTGTCCGGGACGCCGGCGAGGTTCTTCGGCGACCAGGCATAGCCGAAGCGGCCGGTGGCGGCCGAGCGCATCGCATAGGTCTGGGCCGAGACGTAGTCCTGCATCAGCTCGAGCCGGGACGTCCGTCCAGCCGAAGGCGGCGTCGTAGCGCCAGGCCGCGTTCGCGAGCGGGCTGGAGAACGCCGCCAGGAAGCTTCGCGCCGCATCGGCCGACGCCGGTGCGACGCCGGCGAGCGAGCTCTGGTGCTGCAGGTACTCGTTCAGCAGGTCGCGGCGCGCTTCCCGCGTCGCGCCGGCGACGGCGTAATGGCGGACGTCGCCGTACACCTCCTGCGACCAGTCGCTCGCGAAGCGGCTGAGGTCGTTCCAGAAGCCGGCGTCCTCGTACCAGTCCTGCAGCCGCGCCTGGTAGAGCGAGAGGTCGGTCGTCGCCTGACCGATCCCGGCGATGAACACGGTCCCGCGCGCTACCGGCAGCGGTGCCGTCTCCGTCGTAGAGGCCGTTGAGGAAGGCCCGCATGTTCGCCCGCGCGTTGCCGGTGCCCTGCCGCACCGCCGACGAGAGCTCGTTCAGCGCCCAGGTGTCTCCGGCGGCCACGTCGTACCCGGCCGTCGCCATCCGCCGTCGCGCCTCGACGCCGGCCGCGTACCAGGACTGCCCGGTCGACGCGACCCAGGCCGTCCAGCCGGTGACGCTGACCTCCGCGAGCGCGTGGAACGCCGGCCCGAGCGCCCGGATGCGCCACGCCTCGTCGGCCCGGGGCTGCGTCTTGTCGCCAACCGGCGGGACGGAGATGTAGTACTGCGCGCAGGGCGACGGCGTCGCAGCCAGTTTCGTCGCCAGGCGGCGCCAATCCGTCGGCGCGTAGAAGACGGCACGCAGCGGCTGACACGCGGCCGTTCGCAGCGAGTGCACGCGAGGCCGTCGCACCAACTCCGTCCACAGTCGCTGTGTCGCGGCGGGCGTCAGCGAGGGAACCGGGTTGGTGGCCGAGTCGCCGGCAGCAGCCGCCGAGCCGGTGATCAACCCGGCTGCGACGAGACCACCGGAGAACACGAGCAGCCTCCGTAGCACCTGAACCCCCTCCGCCCGGCGAACAACGGGCAGAGTAGCCGGAGATGCTCGAGCTCGACACCCCACACGGGCCGGCCCGCGCGCACCTGCATCCGGCCGACGAACCGCGGGCAGCGCTGGTGCTCGGGCACGGGGCCGGTGGAGGAGTCGCGGCGCCCGACCTCGTCGCCGCCAAGGCGGCTGCGCTCGCCGCACAGATCTCGGTCGCGCTCGTCGAGCAGCCGTACCGCGTCGCAGGACGACGCTCGCCTGCGCCGGCGGCTCAACTCGACACCGCCTGGATCTCGACCGTCGAGCAGCTGCGCGCGGATGCGCTGAGCGGGCTGCCGCTGGTGACCGGCGGGCGCTCCGCGGGAGCGCGGGTCGCCTGCCGCACCGCAGCCGCAACAGGCGCAGTCGGGGTTCTCTGCCTCGCCTTCCCGCTGCGTCCGCCGGGACGCGCGACCGCTCCGAGCCGGCTCCCCGAACTGGACGCGGTGGCGGTGCCGGTGCTCGTCGTCCAGGGCGAGCGCGATCCGTTCGGGATCCCCCCGCCCTCGAAGTCGCGCTCGGTCGTCCTCGTCCCGGGCAACCACAGCCTCCGTCCCGCAACGGGAGTGACGGAAGCGGTCCAGGACTGGCTTTCGCGTCTGGCCTGACTGTGCGAACATATGTTCGTGTCACGCCAGGCGACGATCCTGCACGCCGATCTGGACGCATTCTTCGCGTCCGTCGAGCAGCGGGACGAGCAGCGACTGCGCGGGCGGCCGGTGCTCGTCGGCATGGGTGTCGTGCTCGCGGCGAGCTACGAGGCGAAGGCGCTCGGCGTCCGCACGGCGATGAGCGAGCGCCAGGCGCGGCGACTCTGCCCGCACGCAGTCGTCGTCAAGCCGCGCTTCTCGGCCTACGTCGAGGCCAGCAAGGCCGTCTTCGAGGTGTTCGAGGACACGACGCCGCTCGTCGAGGGTCTCTCGATCGACGAGGCGTTCCTCGACGTACGCGGCATGGAGCGAGGGTTCGGCACGCCGGTCGAGATAGCCGAGCGGCTCCGGCGCGACGTGCTCGACCGGGTCGGGCTGCCGATCACGGTCGGCGTCGCGAGGACGAAGTTCCTGGCCAAGGTCGCGAGCGCGGTGGCGAAGCCGGACGGGCTGCTCGTGGTGCCGCCGGACAAGGAGCTCGCGTTCCTCCATCCGCTTCCGGTCGAGCGGCTCTGGGGCGTCGGGCCGGTCACGGCCGCGAAGCTGCGCGCGCGCGGGATCGCGAAGGTGCGGCAGGTTGCGCTGCTGCCCGAGTCGGTGCTCGTCTCGATGCTCGGCCGCGCATCCGGCCGGCACCTGCACGCACTCGCCCACAACCTCGACCCCCGGCCCGTCCGGACCGGGCGGCGGCGCGGCTCGATCGGGTCGCAGCGGGCGCTCGGCCGCGCGCCGACCTCCGCCGAGGCGCTCGACGCGGCCGTGATCGGGCTCGTCGACCGGGTCACGCGCCGGATGCGCGCCGCCGGACGGGTCGGCCGCACGGTCGTGCTCCGCCTTCGGTTCGACGACTTTACGCGGGCGACGCGGTCGCACACGCTGCCCCGGCCGACGGCGCAGACGCACACGATCCTCGCCACCGCGCGGGGCTTGCTGGCCGCCGCGACGCCGATGATCGAGCAGCGGGGTGTCACGCTCGTCGGGATCGCGGTCGCGAACCTCGAGAACGATGGGGCGGTGCAGCTGATGCTTCCGTTCGACCGTCGCAACGACGGGGCGCTCGACGCGGCCGTCGACGAAGTGCGCGAGCGCTTCGGCTCGGCCGCACTCACGCGTGCGGTCCTCCTCGGCCGTGGCGAAGGGATCGAGATGCCCTTGCTGCCGGACTGACGAGGACGTACCGTTCCGGAGACTGGAGGGTCTATGACGGGTCGTACCGCACTGTTGGTCGCAGCCGTGGGAGCCGCCCTCGCCGCGCCCGGGAACGCGGTCGCGGTCGACCACGTCACGCTCTTCGTGTCTCCGACGGCGGTGTCACAGCCGGGTTGGAAGCTCTCGGCCGCCGTGGCCGGGCCGACCGAGCGCGCAGCACGCGAGACGTTCGGGATCTCGCTCACCCGCACGTTCGGGAACGGGCGCGGGGAGGAGCAGCACGGGTTCCGCGCCGCGCCGACCGGCACGGTCTCCTTCGACGGCCGCAGCGGCCACTGGCGGGCGCGCTTCGGCACGGTCGTTGCGATCGGCATGACCGTGACCGCGACCGGCCCGGCGCGGGAGCTCGGCGAGTTCCAGGGCTGCCGCGGCGCATTCGCAAGCGTGCCGGTGAGGCTGCGCGGCAGCTTCGTCCTCCGCACGGGGACGAGCTTCTTCGGGACGATCCGCCGCCCCGTTCTCTCCGGCTCCGTGACGTTCAACCGCGGCGGGCCTGTCGACTGCTCCGCTCCGGCGTTCGAGATCTGTTCGCCGTCGTCGGTCCTGACGGCGGTTCGACAGGGATCCGCCGGACCGGCGGCGACGCTGCTGCTCTCGCCGGACGCGGGCGGTTGGCTGACGCTGAGCTTCGCCGATCGCGGCGGCAAGCTCCCCGCCGGCACGACCTGGTACCACGTGATGCGGGCCGAGCGGCTCGGCTTCGATCCGCTCGCGGGCCGGCCTCCGAGCATCGCAGTCGATCTCCCGGCTGCTCTGGCCGTGCGGGGCAGCGGCACGTTCGCCGCCACCGAGACGACCCAGGGAACGCGCGGCGAGTGTCGTCGCGTCACCACGACGGGCACGTTCGCGGGCAGCTTCCGGACGCGGTTCGCCGGCTGGGGAGCGCGGACGGTCGCATTCGCCCGCTCCGGACTCGCCAGCTTCGCCGAAGAGTCGGCCTGACGCCTGCGAGTAGAGTGGTTCCGGATGGGGAGCACGGACACCAGTCGCCGCCGGCGCGCGATCTATGCGGCGCTGGCGTTGCTCTCGCTCTTCTCCGTCGCGCTGATCGTCACCCGCTACGTCTACTCGAGCGAGCCGCTCTTCGGCGGGTTGATCTGGAACCTCTTCCTGGCGTGGATCCCGTTCGGGCTCTCGATCCTGATCTACGACCGGCACCGGGCGGGGACGGGGCCGTTGCGGCTGCTTCCGCTCGCAGCCCTGTGGCTGCTCTTCCTCCCGAACGCGCCCTACATCATCACCGACTTCAAGCACCTCGTCCCGAGCCCCGTCGTCCCGCTCTGGGTCGACGTCGTCGTGATCGCGGCTCCCGCCTGGACGGGCATGCTGCTCGGCTTCCTCTCGCTCTACCTCGTCCAGTCGGTCGTGCGCAGCCTCGCGGGCGCGCGCGTCGCCTGGGCAACCGCGGTCGCCGTCCTCGGCCTGGCCAGCTTCGGCGTCTACCTCGGCCGCGTCCTCCGCTGGAACAGCTGGGACGTGCTCGCCGACCCGCGGCTGCTCTCTCGAGCTCGACGTGATCGTCGCCGACCCACGCGCGATCGGGATGACCGTGCTCCTGTCCGGCTTCCTGACGCTTGAGCTATCTCGTCCTCTACGCCTTCATGCGACTCGAGGGCGTCGACGAGCGCTGAGCGGGCGGATGCTGCGCACGTAGCGCGCAGGTTTGATTCGATCCCGGGGCCCAGACCTATTTTCTGACCCGGGGAGGACAGCCGTCATGGGTTTCAGCGGAGCACGCAAGGCGGTGCTCGTGGCCACGCTGGTCGCTCTAGCGATCGCGGGCAGCGCCGCAGCACAGGAGAGCGAGCGGGGTATCGACCCGAACCAGGGTCGCAGCCTCGTCGAGGTCAATCTGCCCGACAAGGCCGCGGCGATCGAGCTGCAGCTCGAGGCGGACGACTACGGCATCGACTTCAACGACCACTATCTGCGTACGAACGCGGACGGGACGGTCACCGTCACCGTCTTCGGCAACGCCGACGAGCTGGCCGCGCTCGAAGCTGCCGGCTTCGAGCTCGGCACGACGATCGAGGGTCCCGCCACGTGGCGCCAGCGTGCCGAGGACTACCAGGCCGACGTGAAGGCCGAGGAGACCGCCGAGGCGGCCGTACTCGCCCCAGCGAGCGCCGAGGTGGCGCCGAGCGGCGACATCATCGTGCTCCGCGTCGACTACTTCGAGAACTACGCGGGCCGCTTCCTCTCCGTCGAGGCGAAGGACGGCACCCGTGGTTCCGCCGACCACCGGCGAGTCGCTCGTGGTCGCGTGGAACACCGGCGCGGGCACGGCGATCGATCAAGGCCCGCGCACGATGAACGTGAACATCGACCCGGACACGACGCCGGACACCTACATCGAGCACCGCATTCTCGTGAAGGTCGGCGAGGTCAACACCTCGACACCGGCGGCGCCGACGCGGATCCGCATCGGCTCGAGCAACGGCACGTTCGTCGAGGCCGACGTCAACACCTGGCTCGGAGGCGGCCTGCCGCCGATGGCCTCGAACTACCTCAGCAACTTCACGACGCGGTACATGGACCCGACCGAGGTCTACGGTCGCTTCCGCGAGCTGGCGGCGGAGTTCCCGGACCTGACGACGATCATCCCGCTGCCGAACAAGACGAACGGCTACCAGCGGCGGGCGCAGGCATTGATGGCCGGCCTGACGAACCCGGCCTTCACCGGGAACCTCAGCGGCACCGTCGGGGGTCAGGCCGTCATCCTCACCTCGAGGGCGTGGGGCCACGAGGGCGGTAACGACCTCACGGCCGAGTTCGTCAACCCGGGCGCGGCCAATCAGCCGCTCAGCGTCTCGCTCACCGGGAACGACCTGCGGGTCAGCCTGGCGACTGACGCGGCAGGCGCTCCCTCGAGCACGGCGGCGCAGGTCGTCGCCGCGATCAACGCAAGCCCGAATGTCTTCGCGAGGCTGGTTGCGGGCACATACCGCGGCAACGCCGGGGCGGGCATCGTCCAGGCGCGGCCGAAGGGCAGTCTGTCCGACTTCCTCACGACGGCGACGAACGCGCACGTCCCGCGCGGGCCGTTCGAGTACTTCGTGATGCGGATCGGGAAGAACCGGCCTGGCAACAGCGCCGACCAGGGGATTCACGGCCGCCGCGTCGGCGTCTTCCTCTACTGCCAGCAGCACGCCCGCGAGTGGGCGACGCCGCTGACCTGCCTCGAGACCGCGGAGCAGCTGCTCCGGAACTACGGAATCGACAAGACGACGCGGCAGCTCGTCGACGAGCTCGACATCTTCATCCTCCCGTCGTCGAACCCGGACGGGTCGCATTACTCGATGCACAACTTCAACAGCCAGCGCCGGACGATGACGAACTGGTGCATGAACGGCGGCCTCGAGACCGACGACCCGAACGCGGCGAACTTCTGGACGCCGCGGGCGAACACGCTCCCGGGAGGCGCGCCTCAGCCGTTCAACGACTCGGCGGCCCGGAACGCCTGGGGCACCGACATGAACCGCAACAACACGTTCGGGACGCTCATCGACGGCTACATCGGCGCGTCGGCGTCGTGCGTCAGCGACGTCTTCGCCGGCCCCTCCGAGGCCTCCGAGCCGGAGATCAAGAACGAGCTCTGGATCGCGGACACGTTCAAGAACATCAAGTTCTCGAACAACATCCACAGCTTCGGCGGCTACTTCATGTGGGCGCCGGGCACCTACCTGCCGGACCGCGGTGAAGGCGCCGCGGTGCACGCGAACATCGGCGTCGAGAAGTACTTCTTCCAGGCCGGTGACCGGATCCTGAACCGGATCAAGGATGTCCGGAACACGGCGATCCTGCCGGAGCGGACAGGCCCGATCGCCGACGTGCTCTACTCGGCGGCGGGCAACAGTGCCGACGAGCACTGGTACAACCGCGGCGTGATCGCGTACTCGTTCGAGACCGGGGCCGACCGCTTCGGCGCGCTCGAGCAGACGACGATCTCGGTGGCCGCGGCCGCCGGGGCCACGGCCGTGCGCTCGAACAACCGGAACCTGTTCACGCCGCTCGAGAAGGTGACGTTCGACCCGGGTCTGCCGACCGAGGAGACGAGGACGGTGGCGACGGTGTCGGCCCAGAATCCGGGGAGCCCGGCGCCGAACATGACGTTCACCGAGCCGCTCCAGTTCGCGCACGCGTCTGGCGCGATCATGCGAGGGCAGGACCTCACCCAGCAGGGCGTCGGCTTCCAGCCGCCCTACGACACCGAGGGCAAGTTCGAGGCGCTCGAGTTCGCCGCCGGCAACTACGGCCTGCTCGAGTCGGCCTACGACTACTCGAAGGACGACAAGGGCCCGGAGGTCGTGATGACCGGCGTCCGCTCGTCGAGCACGCCGATCACGACGACGTTCCAGTACGTGAGCGAGCCGGCCGTGATCCGCTACACGACGGACGGGTCGAAGCCGTCGAACACGTCGACGCTCTGGGACTCGACCGGGCCGCGTGAGCCGGGCCAGTCGTTCGTCGTCACGACGACGACGGAGTTCCGCTGGCTGGCGACGGACATGGCCGGGAACCAGACCACCGGCAGGGCGACGTTCACGATCAAGTAGGGCAGGACGAGAAACAGGAGGGCGGCCCGCGCCGGGCCGCCCTCCTCCTGCTCGCCGCAGCGCTCGGCGCCGCGGCCCTGCTCACAGCCGCTGTCCTGCTCGCGCGCGGCGGCGAGGACGGCGCCGCCCGAGGCGGTCGAGCTCGGCGCGTGCCAGGGGCTCCTGGACGAGGCGTCACGCGACTGTCTGACACCGGACGTTCCAGGAGGCCGTCGGCGGTCGGGACGACCCGCGCCCGGCGGTGGCGGCGATCGAGGCGGCCGTTCGGACGGAGGGCGGGTTCGTGCTCTCGAACTGCCACGGCGTCATGCACACGGTCGGGAGGACGTACGCGCTCGACGAGGATCTCGACGCTCGCCGACCTGCAGGACGTGCTGCCGCGGAGCAACGACCCGGGCTGCAGCGCGGGGTTCGCCCACGGCCTCGTCACGGGGGTGGCGCCGTCGATCGACCCGCGCCGGCCGCGCGAGGCGAGCGCGGTCTGCGCGGACGCGGGAACGAGATACCGACGCTACAGCTGCGTGCACGGCCTCGGGCATGCGTTCATGCGCATCCACGGCGACCGGCTGGCACCCGCTCTGGCGCTCTGCCGGGCACTCGGGCCCGGCACGGCGCCCGACTGCGCGCAGGGCGCCTACCACGACTACTGGTTCGCGGTCATCGGCGCCGACCAGGCGGCGCTGCCGGCCGGCGCCGCAACGGATCCGCGCACGCTCTGCGCCGCGCAGCCGGCCGAGTTCGTGCGTCCGTGCTGGTACCGCGCGTTCGTCGACGACCGGCCGGAGGGGATCGTCGTCGACTCGGCGATCCATCTCGATGTTCTCTGCCGCGAGCTCGCGGGTCTGCAGCGCGAGGCGTGCATCACCGGCGCGGCGGTGATCGGGCCCGCCGACCCGGAAGAGCAGCTCGCGCTGTGCGCCGACCTCGAGGACCAGACGAGACGCGGTGGCCTGCATCCGGGGCACGAAGGCGCAGAACCTGCTCGGCGCGTCGACGGCCGCCTACGTGCGCCTCGTCGGCCGCTGCGAGCTCTTCGGAGGCGCGACGAGGACCGCGTGCTACCGGTGGCTCGGCAAGGCGGTCGCCGTGCTTACCGACGGCGCTTTCGTGCGGCGCGGGTGTCCGCTGCTCGAGCCCGCAGACGCCCGCCGCTCGTGCCTGGCGGGCGCCCGTGAGCTCGAAAGCGCGCTCGTGACGTTCAGCTGATCCTGACGATGTGGTAGGCCTGGTCGGTCGGCGTCGTCGTCCCGAAGCGGGCGTTGACGACGTAGAGCCGGCTGCCGGACCTGTCGATCGTGGTCGGCACGTCGAGGTTGCCCGGATCGGTGATCGCACGCAGGAACGTCGCCTTCGTCAGGTCGCGTGAGAGCTCGAAGACGGCGACCTTGTTGTCGCGGTTCTGGACGACGTACAGCGTCCGGCCGCGCAGCAGCAGGCCGTCGCCGTTCGTGAGGTCGTAGCCGCCGAGATCGATCTCGCTTCGCGAGCTCCGGTCGTCGGGTCGATCGTGAGGAGCTTGCGCGAGAAGCTCTGCACGGCGATCAGCGTCTTGCCGTCCGCCGTGGCGACGATGCCGTTCAGGTTGAACTGGCCCACGACGTGCTGGTAGTCGCCGGAGAGCTGGATCGTCGTCACCGCACCCGGATGACCGTTGCCGGAGAGCCCGACCTTGTAGATCACGGGTCGCTGCGAGTCGGTGAAGTAGACGGCCTTGCTTCGTCGCGACGGCGTCGTTGATGAACGTCGCGCCCGTGCCGGTCGCGAGCTGCAGCTCCCGGATCAGGTCGCCCGTCCTGGCGTTGTAGACGCTGCGCGTTGCCGAAGCGCGCGCCCGAGACCCAGAGCCGGCCGTGATCGAACTCGATCCCGGTCGCAGCGCGCACGTTCGGGCGCACCGGCGACGAGGATCCGGCCGGAGCCCGTCCGCAGGTCGCCGACCCAGACGGCGCCGGTGCCGACGGAGCCGACGTAGACCGTGTTCCCGTTTCCGACCTCGATCCCCTCGGGCGCGAACGCGTTCGGGAGTGCGATCTTCTTCGGAAACGCGCCCTGCGCGAGCGCGGCGGACGCCCCGAGCAGGAGCAGCGCGCTGAGAAGCAGGATGACGCGGCGCATCGAGATTCCCCCCTTGTGGTCGTTACCTCTCATTTCGCATACCCGCTACGACCGGATTCTCACGTTCGCGGCTCGAGATCCGGTTTGAACTTGGCCGCGCCGAGATATTAGTGTTTGTAAACCCAGTAAGGCGACCAGGGGAGAGACATGAGAGAGCCTGTTGCCGCACGCTTTCGCCGTCCACCTCGACGCCGCTCGACGATCGCAGCGCTGGGAGCGCTGCTCGCAGCGGCAGTCCTGACCTCGCTTGCCGCCGCGCAGTCGACGACCGACCCGCGCGCCGCGCTGAGCCCAGGCTTCGCCGATGCCGGCGTTGCCGCGAGCGGCGTCGAGCTGCTCGCCAACCGGATGAAGCCGGCCGGATTCTTCGACCCCGCCAACCCGGGCAGCTTCGCGTTCGTCAACTCCGATCTTTCCTTCCAGGGCGACCACGCCTTCGTTGGCAACTTCAACGGCTTCCAGATCTACGACATCTCCGATCCGGCGGACCCGGAGATCGTGACGGCGGTCGTCTGCCCGGGTGGGCAGGGCGAGGTGTCCGTCTACCAAAACCTGCTCTTCATGTCTGTCGAGGAGACTCGTGGACGGATCGACTGCGGCACGCAGGGTGCGCCCGGCGCCGTCAACCTGGAGCGCTTCCGCGGCGTCCGCATCTTCGACATCTCGAACCTCGCCGCTCCGGTCCAGGTGGCGACCGTGCAGACGTGCCGCGGCTCGCACACGCACACGCTGCTGAAGAGCCCGCACGACGACGCGAACCTCTACGTCTACGTCAACGGCACGGCCGGCGTCCGCCCCGCCGCCGAGCTCGCCGGCTGCAAGACCCTGCCGCCGGGCACGAACCTGGCGACGCCGCACTTCGACCAGGAGCTCTCGCAGTTCCGGATCGAGGTGATCAGGGTGCCGCTCGCCGCACCGCAGAACGCGGCCGTCGTCAGCACGCCGCGGCTCTTCGCGAACGAGGCGACCGGCCAGATCAACAGCCTCCAGAACGCGAACCCGACGCCGCTGCACCCGTCCGGGATTCCGTGGCAGCCGTCGCCGACGACGGACTCGTGCCACGACATCACGACGCTACCCGGAGCTCGATCTCGCAGCCGGCGCCTGTGAGGGCAACGGGCTCCTGCTCGACATCAGCGACCCGGCCAACCCGAAGCGGATCGCCGTCGCACAGGACAACCTCTTCGCCTACTGGCACGGGGCCACGTTCTCGAACGACGGCACCAAGGTCGATCTTCACCGACGAGTGGGGCGGAGGCACCGCCGCGCGCTGCCGCGCCACCGACGCACTCAGCTGGGGCGCGAACGCGATCTACGACATCGTGGGCGGCCAGCTCGTGTTCCGGAGCTATTACAAGCTGCCGGTGGCGCAGGTGAACCAGGAGAACTGCGTCTCGCACCTGCCCTCGCTGATCCCGGTTCCCGGGCGCGACATCATGACGCAGGCGTGGTACCAGGGCGGGGTCTCCGTGATCGACTTCACCGACTCCGCCAATCCGAAGGAGATCGCCTACTACGACCGCGGGCCGATCAGCGGCACGACGCTCGTGCTCGGCGGCCTCTGGTCGACGTACTACTACAACGGCGGCATCTACGGCTCGGAGATCGCACGCGGCTTCGACAGCTGGAAGCTGACGCCGACGGCCGAGCTCTCCGCGAACGAGATCGCCGCGGCCGGGGAAGTCGAGCTCGACCGCCTGACGCCGCAGCATCAGCCGCGGCTGGTGAACGAGCCGAGCTACGCCGTCGTCCGCTCCTACCGCGACCAGCTCGTGCGGGCCGACGACATCGACGCGAAGACGCTCGACCAGGTGGACAAGTTCGTCGACCGCGCCGAGCGCTTCAGCGAGGAAGGCCAGGAGGCGGCTGCGAAGGCGCAGCTGAACGCGCTCGCGAACCAGCTCGACGGGGCGCAGTACGACGCGCTCCGGGCCGCGCTGCGCGCGCTCGCGGACGCCTAGGGAGAGATCGCGGGAGGAGGCGCACGGCGCCTCCTCCCGGCGTTTGCGCGCCTGCGCAACTCGTCCAGCGCCCGCGCCTGGACGTCGACCCGCTCGTCGCCGCTGAGCTCGATCGGCGACGAGCGGGTCGCCGCGCTCGCGGAGCACGGCGAACGTGGCCGCCGCGTAACCCGGCCCGCCGCCGCCGTGTCCGATCAGCAGGCCGCCGGCCAGCCGGGATCGGTCATCACGCCGAGCCCGTAGCTCGGGCGCACGAACCCCGGTGCGTCGAAGCCGATCGCGACCGACTCGGTCAGCCGAGCGAGGTCGCACAGCTCGCCCGAGGCGAGCGCGGTCCAGAAGCGGCGCTGGTCGGCGCTCGTCGAGGCGAGCGTCCGGTGCCCGACCCAGCGCGGGTGGTAGCGGCCGCGCACGTCCTGGCGTCCCTCGCCGACCTCGGTGCTCCAGCCCGGAACGAGTCCGTCCAGGTCGCCGAGCTCGAGGGCGAGCGACGTGTCTGCCAGTCCCAGCGGACCGAGGAGCTCGCGCTCCAGCGCCCCGGCGAAGCCGCCGGGCGCAACCTCGTCGACAATCCGGCGCACGAGCAGGTAGCCGGTGTTCGAGTACGCCCAGCCTTCCCCGGGCTCGAAGTCGGGGCCGAGGGCGAGCGCGCGTGCGAGCAGCTCCTCGTCGCTCCACGGCTCGGAGGGAGCGCTCCGCACGGCCTCGCCGTAGGCCGGCAGCCGCCCGGGGCCGTAGTCCGGGATCCCGCTCGTGTGGTTCAGCAGCTGCCGCAGCGTGGCTCGCGGAAGGCGGCGCGTCGTCGATCCACGTCGCGACCGGTGCCTCGAGGTCGAGCTCGAGGCGGAGGCAGAGCACGCCCAGGAACGTCTTCGTGACGCTGTAGACGAGGTGGCGCTCGCGCTCGTCCACCGAGCGATCGTATGCGAGGATCGGGAGCATGCAGCGGCTGAATGCCCAGTCGGGGAGACCTCCCCGGGTAGCTGGGAGCGTCTCGGGGGAACGGAGGCGGCGATGCGACTCTGGCGTCGTCGACGAAGTCGACCGCTCCGCCTGTCGTCCTGCCCTCGCTCGACCGGCTCGCGGGCTGATCGAGCGTGTCGTCGAGCTGGTGGACGAGGTCGCGGGCAGGCGACGACCGCGGCTCCTGAGGCGTGCGCCGAGGCCGCTCCGGAGACGCGGCGCCCGCGCTCGCGGCGACCGTGCCGGCAGGCGGTCGCCGATCCGGCTGGCTCGCCTTCGTCCCGTCGCCGCACGGGTACGCGCTCGTCCCGCGGCCGGGCTCCGTGCCCGTCCCGGGCGACGTGCTCGAGCTCGACGGGGTCGAGCTTCCGCGTGCTCCGCCACGCGCCGTCGCCGCTCCCCGGCGACCGCCGCCGCTGCGTCGTTCGTCGAGAGGGAGGAACCGCCGGAGGCGGAGCGAAGCTTCGACGCGTGAAAGAGGAGAGCCAGATCGACGAGATGCGGGCCGCGCTGCGCGGCGACCGCGAGCGGGCCGAGCAGTCCCGGCAGCGGTCGACCGAGAACGTGCTCGGCCTGATCGAGCCCCGTGCGGACGAGGCTCCCGTCGAGCAGCAGCCGGAACCCCGGCGCGGCCTGCTGAGTCGCCTGCTCGGGCGGTAGCGCTACCGTTGCCGCGTGAAGCGGCGCGAGCGCGAGCGGATCATGCGGCAGGGGGTCGTCCTGCCCGAGACGCCGCGCGACCGCCGGAATCTCGAGGGGCTCGAGGCCGATCTGCGCGACAGCCCGCTCCGCGGCCGCGAGCTGCCGCTGCGGCTGCGCAACTTCCGGCCGGACGCCGGCAGCTACCTCGCCTCGCTCGGCGGGCCGCTGCCGTACATGGCGCGGCTGCGCGAGATCGACGCGCTCACGATCGAGCACGAGCAGCAGCTGGCGGCGGCCTACGAGGCGCTCGGCCGGAGACGCCGAGGCGTGGGCCGCGGTCGCACGCCGCTGGGACTTCGGCGAGGTGAACGAGCTGATCGACCGGCACAACCGCTGGTATCCGGCCGAGTCGCGGCTGCCGATGGATCCGCGGACGGGGGACTACGCGCTCGTCAACGGGCGGAGCTACCGTCGCCGGCCACTCGACGCGTCGTGGGTGCTCGAGCGGTTCCCGTCGCCGCCAGCGTGAGCAGGCAGAGCGCCGCGGCGAGCGCGTAGGGGACGGCGTCGCCCGCCGCCTCGGCGACCGCGCCCGCGAGCGCGGGGCCGGTCATGTTCCCGAGCGCCCAGGCGGTGTTCATGATCCCGAAGCCGATCGCCTGCGAGAGGCCGACGGCCTCCGTCCGGTCGGAGACGAGCGCCATCCCGGGCGTGTAGAAGGCGCCGAACGTGATCGCGGCGAGGACGGTCAGCACGGCGACCGGATACGGGTCGCGGGCCGCCGCGAACGCGAGTGCGACGACGACGAGGCCGCGAGGGCGATCCTGATCGGGAGCAGCCGGCCGCGGCGGTCGGAGAAGCGGCCGAGGAGCGGGTTGACGACCGTCTCGACCAGCCCGGCGACGAGGAAGACGGCGCCGATCGCGAACGGCGTGAAGCCGCCGTCGTCGAGCTGGAGCGGTACGAGCACGACGAGCGTCCCGAACAGCCACGCGGGCAGCGTGTTCAGCCAGAGGCCGCCGATGAAGCGCCGGTCGGCGAAGGCGCGCGAGACGGCGCCGGCGGCCTGCTGCTCGGGCTCGGCGCCGGGCCGGGTCGCGGCCCAGCCGGCGAGCACGGCGGCGACGCGCCGACGGTGGCGAACGAGACGCCGATGCCGACGCGTCTCGGCGACGGCGCCGAACATCGGCCCGAGGATGGCGCCGAAGACCGCGGCGCCGAAGGCGGTTCCGATCAGCTCGCCGCGCCGCTCGCGGGGCGTCGCGACGGTGAGCCAGGCGAGCGCGCCGGCCCAGGTGGTCGTGCTCGAGGCGCCCTGGACGAGCCGTGCGAGGCCGAGCGCCCACGGGCCCTCGGCGGCGGCGAACGCGAAGCTGGAGACGGCGAGCAGGACGAGGCCGGCGACGACCGCGCGTCTTCGGCCCCCAGCGCAGGGCCGCGAGCCCGCCGGGGATCCCGCCGAGCAGCGCGCCGGCGCCGAAGGAGGCGACGAGCAGCCCGGCGCCTGTCTTCGAGAGCCCGAACTCGTCCGCGTATCCCGGCACGAGCGGCGCGAGCGCCCCGAACAGCATCGCGTCGACGAACACGACCACGGAGACGAGAACGAGCAGCCGACGCATCGGCATCGACGTTACCGACGACGACTCCAGCCAAGGACTCTCAGCCGCGGGCAGCCCCGAGCAGCTTCAGGGATCTTGGCGCGAAGAGGGGGCCGCTCTCGCGGCCCCCTCTTCAAGATTGCGCCCAAAATAAATTCAGCGAGCCGGTGGCGCTTTCGTCCGCTCCTCCGACTGACGTTTCGGCTTCCGCCTACTCGTCCTCCGGTGGAGCCTCGACCTACTCGCGCTCCGTGCTCGCTGCAAGGGGGAATCTAGGGCGTCTCGGAGTGGTGGTCAAGAGGTCGAGAAACGGAGAGCTCGCAAATTGCGACTTTTTCCGTTTGCCGCAGCGAAATTGCCATCGGCGCCTTAGACGATGGTGAGCAGTCCGGGAGCGAAGCGACCCTTCAGGGGTCTTGGCGCGAACCGGATCCGCTTAGCGGATCCCGGTTCTGATTGCGCCGCAAATAAATTCAGCGAGCCGGGTGCGCTTTCGTCCTCCGATCCGACGAACTTTCGGCTTCCGCCTACGGCCTACCGGATCGGACTCGACCTACTCGCGTCCCGTGCTCGCTGCAAGAGGGAAGCTACGGCCTCGGCCGGCGACGCGTCAAGAGCGCGGAACGAGCGCCTGTCCGCAAATTGCGACTTTTTCTTTACACAATGGCGTGTTTGCGTATCGCGTCGAACGCTCTAGCGGTGGATCTCGGAGGTGTTCCCGGGCCGGCGCGACGATGGAGGTGGGCCGCGGGGAACCGAAAATCTATGCTGCGCCCCCGCGTCTCACAAGAGACGCGGTCGACACGAACTTCACGCAAAGAGCGAGAAAAGGGAGCGCGGATGGAGGCACTGGCGGGCAGGCACGTGGTCGTCACGGGCGGCGGACGCGGGATCGGGAAGGCGATCGCCGAGCGGCTCGCGGCCGAGGGAGCGTCGCTCTCGTTGCTGGCGCCGAACCTGGACGAGCTCGAGCAGGTGGCGGAGCACGTCGGCGGCGGACGCGCACTTCTGCGACATCCGCGACCGCGCGGGCGTCGACGAGGCGTTCGCCGCGGCCGCCTGCGGCGCGAGGACCGATCCACGCGCTCGTCGCCAACAGCGGTGTCGGCGGCGCGAACGTCGACGGGCCCGACGACCGCTTCGACGAGATCGTGCAGACGAACCTCTTCGGCGGCTACTGGTGCGTCCGCGCCGCCGGTCAGGCATCTCGCGCCGGGGCCGGAGACGCGCCACGTCGTCGTGATCGCGTCGATCCTCGCCCGGATCGCGGTCCCCGGCTACACCGCGTACAGCGCCTCGAAGGCCGGCCTGCTCGGGCTCGTGCGCTCGTTCTCCGCCGAGCTCGCGCCGGACGAGGTGCAGGTGAACGCGATCTGCCCGGGCTGGGTCGAAACCGACATGGCGTGGCAGGGCATCGACGCGATCGTCGAGGCGACGGGGATGACGCGTGAGGAGGCGGTCGCCGAGGCGATGAAGGCCGTCCCGCTCGGCCGGATGGGGCAGCCGGAGGACATCGCCGGCACCGTCGCCTAGCTGCTCTCGCCCGACGCGCGTGGCGTCACCGGCCAGGCGATCGACCAGAACGGCGGCGCCTGGACCGGCTGACGGGCGGGAAGGGGCGCCGAGGCGCCCCTTCCCGTGCCGATGTCCTAGGCCGCAGGCTCCGGGCTGCGAGCCTCGGGGCCGAGCGCGAGCGGCGAGCTCGGCCTCCCTGCGCTCGAGCTCCTCCTCCGTGCCCTGGCGGACCGGGCCCTTGAACCAGTTCTTCGCCGAGACGAACCACCAGCCGCCGAAGACGATTCCGATCGCCGCGAACCACAGCACCGTGTAGTTCGTCAGCTCCCAGCTGAAGTCGTCCTCCCACGGGAGCCCCGCCTTGTAGAGCGGGAAGATGAACAGGATCGTGATCAGCGCCACCCAGGCGAGCGAGAGCAGGTCGATCCACTTGTAGTGGCGACCGAGGCTCCACGCGCCCGGCACGAACTGGTCGTGCATCCGGAAGCGCAGGTAGACCGGGATCACGAACGCGATGTAGAGCCCGATCACCGCGATCGCGGTACCGACGCCGTAGCCGACGAGGTAGTTCCAGATCGCCGGGATCATCAGGACCCCGGCCAGGACGACGATCGCCCAGACGGCGTTCCGCGGCACGCGGTTCGCCGCCACCTTGCTCCAGAGCGGATGGCCCGGGCACGGCGCGGTCGCGCGAGAACGCGTACATCATCCGCGACGCCGAGGTGACCGACGCCGTGACGCAGAAGAACTGCGCGACGACGCAGATGAAGAGCAGCGCCTCCGCCCAGGTCTGGCTCATCGACTCGGCCCAGATCCACGGCACGACGATGCCGATGTTCTCGAGCGCGCCTTCGGTGCTCGGGATCGCGAACGTCACCGCCAGCAGCAGGATCCAGCCGACGACGACCGAGACGACGACGGCCATGTACATCCCGACCGCTGCCATGCGCGACGCCTTGTTGCGTCTCCTCGGCCATGTGCGCCGAGGCGTCGAAGCCGGTGATCGTGTACTGCGAGAGCAGCAGGCCGAGCCCGAACACGAACCAGAAGGCCGGGCTCGAGAAGTTGTCGGTGGCGCTGCCGTAGCCGGAGGCGTTCACCGTCTCGCCGAAGACGTAGCCGACGCTCTGATGGTTGTCGGGGACGATGATCAGCACGAGCACGATGAACGCGACGCCCGCCATGTGCCAGTAGGCCGAGACCGTGTTCAGCAGCGCCGTGACGCTGACCTGGAACATGTTCACGATCCCTGCCGCGATCAGGAAGATCGCGTAGAGCACGAAGATCGACGTGTTCGCGGAGAAGCCGAACCAGTCGTTCATGTGCGCCGAGTAGCTGAACCAGTAGTCGAACAGCACCGTCCCGAAGGTCGCCAGGCCGTAGCCGATCGCGGCAGTGACCGCGATCTGCCCGATCAGGTTGAACCAGCCCGTCGCCCAGCCCCAGCCGGGGCTGCCGAGCTTCGACGCCCAGTAGTAGAGGCCGCCCGCGGTCGGGAAGGCCGAGGCGATCTCGGCCATCGCGAGGGCGATGATCGTCGAGAAGAGGCCGACGAGGAGCCAGCCGCAGGTGACCGCGACCGGGCCGCCGCGCTCGAAGGCCACGAAGTACGAGGTCAGGCAGCCCGCCAGGATCGAGATGATCGTGAACGAGATCGCGAAGTTCTGGAATCCGCCCATGCCGCGGAAGAGCTCCTGCGCGTACCCCAGCTTGTGCAGGGTCTGCTCGTCGCTGTCTTGCTGGCGTGGGCCCGGGGGTGGTGCCGTTTCCATCCGCCCTCCTAGAACGTCGGTGTCATGTCAGCGCTATTACGCGCTTCTCGCACAAGCGTTGTCAACGTGTCGGACGGCACGAGCGTTAGGGCTCTAAGATCGCCTTCGTGCTTGGCTTCGACGAGCTGAAGGCCGACGTGGAGTCGGGCGCGATCGACACGGTCGTCGTGGCGTTCACCGACATGCAGGGCCGGCTGATGGGCAAGCGTCTCCACGGCGAGTTCTTCGTCGAGGAGATCGGCGCCGGCCATCCGGTCGAGGGCTGCAACTACCTGCTCGCGCTCGAGATGGAGATGGATCCGGTGCCGGGCTACGCGCTCGCGAGCTGGGAGCGCGGCTACGGCGACTTCGCGCTCCAGCCGGATCTCGCGACGCTGCGGCGGATCCCCTGGCTGGAGGCGACCGCGCTCGTCCTCTGCGACGTCGGCTGGCACGACGGCTCGCCCGTCGCGCCCGTCGCCGCGCCAGGTGCTGCGCGCGCAGGTGGCGCGGGCGGAGGCGCTCGGGCTCACGCCGATGATCGGCTCCGAGCTCGAGTTCTTCCTGCTCAAGGAGACGTACGAGGAGGCGCACGCGCAGGGCTACGAGGGACTTGACGCCGTCGGTGCCGTACATCCTCGACTACCACATCCTCGCCTCGACCTACGACGAGGCGTTCATCCGCCAGATCCGCAACGGCATGCAGGCGGCGGGGATGAAGGTCGAAACCTCGAAGGGCGAGGCCTGGCCGGGGCAGCACGAGATCAACTTCCGCTACGCCGACGCGCTGACGATGGCGGACAACCACGTCGTCTACAAGAACGGGGCGAAGGAGCTCGCGCACCTGAACGGCTGCTCGATCACGTTCATGGCCAAGCCCGATCACAGCTGGATCGGCTCGTCCTGCCACATCCACTCCTCGCTCTGGCGCGGCGACGAGAGCGCCTTCGCGGGCGAGACGCCGAGTTCAACGGCTGGCTGGCCGGACAGATCGCGAATCTGAAGGAGCTCGCGATCTTCCTCGCGCCGAACGTCAACTCGTACAAGCGCTACGCGGCCGGTTCCTGGGCGCCGACGACGCTCGCCTGGGGGCGCGACAACCGCACGTGCGGCTTCCGGATCGTCGGGCACGGGCCGGCGCTGCGGACGGAGACGCGGATTCCCGGCGCCGACGCGAATCCGTATCTCGCCTTCGCGGCGATCATCGCCGCCGGGCTCGACGGGATCGAGCGCGGGCTCGAGCTGCCGCCGGCGCTCGAGGGCAACGCCTACGAGTCCGGCGCCGACCGCTTCCCGCACTCGCTGCGCGAGGCGATCGCGGCGCTCGAGGACGGCACGATGGCCCGCGGCGCCTTCGGGGACGAGGTCGTCGACCACTACCTCAACTACGCGCGCACCGAGCAGGAGCTCTTCGACCGCGTTGTCACCTCCTACGAGCGGCAGCGGTTCTTCGAACGTGGCTAGGCCCGTGATCGGGATCACGGCCTACGCGGAGCCGAGCGTGCGCTGGGGCGTCTGGGACGTGCCGGCCGCGGTGATCCCGCTCGCCTACGTGGAGATGGTCGAGGCGGCGGGCGGCCGGGCGCTGCTCGTGCCGCCGAGCGAGGAGGGGATCGACGAGACGCTCGACGCGCTCGACGGCGTGCTCTTCTCGGGCGGCTCGGACATCGACCCGTCGGAGTACGGTCACGAGCCGCATCCGGAGACGAACGGGACTGCGCCCCGAGCGCGACCGCGGCGAGCTGGCGCTCCTGCGCGCTGCGCTCGAGCGCGACATGCCCGTGCTCGCCGTCTGCCGCGGCTCGCAGGTGCTGAACGTCGCGCGCGGCGGCGACCTCGTCCAGCACCTGCCCGACGTCGTGGGACGAGGAGCACAAGCACACACAACTCCCGGGGCGTCTTCGCCGATCACGAGGTCGACGTGAAGGAGGGGACGCGGCTCGGCTCGCTGCTCGGTGAGCGCGCCCCGGTCAAGTCACACCACCATCAGGGCTTCGGGAAGATCGGCGACGGCCTCGTCGAGTCGGCGTGGGCGGACGACGGGACGCTCGAGGCGATCGAGGATCCGGACAAGCGCTTCACGGTCGGCGTGCTCTGGCATCCCGAGGAGGGCGAGGACGCGGCGCTCTTCCGCGCGCTCGTCGACGAGGCGCGGGCCTACCGGGAAGCGAAGAGCTAGCCCGAGAGCGGCGGCGAGAGCGGCGGAGCGGCGGGGGCGGCCTCGGGCGCCGGGACGGTGCGGAGGCGCGGCGGCGGGAGCTCGAAGGCGGGCTGCTCGACCGGCTGCGGCGCAGTGAAGACCTGCGGCGGCGACGACCGGAGCGGTGGGTGGCGGTGCGGCCGGCGAGCGGGGGCGGAGCGGCTGGGCGTTGGGCCGCCGCGGTTGCCCGGGCGGTGAGCGCGGTCAGGAGCTGCCCCATCCGGGCGTCGTTCTGGGAGATCCGCTGCTCGAGCTGGAGCTGGAGGCGGGCCTGCTCGGCCATGCGCTGGTAGAGCTTGCCGCGCGGGTCGCCGATCACGTATCCGATCAGGACGCCGACGACGAGACCGCCGAGGAGCGTGGCGAAGCCGTAGCTCGACGGGATCGGCCACGCGGCGCGCAGCGGGCTGAGCGGGATCGCGCCGACGACGACGCCGGCGAACGCGCCGATCGCCACACCGGCACGGCTGACCGCTCGAGCCTTCGCCTGGTAGTGCGCGACGAGCTCCTCGACGGCCTTCTGCGAGGCTTCGATCTCGGATCCCACGCCCTCTTCATCGGCGGTCCAGGCACCGCGCTTGAGATGAAGATGGTGGAATAGCCCGTGCTGACCGTCCTCAATCCGGCCACCGAGGAGCCGCTCGCCGAGCTCGAGCAGGCGGGGGTCGAGGAGACGGATGCGGCGGTCGCGCGGGCGAAGGCGGCGTTCCCGGCGTGGCGTGCCGTGGCGCCCGCCGATCGCGGCGCGGCTGCTGCGGCGGCTCGCGACGCTCGTCGAGGAGCACGGCGAGGAGCTGGCGCGGATCGAGTCGCGCAACGTCGGCAAGCCGATCGCGGGCGCGCGCGCCGAGGTCGGCATGGTCGCGCAGGTCTTCCACTTCTACGCCGGCGCCGTCGACAAGCACTACGGCGAGACGATCCCGGTCGCGGGCGGTGAGGCGTTCACCTTCCGCGAGCCGCTCGGCGTCGTCGGCCTGATCGTGCCCTGGAACTTCCCGCGTCAACATCGCCTCCTGGAAGCTCGGGCCCGCGCTCGCGACCGGGAACACCGTCGTCCTGAAGCCGGCCGAGCTGACGCCGCTCTCGGCGCTGCGGCTCGCGGAGCTCGCGCTCGAGGCGGGGATCCCGGAGGGCGTGGTCAACGTCGTCGTCGGCAAGGGCTCGGTCGTCGGCGTGCGCCTGGTCGAGCATCCGGACGTGGCGAAGATCGGCTTCACCGGCTCGACCGAGGTCGGCCAGCAGGTGATGAGCGGCGCCGCGGGCACGATCAAGCGCGTCACGCTCGAGCTCGGCGGCAAGTCGGGCAACGTCGTCTTCGCCGATGCAGACCTCGAGCGGGCCGCGGCCTCGGCGCCGTACGCCGTCTTCGACAACGCGGGCCAGGACTGCTGCGCGCGCTCGCGGATCCTCGTCGAGCGGAGCGCCTACGACCGTTTCGGGGAGCTGCTGATCGACGCGACGCGGGCGCTGAAGGTGGGCGATCCCGAGGACGACGCGACCGAGATGGGGCCGCTGATCTCGGCGGCGCACCGCGAGACCGTGGCCGGCTTCGTCGACGGTGAGCCGCTGTATCGCGGCGAGACGCCCGGCGGCAAGGGCTTCTGGTACCCGCCGACGATCGTCGAGGCCTCGAACGACGACCGGATCGCGCGCGAGGAGGTGTTCGGACCGGTCGCGGCGCTGATTCCGTTCGTCGACGAGGCCGATGCCGTCCGGCTCGCAAACGACACGCCCTACGGCCTGTCCGGCTCGATCTGGACGCGAGACGGCGCGCGGGCTCTGCGCGTGGCGCGGGCGATCGACACCGGCGTGCTCAGCATCAACTCGAACTCGTCCGTACGCGTGACGACGCCGTTCGGGGGCTTCAAGCAGTCGGGGTTCGGCCGCGAGCTCGGGATGCACGCGCTCGACGGCTACTCCGAGGTCAAGTCGGTCTTCTTCTCGACGGAGGGTTGAGGTGGCAGGACGTCTGGACGGCAAGGTGTGCGTGATCACGGGTGCCGGCGGCGGCATGGGCCGTGAGGCGGCGGTCGTGTTCACCGAGGAAGGCGCGAAGGTGTGCGCCGCCGACATGAACCTGGCTGCCGCGGAAGAGACGGCCGGCCTCTGCGCCGGTGACGCGTTCGCGTTCCAGGCGAACGTCGCGCAGGAGGCGGACGTCGAGGCGATGATGGCGGCGACCGCCGACCGCTTCGGCGGCATCGACGTCCTCTACAACAACGCCGGCATCTCGCCCGACGACGACGCGTCCGTGCTCGACACCTCCGTCGAGGCCTGGGACCGCGTCCAGGCCGTGAACACGCGCGGCGTCTTCCTCTGCTGCAAGCACGGGATCCCGCATCTGCTCGAGCGCGGCGGCGGCTCGGTGATCAACGTCGCGAGCTTCGTCGCGATCCTCGGCGCCGCGACCTCGCAGATCTCGTACTCCGCCTCGAAGGGGGCGGTGCTCTCGATGTCGCGCGAGCTCGGCGTCCAGTTCGCCCGCCGGGGCGTGCGCGTGAACGCGCTCTGCCCGGGCCCGGTCGAGACGCCGCTCCTGCTCAACATCTTCGGGGACAACCCGGAGGCGCTCGAGCGCCGGCGGATCCACTGGCCGATGGGCCGGCTCGCGAAGCCGCGCGAGATCGTCAACGCTGCGCTCTTCCTCGCGAGCGACGAGTCCTCCTACGTGAACGGGGCGACGTTCCTCGTCGACGGCGGCCTCACCGCGGCGTATGTGACGCCGGAGTAGCCTAGTAACAGACTGTTACTAGGCTCAGACGCCGACCACTTGGACGAGCCAGCGGCGGTCGCGCTCGCGGTCGAGCTCGAGGAAGAGCACCCGCTGCCAGGTGCCGAGGCAGAGCTCACCGTCCGACACGGGGATCGACTCGCCAGCTGGGCCGAGCAGCATCGACATGCAGTGCGAGTGGCCGTTGCCGAAGTCCATGTCCTCTGGGCAGACGTTCTCGGTGCGGCGATCCCAGTCGTCGTGGGCGTAGTAGTTGTCGCTCGGGACGAGCCGCTTCAGCAGGAGGGCGAAATCCTCGAGGAAGCCGCTCTCGAACTCGTTCACGCGCACCGAGCAGGTCGTGTGGGGCGAGTAGACCGAGCAGATCCCGTTTCGGATCCCGCTCGCAGCGACGGCCTCCTGCACGTCCTCGGTGATGTCCTTGATCGAGAGCCCGCCGGCGGTCCGGAGCTCGGTCACCTGCTGGTACGCCTTCACACGCGGCATTGTGACAGTCGCGGGACGGACCCTGTTGAGGAACCGGCGGCGACGCCGACGCGATCGTGTGCGTCTTCGTCGAGGCGCAGGTGACCCGTTTCTCATCCTGCAGGGTCCGCCAACACGACGGGCCGCCGCAGCTTGGGCCCAACGACTAGACTCAGGCAACTTGGGCGGGATTGCAGGGCCGAGGCGATGCCGCAGCCGACTCGGCCCTTCCTTCTTCCTCCGACGCCGGTCTGCGTACCTGCTGTCGACTGCCCGGCGTTGCACTAGTGGACGGGATGGGGGATCCCGCCCACCTGCGGTCTAGGGGTCCGCCGGCTGAGGGTTCGTGCCCGTACTGGTCAGGTCCGTGAGCGCGAGCCCCAGCCGGCTCCCTGGCGAACGATTCACCGCCTCGCGTCCATCGTCGAGTGAAGCCGCGCCGGTCAACCCCGTCCGGGGCATACCGTCAAGCGGAAGCCGACCCGTAACCTCGTAAAGTGACGCAGACCGAGCCTCTCGTCGAGTGCGCCAACTGCCGCCGGCCGGTCCGCGAGGCCGACGCCGAAGCCCTGGGTTGGCGGTACTCGTCAGCCGGGAACGACCGGTACCTGATCTGCGCGCTCTGCGCCCACCGGGATTTCCGCGATGACGCCTCGGCGCTGGGCACGCCGGTCGCAATGGGCCCGCCTGGATTCGAACACCCCTGCTAATTAGGCATTTCTCGCGCCCGTGGGTGCACCGGTGGGGGCACGCCACGCGCACAGACGGTCGAATCTGACACGTTTGGTTGGTCGATCGAGTGCGCGGCTCTAGCTCGAGCAGGCGTTTTGCGCCAACGCTCGATGCCGTCATGGATCTGGTCGTGGCGGGAAGTCGGGCGCGACTGAAGACGAGAACTGGAGGAACCGACCCGGGTTCCGCTCGAACTCAGGCAGTAGCCGCTAATTCCCGCAGCGCTAGCCGCTGAAGTTCGATGGCCGACGCGCGACGGAAATCGCCGGGGCCGCCTCGAACGCGGCCCCGGCGACTCGAGTCAGCGTCCGGGCAGGGGGATCGCCGGACAGGTGAACCGCTTGACGACACCGAGATCGGTCGCCGCACCGTCCGCGATCGCGGCCTCCACCTCTTCGGCGCTGTCGAAGTTGCCGCTCCCGTTGGCGTCGAATGCGGCCACCGCGGCGACGTAGTTCGCAAACGAAACGCCGTGAACCATCCACCGGCCGCCGTTGTAGTCCGGGTCGCCCGGGGCTGCTTCGGCGACGTTTAGCTGGAGCCCGAAGAACTCGTAGATCACGTCGAAGCTGTGCTCCGGGGCCGTTGCGGGCAGATCAGTCGGCGTCGCGACGGTGCGATACAGCTGGCCGTCGACGTAGAACGAGGGGCCGGTCACGCCACCCGAACCAGCGCCTGCGGCCGCCGCCAGCATGCCCAACGCGACCAGCGCAGTCGCGAAGCTGAGCAACGGATGTCTCATCGGAAACCTCCTCGAGTCGTTGTCCCGATGGACCTTCCCGTCCGGTCTTGCGGCGCTCTTACGCTGTCCTTACGAGTTTCTGAACTCCGCGCTCAGCCCGTCTCTGTAGGCAGCGACGATTCGCGTGCCCCAGCTGGTAGCGGACGCGGAAGCGCGGTTCCGACTGCTACGGGGTGTACAGCTCGGCGTCGGCCAGGGGCTCGTCGCAGGAGTACTGGCCGCAGTACTTGACCCGGCGGCCGCCGGCATAGAGGACCTGCCCGCTGGGGAGCAGGGCGGCGCCGGCGGAGGCGTACGGGTAGACCATCGGGCCGGTCGCCGTCCACGTGCCGGTGGCGGGCGAGTAGACGTCTCCTGTGCCGCCGCCGGCGACGAGCACGCGTCCGTCCTGCAGAAGCGCAGCGGCGCCGCCGCGGGGGGCGCTCATGCTGCCGGTCGGGCTCCAGCTGCGCGAGGTCGGGTCGTAGAGCTCGGCGGAGGCGCTTGCGGTCCCGAACGGATTGCCGCCGCCGGCGAGCAGCGCGCGGCCGTCGCGGAGCAGGGTCGCGGTCGGGCCCTCGCGGCCGGCTGTCATCGTTCCCGCGCGGCTCCAACGTCCCCTGCTGGGCTCGTACAGCTCTGCGTTGCGCGGCCAGCCGGTCGAGTTGGCGCCGCCCGCGACCAGGACGGTGCCGTCCGGCAGCAGCGTGGCGGTGTGGTTCCGGCGGGGGGTCCGGAGGCTGCCAGTCAGCGTCCAGCGACCGGTTGCAGGGTCGTACAGCTCGGCGCTCGCCTGCAGGCCGTTGAGGGAGTTCCCGCCGGAGACGAGGACGCGCCCGTCGCGGAGCGGCGTCGCGGTGAAGGAGATCCGACCGACGTTCATGCTCCCGGTGGGCGTCCAGCGGTTCGTCGCCGGGTCGTACAGCTCCGCGCTTGTGCTGTACTGGCCGCCGGCGGCGAGCACACGCCCGTCGGCGAGACGCACGGCGACGTGCAGAGCGCGCCACCGGCTCAGCATGCCGGCCGGGATCCAGGTGCCGCTGGGCGGGTCGTACAGCTCGGCCGTGGAGGCACGACTGGAGCTGAATTCTCCACCGACGACGAGGACGCGCCCGTTCTCCAGCTGCGTCGCGGTCATGCTCGCCCGCGCGGTCGACATGCTTGCCGTCGCGGCCCAGTCATTGCTCGCTTGCGCAGCCACCAGCGCAGGGAGCGCGAGTGCAAGCAGAGCGCAAGCAGCCGACGCCAGGTACTTCATCCTCACCACGAGCGCCCCCTTTCGCCTGGATGAACGCGGCAAGGATAGGAAGGAAACCTTGCACCTATCTTAACCAGGCCCTACAAGACCCTTAAATCCATCCGGCTACCCGGCGGGAAGCGTGAACGAGACGCGGGCTCCGCCCTCGGCGCGGTTCTCGGCCCAGATGCGGCCGCCGTGCGCCTCGACGAGCCCGCGCGCGATTGCGAGCCCAAGCCCGGCGCCGCGTGTCGACCGTGCTGGGTCGCCACGCCAGAAGCGCTCGAACATGCGCCTCAGCGCGTCGGCGGTCAGACCGTCGCCCGTGTCTTCGACCATGACGCACACTTCGTCGTGCTGCGACCGTACGAGCACCGCGATCGAGCCATCCGTCGGCGTGTGACGCAGCGCATTCGCGAGGAGGTTTAGCAGCACCCGCCGCACGTGGTTTGGATTGCAACGCGCCGCGACCTCGCCGTCGAGCTCGGCGGCGACGCTGATCCCGCGTGAGCGTGCCTCCGCCTCGACTCCGCGCACGCAGGAGCGGATGACGCCGCCGAGCTCGGTTCGCCGGAGCTCGAGCGTCAGCGTGCCGCTGTCGATGCGCGCGAGCTCGAAGAGATCGTCGACGAGGCTCGAGAGCACTTGTACCTGGTCGCATAGCTCCGGCACGTAGTCGGCCGGTGCTGCGAGTCCGTCCTCGACCGCTTCGAGCATCGCCTGCATGTTCGCGAGCGGAGTTCTCAGGTCGTGGCTTGCCCAGGCGACGAGCTCGCGGCGGGCGTCGAAGAGCTGGGCGAGGCTCTGCGCCATCTCGTTAAAAGATGCTCCGACGTCGGCGAGCTCGACCGGGCCCGCTGTCGGCGCGCGCGTCGCGAGGTCGCCGCCGGCGAGCGACATTGCGGCCGTGCGCAGGTCGTCGGCCGCGCGGAGCAGCGGGCGTCCGACGACGAGGGCGGCGACGAGCGCGGCGATTCCCACGCCGCTACCGACCACGACGACCGGAAGGTGGTAGTTGGGCTCGAGCATGATGATTCCCGCCAGCAGGACCGCGGCGACCGGCAGCGCCGCGCCGAGCAGGCCGAGCCCGATGAGCTGCAGCCGCAGGGTGGACAGCCGCCGCAGCGCGAGCGCGACCACGCACCCGGTCGCGAGCGTCGCGAGCGCGACGACGAGCGGATAGAGGATCACGGCGCGAACCTGTAGCCGACGCCCCACACCGTTTCCAGGAACCGCGGCCGCGACGGCGTCTGTTCGATCTTCTCGCGCAAGCGGCGAATGTGAACGGTCACGGTGCCCGTGTCGAGCGCGGCCTCGTAACCCCAGACGCTGCTCATGAGCTGGTCGCGCGAAAAGACCTTGCGCGGGTGGCTGGCGAGGAACCACAGCAGGTCGAACTCCTTCGCCGTCAGCTTCAACGGCCCGGCCTCTGTGCGCACCTCCCGCGCGTCGGCATCCAATTCCAACCCGTCGAAAATCAGGTGCTCGCCGGCCGGGGTCAGCGGGCTCGAGCGACGCAGGACGCTGCGGACGCGTGCCGCGAGCTCCCGCGGCGAAAACGGCTTGGTCACGTAATCGTCGGCACCGAGCTCGAGCCCGACGATGCGATCGGCCTCCTCGCCGCGCGCGGTGAGCAGGATCACGGGCAGCTCCGAGCGGGAGCGAATCCAGCGGCAGAGCTCCAAGCCGTCTGTGCCGGGCAGCATCACGTCCAGCACGACGAGGTCGGGCGGGTCGCGCTCGAGCAGCGCTCGTGCGATCTCACCGTCCTCCGCCTCGAGCGTCGCGTGGCCGTCGCGCTCGAGATAGCGGACGACGATCTCGCGCACGATTGGCTCGTCGTCTACGACCAGCACCTTCGTCATGAGCCCATTGTGACCGGACGCGGATTACGAAAGCGTGAATTCGCCACAGCCCGACGGGGGTTCAGGCAACGTTCAGAAGTGCGTGAGGATTTCGTAACGGCCGGGTGGTTAGCTGGTCTGAACCGATCCCGAAGGAGGCCCGGATGAAGACAACGCTCGTACTCGTCGCTCTCGCCGCAATGATCGTTCCGACCACGGCGCTGGCAATCACCCGGGATGCGCCCTCTGGCGTTCGAGCGAGTGAGGCGACTCCGTCGCCGACGCTGAAAGTGCGCACGACCCGGTACGGCAAGATCCTCTTCGCTGGCAACGGGCGTGTGCTCTACGGCTTCACCCGCGACCGGCGCAACGGGCCGAGCCAGTGCTACGGGGACTGCGCAGCCGCGTGGCCCGTCTACTTCGCCAAGGGCACGCTCAAGGCCGGTACAGGGGTCAAGCAGTCGCTCCTCGGCACCGTCAGGAGGCGTGACGGGCGCCGGCAGGTGACCTACAACGGCTGGCCTCTCTACTACTACGCCCACGAACGGGCAGGCGAAGTCAAATGCCAAGACGTGGAAACGCACGGAGGCACCTGGCTCGTGGTACGCCCCAGCGGAACGCTCGTACGGTAAGGAGACCGGCATCAGGCCTCGCGTTGCGGCGCCACAATGAGGCGATTTCTGCTTGCGTCAATCGCCACCACGGCCGCGTGCGTCTGGGCTGCTTCTGCGTTCGCTGGTGCGAGCGTGTCCCACGGCGCGGTGATGTACGTCGACGGTGTCCAGTACGACGTGCTTGCGGCCATCAACGCTGGTGCGGCCACGGCCGCCGTCGAGCTGTTCCGCTTCGAGTGTCCCGTCCTCAAGCTGCCGAAAGACGGCTGACATCTGAGAGCGAGAGGCCGGAAGAACCCGGCCCGTCGCTCCAGAAGAGCCTGCTGGCTAGTCGAGAATCATGGTCTCGACGAACAGCTTGGAGGCTTTCGACGACCTGAACGCGGGGCTGATGCTCGCGTCGTCGCCGACCAGCTTGACGGTGAGAGTGCGCTCATAGCCGCGTGCCGCTCTCCCCGTGAAGCTGCCTCGAGTGGCAACGTGGATTTCGTTCAAGCGTGGGCAACCATTTCGTTCAGCCCTAGCAGTCGCCGGCCGGTTCTCGGTGGCGTCCGATCCACGCCGCAGGAGGTCACAGCCGCCTGAGGAGGCGAGGCTTCTCTGTGTAACCACCGGCTCCCGCTACGAAGCCCGTGAGGTGGCTCGCCTACGCGGCCGCCTCCATGTTCTTGGTGACGACCTCCATCGTCTTCCCAAGCTCCTCCGTGGGATGGAACTCCACGAGCTCAGTCCCGTCGAAGAGGGTGGGGGTATGACCGGGCGGTGCGTAGTACGCGTCGCCCGCTTCGTACGTCTCGGAGTGGCCGTCCGCGTAGGTGAACTTCACCTTCCCCTTGAAGACGTAGCCCCAGTGCGGGCACTGACAGCGGTCGTCTGGGAGGCCGGCGAACAAGGGCGCCAGGTCGACGTCGGCCGTGTACTTCTCGAACCCGACCGAGTAATCGCCCTCCCAGTGCTCGAACTGTCCTTCGTAGCCCTCCACCTCGACCCGCTCCGAGGCAGTCGCTTTCGATGCTTTCGGCATGTCTACTCCCTCTGTTGTGGCTGAGACGGACTGATCGTCAGACGGTTGCGGGAGCGGCCTCGACGGCCTGCTCCTCGGTGATCTGCCGCATCAGGCCGGCGACGTTCGTCAGGCACCAGTAGCCGGCGAACTTGCCGTCCGCGATCCGGAAGACCTCGGCGCACTCTGTCGCGATGTGCCGGCCGGTGGGCGGAATCCCCTTGTACTCGCCGTCGTGCGTCCCCGTCATCGTCGAACGGAGGAATACGCTCGAGCCTTCCGCGATCAGCTCGTCCAGGCTGACGTGCAGGTCCGGAAACGCCGCGAAGTACGAGAAACAACCGCGGCGGACACCTTCGACCATTCGCTCGTCGGCGAAGAAGTCGACAACGGCGTCGAGGTTCCTGCCGTTGATGACCACTTCGTAGTACTTCCTGACCACGTCTTTGTTCTGCTCGGACACTCGAGGCTCCTTTCGTGGTTGTCTGTGAGCTTCGCGCGGCTTCGGTCCTCGCGGTAGGGGGGAACTCCCTATTCGACCCCGAGAGTGCGCACGGCGTAGGCGGCGGCCTCACCGCGAGACTTGAGCCCGAGCTTCCCGTAGATGCGGCCCACATGGTGCTCAGCGGTCTTGGGGCTGATGAACAGCCGTTCTGCGATCTCACGATTCGACAGTCCTTCGCCGAGGAGCCGCAGCACTTCGGTCTCCCGGCGGCTGAGCGACCCGAGGCTTCTCGGGCCGGCCCGCCCATGAGCGCCCAGCGATCGCATCAGCGCTGCCGCCGCATCCGCTTCACGCGACGCACCGAGCGCCTCCAACTCGTTGCGCGCGTGCTTGGCGGTCTCGATCGCCCCGGATGGAGATTGGGCTGCCAGCGCACGGGCGAGCTCGAGCCGGGCTTGCGCAGCCTCGTGCCGAAGCCCGAGCCTGGCGAACCCGTTGACGGCCTGCTGCAGGATGTTGACGGCGTCCGCATCCCCGGCGGCAGAGGCGACGCGCCCCCGGGCGAGCGCTGCAGCGGCTTCGACCCGCTCGCGACCCGACGGACCGGCGATCGCGGCCAGCAGCTCGGATGCCTCGCGTGCGTCCGTGACGCGGTCATCAGCAAGCCGCGCCTGGACGAGCTGCTCGAGGAGCGGAGCGGCGAGCAGGTTCGTCCAGCCGATCTCGTCAAGGCGTCGCACGACGCGTGCCTCGGCCGTTCGCGCGTCGCCGCGCGCCACATGCATCGCCACGACTACGCGGACCGCGTCGGGGTCGTCCTCGAACCCGACGAGGAGCTGCTCCGCTTCGTCGAAGCGACCCTGATGGACGCGGATCCCGGCCAGGCGCGCGGCCGGAGGCACACAGCGCGAGCGCTGACCGGCTTCGGTCAGCTCGCGGATCGCTGCGACGAGCTCCTCCTCGGCGGCATCTACCCGTCCGTTCGCCGCGAAGACGTCGGCGCAACAGGTGCGGCAGAACGCGAGCAGCGTCACGTGGTCGTATCTCCGGACGAACTCCTCCAAGACGCGGCTCCACTGCTGTGGCCGTTCTGTGTCCCCCGCCCGCTCGCACGCGAGCATCAAGGTGCAGCAGACATCGGCGAACGTGTCGAGGCTCGTCGGCTCCCCGCCGGTGGCCGCCGCCATCGCCTCGTCGAGATGCGCGAGGCCCTCGTCGATCCTCCCGGCAGCCACCTCAGTGAACCCGAGCTGGGCAAGGGCGCGAAGCTCCAGATCGGTATCAGCGGCCGCAAGCGCGACCTCGAGCGCCGCAGACGCCAGGTGAGCCGACTCCTCGCTGTCACGGGTGCGCTCCGAGCGCGCGAGGTCGAGCCATCCCTGCTCGGCCCCGGGCGCCACGTCCCGCAGCAGCCGCTCTGCCCGCGCCAGCCACCCACCTGCAGCCGCCTCGTTGCCGAATGCGAGTGCGTACTCCCGAGAGAGCCAGAGAGCAATGCGCGAAGCCCGCGCGAGCTCGCCGTCCCGACGGAACCCTGCATAGGCTCGTTCGCGATAGACGACGGCATCGCGCTCCTCGCGGAGCCACCAGAGCGCACGGCCGAGCCCGTCGAGCGCCTCCGGCGAATCGACGGCAGCCACGGCACTTGCGAACGCCTCGCGTGCACCCGGCCAGTCGCCGCTCGCCAGCGCCTCGTAACCCCTGGCCAGATGATCTTCAGACTGCGCGACGATCGCGCTCACACCACCAGAGTATGGCCTGGTTCACCTCGCGAAGCCATCAGTGATGTCGGACGCAGGGTACGGCCTGGTGGCCAGCATCCGCTCAGGGCGGTCCTCATCAGCATCTGCGCGGCGAGGAGGCCGAGGTTGACGCGTCGCGCTCTGGGTCGAGGTTCCCGACGCGCTCGGCGAGGCGATCGGAGCGACGCTGCCGCCGCGCGAGGACCGCGACGCCGCCGCACCCCTGTGTCCTGGCGTAAGCGCAGATCGACTTCGGACCGCGATCGCGAGGGCGTGCAAGGCGGTGCGGAAACGGCTTGCCGAAAAGGGTTCGAATGGGCCCGCCTGGATTCGAACCAGGGCGCGACGGATTATGAGTCCGCTGCTCTGACCACTGAGCTACGGGCCCCGGGGACGAGCGTAACGCAGAGGTTCGACGTCTCCGGCCGCCGTGGCGGGCGCTTCACCGTCAAGCGAGGCGGTGAACCACCTCCTGGGTGATTGGTCAACCGGTGCGGGCTGGTCCAAGGTGTCCCCAGACGGCAACGAGCTTCACGGGCCTCCTGCGGTGGGCCCGAGAGGTTTCTCACGAGAACGAGCGGGGCTCTGCGGCGAGCCCCGCGTCCGTTCTCACCGCCTGTGGCAACTGTGGCAACTGTGGCGCTCGAGGAGGAACGAATGTCGAACAGCACCTTTGTACTGGTCCTCGCCGCCGGCGCTGCTCTGCTGGCGCTGTGGGTGCACGTGCGGTTTCCCTCGCTCGCACCGGAGCGGCTCGGCCGGACGGTCCTGCACGCGGCCACCGCGTTCGCGCTGGTGAAGATGACGTCGATGTTCCCCGAGTCGGCGACCGGCCTGACGGTCGTGTTCCTGTTCGCCCTGCCGGCGCTCGTCTATGCGCTGCTCTGCACGATCTGGGTGCTGCAGCACGCCCAGACTGCGTTCGGACAGTCCAGGTAGCAGGCCGGCTCAGGCGGCGTTGAGGCGGTCGCCGACCTGCACGCCGCGGTGCTCGCACTCGCCGGCGGCGAGCTCGACGACGGCTTTTGCGCCCCGGCGGCCGGCCGTCTTCCACGGTCGGAGCGCCGGCTCGATTCCCGACGACGACGTCGTCGCGGTCGAGGAAGACGACGTCGATCGGGAAGCGCATGAAGAACGTGTGCACCGAGCCGGCCGGCCGAAGCAGGATCCCCTGATCGGACGGCAGCTCGGAACGGCCGAGCAGGCCGCGCATCCGCCGGAACGGGCGCGCCGCCACGAGCAGGTGCTCGCAGACGACGCGCCCGTCCTCGCGGGTCAGGCTGACGGAGCTAGAAGCCAACGTGGATGTGGTCTCCGTGGTCGCGCAGCGGGAACGACGGGCCTCCCAGTCCGAGCAGTGAGATCACCTGCTGCGGCTGCAGCTCACCGGGGAGCAGGAGCACCGACCGGACTGCCGACTCGGTGATGCTGCCCGGCTGCTGGTGGCCGGCGATCGCGGTGCCGCCGACGGCGGCGATGTCGACTGCGTGGCCGTACACATGCGCCGAGACGACGCCGGGCCGCGCGAACGTGCGGTGACCGGAGAAGAGGCTCGAGACAGTGATCGAGCCGTGGCGCTCGGCCAGGTAGCCGATCAGGACGAGGACGCGGACATCGATCCGGCCCATCATGATGTCCGAACGGCCGGGCCCGTAGATCAGGATCCCCGGCGTCGAGAGCACCTTCCGGCCGAGGTTGACCTTGGCGGCGGCGTAGCCGTTCACGAGCGCCTCGATGCCGACGAAGCGGTAGAGGTCCGCGAACGCGGCGGCGCGGTCGGCGAAACCCGTCCGGCCGGAGAGCGCGAGCGCGCCCTTCCAGGCGTCGGTTCCTGCCATCCGGGCGGCGAGAGCGTCGAGCTCGCGAGCCGATGCCGGGACGGAGCCACGCTCGCCCTGCGCCCGCAGGACGCCGAGCACGGCGGCCCAGTCGGCGCCGTGGCGCTTGGACGCGGCGACGAGTCGCTTCGCGAAGGGGCGGTGCAGCCGCGCGGACGCCGGGGTCGGATCCGGCAGAGCACGGTTGAGCCAGATCGTGGGCTCGCCGCCCTGCTCGACCTCGAGCTCGGGAGCCTTCGCCGGAGGAGCGGCTGCACGCTTGACGACCCACTTCTTCGCCGGGCTCGGCTTCGCTGCAGGAGCGGGCTTCGACGCCGGCGCCTGCGCCTGCGGAGCGGCCGCTCGGGCCGGCGCGGGGGAGACGACGTTGCTGGGAGCGGGCGCGGCTGCTGCAGCGACTTCCTCGACCGGCTCGGCAGCCTGCGCTGCGACGGTCGACGGAGCGGGGTCGGCGGCGGGCTCGACGGCCGCCTCGGGCGCCGCCTCGACTGCCGGCTCCTCGGCGGGCGCCGGCTCTGCGGCTGCTGCTTCGGCCGGAGCGGCGTCGGCTGGAGCCGCCTCCGGGGCAGCTGCTTCAGGAGCAACGCTCTCGGGGTCGGGCGCGACGCCCGCCTCGGGCGGGGCGCTCAGCTCGGCTGCCTCCAGCGCGGCGGCGTCCTCGTCCGCCAGCCGCACCAGCTGGTCGCCGGCACCGGCCGTGAAGGCCGCGCCCGCGAAGAACAGCGTCGAGAACGCCGCCGCGAGCGCGAGGCGCTTGGCGGGGCGGCGATGGACGGGCAGCGGCGCGGCGACGGGTGCGTCGATCACCGTCTCCTCCTCGGCCCGCTCGTACTCCCAGGCGTCGGGCTTGCGGCGGAAGATCGCCGCGGCCATGGCCAGAAGGCCCAGCGGCAAGACTGCTTTCAGAAAGATTCGCTTCCGTTGCGGCATCGACCCAGCTCCTCCATCGATTCGGGCGCCGGGTTGCCCTTCCGGCGCCTGATGATTTCCGACCGCGCCGCCAACGGTTCCATGTGAACCCTTGTTATCGGCAGCGGCTTTAGCGCCGCTCACTCGTTCGGGTGAACTTGAAATCCCGGCGCAAGAAGTCCCCCGGATGGGGCTTCTTAGCTTGCGAGCGCTGATCGATCTTAGGTCAGCGAAGGAGCAACAGACAGGCGAAGCGGCTCGCCGATGAGAGAAAGGTTTCTCACGTGTACGACCGCAACGCCAACCGCAATTCCATCTCCACCAAGCTCCGGGCCGCCGCCTGTGCCCGTGAGTCCATCCGCTCTCTCCTGCCCGAAGGGAGGTGAATTACATGCTGAAGCTTTTCGTCGCCATTCAGAGCAAGCTCGCCGAGGTTCGGAGCGAGGAGGGTCAGACGATGGCGGAGTACGGCGTTGTTCTCGCCGTGATCACGCTCGCCATCGTGACGACGCTGGGACTGCTCGCCGTGGGTATCAACGATGCCCTGGAGGCCGTCACCGGCATCCTCTAGCAGGACCGCATTACCGGTACAGAAATCCAGAGATAGGTGGTGACAATGACGCGCAAGGTGATCGCATTCAGGGTCGAAGAAGGACAGACCATGGCCGAGTACACGGTTGTTCTCGGTGTGATCACGCTCGCCATTGTCACCACCATCTCGCTTCTGTCGGGCGCAATCAACGCAGGCTTCGAACGGACGCTCGACATCATTCACGCCGCTTTCTGACGCAAGAAACGGACACGCCATCATCATGAGCCGCCGCCGCAAGAACATCCGGAACGAACGTGGCCAGACCATGGTCGAATTCGCCCTGGTCGTCCCGATCCTCTGCGTGGTCCTCTTCGGGATCCTGCAGTTCGGCGCGCTCTACAACGACTATGTGACGCTGACCGACGCGACCCGCGTCGGAGCTCGCAAGGCTGCGACCGCGCGACACGAGGCGAATCCGGAAGCCGTCGCTGAAGCGGCCGCCAGGGGCTCGGCCCAGGGTCTCGATCCGAGCGATCTCGACATCAACGTCACCGCCACCGCATGGGAGCACGGCGAGTCCGTGACGGTCGAGGGCACCTATCCGTACGAGATCGACCTACTTGGATTCGTCGTGGCATCGGGCGACCTGTCTTCCGAGACCACGGAGCGTGTCGAATGAACCGACTTCGCAGCGAGAGCGGCCAGGCCGCCGTCCTCACGATCGTCTTCCTGACGGCCCTCCTCGGCGCTGTCGCGATGGTGCTCGACGTCGGCTCGTGGTTCCGCGAGCAGCGCGCGACCCAGTCCGCCGCGGACGCGGCCGCGCTCGCCGCTGCCCAGGCGCTTCCCGAGAGCACCGGCACATCGAGCGCGCTCGCTTCGCAGTACCTCGGCTCGAACGGGGGCGGCGCCGGCGAGTTCACGTTCTCGAGCAAGAACCTCGCCAACGACACGGTCACCGTCAAGGTGACGCGACAGGCGCCGGGCGTGTTCTCGAAGCTCTTCGGGATCGACTCGGTCGACGTGCACGCGAAGGCGAGCGCCCGCTCGGGCAATCCCGACCAGGCGCAGCTACGCCGCGCCGATCGCCGTCGACCGCAACCACCCGCTGCTCAACTGCACGCCGCGGCCCTGCTTCAACCAGGCGACGACGCTCGACCTCAAGAAGACCGGAGCCGGCGCGTTCCGGCTGCTCAACCTCGACCTCTCGCACGGCGGGACGGGCGGCAAGATCGACGCCGAGTGGATCCTGCGTGGCTTCGACGGCTACATGCCGCTCGGCTGGTACGGATCGGATCCGGGCGCGGCGTTCAACGACAGCAAGGTCAAAGAGGCGCTGAACATCCGCATCGGCGACGAGCTGCTCTTCCCGGTCTACGACGCGGTCAAGAGCAACGGCGCCAACTTCGAGTACCGCGTGATCGGCTGGGTCGGCTTCGTCGTCACCGGCTTCACGTCCCACGGCAACAAGGCGATCGTGGACGGTCACTTCGTCCGCGTGATCTGGGAGGGAATCCTCTCCGAGTCCGGTGGTCGGGCGCAGAAGACTTCGGAGTTCGCTCCGTCGAGCTCGTCGAATAACAACCAAGAAAGAGGAAGAAAAGAGACGCTCATGACGTACAGGGTCAAAAACATCACCATTGCCGTCGCGTTGGCCCTCGTCGCTGCCCTGCTGACGAGCTTCTACGTGACGAACTATCAGCGGAACGTCCGTCAGGACGAGACGAACGTGCCGATCTGGGTCGCCAAGCGCGACATCCCGGCCGGCACCTCGGGCGCAGACATCGAGCGCAAGGGAATGTTCGAGAAGAGCGAGATCGTCCGCCGCAGTGTCGTCCCCGGCGCGATCTCGAACCCCGATCAGGTCGCCGAGCTCGTCACCTCGCAGCCGATCTACGCAGGCGAGCAGGTCTCGACCCGCCGCTTCTCGACGCCGTCGCAGCGGGGGATCAAGGCCCAGCTGACCGGCGTCCAGCGCGCGATCGCGATCCCGGGCGACGAGCACCAGCTGCTCGCCGGCACGCTCAAGGCGGGCGACAAGGTCGATGTCGTCGCCACGTTCGGAGTCGGCGGCGCCAACGGACCGAACGTCTCGCGCATCGTCCTCCGTGACATCGAGGTGCTCCGCGCACCGGCCGGAGGAGGGGCGGAGACCAAGATCACGGCCTCGTCGAAGGACGGTGCCTTCGCCGTGATGCTGAGGGTCACCGACACGCAGGTGCAGAAGCTCGCCTGGGTCTTCACGGACCGCGGAGCACTGGCACCTCGAGCTGCGCCCGGGGATCGACGCCGCGGACAGCCCCGAGAACGTCGAGTCCTGGTACTCGGTGCTGCGCGAAGGCGTTCGCCAGAAGCAGCTCAACGACGCGGGCGTGGATCGGATCCCGGCCGTCGGTGGAGGTAACAGCGATGAATAACGACAGCATCCGCATCTATGTCACCGGCTCGTGCGAGGGCCTCGACAACCTCCGCGACGCGCTCGCCTCCCATCCCGACGTCGACTTCGTCGGCTGGAGCGAGAACGTCGCCGAGGCGACGACCGCCCTCGCCGGCGGCCACCTCCGCGTCGTCGTCCACGCCACCCGCTCGACGTCGTTCCCCGCGGGCGAGATCGCCGCGATCCGCGAGCACACCCGCTCGCCGATCGTGATCCTCGCCTCGGGCGAGTCGTCGGCCCTGCTCGAGGAAGCGCTCGACGCCGACGGCGTCGCGGACGTCCTGCTGCTCCCGCAGCTGACCGAGAACGTCGTCTTCGCGCTGCGCAAGGCGGCGCACGCCGGCCGCCGGCTCGTCGCAGAGGGGGCCGCACAGGGGCGTCAGGGACGGATCGTGACCGTGTTCTCGCCGAAGGGCGGCACGGGCAAGACCGTCACCGCGACGAACCTCGCCGCCTCGTTCGCCAAGTACGAGCAGAAGCGCACGCTCCTGCTCGACCTCGACCTGCAGTTCGGCGACGCCGCGATCATGCTCGGGCTCGAGCCGGAGAAGACGATCTACGACCTGGTCGTCGCCCCGGGCGAGCTCGACTCCGAGAAGCTCGCGGGCTACATCACGAAGCACACGTGCGGGCTCGACATCCTGCCGGCGCCGCTGCGCCCGGAGGACGCCGAGCTGGTCACCGAGACGAAGCTGGCCCGCCTGCTCGAGGTGGCGCGGGAGTCGTACGACATCATCGTCGTCGACACCTCGCCGTTCTTCCACGGGCCGATGCTCGCCACGCTCGACCGGACCGACGAGCTGCTGATGCTCTGCGGCCTGGACGTGCCGACGCTCGAAGAACGTGCGCCTCTCGATGCAGACGCTCGAGCTGCTCTCGTTCCCGGCGTCGCGCATCCGCTTCGTCCTCAACCGGGCCAACTCGAAGGTCGGGATGAAGAAGAGCGAGGTCGAGGGAGCCCTCGACGTCAAGATCGGCTTCGAAGTGCCATCGGACCGGGCCGTCCCGATCGGCGTCAACCGGGGCGCTCCCCCGGCGATCGCCGACACGGGCTCGGACTTCGCCAAGGCGATCCGCGACGGTGGCCAAGTCGTTGCTCGCAACCGAGCAGCCGAAGAAGAGGCGCATGTTCGCCGCGCTGGCGAAGGCGTAGACCATGGGTCTCCACGACAGACTCTCGAAGCAGAACGGAAACGGGGCCGCCGGCGTGACCGCCGAGCGTCCGGTCGCGTCGGCCGGCCCCGTTGCCCATCCCGCGCAGCCCCAGTCGCAGGCGCCCACTCTGGGCGCGAGCGACCCGTACGGCGAGCTGAAGAGCGGCATCCACCACGCCGTGATCGCGAAGCTCGGCCCGGAGCTGTTCAAGCGCGAGACGGGCGAGGATCTCTCCGAGCGCGTCCTGCACGCGGTCACCGAGCAGCTCGCCCTCGACCGGACGCCGCTGACCCGCGAGGAGCGCCGCCGGATCGTCCGTGAGATCGCCGACGACGTGCTCGGCTACGGGCCGCTCGAGCCGCTGCTCCGCGACGACTCCGTCACCGAGGTCATGGTCAACAGCCACGACCGGATCTTCGTCGAGCGCGAGGGCCGGCTCGAGCGGACGGACGTGTCCTTCGTCGACAACGCCCACCTGCTCCGGATCATCGACAAGATCGTCTCGCAGGTCGGCCGCCGGATCGACGAGAGCTCGCCGATGGTCGACGCGCGCCTGCCCGACGGCAGCCGCGTCAACGCGATCATCCCGCCGCTCGCGCTCCGCGGCCCGACGCTGACGATCCGCAAGTTCTCGCGCGACCCGTACACGATGGACGACCTGATCAACTTCGACTCGCTGACGCCGCAGGCGGCGCAGTTCCTGGCCGCGTGCGTCAAGGGGAAGCTGAACGTCCTCATCTCCGGCGGTACCGGCACCGGCAAGACGACGATGCTGAACGCGATGTCCGCCTACGTGCCCGACGACGAGCGCATCGTCACGATCGAGGACGCGGCCGAGCTCCAGCTCCAGCAGGAGCACGTGATCACGCTCGAGTCGCGCCCGCCGAACATCGAGGGCCAGGGCGAGATCCGGATCCGCGAGCTCGTCCGCAACGCCCTGCGCATGCGCCCCGACCGGATCATCGTCGGCGAGGTCCGCGGCGCCGAGACCCTGGACATGCTCCAGGCGATGAACACGGGCCACGAGGGCTCGCTGACGACGATCCACGCGAACTCGCCCCGCGACGCGCTCTCGCCGCCTCGAGACGCTCGTCCTCACGGCCGGCGTCGACCTGCCGCTCCGCGCGATCCGCGAGCAGATCTCGAGCGCCTTCGACCTGCTCGTGCAGATCTCGCGCCTCGTCGACGGCTCCCGCCGCGTCACCCACATCACCGAGGTGCTGCGGATGGAGTCCGACGTGATCACGCTCCAGGACCTCTTCCTGGCGAAGGCGCCCGACGAGGAGAGCATCGCCACGTCGCGCGCGTCGCGGCTGCTGCTGCCGCTCGCCTGCACGGGCCTGAAGCCGCACTTCCTCGAGAAGATGGCCGGCGAGCGGTGTCATCCTGCCGCCGACCTTCTTCCGCCACGAGGCGCCCGGCGGCCGGCCGACCTTCGGCGCCGCCCCGTACGGAGGCGGGCAGTGAGGCGGTTCCTCGCCCTCGCTGTCCTCTGCGCCGCCGCTCCCGGGCGTCGCGCTCGCCGCAGTCGCCGAAGATCACGAGCCTCGACACGGCCGGCTACCCGACCGTCCGGGCGACGGTCGTGACGCCGAAGCCGGTTGGCGACCGCGCCGTCGGCTGACCGAGAACGGCCGGCCGGTCGTCGGCTTCCGCGCCGTCAACCTCGGCCGCGAGAAGAGCGTCATGCTCGCTCTTCGACCGCTCGCAGTCGATGGTCGGCCAGGCGATCGCGGACGCGTCCGCGGCCGCCCGCCAGTTCGTCGGCGCGAAGCCCGCCCGCGACCGGATCGCGCGTCGTCGCGGTCGGCAAGAAGGCCGTGCAGCTGACGGGCTTCTCGTCGAACCCCGCCGAGGCGGACGCCGCCCTGCGCACGATCGAGGTCGACAAGGTGCGCGGCACGGCCCTCTACGACGGCATCCTCGTCTCGACGCAGGCGCTCGCCGCCGACCTCAATCCCGACCCGGGTCCTGATCCTGCTCACCGACGGGCAGGAGGTCTCGAGCGACGCCAGCCTCGAGCAGGCGATCGCCGCCGCGCGCGAGGCTCACGTCGCCGTCTACCCGATCGGGATCGAGAGCCCGAGCTTCCGTCCCGGCCCGCTGCAGCGGCTGGCCGAGAAGACCGGCGGCCGCTACGTCGGCGCGAGCGGGACGAAGGACCTGAAGGCGATCTACGCCGCCCTCGCCGAGGAGCTGCGCCGCACCTGGCAGCTGAGCTACGTCACCGCGGCGCGTCCCGGCGACCGGATCGCGGTCGAGGCCGCCGGCGCCCACGCCGAGTCCGTCGTTCCCGGCGCCGCGCGTCGTCTCCAGGTCAGAGGCGTCGAAGCTCCCGGAGCAGTTCTTCAAGATCGGCCCGGCCGCGGTCGCCACGATCGTCGGCTTCCTCGGCCTCGTCGCCGCTCTCTTCCTGATGCGGGCGCCGGTCGGCTCGCGCCTGCGCCGCCAGATCACTCCGCACCTCGGCGAGCAGGAGCGCAAGACCTCCCGTCGACGGACGCAGGAGCGCTTCACGACCGCGTCGAGCCTGCTCAAGGCGACGGAGAAGGCCTTCGGCCACCTCCGGGCCTGGCACGCGCTCCACCGCCTGCTCGAGCGGGCAGACCTGCCGCTGCGGACGGTGGAGCTCGTCTACGCCTCGCTCGGGATCGGGCTGCTCGGCGGGCTCGTCTTCGCAGCTGCGGGGATGTCGACGTGGCTCATCCTCGTCGCCATGGTCGGCCGGCGGCGCCCTGCCGATCCTCATCGTCGCGCACAAGGCCCGCCGGCGGCTCGCCGCCATCGACGAGCAGCTGCCGGACCTCCTCGTGACGCTCGCCGCCTCGCTGAAGGCCGGGCACAGCTTCCGCCAGGGGATCCAGGCCGTCGTCGACGAGGGCCAGCCGCCCGCGAGCAAGGAGTTCAGCGCGTGCTCACGGAGACGCGGCTCGGCCGCCCGATGGACGACGCGCTCGCCGACATGGCCGCAGCGGATCGGCTCGAAGAACGTCACCTTCGTCGTCACCGCGGTCACGATCCAGCGTCAGGTCGGCGGCAGCCTCGCCGGCATCTTCGACATGGTCGCCGACGCCGTCCGCAACCGGCAGCAGTTCGCGCGCAAGATCAGGTCGCTGACGGCGATGGGCCGCGCGTCCGCCTACGTCCTCGTCGGCGTCCCGTTCTTCATGCTGGGCGCGATCACGCTGCTCAGCCCGGAGTACATGGACCCGCTCTACCACACGTCCACGGGCACCAAGCTGATCATCCTCGGCGCATGGTGATGATCGTCGATCGGGTCGCTCATGCTCCGGAAAATCGTCTCCTTCAAGGGCTGATCACAATGCAACTGTTCTCCGCACTCGCATTCCTCTTCCTCGCCGCCTCCGTGTATCTGGTCGGCGAGGTCGTGACCCAGCCCGGCCCGTGAGCGTGATCGCGCCGTCCGGCGGGCCGCCGACCTACGGCCGCCACCGCGTTCCAGGCCACCGGGCTCGAGCGCCTGCGCTTCCACGAGCGCGTGCTCGTGCCGGCGACGGCCGGCTCTCGCGCAGTTGGCGCTCCAGGCTGAACCCGCGGGCGAACCTCGACGCGATCGCGGTCCGGCTGATGGCAGCCGGGATGGGCCGGTCGATGACGCCGACCACCTTCCTCGCGATCAAGGCGGCGGCCGCGATCGGCGGCGGCATCCTCGGCTTCGCGTCGGAACTGCGGCCGGCGGCGCCGCTCGATGGGCCTCGCGCTCCGCATTCGGCCTCGGCTTCGGCGGCTTCATCATCCCCGGCTTCGTGGTCGGGATGCGCGGCCGCAAGCGGCGCGAAGAGCTCCGGGCGGAGCTTCCGGACGCGCTCGACCTGCTCGCCGTCTCGGTCGAGGCCGGTCTCGGCTTCGACGGCGCCGTCGCGAAGCTGACCGAGCACATGGACGGGGCGCTGGCCGAGGAGTTCTCGCTCACGCTCGGTCGAGATGCGGATCGGCGAGTCGCGCCACGACGCGCTCAAGAAGCTCGCCGAGCGCGCGTCGGCGCCCGGAGGTCGCGAGCTTCTGCCGCGCGATCATCCAGGCCGACCAGCTCGGCATCTCGCTCGGCCGCCTGCTCCGCGTGCAGGCGACGGACGCCCGCCTCAAGCGCCAGGCCGCCGCCGAGGAGAAGGCGATGAAGTCGCCGATCAAGATGCTCTTCCCGACGGTGATCTTCATCTTCCCGGCGATGTTCATCGTCATCCTCGGGCCGGCGATGCTCAACCTGATGGAGCTCTTCTGATGGCGCCCGGCGAGCACGAGATCGAGCAGGGATTCGGCACGGGGCTGCGGGCCCAGCTGGAGGCGCGGCGCGAGAGTCGACGAGCCGGCGGCCGAACCCGAGGCTCCCGCAGCACCGGCGCTGCCGCCCGTGGTCGAGGCCGTCCCTGCCGAGCGCGCCGAGCTTCGACGAGGTCGACGCGATTCGCAAGGAGCTCTACGAGGCGCTCGCGCGCGAGCAGGAGGTGCGCGCCGAGCTGGCCGACATCCAGAACCGGCTCGAGCAGGATCTGGTCGGCGCGCAGAGCCTCTCGCTGCGCTCGGCCGAGGTCGATACGCGCGCGGCGAAGATGGCCGCCGCCCAGGCCGAGCTCGAGGAGCGCGAGCGCGAGCTCGGGCAGCGGGCCGAGGCGGCCGCGGCCGAGCAGCAGCGCCTGGCCGAGCTGAAGGCCGAGCTCGCGGCCGCGGAAACGCGGACGGCCGAGCGCGAGAAGCAGATCTCGATCAAGTTCCGCGAGCTGACGAACGCCGACCGCGAGCGGACCGAGGCGGCGTCCGAGCTGGCGAAGCAGGAGGCGGCGCTCGCCCAGCGCGAGCGTGCGCTCGAGCGGGCGATCGCGGACATGGACGGAACGGCTCGCCGAGGCGACGGCCCGGGTCGACGCGCGCGAGTCCGTGCTCGTCACGCGCGAGCATGTCCTCAAGGATCAGGAATCGGAGCTGTCCGAGCGCGACCGCGAGCGTGACCGAGCGCGAGCGCGAGCTCGTCAAGGCGCGCGCGACCGTCACCGCACGCGAAGAGCATCTCGAGTCGCGCGAGGCGGAGCTGAAGGCGAAGACCGACCGTCTCACCGCGGATCTCGAGCGGCTGGCCGAGGAGCGCTCCGGCAGCGGCGAGGTCGTCGCCGCGATGAGCGCGAAGCGGGCCGAGATCACGGCGAAGGAGAGCGAGCTCGCCGCCCGCGAGGCCGAGCTGAACCGGCGCGAGTCGCAGGTTCGCCGCGAGGAGGCCGACGGGCAGACGTCCGCGCACCTCGAGGAGGAGGCGCGCCGGCTGGACGACCTCCGCCGCGAGCTCGCCGCCCGCGAGGCCGAGATCACGAGCTCGGAGACGCTGTTCGAGTCGCAGCGCGCGCGTGTCGAGCGGCGCGAGAAGCGGCTCGGCCAGACCGAGGAGTCGATCTCCGACCGCCAGCGCGAGCTGGACGAGCGCGAGGCCGAGATCGAGTCGCGCTGGGCGCGGGCCGAGGCCGACGCGGAGATCCGCGAGGCGAAGCTCGAGAACCGCGAGAAGCACCGTCGGCGAGCTGGAGCTGCGCCTGGGCAAGAAGGAGAGCGACCTCGCCCAGTACGTCGGCCAGCTGCAGCAGCAGATGGACCAGCGCGAGACCGACTGGTGGTCGAAGCAGCTCGGCAAACCCGTCGCCGCCGCGGCGAATAGCTCTCAGACCGAGCCGTTCGTCTCATCGACCGCGGCCGGGACTCAGCAGCTTCAGGGGTTTGTGTGCGCGGATGCCGGCTTTGCCGGTGTCCCTGCGCATAAGAACTGCTTCCGAAGGGCGGACGCTGGTCTCATCGACCGCGGCCGGGACTCAGCAGCTTCAGGGGTGTTGTTGCGCGGATGCCGGCTTTGCCGGCATCCCTGCGCATAGACAGCGAGAGGTCCTGCACGTAGAGCGGACCTCTCTTCCGAACGCTCCTTTCTGGGCCAGACGGCGAAGCCGCCGAAACGGCCGCTCCGTCTGGAGGGGGAGAGGAGTCGCGTTCGGTATGCATAGTCATCGCACATTCGAGCCTGCGATGCGAGGGTGGCTACACTCTTCCCGATGACCGAGACCGGGACGATGCGGGTCAAGAGCGGCCTTGCCGAGATGCTCAAGGGCGGCGTGATCATGGACGTCGTCGACGCCGAGCAGGCGAAGATCGCGGAGGACTCCGGAGCCGTCGCCGTGATGGCGCTCGAGCGCGTTCCGGCCGACATCCGGCGCGACGGCGGCGTCGCGCGCATGTCCGATCCGGCGATGATCACGGAGATCCAGGAGGCGGTCACGATCCCGGTGATGGCCAAGTGCCGCATCGGCCACTTCGTCGAGGCGCAGATCCTGCAGTCGCTCGAGATCGACTACATCGACGAGTCGGAGGTGCTGACCCCGGCCGACGTCGCGCACCACGTCGACAAGTGGGCCTTCGAGATCCCGTTCGTCTGCGGCGCCACCAATCTCGGTGAGGCGCTGCGGCGGATCGCCGAGGGCGCGGCGATGATCCGGACCAAGGGCGAGGCCGGCACCGGCGACGTCGTCAACGCGGTCACGCACATGCGCGCGGTCTACGGCGGCATCCGGCGGCTCGGCGCGCTGCGCGAGGAGGAGCTCTACGCCGAGGCGAAGGAGCTGCGCGCGCCCTACGAGATCGTCAAGTGGGTGGCCGAGAACGGCAAGCTTCCGGTCGTGACGTTCACGGCCGGCGGGATCGCCACTCCCGCGGACGCCGCACTCTGCATGCAGCTCGGCGCCGACGGCGTCTTCGTCGGCTCGGGCATCTTCAAGTCGGGCGATCCGGCGCTCCGCGCGAAGGCGATCGTCGAGGCGACGACCCACTTCCGCGACGCGGACATCCTCGCCCGCGTCTCGGCCGGCCTGGGCGAGCCGATGGTCGGGATCTCGACCGCCTCGCTCGAGCCGAGCGAGCTGCTCGAGTCCAGCGGCTGGTAGCCCTCCCGCGCCCCTGACCGGCCGGCTCCCGGCGGGCGGAGCCCGCCTCCGCCGGCCTCGCGCGCCTGAGCGCACGCGGCTCTCCGGGTCTGGCCGCCGGCCTATCCCCTCCGGCCGCGCACGCTCAGCCACGCGTCAGAGACGCGGGGCGCGGCCGCACGGCTGACAGCGCGGCTCTGCGGGTCTGTCCGGCCCCGACGTCACGCTTCGCCCGATGGAGCTCCGCGCAGGACTGCGGCCCGCGTGGTCGAGCACCTCGTTCCTGCTCTATGCCGGCGCGTTCACGGTCGTCGCCGCGCTCGGCATCCTGCTGGCGACCCTGGGCGAGATGCACGGGTCGACGGCCCTCGTCGGCTGGTCGGCGCTCTTCCTCGCCCTGCTGCTCGTGTCCGCCACGGCGGCGCGCCACCGCGCTCAGTACGTCCTCGCCGGCCTGTGCGCGCTCGCGGCCGTCGGGATCTTCGGGGCTCTGCTGGGCTCGCTGCTCGACGCAATCGGGCTGGCCGACGGCGTCGAGCTCTTCGACCGCGACTTCGAGCTGGCGCCGCTCCTCGTCGAGACGGCGCTGCTCATAGCGGCGCTCGCAGCTGCGCGTGCGTTCCGCCTGCCGCTGCTCGTGCTGGTGGCGTCGGTCGCGAAGGCGGTGCTCGTCCTCGACACGACCGCGGGCATCTTCGGTCTGGGCGGTTGGGTTGCGACCGCTGCGCTTCTGCTCGGTCTCGTCGAGCTCGGGATCGCGCTCGCGCTCGAGGGAGGCGACCGAAAGTCGTGGGCGTTCTGGAAGCACGCGTCCGCGGGGCTCCTCATCGGTGGCGCCGCGATCTGGTTCCTCGACGGCGGTGACGTGGGCTGGGTGCTGATCGGCCTCGCCTCGCTCGCCTACGTCGCTCTGGCGCGATCGTTCGGCCGGTCGGTGTGGGCCGTCCTCGGGGCGTTCGGAGTGTTCCTCGCGACGACACATTTCGTGGACGAGTCGTATGCCCTCTTGTCGATGATCCCGTTCTACTTCCCGGGTGAGGACGGCGGCGGGATCGAGCTCTGGCAGACCGCGCTCGTGTACATGGGCCTGGGAGTCGTCTACGTGCTGCTCGGGTTGTCCCTGCGGCAGCCGACGACGCACGACCCGCCGCCTGCCTACTAGCAACGAGCCCTCTCTACAATTGAGGGATGACGATCGGCGTCCTCGCTGTCCAGGGCAACTTCCGCGAGCACGCGGCGATGCTCCGGCGGCTCGGCGCCGAGGTGGTCGAGGTGCGCCTGCCCGAGCAGCTCGACGGCCTCGACGGGCTCGTCATCCCGGGCGGCGAGTCGACCGCGATCACGCGGCTGATGCGGCTGTACGGCCTCGACGACGCGATCCGCGCCTTCGACGGCCCGGTCTTCGGCACGTGCGCCGGGATGATCCTGCTCGACCGCGCGCACCTCGGGCTCGTCGACGTCGACGTGCAGCGCAACGGCTACGGCCGCCAGCTCGCCAGCTTCGAGGCCGACCTCGACCTCGGCGACGACGGCGAGCCGCTGCGCGGCGTCTTCATCCGCGCGCCGCGCGTGACCGAGGCGGGGCCCGAGCGTCGAGGTGCTCGCCGAGCCACGACGGCGAGCCGGTGCTGCTGCGCCAGGGGCGCTTCCTCGTCGCCTCGTTCCATCCGGAGCTGACCGACGACACGCGCGTGCACGAGAGGTTCCTGGAGCTCGTCCGAGAGGAGTCCGGTGTCAGGGCATAGCAAGTGGTCGACGATCAAGCACAAGAAGGGCGCCGCCGACGCGAAGCGCGGCAAGCTCTTCACGAAGCTCTCGAAGGCGATCATCGTCGCGGCCAAGGAGGGCGGCCCCGACCCGGCGGGAACCTCTCGCTCCAGAACGCGATCGAGAAGGCGAAGTCGTACTCGATGCCCAAGGACACGATCGAGCGCGCGATCGCCCGCGGCGCCGGCACCGACGCCGACGCGGCCGCCTACGAGACGATCGTCTACGAGGGCTACGGCCCGGACGGGGTCGCCGTGCTCGTCGAGGCCCTGACCGACAACCGCAACCGCACCGCCTCCGACGTGCGCCACACGTTCTCCAAGCACGGCGGCAACCTCGGCACCACCGGCGCCGTCGCCTGGCTCTTCGAGCGGCGCGGCATCGTGCTCGTCGAGGCCGACGGCGCCGACGAGGACGAGCTGACGCTCGCGGCTGCCGAAGGCGGGGCGGACGACGTCGAGCGCGACGGCGACGTCTTCCAGGTCTCGTCGGCGCCGGAGGCTCTCACCGCCGTGCGCGAGGCGATCGAGGCCGCCGGGATCGAGGTGCAGTCGGCCGAGCTGACGATGATCCCGAAGACGACCGTCGAGGTGGCCGAAGAGGCGTCCGCGAAGAAGCTGATCCGTCTGATCGAGGAGCTCGAGGACAACGACGACGTCCAGGACGTCTCGGCGAACTTCGACATCCCCGAGCAGGTCCTGGAGGCCGTCGCGAGCTAGGCACAGGTTTCGTGTCAGGCGCCTTTGGGAGCGAAGCGACCCTTCAGGGGTCTTCGCGCGATCGGGATCCGCTCCCGCGGATTCCGATCTTGCGCCAGCAATACAGGAACGTCCGATGCCCTGCCTAACCTTTCCTCGTGAAGGTTCTCGGCATCGATCCGGGGACGGCTGCTTGCGGGTACGGGATCGTCCAAGAAAGCGGAGGCCGAATCAGGGCACTCGACCACGGGTGGTGGCAAACCCCCGCGCGGGAGCGCCCGGAGCTGCGCCTCAAGACGATCTTCGATCGGGTGCAGGAGCTCATTGCGGAGCACGCGCCGGCCGCCGTCGCAGTGGAAGAGTCGTTCGTCGGAGCAGATGCCCGCACCGCGCTCTCCGTCGGTCAGGCGCGCGGGGCGGTGCTCGTCGCCGCCGCGGCGGTCGGCGTCGAGTGCGTTGAGTATCCGCCGGCCCGCGTGAAGCAGGCGGTCTGCGGCTACGGCCGCGCCGAGAAGGCGCAGGTGCAGCGCATGGTCCGGGCGATCCTCGCGATGGAGTCGAACCCGACGCCGAGCCACGCCGCCGACGCGCTCGCGGTCGCGATCTGCCACGCGCTCGCGCCGCCGCTGCTGCGGATCGCAGGTTGAGGAGCGCACCGTGATCAGCCGGCTGCGCGGTCAGCTCGTCGGGCGGACGCCCGACGGCTTCGTGCTCGACGTCAACGGCGTCGGCTATCTGCTGGCCGCGACGCCCGGCGCGGTCCGGGCGGCGGAGAGCGGCGGCGAGGCCGTCGTCGAGACGTACCTGCACGTGCGCGAGGACGCGCTCCAGCTCTACGGCTTCGCCGACGCCGCCGAGCGGCAGCTCTTCCTGCACCTGCTGACGGTGGCGGGGATCGGGCCGAAGGTCGCGCTCGCGATCGTCTCGGGAGCGCCCGCGGCGGAGCTGCGCCGTGCGATCGTGCTCCAGGACGCGGCGCGCTTCCAGGCGGTTCCGGGCATCGGCAAGAAGACGGCCGAGCGGATCGTGCTCGAGCTGAAGGAGAAGCTCGGCGCCGAGGATCCGGTGCCGATCTCGAGTGCGCGCGGGCACGTCCGTCCACGTGACCGCGCGCGACGCGCTCGTCGAGCTCGGCTACTCGGTGCTCGAGGCCGAGCAGGCGCTCGCGTCGGTCGACCCCGACCTGCCCGCAGAGGAGCGGGTCCGGCTGGCGCTGAGGCAGGCGGCCTGATGAGCGCAGTCGCCGCCGAGGTTCTCGGTCCCGAGGAGGAGGAGCTCGAGCGCTCGCTCCGCCCGCGCAAGCTCGACGAGTTCGTCGGCCAGGAGGGCGTCAAGGAGCAGCTCGCGATCGCGCTCACCGCCGCGAAGGCGCGCGGTGAGGCGCTCGACCACGTCCTGCTCGTCGGCCCGCCCGGGCTCGGCAAGACGACGCTCGCGCAGATCATCCGCGAGGAGCTCGGCGTCGGCATCCGCACGGTCGCCGGCCCTGCCCTGGAGAAGAAGGGCGACATGGCCGCGATCCTCACCGGCCTCGAGCAGAAGGACGTCCTCTTCGTCGACGAGATCCACCGGATCAACCGCTCGATCGAGGAGATCCTCTACCCGGCGCTCGAGGACTTCCGGCTCGACATCATCGTCGGCCAGGGCCCCGCCGCGCGAACGCTGACGCTCGACCTGCCGCAGTTCACGCTCGTCGGCGCGACCACCCGGACCGGCTTGCTGACGACGCCGCTGCGCGACCGCTTCGGGATGACGTTCCGGCTCGGCTACTACGACGCCGACCAGCTGAGCGCGATCGTGCACCGCTCGGCCGGGATCCTCGGCGTCGCGATCGAGGACGAGGCGTGCGCCGAGATCGCGGCCGCTCGCGGGGGACGCCGCGGATCGCGAACCGGATCCTCCGCCGTGTCCGCGACGTCGCCGAGGTGCGCCACCAGGGCGCGGTCACGAACGCCGTCGCGCGCGAGGCGCTCGACCTGATGGAGATCGACGAGGAGGGGCTCGAGGGCACCGACCGCGAGCTGCTGCACGCGATCGCGTTCAAGTTCGAGGGCGGCCCGGTCGGGCTCTCGACGCTCGCGGTCACGCTCGGCGAGGAGACCGACACGATCGAGGACGTCTACGAGCCCTACCTGCTCCAGCTCGGCTTCCTCCAGCGCACTCCGCGCGGCCGCGTGATCACGAAGCTCGGCCGTGTGCACGTCGGTGCGCCTCGCGGCCCCCGAGCCGCGCTTGCTTCTCGAGATTCGGAGGCGTGAGCCATCCGGAGCTGAAGGCGGAGCAGGCCTACGTCGACCACGCCTACGCGTGCCTCGAGCAGATGCGCGAGATCGTGCTGCGGGCCGGCGACGCGGCCGACGGCGAGGTCGCGCAGGCAGCGCTCGACGCCTGGGCGGCGAAACGGCTCGCCACCTTCGAGGACGCCGAGCGCGGGCTCCTCTTCGGCCGGCTCGACTTCGAGGCGGTCGAGCGGGCGCTCTACGTCGGCCGGCGCTGGGTCCACGACGACGACGGCGAACAGATCGTCGTCAACTGGCAGGCGCCTGCGGCGCGGCCGTTCTACACGGCGACGCCTCAGGACCCGCAGCGCGTCACGCTCCGCCGCCGCTTCCGGGCGCAGGGACGCAAGCTCATCGACATCGCCGACGAGGCGCTCGACGGCTCGACGCTCGACGGCGCCGGCGTCGGCGACTTCCTGCTCGAGGAGCTCGAGCGCAGCCGCGACACGCACATGCGCGACATCGTCGCGACGATCCAGGCCGACCAGTACCGCCTGATCACCCGCGAGCCCGAGCGGCCGCTGGTGATCCAGGGCGGGCCCGGCACCGGCAAGACAGCCGTCGGCCTCCACCGCGCGTCGTGGCTGATCTACACCGAGCGGGAGCGGAACGCGCACAGCCGCGTGCTCGTCGTCGGGCCGAACCGGACCTTCATGGAGTACGTCTCGCACGTGTTGCCCGCGCTCGGCGAGGGGAGCGTCGAGCAACTCGCCGTCTCCGAGCTCGTCGCCGGAATCGAGCCGGTGCTGCGCGACGCGCCGGCCGTCGCGCGGCTGAAGGCGGACACGCGGATGGCGGCCGTGATCGCCCGCGCCGCGTCGCTGCGGCTCGCCGCCGAGCCGGAGGAGCTGATCCTGAAGCTCGAGGGCGAGTACATCCGCGTGCGGGTGCGCGAACAGCAGCGGCTGCTCGCGGAGATCCGCGAGCTGCACGGCACCACCGCTGCCGCCCGCGAGCGCTTCCGGATGGGAATCGTGCGCAGCTTCTACGCCGAGTACGGCCGGATCCTGCAGGGCGGGGCGATCCGCGACGGCGAGGAGGTCGAGAAGGCGCTGAAGGCGAACGGCTACCTGAACCGCGTGCTCGAGCTCGCCTGGCCCGCCGTGACGCCCGAGAAGCTCGTCCGGGCGCTCTTCACGACGCCTGCGTTTCTCGCCGACGCCGCCGACGGCATCCTCGACGAGGATGAGCAGAAGCTGCTGCGCCGCCGCGGCGCCGGCTGGAGCGAGTGGGACGTGCCGCTGCTCGACGAGGCGCACGCGCTCGTCGGCGAGCCGGCGCGCACCTACGACCACGTGATCGTCGACGAGGCGCAGGACCTTTCGCCGATGCAGCTGCGGATGATCGCGCGCCGGGCGCGCGACGGCGCGCTGACGATCCTCGGCGACGTCGCCCAGGGCACCGGGCCGGTCACGTACGCGAGCTGGGACGACGTGCTCCCGCATCTGCCGCACGGAGAGGACGCCGAGGTCGAGGAGCTTCGCCACGCCTACCGCGTCCCGCGCGAGATCATGGAGCTCGCGCTGCCGCTGCTCGACACGATCGCGCCCGAGATCGAGCGTCCGCTCGCGTACCGCATCGGCGCCGCCGAGCCGTTGCTCCGGCAGGTCGACGAGGGCTCGCTGCTGCGCGAGGCCTACCACGAGGCTGGACGGCTGGCGAGCGAGGACGGGCTCGTCGCGCTGATCGTCCCGGACGAGCTCGTCGAGCCGGCGCTCGCGCACGAGAGCGCCTTCGACAGCATCCCGCTGCTGACCCCGCGCGACGCGAAGGGGCTCGAGTTCGACCACGTCATCGTCGTCGAGCCGGCGCTCATCGCCGCACGTGAGCAGGGCCTGCGGGAGCTCTACGTCGCGCTGACCCGGCCGACGACGACGCTCGTCGTCGTGCACGCACGGCCGCTCCCGTCCGAGCTCGGGATCTAGAGTCCAGGTCATGCCGGAGCTCTGGACACCCGGGATGGCCGGGCCGCTCGAGGACCTCGTCGCCCGGATCCACCGCCGGATCGAGGCGTTCGCGTCAGAGCACGGGCTCGAGCAGGCGATGGTCGAGGTCGAGCTCTCGGATGGCGCCCTGCTTCGGCTCGCGTCGCTCTCGGCGGAGCCGGGCTACGGCTTCCTGACGCTCGTCCCGCACACGACCGAGGGCGATCCGCAGGAGCTGATCGTCCCGATCGGCGCGATCCGCCAGCTCACGCTGAGTCGGGCAGAGGCCGCAAGCCCGATCGGATTCTCGCTCCCCAGCGAATGAGGGCGGGCGCGAGCGCCAGCGCGACGATGTCGAACCAGACGTAGCCGGAGGCGACTCCGCTCGGAGGGTTCCCCTGGGGCACGTCGGTTCCCGGGATCGTGACGGCCCACTCCCAGGTGCCGATCGCCGTGCCGTACAGCTCGAGCCAGGCGACGACGAGGAAGACGCCGGCGTAGATCTCGGGCGCGCGCCCGCGGATCAGGTAGACCGCGAGGAGCGCCGCCCCGATCGCGCCGCCGACGTCCGAGCGCGGCAGGACCGTCACGCCGGCGATGCCCCAGGCGAGCACGGCGACAAGGGCGACGCGGACGAGCAGATCCTTCCGCGGCGCCGCCCAGACCGCGAGTGACGCGCCGGCCAGGTAGACGAGGCCGTGACAGGGAGGCACGAACGAGGGCAGGTTCTCGAGCCGGTAGGTGTAGACGCCCCAGATGATCGAGCCGACGACCTCGGCGCAGGTGGCGACGACGACGACGACGAGCGCCTGCGGCTCGGAGCAGGGGAGGCAGACCGCGGAGCGCGAGCGCCAGACGCGACCCAGGCGGCGAGTCCGAGCAGCAGCTGTGCGCGGGCATCCACCTGCGTGTCGACGGCGAGCAGGACGCCGATGAAGGAGAGGATCGCGAGGGTTCGCGTCAACGCCGGAACTGGAGCTCGTGCCAGGACGGCACCGGCGCGAGCTCGAGCAGCGCGCGCCCGCCGCGGGGCTCCGCGTAGCCGAAGTCGCCGCTGTCCTCGTCCCAGGCGACTTCGAGCAGCCCTTCCTTGACGCGGTGGTCGAGCCAGGCACCGCGGAAGACGAGCTTGCGCAGCCAGTAGACGAGCGACTCGCCCTCGAGCAGGCCGACGCGTTCCCAGTGGCGGACGAGATAGCGGCCGAGCTGGCTGCGCGGATCGGCGATGCGCCCGTCCGCTGCGAGCTCGACGAGATCGGCTGTCTCCTCCTCGTCCAGGTCGTTCGAGCCGATCAGCCCGAGCCGGACGGCCGCGGCGGTGATTCGCTCCTCGAAGTCCTCGGCGTTGAAGCCGAAGCGGTAGCCCAGGAACTCGACCACGTACTCGTCGCCGGAGGCGTAGTTCGGCTCGCTCATCTCCGTCGAAGGGTACCCTCGTGCCGTGGACAGACGGCTCGTGCTCCCGATGATCTTCGTCGTGCTGGCGGTCTGGCTCATCGGCACCTGGGTGACGAAGTTCACGCTCTCGGAGATGGCCGTCTTCACGCCGGTCGCCATCCTCGCGCTCGGCGCCCTCGCCGGCGTGATCCTGCTCTGGGTGAAGATCGTCCGCGACTCGCTGCGCAACCGCAGCGCCGCCGCCGACGACAGCTAGGGCGTGTAGCAACGCGCGGGAGAGATGAGCCGGGCCGCGAAGCGGCCCCTTCAGGGGTCTTCGCGCGATGAGCATCCGCTTCCGCGGATGCTCATCTTGCGCAGCTAGGACAGCGTCGTCCGACAGCCTCCGTACCGTCGTCAGCCCATGCGTGACGGTTCCTGGACGATCGATCCCTGCGAGTACGCCGAGGTCAAGGCGCTCGTCGACGGGCTCGAGTTGGGGGAGATCACCGCGTCGATCCTCGTCCGCCGCGGCTACACCGACGTCGAGGAGGCGCGGCGCTTCGTGCGCGGCGAGATCGAGCCGCACGACCCCTTCCTGCTCGGCGACATGGCCGTCGCCGTCGAGCGGATCCGCGCCGCGATCGCCGCCGGCAAGCGGATCTGCGTCCACGGCGACTACGACGTCGACGGGATCTGCGCCACCTCGCTCGCCGTCCTGACGCTGCGCGAGCTCGGCGCCGACGTCGAGTGGCACCTGCCGAGCCGCTTCGAGGAGGGCTACGGCGTCTCCGGCGACACGATCTCGCGGCTCGCCGACGAGGGCTGCGCGCTCCTGCTCACGGTCGACTGCGGCATCACCGCCGTCGAGGAGGTCGCGGCCGCGAAGGCGCGCGGGCTCGACGTGATCGTCACCGACCACCACCGGCCCGGCGAGGTGCTGCCCGACTGCCCGATCGTCGCGACCCGCCCCTCCGACTATCCCTTCCCGGAGCTCTGCGGCACCGGCGTCGTCTGCAAGCTCGCGCAGGCGCTCGGCGTCGACGTCGCGCCCTACCTCGACCTCGTCGCGCTGGCGACGATCGCCGACGTCGTGCCGCTCCTGGACGAGAACCGCTCGCTCGCGATCGCCGGCCTGCGCGCGCTCGCGCGGACGCAGCGGCCCGGGCCTGCAGGCGCTGATGCAGAACGCCCGCGTCGATCCGGCCGCCGTCGACGCCGCCGCCGTCGGCTTCCGGCTCGCGCCGCGGATCAACGCGGCCGGGCGTCTCGGCCGGCCCGACGCCGCGCTCGAGCTGCTGCTCACGACCGACGCGGACGAGGCCAGGCGCCTCGCCGACGAGCTGGAGACGCTGAACCGCGACCGCCAGGCGGTCGAGGACCGGATCCTGCGCGCCGCCGTCGCCGAGGTCGAGTCGTGGCCCGAGGCGAGGCGACGCCGGCGCGGCTACGTGATCTGGGGCGAGGACTGGCACGAGGGCGTGATCGGGATCGTCGCCTCGCGCCTCGTCGAGCGCTTCAACCGGCCGGTCGTCCTGATCGCCGGCGCCGACGGCGACTGGAAGGGCTCCGGGCGCTCGCTGCCCGCCTTCGACCTCCACGGCGCGCTCGGCGCCTGCGCGCAGCACCTCAAGCGCTTCGGCGGCCACCGCGCCGCCGCCGGCCTCTCGATCGAGCCCTCCAGCCTGGAGGTCTTCGCGGCCGCGTTCGCCGCGCACGCCGACGCCGTCCTCGCCGACGACGAGCTCGCGCCCGTGACCCGGATCGACGCGATCGTGCCCGGCTCGGCCCTCACACTCGGCCTCGCCTCGGAGCTCGAGCGGCTGGCGCCGTTCGGCCTCGGCAACCCCGACGTGACGCTGCTCGTCCCGGCGTGCGAGGCGGTGCAGCCCGGCGTCGTCGGCGAGGGCAAGCATCTTCGCTTCCGCATCCGCCAGGGCGGCCGTGACGCGGGCTCCGCGATCGCGTTCGGGCTCGGCCCGCAGCTCGACCGCGTCAACCGGCCCGGGACGCCACGACATCGCCTGCCGGCTGAAGGAGAACCGCTGGAACGGCACCGTCGCACCGCAGCTCGTCGTCCGCCGGCTCTTCGACACGCCGGCGGGCTACGAAGAGCTGCGGGAGAGCCTCGGCGGCTCTGGAAAGCCGGCGAGGACGCCTGGACGCAGGAGGCGCGCGAGATCTTCGCCGAGCTCGAGCTCGCCGCACGGCGCGAGACGCCAGCTCTACGAGTCGGAGGCGTTCAGAGCGCTGCTGGCCGGAACTTCGCTCGAGCTGCCACGCGCCGCGTAGGCGGGCGGACGTCCCGAGCGGAGTCGTCGAGCGAGACCAGCATGCGCGCGAGCTGGCGCGCCTTGCGGTCTCGGCGACGTTCTGAGAGGGTCATGGACGGCATCCGTTCGCTGTCCTAACGGACACTCCTGCGGGGGAGATTCGCCCGCAGGGCCTCGGAGTACACTGAATTCATGGCTGTCGTCGACGCCGAACGTCACCACCAGGACCTCGTCGATGAGCTGATTGCGGCCGTCGAGGCGTACAACCCCGGCGTCGACAAGGAGCTCCTCGCGCGGGCGTTCCACTTCGCCGCGGCCGCGCACGAGGGCCAGACGCGCAGCTCCGGCGAGCCGTTCGTCCACCATCCGTGGGCGGTCGCGAAGATCTGCGCCGAGCTCCACCTCGACGAGCAGTCGCTCGCGGCGGCGCTCCTCCACGACGTCCTCGAGGACACCGAGACCGACCTCGAGGAGCTCCGCGCCGAGTTCGGCGACGAGATCGCCCAGCTCGTCGAAGGCGTCACCAAGCTGACCCGGACGACCTTCCAGACGCGCGAGCAGTCGGACGCGGAGAACTACCGGAAGATGATCGTCGCGATGGCGCAGGACGTCCGCGTCATCCTGATCAAGCTCGCCGACCGGCTCCACAACATGCGCACGATCGAGTACCAGGGCAAGCAGGCGCAGGTGCGCAAGGCGAAGGAGACGCTCGAGGTCTACGCGCCGCTCGCGCACCGCCTCGGCATCCACGCGATGAAGTGGGAGCTCGAGGACCGCTCGTTCGAGATCCTGCACCCGCGCAAGTACGCCGAGATCAAGGCGATGGTCGCCGACCGCCGCGCCGACCGCGAGAAGGCGGTCGCGAAGGCGGGCGAGGTCCTCGGCGTCGAGCTGGCGAAGGTCGACATCCCTGCCGAGATCGCCGGCCGCGCGAAGCACTTCTACTCGATCTACGACAAGATGGCCAAGAAGGGTCGCGAGTTCAACGAGATCTACGACCTGACCGCGATGCGCGTGACCGTCGAGCGCGCCGGCGACGAAGGGACGCGCGACTGCTACGGCGCGCTCGGCCTGATCCATTCGCTCTGGAAGCCGATGCCGGGGCGGTTCAAGGACTTCATCGCGATGCCGAAGTTCAACCGCTACCGCTCGCTGCACACGACCGTGATCGGGCCGGAGGGGACGCCGCTCGAGATCCAGGTGCGCACGCGTGAGATGCACGAGGAGGCCGAGTACGGGATCGCCGCGCACTGGCTCTACAAGCGCGGCAAGGGCAAGCAGGACGACGACTGGCTCGCCTGGGTGAAGTCGCTGATGGACTGGCAGCAGGACGAGGCCGATCCGCGCGAGTTCATGAAGACGTTCCGCACCGACCTCTTCGACGACGAGGTCTACGTCTTCACGCCGAAGGGCGAGGTGAAGACGCTGCCCCAGGGCGCGACCCCGATCGACTTTGCCTACGCGGTCCACACCGACGTCGGCCACAAGACCGTCGGCGCGAAGATCAACGGCCGGATCGTCCCGCTCCACTACCGGCTCAAGAACGGCGACTTCGTCGAGATCCTGACCTCGAAGTCGGGCCGCGGCCCATCGCGCGACTGGATGAGCCTGGCCGCGTCATCGCGCGCCCGCAACAAGATCCGGCAGTGGTTCCAGCGCGAGACGCGCGGCGAGACCGAGGCGAAGGGCCGCGAGCTGCTCGACAACGCGCTCAAGGGCCAGAACCTCCCCTACCGCAAGCTCCAGGGCTCGGCCGTGCTCGCGCAGGTGATCCGGGAGACCGGCTTCCGCAAGGCCGAGGACTTCTACGTCGCGCTCGGCGCCGGCAAGCTCCAGTCCGGCCAGATCGTCAACAAGGTGCTGAACCGGCTGAAGACGGAGGAGGTCGCCGAGGAGGCGATCGTGCCGCTGAAGCCGCCGAAGGCACGCTCCACGGTCGCGGGCGACAGCCTCGGGATCAAGGTGCAGGGGATCGAGGACGTGCTCGTACGGCTGGCGAAGTGCTGCACGCCGGTGCCGGGCGACCCGATTCTCGGCTACATCTCCCTCGGCCGCGGGATCACGATCCACCGCGAGGACTGCCCGAACGCGAAGGCGCTGATGCGGAACCCGGAGCGGTTCACGCCGGTGGAGTGGGAGGGGACGGCGACGACGTCGAGCTTCCGCGTCCAGATCGCCGTCGACTCGTTCGACCGTGCTCGCCTGCTCGAGGACGTCGCGCGCAGCTTCGCGGAGCACGGCGCCAACATCGTCTCCTACGGCGGCGTCGTCGAGGACGGGATGGCACGCAACTGGTACACGGCCGAGGTCGGCGACGTGAAGGAGCTGCGGGCGCTCCTGAGCGTGCTGCGGAACCTCGAGGGCGTCTTCGACGCCTACCGCAAGACGACGTCGAGCTAGGCGGCGTCCGGCGCCGGCTCGCGGCCGGGGCGGACGAAGCCGGGCCCGCCGAAGCGAGGGCCGAAAGCAGGCCCGCCGAAGCCGGGTCCTCCCCGGCCCTTGAGGGCCGGGAAGTCCCCGTTCACGATCTCGGTCGTCCGCTGCTTCAGGCCGGCGACGATCTCGTCGCGCTGCGCCTTCGTGATGCGGCCGGCCGCGACCGCCTCGTCGAGCCGCTTCGTCGTTGCCGCGACGATCGCGCTCACGAGTCCTTCGACCGACTTGCCCTCGTCCTTCGCGACCTCCGCGAGCGTGTCGCCGTCGCGAAGACGCGCCTGCAGCGCGCTCTCGTCGACCCCGAGGAACGCCGCGGCGGCGCCGAGGTCGCGGAAGCCGCGATGCGCGAAGCCGCGATGGCCGAAACCAGGCCCGCCGAAGAGCGGGAAGTCGTCCGCCTCGATCCGCTGCTTCATCGCCTGCCCTTGCTCCTCGGTCAGGCGACCGGCCTTGACGGCCTCGTCGATCCGGTTCTCGAGCGCGTTCCGGAGCGCGTCGCTCAGCTTCGCCGGATCGACGCCGAGCTGCTTCGCAGCATCCTCGACGACGGCTCTGCTCTCCTCGCTCGGTGAGAGCTGATTCGCCGCGAGGGCGCCGCCGGCGCCGACCACGGCGAGAGCCGCGCCGGCGCCTGCTGCAAGCTTCGTTCGCTTCTTCACGTCCTGCTCCCTTCGGTCGCTGGGTGGATCAGGCGCTCGGGCGGGTGCCGAGCGTGACCTTCACGGTCTGGGTCTTGCCGTCGCGCTGGATGGTCAGCTCGATCTGGTCGCCGGGCTGCTTCGAGTCGACGAGCCGCCGGAGCTCGTCGGCCGAGCCGACGCTCGTGCCGCCGATCTTCGTGACCACGTCGCCGCTCCTGAGACCGGCGCGCGCCGCGGGCGTGCCCGAGCGCACCTCGGCGAGGCTTGCGCCGCTGGTGCCCGAGGAGTCGTCGATCGCGACGCCCAGGTAGGCATGCTCGACCGAGCCGTCGTCGATCAGGGCGCCCACGATCCGCGAGATCGTGTCGGAGGGAACAGCGAACCCGACGCCGTCGTTGCCGCCCGAGTCGCTCTCGATCTGCGAGTTGACGCCGACCACGTCGCCGTTCATGTCGAGCAGCGGTCCGCCGGAGTTGCCGTGGTTGATCGCCGCGTCGGTCTGGATCGCGTCGTCGATCGAGAAGTTGTTCGGCGAGGTGATCTGACGGTGCAGCGCGCTGACGATGCCGGTCGTGACCGTCTGCTCGAGCCCGAACGGGCTGCCGATGGCGATCACGCCGTCGCCGACCTCGACCGCAGACGAGTCTGCGAGCTGGAGCGGCTTGAGGGCGGACGCGGGCGCGTCGACGTCGATCACGGCGAGGTCGGTCGACGGATCGGCACCGACCACCTTGGCGGAGTAGGTCTTGCCGTTCGCGAACTTGACCGACACCGACTCGGCGCCGTCGACGACGTGCTGGTTCGTGATCACGTGGCCGTCGGTGTCGTAGACGAAGCCGGAGCCCTGCGCCTGCTGGGTGCCGCCGTTGCCGCCGAGCGGGCTCGCCTGGCCGGCCGACGTCACGGTGATCTCGACCACCGCGGCGGCGCTGCGCTTGTAGATCTCCCCGACGGTCGAGGAGCTGGAGCTCGCCGCCGGAGCGGCATTGGTGACGGTCACCTGGGACGCCGTCGCGGTCGAGTCGCCGTCGAAGGCGATCGTGACCGCCGCGACGCTCGCCGCGCCGAGCAGGGCGGCGCTCGTCATCGCGGTCGCGAGTGCTGTGCGTGAATTCTTGAAGACCTGCATGGCCGTGAGTTCCTTTCGAGTACGTCGTCGTGGCTGCCAGGAGATCAGCCGCGTCTAAGCCGAAGCTGAGATGCGCCTAAGAAATGGCTAAGAATCCCGCGCTGCCCCGGCCGTGAGGCCGGCCGGGGCGCGGGAGGGGAGGGTGAGCGAGTCAGGCGTCGGGGCCGGAAGCGCTCGGTTCGACTCCCGGAGGCGGTCCGCCGGGCCCGCCGCGGAAGCCGAAGCTGAACTCGCCGTTGACGACGTCGTCGACCCGTGACTCGAGATCGGCGAGGATCGCCGCCCGCTGGGCGGAGGTCAGCCGACCCGCGTCAACCTTCTCGTCGAGGTCGGCTTTCGCGGCGGCGACGAGCGCGTCGACGAGGCCGGCGGCGGTCTTCCCGTTCGCCGTCGCGATCTCCGCGAGCGTGTCGCCGTCCTCGAGGCTCGCCCGCAGATTCGCCTCGGTGACGCCGAGATAGTCGGCCGCGGCCGCGAAGTCGACGAAGCCGTGGTGGCCTCGGTGCTGGCCGGGGCCTGGCCCGATGCCGATCAGCGGGACCTCGCCGGCCTGGATCCGCTCCTTCAGGTCGGCGGCCTGGGCCGCCGTCAGGGTGCCGGCCTCCACGGCCGCGTCGACACGGTTCTCGAGCGCCTGCTTGAGCGCGGCGTCGAGCTTGGCGGCGCTGACGCCGAGCTGCTCGGCCGCGTCCTGGACGATCGCGTCGCTTTCCTCGGCCGGCGTCAGCTGGGTCGCGGCGACGGCCGCGCCGCCGCCGAGAACGGCCGCAAGCGCAGCAGTGCCGCCTGCGATCTTGAGCTTGAGTGCCTTCATCTGCCTGCTCCTTTCGGGTGCTTGCCTGGACACACCCAGCGTCACCGGGCGGCCTAAGAGCTCCCTGAGGGCAGCCGAAGAGTTCTCTAAGTGTTCGCAGGCTGCCGGACCGGCAGACAGAGCCGGACGATCGTTCCGCCGCCCTCGGCACGGTCGGCGACGACGGTGCCGCCCTGCGCCTCCGCCACCTGGCGCACGATCGCGAGCCCGAGGCCGGAGCCCGGCAGCCCGCGTGCCGACGGCGCCCGGTAGAAGCGGTCGAAGACGAACGGCAGGTCGGCCTCGTCGATCCCCGGCCCGTGATCGCGAACGGTCAGCTCGCCGTCGCGCACCGTCACCTCGATCTCGCCGCCTGGCGGGCTCCATTTGGCAGCGTTGTCGAGCAGGTTCGAGACCGCCCGTTCCACATTGGCGGGCACGCCCCGGATCAGCGACTCCTCCAGCTCGACCGTGAAGCTGACACCGGGCCGGTTGCGGCGCGTGCGCTCGATCGCGTCAGCGGTGACGAGATCGAGGCGAACGTCCTCCGGCTCGTTCGGCGCCTGGTCGCCCCGCGCGAGCTCGACCAGCTCGGCGATCAGCGCCGTCATCTCCGTCAGCTGCTCGGTGACGTCGCGCAGCAGCTGCTCGCGGTCGCCGGGCGGGAGCGCCTGGTCGCGTGCGAGCACCTCGATGTTCGTGCGCAGGCTCGTCAGCGGGGTCCGCAGCTCGTGCGACGCGTCGGAGACGAGCTGCCGTTGCGCCCGCGCCGAATCCTCGAGCGCGCCGAGCATCGTGTTGAACGTGGCCGCCAGGCGCGAGAGCTCGTCCGTGCCCGACGCGTCAATTCGGCGCGAGAGATCGCGCGTCTCGGACACCTCCTCCGCCGTGCGCGTCAGCCGCTGCACCGGCGCGAGCACCGCCTGCGCGACGGCCAGGCCGAGCGCAGCCGCGAGGGCGATGCCGACGAGCGCGATCGCCAGCAGCCAGCGGCGGATCGTGCCGAGGGCCTGGTCGACCTCCTCGAGCGACCGGCCGACTTGAAGCGTGAAGCCGCCTTCGCCCGGCAGGTTCAGCACTCGCAGGTGCGTGCCGGCGGCGTGCGCGTCCTCGTAGAACGGTTCCTTGATCTCCCCGCGCGCAGCCTCCAGAGCCTTCGCCGTCACCGGGATCTCTGCGGTCGCGTCGGGGGCGGAAATCACCTGGCCGTCCGCGCGGACGACCTGTGCGACGACCGCGGCGCCACCGAACGGTTCGTGTGGCAAGCGAAGGACCTCGGCTCCGGGTGGCCCCCCGACCCCGATCCGGAGCGTCGCTGCGCGCTCCTGCAACGTCTGGTCGACCTGGCCCCGCAGCTCGTTGCGAACGAGCGCGTAGGTGACGGCCGAGGCGACCACGATCGCCACCGCGACGGCGGCGGCGGCGGCGAGCGTCAGTCGCGTGCGAAAGCTCACCGTTCCCGCTCCGATGCCGGCAAAGCCGGCACCTCCGCTCCTTGCGGCTCCGTCAAGCCTACGCCGCCTCGCGGAGTGCGTAGCCGACGCCGCGGATCGTCTGGATCAGGCGTGGCTTCCCACCCTGCTCGGTCTTGCGGCGGAGGTAGCCGATGTAGACGTCGAGCGAGTTCGAGCCGAAGCCGAAGTCGTAGCCCCAGACGCGCTCGAAGATGATCGACCGCGTCAGCACCTGCCGCGGGTTGAGCAGGAAGAGCTCGAGCAGCGAGAACTCCGTCCGCGTCAGCTCGATCGGATCGCCGCTGCGGCGCACCTCGCGCGTCGACGGGTCGAGCTCGATATCCGCGAACCGCAGTACGTCGCCGTCCTGAGGCCCGAGCCGTCGCAGCAGCGCACGCAGACGCGCGAGCAGCTCCTCGAGGGCGAACGGCTTGACGACGTAGTCGTCGGCGCCCGCATCGAGTCCGGCGACGCGGTCGGCGACCTGGTCCCGCGCGGTCAGCATCAGCACGGGGAGGCTGTTGCCGTCCTTCCGGAGGCGGCGGCAGGCCTCGAGCCCGTCGAGCCGCGGCATCGAGACGTCCAGCACGACCGCGTCGACCCCTGCAGCGTCGACCCCGTTCTCGCTCAGACGGTCGAGCGCCTCCTGTCCGTCGCCCGCGAGCTCGACCTCGTAGCCCTCGAGCTGCAGGGCGCGGCGGAGCGAGTCCCGCACGGCGGGCTCGTCGTCGACGACCAGGATTCTCATGGGAGACATTGTGCGCACGGAGACATGAACGGGAGCTAAGAGAGCGCCGTCCGGCGGTTCACTCGATCAGGGGATGATCCCCCGATCGAGTGGGGTACCTCGATGCAGGGATGGACGCGGGCGAGAATCCGACTACAACAAGAAGGGGGAGAGGGGTTGCGGGCGACTGCGGCGCCCGTCCGAAGAGGCCACATCTTCGGCGGGCGCGCCGCCCACAGGGCGCCTTCTGCGAACTGCGGGATGGGGGCTAGGGCGTCCACTCCTCTCCACCGGTGTCCCAGCCGACGAGGGCGTACGGAGAGAGCAGCGTCGCCACGCGCTCGAGCAGCGTCCGCTCGTCAGGCGACAGCTCGCCGCCGGCCTCGAGATCGGCGACGCGGCGGCCCTGGAACGCGATCGGGAACGGGGTCGTCTCCATCTCCTCGCCCGCGGCGGGGCCGGGGACGAGCTCGCCGTCCTCGAGGAAGCTGATCCGGACGAAGCCGCCGAGCTGCTCGTGCAGGAGCGCCACGACCCGGCGGAGGACGTCGTCGGCCTCGCCGCCGTCGTTCAGCACCTGCTCGACGGCAGCGAGCGCGCCCGTGTGCGCTGTCACGCCTCCAGATCCTCGCCCTCGAACGAGTGGATCAGCGAGCGGTACTCGTCCGGGATCTCGCACGCCCGCCGCTGCTCGAGATCGACGAGGACGAGCGTCTGCGTCGCGGTCACCATCAGCTCGTCGTCCTCCATCCGGTAGGCGGCGCACTCGTACGTCGTGCTCGTCCGGCCGATCCGCGCCGCCCGCACGAAGATCTCGAGCAGGTCGTCGAAGCGCGCCGGCGCGTGGTACTCGACCGTCGAGGCGCGCATCACGAAGTCGCGGCCCTCGAGTCCGACGCGGCCGAGGTGGCGGTGGTACTCCGTTCGCGCGTGGTCGAAGTACGGCAGATAGCGGCCGTAGTAGACGATCCCCTGCGCGTCGGTGTCCGAGAACCAGACCCGCGCGATCGCCGAGTACTTGAACGGCGGCTTCCGGTCGCTGACGCGGCCGAGCTCGATCGTAGTCACGACCAGCGGCCCCTGACCGGCTGCGCCTCCCGGCCGGCGGAGCCGGCCTCCGGCGCAGCCTCGCGCCGCTCGCGGCGCTCCAGCCGGCGGCCCGTACGCTCGTACTGTTCCACCGGCCTGCGCACCGCGAGCGACGCGTCAGGAGCCGCTGGTGCGGAGCCGCTCTCCATCATCCCTGGCGGATCAGGTCGAGCACCTCGTCCCGCTTCCGCTCCATCTGCTCCTGGGAGAACGCCTCCAGGTTGAGGCGCAGGAGCGGCTCGGTGTTCGACGGGCGGACGTTGAAGTGCCAGTCGTCGTAGTCGACCGAGATCCCGTCGAGATGGGTGACGGTCCCGTCCGCATACCGCTCCTTCAGCTCCTGCAGCTTCAGCGGCACGTCGGCGACCGGCGTGTTGATCTCGCCGGTGAGGAAGAACCGCTCGCGATAGGGCGCGAGGAGCTCGGAGAGCTTGCGGCCCCGCTTCGAGATCAGCTCGAGCAGGAGCAGGAACGGGACGACGCCGGAGTCGGCCTGGGAGAAGTCGCGGAAGTAGTAGTGCGCCGAGACCTCGCCGCCGAAGACGGCGCCCTCCTTGCGCATGCGGTGCTTGATGTAGGCGTGCCCGACGCGGTTGATCAGGGCGGTGCCGCCGGCCCGCTCGATCGTCTGCGGCACCGCGCGGCTCGCACGAACGTCGTAGATGACGCTGCCGCCGCCCTCCTTCTCGAGGATCGACTCGGCGAGGAGCGCGGTGACGAAGTCGCCGGGGACGAACTCGCCCGTGTCGTCGACGAAGAAGCAGCGGTCGGCGTCCCCGTCGTAGGCGACGCCGAGGTCGGCGTGCTCCTCGAGCGTCTTGGCGACGATGAACTCGCGGTTCTCCGGCAGCAGCGGGTTCGGCTCATGGTTCGGGAAGCGGCCGTCCGGCTCGAAGTAGCACGTGACGGCGTCGATCGGCAGGCGCTCGAGCACCGGCGGCAGCATCGCGCCCGCCATTCCGTTCGCCGCGTCGATCACGACCTTCAGGGGCTTGATCGCGGAGACGTCGACGAACGAGAGCACCTTCTCGACGAACTCGTCCCAGATGTTCTTCGCCGTCGCCTGACCTCGCTTCGCAGGGGGCCCGAACGGCTTCACGGCGCGGTCGCGCACGTCCAGCAGCCCCGACTCGCCGCCCACGGGCAAGGCGCCCCGACGCACGATCTTCATTCCCGTGTACTGCTTCGGGTTGTGCGAGGCGGTGACGCAGACGCCGCCGTCGAGACCGAGCTCGCCGACGGCGAAGTAGACCATCTCCGTTCCCACCATCCCGAGGTCGAGCACGTCGGCGCCCCCGTCGACGGCGCCGTCGATCAACGCCGCGGACATCGAGGGCGAGGAGAGGCGCACGTCCCGGCCGACGGCGATCTGCTTCGGCTCGAAGTGCTCGACATAGGCGCGGCCGATCGCGTACGCACCCTCCTCGTCGAGCTCGTCCGGGTAGAGCCCGCGGACGTCATAGGCCTTAAAGACAGTGGGATCGAGCACGCGCCCGATGCTATGGGAACGCCCCTCGCGGCCGCGGTGTACCCGTTGCATACTCCCCGTGACGACGATGAAGCTCCTTGCCGCAGTCGTCGCGGTCGCGGCCCTCGGGCTGCCGGCCGCGCAGGCGTCCTCGCCGGCGACCGTGCCGGGACTCGTCTACACGCCCGGCTACGGCAACAGCATCGTGGCGCGCTACGACCCGGTCACGCTCGAGCGTAGCGGGCCGCGCGTCCGGCTCGGCGGGAACGTCAACAGCTGGAGCTGGTCGCCGCAGCGTCGGTATCTCGCGATTGCGAGCTACCCGCAGCGTCTGACCGTGTTCGAGGCCGCGACCATGCGGGTCGTCTCCCGCATCCGGCTCGCGCCCGGAGGCGGGGTCACGCACGCAGTCACCTGGACGCGCCGCGACCGTGTCCTCGCAGTCGTCGAAGCCCCGTTCGGAGCGGTCGTGACGGCGGTCGACCCACTCGCGGGTCGCGTCGTCCACACGATCCGGCTGACGCGGCCGTTCGGCTACCAGTTCGAGCGCCTGCGCGACGGGCTCGTCTTCCTGCTCGGCGCACGCAGTCGGATCGGCCCGGTGCAGCTCGCGGTCGTCGACGCGGAGGGCGTGGCCCGTGTCGTCACCGTGCGGCAGGCCGCCGCACGCGCAGGGCTCGCGGTCGACCCGGTCGGCCACCGGGCGTACGTCGTCGACGGCGACCGCGTCCTCGGCGTCGATCTGCGCACGCTCGCCATCTCCGATCCGGGGCCGCTGCGGACGCTTGCCAAGGCCCCATTGGGCTCGGAGAGGTCGGCGCGCTGGCTCGGAAACGGGTTGCTGGCGGTCTCCGGCCTCGACCGAGACGCCACCAGCGCCAGACCCGCCGGGCTCCGTCTCGTCGACGTGCGTGACCGGACCTCGCGCACGATCCATCCCTCGGCGACGAGCTTCACGGTGGTGGGACGAGTGCTGCTCGTCGAGGATCGTTCGAGCCGCCGGCTTCATAACGCGACCGCGTACGGCTTCGACGGCCGGCTGCGCTACCGGCTCGAGCTCGAGTGGGCAACGTGGCTGAAGAAGCAGGGTCGACTCGGCTACGCCTGCCGGCAGGCCTTCCTTCGCTCGGTCGTCGACCTCACGAGCGGCCGCACCATCCGCAGCCGATTCCCGGACGGAACGCGCTGCCCGACGCTGTTGGTTGGCGACTCGCGCGGATAGGCCTGAGCGCCACCCTCGTAACTACAATTACGGGATGGAACGCAAGCTCGCGACCGTCGTCTTCGTCGATCTCGTCGGCTCGACCGAGCTCGTCGCCGCGCGCGACCCGGAGATCGTGCGCCGGCGCGTCAACTCGTTTTTCGAGCACGTGTCGCACTGCATCACGACGCACGGCGGCATCGTCGAGAAGTTCGCGGGGGACGCGGTCATGGCGGCGTTCGGGATCCCGCAGGCGCACGAGGACGATGCCGAGCGCGCCGTCCGCGCCGCCTCGGCGATTCTCGACTCGGTGCACGAGCTCGGGCTCGAGGCAAGGATCGGCGTCGAGGCCGGCGAGGTCGTCGCCGACGAATCCGACTCGACCTTCGCCACGGGCGAGGCGGTCAACGTCGCGGCGCGGCTCCAGCAGGCCGCGCAACCGGGTGAGATTCTGGTCGGCCCCTTCGCGCGCCGGCTGACGATCGGCGTCGTCGAGACCGAGGAGGTCGGCCCGATCGAGGCCAAGGGCTTCGGCGAGCCGCTGCTCGCTTGGCGCTTGCTCGAGATCCGCGACAGCGACGGCCGCGTGCCGTCTGTCGCTGCACCGTTCGTCGGCCGCGACTTCGAGCTCGAGCTGCTCGAGAACACGCTCGGCCGCGTCGTCAGGCACAAGCGCGCCCATCTCTTCACGATCTACGGCGAGCCCGGGGTGGGGAAGAGCCGGCTCGCCCGCGAGTTCCTCGAAGGCGTCGAGGAAGCGAGCATCCTGGTCGGCCGGTCGCTCCCCTACGGCGAGGGTGTCACCTACTGGCCGCTCGCCGAGATGGTCAAGGTGGCGGCGGGGATCGCCGACGACGACCCGGTCCAGGAAGCGGTCTCGAAGCTGCGCGCCTGCTGCGGCGACGAGGCCGTCGCCGACCTGCTCGCGCTCGCCGTCGGCGTGCTCGAGGGGATCGAGACCGAGCGCAGCCAGCAGGAGATCGCCTGGGCGGCGCGCGAATGGGCGGCCGAGCTCGCCGACGCGAGGCCGCTGATCCTCGTCTTCGAAGACGTCCACTGGGCCGAGGAGCCGCTGCTCGAGCTGATCGAGCACCTCGCCGAGCGGGTCAAGGACGCCCCGCTGATGATCCTCTGCCTCGCCCGACCGGAGCTGCTCGACATCCGCCCGAGCTGGGGCGGCGGCCGCCTCCGCGCCGCTGCGACCGAGCTCGAGCCGCTCGCGCCCGAGGAGAGCGAGGAGCTGCTCGACGCGCTGCTCGCCGACCGCGAGCTCTCGACGTCGGAGCGGAAGACGCTGCTCGAGAAGACCGAGGGCAATCCGCTCTTCGTCGAGGAGACGACGCGGATGCTGCTCGAGGGCGGCACCTCGTCGAGGCGGATTCCCGACACGCTCCAGGCGATGATCGCCGCCCGCATCGACCGGCTGGCTCGGAACGAGAAGCGGCTGCTGCAGCGCGCCGCCGTGATCGGCCGGATCTTCTGGGAGGGCGCCGTCGCCCACCTGATGCCCGAGATCGAAGACCTCGAGCCCGTGTTCGACGACCTGCTCCTGCGCGACTTCATCACCCGCGAGAGCCGCACGTCGATCACCGGCGAGCGCGCCTACCGCTTCAAGCACGTCCTCATTCGCGACGTCGCCTATGCCGGTCTCGCCAAGGGCTCGCGCGCCGAGCTGCACCAGCAGGTCGCCGACTGGCTGCACACGGTCGCCGGCGAGGAGCTCGTCGAGATCAGGGCCTACCACCTCGATCACGCGGCGACGCTGCTGGAGGAGCTCGACGGTGAGGCGCCCGAGGAGCTCGCCACGCGCGCAGCGGCCGCGCTCGAGAAGGCGGGCCGTCGTGCCCTGGCGCAGGAGGCGAACCAGGCTGCACGGCGCTTGTTCGTCCGCTCCGTCGAGCTCGAGCCGACCCTCCAGCGCCGCTTCCTCGCGGCTCGAGCCGCACGCCGGCTTGCGGACCTGCCGGCGCAGGCGGTCGAGATGGAGCGCGTCTTCGCCGACGCGACCGACGCCGGCGATGTCCGCCTCCAGGGCCTCGCCCTGACCGCGCTCGCCGAGAATGCCCTCCTCCGCGACGCCGATCTTCCCCGCGGCCGCGAGCTCGTCGAGCAGGCGCTCGTCCTTCTCGACGACGCGAAGCCCGAGGATCGGATCGAGGCGCTGGCGACCCGTGCGCGGATCGGCTGGTGGCTCGGCGACCTCGACGACGACGAGCGCTGGAACACGAAGGCGCTCGAGGTCGCACGCGAGATCGGCCGGAAGGATCTCGAGGCGAGCGCGGCCGACGAGCTCGCGAGCTCGGCGATCGCGCGGCTCGACCTCGACCGGGGGATGCGGCTCGTGGCGGAGTCGCTCGAGCTCGCGGAGGAGAGCGGCAATATCACCGCGCTCGGCTGGGCCCTCGTCTCTCAGGCCCGCATCGACGCGCTCCGCGGCCGTTTCGACGAAGCGGCAGCCGGGCTCGACCGGGCCGAGGAGTTCTTCTCGCAGTCCGGCAACCAGTGGGCGCTCGCGCGCGTCAGCAACCATTACGGCTGGGTCGAACGGCGCCGCGGCGACCTCCATGCCGCCGACCGCCGCTTCCGCGACGCGATCCGGATCCTGAAGCCGCTCGAGGACCGGGGAACGCTCTGCGAGAGCCAGCGGGGGCTCGCGCAGGTGCTCGTCTCGCTGAAGAAGATCGACGAGGCGGAGCGCTACGCGCTCGAGGCCCGCGAGACGGTCGGGCCCCACGACACGATCTCCCGCGCGACGACGCGGATGGCACTCGGGATCGTCCGCGCGGCGCAGGGGCGCGACGAGGAGGCGGAAACGCTGCTGCGCGAGGCGGTCGCCGTCGTCGACGGGAAGCCGCTGCTGCTGATCCGGCGCGAGCTCGTCACCGCCCTCGCCCGCTTCCTGCGCGAGCGCGACCGCGTCGACGAGGCGGAGGAGTACGAGGCCGAGCTGGCCGACTACGAGGCGGCGCTCGCCCCGGCGTAGAGCACGGCCTTGATCGCCTGCGACGACGCTTCGTCCGGCGACTCCGAGATCACGGTCGCGGGCCGCTCGAAGCGGCCGAGCGCCTCCCGCAGCGGCTCCGCGCGGAGCGTGCCCTCGCCGTAGGGCAGGTGCTTCGTCTCGTTCCGGTTCGCGTAGGCGATGTCGGAGAAGTGGATGTGGAACGGCTCTCCCTCACCGAGCACGTCGTCGGCGCCCTCGAGAACGGCTGCGAAGCCGTCGACGTCGACGAAGGCGCCGTCCGAGGTGGCGTGCATGTGGGCGAAGTCGATCACCGGCCGTACCCAGGAGACGCGGGAGGAGACCTCGAGCACGTGGTCGATCGAGCCGAGCTCGCTGACGCGGCCCATCACCTCGACGCCGAACGGGACGGCCCGGTCCTTCGATTCGAGCTTCTCGCGCAGGGTCGCGAGGGAGGCGACGACGTCGTCGATCGTTTGCGCGGGCGTGCGGCCGAGCCAGAAGCCGGGGTGGATGACGACGACCTCGGCGCCCGCCGCCGCGGCGATTCCGGCGGTGCGATCGAGCGCGCCGAGCGCCATCTTCGACTTCTTCGCATCCGGGTGGCCCGGGAACGCGAACAGGGGCGCGTGCACCGAGAGCGCGATGTCCTGCTCGCGCGCGAGCTGGCCGAGCCGCTCCGCCCAGGGATAGTCGAGCCAGAAGCCGCTCTCGAGGTCGAGCTCGCAGGCGGAGTAGCCGCGCTCGACGAGCAGCTCGACCGCGAGGTCGGGCGACTCCCGCGAGGGGCAGCGCGCAGGGCCGACGCGGATCGCTCCCATCATCCGTGACCGTAACGGACAGGCGGTGCCAGGCACGGTGCCAGGCACGCGCTGTCCCTTTCGGGTGGCGGTCCGATGTCGTCCGACGCGGGTCCTACCCTTTTCGACATGGCCAAGGCACCGACCCGCATCGACCTGCTCGAGCTCGACATCGACCTCCGGCTCGCCGACCTCTGGCGCGAGGCGGCGGACGTGTCCGAATGGAACCTCGAGGTCGTGGCCGCGTTCATGCGCGCGGCCTACGGCAAGGGCTACTGCGACGCGCTGACCGAGGACGATCCCGGCTCGCTCTGCCACGATCACGGCTACCGGATCCCCGCCCGTCGCGAGACGGCGCCCCGCCCGGCCTAGCCTCGATACCATCCAGGAGTGGCACGGAAGCGCAATCCGGCACGGCTCGTCGTCGCGCTCTCGGTCGCGGCAGTGCTCGCGGTCTTCCTCCTCTACACGTCGATCGCAGGCGGCGGTACACCGTCGCTCTCACCGAGCGAGCTGGGCGCGAAGAAGGGCGTCGTCTCGCTCGCCGGACGCGTCCAGCCCGGCTACAAGGGCGACTCGTACGGCGACGGCCTCCGCTTCCGGCTCCGCGACATCAAGGGTGGCTCCGCGACGACGGTGACGGTCGTCTACACCGGCTCCGTCTCGGATCAGTTCCGCGCCGGCCGCGAGGTCTCGGTCAAAGGCGAACTGCGCAACGGCACCTTCGTCGCGATCAAGGACTCGCTCGTGACGAAGTGCCCGTCGAAGTACACGGCCAAGAAATCGAGCGCGTAGATGCCTGAGCTCGGCCGCGCCGCGCTCGTCGCCACGCTGGGCCTCGCGGTCTACGCCGTCATCGCGGGCGCGTACGCCGCCTGGAAGGGCCGCCGCCGGCTCGCGCTCTCCGCCCAGAACGCCCTCGTCGCGGCGTTCGGGACGAGCATCGTCGCGACTCTCGTGCTCGTCGCGGCGCTGATCCGGAACGACTTCTCGTTCGTCTACGTCGCGCAGCACACGAGCCGCGAGCTGCCGACCGGCTACACGATCTCGGCGTTCTGGGGCGGCCAGGAGGGCTCGCTGCTGCTCTGGCTGCTGATCCTCACCGGCTACTCGACCGCCGCCCTGCTCGTGAACAGGCGTACGGCCCGGGATCTCGTCGCGTGGGTGACGCCGGTGCTGGGCGGTGTCACCGTCTTCTTCGCCTTCCTGCTGGTGGCGGTCGCAACGCCGTTTGCGGTGCAGACTGCCCCCGCTGACGGAAGCGGCCTCACCCCGAGCCTGCAGAACCCGTACATGATGGCCCACCCGCCGCTCCTCTACCTCGGCTTCGTCGGTCTCACCGTTCCGTTCGCCTTCGCGATGGGGGCGTTGCTCGCGCGACGCACCGACGAGCGCTGGATCGTCGCCACACGCCGCTGGACGCTGGTCGCGTGGACGGCGCTCGGGGTCGGACAGCTGCTCGGTGCCCACTGGGCCTACGAGGAGGTCGGCTGGGGCGGCTACTACGCCTGGGATCCGGTCGAGAACGCCGCGCTGATGCCGTGGCTCGCCGCGACGGCGTTCCTGCACTCGGTGATGATCCAGGAGAAGCGCGGGATGCTGCGCGTCTGGAACCACCTGCTCGTGCTGATGGCGTTCTCGCTCTCGCTCTTCGGGACGTTCCTGACCCGCTCCGGGATCGTCAGCTCGATCCACTCGTTCACGCAGAGCTCGATCGGGCCGTGGTTCCTCTTCTTCATCTGCATCGTGGTCTTCGGCTCGCTCGCGCTCATCTTCTCGCGGCTGCCGCTGCTGCGCGCGAAGACGCGGCTCGAGTCGCTCGTCTCACGCGAGGCGACGTTCCTCTACAACAACCTGCTCCTTGTCGCGCTGACGCTGACGATCCTCTGGGGCGTCGCCTACCCGATCCTGCACGAAGCGGTCGTCGGCGAGTCACGGATCGTCGGCCCGGGCTACTACAACTTCTTCCTCCGCGTCTTCGGGCTGCCGCTGCTGCTGCTGATGGGCATCGGGCCGCTCGTGGCCTGGCGGCGGGCCTCGCTGCGCAGCCTCGGGCTCACGTTCGCCTGGCCGGCAGGCTTCGCGCTGCTCGTGGGGCTCGTGCTGCTCGCTCTCGGCGCGGGCTCGTCGATCCCCGGCCTGATCGCCTATACCTTCTCGGCCTTCGTGCTCGGCTCGATCGCGCTCGAGTTCATCCGTGGCACACGCGCTCGCCGAGCTCTCTCCGGCGGCTCCTGGCCCGGTGCCTTCTCGGCCCTGATCGGCCGCAACCGGCGCCGCTACGGCGGCTACGTTGTCCACGCGGCCATCGTCCTGCTCGCGATCGGCGTCGCCGGCTCGAGCGCCTACGACACCGTCAACGAGCGCCGGCTCGCACCGGGCGACACGCTCGCGGTCGGCGACTACCGGCTGACCTACCGCGGTCTCGAGGAGCGCGAGGCCGCGAATGCGACCGAGATCCGTGCCGTCCTCGGCGTCGAGCGTGACGGCGGCCCGCTCGGAACCGTCGAGGCGGGCAAGAACGCCTACACGGCCGAGCGCCTGGTCTCGAACGAGGTCGGGATTCGCAGCGACCTCGTCACCGGCGAAGACCTGTTCGTGATCGCGGAGCAGATCAACGCCGACGGCTCCGTCTACGTCCGCGTGTTCGTGAAGCCGCTCGTCAACCTGATCTGGATCGCCGGCCTCGTCTTCGTGCTCGGTGCGCTGATCACGCTGTGGCCGGACGCCCGCGAGCAGCGCCGCCTCGCGGTGCGGTACGAGGGCGCCGAGGCTCCGGCGAGGACATGAGCGTCGCGCTCGTCCTCGGCGCGCTGCTCGCCGCGGGGTGCGTCGTCCTCGTTGCACTGCCGTACCTCCGCGAGCCGCAGGCCGACCGCGACGTGCTCGAGGAGCCGAGCGAGGTCGACCGCCGTCGCCTCGAGCTCGCCGAGACACGCGACCGCGCCCTCGCGGCCTTGAAGGAGCTCGAGCTCGACCACCGCACCGGCAAGGTCTCGGACGAGGACTACCGTGCCCTCGTCGGCCCGCTGCGGCGCGAGGCGGCCGAGGCGCTGCGGGCACTCGAGCCGCGGGCGGGCGCCCAGGAGCGTGTCAGGGTCGAGCGGCCCGGGTAACCACCCGGTATGCAGCCGACCGAGGTCCCGGAGCCCTATCCGCTGCCCGGCGAGGCCGATCCGCCGGAGCCGGTCGTGATCCCGGAGCCGTACCCACCACCCGATGAGGGTGACCCGCCCGAACCGGTGGTCGTGCCCGAAAACGGCTCTGAGCAGTAGCTTTACGCAGGATTGGCGTTACACTGGCGCGGGCCGCCCGTAAAGGGACGGCCGACCCCCCGACGAAACTACTCCTCGGATGCGTCTACGCCTCAGCATCGGCCTGCTTCTTGCCGGCCTCATGCTCCTCGTCTCCCCGGTCGCGTCGGGCCAGGACAGCGCCTCCGACCGGAAGCAGATGGTCGACGGCCGGATCAACGCGCTCGAGGAGAAGATCCAGGCGGCGCGCGAGCGGGAGGGCGTGCTCAGCTCCGAGATCGAGGTCGTCGGCGAAAAGATCGACGCGCTCCAGAACGACGTCGACGCGGCTTCCTCGAGGCTGAACGAGCTCGAGACGGTCCTGGCGCTGCATCAGCGCAAGCTCGACCGCTTGAACGCGCTCTACGAGCTCCAGACCCGCAAGCTCGTCTTCCTCCAGCGCCAGCACAAGGAGGCCGTCGCCCGCCTCAGCAAGCGGCTCGTCGAGATCTACACCTCAGAGCGCATGTCGTCGCTTTCGGTCGTGCTCGATTCGGGGAGCTTCTCCGACATGCTCGACCAGCTCGAGTTCCTGAACACGATCGGGCGTCAGGACCACAAGATCGCCGGCGAGGTCGAGAACGCCAAGCTGCAGATGCAGGAGACGCGGAACTCGACCCGCAGGACGCGCCGGCAGGTCGCGGAGACGACCGCTGCGGTGGCCGCGCGCACGGCCGAGCAGCGCGCCGTCCGTGACCGGCTGGCCTGGAGCCAGCGCGAGCTCGCGACCGCCCGCCGCGACAAGCGCGCCACGCTCGCCACCGTCCGCGAGGACAAGGAAGCGGCAATCGGCCATATGCGCGACCTGCAGGCGCAGAGCGCCACGCTTGCCGCGAAGATCCGCTCCGCCCAGAGCTCGTCGATCGTGCCGGCGCCCACCGGCGCCGCGTCGGCGGCCGGCTTCGTCTGGCCCGTCCACGGCGTGATCACGAGCGGCTTCGGCTGGCGCTGGGGCCGGATGCATGAGGGGATCGACATCGCCGTCTCGAGCGGGACGCCTGTCGTCGCCGCGGCGGCCGGAACGGTGATCGTCGCCGGTTGGATGGGCGGCTACGGCAACCTCGTCGTCGTCGACCACGGCGGCGGGATCTCGACCGCCTACGGTCACAACACGAGCGTCACGGTCGGCGTCGGGCAGCAGGTCGCGCAGGGGCAGCTGATCGCCTACTCCGGGAACACGGGGCATTCGACCGGCCCGCACGTGCACTTCGAGGTGCGCATCAACGGCGGCGCGGTCGACCCGATGGGCTACCTGTAGCCGTATCGCTAGGCCGCGCGCCGAGACGGGCGGTAGCTGTCGCCGGTGAGATGGGCGGGCAGCTCCTCGACTGCGACGACGTGCAGGTCGGGCAGCGAGCGCCAGCGCTCGTCGAGGCCGAGGCCGTAGCCGGCGAAGAGCTCGTCGGGGACGGTGAAGCCGACGTAGTCGAGCGGAACGTCGTCCACGAGGCGCCGGTACGGCCGGTCGAGCAGGGTCACCGCCGAGAGGCTGGCGGGGTCGCGGAGCGCAAGCGTCCGTGCGAGGAAGTTGAGTGTCAGACCGGTGTCGACCACGTCCTCGACGACGATCACGTGCCGGTCGACGACGGCCGTGTCGAGATCCTTCAGCAGCTTGACGGCGCCAGAGCGGCCGCTGGTGTAGGCGGCGAGCTCGAGGAAGTCGATTCCGTGCGGCACCGGCAGGGCACGCGAGAGATCGGTGAGGAAGACGGCGCTCGACTTGAGCGGCGCGACGAGCAGCGGCTCGCGGCCGGCGTAGGCGTCGGCCAGCTCGGCGCCGAGCTCCGCCACGCGCCCCATGATCTCGAGCGCGAGAGGTAGACCTCCCCGATGGGGTGGCCGTCGGCCGCGAGGCGGCCGGCTAGGATCGGAGCCCCATCTAGGTCGCGAGCCTCAGCCGCAGTCGCTGGGCCAGGCGCTCGATGTCGCGCCGGTAGAAGAGCTTGACCTTGACCTCCGGGTACTGCCGCTTCAGCTCCCGCAGCTTCCGGTTCTTGCGGGTCACGAGTGCCTGCCGCATCACCGTCACCTCGACGTAGAGATCCTGCTCCGGGAGGTAGAAGTCGGGCGTGAACGCGCTCGTCACGCGTCCGTCCGGCATCGCGCTCGAGCACGAACGTGGTCGGCTCGTACTCCCACGGAACGCCGTAGTAGTCGAGCATCTTCGCGCACTCCAGCTCGACCTCGTTGACGAATCTGGGCGGGTCCGAACCGGCGAAGGCGCGAAACGCGGGCTGCTGCGCTGGCACGAACCTCAAGGTAGCTGGAGGCTCGGACGGCGTCTGATCGCGATCGAACGGCGTCTGACGCCAACCTCCTATGCTTCGCGCATGTCCGAGCCGCCGAGGGGACGACGTTCACGATTGCGCACCTGTCCGACCTCCACTGCGGCGGCCAGTACTTCGTCCCGGGCCTGCTCGAGCGCGCGATCGCCGAGATCAACGACCTCAAGCCCGACATCGTCGTCTGCTCGGGCGACCTGACGACGTTCGGGTTCAAGCACGAGTACGAGGAGGCTCGCCGCTACCTGGACAGGGTCGAGTGCGCGGCAATGGTCGTGATTCCGGGCAACCACGACTCCCGCAACGTCGGCTACGTCCACTTCGAGGAGCTCTTCGGCGACCGGAACTCGGTGCTGCGCGTGGGCCCGACGACCGTCGTCGCCGTCGACTCGACCGAGCCCGACCTCGACCACGGCCAGATCGGGCGCGGCCGCTACCGCTGGATCGAGGAGCAGTTCGCGCAGGGCGATCCCGGGCTGCGCGTCTTCGTCTGCCACCACCATCTGTTGCCCGTGCCCGGCACGGGCCGCGAGCGGAACGTGATCTACGACGCCGGCGACACGATCGAGTGCCTCCAGCGCGCGGGCGTGCACCTCGTCCTCTCCGGGCACAAGCACGTCCCGTACGCCTGGAAGCTCGAGAACCTCTTCGTCGTCAACACCGGCACCGTCTCGTCGCTGCGCCTGCGTGGCAACACGAGGCCCTGTTACAACGTCGTCGAGGTCTCGGGGAGCCACGTCGCGGTCTGGCGCAAGCACCCATTCCACGGGCAGGAGCGGATCATCCAGTTCTCGCTCGAGACGTTCGAGTACGAGAAGTACACCGGGCGGATCGAGGACGAGGTCACCACCCGCTCGTGATGCGCGCCGTCGCACTCATCGACGGCGAGCACTACGCGCCGGTCGTGCGCGCTGCGCTCGAGGAGCTCCCGTACGAGTTCGTCGCGGCGCACATCGTCGGCGGCACCGAGAAGCTGCGCGAGGACGCCGATTACGGCGTCGGCGTCGCGGCCGACCTGGACGCCGCCCTCGCCGAGCACCGTCCCGAGCTCGTCGTCGACCTTTCCGACGAGCCCGTGCTCGGGCCGAGGGAGCGGTTCCGGCTCGCGAGCCGCGTGCTCGCCGCCGGGCTGCCGTACGTGGGCGCGGACTTTCGCTTCGACCCGCCCGCGCTCGAGCCGTTCCCGCTGCCCTCGATCGGGATCGTCGGGACGGGCAAGCGGGTCGGCAAGACGGCGATCACCGCGCACGCGGCCCAGCTCTATGCGCGTGAGCGCCGCGTCGTCGTCGTCGCGATGGGGCGGGGCGGCCCGCCGGAGCCCGAGGTGGCGCCGGTCGCGCCGGACGTCGAAACGCTGCTCGCGCTCTCGCGGAGCGGGCGCCACGCCGCGTCGGACTACCTCGAGACGGCCGCGCTCGCCGGTGTCGAGACGATTGGCTGCCGGCGCTGCGGCGGCGGCCTCGCCGGCTCTGTCTCGGTCTCGAACGTGGGTGAGGGCGCGCAACTCGCGGTCGAGCTCGGCCCCGACCTCGTCCTCTTCGACGGGAGTGGCGCCGCGATTCCGCCAGTCGACACGTCGCGCCGGATCCTCGTCGTCAACGGCGCGACCGATCCGGAGGTGGCCACCGGCTACCTGAACGAGTACCGGCATCTCGTTTCCGACCTCGTGATCCTGACGATGGCCGAGCCTGGGACGGGCTGGGAGGTGCTCCACGGCCGTGCGCTCGCGCTGGCGCCGATTGTGATCCCGACGACGCTGCGTCCGCGTCCGGCGGCGGACGTCAGGGGACGGAAGGTGGCGTTCTTCTCGACCGCGCCCGAGTCGGCGCACGCGATCTTCGCCGCGCACCTGGCCGAGGTGCACGGCGCCGACGTCGTTCACGTCTCGGGTGCGCTCGCCGACCGCGCGACGTTGCGAACCGAGCTCGAGCGCGTCGACGCGGACGTCTTCCTCGTCGAGTTGAAGGCGGCGGCGATCGACGTCGTCGCCGAGGCGGCAAGCGCGCGCGGTGTCGAGGTCGTGCTCGCGGGCAGCGACGTGCTCACCGCGGACGGACAGGATCTCGACGGTGAGCTGCTGCGGCTCGCGGCGGAGGCCTCCGCATGAGCGAGCGACGCAAGGGCGAGCTGAACGTGCTCGGCAGCGCCGAGTCGCCCTACTCGAAGGGCCTGATGGCGCGGGCGCTGACGGCGGTCGGATTGCGGGAGGACGAGGCGTACGAGCTCGCGCGCCGGACCGAGTCCGATCTCGCCCAGCGCGGCGAGGTGTCCGTCGACCTCGATCGCCTGCGGGAGCTCGCGAGCGACTATCTCGGCGCCGAGCGCGGCCCGCGCGCGATCCGGCAGCTCCGCCGCTTCCGCGACCTCCAGGAGCTCGACCAGCCTGTGATCCTGCTCGTCGGCGGCGGCACCGGCACCGGCAAGTCGACGGTCGCCACCGAGGTCGCCTACCGGCTCGGGATCACCCGCGTCACCTCGACCGACTTCGTCCGCCAGACGATGCGCGCCTTCTTCGCGAAGGAGTTCATGCCGTCGATCCACTACTCGAGCTTCGAGGCCGGTCTCGGCCTGACGAAGGCAGAGGAGGAGGAATCCGGCGACGCAGCACTGCTCGGCTTCCTCGATCAGACCCGGAACGTGCTCACCGGCGTCGAGGCGGCGCTCCAGCGCGCGCTCGACGAGGGCTGGTCGATGGTGCTCGAGGGCGTCCACCTCGTGCCCGGGATGATCACCACCGAGCTCAAGGGAGCGCTCGTCGTGCAGTGCGTGCTTGCGATCCACGACGAGGAGATCCACAAGACGCATTTCTGGATCCGGGACGCCACCTCAGACGGTGTCCGGCCCGTCGACCGGTACATCGCCGGGATGCCGGAGATCAGGATGATCCAGGAGTACGTGCTCGAGCGCGCAGCCCGGAACGACGTGCCCGTGATCGAGAACGAGACGCAGACCGAAGCGATCGGCGCCGTGATGAACCTCGTGCTCGAGCAGGCGGAGCGCGCAGCGGCGCGCGGGGTTCCGCGATGATCGTGCCGTGAGCAACGCTCCTCTCCACATCTGCCCATGTGTCCTCTTCGCGCGCGCAACCGAATGGGCTGCCCTCGCCGGCGCGCGCTGGCTCGGGCGCGACGACCAGGATGCGGCCGAGGAGGCCGCGGAGGTGGCCATGCTCGCCGGGCTGACCGAGCTGCCGATCAGCGGGACGGTCGTGATCGGCCCCGACGTCGGCGACGTGCTGAACATGGGCTCGGACGTCGGCGCGGGCGGTGAGGCGTTCGACCTCGCGGTCGACCCGCTCGAAGGCCGCGGCGTCGTTGCGCGCGGCGGCACGGGAGCGATGTCGATGCTCGCCGTCGGCCCGCCCGGCTCCCTCCTGCGGCTGCCGGACATGTACATGCGCCGGATGGCGGTCGGCCCGCGCGCGCGCGACCGGATCGACCTGACGAAGCCCGTCGCCGAGAACGTCGCCGCCGTCGCGCAGGCGTTCGGGCGCAACGCGAACGACATCACCGCGCTCGTGCTCGACCGGCCGCGCCACCACGATCTGATCGAGGAGATCCGCGGCGCGGGCGCACGGATCAAGCTGATCCAGGACGGCGACGTGACCGCGTCCATCTCCGCCGCCATCCGCGGCACGAACGACCACCTCGCGGTCGGGATCGGAGGAACGCGGCAGGCCGTGCTCTCCGCAGCCGCGCTCCGCTGCCTCGGTGGCGAGCTCCAGGCCCAGCTCTGGCCGACGACCCGGGCTGAGATCGAGGCCGCGACCGAGTACGGGGTCGAGGACATCGACCGCGTCTTCACGTCCGAGGACCTCGCTCCCGGCGACGTGATCGTCGTCGCGACCGGCGTCTCGAACGGCGACCTCCTCCGCGGCGTTCGCTTTCTCACCGACAGCGCCCGCACCCACTCGCTCGTGATGTGCATGCGCTGCAACTGGGTCCGCTTCTCGGAGAGCATTCATTTCTTCGCCCGCGACCGGAAGGAAGAAGTGCGCCTCCTTGGCTGAGCGAGCCAAGTAACAGACTGTTACTTGGCTAGACTGGGCGGCATGGTCGACCGCGAGGAGATCGTCAACGCGCTGCACACCGTCGAGGACCCGGAGCTCGGGATGGACATCGTCGAGCTCGGTCTCTTCTACGACGTCGAGATCGAGGGCCCGAAGGTGAAGGTGATCCACACGCTGACGTCGATGGGCTGCCCCGCCGGACCGATGATCCAGGAGGACATCCACAACGCGACCGCGGCGGTCGAGGGTGTCGACGAGGTCGAGGTCGAGCTGACGTTCGACCCGCCGTGGACGCCGGACAAGATGTCCGACGACGCGAAATTCATCCTCGGCTTCGGCTAGAGCTCAGCCCAACTGCAGCCAGACGAGCGCGACCGCGAGCGCGACCATCGCCAGCGAGAGGGCTCGCAGAGCGGCCTCCGGCGCCCGCGTCAGCGCCGCCGCCTCGAGTGGCTCTTCCCGCCCGTCGCGATAGCGGACCGTGCCCGTCACGTGCGCGACCCGGCGCCGCACCGTCCGCACCTGCGTCGAGAGCGAGCGCTGCGCCAGGCTCGTGAGCAGCGCGAACGCAGCCGCGAAGAATGCCTCGGGCCGCAGCGTCTCGGCCGCGCCCAGGTACGCCACCAGAACCGGGAAGGCGCCCCAAGCGAGCGCGAACCAGAGATCGGTGTGGAAGCGGCCCCCCGCGAGCTCGAGCGTGTAGGCGGGGACGAGGAACGCGCCGGCGGCGACGAACGGAAGCAACCAGAGCGTCCACGCGAGCGCGGCGCCGATCCCGATCGCGACCGCGGCAGTCAGAGATGCCACGGCGAGCCAGATGAGCACGCGCCTCGGGATCTCCGTGTGCAGCGGGCGGCCGTTCAGCTCGTCGAGAGCGTGGGCGCCGACGCCGAGGGCGAGCAGGAATGCCGCCAGGCCCCAGAGCAACCGGTTGGCGTCGAGCTCCGGCGCGAGCGCCGCTCCGATCGCGACGTACGAGAGATGCCAGAGCGTGTAGGGCAGGTGGAGCAGCGTCACGTAGTCGCGCCAGCCACCCTGCGCGAGTGCGTAGAAGGCCGGCCGCGACCCGGACGCTCATCCGCGCCGCCCCCACACGACCACGCCGCCGCCGAGGCTGAGTCGCCGCGCACGCACGTCCTCGAGCCCGGCCTCCGACCACAGCTCGAGCTGGCGCTCGAGCGGCAGGCGCGCCTCGTAGTCGCGGATGCTCGGGCCGAGGAAGCGTCCGACCTCGTGCCAGCCCGGGCGAGAGCAGGCGTCCTGCGAGCGGCAGCACAACCCGCACGTAGAGCTCCCAGAGAGCGCGACGGCGCGCGCCGTGCGGGACGCCGAACTCCAGCACGCCACCGTTCCGCCGGGACGCACGACGCGGGCGAGCTCGCGGATGGTCGCGGCCGGGTCGTCGACGTAGCGAAGCAGGTACGTGACCGTCAGGGCGTCGAAGGAGGCGTCGGCGAACGGCAGCGTCTCGGCGCGCCCCTCGAGCAGCTCGATCTTCGCGGCGAGCTCCGCGGGCGGCGACGCGACTGCGTGCGACGGCGAGCATCTCGGGGCTCCGGTCGATGCCGACGACCGAGCAGCCGTACCGCCGGACGAGCTCGAGCGCGACCGCGCCCGTTCCGGTGGCGACGTCCAGCACGCGCGCGTCCGGCCCGACCTCGAGCCGCGAGACCAGGAATCGCCGCCAGCGCGGTGTCCTGGCCGAGCGAGAGCAGCCGTGCGTAGCGGTCGTAGGTGGGGCCGAGCGGCGCGAAGAGCGTCGGCGCGCGGCGGCTTCCAGGCTCGGCTGTCACGGGATCGTGAGGACGATCTTGCCGAGCTGCTCGCCGGCTTCCAGCCGCTCGTGCGCGGCGCGGATCTCGGAGAGCGGGAACGTCGAGTCGACGTGCACGCGCGCGCGTCCGGAGCGGACGAGCCCGTACGCGCCGAGGAAGTCCTCGCGCGTCCCCATCGTCGAGCCGTAGATCGTCAGCTGCTTCCACCAGAAACGGTGCAGCTGCGCGGGTGGGTTGGGACCGCTCGTGGCGCCGCAGACGATCACCCTGCCGCCCGCCTTGACCGCGGCGAGCGAGTCCTTCCAGGTCGCCTCGCCCGACCGTCTCGACGACGAGATCGACGCCGCCGACCTCCTTCGCCGCCGCGACCGCCTCGGCGTGGGGGACCGCGATGTCGGCGCCCCACTCACGCGCCGCCTCGAGCTTGGCCTCGGAGCCGGAGGTGACGAGCGTCTTCGCTCCGATCGCGCGGGCGATCTCGAACGCCGCGGTCGCGACGCCGCCGCCGATCCCCCAGATCAGCACCCACTCGCCCGGCCGGAGCTGCGCCCGCGTGACGAGCATCCTGAACGCGGTCTCGTAGACGAGTGGGAAGGCGGCGGCGGTCTCGAACGAGATCGAGTCGTCGAGCGGGAAGACGTTGGTCTCCGGCACCGCGATCAGCTCCGCGTGCGTCCCGTCGGTGTGCTCGCCGATCACCGTGATCACGTTCCCGTGCTCGAGACCGGGATTGATGACGACGCGCTCACCGGTGTCGACGCGAACGCCGGCGCCGTCGGCGCCGAGGATGCGCGGCTTCGGGACGGAGGGAAGCCCCTTCCGCACCCACAGGTCGAGGTGGTTGAGCGACGCCGCCCGCAGCGAGACCAGGACCTCGCCCGGCCCGGCGACCGGGTCGGCGACCTCCTCGTACCGGAGCACCTCGGGGCCTCCGTCCTCGTGGATTCGGACCGCGTGCACGGGCACAATCCTGTCATGACGGCTGCCGAGCTGACCCGGCTGGGCGAGGAGCTCGGCCTCGACGCGATCGGCGCCGCGCCGGCCGGCCCCTACGACGAGACGGAGCGGCACATCCGCGAGCGCAAGCAGCGTGGGCTCTTCGCGACGATGGGCTTCACGACCCGGCGCCCGGACGTCTCGTGCCACCCCGAGCAGCTGCTCGCCGGTGCGCGCACGGTCATCTCGGCCGCGCTCTGCTACTACGCCGACGCGGACGAGCCCGGGCCGGGGGAGGGCGAGCCTCGCCCGCTACACGTGGTCCGACCGCTACGCCGACCTGCGCGAGAAGCTCGACGCGATCGGCCGCCGGCTGGGCGGCAACTACCGCGTCCTCGTCGACGAGAACGACCACGTCGACCGCGAAGGCGCGGTTCGGGCGGGCGTTGCGTTCTACGGCAAGAACACGCTCGCGATCACGCGCCGCCACGGCTCGTGGGTCGTGCTCGGAACCCTCGTCAGCGACCGCGAGGTCGAGCCGTCCGAGCCCCTCGATGCGGGCTGCGGCTCGTGCACGCTCTGCATCGACGCCTGCCCGACCGGCGCGCTCGACGAGCCGGGGACGCTCGACTCGACCCGCTGCCTCTCCTACTGGACGCAGGCGCCGGCCGCGATCCCCGTCGACTACCGCGCCGAGCTGGGCGCGTCCGTCTACGGCTGCGACATCTGCCAGGACGTCTGCCCGTGGAATCGCGGCGTCGAGAAGCGTCGCGCAGGCGCGCAGCCGCCGGCCGGCGCCGAGCCGTCCGTCTCGCTGCTCGACTGGCTCGAGGCGGACGGCGACGAGCTGGTCGCCCGCTACGACCGGCTCTACGTGCCGCGGAACGATCCGCGCTGGCTTCGCCGGAACGCGCTCGTCGCAGCCGGGAATGTGGGCGGCGGCCGCGAACGAGACGTCGTGGCGACGTACGCGACCGGCGAGGACGAGCTCCTGCGCGAGCACGCGGGCTGGGCGCTCGCGCGGATCGACGAGCGGGGCGGGCCGTGACGCTGATCCGGAGCATCTCGTTCGTCCGTGTCGCGCTCGTGCCGTTGCTGCTGATCAAGATCCTGCTCGACCGCGACGACTTCCCGACGGCAGGGTACGAGCAGGCGGCCTGGACGCTGCTCGGCTTCCAGGCCGGCCTCGCGCTCCTCCTCCTCGGGCTCTCGTATCGCTGGCGCAGCCGGTTGCGCTACCTCGCGGGACTGAACGTCGTGACCGACTTCGTGCTCACCTCCGCGCTGATGTTCGTCTTCGCCTGGGAGCCGGGCCAGCCGCTGCGGTCGCTGCAGCTCCTCGTCGTCCTCGAGGCCGCGCTCTTCTTCCGCCTCATCGGCGGACTGATCGTCGGAGCGGCGACGCTGCCGGTGCTCTGCTCGCGCTCGACGTCTGGCGGCACGAGGAGTTCGGTACGACGGTCCGCTACGACGCGCTCGTCCTCCGGGTCGTCGTCGCCCTCGCGCTCGGCGGCGTCGTCGGCCGGCTCGTCGACATGGAGCGCGGCCAGGCACATGACGCCGAGGAGCGCGCGGCCGAGGCCGAGCGCCTGCGCGACGAGCTCGGCCGGCGGGTCGACCTGCTCGAGGCGACGAGCAGGGCCGCCCGCGCGCTCGGCTCGTCGCTCGATCTCGACCGCGCCTTCGCGGCGTTCGTGCGTGAGCTGCGCAGCCTGCTGCCGTTCGACCGCGCCGCGATCCTGCTCGCCGAAGGCAGCGGCGCGCGCGTGATGGCGACGGCCGGCGTCGGGGCGGAGGACTATCTCGAACCGGGCACGGCGATCACGATCCCCGGTTCGATCCTCGAGGCGGTGATCGGGGAGGGGCGCACGATCTACCGGGAGGACATCTCGGAGCAGCGGTATCCGGAGGAGGCGGGGCTGCTCGCACTCGGCGTCCGCGCACGGGTGCTCGCGCCGCTCCAGCTCGGCACGCGCTCGATCGGGGCGCTGGCGATCTCTCGGACCGAGCCGCGGTCGTTCCGGGAGGAGGAGCTGGGGCTGGTGACGCTGCTCGGACGGCTCGTCGCGACGGCGGTTCAGAACCTGCGCACGTACGAGGCCGAGCGCGCGACCGTGGACGAGGTGCGGCGGCTCTCCGCGCTCCGCGCCGACTTCGTCTCGCTCGTCTCGCACGAGCTGCGCAGCCCGATGGCGGCGGTGATCGGCTCCGCCCGGACGCTGCAGGCGCGCTGGCGCGAGCTTCGCCCGGAGCAGCGAGAGGCGTTCCTGGCCGTGATCGCGGACGAGACGACGCGGCTGGCCGCCCTCGTCGGCGACGTGCTCGACACCTCCCGGATCGAGGCCGGCACCTTCGGCTACCGCTTCGACGACGTCGACCTGGCGGAGGTGCTGCGCGACTCGGTCGCGGCCGCGGAAATCGGCCAGGACGAGGTGCGCCTCGCAGCGGAGCTGCCCGCCGCCCTGCCGACCGTGCGCGGTGATGCGGAGCGGCTACGCCAGCTCGTCGACAACCTGATCTCGAACGCGATCAAGTACTCCGACTCGGGCGGCGAGGTGTAGGTGCACGCGGGCGCCGACGACGGCCAGGTGGTCGTCCATGTCCGTGACACGGGGCCGGGCATCCGCCCCGAGCATCACGCCCAGATCTTCGAGAAGTTCGGCCGCGCTACCGGGTCGGCGAAGCCCGGCACGGGCCTCGGGCTCTTCCTCTCGCGCTCCTTCGCCGAGGCGCACGGTGGCTCGCTCGACGTCGAGTCCGCGCCCGGCGAAGGCGCAGTGTTCACGTTGCGCCTGCCGGTGAACTAACCCGGAAGCTTGACGCGCGTGAGCCGGAGCTCCTTGAGGAGCTGGGCGGCGCGCTTCGCGATCGCGGGCCGGACATCGGCCGGCTCGAGCACCACGGCCTCGCCGCGATCGGCCAGGATCTCGCTGATCAGCCAGTCGCGCGTGCCGACGCGGAGGGTCGCGAGCGCCGACCCGTCGGTCAGCCGCGTCGCGCCGCGCTCGACGCGGTAGCGGGCCACGGGCTTCGCGTAGCGGACGCGCACCTGGTGGGCGTCCTCCAGGAAGTGGGGATCGAAGCCGTCGCGTGGCTCGAAGCGCTCCTTCGTCAGCCGCGCCGACCGCATCCGGTCGAGCCGGAACGAGCGCTCGCCGTCGGACGAGCGATCCCAGGTGTGGATGATCCAGTTCGGGAGCACGCGCTCGAACGTGTACGGCTCGACGAGCCGCTCGGAGGGCGTCTCGTCCCCGTCCTTCATGTAGTCGATCGCCACGACGCGGCGCTCGGCGATCCCGCGTGAGAGCGTCGCCACGAGCTCCTCCTCGTCCAGCTCCGCCCGCGGCTCCGGCGTCTGGTGATCCTCGAACTGCCCGAACGTGTCCTCGAGCTTCTTGCGGACGCGGTCGAGCGGCGTGTGCACCTGTGCTGCGATCGACGGGCCGACGATGTCGAGCGCGAGCCGGATCGCGCGCGCCTCGAGCGGCGTCAGGCGCGGTGCGAGCCGGAAGACGTCGCCGTACAGCTCCTTGTCGACGCGCACCGAGTCGCCCTCGAGCTCGGCGTAGACCGTGTAGCAGCCGCCGCCGAAATTGACGAGGTTGAGCAGCGAGAGGTGATCCTGGAGCTCCTCGCGCGGGATGTGGAAGCGCGCGGCGAGGTCGTCGGCGTCGAGCTCGGCGTCGCGGTTCTCGCCGCAGGCGGCGAGCAGGTAGGCGAGGAGCGCCTGCAGGACGCCGAAGCGCTCGGGCGCAACGGCCGGCGCCGGCCGGTCGAGGCCGTCCGGCGACACCTCGACGGCCTTCTCCCGTGCCAGCTTCGGCGGCTCGGCCTCGTGCGCGGCCCGAACCCGCCGCAGCCCCTCGGCGCACGCGGCGCGAAGCTCCTCCGGCTCGAGCGGGACGGCGCGGCCGTTCTGGCGCAGCACCCAGCCCGCGAGCGGCTCGATCGCCGCGTACTCCGTCTCGAAGACGCCGTCCACCAGCGTCCCCGCCTCGTGCAGCGTTCGGTGCACCCACCAGGCCGTGTCGCCGTTGACCTCCACCTTCGCGGTCCCGGCGACGGGGCCGTGCTGCCAGTCCTCGCCGACGCGGTACGCATCGACGTCGAAGTCCGCCGGCAGCCGGAAGTCCCGTTCGCGGCGGGTGGCGAAGCGGATGTCGCTGCGGACGCGCGAGACGCGGAAGGTGCGGACGTCGTCGTTGTCGAGGTCGTGTCCGACGACGTACCAGGTGCCGCGGTCGCGCCGCAGGGCGTAGGGGTTGAGCGTCCGCTCGCGCGTCTGGTCACGCCGGGGCGACCAGTAGCTGAACTTGATCGTCCGCTGCTTCGAGATCGCCGACTCGAGCTTCGAGAGGCGGCCGGCCATCTCGGGCGAGTAGTCGGGATCGCGCACCTGGACGCTCGCGGCGGTCTCCGTCGGCGCGTCGTCGAACCCGGGGCGGCCGAGCGCCAGGTTCTGCAGCGCCAGCCGCAGCGGCTCTGCGTAGGCGAACGTCCCCTCGAGCATGTACAGCGCTGTCTGGAGCGCTGCCAGCTCGTCGTCGTCGAGCTCGAGCTCGTCCAGGAAGTAGTTCTCCGAGCGGAGCGTGTAGAGCTCCTCGCCCGTGAACTCGTCGCGCTGTGAGTGGAGCGGGACGCCGAGCGCGATCAGCTCGGCGCGGTCGGAGTAGAAGCGACGGGCGAATGCCTCGTCGGACATCTCCGAGTACCCCTCGACGTTCCCCTTCACGTCCCGCGCGGTCAGCGGCCGCCGCTCTGCCATCAGGAAGGCGACCAGCGAGAGCTGACGGATCAGCTTGTCGGTGTCGTGCGACACGGGCGCGAGCTTATCGGCTCGCCACCGTGGCTACGCCGCCGCGAGACTGCGTTCGAGGTGCTGGTGCGAGGGGCAGTAGTCGCGCTCCGGCAGCGGTGTCCGCTGACACGGCTTGCCCTTGCGCGTCGTTGCGCGGCAACGCGCGACGCCACCGTCGAGCGCGCCGGCCTCGAGCTGCTCCTCGATGAAGCCGACCGCAGCGGCGATGCCCTCCTTGACCGCCCACGCGACCTGGGCCTGGGCCGTGATCGGGAAAAAGCGCCGAATATCCTGGAAGAGAGCCCGGTCGGGCTTGGAGAAATAATGCGGGTCTGCGGCGAGGCGCTCCATCGTCTGCTCGCACTGCTCGAGCACCGCACGGCGCGATTCGAGCTGGACGGAGGCCTCTGCATAGGGGTCGATCAGATCCTTGATCGAGCGATAGATCGCTCGCGAATACTGATACATGCAGGCCTGCAATTGCACGAGTTGGGCTTCCATCTGTGCGGTCATCGCTCCCTGTTCTGTCCCGCAGTCAGGCCGAAAACACGGGTTTCGGCGGGGTGGTCGACACCGAGTATACGGACTCTCGGTCCTGTTACAAAGTCGCTGACATAAGTTTTCTGTGTCGAAAACGCGAGGGCGTCTTCACGGGGATGCTTGCGACGGCGTGTGCCCCGTCTCCAGACTCCTTACACCTCGCGTCTAGGGGACGATCTCACGTTGGTACGCGGAAGGGAAGACCGCGCGGGCACGCTGGAGCGCAGAGGAGGCTTCGGCCTCGTCGTCGTAGACGCCCTGGAAGACGACGTAGTAACCGGGGTGGAGGCTCGCGTAGCGCGACGAGTCGAGCACGCCGACGCGGCGCAGTCCGCCGTCGCGGGCCTTCGTCGCCTGCGCTGTCGCCGCCTCGCGGCCGTTCGCCTGTGGCAGCGAGAGCAGCACGATCGTCCAGCCGCGGCGGTCGCGCGGCCAGGCGATCGCGGCCGGGTTCACCGGTGGTGGCGGCGGAGCGGTCGTGGCCGGTGGCGCCGTCGTGGCGGTCGGCGCCGTCGTCGGCTCGGGGGCGGTCAGCGTCGGCGTGCCGCCCGTGACCGTCAGGCTGCCGCCGGTGGCGGTCGGGATCGCGGTCTCCTCCTCGCCGTCGTCCGAGATCGCAATTGCGGCGCCGGTGCCGAGCACGGCGATCACGAGCCCGAGCAGCGCGGGCACGAGCCATGCGCCGGCCCAGTCGTGTCGCTCGGCGACGGTCGTCGAGGCACGGGCAACCGGCCCTGCCGGCTCGTGCACGAGCCGGCGGCCGCACTCGAGGCAGTACTCCTGGCCGGGCTGCACCGGTGCGTTGCAGCTGGGGCAACGCGTCTCTCCGCCGGCGCTCATCGCGCGTCAGCCGCCGCCTCGGCGACGGGGCGGCCGCAGGTGGCGCAGAAGTGCGAGCCCCACAACAGCGGCGCGCCGCACCCGCAGCGCGCGGTCTTCGGGATGCCTGGGGCGCGGCTGGGCACGCCGAGGAGCACGTCGAGCTCGTGGATGCGCGCCTCCAGGCCGATCAGCTCGGCGCAGCGTTCGAGCAGGAGATCCTCGCGAAAGCGGTCGCGGCGGTACATCTCGAGCGAGAGCCCGCCCAGGTCGCGCAGCTTCTGCTCCCGCAGGCGCATCAACGCTCGGCGCTCGCGCCGGAGCTCGCTCGCAGGCGGGGCGGGACGACGGCGCGGGCGGGCCGGCTCTCGGCGCAGGAGCGCTCGCAGGGTCGGAAGACGCGGCACGCGCGCGAGTCTACTAGCGGCCTCGGAGCGCTCTTCGACGCGGTTCGGAGCCGCGGCGGCGTGGCGTGCCGGACGCCGTTCACGACCGCCACGATCAGCAGGGCGATCCCGATCGCCGGCGGTACGAAGAGAATGGGACGAAGAGCCCGAGGACGATTCCGGCGACGATCAGGACGAGGGCACCAGCCAGCACGAGCGAGAGGTTCCCGCCGGCAGGCGCGAAACCCTACTCCCCTTCACGGCGCGCTCGTGGCTCGTGCCTGCCGGCCTCCTCCTCATTCTCGCGGCGGAGGTCGTGCTCTTCTCGCGCCTACTCGAGTCGGGTCTGGACTTCGACCAGGGCTTCTACCTCGCGAGCCTTGATGCCCTCCGCGACGGCCAGGCGCTCGGAACCCAAGTCTTCGCCCCGCAGCCTCCCGGCTTCTACGCGTTTCTCCAACTCGCAGCTGCGCTCGTCGGACCAGATGCCGAGCACGTTCGCATGGCTTTCATTGCACTCGCCGTCCTCGGAGCGCTGGGTGCCTTCGCGCTTGCTCGGAGCCTAGGCGCCGGCGCTGCAGCGCTGATTGCCCCAGCCCTCATCGCGATAGCACCTCCCGTGCCCGTGGACGCCGCGCGCGTGTGGGCCGATCTGCCTTCGCTCTGGGTCGCGCTCGTCGCGGCAGGCCTTGCGGCGCTAGCCGCGCTCCGAGGCCGCGCTGAGATCCCGCTCGCGGCACTCGCGGGGGCGGCGTTGATGGCCGCCGTGAGCATCAAGCTCGCCGCCGTGCTCATCGGGCCGACCGTCCTTGTTCTCTTGCTCGACGCCGACCGGCGGCGCAGGCGGCTTGTTGCGAGCGCGGGGGGTGCAGCCGCGGTCGCGACCGTGCTCCTGGTTGTGCATTGGGAGGCGCTCCCCCAGCTCTGGCAGAGCGTTTTTGTCTACCACAGCAGGGCACGCGGTACGCCGCCGGCTCTCGATCGCAGCTATGAGTTACAGAAGCTCTTCGACCTACGCACGCCGTACTTCTGGTTCGTCGTCGCCGGCGCTGCCGCCCTTGTCGCCGCCGCAGTCCTTCGGCGCGCGCGGGCGGGGGAACTCGCAATCTGGGGCTGGGCCGCCCTGTCGTTCATCTTCCTGCTCTCGTTCTCCCCCCTTCACGGCAATCACCTCATATACCTGCCCGTTCCACTCGCGGCAGCGGCAGCGGTCTCGCTTGGCAGAGCGCTGGCCCGACCCTCCCATTGGCGGATCGCTCAGAGCTCGATGACGACCAGGTGCTCCTCGGTCAGCTCGCGGACCGCGTACGCGGGCCCTTCGCGCGTGTTGCCGGAGTCCTTCACGCCCCCGTACGGCATCTGGTCGGCGCGGAAGGTCGGCGCCTCGTTCACCGTGACGCCCCCGAACTCGAGCCGCTGCGCCGCGGCGAGGGCGGTCTTCAGGTCGCGTGTGAAGATCCCCGCCTGCAGGCCGTAGCGCGTCCCGTTCGCGAGCTCGATCGCCTCGTCGAGCGTGTCGTAGGGCGCGATCGTGCAGACGGGGCCGAACACCTCCTCGCACGAGACCTTCAGCTCGGGAGCGGCGTTGGCGATCACCGTCGGCCGGATCAGCCCGTCGTCGAGCGTCCCTCCCGTCAGGATCTCCGCGCCCGCATCCCGCGCCTCCTCGATCCACTCGAGCACGCGATCGCGCGAGCCGCCGTCGATCAGCGGCCCGACGTCGGTCGCCTCGTCGAGCGGGTCGCCGACGACGAGCGCCTCGACCTTCGGCACGAACCGGGAGACGAGCTCGTCGTAGGCAGCGCGCTGGACGTAGATCCGCTGCACCGAGATGCAGCTCTGGCCCGCGAACGAGAACGCATTCGCGGCGAGCCGCGTCGTGACGTCGTCGAGGTTCGCGTCGGCCTCGACGATCACCGGCGTCGCGTTGCCGAGCTCGAGGTTGACGCGCTTGCGCGGCGCCCGCTCCGCGAGCTTCCAGCCGACGTCACCCGAGCCGGTGAACGTGATCGCGCGGACGCGCTCGTCCTCGACGAGGACGTCGCCGATCTCCGACGCAGGCCCGACGAGCACGTTCAGCCAGCCGGGCGGTAGCCCGGCCTCGGTCTCGAGCTCCGCGAGCAGAAGCGCCGAGAACGGCGTCTGCGACGCCGGCTTGAGCACGACGGCGCAGCCCGCCGCAAGCGCCGGGGCGATCTTGTGCGCGACGAGGTTGAGCGGGAAGTTGAACGGCGAGATCGCGCCGACGACGCCGATCGGCCGCCGCAGCGTGAACGCGAGCTTGCCGGCGCCGGCCTGGGAAGCGTCCATCGGCACCATCTCGCCCGCGAGCTTCCGCGCCTCGACGGCGGCGAAGGTGAAGGTGGACATCGCCCGGGACGCCTCGACGCGCGCGGCTTTCAGCGGCTTGCCGGCTTCGGCGGCGATCGTCTGCGCGACCTCCTCGTGGCGGCGGCCGAGAGCGCCGGCGACGCGGACGAGGATCTCGGCGCGCTTGTGGGCCGGGAGCGGCTCCCGCATCGCGGCCTCGGCTGCGTCGACTGCGCGCCGCGCCTCGGCAGCACCCGCCTTCGCCACCCGGCCGACGGTCTCGCCGGAGTAGGGGGAGCGCACCTCGACCCACGCGCCGGTCTCGACCCACTCCCCGGCGATCAACAGCTTCTTCTCGAAGGCTGTCGTGGCCACCCCGTGAGTCTATGCTCCTCCTATGGCCACGGACGCGCTGATCGTCGACGCGGTTCGCAGCCCGATCGGGCGCCGGAACGGCTCGCTCGCAGGCACGCGCGGCGACGAGCTCGCGGGGCAGGTGCTGAACGGCCTCGTCGCGCGCCACGACCTCGATCCGGCCGAGGTCGAGGACGTCCAGATGGGCTGCGTCACGCAGATCGGCGAGCAGGGCTGGAACATCGGCCGGATGGCGCCGATGGTCGCCGGCTGGCCCGAGACCGTCTGCGGCACGACCGTCGACCGCCAGTGCGGCTCCTCGATGCAGACGAACTTCAACGCCGCCGCGGCGATCTGGGCCGGCCAGCTCGAGGTCGTCGTCTCGGCCGGCGTCGAGATGATGTCGCGCGTTCCGATGGGCTCGAACGGCGGCGACCTCTCCGACAAGCTCACCGAGCGCTGGCAGATCGTGCCGCAGGGGATCTCGGCCGAGGCGCTCGCGATCCGAGTGGAACCTCTCGCGCGAGGCGCTCGACGCGTTCTCGCTCGAGTCGCACCGGCGCGCGATCGCCGCGATCGACGACGGCAGGTTCGAGAACGAGATCGTCCCGGTCGAGGTCGGAGCCGCGGGCGCGGCCGTCCTCTTCGCCGTCGACGAGGCGCCGCGGCGCGACACCTCGGCCGAGAAGCTGGCGTCGCTGCAGCCTGCGTTCCTGCCCGACGGCGTCGTCACCGCCGGGAACTCGAGCCAGATCGTCGACGGCGCTGCGGCCGTGCTCGTCACGAGCGAGGCGGCGGCCTCCCGGCTCGGCCTCGAGCCGCGCGCGCGCTTCGTCTCGTTCGGCCTCGCCGGCGTCGATCCGTACCGGATGCTGCACGGAAACCCCGAGGCGTGCCGGAAGGCGCTCGCGAAGGCGGGCCTCACCTGGGATGACATCGCCGTGATCGAGGTGAACGAGGCGTTCGCGTCCGTCGTGCTCCAGTTCGCGCACGACGCCGGGCTCGAGGACCGCTTCGACGACATCAATCCGAACGGCGGCGGCATCTCGCTCGGCCACCCGCTCGGCGCCACGGGCGCCCGCGTCACGGCGACGCTCCTGAACGAGCTCGAGCGGCGCGAGGCGCGCTACGGGATCGCCTGCATGTGCATCGGCTTCGGCCAGGCGATCGCCGCCGTCGTCGAACGCCCCTGAGCCGGCGCTGGCTGCTCGTCCGCGGCCGAGGCGAACGGCCGCTCCCTGCGACGGGCTTCGTGCTCGAGCGCCACGCCTCGACGCGGCGGCCGACCGTCGCCAAGGGCGACCTCGCCATCTGCTACGCGAGCGTCTGGCAGTCGGTCTTCGCGGTTGTCGAGGTGACGTCGGATCCGGAGGAGGATCCGGAGCGCGACCGCTGGCGCTGGTCGTTCGGCATCCGCCCGCTGCTCGCGCTCGACGACCTCGACCGGTCGATCCCGGCGGAGGAGGTCGGCATCTTCCCGAGCTCGATCTGGCGGCACTCGTACATCCGGCTGACCGAGGAGCAGTTCACGGCCGCGCGGGCCGCTATCGCTCGGGCGACCTTGTGACTGATAGACACAAGCTCGCTCGGGTGCGCATACCGCTGCGGCGGGCGACGGGCTTGTGACTGATAGACACAAGCTCGCCGTCAGGCGGCGACGGGCGCGAGCGACGCGCCGACCTCGGCGCAGACCTCGCCGGCGACGTCGACGAACGCGCGCGCCGCGGGCGAGCGATGGCGGTCGCGATGCCACGCGAGCGCGATCCGCCGCGGCGGGATCTCCGGATCGAGCTCGATCACGCGGATCCGCTCGTCGTTGCGGTCGGTCGCGAGCAGCGGCACGAGCGCGACGCCGAAGCCGGCTCCGACGAGGCCCTGGACGGTGCCGTTGTCGTCGGAGCGAAAGGCCACGTCGACGGTGACGCCCCGCTGCGTGAGCTCGCCTTCGGCCAAGGCGGTGCTGCGGCACGCCCGGTTGCCGATCAGCGTCAGGTCGCCGACCTCGGCCAGGCTTGCCCGCCGCGACTCGGCCAGCGCGTGGTCCGCGGGGACGACGAGCACGTACGGATCGGCGAGCAGCTCGACCGCTTCGAACGGACCGTCGAGCAGCGGCGGCATCGCGAACGCGAGATCGAGCTCGCCGCGCTCGACGAGCCGGACCAGCTCCTCGTCGGACGCCGATTCGGTCAGCTCGACCTCGACCTTCGGCCACGCCACGGCGAAGCGACGCATCACCGCCGGCAGCACGCGCGCGCCGACGCTCTGGAACGTGCCGACGCGGAGCCGGCCGCCGTGGCCCTGTGCGAGCGCGGCCATGTCCGCCTGGGCTGCGTGGAGCCGGGCGACGATCGCCTCGGCGTGGCGGAGCAGCAGCCCGCCCGCCTCTGTGAGGGAGACTGCGCGCGGCCCGCCCGGCCGCTCGAGCAGCCGCTCGCCGACGAGCCGCTCCAGCGTCTGGATCTGCTGGCTGATCGCGGACTGCGTGTAGCCGAGCGCCTCGGCGGCGCGACCGAAGGAGCCTTCGCGCGCGACGGCCTCGAGCGCGGCGAGGTGGCGAAGCTCGACGCCCAGCCAGCTGTCGGCCTGTTTACGATCAGATTCCATGATCGATCCGAAGAATAACTCGACTTGTCCTAATAGAGCAAGCCCGCCATGCTGAGGGCATGGAAATCGTCATCCTGGTCTTCTTCCTCGTCGTCGGCCCGCTCGCGCTGCTGTACGGGGCCGATTCGCGCATCGACGAGCACCGTCGCCGCTAACTCCGCCGGCGCGCCCGGTAGGATCGCGCGCCGTGGAGGTTCGCAAGGTCGGTGTGGTCGGGCTCGGCGCCATGGGCGCCGGGATCGCGCAGCTCTGCGTCGAGGCGGGGATCGACACCATCGGCCGCGAGGTGACGTCCGAGCTGGGCGAGCAGGCACGTGACCGGATCGGGCACTTCCTGACGCGCAAGACCGAGAAGGGGCAGCTCGAGCAGGGCGCGCGCGACGAAGCCATGAGCCGCCTCGCCCTGACGACCGAGCTCGACGCGTTCGCCGACTGCGACGTCGTGATCGAGGCGATCGTCGAGGAGCTCGGGCCGAAGCGGGAGCTCTTCGCGGAGCTCGAGCGGATCTGCCGGCCGGACGCCGTCCTGGCGACGAACACGTCCGCGCTCTCGGTCACCGAGATCGCGGCCGCGACGGCCACGCCGGGACGCGTCGTCGGGATGCACTTCTTCAATCCCGCGCCGCTGATGCCGCTCGTCGAGATCGTCCGCGCCGAGCTGACCGAGGACGAGCCCTTCGAGACCGCGTTTGCGCTCGGCGAGCGGATCGGGAAGACGCCGATCCGCTGCCACGACACGCCGGGATTCGTCGTCAACCGCGTCTTGATCCCGCTCCTGAACGACTGCATCCGCGTCCTCGACGAGGCGCGTGTGACGCCGGACGACCTGGACACCGGGATGAAGAACGGCGCCGGCTGGCCGATGGGGCCGTGCGCGCTCGTCGACCTGGTCGGAATCGACGTGCACGTGCACGCGTCCGAGGCGCTGTACGAGAAGACGCGCGAGCAGCGGATGGCGCCGCCCGCGCGGCTCGTCGCGATGCGGAACGCGGGCCTGCTCGGCCGCAAGTCCGGCCGCGGCTTCTACAGCTACGACTGACGGTCCATCGGCACGCCGAGCCGTTCGGCGACGGTCGGGACGAGCGTGCCCTGGACGAGCACCGAGAAGAGGACGACGACGAAGACGATCCCGTAGATCTCATTGCCGTCGTCGACGCCGCCGATCAGCGCCAGCGCCGCCAGCAGGATCGGCACGGCGCCCTTCAGCCCGCTCCACATCACGAACAGCCGCTCACCCCGATCGAGCCGGACCGGCAGCAGCAGCGCGCCGACGACGAGCGGCCTGATCGCGAAGGCGAGCAGCGCCGCCAGCGCGAGACCTTCGTACCACGCGTCGGAGCGGAACAGCTCGGTGAGGTCGATCGTCAGGCCGAGCGCGACGAACATCGCGATCTCCGCCAGGCTGCCGATCGAAGCGAGAAACGCGTCGACCTCCTCTCGGAACGGTTGCGGCCGGTCGCCGATCAGGATCCCGGCCACGAACACGGCCAGGAAGCCGGAGCCGTGGACGAGCGTGGCGGCCCCGTAGATCACCCCGGCTGCGGCGAGCATCCGGAGCGGGTAGAGCGCGGGCGAGGGTAGGGGCACGCGCCGCGTCAGCGGCAGGAGCAGCGCCGCTCCGGCGACGCCGACCGCGACGCCTCCGACCATCTCGACGACGAACTCCTGCACGACCGTCCAGAAGGAGCCGTCGTCAGTCGTCGCGAGCTCGATCATCCCGATCATCAGCGCGATCCCGACCGGGTCGTTCGCTCCCGACTCGCCCTTCAGGATCGTCCCCGTCCGGCCGCGGATCTCGCGTCCGCCGAGGACCGAGAACGTGACCGCGGGATCGGTCGGTGCGAGCGCGGCCCCGAGGAGGCCGCTCGTGATCCAGGAGAGGTCGAACAGCGTGTGCGCAGCGAGCGCGATCAGCCCGGCCGAGGCGAACGTGCCGAGCACCCCGAGCGAGAGGATCGGAACGGCCGCACCGCGGAAGCGGCGCCAGCCGATGTCGATGCCGCCCTCGAAGAGGATCACGATCAGCGCGACGACGCCGATCCGCTCGACGGTGACGAACGAGATCGCGTCGCCGAGCTCGGGCACGAGGTCGGAGACCGCCGCCGCGGCGACCAGGAAGAGGGCGGCGCTCGGGATCGCCAGCCGCTCCGTGATCGCGCGGCCGAACAGCGCGAGGGACACCCCCGTCGAGACGACGAGGACGATCACGCCGAAGTCTGGAATCTCCGTCACCGGGTAAATCTAGGGCTACACGAGGTCACAGTCGCCGCTTACACTTTCCTTACATGAACCTGACCGCCGCCACACGCAGGGAGCCGATACTGCGATCCATGCGGAAGACGTACATCTGCCTGGCGCTGCTCGCGCTGATCCTCCCCGTTGCGGCTGTCGCTGCGACCGACGCCGGCGAGGGCACGCTCTCGGTCGAGGACGGTCGCGGCAAGATCACTCTGCAGGCGCGCGGCGGCGTGTTCGGCCGGCTCGACCGCGGCACCGTCACCGTCTACGACACGACGCCGGCGGACGCGAACTTCCCGGTCGTCACCGGCGCCGACCAGCCCGAGGTCTTCACCAGCGACAACGGCGTCCGCTATCGGGGCGCGGGCATCCGCTTCCGGGTGATCGGCGGCGGCTTCAAGCTGCTGATCCAGGGCCGCGGAATCGACCTCTCGGTCGTCGGCAAGGGCTCCGGCTTCATCGAGGGGGAACTGGTCGAACCGGGCGTCTATTCGCTCGACGGCGCCGACTGTCGCAAGAATCGCGCCAGCTGTGAGGAGCTTCCCCTCCCCGGGATCCGCTTCAAGCTCAGCGGCCCGGAACGTCCGGAGAAAGCCGCAGTTCGGCCCAACGGCGAGTAATGGCGACCGGCGCTCAGACCGTTCTGATCGTCGAGGACGAGGCCTCGATTGCGTCCTTCGTCTCGCTCTACCTCAAGAACGCGGGCTACGACGTGCGCGCCGTCACCACCGGCAGCGCCGCCCTGACGCAGGTCGCAGCAGAGCAGCCTGCATTGATCATTCTCGACCTGATGCTGCCCGATCTCGACGGGATCGAGATCTGCCGGCGCGTCCGCAAGACCTCCGACGTCCCGATCCTCATGCTCACCGCCCGAGACGAGGACGTCGACAAGATCATCGGCCTCGAGGTCGGCGCCGACGACTACCTGACGAAGCCGTTCAACCCGCGGGAGCTCGTCGCCAGAGTGAAGAGCGTCCTGCGCCGCTCGGCGCCCGAGCGCCGCCGCGACGTCGAGGAGGAGCTCCACCACGGCGACCTCTCGATCAACGCCGGCCGCCGTGAGGTGAAGGTGGGCGAGGAAGAGATCCAGCTGGCGCCGAAGGAGTTCGACCTGCTCTGGGAGCTGCTCGACCACAAGGGCCTCGTGCTCACGCGCGACCAGCTGCTCGAGCGCGTCTGGGGGTACACCTTCGCCGGCGACACGCGCACCGTCGACGTGCACGTGCGGCAGCTACGCCGCAAGCTCGGCGAGGCCTCGCCGATCGTGACCGTCTGGGGCGTCGGCTACAAGGTCGGCCCCGAGCGGGCACCCGCGCCGGCCGCCTAACCGCCGTGCTCAACTCCCTGCGCTTTCGCCTGCCGGCGCTCTTCCTGGCGGGGATCGCGCTCTCGGGGCTCGTCACGAGCCTGATCGCGCTGCGCCTCTTCCAGGACTACGCGCGCAACCAGACGCTCGTCGAGCTGCGTCAGGAGGCGCGCGGGCTCGCCGATCTCTACGCCGAGTCGGCCGTGCGCGCCACCGACGAGGAGAAGGCCGCGCCGGGGTTCGCCGCCGAGAAGCTGGAGGCTGCGACCGGCGACAACCTCTACTACGTCGGCGCCCCGATCTTCCCGGGTGAGGACGCCGGCCTGACCCGGCTCTCGCGCGCGGACGTGGGCGTCGACCTGACCGGCAACCGGGTCGTCACCTTCGAGTTCGAGCCTCCGGGCGAGGACAAGACGTTCCTCGCCGCCGCGCATCCGCTCCGGCCGGGCGGCGACACTGGACCGATCTTCGGCTACCTGATCGTCGCCAAGGAGAAGAGTGAGCTGCGCGACGCCTGGGTGACGCTGCTCTCGCGCCTCGCGATCGCATTCCTGGTGGCGCTCGTCGTCGTCGGCGGCCTTGCGCTGTATCTGTCGCGCCGGATCACGGGGCCCGTCCTCGCGCTCTCGGCCGCCGCCGACGAGGTCTCGAAGGGGCGCTACGACGTCGAGGTGCCGCACGTCCCCGGCGGCGGTGAGATCGGCCATCTCGCCGATCGCTTCCGTGAGATGACGGCCCGGCTCGCGGAGGCGGAGGAGCGCGAGCGCAACTTCCTGATGTCGGTCTCGCACGAGCTGCGGACGCCGCTGACCGCGATTCGTGGCCACGTCGCCGCGCTGCGCGAGGGCGTTGTCAGCGATCCGGACTCGATCGACGCCTCGCTCCAGACCATTGCAGAGGAGGCGGAGCGGCTCGGGCGCCTCGTCGGCGACGTGCTCGATCTCGCGAAGCTGGACGCGCACCGCTTCACCGTGCTCACCGAAGAAGTCGACATGGGGCGGCTGCTCGAGCGTGCGTTCTCGACCTTCTCCGAGGAGGCGCGGCTGCGCGGGATCGAGTACACGTCCGAGGCGGAGGCGGCGCCGGTGATCGTCTCCGACGGCGACCGCGTGCTCCAGATCATCTCGAACCTGCTCTCGAACGCCTTCCGCTGGACACCGGACGGCGGCCGAATCGACCTGGCGCTGCAGAGTGCGAACGGGACGGTCACCGTCGACGTCGCCGACACGGGTCCCGGGATCGCAGCGGACGCGCGGGAGCGGATCTTCCGGCCGTTCTGGTCGACCGACGGGCGCGGCACCGGCCTCGGCCTGCCGATCGCGCGCGAGCTGGCGGTGGCGCTCGGCGGCCGGATCGAGCTCCAGTCCGAACTGGGGAAGGGGAGCCGCTTCCGGCTCGTCCTCCCGAACCGCAGCTTCTAGCGCTTTCTAGGCGGCTTCGCGGTGCCCGACGGCGGGCGCCACGGCGTGCTCGACTCGCTCGAGCCGGTCGCTGACGCCCCTCCAGCCCGACGCGACGAGGTCGACGAGCAAGGCGAGATCGTCGATGCGGGCGTTCCGCTCGGCGAGGACGTCGCCTTCGAGCCGCTCGAGCCGGCGGATCACCTGGTTGAGCAGGCCGCGGATCTCGGCGAGGCTGCGCCCGACCGGGACGACCTCGGCGCGGAGGGCGTCGTGCACGGCCGCACTGACCTTCTCGGGCAGCGTCCCCTCGAGCTCGGCGGCGGCTGCCGCGAGCGACTCGACCTGGATGCGCGTGCGCTCGAGCGCGGCCTCGAGCTCGGCCGGCGCGACTCTCCCGGACGCGGCTTCGGCAATCCGCGCCTTGGCTCGTTCGAGTGTCTTCTCGTCCACGGGCAGGAGGCTACGCTGGCCGTCGGATGGACACCTCCGAGCTCGACTACGACCTGCCCTCGGAGCTGATCGCCCAGCATCCGCCCGAACGCCGCGATGCCTCACGGCTGCTCGTCTACGACCGCTCGACCGGCGATGTTCGGCACCGTCGGTTCACGGAGCTGCCGGAGGAGCTCTCGGGGCAGCTCACCGTCGTCAACGACACGAGAGTCGTCCCGGCGCGGATCAGGATCGAGCGGCCGAAGGGTGAAGTCCTGTTGCTCGAGCCCGAGGGGGGCGGCGAGTGGCTCGCGCTCGCGCGTCCGACGCGCAGGCTGAGGGCGGGCGACCGGCACGGAGGGATCGAGCTGCTCGAGCACCTGGGCGAGGGCCGCTGGCGCGTGCGCCTCGACGGCGAGCCGGACGGCGAGGCGCCGCTGCCGCCCTACATCACCGAGCCTCTGGCGGATCCGGCCAGGTACCAGACGGTCTACGCGGACGAGGCCGGTTCCGCGGCTGCGCCGACGGCCGGGCTGCACTTCACGCCGGAGCTCCTGGGCCGGCTCGACGTCGAGCGCGTGACGCTCCACGTCGGCCTCGACACGTTCCGGCCGCTCGCGACGGACACGCTCGAGGCGCACGAGCTGCACGGCGAGCGCTACTCGGTGCAGCCCGCGGCCTGGGAGCGGATCGAGGCCGCCGAGCGCGTCCTCGCCGTCGGGACGACGACGGTGCGCGTGCTCGAGACGGTGGCAAGTAACAGACTGTTACAAGGCAGGACGTCGCTCTTCGTCACGCCCGGGTTCGAGTTCCGGCGCGTCGACGCGCTGCTGACCAACTTCCACCTGCCGCGTTCGACGCTGCTGGCGCTCGTGATGGCGTTCGCCGGGGTCGAGGAGACGAGGCAGCTGTACCGTCTCGCCGTCGAGGAGCGCTACCGCTTCTACTCCTTCGGCGACGCGATGCTGATCCTGTGAGCCACTTCGAGGTCACCGCCACCGACGGCGCCGCCCGTGCCGGGATCCTGCGCACCCCGCACGGCGAGGTCAGGACACCGGCGTTCATGCCGGTCGGCACCAAGGGAACCGTCAAGAGCCTCGATCCGGACGAGCTCCACGCCCTCGGCGCGCAGATCATCCTCGGCAACACCTACCACCTCCACTTCAGGCCGGGCGACGAGCTGATCGCGGAGCTCGGCGGCCTCCACAAGTTCTCCGGCTGGAACGGGCCGATCCTGACCGACTCGGGCGGCTTCCAGGTCTTCTCGCTCCGCGACACGCTGCTCGACGTCGGCGACGACGGCGTCACCTTCCGCTCCGTCTACGACGGCGCGACTGCGCGCTTCTCACCCGAGATCGCCGCGCGGATCCAGCGCAACCTCGGCTCCGACATCGCGATGGCGTTCGACATCTGCCCGCCCGCAGGCGTGCCGCGGGACGAGCTCGAGGAGGCCGTGCGGCTGACGACGCATTGGGCGGCGCGACAGCGGGAGGCCGACCGCGCGCCCGACCAGCTCCTCTTCGGGATCGCGCAGGGCGCGGCCGACCCGGAGTTGCGCCGCCGCTCGATCGAGGAGATCGCCGCGCTCGACTTCGACGGACATGCCCTCGGCGGGCTCGCGGTGGGGGAGAGCCGCGAGGAGATGTTCGAGGCGACCGGCTGGGCGGCGCCGCTCCTTCCCGCGGAGAAGCCGCGCTACTTCATGGGGATCGGCGACGCGGAGGGGATCCTGCGGGTGATCGGCGCCGGGGTCGACATGTTCGACTGCGTCCTCCCGACCCGAACGGCGCGCACCGGGTCGGCTCTGACCGCGACGGGGCGGCTGAATCTCCGTAACGCCCGCTTCGCGAACGACCCGCGTCCCCTCGAGGAGGGCTGCACGTGCCCAGCCTGTGCGCGCTTCTCCCGGGCGTACGTCCGTCATCTCGTCAACCAGGAGGAGCTGCTCGGCCTCCGGCTGCTGAGCCTGCATAATCTGCACTTCCTACTCGAACTGACCGCCGGCGCGCGGAGGGCGATCGAACGCGGCGAGCTCGAGGCCTACACGGCCGCGGCGCTCGCCCGGCTCGCCGGCGGGCCACAGGAGGATCCTTGGAACCAGGTGGGTTGATCGTTCTCGTCGCTCTGTTCGTGGGCTTCTGGCTGCTCGTGATCAGGCCGCAGCGGCGGCGCGCGCAGGAGCAGCGCACGCTGCACGAGTCCGTCGCCGCCGGCGATGAGATCGTCACGGTGGGCGGCCTGCTCGGCCGGGTCAAGAGCATCGACGAGACCGATGACACGCTCGAGGTGGAGATCGCGCCCGGGACGAACGTCAAGGTCGTCCGGCGCGGCGTCGCGGCTGTGATCGACCCCCAAAAGCCTCATGAAGAATTCATACGAAACGAGTGAGAACGCAGCTAACCTGCTGACCGCGTGAATCGCCGACCCCACCTCATTCTCGTTACGCTGATCGTCGCCGGGCTGATCGGCGTCGGCCTGCTCGCCGTTCCGGGCTCGCCGATCCACGACGAGCCGACGCTCGGGCTCGACCTCCAGGGCGGCCTCGAGGTGACCCTGAAGGCGGTTCCGCCGCCGAACCGCCCGCTGCAGAAGTCCGACCTCGACCGCTCGGTCGAGATCCTCCGCGACCGCGTCGACCGGCTCGGCGTCGCGGAGCCGGAGATCCGCAAGCAGGGCGACGATCAGATCGTGATCGACCTTCCGGGCGTGAAGGATCCCGCCCGCGTGATCGGCATCCTCGGCCAGACCGCGCAGCTCGAGCTCTTCGACCTCGAGGTCAACCTGGCGCCGCCGTCCAACTCGAACGGCTTCCCGGCTCCGAAGGAGACGCTCTACGAGCTCCTGGCCGGGCAGCAGGCGCTCGTCGACGACGGGACCAAGACGACCTGGTACGTGTTCGACGACAAGAAGAAGCTGCGCGCCGGCCCGGTGAACCAGCGCGACAAGCTGTTGCAGAGCGAGGTCGTCGCGAAGGCGGGCGGAGGAGACGGCAAGCTGCCAAAGGGCTGGCGCATCTTCGGCGTCCCGCCGAAGACGGTCGTCGTCACCTGCGGCGTCGGCGAGGTCGTCTGCCCGGGCGTGGGCGTTGAGAACCCGAAGCAGAACTTCTACTACCTGTTCAAGTACGACCCGAACAATGCGGATCCGAGCAAGGTCGTCCCGGAGATGACCGGCGCCGACCTCAAGCTCGCCGGTACGCGCCAGGACTTCGACACGACGACCGGCGAGCCGATCGTGACGATGCAGTTCACCGACGAGGGCGGCGACAAGTTCGGCGAGATCACCAACCGCGAGGCCGACCGCGGCCGCCTCCGTTACAACATCACCGGCGGCCAGGGCGACCCGCAGGACTCCTTCCAGCACTTCGCGATCGTGCTCGACCGCCAGATCAAGTCGTGGCCGTCGATCGACTTCGAGCAGTACCCGAACGGGATCGGCGGCACGAACGGCGCCCAGATCACCGGCATCGGCTCGCTCACCGAGGCGAAGGACCTCGCGCTCGTGCTCCAGAGCGGCGCCCTGCCCGTCACCTTCAAGACGCTCGAGACGACCGCGATCTCGGCGACGCTCGGTAAGGACTCGCTCGCCGAGGCATGGAAGGCGGCGATCGCCGGCCTGCTCGTCGTCGCGCTCTTCCTCCTCATCTTCTACCGCGTGCTCGGCGTCGTCGCCGTGATCGGCCTCGGCATCTACGCCGCCTTGCTCTACGCCGCGATCCTCGTCTTCAACGTCACGCTGACGCTGCCGGGCTTCGCCGGGATGATCCTGACGCTGGGGGTGGCCGCCGACGCGAACATCGTCATCTTCGAACGCGTGAAGGAGGAGTACCGCGCCGGCAAATCCGTGCGGGCCGCGATCTCGGCCGGCTACGGCAAGGGCTTCTCGACGATCATCGACGCGAACGTCGTCACCGTGATCACGGCCACGGTGCTGTTCCTGGTCGCGACCGCAGGCGTGAAGGGCTTCGCGCTGATGCTCCTGATCGGAACACTGATCTCGCTGCTGACGGCAGTCGCCGCCACGCGCGCGATCCTCGGCCTGCTCGCCGGTTTCCAGTGGTTCGACAACCCGAAGCTGATGGGCGCCGAAGGCGAGCCGCCGAAGTGGATTCGACGCGACTTCATCGGTCTGCGCAAGTACTGGTTCGGGATCTCCGCCACCGTCGTCGCGATCTCGCTGCTCGCGATCGGGATCAAGGGCCTCAACCTCGGGATCGACTTCGAGGGCGGGACGAAGATCACGGCGGCGGTGCCGGAGGGGCAGCCGGTCGCCGTCGAGGACGTGCGCGCGGAGGCGGCGAAGCTCGGGCTCGGCAGCGCGCAGATCGTCGGTCGCGGCGCGGCGGTCGACGACAAGTACACGGGCTTCCAGATCCAGTCCGAGGAGCTCTCGACCGAGGAGACGCGCGACCTGACCCAGCGACTCTCGCGCACGTTCGAAGCCGACTCCAGCGTCCAGACCGTGTCGGCGAGCTTCGGGCGTCAGATCGCCGAGGGAGCCCTGCTCGCGATCTTCGTCTCGCTGCTCCTGATCGCGATCTACATCTCCTTCCGCTTCCAGGCCAAGTTCGCCGCGCCGGTGATGGTCTCGCTGCTCCACGACGTCGTGATCACCGTCGGGATCTACGCGCTGCTCGGCCGGGAGGTGACGACCGCCACGGTCGCTGCGGTCCTGACCGTGCTCGGCTACTCGATCTACGACACGATCATCATCTTCGACCGTATCCGCGAGAACATCCCGCTGATGAAGCGGGCGTCGTTCCGGACGCTCGCGAACGTCTCGCTGTGGGAGACGATCCCGCGGTCGCTCGCGACGACGTTCATCACGCTGCTGCCGATCTCGGCCCTGTACTTCTTCGGCGGCGAGACGCTGAAGGACTTCGCGTTCGCGCTGCTCGTCGGCATCGGTGCAGGCGCCTACTCGTCGATCTTCATCGCCGCCCCGATGCTCTCCTGGCTGAAGGAGCGCGAGCCGGAGTACGCCCGCCGCAAGGACGAGGCGTTCGACCCGGGCTCGGTCGGCGGCCTGCTGAAGGAGGCGGAGGAGCTCGCCGCCGCGCAGCCGACGCCGGACCTGATCCCGGACGCATTCCAGGACGACGAGGACGAGGCTGCGGAGGGCGCTGTCGCGGATGGTTCCGCCGCGGCCCAGACGAAGCGCGACCGCCGCCGCCAGCGGCGCAGCACCCGCCCCCATGGCCGGGCCAGATAACCTCCCGCCCCCGGCCGGCGTCGCCTCGCGCCGCCGGCGGCACGCGGCTCTCCGAGTCCGTACCTCCGTACTGTCCTCTCCGGCCGCGCACCACCGGCGACGCGCCGGGAACGGGAGGAGCGTTGGTGGCGGGCAATGAGAATCAGGCGTTCGTGCTCCGCCAGCTCGTCGACGAGCTGGCCGCGCAGCTGCGCTCGGGCGTCGACAAGCTGACCGATCTGCCCTACGACACCGGCGAGCTACTCGCGCGGGAGCTCGGGCTCGTCCGGCGCGAGGAGCTCGAGTCGGTCGAGCTTCGCCTTGCCCAGCTCGAGCACCGGCTGAAGTTGCTCGAACAGAAGCCCTAAACGCGTCTCCGCCAGCGCGCGAAGACGTCCTCGAGGTCGGCGCGCATCGTCCGCGGGATCAGGACGAAGAGCCGGTCGCCGGCCTCGACGACGGTGCTGCCTCGCGGCGGGATCGTCTCGTCGCCGCGGTTGATCACCGCGATCAGCGCGGTGCGCGGCAGCCCGAGCTCGCGCACGGCGGAGCCGTTGACGGCATGGTCGCCTGCGACCGCGAAGTCGACGAGCTCGAGCTTGCTCAGCGGCCCCACCTCGAGCGGGGCCTCGTGCACGTGTGGGGCCGGGGCGAGCAGGCCCAGCCGGCCCGCTACCCACTCGAGCGTCGTTCCCTGCACGATCGCCGAGACGACGACGACGAAGAAGACGGCATTGAAGATCGTGTCCTTGTGCGGCACATCCGAGGAGAGGACGAAGGTCGCGAGCACGATCGGCACGGCGCCGCGGAGCCCTGCCCAGCCGAGCAGGACCCGGTCGCGGCCCGTGAAGTCGTTCAGCGCAGTCGAGGCCCAGACCGACGCCGGCCGCGCGACGAGCATCAGCACCAGTGCCAGTGCGAGGCCCGGCACGGCCACGTCCGGGAGATCTGAGGGGAAGACGAGCAGCCCGAGAACGATGAAGAGCGTCACCTGAGCCGCGAACGCGAGCCCCTCGTGGAACGAGACGAGGTGGCGGCGATAGCGCGACGGCGTGCTGCCGACCGCGAGCCCGACGAGATAGACGGAGAGGAAGCCGCTGCCGCCGATCACGTCGGCGACACCGAACGCGAGCGCGGCGGCCGCGAGCGACGCGACCGGCGCGAAGGCGCCGATCGAGTGGGGGAGGCGTCCGAAGACCCAGGCCGCGAGGGCCCCGAGCGCGATCCCGACGACGAGGCCGAGGCCGAGCTGCTGCACGACGAGCAGGAGCAGGTCGTCGATCCCGTAGGCGTTCGGTCGCTCGATCCACGCGATCAGGCCGAGCGTGAGCGCGATCGCCATCGGGTCGTTGCCGCCCGACTCGGCTTCGAGCGTCCGCGCGAGCGTGCGGCGGATGTGCGTGAAGCGGAGCGTCGCGAAGACGGCAGCGGCGTCGGTCGAGGAGACGACCGCGCCGAGGAGCACCGACTCGAGCCAGGAGAGGTCGAAGAGCATGTACGCGGCGGCACCCGTCACGAGCGCGCTGACGACGACGCCGATCGTGCTGAGCAGGGCAGCCGGCACGGCGACCTGGCGCAGCCGCCGCCACGAGGTCTGGAGCCCGCCCTCGTAGAGGATCAGCGCCAGCCCGATGATCCCGACCTCGCGCGCGAGCTCGGCGTCGTCGAACTCGATCCCGCCGGGGCCGTCCGAGCCGAGCAGCATCCCGATCGCCAGGAACGCCAACAGCACCGGCAATCCCGTCCGCGCAGCGCCGAGCGCGACGACGATGCTGCCCGCCAGAATCGAGCCGACGATCAGGAGCAGGAGGCCTTCGTCCACGCTCCTATCCTTCCCGGTGGGAGTTCCTCACGCCGCGTGGAACACTTCCGGGATGGCGACGCGACCGCGCACGCGCAAGATCGGCCGCCTCTCGGAGATCGCGCAGGTGGCAGTCCGGCACGGCTTCGGCTACTTCTTCGAGCGGCACAAGCTGACCGACCTGCTGCCCTGGAGGGCTCGGGTCGAGCCGAGCCCGGACTCCGCGGTGGGCTCCGAGCGCGGGCGCCACCTGCGGGAGATGCTCGACGAGCTCGGTCCGACGTTCGTCAAGTTCGGCCAGCTGCTCTCGACCCGGCCCGACGTCGTCCCGCCGGACATCGTCGCCGAGCTGCGCGGGCTCCAGGACGACGTGACGCCGTTCCCCTTCGCCCAGGTGCGCGAGGTCGTCGAGGACGAGCTGGGCCTCACGCTCGAGCAGGCGTTCCTGGAGTTCGGCGAGACGCCGATCGCGGCCGCGTCGATCGGCCAGGTGCACCGTGCGATCCTGCCGAACGGCGACGCGGTCGTCGTCAAGGTGCAGCGTCCGAACGCGCCGAGCCAGATCGAGAACGACCTCGCCCTCCTCTACCAGGCCGCGCGCCTGATCAGGGAGCGCGTGCGTGCGCTCGACTTCATCGACGTCAACGACCTCGTCGACGAGTTCGCGCGCTTCATCCGCCAGGAGCTCGACTACAAGCTCGAAGCGCGTCACGCCGACACCTTCCGGCGCAACTTCGAGGGCTCGGATGTGGTCGTCGTGCCGAAGGTCTACTGGGACTACTCCGGCGCCCGGATGCTGACGCTCGAGTACCTCGACGGCGTGCAGCTGGCCGACCTCGAGCTCGAGGTGAATGACGCTCGACGCCCGTCGCGAGCTCGCCTACCGGGTCACGGACACGTGGATGGAGATGATCTTCCGGCACGGCTTCTTCCACGGCGACCCCCATCCCGCCAACGTGCTGGTGCTCGACGGCGGCCGGATCGGGCTCGTCGACTTCGGCCTCGTCGGCAAGCTCACGGACGAGGACATGGCGCGGCTGACACGCCTCTTCATCGACGCCGCGACCGAGAACGTCGACGCGCTTCCGCGCCGCCTCGCCGAGCTCGGCGTCCGCTACCCGAAGGAGCGCGAGGACGAGTTCGCCACCGAGCTGCGCGAGCTCTACTACCGCTACTACGGGGCGAGCCTCGCCGACATCGACCCGATCCAGGTGATCCGCGAGGCCTTCGCCCTGATCTACTCGATGAACCTGCGGCTGCCGACGCGCTTTGTGCTGCTCGACAAGGCGATCGCGACCCTCGGCTCCGTCGGCGTCGAGCTCTATCCGGCATTCAACGTCTTCGAGGTGGCGCGGCCGTATGCGCGCGAGCTGATGCTGGAGCGCTTCTCGCCGGCCCGGATGGCGACGCGCGCACAGAAGCGCGGGCGGGAGCTGTACGAGATCGCGAACGAGCTGCCGTACCAGGTGCACGACGTGCTCCAGGAGATCCGCGACGGCCAGATCGAGGTCGGCTTCGTGCACAAGGGGCTGGACGAGTTCATGCACAAGCTCGACGTCATCTTCAACCGGCTCGTGATCGCGCTCGTGGTCGCCGGCGGCCTGCTCGGCTCGTCGCTGATCGGGATCCTCGCCACCGACGGCCCGCAGATCTTCGGGATCCACTTCCTCTCGGTCGCCGGCTTCATCATGTCCGGCGTGCTCGGCGTCTGGCTGCTGATCGGCGTGCTCCGGAGCGGCCGGATCTAGAGTCCGCGCGTCCCTACCCGCCCGGGAGCTCCTGTACGGCCCAGCCGTTTCCGTCCGGATCGCTGAAGAAGAGGAAGCGGAACCCGGGCCTGCCGGGGCGGCCGAGCTCCTGGATCTCGCCCACGTCGAGGCCGCGGCCGCCGAGCTCGGCGCAGGCAACGTCGATGTCCGTCACGACGAGCTGCAGGCCCTTGATCGAGCCCGGCTCCATCTCGGCGAGACCCGTGCCGATCACGATCGAGCAAGCCGAGCCGGGCGGCGTCAGCTGGACGACGCGCCGCTCGTCGTCGATCTGCGTGTCGTGGTCGACCTCGAAACCCAGCTGCTCTATATAGAAAGACTTCGCGCGATCCACGTCCGAGACGGGAACGACGACGACCTCGAGCCTGTAGTCCATCCCGCAGTCCTACCTGATCACCCAAACTAGGGCCGGAGCGACTCGACGGCGCCGCTGACTGTCAGGCCCGGCTGCGGGCCGCCCGCGACGACGTAGACACGGCCGCGCGCCGAGACGACGCCGAGACCGTGGCGCGGTGTGGGCAGGTCGGCGAGCCGGCGCCACCGCTTCGTCCGCAGTTCGTAGGCGTAGACGGACGCGATCGTCCCCTGCGGCCGCTCGCCGCCGACCGAGACGATCCGGCCGTCGACGAAGGCGGCGCCGGTGCCGCCGCGCGCCTGCGGAATCGAGGCGAGTCGTGTCCAGCGGCGGGAACGCGCGTCATAGACCTCGAACCGGGCCGTGTTGGTGTCGATCCCCGCGCTGCGGCCGCCGAGCGCGTACACGCGAGTTCCGGCCGCGGCCGCCGCGAGGTGCTCGCGCGGCGACGGGCCGGGGAGCCGTGCCCAGCGGCGCGTCTTCAGGTCGAGCGCGAAGGCGACCCGGGCGAGCCCGCGCCTACCGTCGACACCGCCGAGGACGTAGAGCTTGCCGCCGGCGATCGCAGCCGCGGCGGCAGCGCGCGCGTCGGGCAGCTGTGGCAGGCGCCGCCAGGTTTCGTCCTTGCCGAGCACGAAGACGGTCTCGAGCGGGTTGCGGTCGCCCCCGTAGCCGCCGACGACGTAGACGTTGCCGTTCGCGCTCGCGGCCGCGGCGTGGTCGACCGAGAGCGGCAGGTCGGGGAGCCTGCGCCAGGTGTTCCGCACGACCGAGTAGGCGTCGGTCCGGGCTGCGTTGCCGCCGTTGGCCGTGAAGCCGCCGACGACGACGATCTCGCCGCGCGCGACGCCCGCCGCGACTTCCGTTCGCGGCTCCGGCAGCGGCGCGTGCGTCTGCCAGGGCGCCGGCGCCGCGACTGCGACCGGCACCGCCCAGACGAGCCAGGTGGGGAGCGATCGTCGCAGAATCGTTGGAAAGGACATCTTTCGGCTCCGAAACGGCATTGCTAGCGTCGAGAGCATGACAGCCGCGCTGCTCCTCGCCGAGCCGGAGCCCGCGATCCGCGGCTACCTCGAGCGTCAGCTCCAGAGCGACGGCTTCCATGTGCTCCAGGCCGCGTTCGGCGGCGAAGCGCTCGCGCTGGCAGAGCGGACGCGGCCGGATCTCGTCCTCTGCTCCGAGCTCGAGCTCTGCGCGCGCCTTCGCCAGGGCGAGCCCGGGCGGACGTGGAACCGCGACGTGCCCGTGATCGTGCTCGGCCCGGCGGAAAGCGACGCCGTCGATCGCGTGCGGGCGTTCCAGCGGGGCGCCGACGACTACCTCCACCGGCCGGTGGTCTACGACGAGCTCGTCGCGCGGATCCGAGCGGTGCTGCGGCGTGCGACCCCGCCCGCGCAGGATCGCCTCGAAGTCGGCGGCCTCGCGATCGACCTGCCCGCCCGCGTCGTCATGGTGCGGGGCGAGGCCGTCCACCTCGCCGGCAAGGAGTTCGAGCTGCTGGCGGCGCTCGCCGCCGAGCCCAACCGCGTCTTCACCAAGGATGAGCTGCTCCGCGACGTCTGGGGCTACAGGTCGTTCACGCGAACGCGGACGCTGGACTCGCACGTCAGCCGCCTGCGCCAGAAGCTCGAGCGTGGGTCGGGCGACCGCTTCGTCGTCAACGTCTGGGGAGTGGGCTACAAGCTCGTCGACTGACCAGGCGATGGCAGGAGCGGAGTCTCTGACTCGCGATCTGTAAGCCACGGCCCGCCACGATCCTCGCGCCGATGGGCTAGCCACCCTCTGCTGACGTAGACCGAAAACGGTCGTTGAGGAAACGACGTGCGGCCCGACTACGGGCTAATCCAATCGAGAGCAGCGTCACCGGCGGTGATGGAAGTGAATCCGGGTCGGCCCGGTGTAGCTACACAGATCCTCTCCTCGGGGTTTAGGCAATCGGTCGCGATCTGCGTGCCGTTCGGTGACCAAACGATCCGTCCGAAGTGCCACTCCGGTTCGGTATCGGCGATCGTCTCCCGCGGTGCGGCGATTGTGTGGTGGAAGGCGATTACACGGTCTTCGGCGTCGAAATCCATCTCTATGGTGTAGGCGATCGCCGTCCCCACCGGCGACCACCAGGGGCCATACCAAACATCGCTCGTGCGCGTTAGTGCCCTTGCGGCCCTGCCGTCCCGGCGCACCAAAAACACATCCCCTCGCCGTCCGGTGTGTGCCCTGTAGGCGATCCAGCTTGAGTCCGCGGACCATTGGGGGGTGCTCTCGATGTCCTTGCGGGCCGCGATCTGGCGTCTCCCGCTGCCGTCAGGTCGTATGATCCACAACTGGTCGCGCGATCGCTGGAACCCCGCCACGACGAACACGATCGTCCGGCCGTCCGGCGACCAAGACGCACTCGACGCCCAACCGCCCGCCGGCGCCTTCACGAACACGCGTGGCGAGCCATGCAGAGATACGAGATAAATCACTCCTTTATACGTCCGGCTGAACACGATTCTCGTGCTGTCCGGCGACCAGGAGACGTCTTCGATCGAGCCCGCCGCGAGCCGCCGCGGGGAGCTGCCGTCCGCGGCCGCGACGTAAAGGCCGGACCGATAGTTGAGGGCGAGCAGCTTTCGATTCGGTGACCAACGGCCGTCCCGTAACTCGGCGTTCGCTGGCAGCGTCGTCGCCGCCGCCCGACGCAGGCCAGTGCCGTCGGCGTTGATGATGTACGGGCCAGGCCCCGCGTCGGATCCGTGTGGAATAAACAGAATCCTGCCGCTGCTCGGAGCAGCTGACGAGGCAGACGCGAACACCGTGAGTAACGCCGCGATCAGGAGCGCGCCCATGATCGGAACCATCCCTGTTCGGGATCCGGCTGTCGCCACTGTCGTGCTCCTGCGGCAGAGGGCTGATCCTACGAAACTGATGTTACGAAATGCACAAGCGCGAATCTAGATGCGTCCCAGAGCTTTGGGCACTGAGTGGGCACTCATGCGGCGTAACCCGGCTATCCAAGGCGCAATTGCGAACGTCTGGGGGGTCGGCTACTAGCTCGTCGACTGACTACAACAGCGCGCCCTCGAGCCGCAGCAGCCGCTCCTTCACGTCCAGCCCGCCCGCGTAGCCCGTCAGGCTGCCGTTCGAGCCGACGACGCGATGGCACGGGAGCACGATCGGGATCGGGTTGCGGTTCATCACCATCCCGACCGCTCGCGCCGCCCGCGGGGAGCCGACCTTCGCCGCGAGCGTGCCGTACGTCGTCGTCTGGCCGTAGGGGACGCGTGCGAGCTCGTCCAGGACCTGATGGGCGAACGGGGCGGCACCGCGGAGGTCGACGTCGAGCTCGAACGAGCTGCGGTCGCCGGCGAAGTACTCGTCCAGCTGGCGATGGGCGGAGTCGACGCTCGAGGCGGAGCGGAGCACGCGTGGCCCGTAGGCCTTCGCGAGCCGCTCCAGGTGCAGCTCGGGCTCGGCGTCGAAGAAGATGCGGGCGAGGCCGCGGCCGGTTGCCGCGACGAGCAGCGGCCCGATCGGCGACTCGACGACGTCGAAGCCGACGTCGAGCAGGCCCTCGGCGGCGGCGGCCTCGCGGAAGCGGCGGTCGAGATCAGGCGTCACGGTCATATTCGGATCCTCCCAGCACGAAGGCGGCGGACTCCGGACGAGGCGGCCTGGCGGGCGGCCTCGGGCGTGGAGTCCAGCGCGAGCGCGATGTCGTCGTAGGCAAGGTCGTAGGCGTAACGGAGGACCACGGCGGCCCGCTCGGTGGGCGGAAGGCCGCCGGCGAGGTGCTCGATCTGGGCGTAGGCGGGGCGTCCATCCTCGACGGGCAGCTCGGGCAGCTCGTGCGAGACCGGCTTCGAGCGCCTGCCCGTGTCGATCACGAGCCGGGCGGCGATCGTCAGCACCCAGGCGCGCAGGTGCTCGCCGTGGTCGAGCCGGTCGTAGGCGCGGAGGGCACGCAGGAACGTCTCCTGAAACGCATCCTCGGCCGCCTGGCCGCCCAGCCGGCGGCGCAGGAAACCGAGCACGACATCACGGTGCTCGACGTAGAAGCTCTCGAACGGCGGGACTGTCACGGTTGCCTCCATCATCCCTACTAACGCCGCGGCGGCCGCATCTGTGAGAGTGCGGCCATGAACCTCGCGGTTGTGGGGCATGTGGAGTGGGTCGAGTTCCTCCGCGTCGAGGCCGTACCCAAACCGGGCGAGATCGTCAGCTCGACCGAGAACTGGGCCGAGCCCGCGGGCGGGGGTGGTGTCGCGGCGGTGGAGCTGGCCCGGCTCGCCGGCCGCTCGGCGCTCTACTGCCTGCTCGGCGGCGACGACCTCGGTGCGCAGAGCAGGATGCGCCTCGAGGCCGCCGGCGTCCGCGTCCATTCACCTCAGAGCGACGGGCAGCAGCGGCGTGGCTTCGTCTACCTGGACGAGGTGGGGGAGCGCACGATCACCGTGATCGGCGACAAGCAACGTCCGCCCGGGGGCGAAGGCACGCTGCCATGGGAGGAGCTCGACAACACCGACGGGGTCTACTTCACGGCCGGCGACGCCGAGGCGGTGCGGCAGGCCAGGCGAGCGCGGGTGCTGGTCGCAACGGCTCGCGAGCTGCCGACGCTCCACGCCGCGGGCGTCGAGCTCGACGCGCTGGTGGCGAGCGGCGAGGACGACGCCGAGCGCTATCAGGCCGGCGACCTCGACCCGCCGCCGCGCCTCGTCGTCTCCACCGCCGGTGCGCTCGGCGGCTGGGCGCAGCCCGGCGGGCCGTACAAGGCGGCCGCCCCGCCGGGGACGTTCGAGGACGCCTACGGCGCCGGCGACTGCTTCGCAGCCGGGCTCACGTACGCGCTCGCGCAGGGGATGGAGATCCAGGACGCGCTGGCATTCGCCTCCGAGCGGGGCGCGCTCGCGCTCACCCGCCGCGGCGCCGGCCTCACCGGCTGACGGGCTCGAGCCGCACGTCGCCCTCGCTCCCGAGGAAGCGGGCGAGCCTTCGTCCCTCTGCCGCGACTGACGCGAGCGCACGCTTCGCCAGCGCCACGTGCCGCACGACGAGACCGCCGGGCTCGGCACGCCAGACGCCGCGCACGGTGCCGTCGTGCAGCACCGCACCCCAGCCGAGCGACCACACCGGCCCGAGCAACGCGCGATCGGGCGCCGAGACGAATCGGCTGCGGTCGTCGTGCGAGAGGAGGACGTTGTCGTACTCGGGCAGGAAGCGCACCGGCGCGGGCGTGGCCGGATCCGGGCGCGGCGCGTCGGGGAGGTCGAAGAGCTCGCGGCCGCGCTCGTCCCGGAAGGTGACGAGCTGCGGCCGCAGCCGTTCGACCACCTCGCGCAGGCCGGTCAGTCGGCACCACGTCGTCACGTCGGCGACCGACGCAGGCCCGAACGCGGCGAGGTAGCGCAGCACCACGTCCTCGAGCGACGGGTCGGCCTCGAGCGGCCGCCCGAGCCACGCCTCCGCCGTCGTCCACCGCACCTGGGCGCTCTTCCCCCAGAGGCCGCGCGGCGGCACCTGCACGAGGGCGAGCCGCATCTGGCAGGCGTAGGCGAGCGCTGCCGCGTCGAGCTCCGGAAAGCGCGCCGCGAGGAACGCTCGCAGCTCGGTACCCGTCCGCGGCTCCTCGAGCGCGATCCGACCGGCCTCGACGACGGGATCCAGGTCGACGCCGCGCAACTGCGGCGAGAAGTCGCGGTGGCGCCAGAGCTGCCCCTCGAAGACCGGCTGGGTCAGCGGGCGGAGCAGGAGGCAGTCGTCGCCGGGTGAGCAGGTGAATCGTCCCGCGCATCACGCCGATCCGCACGACCTCGCGGCGCTCGAGCAGCTGCGACAGCGACTCTGCCCGGAAGCCGTCGAGCCGAGACCAGAGTGCGGTGTACGGGTTGTGCGGCACCTGCGCCTGCAGGCCGACCAGATGGTGCACCGCGCCGCGAGGAGCGATGTCGGCGCGCTCCAGCAGCAGCTGCCGCGCGAGCGTCGCCCGGTTCAGCGCCCGTGCTCCGAGGATCACGCTCACGGAGCGATTCTGCGCAAAAGGGTGATCCTGGGCGGCCGGGGTAGACAAGTGGGGGATCGTGGTTTAGAGTGGGGCGAAGTGGGAGACAGGAGCGCATGAACGGATGTTCCTCGGCGAATACGAGCACACGATCGACGACAAGAACCGGCTCACGCTGCCGGCCCGGTTCCGGGATGCGCTCGCCGGCGGCGTCGTGCTCACCCGCGGGCTCGACGACTGCCTCGACGTCTACGCGCGGAGCGACTGGGACGCGCTGGTCGAGGCCCGTCTCGCCACGCTCGACCCCTTTTCGAAAGAGGCGAGAGACCTGAAGCGGTTCTTCTTCAGCGCCGCGTCGGATGCCGAGCTCGACAAGCAGGGACGCGTGCTCGTCCCGCCGGCGCTGATCCGGCACGGACGGCTCGGGCGTGAGGTCGTCGTGGCGGGCATCCACGACCACCTCGAGATCTGGGATCGCGCCGCCTGGAACGACAACGTCACGAAGGTCGAAGGGAGTGCTGACGATGTTGCCGAACGTCTTGCAGAGAAGCGCGTCTGATCACGTTCCCGTGCTCGCGGAGGAGGTGCGCGAGCTCCTCGCCGTGCAGCCGGGCGAGACCGTCGTCGACGCCACCTTCGGCGCCGGCGGCCACTCGCGCCTGCTCGCGACCGACCTCCAGGGCGAGGGCAAGCTGATCGCGATCGACCGCGACCCGTCGGCGCGCACCTACTTCGACCGCTTCAAGGCCGGGTAGCGGCGGCGTGCAGGCGCGCTTCCTGCGCGGCGAGTTCTCCCTCGTCCTCAACCAGCTGGCCGCCAACGACGTGCAGGCGGACGCAATCCTGCTCGACCTCGGTGTCTCCTCGATGCAGCTCGACCGGCCGGAGCGCGGCTTCTCGCTACGCCGCCGACGCGCCGCTCGACATGCGCATGGACACCGCGGCCGAGCTCTCGGCGCGCGAGCTCGTGAACGAGGCCGACGAGCGCGAGCTCGCGTTGATCTTCAAGCGCTTCGGCGAGGAGCGCTACGCGCGGCCGATCGCCCGCGCGATCGTCCGGCGCCGGGCCGAGCGGCCGTTCGAGCGCACGACCGACCTGGCCGACACGATCAAGCAGGCGATCCCGACGCCGGCGCGCTTCGGCGACGGCCATCCGGCGCGGCGCGTCTTCCAGGCGCTCCGGATCGCCGTCAACGACGAGCTCGGCGCGCTCGAGGCCGCGCTCCCGGCGGCGATGCGGATGCTCAGGCCGGGCGGCCGCATCGCCGTCATCAGCTTCCACTCGCTCGAGGACCGGATCGTGAAGCAGTTCATCCGCGAGCAGGCGCGCGGCTGCACGTGCCCGCCCGAGTTCCCGATCTGCATCTGCGGCAACGAGCCGGTCCTGCGCGACCTGACCCGGAAGCCCGTGCGGCCCGGAGCCCGCGAGCTCGAGGCGAACCCGCGCGCCGCGTCCGCCAAGCTCCGCGCCGCCGCGAAGGTCGGGCTGGACTGATGGCGAGCTGGGCCGGCACCGCCCGGGTCGACTCGCCGCCCGTCGCGCGGCCGCGGACGCGGCCCGGCCGCGTCGGCGCCGAAGCGCGGGCGAGAACTCGCCCGTTCGGCGGCGTCGTCTGGATCGTCGTGCTCGCCGTCCTGCTCGCCGGTGTCGTCGCCGTCAACGTCGCCGTGCTCCAGCTGAACGTCCGCCTCGACGAGCTCGGCCGGGAGCGGATCGAGCTCCAGGGTGAGACGAAGCGGCTCAGCTCGCAGCTCTCGAGCGCGTCGGCGAATGCGCGGATCGAATCGCAGGCCCGCTCCAGGCTCGGGCTCGAGCGCGCCGACCCGGAGCTGACCTTCCACGTCCAGCTGGCGCCGCCGACGAAGTGACCGAGCGGCTCTCCAACCGCCGCATCCGCCTCCTGCTCGGCCTCTTCGTCCTCGTCTTCGCGGGGACGCTCGCCCGTGCGGTCTGGATCCAGGGCGTGCAGGCGTCGCGCTTCGAAGGGATGGCCGAGCGGCAGCACGAGGGGACGACGGTGATCCCGGCCGGACGCGGCACGATCTTCGACCGCACCGGCGAGCCGCTCGCGATCGGCGAGCAGGCGACGACCGTCTACGCCGATCCGCGCGAGGTGAAGAATCCCCGCCGCGTCGCGCTGGCGGCCGCCAAGGCGCTCGGCGTCGACGCCGAGAAGCTCTACCCGGCCCTCGCCGACCGCTCGAGCCACTTCGTCTACGTCAAGCGCAAGGCCGACCCCGCGCAGGCGGCCGCGCTCGAGAAGCTGAACCTGCCCGGGCTCGGCTTCTACGCCGAGGAGCTGCGCTCCTACCCGCAGCGCGGCGTCGCGGCGCACGTGCTCGGCTACGCCGGGATCGACAACGACGGCCTCGAGGGGCTCGAGCGGTCGCTCGACAAGGCCCTCGTCGGCAAGCCGGGCAGCCAGACGACGGTGCGCGATCCGACCGGCCGCGTGATCGACGTGATCGCGACCAAGCCGGAGCGTGCCGGCGACGACGTCTTCCTGACGATCGACCACCGGATCCAGTCGAACGCGGAGAGCGTGCTCCGCGACACGGTCAAGGAGTGGGGAGCCAAGGGCGGCAGCGCCGTCGTGCTCGATCCCGCGCACCGGCGGCGTGCTCGCGATGGCGGTCGCGCCCGGCTTCGACGCGAACAAGTTCGGCTCGACGCCGGCGTCGAAGCGGCGCAACCGTGTCGTCACGGACGTCTACGAGCCCGGCTCGACGTTCAAGGTCGTCACCGTCGCCGCCGCGCTCTCGGAGAAGATCGTCAGCCCGACGACGCCGTTCACGCTGCCGTCGTCGATCCGCGTCGCCGACCGGATCATCCACGAGCACGAGCCGCGCCCGACGCAGCGGATGACAGTCGCGCAGATCCTCTCGCAGTCGTCGAACGTCGGCACGATCACGCTCGCCCAGATGCTCGGCCGCTCGCGCGTCGAGAGCTGGATCGACCGCTTCGGCTTCGGCAAGGTCACCGGCGTCGACGCCCCCGGCGAAGCGCAGGGGCTGCTGCCCGGCTACTGGTCGGGCTCGACGATCGGAAACGTGCCGATCGGCCAGGGCATCGGCGTCACGCCGATCCAGATGGCCGCCGCCTACGGCGCGATCGCGAACGAAGGCGTCTACCGCGAGCCGTACCTCGTCGAGCGCGTCGGGAACCAGCCGCACACCCGCTCACCTGCGCGCCGCGTCCTCTCGAAGACGGTCTCCGCGCAGATGATGGCGATGCTGCGCGACGTCGTCTCGGCGGAGGGCGGCACCGGCGCCGCGGCCGCCGTGCCCGGCTACACCGTCGCGGGCAAGACCGGCACCGCCGCCAAGCCGGTCCCGGGCGGCTACTCGACCTCGCGGTACGTGGCCTCGTTCGTCGGCGTCGTGCCCGCGAAGGATCCGCGGCTCGTCGTGCTCGTCTCGATCGACGAGCCGGTCGGGGCGATCTGGGGCGGCGTCGTCGCCGCGCCCGCGTTCTCGGACATCGCCCGTTCCAGCCTCGTCGAGCTCGAGATTGCACCGGACGCGACGCCCAATCCTTGAACCACCAGGGAGCGAAGCGACCCTTTAGGGATCTTGGCGCGATCGGGATCCGCTTCCGCGGATTCCGATCCTGCGCGGCTCGGTAGCGTGTCCCGCCATGCAACTCGAGCGCCTCGTCGCCGCGCTCGCACCTGAGGCGGTTCTCGGCAGCCCCGACCCCGTCGAGGTGCGGGACCTTGCCTACGACGCGCGCGCCGTCACGCCCGGCGCCGCCTTCTTCGCCGTCCCCGGCGAGCGCGCGGACGGGCACGACTTCGCCGCGGAGGCGGTCGAGAACGGCGCGGTCCGTGCTCGTCGTCGAGCGTGCCGTCGAGCCGGCCGTCCCACAGCTCGTCGTCCCGTCGACGCGCGCGGCGATGGCGACGGCGGCCGACGTCTTCTTCGGCGAGCCGACGCGCGAGCTCGAGGTCGCCGGCGTCACCGGCACGAGCGGGAAGACGACGACCGCGTTCCTCCTCTACTCCGTGCTCGAGGCTGCCGGCCGCAGTCCGGGGCTGCTCGGCACGGTCGAGAGCAGCGTCGGCGGCGAGGTGCGGCCGGTCGTCCGGACGACTCCGGAGGCGATCGACCTCCAGCGCACGTTCCGCGAGATGCTCGACGCCGGCAACCGCAGCGTCGCGCTCGAGGCGTCCTCGCACGCCGTCGGTGCTGCACCGGCTCGACCGCGTTCGCTTCGACGCGCTCGTGTTCACGAACCTGAGCCAGGATCACCTCGACTTCCACGAGTCGATGGAGGACTACTTCGCGGCCAAGCGGAAGCTCTTCATCGGCGCCGCGCCGCCGCCTGCGGCCGTCAACGTCGGCGATCCGTGGGGCCGGCAGCTGGCCGAGGAGCTCGCCGACGTCAATCGCGCGCCGCTCGTCACCTTCGGCTTCGCCGACGACGCCGAGATCCGCCCCGAGCACCTCGACCTCGGCCCGTCGGGCGCGAGCTTCACGGCGGGTGGGATCGAGATCCGCTCGAGCCTTCGCGGCCGCTTCAACGTCGAGAACGTCCTCGGCGTGATCGCGGCGGCGATCCTGCTCGACGTCGACGAGGACGAGATCGCGGCGGGAATCGCCGCGCTTCCGGGCGTGCCGGGGCGGTTCGAAGCGGTCGACGAAGGGCAGCCGTTCACTGTCGTGGTCGACTACGCCCACAAGCCGGACGCGCTCGACAACGTGCTGCGCACGGCGCGCGAGCTGACCGGCGGGCGCGTCGTGCTCGTCTTCGGCGCCGGCGGCGACCGCGACCGCCAGAAGCGGCCGCTGATGGGAAAGGTGGCGCGCGACCTCGCCGACGTGGTCATCGTCACCTCCGACAACCCGCGCAGCGAGGATCCGCTCGCGATCATCCAGGACGTGCTCCAGGGCGCCGGCACCGACGTCGAGATCGATCCCGACCGGCGCTCGGCGATCGGCCGCGCGGTCGCGCTCGCCGAGCCGGGCGACGTTGTCGTGATCGCCGGCAAGGGGCACGAGCAGGGCCAGGAGGTGGCGGGCGAGAAGCTGCCGTTCGACGACCGCGTCGTCGCCCGCGAGGCGCTGCAGGCGTGATCCCGATCGCAATCGAGGAGCTCGAGTCGCTCGGGCTCGGAGAGCTGAACGGCGTCGGCGAGATCACCGGCCTCGAGATCGACTCGCGCCGAGTCGGCCCGGGCGATCTCTTCGTTGCGATCCGCGGCGGCCGCGAGTTCGTCGGTGCCGCGCGCGATCGCGGCGCCGCGACCCTGGTGCCGAACGACGAGTTCGACGCCATGGCGATGCTCGGGCAGGCGCTGCGAGGCCGCAGCCGCGCCCGCTTCGTCGGCGTCACCGGCTCGACCGGGAAGACGTCGACGAAGGACATCCTGGCGGCGCTCTGCGCCGCGGTCGCACCCACTGTCTGGACGGAGGGGAGCCACAACGCCGAGCTCGGCGTGCCGCTGACGCTCGGCCGGCTCGAGCCGGAGACGGAGATCTGCATCGTCGAGATGGGCATGCGCGGCTTCGGCCAGATCGCCGACCTCTGCGAGATCGTGCGGCCCGCACGTCGGTGTCATCAGCGCCGTCGGGCCGGTCCACCTCGAGCTCGTCGGCTCGGTCGACGGGGTCGCCCGCTCGAAGGCGGAGCTCGTCGCGGCCCTGCCCCCGGACGGGATCGCAGTCGTGCCGGTGTCGGCCGACCTCGAGCCGCACCTCCGGACCGACATCGAGATCCTCCGTGTGCCCGCCGGTCGACGTCGAGCTGCGCGAGGACGGTGCTCACGTCGCCTTCGGCGAGCGCCGGATCCGCTTCCCGCTCACCTCGCGGCACCAGGCGCAGAACGCGCTCACGGCCCTGACCGCGTACGAGGCGATGGACCTGCCGCTCGACCGGCTCGACGAGGGCGCGGCGAGCGTGGAGCTCTCGAAGTGGCGCGGCGAAGAGCTGTCCCTCCCCGGCGGCGGCTTCGTCGTCAACGACGCCTACAACGCGAACCCGACCTCGATGGAGGCGGCGCTGCGCCATCTCGCCGAGCGGGGAGCGGGGCGGCGGCGCCTCGCGATCCTGGGCGGCATGGCCGAGCTCGGCGACCACGCCGACCGGCATCACCGCGAGATCGCCGAGCTGGCCGAAGAGCTCGGGATCGAGGTGCTCGCGGTCGGCGACCTTGGGCGTGCCTACGGCGCGGGCGCCTGGGAGCCGGACGCGACGGCGGCGCTCGAGGCCGCTCGCCGGCTCGTCGGGCCGGGCGACGCCGTCCTCGTCAAGGCCTCGCGCTCGGTGGCGCTCGAAGGCATCGCCCCGACCCTGGCGAACGACACCGCGTAATGGTGAGGGTGCTCATAGCCGGCCTGATCGCGATGGTCGTCTCCGTCGTGATCGGCCCCAAGTTCATCGAGTTCCTGCGCCGGAACGAGCTCGGCCAGCCGATCCGCGAGGACGGCCCGGCCGGTCACGTGGTCAAGCAGGGGACGCCGGTGATGGGCGGGCTGCTGATCCTGCTCTGCGCGCTGCTGCCGTTCCTCGCGCTCTCGAAGTTCACGCTGCCGGCGCTGACCGTTCTCTTCCTCACCGTCTCCTGCGCCGCGATCGGCTTTCTCGACGACTTCATCAAGCTCCGCCACCGCCGCTCGCTCGGGCTCCAGGGCCGGTGGAAGCTGCTCCTGCTCGCCGCGATCACGGTCGTCGTCGGCTTCGCCGTCCACGCGCAGAGCCAGCTCGACACGTCGATCTACATCCCGGTCGCCAACGTCGACATCCCGCTCTCGTACGCGTACTACCCGTTCCTCTTCCTCGTCATCGCCGGCGCGGCGAACGGCGCCAACCTGACCGACGGGCTCGACGGGCTCGCGGCGGGCGTCGGGATCATCGCGCTGCTGACGTTTCTCTCGATGAACGTGATCGGCTACATCCGCTCCGGCGACGTCGGGTCCCGCGCGGACTTCCAGCTCGACCTCGCGATTCTGGCAGCGGCGCTGATCGGGGCCGCGATCGGGTTCCTCTGGTACAACGCCTTCCCCGCCGAGCTCTTCATGGGCGACACGGGCTCGATGGCGTTCGGCGGCGCGCTCGCGGGCTTCGCGATCGTCACGGGCACCGAGGCGCTGCTCGTCCTCATCGCCGGGATCTACGTCGTCGAGGCGCTCTCGGTGATCATCCAGACGGTCAGCTTCAAGTACTGGGGCCGCCGGGTGTTCCTGATCGCGCCGATCCACCACCACTTCGAGATGAAGGCGTGGTCGGAGACGAAGATCATGGTCCGCTTCTGGATCGTCGCCGCCATCCTCGCCGCGTGCGGCTTCGTCCTCTACTACCGCTACTACATCCAGTTCCGGTTGTGAAGCGGGTCCTCGTCCTCGGCCTCGCGCGCTCGGGTCGGGCGGCGCAGGCCGCGCTCGAGGCGGGCGGGACCGAGGTCGTCGCCGTCGACCGGACGCTCGGCAACGACGAGGATCTCTCCCTGCTCGACGGCGTCGAGGTGCTCGTCAAGAGCCCCGGCGTCCCCGGCGAGGCTCGGCTCGTGGCGGCGGCGCATGAGCGTGGGATCCCGGTGTGGAGTGAGATCGAGCTGGCGTCGCGCCTGCTGCCGAACCCGATCCTCGGCGTCACCGGTACGAACGGGAAGACGACCACGACCGAGCTGCTCGGCGCGATGCTCGGTGCGCGCACGGCCGGGAACGTCGGCACGGCGCTGAGCGAGCTGGTCGGGGACGTGCCGGCAGACGACTGGGTCGTCTGCGAGCTGTCGAGCTTCCAGCTCGAGGACGTCGATCGCTTCCGGCCGCGGATCGCGGTGTTGCTCAACCTCGAGCCCGACCATCTCGACCGGCACGGCAGCTTCGAGTCCTATCGGGCGGCGAAGCTGCGGATCTTCGAGCACCAGGGCGTGGACGACGTCGCAGTCGTGCCGCGCGGCTTCGGCCCGGTCCCCGGCAACGCACGCCGCGTCGAGTTCGCGGCGGACGACGAGCTGCCGGCCGAGCCGCTGATCCCCGGCGCGCACAACCGCGAGAACGCCGCGGCCGCGACCGCCGCAGCGCGCGCGGCCGGCCTCGACGACGAGGCGATTGCGACGGCGCTGCGCACGTTCCCCGGCGTCGAGCACCGGCTCGAGCTCGTCGCCGAGATCGACGGCGTCCGCTACGTCAACGACTCGAAGGCGACGAACACCGCCGCCGCCCGCCGCGCCGTGGCGGCCTACGACGCGCCGGTTCACCTGATCCTCGGCGGCCGCGCGAAAGGGGAGAGCTGGGAGGAGCTCGCGCAGGCGATCGCGGCGGCGAACGTCGTCACCGCGTACCTGATCGGCGAGGCGGCGGAACCGCTCTCCGTCGACCTGGGCTACGAGAACGTGCCCTTCCTGATCTCGGTCACGCTCGAGCGTGCCGTCGCCGAGGCGGCCAGCGCGGCCAGGCCCGGCGAGGTCGTCCTGCTCTCGCCGGCGTGTGCGAGCTACGACCAGTTCCTCGACTACGAGCACCGCGGAGAGGAATTCAGGAGGCTGGTACAGAACCTCGAAGGGTGAAGGCTCCTCGTAGCCAGCTCGAGCAGCGCCTGCTCGTCCTCGTGACCCTCGCGCTGGTCGCGTTCGGCCTCGTGATGGTCTTCAGCGCCACCTCGGCCGCGGCGGCGCTCGGGAAGGGCGACCCGATCACGTTCCTCAAGCGGCAGGGGATCTACGCGCTGTTCGGGATCGCGCTGCTCGTCGTCGCGTCGCGGTTCGACCACCGCCGGCTGCGGAATCTCGCGCCGCCGCTCCTGCTGACCGCGCTCGGCCTCTGCCTCGCCGTGCTCGTGGTCGCGCCGGAGATCAACGGCGCGCGGCGCTGGCTGACCGCGGGGCCGCTCACGTTCCAGCCTTCGGAGCTCGCGAAGCTGGCGCTGCTCGTCTGGGCCGCCGCCTATCTCTCGCGCAAGGGCGCGCCGCGGACGCTCGGCGAGCTCTGGAAGCCGGTCGGCATGGTCACGTGCCTCTTCGCCGCCCTGATCGTGGTCGAGCCCGACCTCGGCACCACGATCGCGCTGCTGCTGATGGTCGGCGGCATGCTCGTCGTCGCCGGCGTTCCCGGACGCACGCTCGGCGCCGCCGCCACGATCGCGACGCTCGGCGGGCTCGTCGCGATCTGGATGGAGCCCTACCGCCGTGCGCGGCTCTTCAGCTTCCTCGACCCGTGGGCCGACCCGGAGGACGCCGGCTTCCAGACCGTCCAGGCGCTGATCGGGATCGGCTCGGGCGGCGTCACCGGCAAGGGCCTCGGCGAGGGCGTGCAGAAGATCAACTACCTCCCCGAGCAGCAGACGGACATGATCCTCGCCGTGATCGGCGAGGAGCTCGGCCTGATCGGGACGGCGGCCGTGATCGCCGCCTTCGCCGCGTTCGCGTTCGCGGGCTTCACGGTCGCGCTGCGGTGCCGCGATCCCTTCGGGAAGCTCCTGGCGGCCGGGATCACGTCGCTCGTCTGCGGCCAGGCGGCCGTCAACCTCGCGGCAGTGCTCGGCGTCGCGCCGCTGACCGGAATTCCGCTCCCGTTCGTCTCCTACGGCGGCTCGAGCCTCGTCGTACTGCTCGCGTCCGTCGGGATCCTCCTTAACATCGCTGGCGATGAGCGGGCTCCACAGCGAGTTGCGAGCACTGATCGCCGCCGGCGGAACAGCCGGGCACGTCCTGCCGTCGCTCGCAGTCGCAGCGGCGCTGCGCGACCGCGGCGTCAGCGTGACGTTCGCCGGGTCGCCGGATCGGGTCGAGGCTAGGCTCGTTCCCGAGGCGGGGTTCGAGCTCGACACCTTCGAGATCTCGGGCTTTCCACGCCGCCCGTCGGCGGCGCTGCTCCGTTCCCTGATGCGAGCCGGCCGCGCCCCGCGCGCGTGCGCGGCGATCCTGCGGCGGCGGCAGCCGCACGTCGTCCTCGGTGGTGGCGGCTACGTCGCCGGGCCGATGGTGTACGCGGCCTGGCGGCAGAAGCTCCCGACCGCGCTCACGGAGGCGGACGCTCACCTCGGGCTCGCCAACAGGCTGGCGGCGCCGTTCGCGCGGCGCGTCTTCCTCGCCTACGGCATCCCGGGACGCGACGGCGCGAAGTACCGCGTCACCGGCCGGCCGGTGCCCGCCGACCACCGCGGCGTCTCGCGGGACGAGGGTCGCGGCCGCTTCGGCCTGCCGGCGGACGCGCCGGTGATCGCGTTCTTCGGTGCGCTCGCCGGCGCGCGCAGCCTCAACGACTTCGCCGTCGACACCTACGGCGACGCGGGACCGGCGGTCCTGCACGTCTCGGGCGAGCGCGACTACGAGCGGCTGCGCGAACGCGTCCATCGGAGCGACTACGTGCTCGTCCCGTCGACCGGCGAGTTCGGCGCCGCCCTCGCCGCACCCGATCTCGCGATCTCGCGCGCCGGCGGAACGGTCTGGGAGCTCGCCGCATCGGGCACACCCGCGATCCTCGTGCCCTACCCGCACGCGACCGCCGACCACCAGACGCTGAACGCACGCCACTTCGAGCGCGGCGGCGGCGCCGTCGTCGTCCCCGAGCCGGAGCTCGATCGCGTCCCCGCCCTCGTCGACGAGCTCCTGGCCGACCCGGCACGGCTCGCGTCGATGAGTGCCGCGATGCGCTCGATGGCCAGGCCGGAGGCGGCGGACGAGATCGCGGAGGAGCTGATCGCGCTTGCTCGAGGGTAGACGGCTCTGGTTCGTCGGCATCGGCGGTGCCGGGCTCTCGTCATACGCGTTCCTCGCGCGGGCGTGGGGCGCCGAGGTCGGCGGCTGGGACCGGGTCGAGACGCCGTACCTGCGCGCGGCTCGACGGGATCGAGGTCCGATCGCGCCGGAGCCGGTCGTCCCGGACGGCTGGGAGGTCGTCGTCTCGAGCGCGTATCCGTCCGTCGCCGGCACGTCGCGCGCCGAGCTCCTGGCCGAGCTCGTGTCGCTGCGGCGCTCGATCGTCGTCGCGGGCGCACACGGGAAGACGACGACGTCCGCGATGATCGCGTTCGTCCTCTCCGAGCTCGGTCTCGACCCGGCCTGGCTCGTCGGCGGTGAGATCGCGCAGCTCGACGGCAACGCCGGCGCGGGGGAGGGCTGGCTCGTCGTCGAAGGCGACGAGTCCGACCGGACCGTCGAGCGGCTGCGACCCCAGATCGGCGTCGTCACGAACGTCGAGCTCGACCACCATTCGACCTTCGGCTCTGCCGCCGAGGTCGAAGCGATGTTCGACGGCTGGCTCGCCGAGGTGCCGCAGGTCGTACGCGGGTGGGAGCTCGAGCCCGTGTCGTTCGGGCTGGCGGTGCCGGGGGAGCACAACCGGCGGAACGCTGCGACGGCGCTTGCCGCGCTCGAGCTCGCCGGTGTCGCGCGGGCCGACGCCGAGCCGGTCCTCGCGCGCTTCCGAGGTGCGGGCCGGCGCTTCGAGCTCGTCGGCGAAGCGGGCGGTGTCACGGTCGTCGACGACTACGCCCATCACCCGTCCGAGATCGAGGCGACCGTCGCTGCTGCGCGCGAACGCACGTCGGGCAGGGTGCTCGTCCTCTTCCAGCCGCACCTCTACTCCCGCACGCGACACCTGGCGCACGAGCTCGGCGCCGCGCTGTCGACCGCCGACGCCGCGTGCGTGACCGAGATCTACCGCGCGCGCGAAGCAGCCGGTCCCGGGTGTCGACGGCAAGCTCGTCGTCGACGCGCTCCAGCCCGGCGTTCGCGGCGGGCTGGACACCGACGGTCGAGGACGGCGCGAAGCTCGTCGCCGCCTGGGCGCGGCCGGGCGACCTCGTCCTCACAGTCGGCGCGGGCGACGTCGAGCGCGCCGGCCCGCTCGTGCTCGAGGCGCTCGCGTGAAGCTCGAGGAGGGCGATCCCGCTCGCGAGGCTGACGACGATCGGCACCGGAGGCCCCGCGCGCGCGTTCGCGCAAGCCGACCACCGTCGCCGAGCTCGAGGCAGGCGCTCGCGCTGGGCGGCCGAGCGCGACCTCCCGGTCGCCGTCGTCGGTCTCGGCTCGAACCTGCTCGCTGCGGACGAGGGCGTCGACGCCCTCGTGCTCAAGCTCGCGGGCGAGCTGGCCTCGGTGCGCGTCGAAGGGGAGACGCTCGTCGCCGGCGGGGGTGCGACGAACGCGGTCTGCTTGCATCAGGCGCGCGCAGCCGGGCTCGGCGGCTTCGAGTTCGCCTGCGCGATTCCCGGCACCGCCGGCGGGGGCGTCTGGATGAACGCGGGCGCCTACGGCAGCGACTGGTCGGAGATCGTCGTCCGAGCCCGTGTCGTCTCGGCGGACGGGACGCCTGGCTGACCCCGGCCGAGCTCGGCCTCTCGTACCGGCACTCGGAGCTCCGGCACGGCCAGGTCGTCGCCGAGGTCGAGTACCGGCTCGTCGCCGCGCCCGCCCGAGGAGATCAAGGCCATCGTCGCCGAGCTGATCGCCCAGCGCAAGGCGACCCAGCCGACGAACAAGCGCACCTTCGGCAGCGTCTTCAAGAATCCCGATCACGAGCTCGGCGCCGGGAAGATGCTCGAGGCGTGCGGGCTGAAGGGCCACGCGATCGGCGGCGCGATCATCTCGCCGATGCACGCGAACTTCATCGAGAACGCGGGCGGCGCGACCACCGTCGACGCGCTCGCGCTGATGGCCGAAGCGCGGCGCCGCGCCCGCGAGCAGTTCGGCGTCGAGCTCGAGCACGAAGTGCAGCTGCTCGGCCCGATCGCGGTCACGTAGGAAGGGCCGCCGCTGTGGCGAAACCCGCCACGTGGCTGGAGGGAGAGGATCTCGGAACCGCTCGCGCCCGCGAGCGCGCGCGGCAAGCGCTGTTGCTTCCTTCCCGCGCGGCGCGGCCGGCGATCGCCTCGAGCTGTTCCGCTTCGCTCCCTCCGGCCGCTCTCTCCTCGTCGGCCTCCTGATCCTGCTCACGGGCCTCGGCATCTACGCCGCGGCGCGCTCGACGTCCGCCTTCGCCGTCGACCGGATCGCGGTCGAGGGTGCGTCGCCGGAGGTCGCGGCCGACGTGCGCAAGGCGCTCGCGCCCGCACTCGGCGAGAGCCTGCTCGGCCTCGACCTGAGCGAGCTGACGCGCCGGGCCGAACAGGTCCCGATGGTCGCTGCCGCCTCGTTCGACCGGCGCTTCCCGCACACGCTCGAGATTGCCGTCGTCCCCGAGGTGCCGGTCGCGGTGCTCCGCCAGGGATCGTCCTCCTGGCTCGCCGCGGCCGGCGGCCGGGTCGTCGCGGAGCTCGACAAGGGCGCGCGACCCGGCCTGCCGCGAGTCTGGCTGAAGCGCGACGTGGACGTCCGCGTGGGGGAGTCCCTGCACGGGCCGCAGCGCCGCGCAGTCGCGGCCGTCGCACCGCTCGTCGGGAATCCGCTTCCGTCCGCCGTCAACTCCGTCGTCGTCGGTCGTGACGGGCTGACGCTGTAGCTCCGCTCAGGAGTCGAGCTGCGGCTCGGCGACGCGTCCGACCTGGCCGTGAAGCTCGAGGTCGCGCGCCGGGTGCTGCCGCAGCTCGGCGACGTCCGGGGCTACCTTGACGTCAGCGTCCCGGAACGTCCGGTCGCCGGTGAAGCAACCCTCGACTCTCAGGTCGAGGTCGAGAGTTCAGCCTCGACGTCTCCTTGAGTTTCCGATTGACAGTGCCGACAAGGAAACGTACGCTGGACGCGGAAAGGAACGTCATCGCTACGATGCTCAACTCGAGCTTCAGGTCGAGAGAGATCGAGACACTCCTTCAATGAGAGATTCCACAGGCAACTATCTCGCGGTGATCAAGGTCGTGGGCGTCGGCGGCGGCGGCACGAACGCGGTCAACCGCATGGTCGACGCCGGCCTCGGCGGTGTCGAGTTCATCGCCGTCAACACGGACGCACAGGCGCTGCTGATGGCAGATGCAGACGTGAAGATCCACATCGGCTCGGAGGCGACGCGCGGCCTCGGCGCCGGAGCCGATCCCGCGGTCGGGCTTGCGGCCGCGAACGAGAGTCGCGACGAGCTGAAGGAGGCGCTCAAGGGCGCGGACATGATCTTCGTCACCGCCGGCGAGGGCGGCGGCACCGGCACCGGCGGCGCACCCGTCGTGGCCGAGCTCGGCAGCGAGCTCGGGGCGCTCACGGTCGGCGTCGTCACGAAGCCGTTCGCGTTCGAGGGCCGGAGGCGTGCCGAGCAGGCGGAGGTCGGGACGCAGAGCCTGCGCGACCAGGTCGACACGCTGATCGTGATCGAGAACGACCGCCTGCTGCAGGTGGTCGAGAAGAAGACCCCGGTCACCGAGGCGTTCCGGATCGCGGACGACATCCTCCGTCAGGGCGTCCAGGGCATCACCGACCTGATCACGGTGCCCGGGATCGTCAACCTCGACTTCGCCGACGTGCGCACGATCATGCGCGACGCCGGCTCGGCGCTGATGGGGATCGGCTCCGCGTCCGGCGAGAATCGCGCCGCCGAAGCGGCCCGCACCGCCGTCTCCTCGCCGCTGCTGGAGCAGTCGATCGACGGTGCGACCGGGATCCTGCTCAACATCACCGGCGGCACCGAGCTCGGCCTCTTCGAGGTGAACGAGGCCGCCGAGGTCGTGACGGGCGCGGCCGACCAGAACGCGAACGTGATCTTCGGCGCCGTCATCGACGACTCGCTCGGCGACGAGGTTCGCGTGACGGTGATCGCGACCGGCTTTGGCACGCGGATGCGTCGCAGGCGGGTGGAAGCGTCCGTCCCGCAGCCGGTCGCCGCGGGCGAGCAGCCGGTCGAGCGCTCGGACGCGGATCTCGAGATCCCGTCCTTCCTCCGCGACGACTGAGGTTTTGGTTTCGGCGTGCGCGGAGATGGTGCGCGCATGCCCTCTTGGCCGACTGCCCGGTCGGTCTAGGAGACCCGGTCCGAGGCCCCGGTTCGCCGGGGCCTCGTGCTTTCCGGAGTCGTTACAGTCACCGGCGTGCAGACGCTCCTTCGCACGCCGCTTCACGCCCGCCACGTCGCCGCGGGGGCGCGGATGGTCCCCTTCGCCGGCTGGGAGATGCCCGTCCAGTACGAGGGCGTGATCCCCGAGCATCGGGCCGTCCGCAACGGACGCGGGCGTCTTCGACGTCTCGCACATGGGCCAGTTCCATGTCGAGGGCCCGAGCGCGCACGAGCTGCTCCAGTCGCTGCTCTCGAACGACCTCGACAGGATCGGCGACGGCGAGGCGCAGTACACGCTGCTGACGAACGAGCGCGGCGGGATCGTCGACGACCTGATCGCCTATCGGATCGACGCCCACCACTACCTCGTCGTCGTCAACGCGGGCAACCGCGAGGCGGCCTACGCATGGATGAAGGAGCGCGAGATCCGCGGCTCCGAGATCCGCGACGCCTCCGACGAGTACGCGCTGCTCGCGGTCCAGGGGCCACGCTCGCTCGAGCGGCTGGGCCTGCCCGAGGCGAAGCCGTTCACGCACGCGATGGGCGAGCTCGACGGAGTCGAGGTGATGGTCAACCGCACCGGCTACACCGGCGAGCTGGGCGTCGAGCTGATGTGCCCGGCGGAGGACGCGGTGGAGCTCTGGGACGCGATCGTCGCCCGCGGCGTCACCCCTGCGGGCCTCGGCGCGCGCGACACGCTCCGGCTCGAGGTCTGCTACCCGCTGCACGGCAACGACATCACGCCGGACACCGACGCGATCTCGGCGGGTCTCGGCTGGACGTGCGCGCTCGGGAAGGAGTTCAGCGGGGTCGAGGAGCTGCGGCGGATCAAGGAGGCCGGCCCGGCGCAGAAGCTCGTCGCCTTCGTGATGGAGGAGAAGGCGATCCCGCGTCAGGGCATGGCGATCACCGGCGGCGGCGAGGTGACGTCCGGCACCCACTCGCCGATGCTCGACAAGGGGATCGGGATGGGCTACGTCCCGGCCGGCTCGGCGGGCGCCGGGACCGAGCTGACGATCGACGTCCGCGGCAAGGACCGCCGCGCCACCGTCGTCCCGAAACCGATCTACAAGCGAGAGGATTGAGCGATGGCTGCAGCCGAGGAGTATCCCGAGGGGCTCAAGTACCACGCCGAGCACGACTGGGCGCGGATCGAGGGCGACGAGGCCACCCTCGGCGTGACGTGGTTCGCACAGGACGCCCTGGGCGAGCTCGTGCACTTCGAGCCCCCCGCCGACGGCGGTTCGACGACGAAGGACGCCTCCTACGGCGAGGTCGAGTCGGTCAAGGCCGTGTCGGACGTGATCGCGCCGCTCTCGGGCGAGATCCTCGAGGTGAATCAGAAGGTCGTCGACGCGCCCGAGACCGTGAACGAGGACCCGTACGGCGACGGCTGGCTCGTGCGGATCCGCCTCGCCGATCCTTCCGAGGTCGACAGCCTCCTCGACGTCGACGCTTACAAACAGCATCTGGCCGAGCAGTGACCTTCAGCCAGCTCTCCACCACCGACGCCGACCGCGAGGAGATGCTCGCGGCGATCGGCGTCTCGTCGGTCGAGGAGCTCTTCCGCGACATCCCGGAGGGCGTTCGCTTCCAGGGCGAGCTCGACCTCGAGCCTGCGTTGTCGGAGCCCGAGCTCGTCCGTCATCTCGAGGAGCTCGCGGCGAAGAACGTCGACACGACCAGGGAGCTCTCGTTCCTCGGCGCGGGCATCTACGACCACTACGTGCCGGCGATCGTCGACGCGGTCCTCCAGCGGGGCGAGTTCCTGACCGCGTACACGCCGTACCAGCCCGAGATGAGCCAGGGCGTCCTGCAGGCGATCTTCGAGTATCAGACGGCGATCTGCGAGTTGACGGGGATGGACGTCTCGAATGCCTCCGGCTACGACGGGACGACGGTTGCGGCGGATGCCTGCCTCGTCGCGAAGCATGCGACGGGGCGCGCCAAGGTCGTGCTGGCCGAGACGCTGAACCCGCAGGTGCGCCAGGTCGTGAAGACGTATGCGGTCGGGTTCGGGCTCGAGGTCGTCGAGGTGCCGCACGAGGGCGGCCTGACCGACCCCGCGGCCGTGCGCGCGGCCGCCGAGGACGCTGCCGCGGTGATCTTCCAGCAGCCGAACGTCTTCGGGATCCTCGAGAACGCGCCCGAGCTGGCCGCGGCCGCCAAGGACGCCGGCGCGCTGGCGATCGCGCACGTCGACCCGATTTCGCTGGGCGTGCTCGAGGCGCCCGGGAACTACGGCGCCGACCTCGCGATCGGGGAGGGGCAGAGCGCCGGCAACTACCAGTCCTACGCCGGCCCGCACTACGGCTTCCTCGCCTCGAAGGCGGAGTACACGCGGCGGCTGCCCGGCCGGATCATCGGCGAGACGACCGATCTGAACGGCGACCGCGGCTACGTGCTGACGCTGCAGACGCGCGAGCAGCACATCCGCCGCGAAAAGGCGACCTCGAACATGACGACGAACCAGACGCTGCTCGCGCTGGCCGGGCTCGTCCATCTCTCCTGGCTCGGCCCGCAGGGGCTGCGCGAGGTCGGGGAGACGTGCATGAGCCTCGGCGCCTATGCGAAGGAGCAGCTCGGGCTGCCGCTCGCGTTCCCGGACCGGCCGACCTTCAAGGAGTTCGCGGTGCGGCTGAAGCGGCCCGCGCGCGACGTGATCGCCGAGGCGCGCAAGCACGGCGTCCACCCCGGCTACGCGATCGGCCGCGACTACGAGGGCATGGACGACGTGCTCCTGGTCGCGGTCACGGAGAAGCGGAGCCCGGCCGACATCGACCGGCTCGCGCAGGTGCTGCACGAGGTGCGCGCCTGATGGAGCTGCTCTACGAGAAGTCGAAGCCGGGCCGCCGTGCGTCGACGCTGCCGAACTACGACCTGCCCGCCGCCGACGTTCCGGAGGACCTGCGCCGCGCCGAGCCGCCGCGGCTGCCGGAGCTCGCCGAGCCCGAGCTCGTGCGTCACTTCACCGAGCTTTCCACGCGCAACTTCGGCATCGACACCGGCTTCTATCCGCTCGGCAGCTGCACGATGAAGCACAACCCGAGGGTGAACGAGCGCGTCGTCATGCTCCCCGGCTTCAAGGATCTCCACCCGCACCAGGAGGAGGAGGGCGCGCAAGGTGCGCTCGAGCTGATGTGGCGGCTGCAGGAGATCTTGAAGGAGGTTGCAGGGCTCGACGCCTGCTCGCTGCAGCCCGCCGCAGGGTCGCAGGGCGAGCTGACGGGGCTGATGCTGATGCGCGCCTACTTCGAGGACATCGGCCAGGGTGAGCAGCGGGACACGATCATCACCGCGGACACCGCCCACGGCACGAACCCGGCGAGCGTGACGATGGCCGGCTACAAGCTCGAGAAGGTCGCCACCGACGCGCGCGGCAACCTCGACGTCGACGACCTGCGCGCGAAGGTGAACGAGCGGACGGCCGGCTTGATGCTCACGAATCCGTCCACGCTCGGCCTCTTCGACGAGAACATCGAAGAGGTCGCGAAGATCTTCCACGACGCCGGCTCGCTGCTCTACTACGACGGGGCGAACCTGAACGCCGTCTGCGGGATCTCGCGGCCGGGCGACATGGGCTTCGACATCGTCCACATCAACCTGCACAAGACGTTCTCGCAGCCGCACGGCGGCGGCGGCCCCGGCGGCGGGCCGATCGTCGTCCGCGAGAAGCTCGAGCCCTTCCTGCCGGTGCCCGCGATCGTGCGGAACGGCGACGCGTTCCGGCTCGACCACGACCGGCCGAAGTCGATCGGGAAGGTGCGCGGCTTCACGGGGCCGTTCGGCGTCTTCGTCCGCTCGTACGCCTACATCCGCTCCTACGGGCCGGCGCTGCGCGAGATGTCGGAGACGGCCGTGCTGAACGCGAACTACCTGCTCGCAAAGCTGCGCGACGCGTACGACCTCCCCTACGACCGGCTCGCCATGCACGAGTTCGTGCTCAGCGCCCGGACGTTGAAGCGCGAGCACGGGATCACCGCGCTCGACGTCGCCAAGCGGCTGATGGACTACGGCTACCACCCGCCGACGATCTATTTCCCGCTCGTCGTCCCAGAGGCGCTGATGATCGAGCCGACCGAGACGGAGCCGAAGGAACGGCTGGATGCGTTCGTCGAGGCGATGCTGGCGATCGCGGGCGAGGCGGCGGAGACGCCGGAGCTGCTGAAGGAGGCGCCGACCTCGCGGCCGGTGCGCCGGCTCGACGAGGTGAAGGCGGCGAAGCGCGCCGTCGTCAAGTACGGCTTCGAAGCAGCACCCCGATCTGTCGGCGGAAGCGGGCGAGGTCCGGCAGCTCGAGGCCCAGAAGGGCGCGTGACGGTGGACCGCGACGACCTGGAACGGCGTGTCGACGAGCTCGCCGAGCTGCACTCGGGTGCAGCCTTCGCGGACGCGATCAAGGCTCTCGCCGCCGACCTGAACGGCGACGAGGCGGAGCTCCTCAAGGAGATCCTGCTCGAGCGCGGCGCGAACTTCGACAAGGCGGTCATGGAACGTGTCGACGCGCGAGGCTGGTTCCAGCGCCAGTGGGACAAAGCCTCCGGTCAGTGAACGACGGCTACGAGGGCGGCGACTTCGATCGCGCCGTCGCGCTCGTCAGCTCCGAGCCGTCGCCACGCGCGCTGGTCGAGCGCCTGGGAATCGACTGGGACTACCTGAGCTGGCTCGCGCTCGATGCATCGGCGGCTGTGCTCGGCGAGCGGGGCGAGGCGCGGGGGCTGGTCGTCTCGCACGCCGCCGAGGCGTTCACGGCGGGATTCCTGATCGGCGTGCACCTCGGCGGCGAGCCGCGGTCACTGCCGCAGCGGCTCGGCGAGGCGGTCGACATCGTCCAGGGGCGCGGCCGACATGCCGTGATCGCCGACCACTGCGACCTCGCGAGCGTGGCGCGCCTCGAGACCGTCTACTCGGAGGCGCTGGTCGAGTCGATGAGCGTCGACGAGGCCGAACGGGAGGAGCTTCGCGCTCCGGTCACGCGGGTTTTCGAAGCCGGGCTCGCCGTCGGGCTCGAGCTCGGCTCAGGCGGCGGCGACCCGGTCGCGCCGGACAAGCCCTAGCCGCTCGAAGGTCAGCACAACCTCGTCTGCGACCGGCTCGAACTCGGCGGTCGGCCAGACGAAGATGTCGTCGCCGGCGATCAAGCCGGCAAGGTGCCGGTGCAGCCAGGGATCCACGCTGAGCGCGATCACCGCCTGCGCGTAGCTGCGCGCCCACACTTCCTTCGCCGAGTTGAAGTAGCGGCGCCGGTAACGGCCCGCCGTCGCCGGAAGCCGCGACGGCAGCCGTGACGCCGCCTCGCGCCAGTCCGCGAACGCCTCGTGGTGCCCGGATGCCCACGTGGGCCCGAGCTCGTGGCCGAGCTGGTGATCGACGAAGTGCCCCAGCTCGTGCAGGAAGCTGAGCGCGACGCGGCCGTGCCGCCGTGAGACGCGCAGGTCGACGGGGTCGCCGTGGCGGAGCCGGTAGCAGCCGCTCTGGCTCGTGGTCGAGGTCGCCTGCACCGGGACGGGCTCGAGGTCGGAGAGGAGGACGTGCAGCGCATCGGCGGCCGCAAGGGCGCGCGCGAGCTCCGGATAGAGGGGGCTGCGCCGCGGCAGCCGCACGAGGTCGGACGGGGGGCGCAGGCGCGCCTCGCCGGCCCGCGCGACCGCAGGCGGGTGCAGCCGGGGCTGTCTGCGGCGTCGGCGCATCCGCCTGAATCTACGGGCGGAGCCGGACGCGGCCGATAAGGCTCAGATGCGAGTCGTGCTCCTGCTGCTGATCCCACTCCTCCTCTTCTCGGCCTGGCAGTACACGCGCCGGGAGGAGAACGAGAACCGCCTGGCGCTCGTCGCCAGCGCCGTCGCGCTGCGCGACGTCGACGTCAGCTGCCCCGGCTTCTGGACGCGCCTCGTCGAGATCACCCCGAACGCGGGCTGGGTCGACTTCGACGAGCACGGCAGGCCGTCGGACGAGACGAGCCTCTCGGCCTCGACGTGCGGAAGCCTCGAGCGGGTCTGGCGCGGGAAGCAGGGCTCGTTCAGGTGCCTGGTGACGGGCGGCTGCGACGGGCGAACGCTCGACGCCGTCAGCGGCCTCGTCACCCTCGCCCACGAGTCCTGGCACCTGCGCGGGATCGTCAACGAGGCGCGCACGCAGTGCTACGCAGTTCAGACGACCGAGGCGGTCGCGCGGAGCCTCGGCGTCTCGGCGGCCGACGCACACGTGATCGCCCTGCGCGTGGCCGCCGACGACTCCCGCGAGCCCGAGGGCGAGTACCACTCGGCGCAATGCCGGCCTGGAGGCGCGTACGACCTGCGTCCCGACACTCCCGCCTGGCCCAGCCGCTAACGGGCTAGCCGCGCTGGACGAACACGCACGGCCGAGCATCGCCGGGGAGCGGCGAGCTGCGCCGGCCCGCGACGACGAACATTCCCTCGTCGACGTCCGGGAGCGACAGCGGTGTGCTCGGAGCCGGTGGAGGCCCCTCGCGAGAGATCAGCTCGTACCGCTCGTCGAGCTGCACGAAGACGAGGTGGCTGGCCGCCGCTGCCGGAACAGGTTCGAGAATGTCGGCCGGGAGCCGGCGCAGCCCCTCAACCTGCGCTCGCAGCTGCTCGTTGACCTCCTCGAGTCGACGCACGTCGTGCTGGTGTCTCTCGGCAAGCTCCGCCAGCTCGCGTTCGCGGCTCTCGGCCAGGTCTGAAAGGTCGCGCCTGCCCTCGGCGAGCTCTGCGAGCTCGCGCTCTCGGCTCTCGGCCCGCTTGGTGAGCTCGCGCTCACGTTCGGCCCGTTCCGCCGTTTCCCGCTCGTGGCTCTCGGCCAGCTCGGCGAGCTCTCGCTCGCGGTTCTCGGCGAGCTCTGCAAGCTCGTGTTCACGCTCCGCGAGGGTGGCCTCGGCCGCGGCGAGCTTGGCCCACTGCTCCTCGAGCTGCGCGAGGAGGGCTGCTTCCCCGGGCTCTAGCGCCGGCTCCGGCGCGGGGACGAACTCGAAGATCTCCGCCTCGGTCTCCTGCTCGAGCTCCGAGTCGGCATCGACGGCGGCATCGACATTGGGCACGAGCTGGACGACGCGCTTGCGGTCGCTCTCGTGCCGTCGCTGGATCTCGGACCGGAGCCCGGTGCCAAAACCCTTCTCGGTCGTCAGCTCGATGCCGTACTGCGCCGCGAGCGCGTTCGCCAGGTCGGGGCCGGAGACGAAGCCGAGCTTGACGATCGTCTCGCCCAGCCGCTGACCCGTCGTCTGCTGCTCGGCCAGCGCGCGCTCGAGGTCGTCGCCGCTGAGCAGGCCCTGCTCGACGAGCAGCCGCCCGAGGGGCCGCCAAGTGATGTGGGCCGCTTCCACACTCTCACTATCGGCGCCGTTGCCCGTTGCGGCAAGGCATCTGGTGCGAAATGCCTCTTTCGGGGTAGGTCTTGCCGGCTACCGAGCCGCGGCGAGCTGCCCGCACGCAGCCGCGATGTCGCGTCCGCGCGTGAGCCGGACGGTGGCGGGAAGGCGCGCTCGGTCGAGGACGCTCTTGAACGCCGCGATTGCGTCCCGCGACGAGCCGTCGTACATCCCGGTCGGGTTGTACGGGATCAGGTTGACCTTGAAGAGCTTCGGATCGAGCAGCGCGGCGAGCTCCTGCGCCCGCTCGGGCGAGTCGTTGACGCCCGCGAGCAGCACGTATTCGACGAACACCTTGCGGCGGCGGAGCGCGACGTAGCGCTCGCACTCGGCGAGGACGCTCGGCAGGGGATAGCGGTCGTTGACCGGCATGATCTCGGAGCGCAGCCTGGGGTCGGCGGCGTGGATCGAGAGCGCGAGCCGGATCGGCTGCTCGACCTCGTCGACGAAGCGGGTCAGGCCGGGCATCCAGCCGACGGTCGAGATCGTCGTACGGCGGTGCGTGATCCCGATCTCCGGCAGCCGTCGCGCGGCAGCGAGCACCTCGTCGTAGTTCAGGAACGGCTCGCCCATGCCCATGAAGACGAGGTGGTTGACCGGCTCGATCCGGCGGAAGTGGAGCACCTGGTCGAGGATCTCGGACGCGCGCAGGTTGCGGCCGAAGCGCATCGCACCGGTGGCGCAGAACGTGCATGTGAGCGGGCAGCCGGACTGGGACGACACGCACACCGATCGGCGCCCGTCCCGGTAGCGCATCAGCACCGCTTCGACGGGATGGCCGTCTCCAGTGCGGAAGAGCGCCTTGACCGTGCCGTCCCGTGCCTCGGCCTCGTCCTCGACCGTCAGGGTCGAGAACGGGACCGTCGCCGCGAGCTCCTCGCGGAGCGCCCGCGGGAGGTTCGTCATCTCGTCGTAGCCGGACACGCCGCGTGCCGTCCACTCCCACACCTGGCGGGCGCGGAAGGCCGGCTGGCCGCGGTCGGCGAGCGTCTCCTGAAGCAGCGTCAGATCCACGCGGTCACGGTAGCGTGTGCCCCGTGATCGACCTCCGCTCCGACACCGCCACCCGGCCGACGCCGGGGATGCGAGCTGCGATTGCGGCCGCCGCGGTCGGCGACGAGCAGCGGCAGCGAGGACCCGACGGTCAACGAGCTCGAGGCGCGCGCGGCGCGGCTGCTCGGCCAGGACGAGGCGATCTTCCTGCCGACCGCGACGATGGCGAACCAGATCGCGATCCGCCTGCACACGGAGCTCGGCGACGAGCTGATCGCCGAGGAGAACTGCCACGTCTTCATTTCCGAGCTCGGCGGCCCGGCCGTTCACTCCGGCGTCGTCACGCGCGGTCTTCCCGGCGCCGCCGGCCGCTACAGCGCCGAGCAGGTTCGGGCTGCCTACCGCGTCCCCGCGATCCACTCGCCGCGCACGCGCCTCCTCTGGATCGAGAACACGCACAACGCGAGCGGCGGGCGAATCTGGCCTCTGGACGAGATCGGCGAGCTGCACGCGCTCGCACTCGAGCTCGACCTCCGCTTTCACCTCGACGGCGCCCGCCTGCTGAATGCGTCTGTCGCGCTCGGCATCGACGCGGCCGAGATCGGCTCGCGCTTCGACACCGTCACGCTCTGTCTCTCGAAGGGGCTCGGCTGCCCGCTCGGGGCGATTCTCGCCGGCGATTCGGAGGTGATGGGGAACGCCCGGCGGCTGAAGCATCTCTTCGGCGGCGCCATGCGCCAGGCCGGGATCGTCGCGGCGGCGGGCGTCTATGCGTTCGACAACAACATCGACCGGCTCGCGGACGACCACGCTCGCGCGCAGCGGCTGGCGCGCGGGCTCGCCGGAGCCGGGCTTGCGGTCGACCCCGACCGCGTCGAGACGAACTTCGTCCAGATCGACGTCGCACCGCTCGTCGAAGGAGGAGGCGATCGCGCGGCTTGCCGAGCAGGGCGTCGGCCTGTCGGCCACGATCCACCCATCGATCCTGCGCGCGGTCACGCACCTCGACATCTCCGACGAGGAGATCGACGTTGCCCTCGAGGCGATTCCGCGGGCACTGGGAGCACGTGTCAGCGCCTGACCCGTTCCGCGAGGACGTTGAACGCAAGCTCGCCCTAGCTCAGGCGGAGGAGCGAATGCCGTCGGTCAGCGCGGTCGTCTTCCGAGACGGCGAGGTGCTGTGGGAGCGGGCGCTCGGGCACGCGGACGTCGAGGCGAAGCGGGAGGCGACGCCGCAGACGCAGTACCGGATCGGCTCGATCACGAAGACCTTCACGGCCGTCGGGATCCTGCAGCTGCGCGATGCGGGCGAGCTCTCGCTCGACGATCCGCTGACGGCGCACCTGCCGGAGAGCGCGCACGGGCCGACGATCGGCCGCATGCTCGCGCACTCCTCCGGGCTTCAGCGCGAGCCGCCCGGCGAGATCTGGGAGACGATGAAGGCACCGTCGCGCGAGGAACTGCTCACCGGCACCGCCGACGCGGAGCAGGTGCTCGATCCCGGGACCTGGTGGCACTACTCCAACCTCGCGTTCGCGCTGCTCGGCGAGGTCGTCGCCCGCGCGCACGGGAGCACGTGGGAGGAGGCGCTGCAGGCGCGCATCCTCGGACCGCTCGGACTGGCGCGGACGACACCGGACGAGTCCGAGCCGGCAGCCCGCGGCTACTTCGTCGAGCCGTACTCCGACGCCGTCCGGCTCGAGCCCGAGCTCGATCTCGGCGGCGCGGGCGCGCTCGGCAAGCTCTGGTCGACCACCGGAGACCTCGCCCGCTGGGGCGCGTTTCTCGCCGCCGGCGACGAGCGCGTGCTGACGCCGTCGACGCTCGAGGAGATGTCACACGTCCGCGCGATGGTCGACCACGCCGGCTGGACGATGGCCTGGGGAACGGGGCTCGAGCTCTACCGGCGCGGCGAGAACCTCTTTGTCGGCCATGGCGGCGCGATGCCGGGGCACCTCGCGGGGCTCGTCGTCGACCGGAAGACGAAGATCGGCGCCGCAGTGCTCACGAACACCGGCGCCGGCGCATCGCCCGAGAAGCTCGCGCTCGACCTTGCGACGGCAGCCATCGCCGCCTTGCCCTCGGCCGCCGATCCCTGGCAGGCGGGCGACGCCGCGCCCGCTGCGATCGAGCCGCTGCTCGGGCCGTGGTGGACGGAAGGCCATCAGATCGTGCTCTCCTGGCGGAAAGGCAGGCTGGAGGCGAAGCTCCTCGACGGCGTGCCGGGCCGCGACACGTCCTATCTCGAGCCGGACGGCGAAGATCGCTTCCGGAGCGTCGAGGGCCGCGAGCGCGGCGAGCTGCTGCGTGTCGTCCGCGATGCGGCGGGTGAGGTCGAGAAGCTCTACTTCGCGACGTACCCGCTCAGGCGCGAGCCGTCGACGTTCTAGCCCTCCGGTCGGTCGCCGGCGAGGTAGAACGCGGTCGCGACGCCGATGTAGACGGCGATCAGCGATCACACCCTTCCAGCGGCTCGAGCGGCCGTCGGCGAGCAGGATCGACGTCACCACGACCGAGACGGCGAGAGCGCCGATCTCGACCTGGCGGAATGAGAGCGCGAGCGGCTCGATCAGGAGCGCGAGGAGGCAGACGGCGGGGATCAGGAAGACGGCCACCTGGGCGCTGGACGCCAGCGCGATCTCGGCCGCGAGCTTGATCTTCCCGCGCGCGGCGACGACGACGGCGCCGCCGTGCTCGGCCGCATTGCCGACGATCGCGATCACGACGGCAGCGAGGAAGAACTCGCTCAGCCCCGACTCTTCGGCGAACTTGTCGATCGAGCCGACGAGAATCTCCGCGACGAGCGCGGTGACGACGGTTGCGAGCCCGAGCACGGCGAGCGCGAGGCGCAAAGACCAGCCGGTGAGCTCCGCGTCGTTCGCTATGTGGAGCGCGGCGTGCCGCCGGAGCGAGTACCAGGTGAGGATCACGTACGCGACGAGGAGGACGACGGAGACCGGGATCGAGAGCTTCACCAGCTCGTCTCGCTCGGGGTCGCCGTGCCAGCCCGGGATCGAAGGAATCAGCAGCAACAGGGTCGTGCCCGCAACGAGCCCGATTGCGAGGAAGCTCGACGGCCGGTCGATCTCACCGCGGCCGCCGAAGAGCAGCGAGAAGCCGAGCACGAGCAGCAGGTTGCCGACCACCGATCCGGTGAGCGACCCGCGCACGACCTCGAACTCCATCGCGTTGACCGCGAAGAGGGCGATGATCAACTCGGGCGCGTTCCCGAACGTCGCGTTCAGGAAGCCTCCGATTCCCGGGCCCGTGTGCTCGGCGGCATGCTCCGTGGCCTCGCCGATCAGCCAGGCGAGCGGAATCAGGGCGGCGGCCGCGAGCACGAAGTCGACCGTCTCGGTCGGGTGGAACAGGTAGTGGACGAGAACGACGATGGGCGCCAGCGCGACGGAGGTGAAGAGGATGCGGCGGACCATGAACCGGCGATCCTAACGGCGGCTGGACAGTGGCTGGACGGTTCGTCGCGCGGCGGTCGTGCCTGAAAATCGGGCACTTGTCAAGTCTTGCGGGGCGCGGGGAGCGTGACCACAATCCGTGCATGGACAAGGCTGCACAGGCCCCCGTCGAGCTCCCTCTCCGGCCTCAGGACGAGGTCGAATGCCGACGGTGCGAGGTGCACTGCGACAAGGTCGTCTACCCGGGAGCCTGCATCGAGCGCTCGTGCCCGTTCGTTTACGCGTACGAGGCCTGGGGCCACACCTACGTCGGCTGCATGCAGCGCGTCTACGGGGTCGAGATCGACCTCGACCTGCTGCGGGCGGCCGAGGCGAAGCGCGAGGGCTTCGGCGGTATCCGCGCCACCGGCGCGCCGCTGCCGATGTGCAAGGTCGAGGTGTCGCCCTGCTACGAGAGCCGCGGCGACGAGCTCGGCTGCCGGAACCCGGAGTTCCACGAGCTCCCGCGCGAGCGCCCGAGCTTCCGCGTGATCGCGCAGATCAACCCGAACGCCTGAGGCACGCGCCGCGGCGGACGGGCTTGTGTCTATCAGACACAAGCATTCTTTTCGTCCTCCGTGACGAATCTGTGACGAACGCGCCCGCGATGGCATGCACGCTCCGCGAATGCGCTTCTCGATCGCTCGCGAGGATGCTCGGATCCACGCGCTCGTCGTCGGGCTGCACCGCGACGGAACGCCCGCCGCCGAGACGTGGCGACGGGTCGGCGAGGCCGCAGAGGAGCTGGGAATCTCCCGTCCGAGCTACCACACGATCCGTGAGCTCGTCAGGGCCGAGGAGCTGCGCCGCCGTGCGCGGACCGCAACGCGTCGGGCCGCCCTGGGCGTCCTCTCGGCGGCCGGCTCGCCCCGCGTCGTCGACCTGCCAATCGCACTCGACGCGCTCGAGCTCGCGCAGGCGAAAGAGAGGCTTGTGTCTGATAGACACAAGCCTCCGTGAGCCGCCGCGTTACGCGGTGCCCTCGAGGTAGGCGCGGAAGGCTTCCGGCGTGCGGACGCCGTGGTCGAGCACGGCGGCATAGATGCGGTAGCTGCTGTACCAGGGCCGGCCGAGGCAGGCCTCCTTGATCTCGAGGATCGCAAGGCGCGTCTCCGGGGTCAGCCGGGGCGGCAGCGACTCGAGGTGCTCGAGGTCGAACTGGCGGCTGTGCTCGTGGATGAACCAGACGTCGATCGTCCAGTCCTCCCCGGCCGCGGTGCGGTAGCGCGGCCCCCAGTAGAGCCCGTCCGGATAGGCGGGATCGACGTTCCAGGCGCCGGTGTCGTTCCGGAAGCGCAGCTCACGGATCCGTGGATGCGCTGCCAGCGGCCGCGCGGCGTCGAAGATTCGAGCCGCGTCGAGGTCGGGGCAGAGCACGGTCAGGTCGATGTCCCGGGCAACCATCAAGCCGAGCGGGACGCTGCCGACTTGCACCGGACGCCCAAACTGTCCGAGGAGCGGAAGCAGCTCGAGGTCGGCGAGGACGGCGGCGGCCTCGTCCTGCAACTGCCGCTCCTGCGTATCCAGATCCGTCAGCGCCGCCTCTGCTTCGCCCAGCGTGAATGCAGGTCGCGCAGCTTCTGCACCTCGGCTGCGTCGGGGCCGTGACCGTCCGGGCCCGGCGTCTCCATCAGCGCCGGCAGTCCCTGCACGGCCTTATCGGCGAGGAACGCGCCGAGCCGCTCGCCGAGCTCGCCTTCGAGCACGTTCGAGTGCCGGTCGCGGTTCGAGCCGAGCGGCGCGGCCGCGTCGTTGACATGCAGGGCGCGCAGCCGGTCGAGCCCGATCCGCGTGTCGACCTCCTTCAACACTGCTGCGACCTCCTTCGGCTCGCCGACATCGACCCCGGAGACGTAAAGATGGCAGGAGTCGAGGCAGATGCCCAACCGCTCGTGCCCGTCGAGCGCGTCCACGATCGCGGCCAGCTCCTCGATCGAGCGACCGATCGTGCCGCCTGCGCCGGCAGAGTCCTCGAGCAGGAGCCAGGTCGTGTCGGTGCAGTGCTCGAGCACCTCCCGCAGGGCGGGCACGCAGCGCTCGAGGCCGGCCTCGAAGCCCGTGCCGAGGTGCGACCCGACGTGGAAGACGACGCCGTCCGCCTCGATCGCGGCCGCCGCGTCGACCGTGGAGCGCATGGTGTCGACGCTCTTGCCGTAGATCACGTCGTCGGGCGTGGCGAGATTGCAGAGATAGAGCGCGTGCACGAGCACCGCGCCGATCCCCGCCTCCACCCGCCGCTCCCGGAAGCGCGCCAGATCCTCATCCGCATGGGCGGGGAAGCGCCACATGCGCGGGCTCTGCGCGAACAGCTGCACCGCATCCGCTTCGATCTCGATCGCCCGGTCGAGCGCGCCCTTGATCCCGCCTGAGCAGTGGGCGCCAAAGAGCACGCCGCTAGGCTAGCCGCCTCATGTCCGTCCGCGTTCGCATGGCTCCGAGCCCCACCGGCTTCCTCCACATCGGCGGCGTCCGCACCTTTCTCTTCAACTGGCTCTTCGCCCGGGGTCAGGGCGGCGAATGCCTGCTCCGGATCGAGAACACGGACACGAGCCGAGAGGTCGCCGAGTCGGTCGAGCAGATCCAGAGCTCGCTGCGCTGGCTCGGGATCGACTGGGACGGGGACGTCACCTTCCAGCTCGACCGGATCGAGCGCTGCCAGCAGGAGGCCCGGCGGCTCGTCGAGCAGGGCGCGGCGTACGAGGACGAGGGCGCGATCCGCTTCCGGATGCCCGACGAGGGCACGACCGGCTGGGACGACGCCGTGAAGGGTCGGATCGCGTTCCCGAACGAGCAGCTCGAGGATCTCGTGCTCATCCGCTCCGACGGACGGCCGACCTACAACTTCGCCTCGCCGGTCGAGGACTGGCTGGACGGGATCACGCACGTGATCCGCGGCGACGACCACGTCTCGAACACGCCCAAGCAGGTCCAGATCCTGCGAGCGCTCGGCTCGGAGATCCCCACCTACGCGCACGTACCGAACGTCTTCGGCGAGGACGGCAAGAAGCTCTCGAAGCGGCACGGCGCCGTCTCGGTGGACGAGTTCCGTCAGGCCGGGTACATCGCGCCGGCGCTGATGAACTTCCTCGCGTTGCTCGGTTGGGCGCCGGACGGCGAGACGACGATCATGTCCAAGGACGAGCTGATCGAACGCTTTTCGCTCGAGCGGGTCGGCGCCAGCCCGGCCACGTTCGACTACGCGAAGCTCGACTGGATGAACGGCGTCTACCTGCGCGAGCTCTCGCCGGAGGACTACGCCGACGCGCTGATCGCGTACCTGCGCGAGCAGGGCTACGACGACTGGCCGGCGGAACGGATCCGGGCGGCGGCGCCGATCGTCCAGGAGAAGATCGCGAAGCTCGGGGAGTTCCCCGAGTTCGCCGGCTTCCTCTTCCACGACGTCGAGCCGGACCCGACCCTGCTCGACCGCGACGTGCTCACGGCGGCCGCGGACGCGCTCGAGCAGGTCGAGCCGTGGCAGGCGCCGCAGCTCGAGGCCGCGCTCAAGCAGCTGACGGAGAGCCTCGGCATGAAGCCCCGGCAAGCGTTCCAGCCGATCCGGGTCGCGGTGACGGGGTCGAAGATCTCCCCGGGCCTCTACGAGAGCCTGGAGCTGCTCGGCCGCGACGAATCGCTCGCGCGACTCACGAGCGGGGCGGCCGCAGCTGCTTGATCCGCGCCAGCGGGTCGAGCGCGCGCTGGAACTCGATCCACGCGCGGCGGCGGTAGCTCGCGCTCGGGGTGGGCAGGTGGTCGTGCTGCTCGGTGCGCTTCATCGGCCTCTTGTCGTTGGCCTCGGATTGGCCAGGATTTCTCATTTTCAATAAATAAACGAAACTGCGCCCTCGGCCGGTACGCAACGGAGGTACAGTGCCCGGCCTGATGGGCAACCAAGGGGGGCGGCACGTCAAGGACGTTCTCGTCGTCGACGACGAGCGCTCGCTCCGCTTGCTCTGCCGGGTCAACCTCGAGCTGGACGGCCACACCGTCCGCGAGGCCGGAACGATCGCCGAGGCGCGGCGGGAGCTCGAGCGGGCGACGCCGGATGTGATCCTGCTCGACGTCCACGTCGGCGCCGACGACGGCCTGGAGCTGCTCGACGAGATCGCCGCCCTCGAACTGCCGACGCGCGTCGTCCTCCTCTCGGGGACGAGCGAGGTCGGCCCGGAGCTGCGGGCGCGGGTCGACTCGGTGCTGGGAAAGCCCTTCGAGCTGACGCGGCTCGCGGCCGCCGTCGCCGGCCCCCAGCTCCGGTAGGCTCGGCAGACGTGAGCGTGACGGGGGTCAGGACGCCGGTCGAGTACGAGGAGCGCCTCGCGCGCTACCTCTTCGAGCGCTCGGAGGAAGGCCGTGCCGTGCGCGTGGGGGAGAAGGAGATCTCGGAGCAGGCCGCGATCGTCGAGCGGTACCGCGACCTCTTCTCCCACGGGCAGCTCGACGTTCTGCGCGAGGCCGAGGACGGTGCGGACGGCGACGACCGCGAGCGGCTCTACCGGCTCCGCAAGACCTGCGAGGCGGGGATCGTCGCCGGCGAGCTGGCCGCGCGCGAGGACGAGCTGGAGAACCGGATCTTGGCCGCGCGGGTCGACTGGCGCGGCGAGGAGCTGCCGCTACGTACCGCGCAGGCGAAGCTCGCAGTGCTCCCGGCCTATGGTGACCGCGACGAGCTGGGCTCGCTCGCGAACGCCGTCAGTGCGGGTTTCAACGACGACCGCCGCGATCTGCTCGCCGCGGGCGAGGCGCTCGAGGCGGAGCTTTCCGGCGAGCCCGACGCGATCGCGCGCAACGGCGAGGAGAAGGGGATCTCGCTCCCCGAGCTCGAGGCGGCGCTGGACACGGCAGCCCGCGCGTCGGCGGACGTCTACGACCAGCTGCGTCAGCGCTGGTTCGAGAAGCTGCTCGGCCCCGAGCGCGAGGACGTCCCGACCTCGAACCACACGAGCTACCTGCGGCGGCTCTCGCCGCTCGAGCAGACGTACACGAAGGAGCGCGCGGTCGAGGTCTGCATGGCGACGCTGAACGCGATCGGCCTGAACATGGACGAGATGCCGGGCATCCGGCTCGACCTGGACGACCGCCCGCAGAAGTCGCCGCGCGCCTGCGTGATCGCGTCCGACCCGCCGAACGTCGTGCACCTGATCACGCGTGCCCAGGGCGGGCTGCACGACTACCAGGCCTTCCTCCACGAGGCCGGGCATGCGCTCCACTACGCCAGCGTCGATCCCCGGCTCCCGTACACCTTCCGCAAGCTCTCCCGCGACCACGCGCTGACGGAGATCTACTCGTACATCGTCGAGGCGATCAGCCGCGAGCCCGCCTGGCATGCTGAGCACTTCGGCCTCAGCGACGAGCAGGCGGCCGAGAACGCCGAGGCGACCGTCTTCCTCGAGGCGCTCCTCTTCCGCCGCTATGCGGCGAAGCTCCGGTTCGAGCTCGACTTCTGGGGCCGCTACGCCGAGGACGGCGGCACGCCGGAGGGCTACTCGGAACGCCTGACCGAGGCGACGGGGATCCACTACCCGGCCGAGAACTACCTCTCGGACATGGACTCGGGCTTCTACTCGGCCGACTACCTGCGCGCCTGGATCCGCTCCGCGCAGCTGCGCCGACATCTCGTCAGCGAGGTCGGGGAGGACTGGTGGCGCCGGCCCGAGACCGGCGAGCGGCTGCGCGGGCTCTGGCGCGAGGGAACGCGGCCGACGAGCGAAGAGATCGCCGCGCGCATCGGCTACGAGCCGTTCGACACGGCACCGCTGCGGCACGAGCTCGGCGCCTGAGGACTGACGCACGCGGGTCTTGACACGCCCGTCACGCCGCCGTACCTTAGACCTGAATCGGGTCTCATGTTTGCGGGTCTCAGGTTGGCGCGGATCCGTCCACGTTTCCTCACGGAGGTCAGGGAGATGAAGGCAAGGCACTGGCGTGGCGTCGCAACACTCGCGGCGATCACCACGCTCCTCGCGGCGTTCGCAGGCGGGGCGCAGGCGCGCACGGACGGCGGCAGCGGTGAGACGGCAGCAGCCGCATACAAGATCGGGATCGTCTACTCGCGTACCGGCCTGCTGGCCGCGTACGGCGCCGAGTACATCCAGGGCCTGCGCTACGGGCTTGCGTACGCGACCAGGGGCACGATGAAGGTCAACGGCCGTCCGATCGAGCTCACGATCGTCGACGACGGAACCGATCCGACGAAGGCCGTCGCCGCCGGCCGCGACCTGATCGGCAAGGGCTACAAGATCCTCGCCGGCAGCGTCTCCTCGGGCGTTGCCTTGCAGATGGCGCCGCTCGCGGCGCAGAACCAGGTGCTCTTCATCTCCGGGCCCGCGGCTACGGACGCGGTCACCGGCATCAACAAGTACACGTTCCGGTCAGGCCGCCAGACGTACCAGGACGTCAAGACCGCGGCGACCTTCCTCAAGGGGATCGGCAAGAAGGTCACCGTCTTCGCACAGGACTCCGCCTTCGGCGTCGGCAACTACGCGGCCGTCAACTCGATCGTCGGCTCGCAGGGCCACAACGTCGGCCGCATGCTCGTGCCGCTGTCGGCGCAGGACTTCACGCCGTTCGCGCAGCAGGTCAAGCAGGCGAACCCGGACCTGCTCTTCGTCGCCTGGGCCGGCACGACCGCGCCCGCGATGTGGCGTGCGCTCGAGCAGCAGGGCGCCTTCGGCGTTTCCAACAAGATCACCACCGGCCTCGCCGAGCGGGCGACGTGGTCGACGTTCGGCGACGTCGCCGCGAAGATCGACTTCCTCTCGCACTACGTCCACACGGCGCCGAAGAACAAGGTGAACGACTTCCTCGTCAACTCGATGCGGAAGCGCGGCCAGGTGCCCGACCTGTTCACGCCGGACGGCTTCGTCGCCGGCCAGATGATCGTGCAGGCGCTGACGGGGGCGAAGGGCGACAACGTCGACAAAATGATCGCCGCGCTCGAGGGCTGGAGCTTCATCGGCCCGAAGGGGCAGCAGTCGATCCGCGCATCCGACCACGCGATGATCCAGCCGATGTTCCAGGTGAAGCTGGTGAAGCAGGCGAACGGCAAGTGGGCGCCCAGGGTCGTCGCCCGCATCAAGGGGCAGTTCGTCGCCCCACCGGAGCCGAGAAACTAGCGGCGAATCCCTGACCTCCGGGGATCGTGGGAACTCCCTCCGTACCGATCCTCGCCACGCGAAACCTCGGGCTCGACATCGGCGGCGCCAAGATCGTCGCCGATGTCTCGCTCGAGGTCCGTGCGGGCGAGCTCGTGGGCATCATCGGGCCGAACGGCGCCGGCAAGACGACGCTCTTCAACCTGCTCTCGGGGCTGCTCCGCCCGACGGCGGGGAGCGTCGAGCTGCACGGCCGGGACGTCACCGCGGAGCCCCCGTACCGGCGCGCCCGCGCGGGGCTCGGCCGCACCTTCCAGGTCTCGAGCGTCTTCCCGCTCCTGTCGGTGCACGAGAACGTCCGCCTGGCCGCGGAGGCCGAGCTCGGCGGCTCGCTGCGGATCTGGCGCCGCGCCGCCTCCGTCCGCGAGGCGGTGGAGCGGGCGAACGACGCGCTCGTCCGGGTCGGCCTCGGGCCGCGGATGCTTTGGCCCGCCGGGCTGCTTTCGCACGGCGACAAGCGCAAGCTGGAGCTGGCGATGCTGCTCGCCGGCCGGCCCGACGTGATCCTCCTCGACGAGCCGATGGCCGGCGTCTCGGCCGAGGACGTCGACGAGCTCGTCGAGCTGATCCGCTCGGTGCACCGCGAGGAAGGCAAGACGGTGCTGATGGTCGAGCACCGGATGGAGGTCGTGATCGGCCTCGCCGAGAAGATCGCAGTCATGCACCACGGCGCACTGCTCGCGTTCGACGAGCCGGCCGCTGTGATGGCGAACGAGACCGTGCAGACGGCCTACCTCGGAGAGCCGCTGTGAGCCTCGCGCCCCTGGCGGCGGCGCCTCCCGGCCGGCGGAGCCGGCCTCCGGCCCCGCCTCGCGCGCCTGGCGGCACGCGGCTCTCCGGGTCTGTGCTCCCGCACTATCCCCTCCGGCCGCGCACCCCCAGTCACGCGCCAGGAACGCGAGGTGACGCAGGTGACGTCCAACCCGCTGATCCGGGTCGAGAACCTGCACGTGCACCTGGGCGAGTCGCACGTGCTCCAGGACGTCAGCTTCGACGTCCCCGAGGGCGGCGTCACCGCGCTCCTCGGCCGGAACGGCGTCGGCAAGACGACGACGCTGCGGGCGATGATGGGCCTCGTCCCGCGCCGGGGGGCGGTCACGCTCGCCGGCGAGGACACGACCAGGCTGCAGACATACGCGATCGTGCGGCGTGGCGTCGGCTACGTGCCCGAGGACCGCGACGTCTTCGCCGGTCTATCGGTGGACGAGAACCTGCGGCTCGCCGAGCGTGGAGGGACACCGCGCTACGAACTCGTCTACGAGCTCTTTCCCGAGCTCAAGGTCCGCGGCGCACAGAAGGCCGGAACGCTTTCCGGCGGCCAGCAGCAGATGGTCGCGATCGCGCGGGCGCTCCTGAATGACAATCCGGTGCTGCTCGTCGACGAGCCGACCAAGGGGCTCGCGCCGCTGCTCGTGACCGAGGTGGCGGCGGCGCTCGAGCGCGCCGCCGAGCTGACGACCGTGCTGCTCGTCGAGCAGAACCTCGCCGTCGTCGCCCGCGTCGCGCAGCAGGTCGTCGTGCTCGACATGGGCACGGTCGTGCACACCGGCCCCGCCGCCGAGCTGCTCGGCGACCCCGAGAAGGTGCGCTCGCTGCTCGGTGTGCACGGAGGCTCGCATTGAGCACCTTCGTGCTTCTGACCATCACGGGGCTGGGGCTCGGGGCGATGTACTTCCTGATCGCGTCCGGGCTCTCGCTGATCTACGGCCTGATGGGCGTGCTCAACTTCGCGCACGGGGCGCTGATCACCGTCGGCGCGTATGCGACCTGGTGGATGTCGACGCACGTGGACGGCGGGCAGGGCACGAAGCTGCTCGTCGGCGCGGTCTTCGGGATCGCCGTCGGCGCGGTGCTCGCAGCCCTGATCGAGCTCGTGCTGATCCGGCCGCTCTACCGTCGCCCGGTCGAGCAGGTGCTCGTGACCGTCGGCCTCGCGCTCGCATTGAATGCCCTGGTCGAGGCGATCTGGGGCTTCGACGCGCGGCCGTTCCCGGTCCCGTCGTGGCTGATCGACACGACCACGGTGCTCGGCGCCTCGATCCCGAACGACCGCTTCGTCGAGATCGCGGCGGCTGCGGTCGTGCTGGTCGGCCTGAACGCGTTCCTG
>CAWGAP010000006.1:0-137417 GCA_963820695.1 uncultured Gaiellaceae bacterium | reverse complement strand
AGCGCCGACTCGGCCGGCGCTGTGATCGGCATGGCCGCGGACGTGCTCGCGATGGCGCCGCAGACGAACATCGGCTCCTCGACACCGGTGTCGATCGGCGGCGAGGACATCTCGAACGATCTCCGCCGGAAGATCGTCAACGACGCGGCCGCCTACATCGGCGAGCTGGCGCGCGAGCACGGGCGCAACGTCCAGGTGGCGCGGGAGATGGTCACGAAGGCGACGAACCTGGGCGCGCGCGAGGCGCTCGAGAAGAACGTGATCGACGTGATCGCGACCGACTACCCAGACCTCTTCCAGCAGATCGACGGCACGACCACCGAGCCCAAGGGGCTGACGATCTCGACGCCCGCCTGAGACGCAGATCGATCGGGTCGAGCTGTCCGCCTGGAAGCGACTGCTCGACCTGCTGATCGACCCGAACATCATCGCGCTGATGCTCTCGATCGGCCTGATCGGCATCGTCGTCGAGCTCTGGAACCCCGGTCTCGTCTTCCCCGGCACCGTCGGCGCGATCTCGCTGATCGTCGGCCTCTACGGGCTCCAGGTGCTGCCGATCTCCGCCGCCGGGCTCTTGCTGATGATCCTCGCGGCCGCCTTCTTCATAGCCGAGGCGTTCATCGTCTCGCACGGCGCGCTCGCCGTCGCGGGCGCGGTCATGTTCACGATCGGGGCGCTGATGCTCTTCGATCCTGCGGGCGACGCCTACCAGGTCTCGCTGCCGGTCGCGGTCGCGATCGCGGGCACGCTGGCGCTCCTGTTCGGCTTCGCCCTGACGAAGGCGGCGCAGGTCGGCGCGTCCCGGTCGCGGTCGGCTCACACCGGCTCGTCGGCGAGCCGGCCGAGGTGCGCGCCGAGAACCTCGTCTTCGTCGACGGCGAGCTCTGGCACGCCCGCAGCGCCGACGGCGCCCCGCTCGTCGCCGGTGAGCACGTCGCTCGTCGAAGGCGTCGAACCCGACACGCTCGAGCTCGTCGTAGGATCCCCCCAGCCCGCACCGACCCTCCAGGCCGAAAGGACGTGATCCGCCGTGATCGCCCTGATCGCAATCGCCGCCGTCGCCTTCCTGCTGCTGCTGTTCCTCTTCGCCGCCGTGAAGGTCGCGCGCGAGTACGAGCGCGGCGTCATCTTCCGCCTCGGCCGCCTCCTGCCCGAGCCGAAGGGGCCGGGCCTCTTCCTCCTGATCCCGATCGTCGACCGGATGGTCAAGGTCGACCTGCGCACGATCACGCTGAACGTGCCGCCGCAGGAGGTGATCACGAAGGACAACGTCCCCGTGCGCGTGAACGCGGTCGCCTACTTCCGGATCATCGAGCCGAAGAACGCGATCGTCCAGGTCGAGAACTTCATGGTCGCGACCTCGCAGATCGCGCAGACGACGCTGCGCTCCGTGCTCGGCCAGCACATGCTCGACGAGCTGCTGTCGGAGCGGGACAAGATCAACGCGATCCTGCAGAACATCATCGACGAGGCGACGTCGCCCTGGGGCGTCAAGGTCTCGATCGTCGAGGTGAAGGACGTCGAGATTCCCACGGGGATGCAGCGTGCGATGGCGCGCCAGGCCGAGGCGGAGCGCGAGCGGCGCGCGAAGGTGATCGCAGCCGAGGGCGAGTTCCAGGCCTCGCAGAAGCTCGCCGACGCCGCCGACGTGATGGCCAGGTCGCCGATGGCGCTGCAGCTGCGCTATCTCCAGACGCTGCTCGAGATCGGGGCGACGAACGCGACCACGATCGTCTTCCCGGCGCCGATCGACATCCTGACCGCCTTCATGGGCAAGGCGTCCGGCGACGGCGGCGGTGGGACGAGCTAGCTGCCGAGCTGGCCGTTGGCTGAGCGGAAGCGGCGTGCCGCCTCGATCGCTGCACCGAGATTGAGGCCCTTGTCCTTGGCCTGCTTGATCAGCATCACGGTCTCGAGCGCGTCGATGTCGTAGATCCGCTGTTTCTTGCCCTTGGTCGGGATCTGCGCCTTGTTCGTCCAGTAGTCGAGCTGCATCTTCGAGATCCCCGCGATCTGGCAGACCTGGCCCAGATAGAGCTCGATCTTGTCCAGATGCTCCGAGAAATTTACAGGCTCGAGGATGTCGACCTGTGTGTTGTAAGCCATGCTGATCCCTTTATCGGCTGATACGACGACCCCTCAAGACGAACATATACACGCTTTTCCCCGGTTTGGGAAGAGATGCACTGAGAAAACGTGAGGATTTGTCGCCTAGAGCGCGTCGTCGTCCGACGAGGCGGGGAATCCGTCCTCGTCGAAGTCCGGCTCGGCGAGCGGCTCGACCCCCGCCTCGAGGGCCGCGTCGGCGGCCTGCTCGACGGCGGAGTCGGATGCCTCGCTCTCCATCACGAGCGCGAGGCTCGAGACCTTGTCCTCGTCGCCGCGCAGGCGCATCACGATCACGCCCTGGGTCGAGCGTCCCAGTCGCTTGACGTCCTCGACCGGGATCCGGATCACCGTGCCCCCGGTCGAGATCAGCATCACCTGGTAGCCGTCGCGGACGACGCGAGAGCCGGCGAGCTTGCCGCGCGCGTCGGTGAGCTGGATCGTCTTGACGCCGAGCCCGCCTCGGCCCTTGACCGGGTACTCGGACACGCGAGTGCGCTTGCCGTAGCCGTTCTCGGTCACGACGAGCAGGTCGGTGTCGTCGTGGGCGATCTCGAGCTCGATCACCTCGTCGTCCTTGCGCAGCCCCATCCCCTTGACGCCGGACGCAGCCCGGCCCATCGCGCGGACATCACGCTCGTGGAAGCGGATCGCCTGCCCGAAGCGGGACACCATCAAGACGTCGTCGTCGCCGTCGGAGAGCCTGACCCCGACGAGCTCGTCGTTCTCGCGCATCTTGATCGCGATGATCCCGTCGGCCTTCAGCGGCGTGTTGTACTCGAGGAACTCGGTCTTCTTGACGACGCCGGCCTTGGTCGCGAAGAGGAGGTACTTGGCCTCCTTGAAGTCGCGCGTCGCGATCACAGCCTTGACCTGCTCCTCCTGGCGGAAGGGGAGCAGGTTGACGATCGCGCGGCCCTTCGACTGGCGTGAGCCGAGCGGCAGCTCGTGCACCTTCAGCCGGTAGACCTTGCCGACGGTGGTGAAGAAGAGGACGTAGTCGTGCGTCGAGGCGACGAAGAGATGCTCGATGTAGTCCTCGTCCTTGAGGTCCATGCCCATCACGCCGACGCCGCCGCGCCGCTGCTCGCGATACGAGGTGACAGGGAGGCGCTTGATGTAGCCGGAGCGGGTGATCGCGATCACCATGTCCTCCTCGGCGATCATGTCCTCCAGCGAGAACTCGCCCTCGGCCGCGATGATCTCCGTGCGCCGGTCGTCGGACTTGCCGTAGAGCGCCTTCAGCTCGAGCAACTCCTCGCGGATCAGGCCGTCGACGCGGGCCGGGTCGCCGAGGATCGAGCGCAACTCGGCGATCCGCTCCTGCAGGTCGGCGTACTCCTGCTCGACGCGCTTGCGCTCGAGCCCGGTGAGGGCGCGCAGGCGCAGGTCGAGGATCGCGGTCGCCTGGATCTCGGAGAGCGAGAACTGCGCCATCAGCTGCTCGCGGGCCGCGTCCGTGTCGGCGGCACCGCGGATGACGCGGATCACCTCGTCGAGGTTGTCGAGCGCGATCAGATAGCCGGAGAGGACGTGCGCGCGGTCCTCCGCCTTGCGCAGCTCGTACTTGGAGCGGCGCGTGACGATCTCGCGCTGGTAGTCGAGGTAGTGCGTGACGAGCTCGAGCAGCGAGAGCGTCTTCGGCACGTTGTCGACGAGGGCGACGGCGTTGTAGCCGAACGTCGCCTGCAGCGAGGTGTGCTTGTAGAGCTTGTTCAACACGACCTGCGGGATCGCCTCGCGCTTCAGCTCGATCTGGATCCGCATCCCGGTGCGGTCGGAGTGGTCGGCAAGGTCCGAGACCTCGGTGATCACCTTCTCGCCGACGAGATCGGCGATCTTCTTGATCACGCCCGAGTCGCCGCCCTTCTTGACGCCGTAGGGCAGCTCCGTGACGATGATCGCGGTCTTGCCGCCGCGCAGCTCCTCGATGTGGGCGCGCGCGCGCATCACGATCCGTCCGCGGCCGGTGCGGTACGCATCGCGAATGCCCTGCCGGCCGACGACGATCGAGCCGGTCGGGAAGTCGGGCCCCTTGACGTGCTTCATCAGGTCCTCGACGTTCGAGTCCGACTTGTCGATCAGCTGCACGATCGCGTCGACGATCTCGCCGAGCCGGTGCGGCGGCATGTTCGTCGCCATCCCGACCGCGATCCCGGCGGAGCCGTTGACCAGCAGGTTCGGGAACCGTGACGGCAGCACCGAGGGCTGCTTCCGCGACTCGTCGTAGTTCGGCTCGAAGTCGACGGTGTCGGCATCGATGTCGCGCAGCATCTCGGTGGCGATCCGCGAGAGGCGAGCCTCGGTGTAGCGCATCGCCGCCGGCGGGTCGTCGTCGATCGAGCCGAAGTTGCCCTGGCCGTCGACGAGCGGGTAGCGCAGCGAGAAGGGCTGCGCCATCCGCGTCAGCGTGTCGTAGATCGACGCGTCGCCGTGCGGGTGGTACTTGCCCATCACGTCGCCGACGGTGGCGGCGGACTTCTTGTAGGGCCGGTTCGGCTGCAGCCCGGCCTCGTGCATGCCGTAGAGGACGCGGCGGTGCACCGGCTTGAGACCGTCGCGGACGTCGGGCAGCGCGCGCCCGACGATCACGCTCATCGCATAGTCGAGGTAGCTCGAGCGCATCTCCTGCTCGAGCTCGCGCGACTCGATCCGGCCGCCGCCGAGAGGCTCGTTCGTTATGTCGGTCATCTACACATCGAGGAAGCGCACGTCGCGCGCGTTTTCTTCGATGAACGCTCGACGCGGCTCGACCTGGTCGCCCATCAGCGTCGAGAAGATCCGGTCGGCAGCCGAGGCGTCCTCGACGTCGACACGGATCAGCAGCCGCTTCGCGGGATCCATCGTCGTCTCCCAGAGCTGCTCCTCGTTCATCTCGCCGAGGCCCTTGAAGCGCGACAGCTGCAGGCCTTCCTTGGCCAGGTCGAGCGCCTCGTGCCGGAGCGCCGCGAACGTCTCCGCCTCGCGCCGCTTCTTGCCGGCGGCGAGCGCGAACGGCGGCGGGCCGACGATCTCGAGCAGCCGGGCGTACGCCTTGCGCAGGTTCGCGTAGATCGGCGAGGCGAAGAGCGCGGCCGGAACGGTGATGTGCGTCGCCGAGCTCGTCTCCGTCTCGACGACCTTCACCTCGATCGACCCCTCGGCGCTGCCGAGGATGCTGAGCGCATAGCCGTTGTCGACCGACGCGACGATCGCCTTGTCGAGATCGGCGAGCGAGGCCGCGTCGCCCTCGACGATCCGATGGGTGATCACGAAGTCGGCCGCGGCTGCGCCGTAGTCGACCCGCAGGCGCGCGAGCCAGCCCTCGAACTCGGCCAGCGAGCGGACGAAGCGGCCCCAGCGGGCTTCGGTCAGCTTCAGCGCCTCGCCCGTGCGGGAGGTGATCTCGAGATCGCCGATCCGCTCGCGCACGAGCAGCTCCTCGAGCTGGGCGTCCTTCTCGAAGTAGTACTCCTGGTTGCCGAGCTTGACCTTGTAGAGCGGCGGCACCGCGATGTAGACATGACCGCGCTCGATCAGCTCCGGCATCTGGCGGTAGAGGAAGGTCAGGATCAGCGTCCGGATGTGCGAGCCGTCGACGTCGGCGTCGGTCATCACGATGATCCGGTGGTAGCGGAGCTTCGCGATGTCGAACTCCTCGCCGAGGCTCGTCCCGATCGCGGTGATCATCGCCTGGATCTCGTTGTTGGAGAGAACCTTGTTGATCCGGTTCTTCTCCGAGTTGATGATCTTCCCGCGCAGGGGCAGGATCGCCTGATAGGTGCGGTCGCGGCCCATCTTGGCCGAGCCGCCGGCGGAGTCGCCCTCGACGATGAAGAGCTCGGCCGACTCGGGATCCTTGATCGAGCAGTCGGCGAGCTTCCCCGGCAGCGACATGCTCTCGAGCGCGCTCTTGCGCCGCGTCAGCTCGCGCGCCTTGCGGGCCGCCTGGCGGGCGCGGGCGGCGGAGATCGTCTTCGTGATGATCTGGCGCGCGTCCTGTGGGTTTTCCTCGAGGAATTCGGCGAGCTTCTGGTTGACGACCTGCTTGACGAGGCTCTCGATCGGTGGGTTGCCGAGCTTCGTCTTCGTCTGCCCCTCGAACTGCGGGTTGCGCAGCTTGACCGAGATCACAGCGGCGAGACCTTCGCGCACGTCCTCGCCCTCGAGGTTGTCCTCCTTCTCCTTCAGCAGGCCCTTCTCGCGCGCATACCGGTTGATCGTGCCGGTGAGCGCCGCGCGGAAGCCGGAGAGATGGGTGCCGCCCTCGTGCGTGTTGATGTTGTTCGCGAACGAGAAGACCGATTCGACGTAGGAGGTGTTCCACTGCATCGCCACCTCGAGCGCGCCGTCCCCGTTCTCGCCCTCGAAGTAGACGATGTGCTTGTGGACCGGGTCCTTCGCGTCGTTGACGTAGGCGACGAAGTCCCTGATCCCGCCCTCGGCGTAGAACTCGTGCCGCTCCTCGCCCTCGCGCTCGTCGGTGAGGACGATGCGGAGCCCGCGCGTCAGGAAGGCCGTCTCGCGCAGGCGCTGAACGAGGGTCGAGATCGAGAAGTCGACCTCCTCGAAGATCTCGGCGTCGGGAAGGAAGTGGATCGTCGTCCCGCTGTCGCCCTTGTCGGCCTTGCCGACAATCTCGACGTCGCCCAGCGGGGCGCCCGCGCTCGAACTCCTGGCGGTGCACCTTGCCGTCACGGCGGACCTCGGCGACGAGTCGCTCCGAGAGCGCGTTGACGACCGAGACGCCGACGCCGTGGAGGCCGCCTGAGACCTTGTAGCCGTCGCCGCCGAACTTGCCGCCGGCGTGCAGCTTCGTCAGGACGACGGTCATCGCCGACAGCCCCTGGTCCTCGATCAGGTCGACGGGGATGCCGCGGCCGCGGTCGGAGACGGTGACCGAGTTGTCCGGATGGAGGGTCACCTCGACGTGGTCGTTGTGCCCGGCGAGGGCCTCGTCGACGGCGTTGTCGACGACCTCGTAAACGAGGTGATGGAGGCCGCGCGGGCCCGTCGAGCCGATGTACATGCCCGGCCGCAACCGGACGGGCTCGAGGCCCTCCAGAACGGTGATGTCTTTTGCGGTATAAGCGGTTTCGGCCATCAAAAAAGCCCTGCAAATAGCCTCTTTGCGGGCGAAGAGCAGTGTATCAGAAACCCCGGTCGTCGGGGGGCGGATCGGCACCCGGATCGGCACCCTGAGGAGAGGCTCGCCGCGGCCGCTCTGGCAACCAGCCGGCGCAGCTCCTCGTCCTCGATTCCGGCGGCAATCGCAGCTGCCTCGGCCCGGTGCTCCGCAGTGCTTTCTCGCCCGGCTGCCGCGCGTCGCTCCGCCGCTTCGGCCGGCGGCTCGGGCAGCGGTCCCGCGGCGAACTTGAGCGCCCGCGGCGTCGCGTTGCCGAGCTGCGCGCGGAGCTGCGCGAGGATCGTCTCGGCGAGCCGGCCGAGCTCGAACGCCCAGGTCGACGAGGCGGTGTTGACGAGCAGGGTGCCGTCACGCGCGAGCCTGGCGGGCCACGCGTTTCGGGCCACCGTCTCTCCCACGGCGGCCGGCCAGGCGCGCACGATCGCGGCCGTGTCGCCTTCGATCGGCCCGAACCGGCCGAGCTCGCGCCGCACCTCGGCGTCGAGTCGCTCCATCACCGCGGGCTCACAACGCCGGGCGTCACCTCGACCAGCTGCGCCGGCTCGAGCGGCAGCGCGTCGGCGCCGGTGGCGGTGACGACAGCCTGGCCGACGCGGCCGATCCGCTCCGCCAGGATTTTCCGCCGCGACGCGTCGAGCTCGGAGAGGACGTCGTCGAGCAGCACCAGCGGCGGCGTTCCGCGCTGTTCCGCGATCACCTCGGCCTCGGCCAGCAACAGCGAGAGCACGGCCAGCCGCTGCTCCCCTTGCGAGCCGAAGCTGCGCAGGTCGCGGTCGCCCGAGCGAACGGTGATGTCGTCCAGATGCGGGCCGAGACCGGTCACTCCCCGCTCCAGATCGCGCTCGAGCCGAGCGTCCAGCGCTTCCACCGTCGGCGGCTCGCCCGTGTAATCGAGACCTGCGTCCGGCAGGCCGAGCTCGCCGGCCCGCTCGGCGAAGGCCGGCGAGAGGACGGCCAGCGCGTCGCGCCGGTACTCGACCAGCTGTGCCCCGAGCGTCGCGACCTGCTCGGTCCAGGGCGCGACGGCCTCCCGTGTGGACGCGCCGATCTGGACCCGCCGTAGCGCGGCGTTCCGCTGTCCCACCGCGGCGGCGTACTCCACGGGCAGCGAGGCACGACTCGGCTGCAGTCGCCCGAGCGTCCGGTCGAAGTAGGCGCGGCGTGCCGCCGGGCCTCCCTTGACGACGGCGAGACGGTCCGGCGTGAAGACGAGCGTCGCGACCTCGGCGCGCAGCTGCTCGGCGGAACGCAGGGCGGCACCGTTCAGCTTCGCGCGCTTCCCGGACTGCTGGAGCGTCACCTCGAGCTGAAGCGGGCGTCCGTCGCGGTCGCCCGCGAGCGCGATCCGGGCTCCGTCGGCGCCGAGCCGGACGAGCTGCTGATCGGCGCGCGTCCGCGGCGAGAAGCCCTGGGTGCCGACGTGCAGGGACTCGAGCAGGTTCGTCTTGCCGGCTCCGTTGGCACCCGTCACGAGCACGAGCCCCGGCTCGAGCGCGAGCTCCAGTCGCTCGTAGGAACGGAAGTTGCGGAGCGTGACGTTCCGGACGATCAGGCTCGGGTTTCTCTGGCCATCTACCCCGCCAGCCTGATCGGCATGATCAGGTAGGTGAAGTCGCCGGCCGCGTCCTCGAGGATCGCCGGCCGGAGCGGATTGATCAGCTTCACGCGCACGTCGTCCCCGACGATCGAGTCGACGCCGTCGCGAAGGAACTCGGCGTTGAAGCCGATCACGAACTCCTCGCCGGTGTACGCGGCCGGCATCGTCTCCTGGGTCTCGCCCACGTCCTGGGTCTGGGCGGAGACCATGAGCTCGCCCTCGGCCAGGCGCAATCGGAGCGGAGAGTTGCGGAGCGCGAGCACGGACGCACGGCGGACGACATCCGCGAGCTCGGACTTCGGCAGCGTCAGCTCGACCTCGAACGTCTCGGGCAGCAGCTGCCGGTAATTCGGGAATTGGCCGTCGATCCGGCGGGTGGTCAGCCAGGCGTCGGCGCCGTCGCTCGCCCCGGTTCCGAACACCACGTGGTTCTCGTGGACACCGAGTTCGACGGTATCGCCGGTCGCAAGCCGGGACAGCTCGGTGAGCGCGCGTGCCGGAATGATCGCCTCGAGCTCGGGAGCGGTCTCGCCGAGCTCCGTTTCCTTGACGGAGAGCCGGTACGAGTCGGTCGCGACCATGACGAGCTTCCCCGCCTCGAAGCGGACGAGGATCCCCGTCAGCACCGGGCGCGACTCGTCACGCGAGGCGGAGCGCGCGACGCGGTCAACGGTCTCGAGCAGCGCCTCGCGGTCGATCGAGTGCAACTGCGCATCGACCGCCGGCAGGCGCGGGAAGTCCTCGGCGTTGAAGACATGCAGGCGCGAGTTGTAGGAACCGGAGACGATCTGAACCGTCCCCTCCTCGGGCCGGTATTCGATCGTGACGTCGCTCTCGGGAAGCAGGCGCGCGAGCTCGACGAGCGGCTTGCCGGGAATGACGACGGCGCCGTCTCCCTCGACCTGCGCCTCGAGCGTCGTCCGCAGCGACAGCTCCATGTCGGTGGCGGCGAGCGTCAGCGTCTCGCCGTCGACTCGGAGGAGGATTCCGGAGAGCACCTGGACGGTGCCCCGGGTCGAGACGGCACGGGAGACCACGCCCAACTTGGCGACGAGCTCGTCGCGGGCGACGCTGATCTTCATCCCGGTGCCGGTGGCCATCTCCGCCATCGTCCCATTTTCACCGAGCCCGGGTTCCGCCGTCTCTGTCTCCATAGTTCTTTAAATCCTCTCGTAGAAGTCGTAGGGAGTGTGGACGACGGGGAAGACGGAGCGAACCGGCTTCCCAAGCGGGTTTACCCGGTGGAGCAAACCCGTGGAGAAAACGCGGGTATCAACAGGCTCGAGCGCGTTTCGGCAGGTTCCCACAGAAGTCACCCCGCCTGCTTGATCCGTGCCGTCAGCTCCTGCACAAGGTTGTACACAGAGCGGTCCTCGCGAATCATCCCTTCGATCTTCGCGTTCGCGTGCATCACAGTGGTGTGATCGCGGCCGCCGAACTCCTTGCCGATCTTCGGCAGCGACGAGTCGGTCAGCGCGCGCGAGAGGTACATCGCAACCTGGCGCGGATACGCGATCGACTGGGAGCGCTTGGCGCTGCAGAGCTCGTTCACGGTCATCCCGAAGCGCTCGGAGACTGTCTCCTGGATCCGGCGGATCGAGATCTCGACGGATTGGCCCTGCGGGAAGACGTCCTTGAGCACGTCCTCGGCGAGCTCGACCGTCATCGGCCGGCCGGTCAGCGAGGAGAAGGCGACGACGCGCGTGAGCGCGCCCTCGAGTTCGCGGATGTTGGTCGTCACCCGTTCGGCGACGTAGGTGAGCACGTCCGGGTCGGGCACGTGGATCCGGTCCGTCTTCTCCTTCTTGCGCAGGATCGCGATTCGCGTCTCGAGATCGGGCGGCTGGATGTCCGTGATCAGCCCCCACTCGAAGCGCGAGCGCAGGCGCTCCTCCAGGGTCGCGATCTCCTTCGGCGGCCGGTCGGACGAGATCACGATCTGGCGGCCGGCCTCGTAGAGCGAGTTGAAGGTGTGGAAGAACTCCTCCTGGATCCGCTCCTTGCCCTCGAAGAACTGGACGTCGTCGACGAGGAGGACGTCGTAGGTGCGGTAGCGCTGCTTGAAGCCCTCGATCCGCTTGTCGCGGAGCGAGTTGATGAAGTCGTTCATGAACGTCTCGCTGGTGACGTAGCGTGCGGTCAGCCCGTTGCCGTGCTCGCCGACGTACTGGCCCACCGCCTGCAGCAGGTGCGTCTTGCCGAGGCCGGTGCCGCCGTAGATGAAGAGCGGGTTGTAGGCCTGGGCCGGCGCCTCCGCGACCGCGAGCGCGGCGGCATGGGCGAACCGATTCGAGGACCCGATCACGAACAGGTCGAACGTGTACTTGAGGCTCATCGAGCCGCTCGCGGCCGGCTCCGGTGCACGCAGGCGGACGGGCTGCTCGAACGCAAGACCGTCGGCGCCCTGCTCCGGGGCGGCCTCGTCGCGGACGCTCAGGTGGATCCGGCGCTCGTGGCCGGTCGCGTCCTTGACGGCGGCGCGGATCAGGCCGAGGAAGTGGCCCTCGATCCACTCCCGGGTGAAGTCGTTCGGGACGGAGAGGGTGAAAGCGTCGTCGGTGAGTCCGACTCCCTCCGCGCTGCCGAACCAGCTGTCGAACGTCGCCTCGTTGAGCGCCCCCTTGAGCCGACTCGACACCTCGTCCCACAGGTTCCCTGCAGTCAGCTCGATTTGGTGCTCCACGCCGCGGCCGGCTCCTTCACTTGGGGGGTCAGGAAGCGGCGAGCATAGCAGCGTCTGGGAGTGCTCTCAACCCGCCTGTCGAGAGTAAAATACGGCAATTTGCAGGTACTTTCTGGCGTCCACACCTCTATCCACAGCTGTGGAAAGCGTGTGAGTTGCGGCAGTGGTCGTTGCCCGTTTGCGGGCCTTTTCCCGGACCCACGCAGCCTGTGGATAACCGCTTTCGAGGGCCCCTCGCTATACTTCCGCTCCCGCCGTTCCGGCGGTTCTCTCCTTTTCGATCCGGAGTCACTCTCTTGAAGCGCACCTACCAGCCCAACGTCCGCCGCCGCAAGCGCAAGCACGGCTTCCGCGCGCGGATGGCGACCCGCGCCGGGCAGGCGATCCTCAAGCGCCGCCGCGCCAAGGGCCGCAAGCGGCTCTCCGCCTGAGCTCGCCCGTCTATTCTCGAACCGTGCAGCGCCGCCACCGCCTGTCCCGCTCGCGGGACTTCGACGCCGTCTATCGGAGCGGCCGCTCCGCCTCGACGCGGTTCCTCGTCCTCTACTGGTTCCCGCGCGCGGAGGCCGACGATTCGGACGCGCCGCGGCTTGGCCTGGCCGTGCCGAAGTCGGTCGGGAACGCGGTCGTCCGCAACCGGGTCAAGCGCCAGCTGCGCGAGACCTGGACCGAGCTGGCCGATCGCGCCCGCCCGGGTCACGACTACGTGCTCGTCGCCCGTCCCGGGCTGGCGGAGCCGGCGGACACGCGCGGCCACGAGTGGCTCGCCGAACGCGTGACCGAGGTGCTCGACAAGGCGGCGGCGTGAAGTATCTCGGGATCGGGCTGGTCTACGCCTGGCGGTACACGTTCGGGCTGCTGACGCCGGCGAACACTTGCAAGTACCACCCGAGCTGCTCCCAGTACGCGATCGACGCGCTGCGTGCGCACGGCCTCGTCAAGGGCTCAGCGAAGGCCGGCTGGCGACTGCTCCGCTGCAACCCGTGGAGCCACGGCGGAGTCGATCCGGCGTGATCGTCGCCGGCATCCTGACCCCGCTCGAGGACCTGCTGACGTGGGTGCTCACGAACCTGCACGAGACGGTCGGGCTGACCTGGGCGTGGTCGATCGTCGCTCTCGTCGTGATCGTCCGGATGCTGCTCGTGCCGCTGACGGTGCGGCAGATCCACTCGATGCAAAACCTGCAGGCGCATGCGCCGGAGATGAAGGCGATCCAGCAGAAGTACAAGCACGACAAGCAGAAGATGAATCAGGAGATGATGGCCTTCTACAAGGAGAACCAGATCAATCCGGCCGCCTCCTGCTTGCCGTTGGTGGCGCAGTTCCCGGTCTTCATCGGCCTTTTCTTCGTCCTGCGCGACTTCGACGATGAGATCCTGCCTCTCTACCCGGCCTCGAGCACGGAGTGGCTGGGGCTGATCGACATCACCGAGGACACGAAGGTCGGCTGGGGCCCGCTCCTGATCGTCCTCTATGCGATCAGCCAGCTGACCTCGTCGTACCTGATGTCGCAGAACATGCAGCCGGCGCAGCGGGCGATGCTGCTGATCCTCCCGATCGCGTTCATCCCGTTCGTGCTCAACTTCCCGTCCGGGCTGATGCTCTACTGGCTGACCACGAACCTGTGGACGACCGGCCAGGGCCTGATCACGAGGCGCTTGACGCCAAAACCCCAGCCGCCGCCGAAGAAGAGCTCGCGGACACCGCCGAAGGCGGAGGTGCAAGCCGCCGCGGCGGCGAAACAGGCGGTGGAAAAGAAGCCGGCTGCCACGCCGCCGCGCGTGCGCAAGGTGAAGCGGAAGAAGGGCGGCTCGCGGCGATGAGCGAGATCGCGGTCGAGATGACCGGCGAGACGGTCGGGGAGGCCAAGTGGGCTGCGCTCCGCGAGCTTGAGCGGATGCGGCCGGGCCTCGACAAGGAGGCCGTCCGCTTCCAGGTGGTCAGCGAGGGCGAGCGGGGCCTGCTCGGCGTCGGCTACGAGCCTGCGCGCGTGATCGCTTCGGTCGACGAGGGCTCGGCGCCGGTCCGCGAGCCGCACGCGCCCACGGTACGCGACGGCGAGAGCGCCGACGCCGCCAGCCTGCGCGAGGTCGTCGAGCGGATCGCCTACGAGATCGGCGTGCGCTGCACCGTCGAGATCGAGGAGACGGAGGACGAGATCCGTGTCGTCTGCGAAGGCGACGAGCTGGGGATGCTGATCGGCCGTCACGGGCAGACGATCGACGCGATCCAGTACCTCGCCAACGCGATCGTCTTTCGCGGCCGCTACGAGGAGCGCAAGCCGCTGATCGTCGACGCGGCCGGCTATCGCGACCGGCGCCAGGCGACCCTCGACGCGCTTGCCGTGCGAATGGCCGAGCAGGCGTCCGCGACTGGGCAGCGGGTCGAGCTCGAGCCGATGACCGCGGTCGAGCGGAAGATCGTCCACGAGAAGCTGAAGGACGATCCCGAGATCGAGACGGCCAGCGAGGGCACCGAGCCGAATCGCTTCGTCGTCATCTTCCCCCGCCACGTCGACGTCTAGACATGGGGGAACCCAGGGTTCCCCCATGAGCCCCCTCCTTCCTCGCAGCGACGCACGATTCGCTCCTGCGCTCCCACCGGGCAAAGCCCGGCTCCGCGCGCGAACGGGGAGCGACCGGACAGGCCGTTGAACGGCGACCTTCTCGAGCGCTGGCTCGCCGGCGTGCTGGCGACGCCCGGCCTGACCGCGCTCCAGGATCCTGCCGAGGCGCGTCGCATGCTGCTCGACGACGCGCTCGCCGGCCTCGAGCTCGTGCGACGGTTCGAAGGCCCGATCGTGGACGTCGGCAGCGGCGGCGGCACGCCCGGGATCCCGCTCGCGGCGGTCCTGCCGGAGCGTGAGGTGACGCTGCTCGAGGCGGAGCGGCGCAAGACCGAGTTCCTCGAGCGCTGGACGGGCGAGCTGCCGAACCTCCGGGTCGTCTGGGGCCGCGCCGAGAGCCAAGCAACAGACTGTTACAAGGTCGCGGTTGCGAAGGCGCTTGCCCGTCCGCCGGTTGCCGCGGAGTGGTGCCTCCCACTCGTCGAGGAGGGCGGCGGTGTCGTCCTTTGGGTCGGCCCGTCGGTCGACGAGGACGCGGTTGCCTTGGTTGCCGGGAAGATCGCCGGCGAGTTGGAGGAGTCCCGGCCCGGCTTCCTGGTGATCCGCAAGACCGGACCGACGCCGCCGGGCTTTCCGCGGCGACCGGGTGTCGCGAAGAAGCGGCCCCTCGCTTGAGCACCAAGTAACAGACTGTTACTTGGCCGGCTGCGCGTTGCGAAGCCGCATGCCGCTGAACTCGAGCGTCGAGGCGGCGACCTCGTTCCAGAGCGGCCAGATGTTCGGCAGGACGCGCAGCTCGATCGCTGCTCGCTCGTGGCGGCCAACGAGGTCGTCGGCGGGCTCTATCCCGATCGGCTCGACGGTGTCGCGGCTGATCCAGTAGCCCCCGACGTCCGGGTGCGGCTCGAAGCTGTCCTCGGGAAGTCGGTACGCGAACACGGTCGCAACGCGCATGCGCTCGAGCCAGGACTCCTCGATCACGTGCACGCGCGACGACGCGCCGAGCAGCCGTTCGGCGTCCTCGGGTCTCGTCTCGGCGGCGGCCCAGAACGTTCCGCGCGGGCAGTCGCGCGGGAACCAGTAGAGGGGCAGATGTCGTGTGTCGATCGCCCAGACGAGCGGCTCACGCTCCGCGGCGGTGGCGCTGACGTGCGGCTCGAACCGCTCGATGCCGGGGTTCTCGCTCACGTGCCAGAGGGCGTGCGGGCCCTCGTTCGCGTACGGAGGAGCGGGCTTGCGCACGGGCGGAGGATAGTCCGAGGCCCTCTCTAGACTCGCTGTGTGCCCGGCACCATCTACGCGATCGCGAACCAGAAAGGCGGCGTCGGCAAGACGACGACCGCCGTCAACCTCGCCGCCTGCCTGGCCGAGGCCGGCGAGCGGGCGCTGCTGGTCGATCTCGATCCCCAGGCGAACGCGACCTCCGGGCTGGGAGAGAAGGCGAACGGCACGTCCAGCTACGACCTCCTGGATGGTGCGCCCGTCGCCGAGATCGCGAGGCCGACCCGGTTCGGGAACCTCGAGCTCGTGCCGGCGAAGCCGGCGCTCGCCGGGGCCGCAGTCGAGCTCTCCGACCACCCGGACGGCGAGCGGTATCTCCAGGGATCGCTGACGGGGGCCCGCGACCGTTACGGCTACGTCTTCCTCGACTGTCCCCCGTCCTACGGCCCGCTGACCGTGAACGCGCTCGCCGCCGCCGACCGCGTGATCGTGCCGGTGCAGGCCGAGTACTACGCGCTCGAGGGGCTGTCGCAGCTGCTCGGCTCGATCGAGCTCGTCAAGGCCCGCCTGAACCCGCGCCTCGGTATCGCCGGAATCCTCCTGACGATGGTCGACGGCCGCACCCGTCTCGCCGCCGAGGTCGAGGCCGAGGTGCGCCGCCATTTCGGCGACCTCGTCTTCACGACGACCGTGCCGCGCTCGGTCCGTCTCGCCGAAGCGCCGAGCCACGGCCTCCCTGCGATCGCGTACGACCGCCGCTCGTCGGGGGCCGAGGCGTACTGGAAGGTGGCGATGGAGCTTGTCGAGCGCGCCTAGACGAGGGCTCGGCCGGGGCCTCGAGGTCCTGATCGGCGGCGCCGAGGGCGCGTTGACGCAGCTCGCGCAGCTGCCGGTCGACGCGATCCATGCGAACCCGCGGCAGCCGCGCCGCCGCTTCGAGCCGGAGGCGACGACAGGGCTCGCCAGCTCGATCAAGCAGCAGGGTCTGCTCCAGCCGGTCGTCGTGCGGCCGCGGGCGGCCGGCGGCTACGAGCTGATCGCCGGCGAGCGCCGTTGGCGCGCCGCGCGCGAGGCTGGGATCGACTCGCTGCCCGCGCTCGTACGCGAGGCCGACGATCGCGACTCGCTCCTGCTCGCCCTCGTCGAGAACGTCGCCCGCGAGCAGCTGTCGCCGGTGGAGGAGGCCCGGGCCTACGCCTCGCTCGTGGACGAGTTCGAGCTCTCGCTCGGCGACGTCGCCGAGCGCGTCGGCCGCTCGAAGTCGTCGGTCTCGAACCGGCTCCGCCTGCTCGAGCTGCCCGAGGAGGTGCTCTGGATGGTCGCGCGCGGCGAGCTGACCGAGGGCCATGCGCGCGCCGTGCTCTCGCTGCCCGACCACGACGCGCGGAAGAAGCTCGCGAAGCGGATCGTGCGCGACGGGATGTCCGTGCGCGCGGCGGAGAAGGCCGCCCAGGACGGTGGCGCCGCCCGCCGGCCTCGGTCCGCTCCTGCCGTCGATCCTGCGCTGGCCGAGCGCGCCCGCGGTGCGGCCGAGCGGCTCACCGGGCTGCCCGCGCGCGTCAGCGCCGGCAAGCTCGAGATCCATTTCGGCGAGGAGCTTCGGCTCGAGGAGCTCGTCGAAGTGCTCGAGAGCCTCTAGCCGCGGAGTGGGCGATCCTGGATTCGAACCAGGGACCTCCGCCTTATCAGAGCGGCGCTCTAACCAACTGAGCTAATCGCCCGCGGACGGCGATTGTAGCCAGCGGCTCAGTGAATGAGCTGCGTGCGGCGGACGTAGTCCTCGACCGCGAGCAGGAAGTTCGCGTCGTTCGCGATCTCGGCGATCGTGCCCTTCGTGCTGTCGTCGAGATCGTCGTCGCGATGCAGGTTCGCGACGAACGGCGCAAGCGTGCCGGCCTGCGACATCGCTGCCAGACGCAGGCAGAGCCGCTTGGTGTGCTCGTCCTGCGTCACCGCCTCGAGCGATTCGATGTCGTGGAGCCAGAGGTCGACCATTCTGAGATGCAACGGCATGCCGTGCCGTCGAGATACGGGCACTCGACTCAGGGATACCCCGCTCCGCCTCTGCCGCCGACAGGAGTACCAGGTGCCTGGCGGTGGCGCCTACTTGCGGACATGCGAATCGGTGAGCTCCTCGATTACGAGGGAACCCAGTACATCGTGCGCGGGCTCGACCCCATGGGCGTGCCCGAGCGCCGCGCGGACCTGGAGGACGTCGCGACGGGCGAGCGGATCCGCGTGCCGATCTCCGAGCTGAACACTCGGGATTCCCCTTCGTAGACGGTGGCTACACTGAGTGAGAGGCCCTGTCGATGCGAGAGATGGTCATCTATGGCGTCAGCTTCGACATGGTCGGCAAGCAGCCGATCGTGCTGTTGAAGACGGCTGACGGCAACCGCTTTCTGCCGATCTGGATCGGGCATCCGGAGGCGGCCGCGATTCTCGTCAAGCTGCAGAACGCGGCCCCGGCGCGGCCGATGACGCACGACCTGCTCAACGACGTGGTCGGCCAGCTCGATGCGGAGGTGATCTCGGTCGCCGTCACCGAGATGCGCGAGAACACCTACTACGCCCGGATCACGCTGCAGCGGAACGGCTCCGAGATCGAGGTCGACTCGCGGCCCTCGGATGCGATTGCGCTCGCTGTCCGCTCGGGCGCGAAGATCTACGTCGCGGACGAGGTGATCGAGGAGTCCGGCGTCGAGTTCGAGGGCGACGCATCGGACGAGGAGATCGCGGCGGGTGCCGGTGTGCCGCCGCTTGCCGAGCTCGATCCGGACGAGTTCCGCGCCTTCCTCGACACCGTCTCGCCGGACGAGTTCGCATCCGATCCGGACGACAGCTAGCTCTCGTCGCTGCGCCCGACCTCGCGCTTCGTCAGGTCGAGCAGCTCGGTGTAGATCTCGCGTAGGCCCTCGGGCGAGAGCGGCCCTCGGTTCGCGCGCGTGAGGTACTGCAGCATCCACTCCTCGCGAGCCGGGTCGAGGAAGTCGATCCCGCGCTCCTCTTTGACGCGCTTCAGCCGGGCGACGAGCTTCAGCCGCGCGTTGACAGCCTCGACGATGGCGACGTCGTTGTCCGAGAGCTGCTCGCGCAACTGGCGGATGAGCGGATCGGTGGCGTCGGGCTCGGCCATCAGAGATGCACGATGACAGTCGTGCCCTGGCCGTGCGTGCCGAAGAGCGAGGGGGCGATCCACATCGGGATCCGGACGCAACCGTGTGACGCGGGATAGGCGGGAACGGACGGGTAGCCGTGGATCGCGAAGCCGCCTTTGAAGTACATCGGGTACCAGAGCACCCAGTCCCAGCCGGGCACTTTGCGGTAGACCTGCCAGCTGCCGAGCGGCGTATTGCCGGACGCGCCGGTGGAGACGTGGACGACCTTCGTCACCTGGCCGCCGACGACGACGAAGAGCACCTGGCGCGTCTTGTCGACCTCGATGTAGTCGCCGGCGCGGTGGGCCCGTGGCGTCCCGGCCCGCGCGAGCCGGCGCCAGAGCCAGTCCTCGACGCGCCCGGTTCGCGGCAGGCCGTTCACCTTCTGGAAGGCGAGCACCGCCTCGTACGTGGCCTGGTCATAGATGCCGTCAATGCCGCGGAGGGCATAGTGGAGCTTGGCGAGCCGGCGCTCGAGCGCGAGCACGCTCGGTCCTCGCGACCCGGGCGCAAGTGACGGCTGGACGACCTGTGCGGTGAGGGCTCGGCGCACGCGCGTGTACCCGCGGCGCGGCGCCGTCGTCAGCTCGATTCGGATCGTCCCTGGAGCGGCCGTCGGGATTCGCCCGGCGCGGGTGCGCACGAGCCGTCCGTCGCGGAAGATCCGCACTCGGACCGAGCCGGCTCTCGCCGGGACGAGCCTCGTACTGAGGGCCAGCACGCCGCCCACCGGTGCGATCGCCGGAACGCGGGCCCGCAGCTCCGGCCGCAGCGCGATCGTGCGTGCGCCCGAGCGGAAGGTGCCGAAGCGAGCGTGGTACGGCCCCGGCGAGCGCAGGAGGATGCGGGCGCGGAAGCGGCCGTTCGCCCCGACTCGCGCGGAGGTGACGTAGGTGCCGGCACGGTAGAGCTGGACGCGCGCGCCACGGACGGCGGGCCGGAGCATGCCTGTCAACGTCGCTGCACCGCCGTAGTCGGCAATTCGTGGGGCGGAGAGCGCGAGCGAGCGTCGACCGACCACGATCTGGACCTGCGCCCGCGCGATCTCTCCCGCCGCGCTCTCCGCCGTCACCGTCGCGGTGAAGCGGCCGGCCGGATAGACGTGTGCGACCAGAGCGCCGGTCGCCGCCGTGCCGTCGCCGAGCTCCCAGGTGTAGATTGCCGCGTCCCCGCTCGCCGTCAGCGTCACCGGAAGCGGCGCGACGCCCGTGGACGGCGTGGCCGAGGCGGTGACGGCGGGTGGCGCAGCGGTCGCAGGAGCCGCGAAGGCGAGACCGGCGAGACCGGCGAAGAGGACGATCGCGCCGCGCACAACATCGACAATAACGTGACGGTCAGAGGAGCAGGCCGTCAGAGAAACAGTGGCGCAATCATCCCGATCGCGTTGAACGCACAGTGGACCGCGAAGGCCGGATAGATGCTGTCCGTGCGGAGACGAACGACCGCGATCACGATCCCGAACCAGATGAACGCGGCGAGCGAGAGCACGAGCCCGTGCCCGAGCCCGAAAAACAGCGCGGTGACCCCCACCGCCACCGGCACCGTCGTCCGCGCCAGCAGCAGCGACAGGCCGACGCCGCGGTAGAGCAGCTCCTCCGTGATCGGGGCGACGAAGACGACGGCGAGGAAGCTGAGCGCGTAGGCGCCGGCGCGGCTGCTGTCCCAGCCTTCCGGAGTCAGGTTCTGCTCGTCGCCCGCGTCGGAGATGGACAGGGCCAGCGCGGCGCCGACGTAGATCACGATCAGCGCGCCCAGGGCGAGTCCGAGCGCCCGGCCCCACGAGGCAGGCGGCCTCAGTGCCAGCACGTCTCGGCGTGGAAGTCCGACCGTCAGCGCGAGCACGAGTGAGAAGAGGATGGCGTAGCCGGCGAGGCTGCCGATGGCGAAGTCGTACTGGTAGACGATGTCGTCGGCCGGGCGCGGGCCCTCGCTGCGCCCGTAGAGGTTGATGGCCGCGAAGGCGCCGACGAAGAGGAGCCAGAGAAGAAGCCTCATCGCGGCATTGGAGCAGAGGCACGCGCCGCCGCATTGAGGAACCCGCGGCCGGCCGTCGAACTCGGCCCCATGGAGCCGTGGCACCGCCTGCTCGTGATTGTGATCGTGGTCGGGCTGACGCTCGTCGCGGCCCGTCTGATCGACCGGCGGATCATGGGCGCGAACCGCTCGCCCGAGGCGATGACGCGCTATCGAGTCCTGCGGCGAACGGTTACGGCCGGGATCGTCCTGATCGGCGTTCTCTCCGCCCTGCTCGTGATCCCGCAGGTGCGCGCGGTCGCCGCCGGGCTGCTCGCCTCGTCCGCGATCCTCGGCCTGATCATCGGCCTCGCGTCGCAACGGACGCTCGGCAACTTCGTCGCCGGGCTGATGATCGCGATGACGCAGCCGCTTCGGCTCGGGGACTGGGTCGAGGTCGGCGGCGTCGAGGGCTCGGTCGAGGAGATCGGCTTGATGTACACGTTCATCCGCACCGAGGACAACGCGCGGTTCGTGATCCCGAACGAGAAGTTGGCCTCGGATACCATCACGAACTCCACGATTCGCAGCGCCGCGAAGTACGCCGAGGTCACAGTGCAGGTTCCACCCTCAGCAGACCTTCGTCAGCTCGTCGAGGACCTCCGTGCGGAGGTTCCGGGTGAGCGGGACGAGGTCTTCGTCTCCTCCCTGGACGGGTCGCCGACCCTGACCATGCGGGCCTGGACCGAAAGCGAGGCCGCGGCGGAGCAGCTCGAGCACGATCTCCGCCTGCGCGCGCACGATCGCCTGCGCGAGCGCGGGATCTTCGCGTGACGCCGCCGCGCGGCAGCCGCGGGTTCGACGACGAGATCTACGCCCCGGCGGCGGCGCCGGCGCAGGCGCATCGAGCGGAAGCACACGCGCCGCCGCGCCGTCGTGCTCGCCCTCGTGGCCGTGCTCGCCCTCCTCTTCGTCGTCGCCGGCGCGGCCGTGACGGGTGTCGCGACCTTCGGCTCGTCCTGCGACCTGAACTCGCTGCAGCAGGTCGAGATCGGCTCGAACACGTTCATCTACGCGGCCGACAACTCGCGCCTCGGCGTCATCCCTGCCGAGCGGAACCGCCAGCCCGTGCCGTTCAAGCGGATCAGTCCCTGGATGCCGAAGGCGACCGTCGCGATCGAGGACCGGCGCTTCTACAAGCACGACGGCGTCGACGTCGAGGGCATCGCGCGGGCGCTCTGGAAGAACGTCAGCGCCGGCCAGGTGGTCGAGGGCGGCTCGACGATCACGCAGCAGCTCGTCCGCAACCTCTACATCGGGCGCGAGCAGACGGTCGAGCGGAAGCTGAAGGAGGCGTGCCTCGCGATCAAGCTCGACAAGGCGTGGGCGAAGAACCGGATCCTCGCGACGTACATGAACCAGGTCTACTACGGCAACCTGGCCTACGGGATCGAGGCCGCGGCGCAGACGTACTTCTCCAAGAACGCAAGCGAGCTCAACCTGCCCGAGTCGGCGATGCTCGCGGGGCTGCCGCAGGCGCCGACGGACTACAACCCGTTCCAGAAGAAGGAGGTGGCGAAGGGCCGGCGCAACCAGGTCCTCCAGGCACTCCTGAACGAGGGAGACATCTCGCGCGAGCAGTACGACTGGGCGGTCAAGCGCGGGCTCGGGCTCAAGGCCGGCAAGCTCTACAAGGAGATCCGCGAGCCCGACTTCTTCGGCTACGTTCGCGACCAGCTGATCGCCGAGTACGGCGCCGGCACCGTCCGCTCCGGCGGGCTCAAGGTCTACACGACGATCGACCCGCGCTTCCAGCGGGCGGCGCAGAAGGCGATCAGGGACACGCTCTACCTCGACGACGATCCGGCGGCCGGCGTGATCTCGATCAATCCGAAGAACGGCGCCATCCGCGCGATGACGGCCGTGATCCCGGGCAACAAGAAGAACCAGTTCAACCTGCTCTCGCAGGCGCGGCGCCAATCGGGCTCGACCTTCAAGACGTTCGTGCTTGCGGCCGCCGTCGAGAAGGGGATCAACCCGGAGACGACGACCTATCTCTCCGCGCCGTTCTTCTACCGGCCCGACCCGAACGGGAACTGCGAGGACGGCAGCTGGTGGTGCCCGGAGACCTACGACCACAGCTACACCGGCTGGACGACGATCGAACGAGCCACGCTCCGTTCGGACAACACCGTCTACGCCCAGCTGACTCTCGACGTCACCCCGGAAGCCGTGGCGGAGATGGCGACCAAGCTCGGCGTCCGCTCGCCGCTCTCCGTCGACGGCGCCTTCGTCCCCTCGATCGGTCTCGGCGCGATGGACGTCTCCCCGCTCGACATGGCCTCCGCGTACGCGACGCTCGCCGCCGGCGGGGTCTATTCGGAGCCGATGGCGATTCGCAAGGTGATCCTCCCGACCGGCGAGGACACGAACGCGGGCTGGGGCAAGCCGAAGCGCAAGCGCGTGATCTCGGACGGCGTCGCCTACACGGTCACGCAGATCCTCGAGGAGAACGTCCAGTACGGCACAGGCGTCGGGGCGAACTACGGCGCACCCGCGGCCGGCAAGACCGGCACCACCGAGGAGCATTCCGACGCCTGGTTCTGCGGCTACACGCCGCGGCTCGGGACGACCGTCTGGGTCGGCTATCCCCGCGGCAAGGTGCCGATGACGAGCGTGCACGGGATCAGCGTCGCGGGTGGAACCTTCCCGGCTCAGATCTGGCGGCTGTTCATGGACTCCGCGATCGGCCAGCTCGAGCCGGTCGACTTCCCGGAGCCGAAGGACGATCCCGAGTGGGTCGAGTTCGAGCGCGGCCAGTACGCGCGGTCGTTCGGCTACTACCAGGACAACGACTACACGCCCCCGGCGAGCACCGAGACCACCGACACGACCGCAACCGAGCCGACGGATTCCGTACCCGACGCGCCGCCCGCCTCACGGCCCGCCACGAAGCCGAAGCAGACGCCTCCCCCGGCTCAGCCGACCACCCCGCCGCCGAGCACGCCGCCTCCTGCGCCGCCGCCCGAGACCGAGCCGCCGGCACCCACCGAGCCAGTCCAGCCCTGAGCCGCGCCGCCCTGCTCGCGGCGGGTGCGGTCGCGCTGCTCGTCGCGGGCTGCGTCGCCTGCGCGTGGGTCGAAGGCGCGCCGCTGGTGCCGGCCGACGGAGGACGCGCGGACGGCGGCTCGCTCGGCGCGCTCTTCCTCGCGCTGTTCGCTCTCGCCTTCGCCACCTATCTGGCCGCGCTCGTGCTCGCTCGCCGTGGCTCCCCGGCGCTGCGCCTGGTCTTGATCGGCGCCGTCGCGATCCAGCTGATCCCGCTCGCCGGCCCGGTGCTCGTCTCGACCGATGCGTGGACGTACTGGGAGTACGGCCGGATCGCCGCCATTCACGACGGCGATCCCTACGTCGACACGCCGAGCGAGTTCCCGAACGACCCTGCCTACGACAAGGCCGGCGCCGACTGGCGCGACACCACGTCGGTCTACGGACCGGCGTTCACACTGTTCTCCGAGGGCGTTGCGCTCGTCTCCGGCTCCTCGGCTGCGGCTGCGGCCTGGATCTTCAAGGTGCTCGCAGCGCTCGGCATGCTGGCCTGCACGCTGCTCGCGGCGCGGCTTGCCCGCGACAAGGTCTACGCGGCGGCGCTCGTCGGCTGGAACCCGCTCTTCGCGATCCACTTCGCCGGCGGCGGCCACAACGACTCGGTCCTGATCGCGCTCACGCTCGGCGCGCTTGCGCTCGCCGCCACGGGGCGGAAGCAGCTCGCCGGCGCTGCCTGGGCGCTGGCGGTGCTGATCAAGTGGGTCCCGCTCGTCTTCTTCGGGCTTCGCGCCGTCGCGGCCCGCGCGTCCCGACGGCCTGTCGGCCACGCCGGCTTCGCGGTCACGGTCGCCGCGATCCTCGGTCTCGCCACCTGGCGCTACGGCGTCGACTGGGTGCGGTCGCTCGGCCCGCTCGCGCGCAACGCGGCGGAGCAGTCGAGCTACGCGCTTCCGCACCGGCTCGAGCAGCTCGGCGTCCCGCACGGAGCGACGCTCGTGCTCGCGGGCTTTGCGCTCGCTGCCGGGCTCTTGTGGCTCGCTCGAGAGGCGGCGCGCGGCCGCGTCAGGCTCGGGCTCGCGGGCTGCCTCCTGCTCGCGACCACGCCCTGGCTGACGCCGTGGTACGCGATCTGGGCGCTACCGCTGGCCGCCGCCGAGGACGACCGGCGCGCGCAGCTGATCTCGCTCGCCTTCTGCGCCTACCTGCTGCCGCAGGCAATCCCGCTCTAACGCTGCCGGAAGACGAGGACGCCGTCCTCCGCGAAGACGAGGCGCCACGACCGGTCGCGGCGAAGGTCGGCGACAGGCCCGCGCGAACGGTCGGGGCGGAGGCTGTCCATGAACGTCAGGCGCGTCGTGTCGACCGCAACCCAGTCGGCCCGGAACAGGATCGGGAAGCTGAGGATCCGCTCGCGCGCGGAGAGGTGCGCGCCGAGCGCGTTCGTGGTGCTGACGGCCGCGTCGTCGGGTACGAGCGCGACCGCACGGCGCAGGGCAGCATCGTGCGCGTCGGCCCGAGTCTCGGTCCGCCCGATCGGGCCGAGTACGACCGCGCCGGCGAACGCCGCTGCGAGCACGACGAAGGCGGTCCGCTTGCCGAACCGCCGGACCGCGAACATCGCTGCGACCAGGAGCGCGGGCGCGATCGTCGCGGCGTAGTGCGTCTGGACCGACGTCTGCGTCCTCGTCGACGAGAACGCGTTGAGCATCAGCTCCGGGACCGCCGGCAGGAGCGCCGCCGCCGCCCCGAGCGGCGTCAGCGCGAGCGGGAGCAGCAGGCGCAGGACGTAGCCGAGGTCGCGCGAGTCCAGGGACGGATCCTCGTACCGGCTCACGAACGCCCCGCCGGCGGGCGCGAAGGCGGGCACGACGACCAGCGCCGCCAGGAGCGCAGCCGCTCCCGCGACGGCCGCGATCACGGCTCCGGTCCGGCGCTCGCCCCTGTCGAGCGCGTACCAGACGCCGAGCCCGGCGACCGCGAGCCCGACGTGCTCCTTCGTCGCGATCGCCGCCGCCGCGAACAGTGCGAACGGCCACAGCCGCCCGGCGTCGAGGAAGTACCAGGCCGCCAGGAGGAGCGGCGTCGCGAGCGCCACCGGATGGAAGTCGCTCACGGTCAGCCACTGCACGGGCGGGAAGAGCAGGTACGCGCCCGCGATCGCCGCGGCCGGCCAGTCGGGCACGTGCCTGCGCGCGAGCAGATAGAGCGGGATCGCTCCCGCGGCGAGCGCCACGGCCTGCAGGACGAGCAGCGCCTCGGGGCTCGGCCACACCCACCAGAGCGGTGCGAGGGCGGCGAGGATCGGGTCGAAGTGCGACCCCAGCCGCGTGATCTGCTCGCCGTGCACGTCGGTGACGGAGAGAACGTCGCCGTTCGCGGTCGACCACACCGCCTGCGTCATGTTGCCGAGGTCGAAGCGGCCGCTCTCGAACGTCCGGTGACGCAGGATCGCGAGCGTCCCGAAGACTGACGCGAACGCGGCTGCCGCGAGCCAGACGAGCCGGGCCGGCGTCATCGCGCGACGAGCGTTTCGACGAGGGCGCGCCAACGCTCGCCGAGCACTTCCTCGCTCGCGTGCTCCCGGTAGGCGGCCAGCCCGCCGCCGCCGATCGTGCGAGCGAGCTCGGCGTCGCCCGCGAGTCGCCGTACCGCCGCTGCCAGTGCCTCCGGATCGCCGGCCGGGACGAGCAGGGCGCTCTCGCCGTCGACGAGCAGCTCGCGCGCCGCCGGCGTGTCGGCCGTCACCAGCGGCGTTCCGCAGGCGAGCGCCTGAAACGCCTTGTTCGGAATCACCCGGCCCGTCTTCGGCGAGGTGCCGAAGACGCCCAGCGCGCAGCCCGAGCGCTGGTTTTCGCCGGGGAGCTGCTCGTACTCGACCCATTCGACCCACTCGACGTTCGGCGGCCGCTCGGCCATCAGCGGGTCGAGTTGGCCGCTGCCGACGACCCGAAACTGGACCTCGGGCGCGAGCTCGGCGGCGGCCAGGATCGTCTCGAGCCCGTGGAGCGGGATCAGCTTGCCGACGAAGAGGGCGTGAAACGCCTGCGCCGGCTGCCAGCCTGGCCGGAAGAGGCGCTCCTCGGCGCCGACGAAGCAGACCGCGAGCCGCTCGGCGGCGAGCTCGCCCAGCTCGGCGAGGTGGCGCGCATTCTGAGCGGTGTCGGCGACGACGAGATCGGCGCGCCGTAGCGCGAGCCGGTCGACCTGGCGCAGGACGCCGGCTGCGGGCGAGCCGGACGCGAACCGGCCGCGATCCTCGACGAGGGTCTCGTGCAGCGAGACCAGGGGATTGAAGATGACAGGCCGTCCGCGGGCGATCCGCCGTGCGGCGGGCACGTCGAAGTGGCCGGGGTAGCCGACGATGACGGCATCGAAGCGCTCGCGCCTGCCGCCGAAGAGCAGCCGTGTCTCGGCGAGACCGATTCGCACCGCCGCGCCGAGTCCGACCGACCACTTGTGCCGACGCCGCTCCCACACGCTCGCATGTCGCTCGACCACCTCGACGCCGGCGCCGCGCAGACAGGAGATCACCTGCGCGTTCCGCGGGTAGTCGCGCTCGTACGTCCCGAAATAGAGAACCCGCAAGCTCAGCGCAGGATCTCGTCCACGTGCTGCTCGAGGCGGCGGCCGCCGGTCCGTTCCTCGTGGTGGCTCGCGACGAGCTCGCTGACGAGGCCGAGCGAGACGAGCTGCACGCCGACGACGACGAGCAGGACGCCGAGCGTCAGCAGCGGCCGGTGGCCGATCGCCTCCCCGGTCAGCTTCAGCACCGTCAGGTAGACCAGCAGCAGCGTCCCGATCGCCCCGAGCAGGAGGCCGACGCCGCCGAAGAGATGGAGCGGGCGGTGCCGGTAGCGGCCCATGAACGTGACGGTGAGCAGATCGAGGAAGCCGCGGACGTAGCGCTCCATCCCGTAGCGCGAGCGGCCGTGCTCGCGCGGGCGGTGATTGACGGGCAGCTCGGCGACCCGGAAGCCGCGGTAGTGGGCGAGCACGGGGATGAAGCGGTGCAGCTCGCCATAGATGCGAAGGCCGTTCACCACCTCGGCGCGGTACGCCTTCAGGCCGCAGTTGAGGTCGTGCAGGCGCAGGCCCGAGAGCCGGCCGGTGACGCGGTTGAAGATGCGGGACGGGACCCTCCTCGTCAGCGGATCGCGCCGCTTCGTCTTCCAGCCGGAGACGAGATCGAACCCCTCCTCGAGCTTCGCGAGCAGGCGCGGGATCTCGGCGGGATCGTCCTGGAGGTCTCCGTCGATCGTGACGACAACGTCGCCCTGCGCCTCCTCGAACCCGGCCTGCAGCGCTGCCGCCTTGCCGAAGTTGCGGCGCAGCCTGACGACGCGCACCTCGTCGTGCCCTGCGTGCAGGCGCGTGAGCGCCGCGAAGGTGCCGTCGGTCGAGCCGTCGTCGACGAAGACGACCTCCCACGGCCGTCCGAGCGGCTCGAGCGCGGAGGCGAGCTCGTCGTGCAGGAGCGCGATGCTGCGCTCCTCGTCGTGCACAGGGACGACCACCGAGATCACGGCCGTTAGCGTATGTCCCCGATGAGCGGCTTGCTGTCGATCGAGGAGGCCCTTCGGCGCGTGCTCGCCCGGGCGCGAGCCCTCGAGCCGGAGCAGGTGCCGGTGGCCGACGCCGCGGGCCGCTTCCTCGCGGCGGACGTGATCGCGCAGGTCGATCTGCCCCCGTTCGCGAGCTCGGCGATGGACGGCTACGCCCTCAGAGCTGAGGACACGCCCGGTCGTCTGCCGGTCGTCTTCCGGATCGCCGCCGGCGTACCGGCCGAGCGGGCGCTGGCGGACGGCGAGGCGATGGCGATCTCGACCGGCGGCGTGGTTCCGAAGGGTGCGGATTCGGTCGTCCCGATCGAGATTGTTGTCGAATCAGACAACGAACTGGATGTCCCCGCGCCGGTCGGCGTCGGTGCGAATGTCAGGCCCGCCGGCGGGGACGTTCGCGCCGGCGACGTCCTCCTCACGGCCGGAACCCGGATCGGCGCCGCGCAGATCGGCGCGCTCGCCGCGGCGGGTGTCGCGGAGGTGACAGTCGCGAGGCGGCCGAACGTCGTCGTGCTCAGCACCGGCACGGAGCTGCGCGCGCCGGGGGAGTCGCTCGGCGCGGGGCAGATCTACGAGTCCAACGCACCCATGCTCGCGGCGGCGTTCGCGAGCGCCGGCGCGGAGGTGGAGCGGATCGGCCCTGTCCCCGACGACGAGTCGGAGCACCGGCGTGCGCTCGAGCGCGGCCTCGAGGCGGACGTGCTCGTCAGCTCCGGCGGTGTCTCCGTCGGCCCGCACGACCTCGTCCGCCGGATCTTGGCCGAGCTCGGGGTCGAGGAGGACTTCTGGGGTGTTGCCGTCCGTCCGGGGAAGCCGCTCGCGTTCGGCGCCCGCGACGGGACGCTCGTCTTCGGGCTCCCCGGTAACCCCGTCTCCGCGCTCGTCGGGGTGGAGCTGTTCGTGCGCCCGGCGCTGCTTGCTCTCCAGGGTGCGGCGGATCCAGGGCCGGGGTACGAGCGTGCCCGGCTCGCGTCACCGTTGCGCCGGAATCCGGCCCGGGACGAGCTCGCGCGAGCCCGCACCCGGCGCGAGGACGACGGGACGCTGCTCGAGCCGCTGACCGGCCAGGAGTCGCACATGATCGCCCGCGCAGCCGGCGCCGACGCGCTGGTGCTCGTGCCGTCGGGCGACGGAGAGCTGGCCGCCGGTGAGCACGTGCGCTACCTCCGGCTCCGTTAGGAGCCGGCCGAGGACGCGGGCGCCCGTCTCAGTCAGCCTTCCAACGCGTCGCGCTCGCCGCCGGTCCCGCGCCCGCCGAGCAGGCGGAGGTGTCGGCCGCGTCGCGGCTTCCGGGCGCGTGCATACGGCGCATATCTGCCGACGGCCAGTGCCGTCAGCTGAGCCGCGACGGCGAGCCACGCGAAGGCAAGCGCGACGACGACCCACGGGACGTAGCCGACGGAGACGAGCGAGAGCAGGTACCACGGCGTCTCGAGCCCGAGCGCAAGCCGCGTCGAGAAGGACAGCAGCAGGATCAGCGGCCCGGCGAAACCGAGCGCCAGCAGCCCCGCCCGGGCGAGCGGGCCGGAGGCCTGGGCCTGCGGCAGCCAGAGCCAGGCGTAGAGGGAGGGCAAGAGGTAGGCGAGTGAGAACGGATTCGTCGCGACGACGAGCAGCGCGATCAGGCCGAGCGCGAGGAGTGCGACGGTATGTCCTGCGAGTGTCTCCTCCGGCAGCACCGGGCGGCGGGGGAGCAGACGCTCGCGGGAGACGAGCCAGCCCACGAACAGAAGCATTCCGAGCAGGCCGAGCACCACCGGCGAGGGCTCGTACAGCGCCGAGTCCGGCGGCAACGGTCGCGCCTCGCCCTGGGGGAAGGCACCGAGCAGCGAGGCGACGAAGACGAGAGCCGCTGCGTAGCCCCAGAAGAAGAGCCGACCGCGGAGGCTGCGGGCAGCAGGCGCCAGCGGGATCCGGCGACGACGGCAGTGCGCGAAGAGGTCGATCACACCGATCAGGAACGGCAGCAGCGCCGTCAGCAGGACGAGCTCGATCGCCCAGCCACGGACGATGCGGGTGCCGAAGTAGACGTAGCTCGACGTCCCCTGCGCGAGCTCGAGGCCGGCGTCGAGCGATCCGATCAGGTTCTGCGCCGCGCGCCCGAGCTCCGCGAACCGCTGCACGTCGAATGCGGTCTCCTCGAATGCGGCGTCGTCCGGTCCCGGCGGCGCGCCGTCGGGAAGCGTCGTCAGGGTCACCGCCGGAATCCCGCGGGCGACGAACGGTCCCTGCTCGCCGAGCGTGAACGGGAAGCCGAGGTCGAGCAGCTGGCGCAACGCCGGTGATCGCACCGGCTCCTCACCCGACTGCTCGAGCACGCGGAGCGCAGCCGTGCGGACGAGCGATGCCGAGGGAGAACGCGCCGTGTCGCCGGCGATCAGCAGCCGCGGCTTGCCGGCGCCGGCGATCGCGTCGAGGCTGATCACCGCGAGCGTGTTCTCGCGGTAGGGCGAGCTCTCGGCGAAGCGGGCCGCGCCAAGCGCGCCGAAGGCACCGCCGTCCGTCGAGACGAAGACGAGCGTGTGGGTCGGCTGCGCCTGGACGAGCGTCGCGCCGCCGATCGGCGCGAACGGGCGCGCGAGCTCGATCAGCGCGCCGGTACCCGAGGCGTTGTCGTTCGCGCCCCGTCCCTCGCCGGTGTTGTCGCGGTGCGCGGTGATGACGATCGTGCGCGGGGACGCGCCTCGCACGACCGTGACGATGTTCTGCAACTCGACATCGCCGCGTCCGGGAATCTGGGCGCGGAACCGGTCCACTCGCGGGTCGAAGCCGTAGAGCTCGAGCTGCTCGGTGACCCACGTCCCGGCCCCCAGGCCGCCTGACGACCCCGGCGACCGGTCGGGGTACTTGCTGGCGAGCTCGCGTGTCAGCTGCTCGGCGATCGCGGGGTCGAAGGTCGGCGGCAGGGTCGGCGCCGGCAGCGGCTGCGGGCGGGCGACGCTGAACGCGGCCAGCAGGAGCGGCAGCGCGACGAGCAGCCACGTCCCACGCACGAGCCGCGCGTTCACCGGCCGCTCGACGGAGCCGCGGCGGGGGCGCCCGCGCGTCGGGAGCGCTCGTCTGGGCGGCGCCATTGCACCGGCCAGTGTAGGGAAGACCGCGGCCGTCTCTAGCATTCGGCCATGGCCGACACGTCAACCATCCTGCTCGTCGACGACGAGGACTCCGTCCAGAAGCTGCTGACGTACCCGCTGGAGCGGGACGGCTTCAAGGTCGTGCATGCGCGCGACGGTGAAGAGGCGCTTGCCCGCTTCGCCGAGGAGGACGTCGATCTCGTCGTCCTCGACCTGATGCTGCCGAAGCTCGACGGCCTCGAGGTCTGCAAGCGCCTGCGTGCCGAGAGCACCGTTCCGATCATCATGCTGACGGCCCGCGACGACGAGCTCGACAAGGTGCTCGGTCTCGAGCTCGGCGCCGACGACTACATCACGAAGCCGTTCTCGATCCGCGAGTTCCGCAGCCGCGTGCGCGCGCTCCTGCGCCGGGCGGCCGCGCCGCGCCCCGGCGAGCGCCGAGACGACGAGGTGATCGAGGCGGGTGAGCTGAGGATCGACGTTCCGCGCCGAACGGTTGAGGTGCGTGGAGCGGAGGCGCAGCTCACCTTCGTCGAGTTCGAGCTCCTCCGGGTTCTCGCTGCCGCTCCGGGCCGCGTCTTCTCGCGGCGCCAGCTGCTCGAGCGACTGCGGGGCGGGGCCGACTATCGCGAGCCGCGCACGATCGATGTCCACGTACGTCATCTACGGGAGAAGATCGAGCAGGACCCGCACGAGCCGAAGCTGATCCTGACCGTGCGAGGGGTCGGCTACCGCTTCCGGGAGCGCTGAGCCGTGCGCCGGCCCACGCTGCGCGGGATCCGTCTCCGTCTGGCGCTCGCGCTCGTCGCCGTCGTTGCCGGTTCGCTCGGCGTCGTCTACCTGATCGTCGTCCCCTCGCTGGAGGCCGAGCTCGTCAATGCGAAGCTCGATCAGCTCGAGGAGGACGCCCGGACCGTGGCGCGCAATTACGCGACCCAGGTCGGCAGCGAGCAGGAGTTCGCCGAGCAGGCGGCGTCGGTCTTCCAGGCGCGGGTCGTCGTCTACTCGATCCTCCAGAACCAGCCGTTCGTCTTCGGCGACTCGAACACCGCCGCGTCACTCGACGTCGCGCGCGATCCGGTCGCGCGGGAGGCGACGCGCAGCCGCGCGCTCGTGCGTGGCACCGTCGAGCGGCGGGGCCGCAAGTTCGCCGAAGTGGCGGTTCCGCTCGAGAACGAGGGCGTCGTGATCCTGCTCAGCGACTCGCTGGCCGACCCGCTCTCGAGCTTGAAGCTGATCGAGCGACGGCTGCTGTTCGCGGGCCTGATCGGCCTCCTGTTCGCCGGCGTCGTCGGCTATCTGGCCGCGTCGCTGCACGCGAAGCGGATCAGGCGGCTCGAGCGCGCGGCGGAGCGGATCGCGGGCGGCCGCTTCGACGAACCGGTCGTCGACACGGGCAACGACGAGCTCGGCGATCTCGCGAATGCCTTCGAGCGCATGCGTGGGCGCCTCGGCAAGCTCGAACGCGCGCGCAGCGAGTTCATCGCCAATGCATCGCACGAGTTGCGCACGCCGCTCTTCTCCCTCGGCGGCTTTCTCGAGCTGATGGCGGACGAGGACGTGGACGAGGCGACGCGGCAGGAGTTCCTCGAGACGATGCGCGAGCAGGTCGATCGCCTGGCGAAGCTCGCAACCGACCTGCTCGATCTCTCGCGGCTCGACGCCGGGCGAATGCACGTCGAGCACGAGCCCGTCGACCTCGGCGAGGTGGCACGCGTCGTCTGCGCCGAGTTCGGCGCCCTCGCCGAGCGAAAGCGGCACGCGGTCGACACCGTCGTCCAGGGGCATCCGGTCGCCCGTGCGGACGAGCTCCGCGTGCTGCAGGCGGTCAGGGCGCTGCTCGACAACGCGCTCACGCACACGCCCGAGGGAACGCGCGTGACGCTGCGCGCCTGGGCGGACCGCGAGCACGCCTCGATCGAGGTCGAGGACGACGGGCCGGGAATCGCCCCCGAGCACGTGCCCCACGTCTTCGACCGCTTCTACCGCGGTGACGGCACGATCGCATCCGGCAGCGGGCTCGGGCTCGCGATTGCGCGGGAGCTGGTGGAGATGATGGGTGGCGAGGTCGTACTCGACTCCCGCCCCGGGCGGACGGTGGTACGCGTCGTGCTCGGCGCAGCGCCGACGTCGGTCGAGGCCGAGCCGGCCGAGTCCGTTTTCACGTGAAAACGGCAACGCCGCCGCTACAGTGACCCGGATGCGCGCCGGCGCCCTTGCAGCAGTGTCGATCGTGGCCGCCTGTCTCGGCGCCGCCGTCGTGCTCGTGGTCGGCTCGGCCGCGGGCTGGGTCGGCGGCGACAGCGGCGTCCGCACGGTCGTCGTTCCGACGGTGTCGGCCGAGTCCGGTGCCGCCTCGCAGACCGCGGCGCCGCTGCTCGGCAACGGCTTCGACCCGGCGCGGATCTACGCGGACCGCTCCGAGGGCGTCGTCACGATCTACTCCTACTTTCCGAACGGTCAGCGCGCACAGGGCTCGGGCTTCGTCGTCTCCGAGGACGGCCACATTCTGACGAACTCGCACGTCGTCACGACCTCGGGCAACGAAGGGTCGGCAGTGAAGGGGGCCGAGCGGATCTACGTCGCCTTCCACGACGGCGACCGGATCTCCGGCTCGATCGTCGGCTGGGACCTCTTCAACGACACGGGTCTGGTCAAGGTCGACCCGGACGATCACGCGATCTCGCCGGTTCCGCTCGGCGACTCGAGCCGCGTCGTCGTCGGCGAACCGGTGGCCGCGATCGGCAGCCCCTTCGGGCAAGAGAGCTCGCTCGCCGTCGGCGTCGTCTCGGCAACCGAGCGCTCGATCGACTCGCTCACGTCCGCGTACGACGTCTCGGACGCGATCCAGATCGATGCCCCGATCAACCACGGCAACTCCGGCGGCCCGCTGCTCGACGCCCGCGGCCGCGTGATCGGGATCAACGCGCAGATCCGCTCCGACTCGGGGAACGCCGAGGGCGTCGGCTTCGCGATCCCGATCAACTCCGCGCGCCGCTCGATGGAGCAGCTGATCTCGACCGGGAAGGTCGCCTACGCCTACGTCGGGGTCACCACGCAGGATGTGACGCCTGCGATCTCGCGCCGCTACGGGCTCGCCGCGCCGCGCGGGGCGCTGATCCAGGGGGTCGTCGCGGATGCGCCGGCCGCCCGCGCGGGGCTACGCGGCTCCGCGAACCAGGAGGTGTTCAACGGCGTGCCGATCAATATCGGCGGCGATCTGATCGTCGGCTTCGCCGGCCGCAAGGTCGAGCGAGCGGCCGACATCGCGCGCATCGTCACCGACCGCCTGCGCCCGGGACAGACGGTCGCCGTGACCGTGCTCCGGCGCGGCAAGGGCCAGCGCGAGACCGTCCGCATCCGCCTGACCGAGCGGCCGCTCAATCCGCCTCGCTAGTAGCTCCTGCGGTTTAGCCCGAGCCGATTCCGGGAAGGAAGAGTCAGGAGTCATTAGAGTTCGGGAGCTTTCGGCAGAAGAGTCGATGGAGTGGTGCGCGTGCGCGAGCAGACGATGACGGTGACGGGGGAGACCGACCTGGGTCGGATCGTCCGGTTGACGATTCCGGCCAAGCCGGAGTACATCACGCTGTCCCGGCTCGCACTGGCCGGGCTCGCACGCGTGCGCGCGTTCTCCGACGAGACGCTCGCCGACCTGAAGCTGGCCCTCACCGAGGCCTGCTCCAACTCCGTCCGCCACGCCTATGGGAACGGCGAGGGTCACGTCGACATCAGCTTCGAGCTGCTCGACGACCGCCTGATCGTCGAGGTGGCCGACGACGGCAGCGGCTTCGAGCTCGCGCAGGGCACGAAGAGCGACGACGAGATGCCGACCGAGGGAGGCCTCGGGATCGCGATCATCCGCTCGATCGCCGACGAGGTCGAGATCGGCGACGGCCCAAGCGGCAAGGGCTCGCGCCTCCGCTTCGTGAAACTGCTCTAGTCTGCGCAGCCGATGACCGAACGGCGGAAGCTGATCGTCGTCTCCAACCGCGGTCCGATCTCGTACGGCCGCGAGGGCGGCGAGCGGATCACGAAGCGGGGCGCGGGCGGCCTCGTGACGGCGCTCGCACCGCTCGTCTCCCACCACGACGTCACCTGGATCGCGAGTGCGATCTCAGACGAGGACCGCGCCGTCGCAGCGACGGGCACGGTCGACGAGACGGCTCGCGACGGCTCGCGCTACCGGCTCCGGCTCGTGGCGCATCGCCCCTCTGCGTACGACCTCTACTACAACGTGATCGCGAACCCGGCGCTCTGGTTCGTCCAGCACGGGCTCTGGGAGCTGAAGCACGACCCTGGGCACGACCTTCGGTGCGCCTGGGACGAGGGCTACGCGCCGGTCAACAGAGCGTTCGCGGACGCGGTCGCAGACGAGCTCGAGCGGGAGCCGGACGCCGCCGTCCTCTTTCACGACTACCACCTCTACGTCGCGCCCGCGCTCGTCCGCGAGCGGGCGCCCGAGGCCGCGCTGGCGCACTTCACGCACATCCCCTGGGTCGGCCCGGAAGCGTGGTCGGTGCTGCCGGAGGCGATCGTCCGAGAGATCCACGAGGGACTGCTCGCGTGCGACGTCGCCGGCTTCCACACCCAACGCTGGCGTCGCGCGTTCCTCGACGCCTGCCGCAGCCTCGGGCTCGAGCCGGACGAGCGGCACGTGACCGCACATCCGATCTCGATCGATCCGGACGAGTTCGACGCCCTCGCGCGCAGCGAGCCGGTGCTGGCCCGTGAGCGGGAGCTGGAGGCGGAGCGGCCCGAGCTGCTGATCCTGCGGGTCGACCGCACCGATCCGTCGAAGAACGTGCCGCGCGGGCTCGAGGCCTTCCGCGTCCTGCTCGAGCGCCGGCCCGACCTGCGCGGCCGCGTCGGCATGCTCGCGCTGCTCGATGCATCGCGGCAGGACATCCCCGAGTACGTCGAGGAACGCCGCCGGATCGAGCAGGCGGCCGCCGACGTCGAGGCGAGCTTCCCCGGCGCGCTGACGCTCCGGATCGCCGACGACTTCCCGGCGTCGATCGCGGCGTACAAGCAGTTCGACGTCCTGCTCGTGAACGCGGTCATGGACGGGCTCAACCTGGTCGCGAAGGAGGCGCCGATCGTGAACCGGCGTGCCGGCGTCGTTGCCTTATCTGTCAACGCAGGCGCGTTCGAGGAGCTGGGCGCCTGGGTCGTCCCGGTCGATCCGCTCGACGTCTCCGCGACTGCGGACGCGCTCGAAGAGGCGCTCGCGCTCGGTGAGGGCGAACGCCGTGCGCGCCGGCAGGCGATCAGAGCCCACGTTCGCGCGCACGATCTCGAGCAGTGGATCGCGGCGCAGCTGGCCGACCTCGACCGCGCGAGTAGCATTCGGCGGCGATGAGCGACCTCTCGCATGTCGACGAGTCCGGCGCCGTCCGCATGGTCGACGTCGGCGGCAAGCCGCTCTCGCGGCGTCGTGCGGTGGCGCGGGCGTCGGTGCGCATGGCGGCCGAGACGGCACGGCGGTTGCGCGAGCTGCCCAAGGGCGACGCGCTCACGACGGCGCAGCTGGCCGGGATCATGGCCGCGAAGCGGACGAGCGACCTGATTCCGCTCTGCCACCCGCTGCCGCTCTCGCTCGTCGAGGTCTCGCTCGACGTTGTCGCCGACGGCGTCGAGATCACCGCCGCCGCCGAGACGACCGCGCAGACCGGGGTCGAGATGGAGGCTCTCACCGCCGCCTCGGTCGCCGCGCTGACCGTGTACGACATGGCGAAGGCGATCGACAAGGAGATGGTGATCGCCGAGGTGACACTCGTCGAGAAGACCAAGGCGGACGTGTGAAGGCCGCGGTGCTGACCGTCTCGGATGGGGTCGTCGCCGGGACGCGCGAGGACACCAGCGGTGACATCCTCGCCGGGCTGCTCGCAGACGACGGCTACGAGGTCGAGCGGCGCGTCGTGCCGGACGAGGCCGGTGAGATCGCCACTGCGATCTCGGAGCTGGCCGAGTCGGCCGCGGTCGTGCTGACGACCGGCGGTACGGGTGTCGCACCGCGCGACGTCACCCCCGAGGCGACGCTCTCGGTGATCGACCGCGAGGCGCCCGGGATCGCCGAGGCGATTCGCGCGGACTCGCTGGCGAAGACGCCGCATGCATTGCTGTCACGCGGCGTGGCGGGCATCCACGCGCGCACGCTGGTCGTCAACCTGCCGGGCTCGCCCGGCGGCTGCCGCGACGGCTACGCAGTGCTGCAGCCCGCGCTCGGGCACGCGCTCGGCCTGCTCGCCGAAGCCGAGACGGCGCACAGGCAGACGTGACGACGACGGCCGTCTCGCTCCCGCGCCGCTTCGCCTCGCTGGTGAAGCTCGAGCACACGGTGTTCGCGCTCCCGTTCGCGTACGTCGGGATGCTGCTGGCGCTGGGCGAGTCGCCGTCGGCGGCGGACTGGCTCTGGGTGACGGTCGCGATGGTCGGCGCCAGGACGCTGGCCATGAGCCTGAATCGCCTGATCGACGCCGAGCTCGACGCCCGCAACCCGCGCACAGCGAGCCGTGAGCTGCCGGCCGGGACCCTCTCGCGCGGACAGGTGCTCGCGCTCTGCGCGGGCGCGCTCGCGCTCTTCCTCTTCGCCGTCTTCCAACTCGACCCGGTCGTGCGCTGGCTCTGGCCGATCCCGGTCTTCTTCTTCGTCGTCTACCCGTATCTGAAGCGCGTCACCTGGCTCTGCCATCTCTGGCTCGGCTGCTCGCTCGGCCTCGCTCCCGTCGGAGCCTGGGTTGCCGTCACCGGCGAGCTCCCGTGGGAGGCGTTCGCGCTCGGCGGAGCGGTCGCGCTCTGGGTCGCCGGCTTCGACTTCTTCTACTCGCTCTTCGACCTCGAGCACGACCGCGAGCAGGGGCTGCACTCCTGGGCAACTCGCTTCGGCGAGCGCGGCGTGTTCGCCGCCGCGCGTCTCTTCCACGTCGGGACCGTCGCGTTGCTCGCCCTCGCGGGGCTGGGCCTCGACGTGGGCCTGTTCTACTGGCTCGGGGTCGGCGCCGTGGCAGCGCTCCTCGCATACGAGCACTCACTCGTCCGGCCCGGCGACCTGCGCCGTCTCGATGCCGCCTTCTTCACTGTCAACGGCGTCATCAGCATCGTCTTCCTCGGCTTCGTTCTCGCCGACGTGCTCCTGTGATCGCGGCGCGGGCGGTCGAGAAGCGTTATGGACGACGGCGGGCGCTGCGACCGCTCGACCTCCAGCTCGAGCGCGGTGGCTTTCTCGTTGTCACCGGAGCAAACGGATCCGGCAAGACGACGCTGCTCCGCCTCGTCGCCGGCCTCGCCGCTCCGACGGGCGGCGAGCTCGACGTCGACGCCGGGCGTGGCGCGCTCGGTTACCTCGGCCACGAGCCCCTCCTCTACCGCGACCTGACCGCGCTCGAGAACCTCGACCTCTACGGGCGGCTCTACCGCGTACCGGAGCGGCGCGAGCGGATCGGGATGCTGCTCGAGCGCTACGGGCTCTGGGAGGTTCGCGGCGAGCGCGTCGCGTCGTACTCGCGCGGGATGACGCAGCGGCTCGCCCTCTGCCGCGCGCTTCTGCACGAGCCGGAGCTGCTCGTCCTCGACGAGCCGTTCACCGCGCTCGACGCCGAGGGGGCCGCGCTGCTCGACCGGCAGCTCGCCGAGCTCGCCGGCACGGCAACCGTTCTCCTGACGACGCACGAGCCTGCGCGGGTCGAGCCGCTCGCGACCTCCCGCGTGGCACTCGCATGAATTACCTCGCCGACGTCGCCGCGCTGGCGCGGAAGGATCTCCGGCTCGAGCTGCGAGCGCGGGACACGCTGCCGGCGATGCTGCTCTTCGTCCTCTCGACGCTCGTCGTCTTCCACTTCGCACTGCCGACGGGCGCCGACGAGGTGGCGGCCCAGGGTCTGCTCTGGGTTGCACTCGTGTTCACGGCGCTGCTCGGGCTTGCGCGCGCCTGGGCGCCTGAGCGCGAGGGCGGTGCGCTCGACGGGCTCGTGCTTGCGCCGTCCGACCGGAGCGCGATCTGGCTCGGCAAGTCCGCGGCCGTGTTCGTCTTCCTGGCGCTGATCGAGCTCGTCGCCCTGCCGGCGTTCGCGCTCTTCTTCTCGCCGCTGCAGGCCGAAGCCGTGCTCGGCGTGCTGCTCGCGAACGTCGGCATCTGCGCCGTCGGGACGCTGCTGGCGGCGATGGCCGCCGCGAGCCGGACGCGGGAGCTGATCCTGCCCCTGCTCTTCCTGCCGCTCGCGATCCCGCTCGTCGTCGGCGGCGTCGGCGCGAGCGTATCGACGGATCCCGGCCGCTACCTCCTGTTTCTCGGGCTGTACGACGCGGTCTTCGCGATACTGTGCTGGGCGTCCTTTGAGTACGTCGTCTCCGAATAGCAGGGTCTCTCTCGTCTCGGTTCCGGCGCTCGCGGCGCTCTCCGCAGCGCTCGTCGGGCTGGCGATCGTGCTCGCGTTCTGGGTCGCTCCCGAGGACGCCGACCAGGGAATCTCGCAGAAGATCTTCTACTTCCACGTCCCGATCGCACTGACCGCCTACGCCGGCTTTGGGTGGGGTGCGTGGAAGGCGCTGCGGCTGCTCTGGAAGGGCGACGAGCGGTACGACCTCGAGAGCTACGTCGCCATCCACCAGGGGACGATCTTCGGGGCGCTGACGCTTGCGACCGGCTCGATCTGGGCGAAGGCGTCCTGGGGGCACTGGTGGGTGTGGGACTCGAACCAGCTCGTGCTCTTCCTCGTTCTCTTCCTCTTCTACTCGGCCTATTTCATGCTCCGCTTCTCGATCGAGGAGGGGCCGCGGCGCGCGAACGTGTCCGCGGTCTACGCGCTCTTCGGCGTCGCCCTGATCCCGGTCAGCTTCCTCGCGATCCGCCTCGCCGAGGACTTCATCCACCCGACCACGTTCACGCGGGACGGGCCGCAGATGACGGGGACGATGTTCCTCGCCTTCTGCGTCTGCTGGCTCGCGATCACGCTCGTCGCCTACACGCTCTACCGGGTCGAGCTGCTCGGCAAGCGACTCGACGCGAACCTGCGCGAGCTCAGGGAGATACTGACGGCATGAGCCAGAGTGACTACGTCGTCGCCGCGTACGCAATCGTCTTCGTGACCCTGCTCGTCTACGTCGCGATCATCGCCGCCAAGCTCTCGCGGCTCGAGCGCGACACGGCCGAGCTGGCCGAGCTCGCCCGGCAGCGGCATCGAGGTGAATAGGCGCGGTGGCTGAGTTTCTCGTCGTTCCGGCGCTGATCGCTTACGGGGAGGCTGCGTTCGCCTACGCGGGCGAGCTGCGCGGCCCGGGTCTCGCCGGACGTCTCGCCACGTGGGGCGTTCGCCTCGGGTGGCTTGCCCAGACCGCGCTCCTCGTCGGCCAGGGCGTCTCGGCCGAAGGCTTTCCGTGGGGGACGTGGGCAGGCGCGCTGAATCTCTTCGTCTGGCTCGTCGTCGGTGCGTACCTGATCTGGGGCTGCACGCCCCGCTACCGGCTGCTCGGGCTGACCGTGATGCCGGTCGCTGCAGCGCTGCTCGCGCTCGCCTGGGCGGGCGGGGGAACCGCGCTCGACGAGGGCGATCGCTCCGGTGTCGTCCTCGCCGCGCACGCGGTCCTGATGCTGGCCGGCTTCGCCGGGCTGATGCTCGCGGCGGGCATGGCCTTGCTCTACCTCTGGCAGGTGCGGCGGCTGAAGCGGCACGAGCGCAGCGTCCTCCGCGTCCGGATGCCGCCGCTGGACGCGCTCGACCGGCTTGCCGCCCGCACCGTCCTCGGCTCGCTCGTCGTGCTGACGCTCGGCATCGGAGTCGGCGCTGCCAGCTTCGAGCGCGGCGACTTCGACGCCGCGATGGTCGTGACGCTCCTGATCCTCGCCACCTACGCAACGCTGCTCGTGCTGCGGCACGAGGGTTGGCGCGGGCGCCGCGCCGCTCTGCTGAATCTGGTCGGCTTCGCGCTCGTCGCGATCGTCCTCCCCCTGACCCACTTCGCCGCATGAAGCTGACGCTCGCAGGCGTGTCGCATCACAAGGCGCCGATCGAGCTGCGCGAGCGCGTCGCGATCGACCTCGAGACGTGCCGGGCGCTCGCCGAGCGTCTCGAAGGCGAGGCGGTCGTCCTCTCCACCTGCAACCGCACCGAGCTCTATCTCGTTCAGGAGGAGCACGTTGAGGAGCTCGCGGTCGGGACGCTCGCAGACCTCGCGGGCGACCGCGGCGACGAGCTCTCCGCCGCCCTCTACCGTCTCCGCGACGAGGCGGCCGCGCTCCATCTCTTCCGCGTCGCCGCGGGGCTCGACTCGCTCGTTCCGGGCGAGGGCGAGATTCTCGGCCAGGTGCGGACGGCGTTCGAGGCCGGCTCGGTGGGGCCGTTTCTCGACCGGCTCTTCCGGCAGGCGCTGCACGCCGGCCGGCGCGTGCGCCTCGAGACCGCGATCAGCGAGAGCCCCGCGTCGGTGCCGTCGGCCGCCGCCGCGCTGGCGCAGCAGGTGTTCGACGACCTGTCCGGGCGCCGGGTGCTGGTGCTGGGAGCCGGGAAGATGAGCGAGGCGACGGCCCGGAATCTCGTCTCGCGCGGTGCCGACGTCGCCGTCGTCGCGAACCGGACGCTGGAGCGCGGAGAGGATCTCGCCCGGCGGCTGGGCGCGCAGGCGCTCGAGCTTGCTGCGATCGGCTCCGAGCTCGAGCGCGCCGACGTCGTCGTGTCGGCGACGAGCGCGTCCGAGCACGTGCTGACGCGCGACACCGTCGCGGCAGCGCTCCGCGCCCGCAAGGGGCGGCCGCTGCTGCTGCTCGACCTCGCCGTCCCGCGCGACCTCGATCCGGCGATCAACGACCTCGACGGCTGCTTCCTCTACGACGTCGACGACCTCGAAGCCGTCGTCGCCGAGACGCTCTCGGGCCGGCGGACCGAGGCGACGCGCGCGGAGCGGCTCGTCGCCGACGAGGCCGACCGCTTTCGCGAATGGCAGGCGTCGCTCGACGTCGTGCCGACGATCGCATCGCTGCGCGCGCTGGCCGAGGAGATCCGCGACAGCGAGCTCGCGCGGGCGGGCGGGAAGCTCTCCGAGCGCGAGCGCAAGCACGTCGAGTCGGTGACGTCGCAGATCCTCGCAAAGCTCCTGCACCTGCCCACGATTCGTATGAAAGAGGCCGCCGCGGCAGCCGATGGGGTGGTCTATGCTGACGTCGTGAGGCATCTGTTCGGGCTCGAAGAGGAGGAGCGGCGGCGTTGAACACCCGATTTCTGACCGGCCGCCCGCTACCGCTCCAGGTGCCGACCGCCTTCGTGCGGATCCGGCCGACCAGTGCGACCGGTAAGCGCGGCTGCGGCGAGTCGAGGACATTCTCATCGGCATTCGGGTCGCGTCGAAGCTGTGCTCATCCGCGTCGGTTCCCGCGGCAGTAGGCTCGCGCTCACCCAGGCGGAGCAGGCGGCCGACAGGCTGCGCGCGGGCCTCGGGGGAACAGCGATCGAGATTGCCCTGGTGCCGATCACGACGGCGGGCGACCGCGACCGGACGAAGCCGTTCGGCGAGATCGGCTCGCGCGGCGTCTTCGTCAAGGAGCTCGAGGAGGCGCTGCTCGAGGGGAGGATCGACGTCGCCGTCCACTCGGCCAAGGACATGACCTCCAGCGATCCGAGCGGGCTCGCCGTCGGCGCGTATCCCGCGCGCGAGGACCCGCGCGACGCGCTCTGCGGGGCGAACGAGCTGCGAGCGGGAATGCGGATCGGCACCGCCTCCGTTCGGCGGCGGGCGCAGCTGCTCGCGCTCGAGCCGACGCTCTCGATCGAGCCCTTGCGCGGGAACATCGACACGCGGCTGCGCAAGCGCGGCGAGCGGGGTCTCGACGCGGTGGTTCTGGCCGCGTGCGGGCTCGACCGGCTCGGCCTCGACGCCGAGATCGGCCATCGCTTCGAGCCGTCCGAGATGCTGCCCGAGGCCGGCCAGGGGTCGCTGGCGCTGCAGGTGCGGGCGGGGGAGGAGGCGCTGGTCGCGGCGGCCGACGATCCCGAGACGAGGCGACGGGTGGAGGCAGAGCGGCGGTGCGTCGCGCTCGTCGGCGGCGGTTGCCTCGCGCCGGTGGCAGCCTTCCACGACGGCACCTCCCTGACGGCTCTCGTCGCCGACGAGGACGGCGCCTGGATCGAGCGGCGGACCGGAGTCGATCCCGAAGCCGTCGCGCGTGAGTTGCTCGCGTTCGTGTCGTGAGAGTTGTGGTCACCCGTCCGGAGGGTCAGGAGGAGGAGCTGATCCGTGGCCTCGTGGCGCTCCGGCACGAGGTCGTCCACTGCCCCTTGCTCGAGGTCGAGCCGCTCGGGGACGAGCCGGTCGACGTGTCCGGCTACGACTGGGTGATCGTCACGAGCGTCAACGGCGCGCGCGAGCTGCGGCGGCGCATGACCGGGGCTCCGGCGCGGGTGGCCGCGATCGGCCGCGCGACCGCCGACGCTTTCGGGGGCGCCGATCTCGTCCCCGCGGTCTCGACGCAGGAGGGGCTGCTCGCCGAACTGCCCCGCCCGGCCGGCCGCGTCCTCTTCGCGGGCGCGGAGGGAGCGCGCACGCTGCTCGCCGAGGAGCTCGGCGCGGACGTCGTCGCGCTCTACCGGACGCGCGAGCTGGCGCCGCCGCGAGTGCCCGAAGGCGACCTCGTCGTGCTCGCGTCGGCGTCCGCCGCCCGTGCGTTCGGCCGGCTCGGCGTCGACATCCCCGCGATCAGCATCGGGCCGCTGACGACGCAGGCGGCGCGTGAGGCGGGCGTCGAGGTCGTCCGCGAGGCCGAGACGCACGACCTCGCCGGCCTGCTCGCGGCGATAGGCTCCGCCGCGTGTTCGTCACCTTCCTGAGCGACTTCGGCCTTCAGGACGACTTCGTCGGCACCTGCCACGGCGTGATCAAGCGGATCGCGCCGGAGGCGCAGATCATCGACATCACGCACGGGATCCCGCCGCAGGAGATCCTCCAGGGCGCTCTCGTGCTCGCGAACACGATCCCGTACATGCCGGTCGGGAGCCACCTTGCGGTCATCGATCCCGGTGTCGGCGGCGCGCGCCGGCCGCTGGCGCTGCGCGATCGCGAAGGCCGCTGCTACGTCGGGCCCGACAACGGCCTCCTGATCCCGGCCGCCGAGCGCGCCGGAATCGAGGCGGCGCACGAGCTCGCGAACCCCGACTACGCGCTCGAGTCGATCTCGCGCACGTTCCACGGCCGCGACCTGTTCGCACCTGCGGCTGCGCACCTTGCGTCGGGAGTGGCGATCGGCGAGCTCGGCCCGCCCGTCGACCCCGACGCTCTCGTTCGCCTCGACCTGCCGCAGCCGGAGCTTCGTACGGACCGGATCATCGCGACGATCCTCTACGTCGACGCGTTCGGGAACATCGCGCTCAACGTCACCCGCGAGCACGTCAACGAGGCCGGCATCGTCCCGGGCACGCAGGTCGAGCTCGATCTCGCCGGCGAGCGCGTCTATGCGGTCGCAGCGCGGACCTTCGCGGACGCACGGCCGGGCGACATCATGCTCTACGAGGACAGCTACCGGAACATGTCCGTTGCGATCAGCGGCGGCAACGCGGCCGAGATGCTGCACGCGCGGGCCGGCCAGCCGATCCGGATCAACGTCGGACGCCTCTAGGTTGCAGCGGCCGGCGCGGTCTGTAAGGCTCCGGCCCACAAGGACGTTCGCGGAGCGGTCACTCCGTCCCGGACGTCCTTCTTTCTGCGCGGCTGCTAGCAGTGAGGCGGTCGGCGATCGAGCCATGGGCACGCCGCCTCGAGCTGCGAGGAGACTCGAAACAGGAGCGCCTCTCCGAGCGGCGGCCCGACGAGCTGGATGCCGATCGGAAGACCGTCGCCCGTCCAGTGCAGCGGCAGCGACACGGCCGGCTGGCCGGTGACGTTGAACGCGGCCGTGAAGGGCGTGAAGCGGGCAGCGCGGTCGAACTGCTCGCGCGGATCGTCGGTCTCGGTGTCCCACCCCAGCGGAACGGGCGGCAGCGCGAGCGTCGGCGTCAGCAAGAGGTCGTAGTCGGCCCACAGAGCGGCGATCCGGCGCGCCCGTAGCTGCAGCCGCCCGATCGCACCGGCGTACGCCGGGCTCGTGGTCGCGATCGCGCCTTCGAGATACCACTGGTTCAGCGGCGAGAGCTCGGACGGGTCAGCGATCGGATAGAGCGCCGGGATCGCCTGCCAGACCGGAAGGAAGTCCTCCATCAGCTCCTCGCCGCCCCAGTCGGGCGCCGCCTCCTCGACCTCGTGGCCGAGCGAGGCGAGTAGCTCCGCAGCCGCCCGCGTCGCCGCCACACATGCGGGATCGACCTCGGTCTCGATCGGCGCTGCAGTCGTGAGCGCGATCCGCAGGCGGCCGGGGTCGACGCCGATCTCCTCGGCGAACGGCCGCTCGGGCGGCGCGGCCGGAAACGGATCCCCCCACTCGTAGCCGGTGACGAGGTCGAGATAGGCCGCGGCGTCGAGCGTCGTCCGCGCCAGCGGCCCGGTCGTGCCGAGCCCGATCCCAGGCACGAACGGTGCGTTCGAGACGCGGCCGCGGGAGGCCTTGATCCCGAAGAGGCCGCAGCACGAGGCGGGAATCCGGATCGAGCCGCCGCCGTCGGATCCCTGTGCGATTCCGACGAGCCCCGCAGCCACCGCAGCCGCGGCGCCGCCACTCGAGCCTCCCGCGTTTCGGTCGAGGTCCCATGGCGTCCGGCAGGGGCCGTTCAGCGGCGAGTCGGTGAACGCCGTCGTGCCGAACTCGGGTGTGTTCGTCTTGCCGAGAATGATGAAGCCGGCAGCCCGCGTCTTGGCGACATGAGCCAGGTCGAAGTCGGGCACGTTCTGCGCGAACGCCTTGCTGGAGAAGGTCGTGCGGATCCCGGCCGTCGTGTCGAGGTCCTTGAGCGCGATCGGCACGCCGTGGAACGGCGCCTCGGCAGGAGCGCTGCCCTTCTCGTGCGCTTCGGCGAGCGCCTCCTCGGCGCGGACCGTCACGAACGCGCCGAGCTCGGGATCGAGCCGCCCGATCCGCTCGAGGTAGGTCTCGACGAGCTCGATCGGCGAGATCCTGCGCTCCCGGACGAGGCGAGCCTGCTCGGTCGCCGGCAGGAAGGCGAGCTCGTCCACGAGTCCAGCCTACGTGTCTCGAGACTCCGGCTCGTCCTCGTTTGGAAGCTTCGCGCCGACCGCGATCCCGCCGAAGAGCGCCCGTCCGTCAATCGTCAGTGTCGGCGCATCCACGTTTTCCGCGCCGGGCGCGGACGTCGGCCCCGCCCGCGAAGGCCCGCAGGTTCGATTCGAGGCGCCACTCTGGCGGCACACGGATCGCGACCCCGCCGAAGAGTGTGTGGACGGTGAGATGGGCACCGGGCGCCAGGGTCGCCTCGCGCAGGTCGAGCGAGATGCCGCCGTACCAGGCGAGCGCCGAGCCGCCGCGGAATGACGCCGCTCGGTTCGTCAAGTCAATCCCGTCGAACACCGCGACCAGGCCGAGCTCGTCGCTCTCCTCGTTGCCGCGGCTCGGGACCGCGTGCTTCACGAATGCCGCAGCCGCCATAAAGCCCGCGATTGAGCCGACGGTTGTCAGCGCGAGTGCTCGGATCGGGCGCACGACCATCAGGGTAGTGCGCCCGACCCGAGAGTGCTCAGATCCAGTCGAACGTGTCCTGGAGGAACGGGACGAGGAAGTAAAAGATGAACATCGCCGAGGCGATCCACATGAACGGGTGCACGTCCTTGGCCCGGCCCTGGGCGGAGCGGGCAACCGTGAAGGCCAGGAAGCCCATCCCGATCCCGTCCGTGATCGAGAACGTGAACGGCATGATCATGATCGTCAGCGCCGCGCCGATCCCGATCGCGAAGTCGGTGAAGTCGATCCCGGCCAGCTTGCGGCCGTCCTGCCGGCCTTCGGCGTCCTCCTCCGCCTCGGTCAGGGCGGTCATCATCAGGAAGCCGACGAGGATCAGCGCCGGTGCCGTGGCCTGCGGCGGCACCATCCCGATGATCGGCGCGAAGAACATGAAGGGGAAGAAGAGAGCTCCCGCGACGACGGCGACCCAGCCGGTCCTGCCCCCGACGCCGACACCGGACGCCGACTCGATGTAGGTCGTCGCCGACGAGGTCGACGCGGCTCCGCCGGCGACCGCGGCCAGCGAGTCGACGAGGAGCGGCTTGCGGATGTCCTCCATCCGCCCGTTCTCGTCCAGGTAGCCGGCCTGCTTGCCGACACCGACGAGCGTGCCCATCGTGTCGAAGAAGTCGGCGAGGAAGAGCGAGAACGCCCAGACGATCGCGGAGATGAGGGCCAGCTCCGTGAACGCGTCGAAGTTGAAGTCCCCGAGCAGCGAGAGGTCGGGCGTCTCGTAGACGTCGCCGGGCCACGACGCGCCCGCGGTGAAGCCCACGCCGCCGTCGCTCGCCTCGTTGACGATCGTGGCGAGGATCGTCGTCAGGATGATCCCGATCAGCAGGTCGCCGCGAACGCCGCGTGCGCGCAGCACGATCGTGACGAACAATCCGATGAACGTGACCGCGATCGGCCACGTCGTCAGGCGGGCGAGGTCGACGGGCGTGCCATCGCCGCGGACGACGACGCCTGCGCTCGTCAAGCCGATGAAGGCGATGAAGAGCCCGATCCCGATTGCGATCGCCTTCTTCAGGTCGAGCGGGATAGCGTCCATGATCTTCTCGCGCATCCCCGTCAGCACGAGGATCGTGATCGCGATTCCCTCGACCACGACCAGCCCCATCGCGGCCGGGAACGACAGACCTTCTCCCGCGACGAGGCCGAACGCGACGACCGCATTGAGGCCGAGCCCCGGCGCGATCGCATAGGCCTTGTTCGTGTAGAGGCCCATGATGATCGTCATCACGCCGGCGACGAGGCAGGTGACGGCGAGCACCTCGTTGAACGGGAGCCCTTGATCCGCGAGCGCCGGGATCCCCGCAAAGCTGAGGATCTGGGGGTTGACGAAGATGATGTACGACATGACGACGAAGGTCGTCACCCCGGCCATCGTGTCCCGTCCGAGTGTCGTCCCGTTCTGGCTGAAGCGGAAGTAGCGTTCGAGAAACCCGGCGCCGCCGTCGAGGCGAGCCGCAGTGTCCGACATGACCGTCTCCTTCACCTCGCGATTTGACCCTGCGCGGGTGACTTTGAGACGCGCGCCGGACGGATCCGCCCGGCCTTCAGGACAAAAGCTAGACCGGTCGGAAGCGCAGACGGCGCTCGAGCGGCAGCTCGCGGAACAGCCTGCGCGTCTTCTCGCTCAGGTCGCTCGAATACGCCCAGCCGACGTACTGGCAGCGCGGGCAGCTGCCCGCTTCCTCATGACGCCGCGGCCCCGGAGTGAACGCTCTGGAATGGCCGCAGCGAAGGCACTCGACGGTGAGCGACTCCACGACCTGTTTGTCGGCGCGAGCGGCCGACGGCACCCTCCCTCGTGCGAGGGACGCCTTGTAACAGACTGTTACTTGGCGCGGGATGCGTCCAGGAGCGCGTCCCAGCTGCAGAGCTTGATCCGCGGCCGGCCGTGCGGCTCGCCGGCGCTCCGCTCGGCCTGGTCGATCGCCTGCCAGCCGGCGTACATCACCGCGTCGGCGTCCCGCTCCGCGAGCAGCTCCTCGAGCGCGCCGCCTGCGCGCGGCGGCAGCTTTCCGGCTCGGGCGTCCTCGAGCAGCAGCTCGATCGTCTCCGTCGCGTCCTTCTTGTTCGTCCCGATCACGCCGCTCGGGCCACGCTTGATCCAGCCGGCCGCGTACAGGCCGGGTTCGACGCGGCCGCCCTCGTTCGGGATCGTCCCGGAGCCCTCGTCGAACGGGACGCCGGGAAGCGCGACACCCCGGTAGCCGACGCTGCGGAAGACGACGCCGCAGGGGATCGTCTCGCGCTCGTCGGTCGCGACAGCTCGTCCGTCGACGAGCTCGTTGCGGACGAGCTCGATCGCCTCGACCTTGCCGTCGCCGTGGATCGCGACCGGCGAGGCGAAAAAACGCAGCCGGATCCGGCGTCGCTTCCCCTCGGGTCCGCGTGTGGCGTAGTCGCGCAGGTGATCGACGCTGCGCTTCACCGTCGGCGGCGCCGCCTCGAGCTCGGCGGCGCTGGCCTCGTCGAGCTCGAGGTCCGCCGGATCGACGACGATGTCGGCCCCCGCGAGCTCGCCCAGCTCGCCCACCTCGACCGGGGTCCACGCGGCCTGCACCGGCCCGCGCCGGCCGACGACGAGGATCTCGCGGACGCCGGCGTCGTTGATCGCGGCGATCGCCGCGTCCGTGGTGTCGGTGGGCGCGAGCTCCTCCGGCGTCAACGCGAGCATGCGTGCGACGTCGAGCGCGACATTCCCGTTCCCGATCACGACCGCCCGCTCGTGCGAGAGATCGAACTCGAGCTCCTGGAAGTCGGGGTGGCCGTTGTACCAGGCGACGAACTCGGTCGCCGCCCACGAGCCGGGCAGGTCCTCGCCGGGAATCCCGAGCTGCCGGTCGGTCTGCGCGCCGACCGAGTAGACCACTGCGTCGTAGAGCTCGCGCAGCTCCTTGTGCGTCACATCCCTGCCGACCTCCACGTTGCCGAAGAAGCGGAAGCCCGGCTGCGCGGCGGTCTTCTCGAACGCGCGGGAGACGGCCTTGATGTTCGGATGGTCGGGGGCGACACCGAGCCGCACGAGCCCCCACGGCGTCGGCAGGCGCTCGATCAGGTCGACCTCGACCGGCAGGTCGCTCGCGAGCAGTGCGGAGGCGGCATAGAACCCGGCCGGCCCGGAGCCGACCACGGCGACGCGGAGGTTGGCAGGCCCGCTCACCCGCGCGATGCTACGGAACATGCGAGTGCTGCTCGCGGGGATACTGCTCCTCGTCTGCGTGGCCTGCGCCGGCGGCAACTCCGGCGGCGAGCGATTCGAGCTCTACCACCTGGAGACCGCGATCGGCCCGCCCGGCGCCGACGGCGAGCTGCGCTGTGGGCCGCCACGCCTCGAGTGCCCGGGGGTGCTGAAGCAGCCGCCGCCGCGCGTCGTCCGCTACGAGGTGAGAGCCGCTCCAGCCGTCACCGGTGACGACATCGACCGGTCCAGAGTTCGGCGCGCGACGGACACTGCCACCGGGGCGCCGATCCTGACTGTCGCGCTCACGGCGGACGGGCGCAAGGCGTTCGCGCGGCTGAGCAAGGAAGTGGCTCGAACCGGCGGACGGGATCAAGGCTGGCATCACGTCGCCGTGGTCGTCGGCGACGAGATCGTCGCGTTCCCGGAGATCGACTTCGACGTCTACCCGGACGGGATCCCGGACGCGCCGGCCATACGAATCGTCGCCGCGAGCGAGGCCGACGCTCGCGATCTCGTCGAGCGCCTGCGCGACGGCTAGTGCGAGCAGCCGGAGCCGCAGGCGCCGGCGTGAGCGTCGGGCGCGGCTTCTGCGCCCTCTTCGACCGTGAACGAGTGGCCGCAGCCGCACGAGGCCTGGGCGTTCGGGTTGTCGATCTTGAACCCGGACTCCTCGAGCCCCGAGAGGAAGTCGATCGTCGCGCCCTTGAGATAGGGGGCGCTGTAGGGATCGATCACGATCGTGACGCCGTGCAGCTCGAGCGTCTCGTCGTCGTCCACCGGGCCGGCGTCGAAGCCGAGCCCGTACTGGAAGCCCGAGCAGCCGCCGCCCTGGATCGCGACGCGGAGGACGGACGACTCTCCGTCGGGGTCCTCGGCCATCAGCTCGCGGATCTTCTCCGCTGCCGTGGGCGTCAGCGAGACGAGGGTGTCCTGCCGGTCGACATCGGGGCGCTCGACGATCTCCATGGCATTGATCGTAGCAGGGGTGTCGTCCCTCACTTGGGGGGTGACTTTGTGACACGTCAGCGCGGCTTGGTTCCTGCGGTTGCAGGTCTCTTCGTGCGCCCGAGCGAAGCTTGCTAGCGTAGGCCCGACTCGATGCTTGGCGACTACTTCCCGCTTCTGGTCTACGCGTTTCTCGCGGCAGCGATCCCGGCCACGATGATCGCGTTCTCGTTCATCTTCGCCACGCGTCCGAAGGCCCGCGTCAACGCCCGCTTCCTGCCCTTCGAGTCGGGCGTCTCGGAGGGGCCGCCGAAGCAGCAGCGCTTCACGGTCAGCTTCTACATGACGGCGATGCTCTTCATCCTCTTCGACATCGAGATCGTGTTTCTCTATCCGCTCGCGATCGTGCTCGAGCGGCTGGGCTGGTTCGGCCTGACCGAGTTCCTCGTCTTCATCGCCATCCTCGCCGTCGCCTACATCTACATCTGGCGGAAGGGGGCGCTGGAGTGGCGCTAGATCCGAGCGTCGACCGGTCGCGGGCCTCGAAGCGGCCGCTGGCCAAGGCGGGGCTGCAGTCCGAGCGGCTGCTCTGGCCGACGAAGAAGGGCGTCTTCGAGGACGAGATCGAGTCGATGGAGGACGCGCTCGGGCTGACGACGCTCGAGAAGGCGGTTGCCTGGTCGCAGACGAAGTCGATGTGGCCCGCGACGTTCGGGCTCGCCTGCTGCGCGATCGAGATGATGTCGATCGTCTCCTCCCGCTACGACATCGCGCGCTTCGGGATGGAGAAGTTCTCGTCCTCGCCGCGCCAGGCCGACCTGATGATCGTCTCCGGCCGCGTCGCGCACAAGATGGCCGCGCCGCTGCGTCAGGTGTACGACCAGATGCTCGAGCCCAAGTGGGTGATCGCGATGGGCGCGTGCGCGAGCTCGGGCGGGATGTTCAACAACTACACGATCCTGCAGGGGGTGGACAAGATCGTCCCCGTCGACATCCACGTGCCCGGCTGTCCGCCGCGGCCGGAGGCGCTGATGGAGGGGATCGTGCGGTTGCACGAGAAGGTGATGGCGGGCGTGCCGCCCGCGTACGAGATCCGCGGAGTCGCCTCCTAGTGCCCTACGAGGGCGTTCCCGGCCTCGTCGAGTCCGGCGCGGCGTACGGGGAGACGACCCTCGTCGTCGACCCGGCCCGCCTGGAAGAGGCGTGCCTGCACCTTCGCGACGAGGAGGGCTTCAACCTCCTGCTCGACATCGTCGCGACCGACTACCTCGGCTGGGGCGAGGGCGACGTCGCCGGCTACTACGGCACGGCGAGCGGCCGGAACCTGAACGAGCCGGCGGCGCAGGGCTACTCGCGCACGCCCGAGCCGAAGCCGAAGCGCTTCGCCCTCTCGTATCTCCTGATCCGCGTCGCCGACGACACGGCGCGCGTGCGCGTCCAGGTCTGGCTCGACGACGGCCAGCCGGTGGCGACGGTGGTCCCGGTCTGGCCGACCGCCGACTGGTACGAGCGCGAGGCCTTCGACATGATGGGCATCCCCTTCGACGGCCACCCGAACCTCGTCCGGATCCTGATGGACGACGACTGGGAGGGGCATCCGCTGCGCAAGGACTATCCGATCGGCGGCGAGCCGGTGCGCTTCTCGGAGGCCGAGTAGTGGCGACCGTCGCGCATCGCCTTCCTGTCACGGGACGCGCTCCGTATGCGGGCTCGCGCATCCCGCAGCCCGTCCCGACGATCCTGAAGCCGGATCCGAGGCTCGAGGACGTCCTCACGGTGAACTTCGGCCCCAACCACCCGTCCACCCACGGTGTGTTGCGGCTGATCGTCGACCTCCACGGCGAGCACGTCGTCGGGATCGCGGCCGTGATCGGCTACCTGCACACCGGCTTCGAAAAGACGATGGAGCAGAAGACGTGGTGGAAGGGAGTGACGTATCCCGCCCGCGTCGACTACGTCGGCTTCCAGTACAACGAGCTCGTCTACGTGCTCGCGGTCGAGAAGCTGCTGCAGCTCGAGGTGCCGCGCAAGGCGACCTGGGCGCGGATGGCGCTCGGCGAGCTCGCCCGCATCCACTCCCACCTCGTCTACCTCGGCACCTCGGCGCTCGAGATCGGGGCGATCTCGATGTTCTGGTACTGCTTCCGCGAGCGCGACCTCGTGCTCGACCTCTTCGAGATGGTCGCCGGGGCGCGCATGCACACGCGCTACTTCCAGGTCGGAGGCCTCGCCGAGGACATTCCGGTCGGCTTCTACGACGAGGCGCGCAAGTTCTGCGAGCGGATGCCGAAGGCGGTCGACGAATACGAGGCGATCCTCAACTCGAACAAGATCTGGCTCGAGCGGACAGTCGGGGTCGGTGCGCTCTCGGCTGAGGATGCGATCGCGCTCGGACAGACCGGGCCGAACCTCCGCGCCTCCGGCGTCGACTGGGACCTGCGCAAGCGCGAGCCGTATCTCGCCTACGACCAGGTCGACTTCGACGTGCCGGTCTACGAGGGCGGCGACGTCTTCGACCGCTACAAGGTGCGCGTCGACGAGATGCGGCAGTCGACGAGGATCGTCGCCCAGTGCATAGACCGGCTCGAGCAGATGCAGGGCGAGCCGTGGATCGCGGACGACCGCAAGGTCGTGTTGCCGCCGCGCGAGGAGCTGCACACCTCGATGGAGTCGCTGATCCATCACTTCAAGATCGTCACCGAAGGCTTCCGCGTCCCCGAGGGCGAGGTCTACGTCGGGATCGAGTCGCCGCGAGGCGAGTCCGGTTGCACGCTCGTCTCCGACGGGACCGCGAGGCCGTGGCGCGTCAAGTTCCGTGCGCCCTCCTTCGCCGCTCTGCACGCGACCGCCGCCTGCTGCCAGGACGTCGCCGTCGCCGACCTGATCGCCGTCGTCGGCTCGCTCGACGCGATCATGGGAGACGTCGACCGATGAGCGCGCCCGAGAAGACGCTCTACGACGCGATCCAGGAGATCCGCTCGCGCTATCCGGACTCGCGCTCGGCGACGCTGCCGGCGCTGCGGCTCGCGCAGGAACGGCACGGCTGGCTCTCGCCCGAAGCGTTCCGCGAGGTCGCGGAGGCGCTCGAGGAGACGCCCGCGTACTGCATGGCGGTTGCGTCCTTCTATGACATGTACCACCTCGCCCCGGTCGGGACGCACCTCGTCGAGGTCTGCACGAACGTCTCCTGCGCCCTTGTCGGCGCGCAGCAGGTGCTCGAGGCCTTCCAGTCCGAGCTCGGCATCCACGCAGGCGAGACGACCGAGGACGGCGAGGTGACCCTGCGGACGGTCGAGTGCGCCGGCGGGTGCGGCTGGGGGACGGTCGTCGCGCTGAACCACCACTACCGCGAGCACGTCACTGCCGCGGACGTGCCCGCGATCGTCGAGGAGATCCGTCGTGGCGGCTGAGCAGTTCGTCGTCCTCGCCGGCGCGGAGGAGCAGCCGCTCCTGAAGCTCGCCGACTACCGCGAGGCAGGCGGCTTCGCGCCGCTCGAGCAGGCGCGCCGGATGGAGCCGGCGGCCGTCGTCCAGGAAATCCTCGACTCGGGGCTGCGCGGGCGCGGCGGCGCGTTCTTCCCGACCGGCCGCAAGGCGAGCTTCCTCGCGAAGGGGACCGGCAAGCCGACATATCTCGTCGTCAACGCGGACGAGTCCGAGCCGGGCACGTTCAAGGACCGCGAGATCATGTTCACCGTCCCCTTCCGGCTGATCGAGGGCTGCCTGATCACGGCGCACGCGATCGAGTCCGACCGCGTCTTCATCTACATCCGCGGTGAGTACCTGCGCGAGTTCGAGATCCTGCGCGACGCGCTCGAGGAAGTGCACAAGGCGAAGCTGCTCGGCGGCGTGACGATCGTGCTCCACCGCGGCGCCGGCGCGTACATCTGCGGTGAGGAGACGGCGTTGCTCGAATCGCTCGAGGGCAAGCGCGGCCAGCCGCGGACGAAGCCTCCGTTCCCTGCAGTCGCGGGCCTCTATGCCTCGCCGAGCCTGATCAACAACGTCGAGACGATCGCGACGGTGCCGCCGATCATCGAGCTGGGCGGCAAGGAGTACGCGAAGCTGGGCGTGCCGCCGGACTCCTCCGGCACCCGCGTCTTCTCGCTCTCCGGGAACGTGGTCAACGGCGGCAACTACGAGTTGCCGATGGGCGTGACGCTGCGCGAGCTGATCTACGACGTCGAGCTCGGCGGCGGAATCGCGAACGGCCGGCAGCTGAAGGCCGTCATCCCGGGCGGCTCCTCCGTGCCGGTGCTGACCGCCGACCAGCTCGACACGCCGCTCGAGGCGAACGCGATGGCCGAGGCGGGCTCGATGCTCGGCTCCGGCGCGATCATCGTCATCGACGACCGTTGCTGCATGGTGCAGCTGGGCCTGCGCGTCGCGCAGTTCTACATGCACGAGAGCTGCGGCAAGTGCACCCCGTGCCGTGAGGGGACGCGATGGATGGTGCAGATCCTGAACGCGATCGAGGAGGGGGCGGCGTCGCAGGGCGACCTCGACCTGCTGCTCGACGTCTGCGACCGGATCCTCGGCAAGTGCCTCTGCCCGCTCGGCGACGCCGCGGCGATGCCGGTCGCGAGCTACATCGACAAGTTCCGCTCCGAGTTCCAGGAGCACCTCGAGACCGGCTGTCCGATGCACGGCAGCTCGTCGCTGGAGGGGATCCTCGCCCCGGTCGACCAGCACTCGCACGCCCCGGTGGCCGAGGTGCCCGCGTGAGCCGCGTCCGGAACGGACACCCCGTGCCAGGCACGGTGCCAGGCACGGCCGCGAAAACGGGCTGTTTGCAGCGGCTTCCCGCGCAACGGGAGTGTGGCGGAAGGCCGGAGGAAGTGTCACGGTGAGCGCGGTCGAGAGGGTCAAGGTGACGATCGACGGCCGCGAGGTCGACGTCCCCAAGGGCATCGGGCTCGTCGAAGCCGCCGCCGCCGCCGGGATCGAGATCCCCGTCTTCTGCTACGAGCCGCGGCTCGGGCCGCCCGTCGGCGCCTGCCGGATGTGCCTCGTCGAGATCGAGGGCGTTCCGAAGCTCCAGGCGGGCTGCACGCTGACCGCCCAGGACGGGATGATCGTCCGCACCGCCGAGGCGTCGGCGAAGGCCGCCGAGGGCCAGAACGCGACGCTCGAGTTCATCCTCGTCAACCACCCGCTCGACTGTCCGGTCTGCGACAAGGGCGGCGAGTGTCCGCTCCAGGACTTGACCTTCCGCTACGGCCCAGGCCAGACGCGGATGACCTTCCCGAAGCGGACGTTCGACAAGCCGATCCCGATCTCGCCGACGATCGCGCTCGACCGCGAGCGCTGCATCCTCTGCTACCGCTGCACGCGCTTCTCCTCCGACGTCGCCGAGGACGGCCAGCTGGTGGCCCGGAACCGCGGCGCGCAGTCGGTGATCGCAACCTTCGAGGACGAGGCCTACACGGCGGCGTTCAGCGGCAACGTGATCGAGCTCTGCCCCGTCGGCGCGCTCACCTCGACCCAGTACCGCTTCGAGGGCCGGCCGTGGGAGATCCAGAACGTGCCCACCGTCTGCGGGCTCTGCCCCGTCGGCTGCAACATCTCGGCGACGACGCGCGAGGGCAAGGTCAAGCGGATCATCTCGCGCAACCACCCCGAGGTGGACGAAGGCTGGCTCTGCGACAAGGGCCGCTTTGCGTACCCGTACCTCTACGCCGACGACCGGATCGTCGATCCGCTCGAGCGCGTCCACCGCCGCGGCTTCACGGAGCTCTCCTGGGACGATGCGCTCGACCGCGCCGAGACGCTCATGCGCGCCGCACAGGGCCGGATCGTGACGGCGCTCTCCGGCTCCGAGACGGTCGAGCAGGCCTACGCGCTCGGCAGGCTGCTGCGCCAGGGTCTCGGCGCGCACTCGGCCGTCATGCCCGAGGCGGTCTCGCACGGGCTCGATGCCTTCCGAGCGCCTCTGTCGACGATCGGAGCGGCCGAGATCGTGGTCGTGATCGGCGACGAGCAGGTCGCAGACCGGGCGCCGATCGTCGACCTCTGGATCCGCCAAGCGCGTCGCAACGGCGCCGAGATCGTCCAGGTCGCCGAGCCGAAGCTCGGCAAGAAGCTCGACGAACGCGTCTCCGCCTCCGACCGCGCCGTCCTGATCTGGTCGGGCCGGGCGGGCGGCGGCGGCGCACGGCTCGCGGAGCTCGGCCACCGGCTCAAGCTCGACGCGAAGCCCGGCTGCGCCGCGTTCCACCTCCCGTCCACCCCCAACGGGCGCGGGGTGGCCGACGCCTGGGCGGCGTGCTCGGACGAGGACGAGGAGAACCCCGAGCCGATCGGCCTCCTGATCGTCTCGGGCGACGAGGCGGCAGCAGATCCCGCCGTCCGCGCGCTCGCCGAGCAGGCCGAGAGCGTGATCGCGATCACGATGTTCCAGGGCCTCGCCGTCGGCTGGGCCGATCTCGTCCTCCCCGGCACGAGCTATCTCGAGCGCGACGGCTCCTTCGTCAACCTCGAAGGACGCGTCCAGCGCCTCCGGCGCACCGTGATTCCGCCCGTCCCGGACGAGCTCGCCTGGATCGCCAAGCTGGCCGAGCGCTTCGGCGTCGAGCTCTCGCCGCACGCCGCAATGGTCTTCGAGGAACTGTCCGAGCGCTGCTTCGGCGGAATCCCCTTCGGCGCCGTCGGCGAGCGGGCGCCGCTCCCCGACCGCACGCCGTACGTTGCGCCCGAGCCGGCGCCGGCCGCGCCGATCCCCGCCGCAGAATCCCAGCCGCCGGAGCACTTCCTCGGCACCCTGCGCCTGCAGCGCTACCGCCCGCTCTTCTCCGGCCCGGCCGTCGAGCGCGTGCCCGAGCTGCAGTTCCAGCGCCCCGAGGCGGAGATCGAGCTCGCCTACGACGACGCGCAGCGCCGTCAGATCGCGACCGGCGACGAGGTCAGCGTGCGCTCGAACGGGACGAGCCTCTCACTTCGCGGGCGGGTCAATCGAGCGCTGGCCGCGGGCACCGCCCGGATCGCCGACGAGCACGCCGGCGAGCTCCATCGCGACGTCGAGGTGGTGAAGGCCTCGTGAGCGAGCCTTGGTGGGTCTCCGTGATCAAGAGCTTCATCATCATCAACCTCGTCATGGGCGCGTTCGCGTACCTGACTCTGGCCGAACGCAAGGTGATGGGCCGGATGCAGCTCCGCTACGGGCCGAACCGGGCCGGCCCGTTCGGCCTCCTGCAGCCGATCGCCGACCTGATGAAGCTGATCCGGAAGGAGAGCTTCTTCCCCGGCTCCGCCGTGGACGTCCTCTACATCCTCTCGCCCTTCGTCGCCGCCTTCACGGCGCTGACGACATTCGCCGTGATCCCGTTCGGGCCGGGCTGGGAGATCTTCGGCGTCGATGTCGAGGGCCAGGTCGCGGACGTCCCGATCGCGTTGATCCTGATCTTCGCCGTCGGCTCCGTCGGCATCTACGGCTTCATCGTCGGCGGCTGGGCCTCGGACTCGAAGTACGCGCTCCTGGGCGCGATGCGGACATGCGCCCAGCTCGTCAGCTACGAGGTCTCGCTCGCGCTCTCGGTGCTCGGCGTCGTGCTGATGGCGCAGTCGCTCTCGCTGACCGAGATCGTCGCCGCCCAGGACGACTGGTGGTACATCGCCCCCCAGTTCGTCGGCTTCGTGATCTTCATGTTCGCCGGCACCGCCGAGACCGCGCGCGCCCCGTTCGACCTCCCCGAGGCCGAGCAGGAGCTCGTCGCCGGCTACCACACCGAGTACGGCGGCATGCGCTTCGGCCTCTTCACGATGAGCGAGTACATCAACCTGATCACGCTCTCCGGCCTGGCCGTGACGCTCTTCCTCGGCGGGTGGCACTTCCCGGTGCTCGAGGGTCTCGGGCCGCTCTGGTTCGTGCTGAAGCTGGTCGTGCTCCTCTTCATCTTCATCTGGATGCGGACGACGCTGCCCCGGCTCCGCTACGACCAGCTGATGCGCTTCGGCTGGAAGGTCCTGCTGCCGGTGGCGACGATCAACGCCGTCGTGACGGCGATCCTCGTGGTGGCCCTGTAGTGGCGATCGGTACCGCACGCGGCTTCGGCGTCACCTTCCGCCAGATCTTCAAGAAGCCGATCACGCAGGAGTACCCGGAGTACAAGCGGCCGGTCTACCCGCGCTTCCGCGGCCGGCACAAGCTGCACACGCACCAGAACGGGCTCGAGAAGTGCGTCGGCTGCTCGCTGTGCGCCGCCGCGTGCCCGGCCGACTGCATCCGTGTCGTCGCGGCCGAGAACACGGCCGACAACCGCGTCTCCGCCGGCGAGCGCTACGCGCGCATCTACGAGATCAACATGAGCCGCTGCATCTTCTGCGGCTACTGCGAGCTCGCCTGCCCCTTCGACGCGATCACGCTCGGCAACGAGTACGAGATCTCGGAGTACTCCCGCGACGACCTGATCTACACGAAGGACATGCTCCTCGCCGAGCCGATGAAGCGCGTGCCGGTCGCCGATCCCGCCCTCTACGACACTCCGATCCCGGCCTACAAGTCGGAGTCGTAGGGGATGGGCGACTTCCTCGTCTGGGTGATCTGGTTCCTCGCCGCGGGCGGCTGCCTCGGCTCCGGGATCGCCGTGATCACGTTCACGAATCCGTTCTACTCCGCTCTGGCGCTGATCGGGAACCTCGGCTCGCTCGCGGTCCTCTTCCTGCTCGCGTCGGCCGAGTTCCTCGCGGCCGCGCAGGTGCTCGTCTACGCGGGCGCGGTGATGGTGATGTTCCTCTTCGTGATCGCCTACCTCGGCGACCGCAGCGAAGGCGTACGTCTGGCGGGCGGGCCTTCCTGGGTGCGGATCGGCGCGGTCGTCGCCGCGACGGCGCTGCTCGTCGAGGTCGTCGTCGTGATCGGGATGGCGGCCGGCGACCGGCTCTCCGATCCCGCGGAGGTGCAGCAGTCGTTCGGCAGCCCGGAGGAGATCGGGCGCCTGTTCCTGACCGACCACCTGCTCGCGTTCGAGATCACCTCGATCGTGCTCCTGGTCGCTGCCGTCGGCGGCGTCGTGCTCGGGTCGCGCTCCCGCGCCGAGGACGAGCTCGAGGAAGCGGAGGCCGCGCGTGCAGGGACCTGATCTCGCCTGGTACCTGATCGTCGCTGCGATCCTCTTCTCGATCGGAACGGCCGGTGTCCTCCTCCGGCGCAGCCCGCTGATCGTGCTGCTCTCGCTCGAGATCATGCTCAACGCCGCCAACCTCGCCCTGATCTCGTTCGCGCGCCTGCACGGCGACCATGCGGGCCAGATCTTCGCGCTCGCGGTGATGGCCGTCGCCGCCTCCGAGGTCGTCGTCGGTCTCGGTCTGATCGTCGCAATCGCACGGAAGCGGCTCGATCTCGACGTCGACCTGATGCGGGTGCTGCGCGGATGACCGCCGGAGCCTGGCTTTGCCTGGTGGCGCCGCTCGTCGGCGCGCTGGCGATCACGCTGCTCGGCGGCTCGATCTCGCGGCGCACCGCCGCCTGGGTCTCGACGCTCTCCGTCTTCACGGCCTTCGCCGGCGCCGTCGCGTCCCTCGTCGGCCTGATCGGCCGCGACCCCGAGGAGCGAGAGGTGGTCACGACGGCGTACACGTGGCTCGCGACGCCGAACTTCCGCGTCGACCTCTCATTGCTCGTCGATCCGCTCTCGGTGACGATGATGCTGATCGTCTCCGGTGTCGGCGGCCTGATCGTTCTCTACTCGATCGGCTACATGGACGGCGACCCGGAGGAGCGGCGCTACTTCGCGTACATGTCGCTCTTCGTCTTCTCGATGCTGCTGCTCGTCCAGGCGGCGAACTTCCTCCTCCTGCTCGTCGGCTGGGGCCTCGTCGGTCTCGCCTCCTACCTCCTGATCGGCTTCTGGCACGAGCGCCCAGAGGCGGTCGCGGCCGCGAAGAAGGCGTTCGTGATGAACGCCTTCGGCGACGCGACGATGGCGCTGGCGTTCTTCGTCCTGATGTGGCAGACCGGGACGCTCAACTTCCTGGCCTCGTTCGAGGGCGCGGCGGGCCTCTCCCAGACCGCCGTCAACCTGGTCGCGCTCGGGCTCCTCGGCGGTGCCGTCGCCAAGTCGGCCCAGATCCCGCTCCAGACCTGGCTGCCCGACGCGATGGAGGGCCCGACGCCCGTCTCGGCGCTGATCCACGCGGCGACGATGGTCACCGCGGGCGTCTACCTGATCGTCCGTGCCCATCCGATCTTCGAGCTGGCGCCGTCGATCTCCGACCTCGCCGCGGGTCTCGGCGCGATCACTCTGCTCGTCGCCGGCCTCGTCGCGCTCGTCCAGACGGACATCAAGCGCGTGATCGCGTACTCGACGATGTCGCAGATCGGCTACATGTTCGTCGGCGCGGGGCTCGGCGCCTACAGCAGCGCGATGTTCCACCTGATGACGCACGCGTTCTTCAAGGCGCTGCTCTTCCTGGCCGCCGGGGTCGTCATCCACCACCTCGCGGGCGAGCAGGACATCCGCAAGATGGGCGGGCTCCGCAGCTCGATGCCGAAGACCTACATCGCCTTCCTGATCGGCTCGCTCGCCCTCGTCGGGATCCCGCCCCTCTCCGGATTCTTCTCCAAGGACGCGATCCTTGCCGCGGCGCTCGCGAGTGGCGGTTACGGCCAGGTCCTGTTCGTCGCCGGCCTGGTCGGGGCGCTGTTGACCGGGCTCTACACGTTCCGTCTCTTCTTCATCGTCTTCCGCGGCGAGCCGTCGCCGCTCGTCGAGGAGCACGCACAGGGGCACGGCCACGGCGAGGGGCCGTGGACGATGATGTGGCCGGTCGGCATCCTCGCCGTGCTCTCCGTGATCGGCGGCTGGGTGGAGGTGGCGGGCGGCTGGCACACGTTCGGCGAGTGGCTCGACCCGATCGCGATCGGCCGGGAGCACCTCGCTCTCGTCGAGCCCACGACCACGCAGGATTACGTCACGAGCGCGCTCGCGGTCGGGCTCGGGCTCGTCGGGATGTACGTCGCTTGGACGCTCTACGGAGCCCGCAGCCGGCCGGTGCCGAGGAACGCAGCACTCCAGAACACGCTCGAGCACAAGTTCTGGTTCGACGAGCTCTACGACCTGATCTTCTACAAGCCGGCCGTCCTGCTCACGCGGGGCCTCCGGCGTGGGATCGAGGAGCCGCTGATCGGCGGCTCGATCTCGGGGGTCGCGATCGGCGCACGCGAGACGGCCGGTGCCGTCGGCGAAGCCCAGACCGGCTACCTGCGCAGCTACGCCCTCGTGATCGCCTTCGCCGTCGCCATCCTCGTCGTTGTCTTCGTGACCGTCCAATGACGACCGCGCTGATCGTCCTCCCGCTCGCCGCCGCGCTCGTCGTCTGGCTGCTGCCGCTTCCGGGTCGCGCGGCCGGCACGCTGGCGCTGCTCGCGGCGCTCGCCGAGGTCGTTCTCTTCGCGATCGCATTCGAGCAGTTCGATTTCGGGCAGGGACTCCAGCTGCAGGACCGGCACAGCTGGTTCACGGACCTCGGCGTCTCCTACCACGTCGGCTTCTACGGCTTCTCGCTCTTCCTCGCCGGCCTGACCGTGGTCGTCTGCACGATCGCGATCGCCTACGCCGTCTGGGCCGGAGGCGACCGCGGGCGCGCGTACCACGGCCTCCTCCTTTTCCTCACCGGCTCGATCGTCGGCGTCTTCACCGCCCAGGACCTGCTCGTCTTCTACGTCTTCTTCGAGGCGATGCTGATCCCGATCTACGTCCTGATCGGCGTCTGGGGCGGGCCACGCCGCCTGCGCGCGACGGCGACGTTCGTGATCTACACGATGGCCGGATCGCTGCTGATGCTGGCGTCGATCATCGTCTTCGGGCTCTCCCAGGACACGTTCTCGCTCGTCGACTCGGGTGTCTCGTCGAACGACTGGGTCTTCCTCGGCTTCCTGGTCGCGTTTGCGGTCAAGGCGCCGATCTTCCCCTTCCACGGCTGGCTCGTCGACGCCTATCGCGAGTCGCCGCCCGAGGTGGCCGCGATCCTCTCCGGCGTCGTCTCCAAGGCGGCCGTCTACGGCTTGCTCCGGATCGTGATCGCCAAGTTCCCTGAGCCCGTCGACCAGTACCAGTCGACGATCCTCGCCTTCGCGACGATCGGGCTGATCTACGCCTCGGTCCTCGCCTTCCGCGCACCCGACATCCGCAGCGTGACGGCCTACTCGTCGATGGCGCAGATGGGCCTGATCACGATCGGGCTCTTCTCGCTGAACGAGCTCGGTATCGACGGCGCAATTCTCCAGTCGGTGGCACACGGGCTCGTCTCGGCGACGCTCTTCCTGCTCGCAGGGATGGTCGAGGTGCGCACCGGTACGAGTGCGTTTGCCGGCCTCGGCGGGATGGCGCGCGGGCGCCCGGTCCTGGCGACGCTGCTGATGACGACCGGGATCATCGCACTCGCCGTGCCCGGCTCGGTCGCGTTCGCGGGCGAGTTCCTGATCCTGGCGGGCATCTACGGCGTCGGCTGGGGCTGGTCCGTCGTCGGCGCCGCGGGGATCGTGCTCGCCGCGATGTACATGCTGCGGCTGATCTCAGCCGTCCTCCACGAAGCGCGCGGGCGCGACGTCCGTGAGGGCGCGCCGGACGTGCGGCCGATCGAGCTGGCGATCGTCGTACCGCTCGTCGGCCTGCTGCTCTTCCTCTCCGCGTGGCCTGCGCTGGTCTCGGAGCGCGCCTTTCCGCTGATCCGCGGCGAGCAGACGGAGGCTGTGCCGTGATCCCGACCCCGAAGGTCGACTGGCTCGCGCTCGCGCCGACGCTGGCGCTGCTCGGCGCCTCGGGCGTGGCTCTGCTCGGCAGCGTGCTCGTACCGTGGTGGATGCGGCGCGTCTTCTCCGCCCTCGTCGTGTTCGCCGGCTTCGTCACGGCCGGCGTCTTCGCCGCAATCATCTTCGACGAGACCGCGAACGGCCTCCCGCTGCTCGCCGAGTCGTTCACCCGCGACCGGCTCGGCGCCTTCGCCGCCCTGATCGTCGCCGGCGCCGGCGTGCTCACCGTCCTCGTCTCCTGGGACGACAGGCGGCGCGACCACGTCGGCGAGTACTACGCCCTCCTCGCTGCGGCCGGCGCGGGCATGGTCTTCTTCGTCACGGCGTCGAACCTGATGACGCTCTTCCTCGGGCTCGAATGGTTCTCGATCGCGCTCTACGTGCTCTGCGCGATGGACACCCACCGCGAGGCCTCCCTGGAGTCCGGGCTCAAGTACCTGATCGTGGGTGCGTTCGGGTCGTCGATCCTGCTCTTCGGCTCGGCGCTCGTCTACGGCGCCACCGGGGTGATCGGGTTCTCCGAGATCGCAGCCGCGGATGTGGGCGACGACGTCCTCCTGCTGGCCGGCCTCGCGATGCTGATCGCCGGACTCGGCTTCAAGGCCTCCGCGGCGCCGTTCCATATGTGGACGCCGGACGTCTACCAGGGCGCACCTACGTCCGTGACCGCGTTCATGTCGGCCGCGACGAAGGTGGCGGCGCTCGTCCTGACCCTCCGCCTCCTCGTCGTCGCCTTCCCGGAGCAGGAGGATCTCTGGACGATCGCGATCGCCGTGATCGCGATCGTCTCCCTCGCGGTGGGCAATCTCGCCGCGCTCGCGCAGCGCGACCTCAAGCGGCTGCTCGCCTACTCCTCCATCTCGCACGCCGGGTTCATGCTGATCGCGGTCGCCGCGAACAGCGAGCTCGGTGCCCGCGCGCTCCTCTACTACCTGATCCCCTACGGGGCGATGTCGATCGGCTCGTTCGCGGTCGTCGCCGCCCGCGAGCGGGAGCTGCAGGCGCCGGTGACGCTCACGAACCTCGGCGGGCTCGGTTGGGAGCGGCCGTTCCTCGGCGCCGCGCTCTGGGTCTTCATGCTCGGCTTCATGGGGATGCCCCTCACCGGCGGCCTGATCGGCAAGTTCTACGTCTTCTCGGCCGCGTACGAGGCCGGCTGGTGGTGGCTGGTCGTCGCCGGGGTGATCGCGACGGCGATCTCGCTCTACTACTACCTCGGCGTGATCCGGGCGATCTATCTCCGCCCTGCTGCCGAGCTGCGTCCGGCCATCGCCGGCGGCTCGCCGCCGCTCGACCCGCTGCTCCAGAGCGCGGTCTTCCTCTCGGTCGTCGTCACGATCGGCTCGTTCTTCTTCGTCCAGCCGCTGATCGACCTCGCTCGCGACGCAGCCGCGTCGCTGCCCTTCTAGCCAAGTAACAGTCTGTTACTTGGCGCGGAACGCGGTGCGCAGCCGCTCGCGCGGCGCGACCGCCGTGGCGGCCACGAGCGCCTGCACGGCGAAGACCGCGAGCGCCGCGACGACCGCGGTGATCCCGATCACGGGCGGCGGACCGTGCTCCAGGAGCGGTGCCCGCACGGCGGTTCCGAGGAGAACGAACGGGAGCGCGACGGCCGAGAGCACGGCGATGCCGCGGTCGTGCGGCTGGGCGGCGGAGCCGTCGAGGACGTTCCCGAGGCCGGACAGCGCGGCAAGCGCGACCACGGGCACGGCGGCGACGAGGGCGTAGTACGCAATCGCGTGCTGGCCGACGGCGTCCGCGAGTGCGGCGCCGAGGACGAGCGAGACGGAGGCGAGGCGCGTTGTCATGTGTGGATGTTCGACCCAGGACCGGACGGTCCTCTAGGCTCCCGGCATGCCTACGACACTCACCTGGCTCGGGCATTCGGCCTTCCGAGTGGACACCCCGGGCGCCAAGCGCATCTATGTCGATCCTTTCCTGAACGGGAATCCGAGGTGCCCGCCAGACGAGGTGGAGCCGGAGCGGGTCGACGCGATCCTCGTCACCCACGGCCATGGCGATCACTACGGCGACACGGTCGCATTGGCCGGGAAGTTCGGCTGCACCGTCGTGGCGCCGGTCGAGCTCGCCGACTGGCTGCAGGGGCAAGGCGTCGAGTCGATTCGTGATCCGAACAAGGGCGGCACGGTCGACCTCGACGGGATCAAGGTGACGCTCACCCACGCGCAGCACTCATCCAGCACCAACGACGGGACGTACGCGGGCGAGCCCTGCGGGCTCGTCGTCGAGCTCGAGGACGGCTTCAAGCTCTACTTCGCCGGCGACACGAACGTCTTCGGCGACATGGCCCTGATCGCACGGATCTACCAGCCGAACGTCGCCGTGCTGCCGATCGGCGGCCATTACACGATGGATCCGCGCGAGGCGGCCGTCGCGCTCGAGTTGCTGGGTGTGAAGCGCTGCGTGCCCTGCCACTACGGCACCTTCCCGATCCTCGTGGGCACGCCCGACCAGCTGCGCGAGTTGGCGCCCGGCGTCGAGATCCTGACGCCGGAGCCCGGCGGATCGGTCGAGCTGTGAGGGAACGCTGGTTCGGCGCGACCGGCCGCCGCGTGCCGGAGCTTGCCCTGGAAGGCTCGCTCGACGTCGAGGGCGCGCTCGTCCTCGACGACGTGTCCGATCCGACGCGCCTCCGCCAGGCACACGCGCAGGGGACACCGGTCGTCGTGCGGGCGGCGACGCCGGAGGCCGTGAAGGCGGCACTCGCGCGACCCGAGGTCGCATCCGTCCTCGTCCCGACGGAGGAGCTGTTGGCGCTGGATCTGACGACGCTCACGTATGGCTAGACCGATCTCGACGTACTCGATCGCGGCCTGCGACCTCGGCCGCGGGCAGTGGGGGGTCGCGACGCAGTCGAAGTTCCTCGCCGTCGGCTCGGTCGTGCCGTGGGCCGAGCCGGGGGTCGGCGCCGTCGCGACGCAGGCGTACGCGAACCCCCGCTACGGGTCCGACGGGCTCGCGCTGCTGCGCCAGGGCCTGTCGGCGGCGGAGGTGGTCGGGCGTCTCACCGAGGCCGACGACGGCCGCGACGAGCGGCAGCTCGGCATCGTCGATGCGCAGGGTCGCGGAGCGACCTACACCGGCTCGGCCTGCCTCGACTGGGCCGGCGGGCGCGCCGGCGACGGCTACGCCGCGCAGGGGAACATCCTCGTCTCCGGCGACACCGTCGAGGCGCTCGCCGGATCGTTCGAGGCGAGCGAAGGATCGCTGGCGGAGCGCCTGATCGAGGCGCTCGCCGCAGCTCAGGCGGCGGGGGGCGACAAGCGGGGGCAGCAGTCCGCGGCGCTGATCGTCGTCGAGCGAGACGGCGGCTACGCCGGCCTCTCGGACGTCCTCGTCGACCTACGCATCGACGATCACGAGGCGCCCATCGACGAGCTGCGCCGCCTGTACGGCCTGCATCAGCAGCTCTTCGGAAAGACGCCGCGCGACCAGTGGGTGAGCGTGGACGAAGAGCTGCAGGCGGAGATCGCCGGCCATCTCGCCAGGCTCGGCTACGAGCGGCTGGAAGACTGGGCCGGCAACGCGAACCTGGAGGAGCGCGTCGACGGCGACGCCGAGATCGATCCGATCGTGCTGAACGAGCTGAGGAGGAGACGGTGAGCGGATACGAGGTGACGAGCCTGACCGACGTCGAGTCGTTGCCGGGCCCGGGGTCCCTGCGCTGGATTCCGCTGCGGAAGCACTTCGGGATCACGGCGCTCGGCATCAACGCCTACACGGCGACCGAGGCCGGACAGGACGTCGTCGAGGAGCACAACGAGGAGCGGCTCGGGCACGAGGAGCTCTACATCGTCGTCTCCGGCCGGGCGACGTTCGTGCTCGACAGCGACGAGGTCGAGGTGCCGGCCGGATCGATCGTCTTCCTCCGCGATCCGAAGGTGAAGCGCTTCGCGCGCGCCGAAGAGCCCGGGACGACCGTGCTCGCGCTCGGCGGCAAGCCCGGGCAGCACGAGGTCTCCGCGTGGGAGTACTTCTTCGCCGCGTACGCGCGGGCCGACCAGGGCGACTACGACGCGGCGCTGGCCGAGATCGACGCCGGCCTCGACGAGAAGCCGGACCATCCCCCGCTCCTCTATCACCGTGCCTGCATCCTTGCCCGCGCAGGCCAGATCGACGAGGCGCGGGAGTTTCTCGATCGGGCCCTCGAAGGCGATCCGGAGCTGCAGAACTGGGCCGACGAGGATGAGGATCTCGCGCCGCTACGAGTCGCCGGGGAGTCGTAGCCCCGCCGCACGCCCGCGCAGCTCGGGCACCGGATCGGCTTCGGGCCGCGCGACGACGAGCACGGCACCGAAACCCTCACCCGCCAGCGCTCCCACGAGCAGCTCGAGCCCCAACGCCAGCGCGAAGCCCTTGTGCGCCTGCTCGCCGCCGAACGGGACGAGCTCGTCCGGGTGCGCCGCGCCACGGAGCACGTCGCCGTAGGTGACGGCTCCCATCGAGACGTCGGCGACGAGGGGCGTGCCGTCCGAGCTAGGGATCGCGACGGCGAGCGGGTTCGTCCCCGCGAGCGCCTCGCCTCCGTCGGGATGGGCGAGTCGCGCCGGCGAGGTCGCCGTCAGCGCCGCCGCGAGCCCTGCGTCGGCGAGCCGGCGGACGTACCAGCCGAGCATCCCGGTCGGGAAGCAGTTCGACGCGACGATCACCCGGGCGTGGGCGGGAGGCGCGGCGAGCTGCGCGTCGACGATGGCCGCCAGCGTCAGGTAGCCGAGCGCACCGTTTCCGTCCCAGCGTTCGTAGCCGAGCTCGGCGTGGAGCCGCTGCGGCGTCGCATCCGGCCGTAGGTCGGGCAGCGTCTCCAACCAGTCGATCCGGGAGAGGCCGTGTCCGAGCTTTCCGCGCGACTCCGCGTCGAGGAAGTGGGAGGCGAGCGTGGCGGTGTCGGCCTCGGAGAAGCCGAGGGCTGCGAGCCGCTCTTCAGGCAGCACGGCGCCGGGCGGCCCAGACGGCGGCGCCCGCGCCGAGCACGAGCGGAATCCCCAGCAGCGCCGGACTGACACGCCGAGTCATCGGGTAGGCGAGCTCGCCGAAGTCGCGCACCGGCCAGCCGCGTCCCTCGGCGATCCGGCGGAGCTCGCGGTCGGGATTGACGACGACCGGGTGCCCGACCGCTTCGAGGAACGGCAGGTCGGTGTGGCTGTCGGAATACGCGGTCGACGCGGCCAGGTCGTAGCCCTGCTCGGCGGCGAGCTCGCGGATCGCCGCCGCCTTTCCCTCGCCGTGGGCGGCGCGGAGCGAGCGGCCGGTGTAGATGCCGTTCTCGATCTCGCACGTCGAGCCGATCGCGCCGTCGAATGCGAGCTCCCGCGCAAGCTCCTCGACGATCTCGTGCAGCGTCGCGGAGACGATGTAGGTGGGCTCGCCGCGCTCGCGGTGTCCGCGGGCGAGCTCGAGCGCCTGCTGGTAGACGAGCGGCTTCAGCACCGGCTCCATCGCGCCGGCGACGAGGCTGCGCAGGTCCTCGACCGCGAAGCCCTTGAGGATCATCAGGCCGTCCTCGGCCGCCTTTCGCACCGTCTCCGCGCTCGCGCCGCGCGCTGCGAAGAGGAGCTGCCAGGCCGCGGCCTTCGCCAGCTGCCCGCGGCCGATGACGCCGTGCTCCCGGAATGCCCCGGCCAGCGCGAGCGCACTCGACCGCCGCAGGAGCGTGCGGTCGAGGTCGAAGAAGGCTGCGGCTTGCATGGATCGAGTGTACGGGTGTCGCACCCTCACGAAATCCTCACGGATTCCTTACCGGCTACTGCGCTGGAGACCTCAGAGTTCGGGCGTCTTGATCTATGAGAGATCCCGAGAAGGAGAGGACACGGCATGAAGCGGTTCGTACTGATCACAGCTGCGCTCGCCGCCCTGGTGGCGACCGGCGCTGCGGTTGCGCATCTCAAGGCGGCAGACGTCGCCGCTGCCAGCGCCACGCTCTCGGCGACGACGCCGTCGAACGTCCAGACCCGGACGTACACGTGCGACGGCCAGACCTTCGAAATCACCACCGGCCGCTGGTCGGGCACGGCGACGAGCACGACCGCCGACCTGAACGGCGCCGCGGTGCTCCACATCAAGAGCGTCTACAACGCGACGAAGAAGCTCGGCTGGGTCGACGGCCGGCTGAGCATCGCCGCCGCCGACGGACGCACGCACGCCGGCATCAGCGGCGTCAACACCGACGGCAAGCTCGACGCCTGGGTGCGCGGCAGCGCGGGCCGGGGCGACGGCACGCTCTTCGGCAGCCTCTCGGGCTCGTTCTCGAAGACGGGCGGCCTGACGGACGGCGCGATCGGCTCCGGCACGGGCACCAACGCCGCCGTGATCGCCAAGGGCATCCGCTGCAACTCGCAGAAGGAGCCGCGCCCGAGCGTGCATCTCTTCGTTCGCGGCCAGATCGAGACGGTCAGCGCGACGTCGATCACCGTGAAGCCGAAGGACGGCTCAGCCTCGCAGACGTGCACCGTCAAGGACGACGACGACGTCGACCGCGTCAAGGCGGGCGACCAGGTCGAGATGACCTGCAGTCAGGTCGCCGGCGCCTGGGTGCTGACGAAGGTGCGCAAGCGCTAGCAAGGTCTCCTGGAGAGAGACGGCAAGAGGGCGCCTGCGGGCGCCCTCTTTCGTTCTAGGACAAAAGCGTCAACGGCTTGCGGATCGCGGCCTGACGCGTTGCTGCCACGACCTCTGCGAGCGCGACGATCGCCTGCGACGAGTCGGCGTCGGGATCGGACTCGACGACAGGGACGCCCGCGTCGCCGGCTTCCCGCAGCGCACGGTCGAGCGGGATCGTGCCGAGCAGCGGCACGTCGAGCTCGTCCGCGAGCCTGGCGCCGCCGCCCGCGCCGAACGCGTCGCCGGTCATGTTCTCGACGACGCCGAGCAGCTTCTGGCCTGTCTTCTGGGCCATCATTGCTGCACGCGCCGCCACATCCTGGGCCAGCGGCTGCGGTGTCGTGACGACGAGCACCTCCGCGCGCGGGAGCAGCTGGCCGAGCGAGATCGCCATGTCGCCGGTACCGGGCGGCATATCGATCACGACCGTGTCCAGCTCGCCCCAGTGAACGTCGGAGAGAAACTGCTCGAGCGCGCGGTGCAGCATCGGGCCGCGCCACATCACGGGCGCGTTCTCGTCGAGGAAGTTGCCGATCGAGATCAGCTTCAAGCTGCCGCGCACCGGCGGAACGATCATCTTGTCGACCACGATCGGCCGCTGGTGGACGCCCAGCATGTGCGGGATCGAGTGGCCGTAGATGTCCGCGTCGATCACGCCGACCTGCTGGCCGAGCCCGTCGAGCGCCGCGGCCAGGTTGACCGTCAACGACGACTTGCCGACGCCGCCCTTGCCGCTTGCGACCGCGATCACGCGCGTGGCCGGGTCGAGCGAGATCGACTTCTCGGGGCGGCCGCCGCGGAGCTTCGTCGTCAGCGCCGCCTTCTCGTCCGGGCTCATCACGTCGAAGCGCAGCTCGACACGCCGGACGCCGGGCAACCCGCCGACGTGCTCTGCGACCTGATCCTGGAAGGAGTTGCGAAGCGGGCAGCCGGCGACCGTGAGCGCGATCGTCACGGCGACGTCGGCGCCGTCGATCTCGACGGATCGGACCATGTCGAGCTCGGTCACGGGCTTGCGCAGCTCGGGATCGATCACGCGCTCGAGCGCGCGCAGCACGTCGTCGCGGTGCACGGTCATGTTTGGAGCGTAGCGGCGGTCCCCCTATCCGACGAGCCGGAAGACGACGACATCGCGGACGGGCTTGCGGTGCGTCCTGGTCACGGTCAGCGTTCCACGCGCGTTGTCGTAGAGGCCTGTGCCGCCGAGCACCGCCAGGTCGTAGAACTGCCGGTAGAGGAGCGAGCCGCCGACGACGATCTTCCCCTTGGGGAGGATGTACGTCCCGCGGCAACTCCGCGAGCGGCCGCTGTCGACGAACGTGCAGACGAGCTCGGAGCGGCCGATCGTTGTTCCCGTTCCTCGCTCGAACAGCCGCGCCCGGATGATCTCCTGGTCCCCGGGCGAGGTGCCGCGCGCACCGATGTCGACACGCGTCACGGCCAGTTCGCGATCGTTGATCCTGATCGTCGCCTTTCCCGTTCCCGCTTCCGAACGGCTCTGCCACGGGCCGACGGCGACGATGCCGACAATCGCGCCCGTCACCAGCCAGCCGACCTTTCTGTTCATTCCCCCTCCTTCGTGATGTTCGTACTGGACTCTCCGTTCGGCCCCGGCAGCTCGAGCCAGAAGGTCGTGCCCTGGCCGGGGTCGCTGTCGAAGCCGATGCTGCCGCCGTGCGCCTCGACGATCTCGCGCGAGACCGCGAGGCCGAGGCCGGTGCCGGTGATTCCTGTTGCGCCCGCGTCGCCGCGGAAGAACTTCGTGAAGATCCGGCTCTGCTGTTCCTCCGGGATCCCAAGACCCTCGTCGTGCACCGCGATCCGGACGCCGTCGCCGCTCCGGGCGGCGACGAGCTGAACGGTGCCGCCCTCGGGCGAGTACTTGATCGCGTTCGACAGCAAGTTACCGACGACCTGCGCAAGCCGGCCCGGATCGCCGCGTACGGTCAACGGCCGCTCGGCAAGCTCGACCGCGAGACGGTGCTTCGGGCTCTGCGCTGCGTACAACTGCGCCTGCTCGTCGAGGAGTCGCGCCAGGTCGACCTTCTCGGGCGCCAGGTCGACACCCTCGTGCTCGATCCGCTGCACGTCGAGGAAGTCCTCCAGCAACGCCGCCAGGCGACGGGCCTGCGCGTCGACGATGCCGAGATAGTGGCGCCGCGTCGGCGGGTCGAACTCACGCTTCAGCAGGAGCGCCGTGAACCCGAGCACGCTCGCGAGCGGCGTCCGCAGCTCGTGGGAGACGATGCTGACGAGCTCGGTCTTCCCGCGCTCGCTCTCGCGCAACTCCTCGTTCTGCTGCTCGAGCTCCGCGTGCGTTACCTCGAGCCGCTCCGCCATCTCGTTGAACGCCCGCGTCAGCTCACCCACCTCGCCCGGGCCCTCCTCGGGCAACCGGAGCGAGAGCTCGCCGCCGGCGATCCGGCCGGCACCGTCTGCAACCGCGCGCACCGGGCCGCCGATCGAACGTGCGAGCACGATCCCGAAGAGGGCGATCAGCGCCATCGAGGCGCCGACCGCGACCCCGCCGACGAGGACGGCGACATCCGTGCGCGCGTCTGCGTCTCGCGCCGCTTCTGCGGCGAGCTTGTTCTCCTCCGCCCGGAAGACGGCGAAGAGCCGGCGGATCTCGTCCGTCTGCAGCTTGCCGTTCTGTGCCAGCGTCGCGTCGTTCTTGCTCAGCCCGGGCACCTCCTGCAGGATCGGGATCAGCTGAGGGATGAAGGCAAAGGCGTACTCCCGAACCTGGTTCTCGATCTCCCGCGCGTTGTCCCTCTGGCTGGGATCGTCCCTGACGAAGTTCTCCAGAGAGGCCAGCTGGGGCGGCAGCTTCTTGCGCGCGGCCTCGTACGCCTTGAGCGAGTCAGCACTCCCGGTGACCGCGAAGTTGAGGAAGTTCGACTCGACGTCGGAGACGAGCCTCTCGAGCTGGAGCGACGCGGCGGTGACGTCCTTCGATCGCGCCTCGCGGTCGGTCGCCTCGCGCTGGGCGGACACGGCGAGGATGAGCGCCGTGAAGGCCGCGCCAACGAGCAGCGCGAGCGCCGCGCTCGCGAGCCACATCCGGCGCGCGAGCGTCACGGGAGCAGCTCCTCGACGGCGGAGCTGAGGTCGTCCGGGTCGAACGGCTTCGAGACGAAGCGGTCGGCGCCTGCGACCTGCGCGTCGATCTCGGCATGACTCCAGGCGGTGATGACGACGACGGGAATCGTCTTCAGCTCCTCGTCGTTCCGCAGCACCTCCAGCACCTCGATCCCACTCAGCCCCGGCAGCATCACGTCGAGCACGATCAGATCCGGCGGTTCCTCGTGCGCGAGCCCGAGCGCCTCGGTGCCGTCGGCCGCCTCGACGAAGCGGTAGCGGGGCCCGAGCACAGCTCGGACGAGCTCACGCAGGCTCGGGTCGTCGTCGCAGACGAGAATCGTCGCGGCGCGGTCGTCGGGTGCGGGGTGTTGTGCTTGTTCGTCCACCGTGGCGGGAGGGGCGGTGGCGCGTGGTTCCGTCCAAGTCTAGTTGGGCGGTCACGGGCCGAGAGAAAGCACTCTTCCACCGGCCACGCCCGGATCCTCTGCGCCCACTCACCCAGCCGGACCAGCCTACGCGGTCAAAGCGGACTCGAGCTTGCGGCACAGCTCCATCGTTCCCGCCGCGACGACGCGCGAACGTCCGACGAGGTCGAGCGGCGCGGCGGCGAAGGGCGGATCCTCGAAGAGCTCGATCTCGAGCCCGCACTCCCGCAGGAGCAGCTGGCCGGCGGCGATGTCGACCGATCGGGCGGGCTTGAGCGAGCAGACCGCGTCGACGCGGCCCGCCGCGAGGTGGCAGAGCGAGATCGCCAGCGAGCCCATGATCCGGAGCCTGTGCGCGCTTCCGACCATCTGCGCCGCCTTATCCGCCACCTGCGCTGTGGTCGTCGCCTCGAAGGAGAGGATCTCGATCTCGTCCTTGGGCCGGACCGCGCCGAGCCGCTCGCCGTTCAGGAACGCTCCCCTGCCGCGCTCGGCCGTCCACTCCTCGCCCGAGCCGAAGTCGTAGACGTAGCCGAAGACGACGTCGGCCATGGTCGCGCCCTCGGCGACCGCCAGCGAGAGCGAGAAGAAGGGAATGTCGCGCTTGGCGTTCAGCGAGCCGTCGATCGGGTCGCAGACCACGCGCCAGGGCGCCCCCGAACCGAAGACGCGCTCGCCGAGCTCCTCGGAGACGAGGGTGAAGTCCTCGTCGAGCTGCTCGAGCCGGTGGACGACGGCTGTCTCCGCCGCCGCGTCGATCGCGGTCGTGTCGTCGCCGCCCTCGCCCTTCTGGAGCACGGGCTCGCGCTCGACGCGGGTCGGCAGCTCCGCCAGCACCGCCTTGATGTCGCCGACAGAGTCACGGCAGACGTCGAGCCACGGCCTCATCGATTGGACGTCAAACCGGATGGAAGAGAAGGCCGGAGATCAGCTTGGGGAAGAAGTAGGTCGTCTTCTGCGGCAGCACCTCGCCGCGGCGCGCGTGGGCGAAGACGTCTTCGATCCGGGTCGGGCGCAGCAGGTAGGCGACCGCTGCCTCGCCGTCGCGAACGCGTCGCTCGGCCTCGGCCGCGTCGGCCGTGTAGGAGATTCCTTCGTGACCGAGCGTGTCGACGAGCTGGACATCGAGCATCCCTGCGGGACCGTGGACGACCCGGGAGCCCTCGCGCGTGAGCTCGGTCACCTCGGCGCCGCCGGCTCCGTTGCCCTCCAGATGCCTGGGCTCGGAGAACAGGCGGTGCGTGGGGAAGATCTCCAGGCCGGGATCGTCGGTGGAGACGAGGACGACGAGCATCTGCGCGCTCGCCGGAGTCCCCTCCTCCTGTGCGAACGCGAGTGCGGTCTCGTAGCGGTGATGGCCGTCCGCGATCAGCAGCTGCTTGTCGTCGAAGGCGCGCACGAGCGTCGGGTCGTCGAGCCGCCAGAGCTTCGCGCCCTCCACCTCGAGGTCGGGATCGCGGGTCGGCCGCTCCACGGGCGCGGGCCCGTCGTAGAGCAGGAAGATCGGCTCCAGCTGGACGCGGGTTGCGCGCAGCAGGCGAAGGCGGCCTTCCTTGGGGCCGGCATGCGTTCGCTCGTGCGGCAGCACGGTCCCCGTCTCATACGGCTCGACCTTCAGCGATCCGACGATCCCGAAGCGCGAGCGGGCGACGCCGTCGGGACCGACGTAGTCCTGCTCGAGCGCCCAGACCGCGGGCGGCTCTTCGACCAGAACGCCCTCCGCGCGCCACTCGTCGAGCGCACGCGCCGCCTCCTCCTCCGAGTCGGGCAGGGTGAGGCGGACGACGTTGTGCGGGCTTCGGGCGCGCAGCTCCTCGCGCTGCTCCTCGGTGATGACGTCGTAGGGCGGCGCGACGAGGGTCTCGAGCGGACCGGCCACCGCTTCGTCGTAGCGCAGGGCGCGGAAGGGCTTGACGACGGCCATGGCGGGCAACGTACCAACAGGCTCGCGCCCTAGACTCACCGCATGAGCACCATCGCCGAGCTCGCTCCCGACCGCACGGTCGAGGGCGTCTACGCCGTCGCGCGCAAGCAGCGACGGACGACCCGCAAGGGCGCGCCCTATATCGCGCTCGAGCTCGTCGACCCAACCGGCCGGATCGAGGGGAGGATCTGGAACGACGTCGAGCTGCTCGACGGTCGCTTCGCCGAGGGCGATGCGGTTCGGGTGCTCGGCCGGGTCGAGCGTTTCGACGACAGGCTGCAGCTCGAGATCCGTTCGGTCGAGGCCGCTGACGCCGATCCGGCGGGGCTGGCGCCGCGCCTGCGGCGGGACGCGGATGAGCTCGACGGGTTTCTCGAGTTCATGGCGGCAGAGCTCGCCCATCCCGGCCTCCGGGCGGTGGTCGAACGGTTCCTCGGAGACGCAGCGATTCGCGCGGCGCAGCGCGAGCTCCCCGCGGCCGAGACACACCACTCCTATGCAGGCGGCCTGCTCGAGCACGTCGTCGGCGTCTCCACCCTGGCGCGTGAGACGGCACAGCTGCATCCGAGGTTGCGGAGCGACCTGCTGCTCGCGGCGGCACTCCTGCACGACGTGGGTCGCGTTCGCGAGCTCGGACGCGGGCCGGCGTTCCGGCCGACCGACGAGGGCCGGCTCCTCGGTCACGTCCACCTCGGGCTGAGGCTCGTCGAGGAGCGCGCCGACGCGCTCGACGCGTCCGTACGCGCCGAGCTGCTGCACGCGATCGCGTCCCATCACGATCGGAACGCGGCCCGCACCGCCGAGGCCGCCGTCCTCTACCACGCGAATCAGCTCGACGCCGTCGCGGCGACACGCCCAGTCGACTAGATGCTCGCGATCGCGCTGGCGCTCGGCGCGAGCCTTTCCTGGGGGCTCGGCGACTTTCTCGGCGGCCTGAAGTCGCGGACGCTCCACGTGCTGACGGTGCTGGTCGTCTCGCAGGTGGTGGGTCTCGCGGCCGCGCTCGTCTGGGTGGTCGCGTCGGGAGACGGCGTGCCGGGGTGGTCGGCGACGCTGCTGGCAATGGCCGCCGGCGCGAGCGGCTGCCTCGGCATTGCGACGCTCTACCGCGGCATGGCGGTCGGGGCGATGGGCATCGTCGCTCCGATCTCGGCCGTCTCGGCCGTGATCCCGTTCGCCGTCGGGATCGCGTCAGGCGAGCGTCCCGGGGGGCTGCAGGTGGCGGGCATTCTGCTCGCGCTGACCGGGGTGGCGGTCGCCTCTCGCGAGCCGGCGGAGCGTGGCGGCGGCCGTGCCAGCGGGATCGGCCTGGCGCTGCTGGCCGCGCTCGGGTTCGGCCTCTACTTCGTCTTCGCCGACCGCGCTGCGGACGAGAGCGTCCCGTACGCGGTCGCCACCGCCCGCGGGTTCTCGCTGCTGCTGGCCCTCGTCGCCGCGCTCTTCGTCGGTGCGGCGTTGCGGCCAGGGCGTTCGTCGCTGCCGGCGCTGGCGGTGATCGGCCTCTGCGACGTCGGCGCGAACATGCTCTTCTCACTCGCCACGACGCGGGGCTACCTCAGCATCGTCGCAGTGCTCGCGGCGCTGTATCCGGTCGTGACGGTCGCGCTCGCCGCAGTCGTCCTGCACGAGCGTGTCGCGCCGACGCAGCGCCTCGGCGTGGTGGGCACGCTCGCCGGCGCCGCACTAATCACCGCCGGCTAGCGACAACGTGAGAAACCAGGGACTGTCCCCGACAACTGCGGTTGTCGCGACAACGATCGTTGTCAGGGACAGTCCCTGGTTCTTCGTGTTGTCCGAAGCGGCCACTTTCGTCGGCTGTCACGGGACGCCAGGATGAGCACGTGATCGAAACGAGCATCGGGTCGGCGTTGCGGGAGATCGTTTCGGCGCGTGCGGCGCTCGACTCGCTCGAGCGGACGCTCGTCGTTCGCGCCCGCTCGTACGGCTCGAGCTGGTCGGAGATCGCCGACCCACTCGGCCTGTCGAAGCAGGGCGCGCGCAGGCGGCACCTCGCGAGCGACCCCATCCTCGCCAGGCGCTCGTCCAAGCCGCCGACGATCGACGAGTACCACGAAGAGATGCTCGCGGCGCTTCGCGCTCAGGGAGTATTCGTCGAGTGACCAGCCCTTGGACGCAGCCCGTGCGCGGGCAGCTCGACGAGCACGTGGTTGCGAGCGAAGCGCTGCGCGGCAATCCGCTCGACGACCCGCATGAGCGGCCGCTCTGGGTCTACACACCGCCGTCCTATGGCGGCGGGCCAGCCGTCTACATCCTCCAGGGCTTCACCGGCCAGATCGACATGTGGCGCAACCGCGCCGCGTTCCGCCCGACGTTCCTCGAGCTGCTCGACGACGCAGACGTCGACGCGCGCGTCGTCTTCATCGACGCCTGGACGTCGGTCGGTGGCTCGCAGTTCGTCGACTCTTCGGGAAGCGGCCGCTACCACACCTACATCTGCGACGAGATCGTCCCGTTCGTCGACGAGCGGTACGAGACGAACGGCCTTCGCGGCGTCGCCGGCAAGTCGAGCGGTGGCCAGGGCGCGGCGGTGACGGCGATGCTCCGGCCCGATCTGTTCCAGGGCTTCGCGAGCCACGCCGGCGGCGGCCTGTTCGAGGTCTCGATCAGACCCTTCTTCCGCCTCGCCGCGCGGCGGCTGCGCGACGCCTACGGCGGCTCGATCGAGCGCTTCCTCGACGAGCTCCGCACCGGCCCGGCGCCGCTCGCGCATCCGCTCGACCTGCACGTCCTGCTCCAGTGGGGCTTCTCGGCTGCCTACTCGGCCGACCCGGACGGAACGGTCCGCCTCCCCTACGACGTGGCCACCGCCGAGGTGATTCCGGATCTGTGGGAGCGCTGGCTCGAGTGGGACTACCCGACGCTCGTGCCTCGCCACGCCGACGCCCTTCGCGGGATGCGCGCGATCTACGTCGACGCCGGCACCCGCGACGAGTGGTATCTCGACCTGACCGCCGAGTGGCTCCGCCGCGAGCTGACCGCACTGCCGGTCGCCGACCTCCACGTCGAGCTCTTCGACGCCACGCATCTCGCGATCGAGTACCGCTATCCGATCGGCCTCCGCTACCTGGCGGATCGCCTTCGCTAGACGTTGAAGCGGATGTTCAGGACATCGCCGTCCTGGACCGCGTAGGTCTTCCCCTCGAGCCGCTGCGTCCCCCGCTTCGACGCCTCCGCGTGCGAGCCGGCGGCGAGCAGGTCCTCCGTCGAGATCGTCTCGCAGCGGATGAAGCCGCGCGCGATGTCGGAGTGGATCGACGCCGCCGCCTCGAGCGCCGTCTGCCCGCGCCGGAGCGTCCACGCCCGCGTCTCCTTCTCGCCCGCGGTGAAGAACGTGATCAGGTCGAGCGCGTCCCGCAGCCGCCGCACGACCTCGTCGAGCGCGGAGGGGCCATCGCGGTACTCCGCCGCCTCCGCCTCGGACATCTCCGCGAGCTCGGCCTCGAGCTGCAGGTCGATCCCGCCCGGCCCGTTCTCGACCGCGAGCAGCGGTTTCGTCGTCAGCGGCTCCAGCTCGGCAGGCAGCTCGCCGGGGAAGTCCCGCAGCGTGTGCCCCGCGTCGAGGTGCGCGAGCAGCGCCTGCAGCTGCTCGACCTCCTTCCGCAGCGACGCATCGCCCGACTTCGCCTGCTTCTCGACGCGCTCCAGCCGCCGCTCGACATGGTCGCGGTCGGCGACGAGCAGCTCCAGCTCGAGCGTCTCGAGGTCGCGCTTCGGATCGGCGCCGGCCGAGAAGCCGTCGGCGACTGCCAGGATCGCGTCGACCTGCCGCAGCCCTCCGAGCAGCGCCGGCCCGGTGCCGGGGACGTCGACGACGCGGATCGTCGCCGGTGTGACCTTGCGCGCCCCGACGAGCGCAGCGAGCTGCTCGAGCCGGTCGTCCGCGATCGACGCCATCCCGACGTTCTCCTTGCCGAAGCCCGCGCCGCCCGTCTTCGTCAGCGCGGTGAACAGTGTCGTCTTCCCGCTCCCGGGAAGACCGACGATCCCGACCTCCAGTGCCATTAGGTGTCGGCGATCTGCTTCTGCAGCGACACGAGCGCGCGGTGCTGCAGCGACTTGACGGCGCCCTCGGTCTTGTCGAGGATCGTCGCCGCCTCCGCGTTCGAGAAGTTGAAGACGAACTTGAGCGTCAGCACCTGCTGCTGCTCGTGCGAGAGCAATTCGATCAGCTCCAGCATCGACTGGCGGCCGATCGACTGGAAGGCCTCGTCCTCGGCCGAGCGCTCCTCCGACCCGATCGGCTCCGGCACCTCCTCCTCCGGCTGCCAGCGCCGGTTCGCGCGGAAGTGGTCCATCGAGAGGTTGTGGGCGATCCGGAAGAGCCACGCCGAGAACGGGGCAGAGTGGAAGCGGAACTTGCCGATCGACTCGAGCATCCGCATGAACGTCTGCGTCGTCAGGTCCTCGGCGTCGTGCCGGTTGCCGACGGTCATGTGCAGGTAGCTGTAGATCCGGTCGAAGTGGATCAGGTACAGCTCCTCGAGTGCGCTGCGATCGCCCTGCTGGCCCCGCTCGACCAGCTTGCGAATCTCGGCCGCGGGCGGCCCCTTCTGCTGTGTCTCGGTCACAGGAAGAGCTGTGCCCCTAGATGCCGAACCCCACGCGCGACTCCCGCGCGTAGCGCTTCATGTACACGACCCGGCCGAGCACGACCGTGTAGCGGCCGTCGCTCGCGTCGAGCATCAGTGAACCGCCCTGGTCGGTCGCCAGCGCGCGCTCGAGCTCGTCCGCTCCCTTGATGGTCACGGTCGCTCCCATGATCTGGCCGCCGTCGAAGCACAGCTCGACGCGGACGGAATCGGGTTCAGTCAACGGACACCACCTCCGTGAGGACGCCGTGGACGGCGTCGGGATGGACGAAAGCGACTTGCAGGCCGAAGAGGCCCTGCCGCGGCTCGGCGTCGATCAGCTCGGCGCCTGCAGCCGAGAGCCGTTCGAGCTCGACACCGACGTCGTCGACCTCGTAGGCGATGTGGTGCATACCCGGCCCGCGGCTGGCCAGGAACCGGCCGACAGGAGTCTCGGGGCCGAGCGACGCGAGCAGCTCGACACGGCCGGCGCCGACCAGCACGGCCGCCGCCTCGACGCCCTGGTCGTCGACCTGGGCCCGGTGCTCGAGCTCGGCGCCGAAGAGACGCTCGTACGTGTCGACGGCCTCGTCGAGATCGTGAACGGCGACGCCGAGATGGTGGATGCCGCGGGCCCGCACGGCAGCGATGCTATCGGCCACTCGGGCCGCGGAGCGGCCCCCTTCAGGAGTTTGCGCGCTGAGCGTCCGCCGCAGGCGGATGCTCAGCATGCGACGGCAAAGCACGTACCGTGCCGACGGTCTCCGAGGCGCGGGACTCGGGCTCGATCGTGCCCAGCAGCTCGTGCAGCTCGTCGCGGGAAAGCGTCTCGCGCTCGAGCAGCTGCCCGGCGAGCCGATCGAGCGAGACGCGGTGCTTGACCAGCAGCCGCTGCGCCTCCTCGTAGGCGTGATCGGTGAGCCGGGCCTGCTCGGAGTCGCGCAGGCGCTTCGTCTCCTCGGAGAGGGCGTAGTTGTCGGCCCGCATCGTCCTGGACGGCGAGGCGTCGGACATGCCGTACTCGAAGACCATCGCCCGCGCGATCTCGGTCACCTTCTCGAGGTCGTTCGAGGCACCGTTGGTGACGCGGCCGAAGACGACCTGCTCGGCGGCCCGACCGCCGAGGGCGATCTTCATCACGTCGAGGAACTCCTCCTTCGTGTGCAGGTAGCGCTCCTCCAGCGGCAGGTAGTAGGCGTAGCCGAGGGCGTCGCCGCGCGCCACGATCGTCACCTTCTGGATCGGGAGCAGGTCGCCCATCATGTAGGCGATCAGCGCGTGCCCGGACTCGTGGTAGGCGAGGATCCGCTTTTCCTTCTCGGTGACGACGCGGCGCTGCTGCATGCCGGCGATGACGCGCTCCATCGCGCCGTCGAAGTCCTCCATCAGGATCGTCGTCCGCTCCTGGCGGCCGGCGAAGATCGCCGCCTCGTTGCAGAGGTTCGCCAGGTCCGCGCCCGTCAGCCCGGACGTCTGCCGCGCGATGTGCGACAGCTCGACCTCCTCGGCCAGCGGCTTGCCGCGGGTGTGCACCTGCAGGATCGCCTCGCGGCCGTTCAGGTCGGGCGGCGAGACGAGCACCTGGCGGTCGAAGCGGCCGGGACGGAGCAGAGCGGGATCGAGATCCTGGAGCCGGTTGGACGCGCCCATCACGATCACCTGGGCCGCCTCGTCGAAGCCGTCGAGCTCGACGAGCAGCTGGTTCAGCGTCTGGTCGTGCTCGCGGTTGAAGCCGCCGCCCGCGCGGGCCGTGCCGACGGCGTCGAGCTCGTCGATGAAGACGATCGCGGGTGCGTTCTTGCGTGCCTCTTCGAAGAGCTTGCGGATCCGGGAGGCGCCGAGGCCGGCGAACATCTCGACGAAGGCCGAGGCGCTCTGGGAGTAGAACTTCGCGCCGGACTCCTTCGCGACCGCCTTCGCGAGCAGCGTCTTGCCGGTGCCGGGCGGTCCGTAGAGGAGGATCCCCTTCGGTACGCGGGCGCCGAGGCGCTGGAACCGCTTCGGGTGGCGGAGGAAGTCGACGACCTCGCGCAGCTCGGCCTTCGCCTCCTCGACGCCGGCGACGTCGGTCCACGAGACGGACGAGTTCGCGCTCGCCTCCAGCTTCGCCGGCTTGACGCGCGGCATGTACTGGAGCGTGCGCCAGAGGAGATAGATGATCAGGCCGAAGAAGACCAGCGGCAGCCACGTCAGCGCGTAGTTGCCTACCTCATCGAGAAATCCCCCCACGTCCGGCATCCACGCTCCTATCGGCAGCTTGTGCCAAAGCCTGTAGCGGCTATCGGCGGACCGCCAGGATTGCTGCCGATTCCGGCGTCGTCAAGACCTCCGTCGCGGCCAGGTCCGTCCGGTCGAGCCAGAACTCGCGCACCGGATCGGCTCCCGCGAAGCCCGGCGTCAGGTCGTCGAGCACCGCGATCCCGCCCGGCGCGAGCAGGCCGACGACGAGCTCCCCGTCCTCCTGCGGCCGCAGTTGCTTGGCCGCGTCGTAGAAGACGAGGTCGAACGGCGCCTCGGGCGGCAGCAGCTCGCGCCAGTCACCCTCGAGGACGTGGACGTTCTCGTCCGCCGCGAACAGCTCTCGCGCCGCGGCCGCCCGGACCTCGTCGAGCTCGGTCGTGAAGAACGGTGTCTGCGGCGGCAGCGCCGAGACGATCCAGGCCGCGCCGACGCAGGTGCCGGTTCCCATCTCGGCGACGCGGTCGCGACCCCGGAGCGCCGCGAGGAGGTGGAGCAGGCGGCCCACCTCAGGCCGGCACGAGCGCTCGAAGCCGAGCCGCTCGGTCAGCGCGAGCGCCTTCTCGACGAGCGGCGGAAGCACGTTCCTAGACTACTGCCGTGCTCCCGCTTCCTCCGCACTGGAACCCCGCTCGCGTCGGCGAGGTCTGGCGCGTCGACTACGCCGCACGGTTCGAGGACGCGGAGCGGTGGCGCGCCGAGCAGTCGGTCGAGCCGGCGGCCGACGACCGGTTCCGGATCGCGCTCGTCGTCGTCGACATGCAGAACACGTTCTGCTCGCCTGGCTTCGAGCTCTTCGTCGCGGGCCGATCGGGGACGGGTGCGCTCGACGACTCGCGCCGCCTCTGCGAGTTCGTCTACCGCAACCTCGGCTCGGTCACCCAGATCGTGCCCACGCTCGACACGCACCAGGCGCTGCAGATCTTCCACCGGGCGCTGCTGATCGACGGCGAGGGGCGACACCCGGAGCCGTTCACGCTCGTGACCGCCGAGGACGTCGAGGCTGGGCGGTGGCGGATCAACCCGCCCGCGGCAGCCGGGCTCGGGCTCGATCCCGACTACGCCGAGGAGCACCTCCGCTACTACACGCGGACGCTCGAGCAGGGCGGGAAGTACAACCTGACGATCTGGCCGTTCCACGCGATGCTGGGCGGGATCGGCTACGCGCTCGTCTCCGCGCTCGAGGAGGCGCTCTTCTTCCACTCGATCGTCCGGCACGCGCCGCTCGACTTCCAGCCGAAGGGAGACAACCCGTTGACGGAGCACTACTCGATGCTCGGCCCCGAGGTGGAGGTCGACCTCGAGGGCGAGCCGCTCGGCAGGCGCAACTACCCGCTGATCGAGCGACTGCTCCAGTACGACGCGGTCGTGATCGCCGGCGAGGCGAAGAGCCACTGCGTCGCCTGGACGATCGAGGATCTCCTGTCGGATCCGAACGTGCAGGAGCGCGGGCTCGAGGAGAAGGTCTACCTGCTCGAGGACTGCACCTCCTCCGTCGTCGTCCCCGGCTCGGTCGACTACACCGACGAGGCCGACTCCCACTTCGCCCGCTTCGCCGAGTCCGGCGCCCACGTCGTCCGCTCCGACCAGCCGATGGCCGAGTGGCCCGGCGTCGTCGGCGACTCGTTCGCTCCTGTCTAGCCGACGAGTTCGAGCCGCGCGTTCGGGCGGAAGCGTCGGCCCACCTTCGCCGACGGGCGTCCGTCGGTCATGACGATGTCGGCGGTGAAGTCGTTCTGGCCGCGGATCAGCGACGAGCCGATCCCGTACGCGTCGACGGGCACCTCGCGGCGCTCGAACGCCTCGATCTTGTCGACCGTGAAGCCGCCGGAAGCGACGATCTTGACCCGCTCGAACCCGTCCGCGTCGAGCGCGTCCCGCACCTTGCGGACGAGCCGCTCGTTGACGCCGCGCGGGTCGAAGTCGCCCATCTCGTTCCAGAGCGACCGGTCGACGAGCTGGCCCGAGGTGTCGAGCCTGACCCCCCAGAGGCGCGGGCCGAGCGCCCGCGCGACCTCGAGTGCCGTTCGCACCGAGTCGTTCTCGAAGTCGACGAGGACGACGATGTTCATGTCCTCGCTCGCCCATTCCGCGAACTTCGTCGCGGCGAGGACGGTGTTGCCGCCGTAGGAGGCGATCAGCGCGTGCGGCACGGTGCCGACGCCGCGGCCGCCCCACCACGACGCCTGCGCATCCGAGGTGACGCCGATCTCGGCGCCGATCATCGCCCCCGCGACGTACGCCGCGTAGCCGTCGCCGGTCTGGACGCGGTGATGGTCGTGGCGGGCCGGCATGAAGATGATCGGCTTGCCGTTCGCCGCCTCGACGACGCGGGCCGTGTTCGTCGTGATCAGCGTCCGCCGCGTCAGCACGCCGAGATAGACGGTCTCGAGGCGGGCGAAGAGCGTGTAATCGCCTTCGATCGTCATCGCCGTCTCCCACGGCTCGACCCGGTCGCCGTCGTGGAGCGCGTGGACGGTGAGCGCGTCCCAGTCGTCGGAGCAGAGCTTGAGGATCGCGATCGCCTCGTCGACGCCGCCGAGCATCGCCTGGTTGCGCTGGAAGACCTGCATCACGACGCGCGGGTGGCGGCCGTCCCGGAGGAGCGTTTCGCGCGTGTGGTTGAAGTAGGCGTCGGTGTAGTAGCCATCCCGCATCTTCTCGACCGGGAGGTCGAAGATCTCGGGCGGCAGTCGGCGCGGCTTAGCTTGCTGCTCGGTTGCCATGCTCCAGCTCCAGACACGCAGCCAGGGCCGCCTCGGCGACCTCGAGCTGCTCCGGCGAAGGCTCTGCGGTCGCGATCCGGTGCTGCAGCTCGTGGCCGGGCTTCGCGAGCGCCTTCGCGAGCGGGTGCCGGGGGTGCTTCGTCATCCAGGCGAACACCTCGACCGCGACGGCGACGGCTCCGAGCGAGCTCGCGGTCCGGGCCGGCCCGCGCAGGTGAGCGGGCGCGCGCGACGCGAGCACGTTGCCGACCGCCGACGCCGCCAGCAGCGGGCCGATCAGATGCGAGCCGCAGCGCTCGTGCTCCTTCGCGCGCGTCTCGCCGTGCTCGTACGTCCCGATCGAGACGTGCTCGGCCCCGTGGTACGCGGCGAGCTCGCCGCCGCGGAGCGCGAGCATCGCCGGTGCGAGCGAGAACGCTCCCGAGAGGAGCTCGCGGGCGGCATCGCCGAGCCTCGGCGAACGGCGCACGACCTGAACGGTCAGCGCGCTCGCGATCGTCGCCGCCACCACGGACGGCCGCTCGAACGGCAGTCGCGCCTCCGGCAGCTTCCGGCGTAGCTCCGGGATCATCGCGAACGACTCGACCAGACGCAGCGGACCCCGCAGGAACGGCTGCTGAACTCCCGGCGCGAACAGGCGCTTGGGCGCGGACGCGACCTTGATCTCGCCGTCGGCAGTGCGGATCGCGCACGCCCACGCGCTCGGCCCGTGCACGAGCACCCCGTTCGAGAGCGCCATACCGCCCAGGCGAAGCTTGCTGCTCATCGCGACAGCGTAGCCCCGGCCGCCTGTCTGAGGGCTGCCTGAAGCTCGTCCGCCGCCGGGCCGCGGGCGATCGGCGCGCCGTCCAGCTCGGTCACCGGCATCACCTCGCGCACCGACGAGGACGTGAATGCCTCATCGGCGGCCAGGAGCTCGGTCAGGCCGAACGGGCCCTCCTCGACCCTGTAGCCGGAATCGCCGGCGAGCTCGAGCACCGTCGCGCGTGTGACGCCGGCGAGGATGCCGAGGTCGAGCGAGGGTGTGTAGAGCGTGTGCTCGTGCCGCCACCAGATGTTCGTCGTCGGCCCTTCGAGCACCGTGCCGTCGCCGTCGACGAAGACAGCGTCGTCGGCGCCCCGTCGCCTCGCCTCCGCCTCAGCGGCCATGTTGACCGCGTAGCTCGTCGACTTGACGCCGGGCAGGAGCCACGGCTCGTCGGCGCGCACGCCGCGCAGCGAGATCAGCCGCTGCCCCCGCTCGCGCAGCGCGTCGTAATGGTCTCCGAGCTCGCTGACGAGCGCGAGCGCCACCGGCGTCGGCGTCCAGTAGAGGCGGAGCACTGCGTCGGGCGCGGCTGCCGCACCGAGCGCCTGCTCCGCGAGCTGCTCGAGCTCGAGCCGGTTCACCTCGGGCAGGCCGATCCGCTCGGCCGAGCCGGCGAGGCGGGCGAGGTGCTCGGCCAGCTTGAACGGCCTGCCGCCGTAGACCCGGATCGTCTCGAACGCCGCGCGGCCCCGCAGGAGCGCCTCGTCGTCGGCGCGGAGCACCGGCTCGGCCGGATCGACGACGCCCCGGCCGCCGACTGCGACCGCGAGCAGGCTCATCGTGCGCCCGCCTCGACCGGCGCCCCGATCGCGGCCAGCAGCGGCCGCGCCTTCGTCCACGACTCCTCGATCTCGGCCTCCGGCTCCGAGTCCCAGACGATGCCGCCGCCGACCCAGAGGTGGATCCGGCCTTCCGCGACCGCGAACGTGCGGATCGTCAGCGCGAGGTCGAGGTCGCCGTTGCCGTGAACGACGCCGAGCGCCCCCATCGATGCCCCTCGGCCGACCGGCTCGAGCGCGGCGATCAGGTCGAGCGCGGCGATCTTGGGGGCGCCGGTGACCGAGCCGCCGGGGAACGTCGCGGCGAGGAGCTCGGCGAGCCCGACCTCCTCGCGCAGCACGCCTTCGACCCTCGAGACGAGGTGCGTCACTCCTGCGAGCTCGCGCTCGGCCATCAGCTCCGGCCAGCGCACCGAACCGGGCTCGCAGACGCGGGAGAGGTCGTTGCGCTCGAGGTCGACGATCATCACGTGCTCGGCCGCATCCTTCTCCCCTTCGACGTGCTCGCCGAGCGGGCGCGTCCCCTTGATCGGGGACGTCCAGACGCGTCTGCCGCGGCGGGCGAGGAAGAGCTCCGGCGAGGCGGACACGACCGCCCAGCGGTCACCGGCCAGTACGCGCGGCCCGAATGACCCGAGCCGGCCCGCGAGCGCGGCCGGCTCGCCGTCGAACTCGGCGCTCAGATGCTGGACGAGGTTGACCTGGTAGACGTCGCCGCGTCCGATCGCCCGGCGGACCGCCTCGACTGCTTCGGCGTAGTCCGAATCGGCCCACGATCGCTCCCACTGTCCCACCGAGACGTGTCCCAGGGACAGACCCTCGGACGTGTCCCGCACGGCCACGGCCGCCAGCGGCAAGGGGCACGTTTCGGGGGGCGCGGGCGTGCCGGTGCGGCGCAGCGGCTCCGAGAGGCCGTAGCCGAGGTAGAGATCCGCCTCCAGCTCCTCGCCGCCAGGCGCGAAGAAGCCGCGCTCGCGCAGGTACGCCTCGATCTGCTCGAACGCGCCGGCGGGCGAATGAAGCTCGAGCATGGCTAGGCCAGCGAACGGGCGGCCGCGCGGAGGAACTCGACGCCGAGGCCGAGGTCGTCGACGTGCGTCCGCTCGTCGGCGGAGTGGATCAGCCGCGACGCGAGCTCGATCTCCATCGTCCGCAGCGGGAAGAAGCCGTAGGCGACGGTGCCGAACGCCTCGCGGAGCCAGTGCGAGTCGGTGAAGCCGGCGCAGCAGAGCGGTGCGAGCTTCGCGCCCGGCTCGGTCGCCTCGACCCAGTCGGAGATCGCCCGCCAGAGCGGCGTGTCGAGCGGGGAGCGCGTCCCGCCGAAGCGCTCGATCGTCTCCAGCTCGTAGTACCCGTCCTCGCCGAGGATCGAGCGGACGATCGGGTCGACATCCTCCGGCGTCTGGCCCGGCAGCAGTCTTCGGTCGACCGTCAGCTCGACCGTCCCCGGGATCACGTTTCGCCGTTCCGAGGCCGCGATCATCGTCGGCGAGAGCGTGAACGCGAGCAGCGGCTCGATCGTCTCGGCCGCGAGCGGATCGAGCGCCCGCAGACGGTCGAGCACGTCTCCAGCGGGCGGACGCTCGCCGAGCACGGCGTCGAGGAAGCCGGCCACTTCAGGCCCGATCGTCGCCTCAGGCTCGTACGCGGCCAGCTTCTCGATCAGCGGCGCCGCCTTGACGAGCGCGTTGTCGGCGATCCCCGGCATCGAGGCGTGGCCGCTGCGGCCGTGCACGATGACCTTGAACGGCGAGCTCATCTTCTCCGCGGCCGCGCAGAGATAGAAGGCGCGGCCGCCGAGCACGACCCGCTCGCCGCCGCCCTCGTTGAGCGCGTAGTCGACCCGCACCGCATCCGGGTGGTGCTCGCAGAGCCACTGAAGGCCGTAGTTGTCGCCGACCTCCTCGTCGGCCGCCGCGATGAAGACGAGGTCGCCCGGCGGTGTGAAGCCCTCGCGCGCGAGCGATGCAATCGCGACCGCGCTGGCCGCCACCTGGTTCTTCATGTCGAGCGCGCCGCGCCCCCAGACGTGGTCGTCGGCGAGGTCGCCGGACCACGGATCCCGGGACCACTCGGACGGGTCCGCGACGACGGTGTCGGTGTGCGAGAGGAAGCAGAGCGACGGCCCGTCGCCGCCCCTGATCCGAGCCACGAGGTTTGCGCGCTCGGGGACCCGGGCGAAGAGCTCGACCTCGACGCCGTTCGCCTCCAGATAGTCGCGCAGGAGCTCGGCCGCGATCGTCTCGTTCCCGGGCGGGTTGACCGTGTTCAGCCTGAGCAGCTGCTGCAGCAGCCCGACCGCTTCGTCCTGCAGATTCATTGCGGCTCTTGCGACAGGGCGGTCAGGTCGTTGCGGACGCGCCAGAGCTCCGGGAAGAAGACGTGCTGGATCAGCCGGCCGAGCACCTCGACGGGGGTGCCCTGGGTGCCGACGACCGAGTCGCCGATCACACGCGCCACCACCTTGTAGTGCCGGATCCGCCAGAAGTTGATCCGCTCGTCCAGCTCGATCACCGCCTCGGCGAGCTGGTAGAGCTCCTCGTGCTCGCGGCCCTTCACGTACACGTCGGTGAGCGAGAGCCCGGCCTGCTCGCGCAGCGCGTGGAAGGCCTGGCCGAGCGGCGGCACGACCCGGCGGAGCTCGCGCCAGCCGGGCGAGTCGAAGCCGCTGCCGTGGCCGAGCACCTTGCGGATCTCCTGGTACTCCCACGGCGACATGTGCTCGAGCATGTCCAGCTGCTCGGTCGCATAGCGGAGGCAGAGCGTCGCGCGCCGCAGCAGCCGCAAGGCGGACGCAATGTCCGCCGCGTGCAGGTGCTCGGTCGCGGCCTCGACGTCGTTCCAGGCGAGCTTGAGCCAGAGCTCGGAGGACTGGTGCACGGTCTGGAAGAGGAGCTCGTCGCGATGAACCCACTCGTCCGCGGTCTTCTGCAGCGCGAGCAGCGCGTCGGTGTTGAGGTAGCGCTCGTAGTCGCTGGCGCCGTCGCCGGCGAGGATCGGCTCCGAGTAGTCCTCGTGCGTCGCCACGGCCGGAGCATACTGCGAGGCATGAGCGACCTCTTCGCCGACGCCGCGCGCGAGCGCTCCGCTGCGGACGCGCCGCTGCCGCAGCGGCTCCGCCCGCGCTCGCTCGCCGAGCTGGTCGGCCAGACGCACGTCCTCGGCGAAGGATCGGCGCTGCGCCGTGCGATCGAGGCGGACCGGCTGCGGTCGCTGATCCTCTACGGCCCGCCCGGCGTCGGGAAGACGACGCTGGCCCGGATCGTCGCAGCCGAGACGGGCGCCGCCTTCGAGGAGCTCTCGGCCGTGTCGGCCAGGGTCGACGACGTCCGCGGCGTCATGCAGCGGGCGCGCGACCGGCTCGGGGGGAACGGGCAGCGGACGATCCTCTTCCTCGACGAGATCCACCGCTTCAACAAGGCGCAGCAGGATGCGCTCCTGCCGGCGGTCGAGGAGGGGCTGCTGACGCTGATCGGGGCGACGACCGAGAATCCGTACTTCGAGGTCAACTCGGCGCTGCTCTCGCGCTGCCAGGTCGTCGAGCTGGAGGCCCTCTCCGACGAGGAGCTCGCCGAGGTCGTGCGCCGCGGTGCCGAGGCGATCGGCGCAGACGTGCCGGACGCGATCGTCGAGCTGATCGCGCGCCGCGCAGGCGGCGACGCACGCACGGCGCTCTCGACGATCGAGCTCGCCTGGGAGACCGCCCAGGCCGAGGGCGTGCCGCTGGAGGAGCGCCACGTCGACGACGCCGCCCGCAAGCGCCCGCTCCGCTACGACAAGGGCGCCGACCAGCACTACGACTTCGTCTCCGCCTTCATCAAGTCGATGCGCGGCTCCGATCCCGACGCGGCCGTCTACTACCTCGCCTCGATGCTCGAGGGCGGTGAGGATCCGCGCTTCATCGCCCGCCGGATGGTCATCTTCGCCTCCGAGGACGTCGGCAATGCCGATCCACGCGGCCTCCAGGTCGCGGTCGCGGCCGCGCACGCACTCGAGCACGTCGGTCTTCCGGAGGCTCAGCTCAACCTCTCCCAGGCCGCGATCTACCTCGCGAATGCGCCCAAGTCGAAGTCGAGCGCGAACGCGATCTGGACCGCACGCGAGGAGGTGCGCCGGGGCGGGAATCTGCGTCCGCCTGCGATGCTCCGCGACGCCCACTATGCGGGTGCAAAGAAGCTCGGCCACGGCGACGGCTACGTCGACCCGCACACCGATCCGCGCGGCTTCGACGTCGACTATCTCCCCGAGGAGCTGAAGGGACGGCGGTACTATCGGCCCTCGGGCAACGGGGAGGAGGAGCTGGATGATCGAGACGGGCAGTGAGGCGCCGGACTTCGACCTCGAGGTCCGCGGCACCGAGCGTGTGCGGCTCGCGGACTTCCGTGGCACGCGCAACGTCCTGCTCGTCTTCCACCCGTTCGCATTCACGCCCGTTTGCGAGGAGGAGGCGCGCGACCTGCAGGAGAATCTGCCCGCGTTCGAGAGCGCCGAGACCGACGTCGTCCTCGTCTCGTGCGACTCCGCCGCCGCCCGCCAGGCGTGGAAGGAGAAGCTCGGGCTCACCTACACCCTCGCCTCGGATTTCTGGCCGCACGGCGAGGCGGCGAAGGCCTACGGCGTCTTCGACGAGACCCGCGGCGCGGCGGTGCGCGGCACGTTCCTGATCGACAAGGCGGGCGTCGTCGTCTGGAGCCTCGTCAACGACGCCGACACGCGCCGCGACGAGCTCGTCTCCGGGCCTCTGGCCACATCGACCACTTGAGCCTTGCCCGCTACGAGTGGGGGGACGCGAGCCGGCCGGCGCTTGTTTGCCTGCACGGGGTCACGAGCCACGGGCGGCACTTCGAGCAGCTCGGCGAGCGTCTGTCCGACCGCTTCCACGTCGTCGCCCTCGACCTCCGCGGTCACGGCGGCTCGCCGTGGGAGCCACCCTGGAACCTCGAGCAGCACGTCGCCGACGTGCTGGAGGCCGCGCCGCCAGGGCCCGCGGCCTGGCTCGGCCACTCGTTCGGCGGGCGCGTGGCCTACGAGACGGCGGCGGCGGCGCCGGATCGCGTCGAGCGGCTCGTGCTCCTCGACCCGGCGATCCTGCTCCCGCCCCACGTCGGTCTCGCCGCCGCCGAGAACGCGCGCCGCGACCGCTCCTACGTCTCCTTCGAGGAGGGGATCGAGCGCCGCTACGAGGAAAGCGTGCTGACGACGGCGCCGCGCGCGCTCGTCGAGGGCGAGCTCGTCGTCCACTTGCTCCCAGACGACGGCGGCCGCTTCCGCTACCGCTACTGCCAGAGCGCGGTCGTCGCCGCCTACGGCGAGATGACGCGCGAGCCGGCGCCGTTCGAGCGGGTGCGGGTGCCGACGCTCCTCGTGCTCGGCGAGACCTCGTACATCCCCTACGACCACCTGCTCGACCGGCATGCGGCAGCGCTCGGAGACCTGCTCGAGGTCAGCTCAATCGCGGCCGGACACACGCTGCTCTGGGACGCGCTCGACGACACAGTCGCCGTCGTCGAGCAGTTTCTTGCTTAGGCAGCGACTCGCGAGGCGTCGCGGGCCTCGACGGCCGCCGCCAGTGCGTCGACGACCGTCCGGAGCTCTTCGAGCAACGTCGCGTCGACGCCGTTCGCAAGCCGCTCGTCCGCCTTCGCCACCGCGATCGTGTCCTCGATCGTTCGGGCGCCCAGAGCACCCATGACCTTGCGGGTCTCCGCAGCCGCCCAGACGCCCCCGAACATTCCCGTGCTGGACGACAGCACCGCGACCGGCTTGTTCCGGACTGGCGACTCCAGGATCGGCCGGGACGCCCAGTCGAGCGCGTTCTTCAGGACACCGGGAATCGACGAGTTGTACTCCGGTGTCGAGATCAGGATCGCATCCGCGTCGGCAAGCGCCACCTTGAAGCGATCGACGGCCTCGGGGTGGTCGCCCGGGACGTCGTCGTCGGCGTCGTACGGCGGGATCTCCTTGAGCCCGTGGTACAGCTCGATGTCGACGCCGTCCGGCGCGGCCGCGGCAGCGCCCCGGAGGAGGTCCGTGTTGTGGGACCCCTGCCGGAGGCTGCCGCTGATCGCGAGGATCTTCATCGGATTACGCCTGCACCAGCGCGAGGTTGGCGGTGATCGTCACGTCGTTGCCGAGCGCGGGACCGCCGCTCGGAAGCTCCCTGTTCCAATCGATGGCGAAGTCGCGCCGGTCGACCTTGGTCTCGATGTCGAACGCGATCCGCTGGATCCCTCCGTCAATCCCTGCATCCGGTGTCGGGCCGACGACCGTGCCCGAGATCGTGACGGGCTTCGTCACGCCGCGAAGCGTGAGCTCGCCCTGGATCGTGACCGCGTCGCCGTTGCGCTCGATCGTCTTCGAGGCGAAGCGCAGCTCAGGGAACTGCTCGGCGTCGAAGAAGTCGGGCGACTGGAGGTGGCCGACGAGCTGCGGCTCGTCGAAGCTGACGCTCGCGACCTTGGCGCTGCCCTCGAGCTTGCCGTCGACCAGCTTGGCGTCGAACTCGTTGAAGCCGCCGCGAACCGTGCCCGCGCCGCTGTAGTTGACCGCGAAGCCGACGTTCGAGTGGATGGGATCTACGCCCCAGGTGCCGGCTGGAATGCTGGTGGTCTGCTCTGCTGTAGTGCTCATTGCTCTCCCTTGTTTCGTGGTGTATCCTTGAGTACGCAATCAATATAGAGGACAAACATTGAGTAGTCAAGTATTGAGCACGCAAGCAATCGATTCGACCGTTGAGCCGACGCCCGAGTCGCCGGTGGAGTTGTTCGCATTCGCCCGCCTGATGCGGGCGCAGACCGTGCTGCGTCGGGAGCTCGAGTCCGAGGTGCTGAGCCCGCGTGGGCTCACGTTCAACGATTTCGAGGCGCTCGCGCACCTTGCCAGGTCGGAAGACAACCGCTTGCGCCGCGTCGACTTGGTCGAGCTCCTCATGCTGACGCCGTCCGGCGTGACCCGGCTGCTGGACGGGCTCCAGGAAGCCGGCCTCGTCGAGAATCTCAACTGCGAGGACGACGCCCGCGTCACCTGGGCCCGGCTGACGACGGACGGGATCGAGACAGTCCAGTGCGTCGGCGCCAGCCACACGAAGCTGCTGCGCTCGCTCTTCCGCGACACCATGAGCGAGGACGAAGTCGCTCAGCTCTCGGAGCTGCTCGGCCGCCTCCCCGGCGTCGGCGCCGGCTCCTGCACCGGCTAGCGGCCCCCGGTCGGCGCCGCCTCCCGGGCGGCGGAGCCGCCCTCCGGCGCCGCCTCACGCCGCTCACCGCTAGCCAGTCAGCTACGCGACGTACTCGTCCGCGACCGAGAGCGCGTCGTCGAGGATCGCAAGTCCCTCGTCGAGCTCCTCGCGCGTGATCGTCAGCGGCGGGCAGACCATGACCACGTTCCAGTGGGCCATCAGGTAGAGGCCCGACTCGAGCGCCGCCTTCTGCAGCCGCGACACGGGCGCCGCGGCTTCGCCGCCGGCGTTGAAGGGGACGAGCATCTCCTTCGTCTCACGGTTCTTGACCAGCTCGAGCCCCCAGAAGAGGCCGAGTCCGCGCACGTCTCCCACCGACGGGTGCTTCGCGGCGAGCGCCGGCAGCGCGTCGGCGAGATAGACGCCGTGGTCGGCTGCGTTCTCGACGATTCCCTCCTCCTGGAACGCCTCGATCGAGGCGACCGCGGACGCGCACGCGAGTGGATGGCCGGAGTAGGTCAGCCCGCCGGCCAGGAAGCGGTCGCGGAGCTGGTCGGCGATCGGCTCGGAGACGATCATCGCGCCGAGCGGGACGTAGCCCGAGTTGATCCCCTTCGCGACCGTGAGGATGTCGGGGACGACGTCCCAGTGGTCGCACGCGAACCACCTGCCCGTGCGGCCGAAGCCGGCCATCACCTCGTCGCAGATCAGCAGGATCCCGTGCCGGTCGCAGGTCTCGCGGATCGACTGCAGGTAGCCGTCGGGCGGCACGATGATCCCGTTCGTGCCGACGACGGTCTCGAGAATGACCGCGGCGACGGTGTGCGCGCCCTCGTACTGGAGGATCTCCTCCAGGTGCGGCGCGCCCGTGCAGACCGGGCACGGATCGGGATGCCCGGCGGGGCAGCGGTAGGTGTAGGGATCGAGCATCCGCACGACGCCGGGGAGGCCCGGCTCGGCGTGCCAGCGGCGCGGATCGCCGGTGAGGGTGATCGCGCCGGCCGTGGCGCCGTGGTAGCTGCGGTAGCGGGCGATGATCTTGTGCCGCCCCGTGACCCAGCGTGCGACCTTGATCGCGTTCTCATTCGCCTCGGCGCCCCCGTTCGTGAAAAACGACATCTTCAGGTTGCCCGGCGTCACCTCCGCGAGCAGCCGCCCGAGCGCCGAGCGCGGCTCCGTCGCCATCGGCGGCCCGATCGTCGCCAGCTTCTCCGCCTGCTCCTTGATCGCGGCGATCACCTTCGGGTGCCCGTAGCCGATCGAGACGTTGACGAGCTGCGAGGCGAAGTCGAGGTACCGCTTGCCGTCGTAGTCCCAGAAGTGGCGGCCCTCGGCGCCCGCGACCGGGATCGGGTCGATCGCGTTCTGCACCGACCAGGAGTGGAGGACGAACTCCTTCGCGTCCGCCTTGATCTGGGCGCCCAGCTGCGGGTTCGTCTCGATCGTGGCCATCGCCGGAAGCCTACTTAGAGACGGCGGCGGATGCCGTGCCCGAAAAGTCTCTGGTCGGGCCGCCTTTGAGCGGCCCGACCAGATTGCTGTCCCGCGTTACACGAGCCCCTGGTTCCTCCACTTCCGGTAGATGCCCTGCGCCTTGCGCGCGAAGTCCGAGACTGCCTCGGCAGGGGTCGACTTCCCCTGCGCGACCTCGGCGAACATCTGCGGTATGAGGAACGTGTTGTAGATCTCGTCCATCACCGGCGTCGTGTTGCCCGGATGGCCCGGGTTGGTCGTGTACTTCTCGGCGATCGTCGTGAGGACGGTGTACTTGCCTCTCGGCTTGTGCGTGTCCTGCGCGGACAGCTTGCGGATCTCCTTGAACCCGCCCTTGATCGCGCCCGTCCAGGCAGGGAAGTTGTAGTACTGGCTGCGAATGAAGTGCTCGCGGTAGCCGAGCTGCTGGTCGATGAGGTACTTCTTCGCCGCCGCCTTGTTCTTCGCGAACTTCCAGATTACGAAGACGCCCATGACGTGCTCGTTGCCCATGCGCATGTGCGGGCCGCGCGGGATCGAAGAGAGCCAGGTGTCGTCCGAGAGGGCGGTATTCCCGGAGTTCTCGGCCGAGCGCGCGATCGAGATCGCGTTCAGCGCCACCGACAGCCGGCCGGCGAGGAACGCCTGGTTGTTCGATGCGGCGGTCCACGCGAAGACCTCGTCGGACATGCCGTTGCGGTAGATGTCGCGCATGACGGTCAGCGCCTCGATCGCGCCCTTCCTGTTCGCGCCCTGGCCGATGACGATCCGGTTCTCCTCGTTCTGGATGAACCCGCCGTAGCAGTAGAGGAGGGACGTCAGCATCATGTTGGAGTCGATCTCGTTCGACATGCCGAGGCCGACGGGATGGCCGGCCGCCTTGAGCTTCGGGGCTCCCTGCCGAAGCTGCTCCCACGTGTTGAGACTGACCCCCGCCTCCTGCAGGTAGCTCCGGCGGTACTGAACCGGGTCGGGCGCATAGTCGTCCGGGAAGCCGTAGAACTGCTTCGTCCTCGGGTTGTAGGTGCTTTTCCTCGCGACCCTCGACATCGGCCCGAGCTTCTTGCTGACCTCCTGCACGAGGTCGGTCACAGGAACGACCTGCTTCTGGAAGGTCGACGGCGGCGAGATGAACCAGAACAGGTCGTGACCGCTCTGTGCCGCGACCTGCGATGCCCCTGTGCTGTAGAGCAGGGCGTTGTTGATGTGGTCGACCTTGACCTCGACGTCGTTCGCCTCGCCCCAGCGCTTGACGTAGGTGTTGTCGAGCCACTGGTCGTAGGCGGGGACGAAGTGGGCCCACTGCATGATCCTGAGCTCTCCCGCGAGCTGCCTGTTCGCGTACTTGAGCGGGCCGTAGAACCCGAGGGCTCGGTCGGTGAGGCCGCCGAACATGCCGATGGCGAAGGCGGCGGCGGTTCCCCTCTTGAGCAGGTCACCTCGGGTCAGCTCCGAGCTCGAGTGGACGAGCTCGTCGGGTGCGTCTGCCACTGGTACCTCCTTTCGGTTCGATTCTCTAGCGGAATGCTCCCCCTGTAAAGCCCTTGATAAAACGGTCGAGGAACGCGGTGTAGAGAAGCGCGAGCGGGATGGCGGGAATCAGCGTCGCCGCCATCAGTGATTGCCAGAAGAAGACATCTCCCCGGATCAGATCGTTCGGGATCCCCGCCGACACCGTCCGTTGCTCGGAGCTCGAGATGAACGTGAACGCGTAGATGAACTCGTTCACGCAGAGCGAGAAGGCGAAGATGACCGCGGTGAGTATCCCAGGGAGCGAGATCGGAAGGATGATCAGGACGAACGCTTTCAGTCGCGACGCCCCGTCGATCAGCGCCGCGTCCTCGAGCTCCTGCGGAATGGTCTTGAAGAAGCCCATCAGCAGCCACGTCGCGAAGGGCACCGTGAACGACGGGTAGATGAGGATCAGAGACCAGAGCGAGTCCTTGAGGTCGAGCTGCGTGATCAGCCGCGAAAGCGGGAGGAAGAGCAGCGTCGGCGGGATCAGGTAGACGAGGAAGATGGCGACGCCTGCGCTCTGACCCCACCCGCCCGCCAGGCGCGCGAGCGCGTAGCCCGCCGGCAGGGCCAGGAGCAGCGTGATGCCCACAACCGCTGCGCCGACGAGCAGCGTGTTCAGCAGCCACGTCGGATAGTTCGTCTCCCTGAAGAGGAACGTGACGTGCTCGGTCGTCGCGTAGTTCCAGAAGTCCCAGTGGAAGCCGCCCTCGAGGTCGTTGTAGAGGTATGGGGAGTGCTCCACGTTCGCGAGGTCGAGGTTCGTCTTGAACATCGTCACAAGCGCGAAGTAGAAGGGGAACGCGAGCAGGATCGCGAACGGCACGACGACTGCGTACGTCACGCTCTTCTGGCGCCACGTCATCAGCACTAGCTCACCTGCGCCCTACGAGCGAAGAACAGCATCGCCACGGTGACGACCACGAGCAGCGGGAACAGGAACAGCGAGATCGCCGCGCCCTCGCCGAGGGAGCCACCGTCGATGCCGATGAAGTAGGCCCAGGTGGGTAGCACCTGCGTCGAGTTGAACGGCCCACCGCGCGTGAGGATGTAGACGACGGCGAAGTCGACCGCCGTGAACACGATCCCGAACAGGACTGCCACGAGCGCGATCGGGAGTTGCAGCGGGATGTCGACGTACCAGAGCTTCTTCACACCCGTCGCGCCGTCGATCCTGGCGGCGTCCTCGACCTCGTTGGGAATGGAGGCACGGCCCGCGATGAAGATGACGACGGCGAAGGGAAGGATCCGCCAGGCGTGCACCAGCGTGATCGCGATCAGCGCGAGATTGGGGCGGCCGAGCCACTGCAACGGCACCTGCGCGTCCTCCTCGATGTTCACGGCGCCGAGGAACCAGAGGAGGCCGTTGTCCAGCTGGAGCCTCGCCAACGTCCAGTTGACGACGCTGTAGAGGGAGTCGAGAAGCCACAGCCAGGCGATGGTCGAGAGGACGACCGGAGCCGCCCAGGGCAGGACGACCAGGAAGCGCACGATCCACCTACCCCGGAAGTCTCGGACGAGAAAGTTCGAGAGGACGGCGGCACCGACGAGGACGATCGCTTGCGACGCCAGCGTGAAGATGAACGTGTTGCGAAGGGCGCGGCGAAAGTTCTCGTCCTGCCAGGCGCTCGTGAAATTGTCGAAGCCGACCCAGTCGCCGCTCAGCGAGCCCCCGATGGCGTTCGTGAAGCTGAGGTAGATGGCCCAGACGAAGGGGACTCCGACGACGAGCGCCATGAAGATGACGGCCGGGGCGATGAGGAGCGGCGCGAGAACGCGACGGCTCTCCAACGCATGCCGCATGCGGCCCGGAGCCGGTCTCGCCCGAACTGCTTTCGCCTCCATTCGAGGGGCGGATCCTAGTAGATTGGCCGCCGGAGTCTTTCACATGGCGGAGATCACACTCGAGCAGCTGACGAAGGTCTATCCCGACGGCACGAAGGCCGTCAGCGATCTCGATCTCGAGGTCGGGGCGGGCGAGTTCGTCGTCTTCGTCGGTCCGTCCGGCTGCGGCAAGACGACGGCGCTGCGAATGGTCGCCGGGCTCGAGACGATCACGTCGGGCAACGTGAGAATCGACGGTCAGGTCGTGAACGATCTCCCGCCGAAGAACCGCGACATCGCCATGGTCTTCCAGAACTACGCGCTGTATCCGCACATGTCCGCGTCGAGGAACATGGGCTTCGCACTCAAGATGCAGGGCGTCCCGAAGGACGAGATCGATCGTCGCGTTCGCGAGGCAGCACGCATCCTCGGTCTCACGGACTCGTTGGGGAAGAAGCCACGGACACTCTCGGGCGGCCAGCGCCAGCGGGTCGCCATGGGGCGCGCGATCGTCCGCAACCCGCAGGCGTTCCTCATGGACGAGCCGCTCTCGAACCTCGACGCGAAGCTTCGGGTCGAGATGAGGGCGGAAATCGCGCGGATCCAGAGGGACCTCGGCGTGACGACCGTCTACGTCACGCACGACCAGATCGAGGCGATGACGATGGGCGATCGCTGCGCGGTGATGCGGAACGGCTTGCTGCAGCAGGTGGACACGCCGCAGGTGCTGTACGAGAGGCCGCGCAATCTGTTCGTCGCGGAATTCATCGGCTCGCCGGCGATGAACCTCGTCGTCGCAGAGCTCGCCCGCGAGGACGGCGCGCTCTGGGCGCGCTTCGGCGAGCATCGCCTGCGCCTCGCCGAAGCCACGCTCGAGCGCAATCCCGGCCTCGAGCGGTTCGAAGGACGCTCGATCGCGCTCGGGATCCGGCCGGAGGACATCGAGGATGCGTCGCTCGTGAGCGACGGCGCATCGGGCCATCGGCTGTCTGTCGTCTGCGACATCCGCGAGGACATGGGCTCCGAGGTCTACGTGCACTTCAACATCGCCGCTGAACCCGTCGCAACGAAGGAAGTGCTCGAGGCGAACGTCGTCGAGGCCACCGAGGACGCGGAGGCGAGGCTCGCCGCCGAGCAGGCGCGCGGGAGCGGGGCTCGGTTCGTGGCGCGGCTCGACCGAACCACGAGCGCGAAGGAGCAAGAGAAGCTCGAGCTGGCAGTCGACGTCGAGCGCATACACTTCTTCGACGTGGAGACCGGCCTCGCGGTGCGCGCAGCGTAGGAAGAACCGAGTCCCGGCTAGCCGTACTCCCGCGCCACTCTGGCGCTACGCTGCCGTGATCACGTTCAGGAGGTAGTCCGCATGACCGAGCTTGCGACCCCGCCCACCGAGCAGCGCGAAGGCCTGTCACGGATCAGCCACTGGATCGGCGGCGAGACCGTCGCCGGCGCCTCGGGCCGCACGAGTCCCGTCTACAACCCGGCGCTCGGGCAGCAGGCGGCCGAGGTCGATCTCGCGCCACGGCCGAGGAGGTCGGCGCCGCGGTCGCAGCGGCAAAGGCGGCCTTCCCGGCCTGGCGCGCGACGTCGCTCGCGAAGCGCGCGGAGCTGCTCTTCGCGATCCGCGAGCTCGTGCACGAGCGCCGCGAGGAGGTCGCCCGGATCCTCACCGCCGAGCACGGCAAGGTGCTCTCCGACGCGATGGGCGAGGTCACGCGCGGGCTCGAGGTGATCGAGTTCGCCTGCGGGATCCCGCACCTGCTCAAGGGCGGGATGACCGAGCAGGCCTCGACCGGCGTCGACGTCTACTCGATCCGGCAGCCGCTCGGCGTCGTCGCCGGGATCACGCCGTTCAACTTCCCGGCGATGGTGCCCATGTGGATGTGGGCGCCCGCGATCGCGTGCGGCAACACGTTCGTGCTCAAGCCGTCCGAGAAGGATCCGTCCGCCTCGATCTGGACGGCCGAGCTGCTCAAGGAAGCCGGCCTCCCCGACGGCGTCTTCAACGTCGTCCACGGCGACAAGGTCGCGGTCGACGCCATCCTCGAGCACCCGGACGTCGAGTGCGGTCAGCTTCGTCGGCTCGACCCCGATCGCGCGCTACATCTACGAGACGGGCACGAAGCACGGCAAGCGCGTGCAGGCGCTCGGCGGGGCGAAGAACCACATGATCGTGCTCCCCGACGCCGACATCGACATGGCCGCCGACGCGGCCGTGAGCGCCGCCTACGGCTCGGCCGGCGAGCGCTGCATGGCGATCTCGCAGGTCGTCGCGGTCGGCGACGCCGGCGACAGGCTCGTCGAGGCGATCAAGCTGCGGCTGCCGAAGATCAAGGTCGGCAACGGCCTCGACGAGGGCGTCGAGATGGGCCCGCTCGTCACCCGCGAGCACCGCGACAAGGTCGCGTCGTACATCGAGGGCGGCGCCGAGCAGGGTGCCACGGTCGTCGTCGACGGGCGCGACACGGCGCCCGAGGGAGACGGGTTCTTCCTCGGCGTGACGCTGCTCGACGACGTCACCCCGACCATGGACGCCTACAAGGACGAGATCTTCGGGCCCGTGCTCGGCGTCACGCGCGTGGGCACGTACGACGAGGCGGTGACGCTCGTGAACGAGAACCCGTACGGCAACGGGACGGCGATCTTCACCCGCGACGGCGGCGCCGCCCGGCAGTTCCAGTTCGAGGTCGAGGCGGGCATGGTCGGGATCAACGTGCCGATCCCGGTGCCGGTCGCGTACTACTCGTTCGGCGGCTGGAAGGCGAGCCTCTTCGGCGACACGCACATCTACGGGCCGGAGGGGATCAACTTCTACACCCGCGGCAAGGTCGTCACCTCGCGCTGGCCCGACCCGCACGGCTCGCAGGTCGACCTGGGCTTCCCGCAGACACGCTGACCGCGTAGCATCGACGCATGCCGCGTTACGTCGTCGAACGGAACTTCGGCTCGATCAGTGACGACGACATGCTCGCCGCTGCAGCGCTGTCCGGGGAGCTGATCGAAGAGCGCTTCCCGGAGATCACCTGGGAGCACAGCCACATCGTCGCGACGGACGACGGCGAGATCGTCACCTACTGCATCTACGGCGCGCCGACGCAGGAGATGATCCGCGAGCACTCGGACGCATTCGGCTCGCACACGATCACGAACATCTTCGAGATCGTCGACGACGTCACGCCGGCCGAAGTGCGGCGCCGCGTCGCCTCGGTTCGCGGCTAGCTCTCGACGTCGAAGAGCGCGTGCGTCAGCCGCGCGAAGGCGACGGCACGCCGGCGGGTGAGCCGCCGCCGCGCCTCGGCGTCCGCGTCGACGAGCACCGCCAGCGCCCGCGTGAGCAGCGTCACCGCCTGCTCGTAGGCGTTGCGCTCGAGCGCCCACTCCGCCGCGCGCTCCGCGAGCTCGACCGCACGATCGCGATCGTCCTCTCTCGCCGCCTCGAGCAGGTGCAGCGCGATCATCGCCAGCTCCGGGCTCGGCTCGAGCCCGTGCACCTGCTCGAGCGCCGTCGCCGCGCGCCGGTGCAGATCGGCACGGCGCGCCGGCCCGATGCCGCCGTACACCGCATCTCGCGTGAGCGCGTGGGCGAAGTGATAGCGGCCGCCGGCGGCGTCCTCGATCAGCCCTGCCGCCGCAGCCTCGTCGAGAGCGTCGAGCAGCCCGTCCGCCCCGAGCAGATGCTCGAGCACGGCGAGGTCGAAGGTCTCACCGAGCACGGACGCGCTCGTCAGCGCCTCGGCGCTCGTCCCCGAGAGGCGGCCGACGCGGGCGAGCACGACGTCGCTGACGCTCTCGGGCACGTCCCCGACCGCGTCCTGGCGCTCGGCCAGGTGACGGGCGAGCTCGCGGACGTAGAACGGATTGCCGTCGGTGCGGTCGTGGATCCGGCGAGGATCTGCAGCCCCGTCGAGCAGCGACGCCACTTCGTCCACGGAAAGGCCCTCGACTGCCACCCGCTCGACCTCGCAGTCCCGCCTCAGATCCGCGATCGCACCCAGCAGCGGCGTCCCGACCGCATCGGCGTCGCGGTATGCCCCCAGCACGAGCAGGCGCTCCCCGGCGGCCCCGCGCGCGACCCGGGCCAGGAGGCTGAGCGTGTTCCGGTCGGCGAGGTGCAGATCGTCGAGCACGAGCACGAGCGGTCCCGCGGCCGCCGCAGCCGCGAGCCTCGACTCGATCTCGGCCCGGTCGGGCGCCCGGCCGCCGACAGCCTCGGAGAACGGCTCGTACGGGACGAGCGCCTGCTCCTCGCACGAGCCGTAGAGCACCGTCGCGCCCGACGCGCCCGCCTCGGCCGCGAAGCGGGCTGCGAGGCGCGACTTGCCGATACCCGCCTCGCCGGCGAGGAGCACGACCTGCGCCGTCCCTCCGCCGGAGGCGACACGTCTCCAGGCGGCGCCGATCCGGGCGAGCTCCTCCCGCCGGCCGACGAACGTCGCGCGGTCGGCGCGCAGCAGCCGTCCCGGGAACGCCACGCGGGGCGCCATCGAGGCACCGCGGCGAAGCGAGTCGGCGAACGCCTGCGTCTCGTCCGACGGCGCGGTCTTCAGCCGGGTCAGGAGGCGACTCCGGAGCTCGCCGTATTCGGCGAGGGCGGCGCCGCGGTCTCCGGCCGCGTCCAGACGGCGCATCAGCGAGCGGTGAATGCCCTCCGAGAGCGGCTCGAGCGCGGCCTGGCGCCGGGTCAGGTCGACCGCCCGCCGGATCGTCGCCGGCACGCTCTGATTCCGCGCGCGAGCGTCTCGAGCGCGGCGACGGTGTTCTCGCGATGCGCGTCGCGTGCCTCGAGCACCCACTCGTCATCCAGCCCCGCGAGTAGCGCGCCCTCGCAGAGCGCGAGCGCTTCCTCGCAGCGACCCTCGCGCGCGGAGCCGTTCGGCCTCGAGCACGTCTACCCAGGCGCCGTCGGCGAGCCCGACCCGGTCGCGGGTCGCCACGAGCGTCTCGGGGCCGAGCGCGCGCCGGAGCGCCCAGAGCGCACTACGGAGGCTTGCACGGGCGCTCTCGTCCAGCACGTCCGGCCAGAAGCGCGGCGCGACTGCCGCCCGCGGGTGGCGACCCGGGTTGAGGGCGAGCCAGCCCAGCAGGGAGCTCGGCCGCCCGGCCGGGAGCTCCCGTGCAACGCCGTCGACCTCGACGGCGATCTCTCCGACGAGCCGGATCCGCACCATCGTCAAAGCCTACAACGGGACGTTTGACGCTTCTTTGACGATGCGGGAGACGGTCTCGTGACGCGCGCTGCCGAGCATGGAGACGTCCCGTTCCCATCCAGGAGGTCCCGATGGACTTGTACGTGATTCTTCGCCGCGACGGCTGGCGCTCGGCCGAGGAGCTCCAGGAAGCAGCGGCGCGCTCGACCGCAGCAGGCGAGCGGATGCCGGATGACATCCGCTGGATCCGCAGCTACGTGCTCGAGGAGGGGCAGGGCGTCGGCACCGTCTGCATCTACGAGGCGTCGAGCCCTGAGGCGATCCACGCCCACGCCGGCGCTGCCGGCCTGCCCGTGACCGAGATCGTCAAGGTCGCCGACACCGTGATCGTGCGACCCGACCCGGCCCCCGTGGCCGCCTGAGCGACGAGAGGGAGGAGTTCGAGATGAAGAAGCGCGCACTGATCCTGGTGTTCGCCGCATTGCCCGTGCTGGCAGCGGTGGGTGCTGCGGTCGCGGCCGGCGCGTTCGACGGCCCGAAGAGCTCGACCGCCCGCTTCCACGATGTCGACAAGGCAATCGAGGCCGGCTACTCGGTCAAGGTCTTCGACAAGGCGGGTCTCCAGTGCATCGCCCAGCCCGGCGAGGGGGCGATGGGGATCCACATGCTCAACCCGTCGCTGCTCGACGGCGAGATCGACGCCGACGAGCCCGAGATCCTCGTCTACGAGCGGCGCAACAACGGCTCGATGAAGCTCGTCGCCCTCGAGTACCTGATCTTCCAGTCCGCGTCGAACGGCAGGCCGTCGCTGTTCGGTCAGCCCTTCGACGAGATCAAGGCCGACAACCGCTACGGGATCCCGGCCTCCTGGGCGCTCCACGCCTGGATCTGGAAGCCGAACCCGAGCGGCATGCTCTACGCCTGGAACCCGCGGGTCGACTGCGGCCCCGGCGCCGGTTCCTGAGTCAACGCCAGTCGAGTCGGACGGCGGTCTGCGGCAGCGTCACGCTGCGCAGGCCGCCGCCTGTTCGGTCGTACCGCTCGAGGCTGGCGACGTCGACGACCTCGACGGCGAACGGCATCGCGAGCGCCAGCAATCGCTCGTCCCGCGACCAGGCGAAGTCGCGCGCGCCGCGCAGGTACTGGGGGAGGCTCACCTGCGAGCCGTCCGGCCGGAGGATCACGTCCGGCGTCTGGGTGACGTAGCTCCCTCGCGGGCTGGCAGCGAGGCGTCCGCCGGTGAGCCGGAAGTACGGAACGACGGGCTCCAACCGGCCGTCACGGAAGAAGGCGATCGCGCCGAGCGGGCCGAGCCCTTCGAAGCGGCCGCCGAGCCGGATCGAGATGCTGACCGCCGCGCGCGTGTCGGAAAGCCAGGCGATCCCGTCCACGATCGCGCGTAGGCGTGCCGGCCGGTCGGGCACGGTCGGATGGCGCCGCGCTGCACGCTCGAGCTCGGCGCGGCCGATCAGCGTCCCGGCGCAGGGGCTCGGTGCCGCGCACGTGCGGAAGGTCACGACCTCGTCCCCGTAAGAGGCGGTGAGCGTCCCGTCCGGCCGCCAGGCCGGAGCGCAGCCGGGTAGGAGCTGCCGGTCGCCGGTCGCGAGCCGGTGCACCGCGATGCCGCTGTCGGCGCAGCGGGCGACGAGCTCGCCGTTCGGCGACGCGACGCCGCGCGGCAGGCACTCCTCGACGCGACGCCGAGCGAGGGAGGGGAGCGTGAGCCGCTGCTCGCCGCAGCCTTCGCCGGAGAGCACGAGCTCGCCGCGCGCTCCCAAGCCGGCGAGCACGACGGCCGCGTCGCCACCGCCGGGCTCCTCCACGGCAGTCGCGGCCGGAGCGGGATCGCCGTGTCGCCTGAACCCGTCGACGATCGCGACGGTGGCCAGAGCGGCCACCGCCACCGTCGCCAGAACTCCGAGCCTGCTTACCCGGCGACCCCGGCCGCCGTGGCGGCGAGCTTCTCGCCGAAGCGCGCGCGTGGGACGAACTGGCCGATCCCGGGCTTGCCGACGACCTCGCCGCCCTCGACGATCACGTTCCCGCGCAGGAGCACGGTCTCGACGTCGCCGACGACCTCCGTTCCCTCGTAGAGGTTGTAGTCCGTCCTCGACTGCTGGTTCGCCGCGGTGATCAGATGCCGCTTCTCGGGATCGAAGACGACGAGATCGGCGTCCGAGCCGACGGCGACCGTCCCCTTCCTCGGGTAGAGGCCGAAGAGCTTCGCCGGGTTCGTCGAGAGCAGCTCGACCATCCGGTTCAGGCCGATCCGCCCTTCGCGGACGCCGAAGTTGTGGATCATGTGCAGCCGGTTCTCCAGGCCCGGCCCGCCGTTCGGGATCTTCGAGAAGTCGTCCTTGCCGAGCGTCTTCTGCTCGCTCCACGAGAAGGCGCAGTGGTCGGTCGAGATCGCGCTCAGCACATCCGTCCGCACCGCGTTCCAGAGCACGTCCTGGTTCGCCTTGTCCCGCGGCGGCGGCGTGTACACGTACTTCGCGCCCTCGAAGTCCGGCTGCTCGAGGTGCGTGTAGTCGATGAAGAAGTACTGCGTGCACGTCTCGCCCCAGACCTCCCAGCCCTTCTCGCGCGCCAGCTCGATCGGCTCGACCGCCTCCTTGCAGGAGACGTGGACGACGTAGAGCGCGCAGCCGGCGACGCGGGCGAGCTGGATCGCCCGGTTCGTCGCCTCGCCCTCCGTCTCGGGCGGTCGGGTGAGCGCGTGATACTTCGGCTCGGTCTTCCCCTCGGCGAGCGCCTTCTTCACGAGCACGTCGATCGCGTCGCCGTTCTCGGCGTGCACCATCACGAGCGCGCCCGTCTCGGCCGCGACCTCCATCGTCTTGAAGAGCGTCTCGTCGTCGACCATCAGCGCGCCCTTGTAGGCCATGAAGAGCTTGTACGAGGTGATCCCCTGGTCGGGGAGCGACGCGAGCTCCTCGAGCGAGCCGCCCTCCTTCAGGTCGGTGACGGCGATGTGGTAGCCCATGTCGATCAACTGCTTGCCTTCGGCCTTCGACTTCCAGTCGGCGAGCGCGTCGCCGAAGCTCGTGCCGGGGGCCTGGATGCAGAAGTCGACGTGCGTGGTCGTGCCGCCGCGGGCCGCGGCCCGCTGGCCCGACTCGACGTCGTCGATCGTCGTCGTGCCGCCGAACGGCATGTCGAGGTGCGTGTGCGGATCGACCGCCCCCGGCAGCACGTACTTGCCGGAGGCGTCGATCACGGTGTCGGCGGGGACGTCGAGAGACTCGCCGATCAGGGAGATCCGCTCGTCCTCGATGAAGATGTCGGCGACGTAGTCGTCCGCCGCGGTGATGACGCGGCCGCCTTTGATCAGAACGGACATTGCGGATCTCCCTTCACGGTTCGCCTGTTACTCCCCGCCTGCGGTGACTTCGACGGTCTCCTTCTCCCAGTCTGCACCGTTGACGTCGACGCCCTCGTCCTCGAGCTCCTTGACGGCGGCCTCGGCGAGGTCGGTGCGGTAGGACTCGCTGGACGCGTCGGCCTTGATCACGGCGAACTGCTTCGCAATGTCGGCGGTCCGCTGGAAGGCGGCCTCGTCCATCACGCCGATGCCCGTCGCGTTCGGCCACGTCAACGCGTTGATCTCGTTCAGCTGCCAGCGCTGGTGGCCTTCACCGAGCGTCGGGCCGCTGTCGAGCACGTACTGGAGGCATTCGTCCTGATTGTCGCGGCAGAAGACCCAGCCCTTGAAGCTCGCCTTCAGGAACCGCCTGGCGATGTCCTGGTTCGCCTCGTCCGCGATCCACTCGCCCTGGACGAAGATGCCGTCCTCGAGCATCGCCGTACCGGCGTCCTCCATCGAGATGACGTTCATGTCATCGAGCGTGTAGAGCTCGCCCGTGTCGGGATTCTCCGTCTCGAGCACCTGCGCGAGCTCGTTGTAGGTCATTGCCGCCGCGGCGTCGACGTCGCGGCTGAGGAAGAGGTTCATGTCGAACGGCTGGTTGACGATCGTCACGTCGTCCTTGTTCTTGGGATCGATGTTGTTCTTCACGAGCGCTGCGTAGAGCTCGTTTTCGTTGCCGCAGCACCAGACACCGACCTTCTTGCCCTTCATCCCGGCGACGTCGGTGATCCCGCTGTCCTTCCAGGTCACCTCGGTCATGCCGCTCTTGGAGAAGACCTGTGCGATGTTGACGAGGTCACCACCCTGGTCACGCGCCGCCAAGAGGGCCGGCAGCCAGTCGATCCCGAACTCGGCCGCTCCGCTCGCCACGACCTGCTCCGGAGTGATGTCCGGCCCGCCGGGCTTGAGCTCGACGTCGAGGCCTTCGTCCTCGTAGTACCCCTCCTCGAGCGCCGCGTAGTAGCCGGCGAACTGAGCCTGCGTGACCCACTTCAGCTGCAGCGAGACCTTGTCGAGTTCCGCCTGCGCCCCAGTGGTCGCCGCCCCGGTGTCCGCCGCCTCGTCGTCGTCGCTGCCACAGCCTGCGGCCACGAGCGAGAGCGCGGCGATCAGGCCGGCGAGCAGAAGCCAGATCCGAGCCTTCTTCATGCGGTGTCCTTTCCTTCGTTCGTTTGCCCTCTTGACTTGTGGATCCCCGTCACTCCCTCCGCGAAGACGGATGCCAGCTCAGCGCCCGCCGCTCGACGAGTGCGACAGCCGAGTAGAACAGGATTCCGAGCACGCTCGCAACCGTGATCGCCGCCCACGCGAGCTCGAACTGGAAGAGCGCGGCCGAGTTTCTGATCTGGAAGCCGAGCGCTTCCTGTGAGCTGAGGAAGTACTCGCCCACGATTGCCCCGATCATCGCCAGCACGGTCGCCACCTTCAAGGCCGAGAAGAGGTACGGCAGCGAGTTCGGGATCCGCACGCGCCGAAGGGTCGCGAGCTCGCCCGCCGCGTAGGAACGCATCAGCTCGATCGATTGCGGCCGCACCGACGTCAGCCCGCGCAGCGTGTTCACCATCACCGGAAAGAAGACGAGGATCGCGGCGATCGCCATCTTCGAGGTCTTCTCGAGCGGCCCGAACCACTGGTTCGTGATCGGCGCGAACGCGATGATCGGTACGGCGTTGGCGGCGATTGCGAACGGCATCAGCGCCCGTCCGAGGCTGCGGAAGCGCGCGAGGACGATTGCCGACATGATCCCGAGCGCGGATCCGATCACGAACCCGCCGAGCGCCTCGGTGAAGGTGTAGATCCCCGCCGACCAGAGCAGGTCGCGCTCCTCCCAGAGGGTCTCGAGGATCGCTGACGGCGCCGGGAGGAGGAAGCGCTGGACGTCGAGTGCCCGAACGAGCCCCTCCCAGAGCAAAATCCCGAGCACGAGCACGAGCGCGGCGGGGATCCAGTCGACGGCACCGCGCCCGACCCGGGCGCCGAGCGTCCCCCGAGGGACCGGAGCAACGACGCTCACAGGCCCTCCTCCGCGACGTAGAGCGGCGTCTCGTCCTCTTCCGGCGCATCGAGTGCGTGACCCTTGCGGAGCTGCCGCCGGACCTGGGTGATCAGCTCGGCGAAATGCGGGTGCTCCCGCGTCTCCGGCCCGCGCGGCTGCGGCAGGTCGATCTCGACGATCCCTGCAATCCGTCCCGGCCGGGCCGACATCACGACGACGCGTGTGGAGAGGAAGACGGACTCGGCGATCGAGTGGGTCACGAAGACGACGGTCGAGAGCGTCTCCTGCCAGATCCGGAGCAGCTCGTTGTTCATCCGCTCCCGCGTCATCTCGTCGAGCGCGCCGAAGGGCTCGTCCATCAGAAGCAGCGGCGGCGAGAACGAGAGCGCCCGCGCGATCGAGACGCGCTGCTGCATCCCGCCCGACAGCTGCCAGGGATGGTGCTTCTCGAATCCGGTCAGCTCGACGAGATCGAGCATCTCCCGGACGCGGCCCTCGCGGCGCCGCCGGTCCCAGCCGGCCATCTCCAGCGGCAGCGCGATGTTCTTGGCGACCGTACGCCAGTCGTAGAGCACGGCGTCCTGGAAGACGATCCCGTAGTCGCGGTCGAGCCGGGCCTGGTGGGCGCTCTTACCGTTGACGAGCACGTCGCCCTCGCTCGGCCGGATCAGGTCGCCGATGATCCGCAGCAGCGTCGACTTGCCGCAGCCGGAAGGGCCGATCAGGGAGACGAACTCGCCCGGCTGGACGTCGAGGTCGATGCGGTCGAGCGCGAGCACGTCGCCGCGCTCGAAGCGCTTCGAGAGCCCGGTGACCGAGACCGCTGCGGCAGCCGTGCTCACGCGACGTGCTCCGGTGCGCGGCGGACGAGCAGTTTCTCCGCGATCGCGACGACGACGAAGAAGAGGATGCCGAGCGCCGCCGCGATGATGTTCGTCGCCCAGAGGCTCTCGGGCGAGGTGATGTAGTACTGGTTGAAGTTGAGGATCGCCCCGGCGAGCCCGTCCTGGATCGACGAGGGCAGCTCGCCGATGATCGCCCCGACGACGGAGGCCGGAGCGGCGATCTTCAGCGCCGTGAACAGGAACGGGAATGAGGCCGGGATCCGAAGCTTCAGGAGGATCCTCCAGCGGCTCGCCGCGTAGGAGCGCATCAGCTCGAGTGCGCGGGGGTCGGCCGACTGGAGCCCGCGCAGCGTGTTGATCGTGACGGGGAAGAAGGTCAGGTACGCGGCGATCACCGAGACGGCGCCCCAGCCCTCGAGCGACTCGGGCAGCCTCGGGTTCACCCACACGACCACCATCGGCGCGATCGCCAGGATCGGGATCGTCTGCGAGGCGACGATGTAGGGGAGAAAGCCACGCTGCAGCAGCCGCGACTCCGAGAGCACGACCGCGATCGCGAAGCCGACCGCGGCGCCGAGCAGGAAGCCGGCGGCGGCCTCCTTGGCGGTGAAGGCGGCTGCGTCGAGCAGCACGTCGATCAGCAGCGGGCCGTTCCGCCGCGAGGGCTCGAAGAGCTGGCCGACCATGTCGTAGACGTGCGGCATCGTCCGTCCGTTGACGGGAAACGGCCGCGTCAGCTCGAGCCGCTCCCCGACCCACTTGTACGCCTCCCAGAGAACGCACAGGACGACGAGGACGAGCAGCGACAGCCCGGCGCTCCGCAGTGCGGGCAGCAGCGCCTCACGACGAGGCTCGACGACCGGACGGGCCACTGCGGCGCTCGACACGGGTATTCCTTACCACACTCGATCGGCCTGTGACATGTCTGGAACGCGGTGGTTAGGATCGCCGCGTGCCGCTGGACCCGTCCCGTACCGTCGCCGAGTTGCGTGAGCTCCGCGAGCTCACCGGCGACGAGAACGGTGCGCAACGGGTCGCGTGGACGCCGACCTGGGTCAAGGCGAAGGAATGGCTCGCGGCCAAGCTCGAAGGGTTGCCGCTGGAGTACGAGGTCGACGAGGCCGGCAACCAGTGGTGGACACTGCGCGGCGACTCCGAGCGGGCCGTGCTGCTCGGCGGCCACATCGACTCGGTTCCCAACGGCGGCTGGCTCGACGGTTGCCTCAACGTGGTCGCAGCGGTCGAGGTGCTGCGGCGGATCGCGGAGGAGGGGACGCCGCCGGTGACGGTGCGGCTCGTCAACTGGGCCGACGAGGAGGGCGCCCGCTTCGGCCGCTCGCTCTTCGGCTCCTCCGCTGCCGCGGGCTCGATGGCCGACCAGGATGAGCTGCGCGAGCTGCAGGATCGCGACGGCGTCGCGCTGCCCGACGCGCTGCGCGAGCACGGCGTCGAGCTCGACCGAGCCCTCGAAGCCCGTTCGCAGCTCGCGAACGCCGCCGCCTACCTGGAGCTGCACATCGAACAGGGTCCCGTGCTCGAGTCGCTTGACCTACCGCTGGGCGCCGTGCTCGGCACCTTCGGCGTCGAGCGCCACCGGATCACCTGGCGCGGGCAGGCGGCGCATGCGGGCTCGACGCCGATGGACCAGCGTCGCGACGCTCTCGCCGGCGCCGCCAAGCTCGCGCTCGAGCTTCGGGTGATCGCCGCGCGCGTCGGGGACGGCGCCGTGCTCACGAGCGGTGGCGTCACCTGCAAGCCCGGAATCGTCACCTCCGTCGTCGAGACCGCCGAGCAGCTGTTGGACATGCGCCACCTCGACGCGGCCAAGCTCGCATCGATGTGGGAGCAGGTGCGCGAGGCCTGCGTGCGCTTCGCAGAGGAGGAGCGGCTCGAGGTCGAGTACGAGCGGATCTGGCAGATCGAGCCGATCCTCTTCGACGAGACGCTCGTCGGCTTCGCGGACGAGGCGGTCCGCGACGTCGCCGGCACCTCGCACCGGCTCCCGAGCGGGCCGCTGCACGATGCCGCCGAGGTCTCGCGGGCGGGCGTGCCGACCGTGATGCTCTTCGTCCAGAGCCTCCGCGGCCTCAGCCACACGAAGCTCGAGGACACGAAGCCCGAGCACCTCGAGCTCGCCGTCCAGGCGCTCGACCGCCTCGCGACGAAGACGCTCGCCTGGGCGGCCAAGTAACAGTCTGTTACTAGGCGCTCATGGCGCGGTTTCGCCCCTTCCGTCCGAGTTAGTAACAGCCTGTTACTTGGCTAGAGGAAGCGCACAGCCGCGACGCCGGCGGCGACGAGCGCCATCCCGAGCAGGCGGCCCGGCGTGATCGGGTTCTCGTCGAAGCCGACCCAGCCGAAGTGGTCGACCGCGAGCGAGGCGACGGCCTGGCCCGCGAGGATGAACGCGAAGAGCGCCGCCGCGCCGAGCTTCGGCGCCGTCACGACCGAGCCGAGGACGTAGAACGCGCCGAGGAAGCCGCCGACCCAGACCCACCACGGCGCCGCGCCGAGCTTCTCCGTTCCGGGCCAGCCACGGGCGAAGATCAGCGTGGCGACGAGCAGCACCGCCGCGCCGACCACGAACGAGACGAGCGTCGCGCGCAGTGGGCTCCCGACCCAGCTCGCCAGCTGGGCGTTGACCCCGAACTGGATCGGCAGCATCGCGCCTGCGGCGACCGCGAACAGGTAGTAGGGCCACGCTGTCACGCGCCCATGCTGGCGACCCGGCCGGACAACCCGATGCTTGTGTCGATCGGCTCGAATGTGGTAAGAGCGGCTTCGACCGGGAGACGTCGCCGGCCGTGTGTCGGCGGCACGATCGAAAGGCGGCGGAATGACAAGGAGAGCACTCATAGCGTGGCTCGTGGGCGTCATCGCGCTCGGAGCCCTCGTCGCGCCGGGCGCGCTGGCCGGCAAGCCCGCGTTCGAGCGGATCACGATCGACGAGAGCGCGCTCGACCCGTTCCTCACGGATGCGTGCGGCGTGCCGGTGACGACCCGCGCACAGGGTCACATCACGACACGGACGTTCGCGGGCGGCGGCACCGGGCCGGCTGTCGTGACGACGATCAACGTGGCGCTCACCGCGACGGCGGGCGACAACGTGTTCCGCTTCCGCGACGTCGGCGCCGACGTGGAACGGATCGAGCCCGACGGGACGGCGATTCTGATGATCGTCGGCCAGATTCCGTTCGCGTTCACCGGCGTGCTCAAGATCGACCTCGAGACGGGAGAGGCGATCCTCGAGCCGCACCACAGCATCGAAGAGCGTCTCGAAACGGCCTGCGCTGTCCTGACTGCCTGAACGTCGGTCGCCGGAGCGGGGCTCTTTCGCGGAGCCCCGCAACGGCGCTATGCTCGCGGCAGTGCTGACCTTCGGTGTCACAGTCCTGCCAGACCCCCCGTACCAGCGCCTGATCGAGCTCACGAAAATGGCCGAGGACCAGGGCTTCGAGTACGGCTGGACCTACGACTCGCACGTGCTCTGGCAGGAGTCGATGCCCGTGATGGCGCTCCTCGCCGACCAGACGTCGAAGATCAAGCTCGGCCACATGGTCACGAACCCGGCCATCCGCGACCCGACGGTGCTCGCGAGCGCGTACGCCACCCTTCAGGACATCTCGAACGGCCGCATGATCATGGGCGTCGGCCGCGGCGACTCGTCGGTGCGCTACGTGGGCCGCACGCCGATGAAGGTGGCCGACTTCGAGGAAGCGCTGAAGATGGTGAAGCCGTTCATGAACGGCAAGGAGGTCACCTGGAACGACAAGCAACTCCAGCTCAAGTGGGTGCGGCCGGAGCTGCCCGAGATCGAGATGCACGTCGCCGGCTACGGCCCGAAGGCGCTCGCGGTCGCGGGACGGCAGGGCGACGGCGTCATCATCCAGCTCGCCGACCCGGACATCATCCAGTGGATCATGGCCACCGCCCGCGCGGCGGCCGAGGAGGCGGGGCGCGACCCAGCTGCGCTCAAGTGCATCGTCAGCGCGCCGAGCCACATCTCCGACGACCTCGCCGACGCCCGCGAGCAGGTGCGCTGGTTCCCGGCCATGGTCTCGAACCACGTCCAGGACCTGATCGACCGCTACGGCACCGACGGCTCGGTCGTGCCGAAGGTGCTGACCGACTACGTCGAGGCGCGCAAGTTCTACGACTACAACGAGCACTCGCGGGTCGGCGCGAAGCACGGCGAGTTCGTCACCGACGAGATCTGCGACCGCTTCTGCGTCCTCGGCACCGTCGAGCAGGCGACCGCGAAGCTGCGGGAGCTCGAGTCGATCGGCGTCGACCAGTTCAACATCTACCTGATGACGCAGGGCCAGGAGGAGATTCTCGAGACGTACGGGCGCGACATCCTGCCGCAGTTCAGCGGGGTGACGGCGTAGAGACGAAGGAGGAGCTCCGCCGCCGCTGGGACGCGGCCGCGGTCGGCTGGGAAGCGGAACGCGAGCTGGTGACGGCGTTCGGCGCCCCTGTTTCGGAGGCGCTCGTCGCCTCGCTCACGCCGGGCATCGGCGACACCGTTCTCGATCTCGCAGCCGGCACCGGCGACGTCACCGAGGCGGTCGCGGAGCGAGGCGCACGGGTGATCTCGACCGACCTGTCGCCCGTGATGGTCGAGGCGGCGCGCAGGCGCGGCATTCCCGGCGTCGAGCACCGAGTGATGGACATGCAGGCGATCGACCTCCCCGATGACAGCGTCGACGGGGTCGTCTCCCGCTACGGCTACATGCTCGTGCCGGACCCGGCGCTCGCGCTGCGCGAGACACGCCGGGTGCTCCGGCCGGGCGGTCGGCTGGCGTTCGCGACCTGGGCGCCCGCGAAGCGGAATCCCTGGGCGACCGCGTACGGGCCCGTGCTGATCGAACGCGGCCTGATCGAGCCGCCCAACCCGACGAGCCCGGCCAGTTCTCGCTCGGCGAGCCGGCGCGGATCGAGGAGCTCGTCCGCGGCGCGGGCTTCGACGAGCTGTCGGTGGCCGAAGTACCGGTGGTGTTCCGAGCAGCCGGCTGGGAGGAGTACAGGCGCGTGGTCTCAGCGCTCGCGGCGAGCATGCGGGAGGTGCTCGAGCGGCTCGACGACGATGCGCGCGCAGAGGTGGACGAGGCGGCGAAGGCCCGGCTCGAGCCGTTCCGCACGGGCGGGGGCTACGACCTTCCCGGCCTGACGCTCGTCACGACCGCGTCCTAGAGAATCGTCTTGCCGAGCGCGCTCGCGACCAGCTCGACGGCGAGCGCGGCCGTAGCGTTCTCGCGGTCGAGGATCGGGTTCACCTCGACGACCTCGAGCGAGCCCGCAAGGCCCGACTCGGCCACGAGCTCGAGCGCGAGGTGCGCCTCCCGGTAGGAGAGCCCGCCGCGGACGGGCGTGCCGACGCCCGGCGCGACTTCCGGGTCGAGCGCATCCATGTCGAGCGAGACGTGGACGAAGCCCGGTCCCGCGATGTGCACCAGCGACTCGCGGATCGCGCGCTCGATCCCGATCCGGTCGATGTCGCTCATCGTGTACGCCCTGATCCCGAGCTCGCGGATCCGCTCGCGCTCACGGGCGTCGACCGAGCGCAGCCCGACGAGCGCGACCCGCTCCGGCTCGACCGCGGGCAGCGTCCACGCGTCGCTCTCGAAGCGCTCGTCGGCGAGGCCGATCGCTGCGGCGAGCGGCATCCCGTGGACATTGCCGGTCGGCGAGGTCTCGGGCGTGTTCAGGTCGCTGTGGGCGTCGATCCAGAGCACGCCGCCGGCGCCGTTCGTGCGCGCGAGCCCGCCGAGCGTCCCTAGCGCGACCGAGTGGTCACCGCCGAGAACGAGCGGCAGCGATCCCTGGTCGAGCGCGAGGCTCACGAGCCGGGCGACACGTCCGCAGGCGGCCTTGATCTCCGGCAGGTAGCGCGCGGTCTCGTCCGTCTCCTCGGTCGCCTCGAGCACGGCGGTCTCGACGTCGCCCCAGTCGAGCACGTCGTAGCCGAGGCCGTCCAGGCGGTCGTTCAGGCCCGCGTAGCGGATCGCCGACGGCCCCATGTCGACGCCGCGCCGGCCGGCGCCGAGATCGAGCGCGGCCCCGATGATCGCGACCTGCTTGCCTGCAGCCACGGCCAAAACCTACTGGCTACAATCCGACGGCCTGAGGCGAGGTAGCTCAGTTGGTAGAGCACACGGCTGAAAACCGTGGTGTCGCCGGTTCAAGTCCGGCCCTCGCCATCGTCTGTCGTCGCATGACCTGGGATCCCGCTTCCGCGCGCTGCACGCCGGCGGGATCTTCGTCATGCCGAACCCCTGGGACGTCGGCTCCGCGAAGCTGCTCGCTTCGATGGGCTTCGAGGCGCTCGCGACGACGAGCGCCGGGCTCGCCTGGTCGCTCGGCAAGCTCGACATGCAGGTGACGCGCGAGGAGCTCGTGGCGCACGTCGCCCGGCTGGCCTCCGCGACGCCGCTGCCCCTGAACGTCGACAGCGAACGCTGTTTCCCCGGCGAACCAGGTGGCGTCCGGGAGACCGTTCGCATGCTCGCCGACGCCGGCGCGGCCGGCTGCTCGATCGAGGACTTCGATCCGGCGACGGGAGAGATCGAGGCGCTCGAGGTCGCCGCGGAGCGTGTGGCGATTGCGGCCGAGGGCCCGCTCGTGCTCACCGCGAGGGCGGAGAACCACCTTCACGGCGTCGACGACCTCGACGACACGATCGCGCGCCTGCTCGCGTATCGCGATGCGGGTGCCGACGTCGTCTACGCGCCCGGGCTCGCCGACCTCGGCGCGATCGCGCGCGTCGTCGAGGAGGTCGGCGTCCCCGTGAACGTGCTCGCCCTGCCGAACGGCCCGAGCGTCTCCGAGCTGGGCTCCGTCGGCGTCCGCCGCGTCTCGACCGGAGGCGCACTGGCGCGATCGGCCTACGGCGCGCTGCTGACGGCCGCGGAGGAGCTCCGCGAGGCGGGAACGTCCCGCTACAGCGAGCGCGGCGCACCGGCCGAGGCGCTCAGGGGAGCGTTCGGAGGCGGGTACACTTCGACCCCGTGAGCACCGGAACCGAGCGGGAGCTGTGGGGCGGCGAGACGCGCAAGGCGGTCGCCAACTTCCCGGTCTCCGGCGAGCCGATCCCGGTGCCGGTGGCGCGCTGGCTCGGCAGGATCAAGGCCGCCGCGGCGCGCGCAAACGCTGAGCTCGGGCTCCTCGACGCCGAGAAGGCGGAGCGCATCGCCGCCGCCGGCGACGCGATCGCGCACGGCGAGCACGACGACCAGTTCCCGATCGACGTCTTCCAGACCGGCTCCGGGACGAGCTCGAACATGAACGCGAACGAGGTGATCGCCTCGCTCGCCGGCGAGGACGTCCACGCGAACGACGACGTCAACATGGGCCAGAGCTCGAACGACGTCTTCCCCTCCGCCGTCCACCTCGCCGCGCTCGGCGAGCTCGAGCACGACCTGCTGCCCGCGCTCGAGACGCTGGCGGCCTCGCTCGAGGCGAAGGCGAAGGCCTTCGACGACGTCGTCAAGTCCGGCCGCACGCATCTGATGGACGCCGTTCCGGTCACGCTCGGCCAGGAGTTCGGCGGCTATGCGGCGCAGGTGCGCGAGGGGATCGAGCGCGTGCGGGACAGCCGCAAGCGGCTCGGTCAGATCCCGCTCGGCGGCACCGCGGTCGGCACCGGGCTCAACACGCATCCCGACTTCGCCGCCAAGGTGCGCGAGCTGCTCACCGCCGAGACCGGTCTCCACATCTCGCCGCCCGCCGACCCCTTCGAGGCGCAGGCGGCCCGGGACGGCCTCGTCGAGGCCTCGGGCGCGCTCAAGGTCGTCGCCGTCAGCCTGACGAAGATCGCGAACGACCTCCGCCTGATGGGCTCCGGCCCGCGCGCCGGCCTCTCCGAGATCTTCCTGCCCGAGCTGCAGAAGGGCAGCTCGATCATGCCCGGCAAGGTGAATCCGGTCATCCCCGAGGTCGTGACCCAGGTCGCGGCGCAGGTGATCGGCAACGACCAGGCGATCACCGTCGGCGGGCTCCAGGGCCACTTCGAGCTCAACGTCTTCATCCCGATGATGGCCCGCAACCTGCTCGGCTCGATCAAGCTGCTCGCCGCTGCGTCGCGCCTGCTCGCCGAGAAGTGCGTCGACGGGATCGAGGCGAACCGGGAGCAGAACGAGGCGTACGCGGAGCTGACTCTGTCCGCCGCGACCGCGCTCAACCCGTACATCGGCTACGACAAGGCCTCCGAGATCGTCAAGAAGGCGGCAGCGTCGGGCCGCTCGCTGCGCGAGGTCGCGCGGGAGGAGGGCGTCGACGACGCAACGCTGGACGAGGCGCTCGACTACCGCAGGATGGCGAAGCCGCACGAGTAGACATTCCGCTGAACCCTGAGTAAGGTTGCAAACGCACTTTGCAATCAACTCAAGGGGAGAGGGATGCTGAAGCGCTTCATGCTGCTCGCAGCGATCGCCGCCGCGCTCGTCGCGTTCGTGAGCTCGGCCGGGGCGATCACCGGCAACTACACCGACGACTTCGTCCACGACAACGTCGGCCTGCTCGTCTTCTACACGCCGAACACACCGGCCGGCGAGGATCCGTTCAGCCACCGCTGCTCGGGGACGCTGGTCTCGCCGACGGTCGTCGTCACGGCGGGTCACTGCACCACCGGCGTCAACGAGGGCCGGATCTACTTCCAGCAGTCGGCCGCGCCGAACTACGACCCAGCTGCGTTCGGCGGCCGTGGCGGCGACCCGACCACCGGGTACCCGTACGAGGGCGGGATCACCTTCCACCGCGCCGACAACTACGGCTTCCTCGCGGGCTTCCCGGAGACGAAGGACGCCGGCGTCGTCGTCCTCGACCAGCCGGTGACGCCCGCGAACGGCTTCGGCATCCTGCCGGCCGCCGGCGCGATCGACCGCTACATCGCGGAGGCCGGGAACAAGAAGCAGGCAGCGCGCTTCACGGTCAGCGGCTATGGCCTCTCCGACCAGGATCCGCGTCCGGTCTCGTTCCGCAAGCGGCTGATGGCGAACTCGTACGCGATCAACAACGAGGCGCCGATCACCGAGTTCAACCTGAAGACGACCGCGAACGCGTCCCAGGGCAAGGGCGGGACGTGCAACGGCGACTCGGGCGGGCCGGTCTTCTTCTACGGCACGAACGTGATCGCCGCCGTCACCTCGTTCGGCCAGAACGGGCAGTGCAAGGGCCAGGACTTCTCCTACCGGCTCGACCGGCCGGAGGTCCTGAGCTGGATCACGAACCCGAACCGGGTCGACGCCGGCTAGATCGTTCGTTCGTCGAGCACGATCGCAGGGGCCCGCTTCGGCGGGCCCTTGCCCTTCTTGCAGGCCGGCTCGACCTGGAGCACCGCCCGGCTGCCGCGCAGACCGGACGCGCGCACCGTGAAGGCCGCGCAGCGGTCGAGACGGACGTCGAACGACGCCCGGAAGGCTCCGTCCCGCTGCGCCCTGACGCCTACCCGACGGGTCTCGTCGGCGGCGAGATAGGTGACGAGCACCGGTTCGCGGGCGCCGAACTGCTTCCCGCTGACGACGAGCGGGGCGAGCGTCTCGAGCTTCAGTGACGCGCGGCGCGGCGACGACGCCCCGGGTGCGGGGGCGGCGAGCACCAGCGTCAGCACGGCGGCGGCGACAACGCGCATCTCTTCCTCCTGCCTCAATGAAGCCATGAGGAGACCGCCTTGAGACCCCCCGGAAGGGGGTCAACCAGAGTCAGCGATCCTGCCGACGCGGCGTCGTGTATGCCGCGATAAGGTCCCCGCCGACGCCGCCTGAGGGGGGCGGCACGAGGGAAGGGGGAGTACGTGCTCCGTACTCGGTTCCTTTGCTTGTTCGGCGCGGCGCTCGTCGCGCTCGCTGCCGCAGCGCCCGCGCTCGGCGACGTCAAGATCACGGACAGGCAATACGTCCGCCACGACGGCGCGCAGGACGCGACCACGCTCGCGTGCTCGACGAACAACAGGCAGCAGAACGAGCCGGCGGCTGCGGTCAGCCCGACGCAGCCGAGCAAGATGACGGCCGGGGCCAACGACTACTGCACGACGCCCACCAACGGTGACGCGTGGGCCGGCTTCTACTTCAGCTCCGACAACGGGGCGAGCTGGACGAACAGCCTCCTGCCCGGCTATCCGCTCGACACGACGGCCGAGGGCCAGGCGTCGCCGCTCCACGGGCTCGCGCTCGCCGCCGGCGATCCGGTGCAGGCGTGGGACCGCTTCGGCAACGTCTACTACGGCGGGATCGCCTTCAACCGCGGCAAGCCCGCGAACGGCTCGATCTGGGTCGCTCGCTACAGCTGGGTCGGCGGTGCCATGCCCGACTACCAGGGGACGGCGCTCGTCTCGCGCGGCACGCCGAGCCCGATCTTCCTCGGTCACTTCAACGACAAGGTGATGATCGAGGTCGACCGCTCGACCGCTGCGACCTCGGGGAACGTCTACGTCTGTTGGGCGCTCTTCACCGCGAGCGCCGCGAACAACGGCGTCTTCTTCTCCCGTTCCACCGACGGCGGCCGCACCTTCTCGAACCGGATGAAGGTCTCCGACTCGATCCACGGCAACCAGTCGTGCGACATCGGCGTCGGCAGCACCGGCCGTGTCTGGGTCGCATGGCGCCAGTTCGAGTTCAAGAAGCAGCAGAGCCGACGCGATCGCGTACGTCTACTCGACCGACGGCGGCCGCTCCTTCACGAAGCCCGCGGTGGCGCACGAGTTCATCCACTGGGACATGGGCGACACGACCGGTGATCCGGGCGCGGCCGGCCAGGCCGGCTACGAGGCGTGCCTCGCGGGGGATAGTACGCTCGGTCGCTGCGAAGGCCCCGAGCCGAGAGTGAACGCACGCGACTGCGGCGATGGGCCATTCGAGTGCCTCTCCGGCTACGTGTTCGGACGGGCAGATTCGAGCGTCCACATCTCCGCCGACCCGACTCCGGGCGCCGATCCGGACGCGGCATATGCGCTGGTCGACGCGACCGTGCCCGGGACGGAGACGCCGACGGGGACGTCGTACTCGACCGTGACCGACGGTGTCGGCAGCCAGGCGTCGACCTACCTGGTCAAGACCGCGAACGGTGGCGACAGCTGGTCGACCTCGCGGGTCGACCCGCAGCCGAAGGGCCACCAGTTCTACAGCGACGTCGACGCGTACGCGGGCAAGCTGCACGTCGTCTATCACGACACGCGCAGCGACACGGCGACCGGGCCGCCCGGCACCGTCGCCGACTTCCGCACCGTCCCGTTCTCGAACCAGTGGGTCGGCGGAGCGGTCGGGTCGACCCATACGAAGCAGGGCGTCGAGACGTGGTACTCCCGCTCGGCGGACGGGGGGTCGACCTGGACGCGTCAGCGCGTCTCGAGCACGAGCTACCCGCTCAGCTACGAGCAGTTCGGCAACCGCGACAGCCCCTTCTTCGGGGACTACAACTACGTCTCCGCCACGGGGCGAACGTGCTGATGGCCTGGCCGAGTGGTCAGGACGTCGTCGCCGGCACCGATCCGCGCTACACGGACGGGAACGGCACCGACGGGTTCGACGTGCTCCAGTGCCGCACATTCGCGAACGGGGTCTGGAGCGCCGACACCTGCCCGGATGCGGGCGGGCTCGACCAGAACATCTACGGGTTCGTCGGAGGCCCCTAGACGCTAGTAGGCGACGGCGCCACGTCCGCTCTCTGCGGCGTGGCGCTGCTCGTCTGCGCGATAGCTCGAGCGGACGAGCGGCCCCGCGAAGACGGAGCCGAAGCCGAGCGCCTCGCCCTGTTCCCGCATCCACGTGAACTCGTCCGGGTGGACCCAGCGGTCGATCGCCGCATGCTTCGGGCTCGGCTGCAGGTACTGGCCGATCGTGACGACGTCGACGCCGTGCGCGCGCAGGTCGCGCATCGTCTCGACGACCTCGTCGTTTGTCTCGCCGAGGCCGACGATGATCCCGGACTTCGTCAGCAGCGGGTAGTCGCCGAGCTCCCCGGCAATAGCTGCAGCGCGGCCGAGCAGCCAGAGCGCTTTGTCGTAGCTCGCCTTCGCACCGCGCATGCTCCGGTGCAGGCGGCGGACGGTCTCGATGTTGTGGTTGAAGACCTCCGGCCGGGCGGCGAGGACGGTGTGGAGCGCCTCCTCCTCGACGCCGAGGAAGTCGGGTGTCAGCACCTCGACGCTGGCCTCGGGCAGCTTCATCTTGATCGCGCGGATCGTGGCGGCGAAGTGGCGCGCGCCCCGGTCGGGGACGTCATCGCGGTCGACGGAGGTGACGACGACGTGCTTCAGCGCCATCTGCGCCGCGGCCTGGCCGACGCGGAGCGGCTCCAGCGGGTCGGGCGCGTGCTCTGGCTTGCCGGAATGGACGTAGCAGTAGCGGCAGGCCCGGGTACACGTCTCGCCGAGGATCTGGAACGTCGCGGTGCCGCGGCCCCAGCACTCGGAGATGTTCGGGCAACGCGCCTCCTCGCAGACGGTGTTCAGCGAGAGGCCGTGCAGCAGCTTCTTGACGTCGTAGAAATGGCTGTCGGCGCTCGGCGCGCGGACCTTCATCCACTCCGGCCGACGCGGGCGCTCTGCGACGGGCAGCGACGTCTCCATCTCCGGCACCCTAGCTGCGGCCTGCCAGCTGCCCGTGCACCGGCTGCGGCCAGAGGCCGTGCATGCCTTCGGCGGGGAGCTCCTCGAGCTCGAGCTCGAAGACCTCCGCCAGGGCCTCGAGCGCCGGCCCGCGCACCTCGTCCACGGTCACCGGCCGGCCGAGCTCCTTCGCGACCGTCGTGAACGCCGCGTCCTCGAGGCCGCATGCGGTGATCCACTGCGTGAACGGGGCGGGATCGAGGTCGACGTTGAGCGCGTAGCCGTGGGTCGTCACCCACTTGGCGATGTGGATCCCGATCGAGGCGATCTTTCGCGGCGGCCTGGTCAGCCAGACGCCGGTGAGGCCGTCGATCCGCTCCGCCTCGAGGCCGAGCTTGGCCGACGTCAGGATCAGGGCCTCCTCGAGGTCGCGGCAGTAGCGCTTGACGTCCTGGCCGTGCCGCTTCAGGTCGAAGATCGGGTAGCAGACGAGCTGCCCGGGTCCGTGGAAGGTCGACTTGCCGCCGCGGTCGGTCTCGACGACGTCGACCTCGGCGTCCGCGGGGATATGCAGCTCGGATTCGTCGGTGCGCCGGCCGGTGGTGACCGTCGGCGGATGCTCGAGCAGCAGGATCGTGTCGGGGATCGCGCCTTGCGAGACGGCGCCCGCGAGCGAGCGCTGCAGCTCCCAGGCCTCCTCGTAGGGAACGAGGCCGAGGTTCATCACGTAGGCGCCCTTCATGCCTCGTCGGGCAGCAGCGCCTGCGCTGCCTCGAGGTCCTCGGCGTGCACGAGCACCTCCTGGGCACCGCCGCCGAAGCTCTCGCCAAGCTGGGTCGCCCGCCGGTCGCACTCGAACCCCGCGCTGCGAAGCAGGCCGCAGATCAGCTCGGCCTCCTGCTCCGTCGACACCGTCTTGAGGACGCTAGTAGTCACTTTCGCCCCAGTTCTCGAGCTTCTCGCGCAGCGAGCTGAGGAAGCGGCCCGCGAGCGCCCCGTCGACGAGGCGGTGGTCGTACGTGAGCGTGATGTTCATGATCGGGCGGATCGCGATCACGTCCTGGCCGAGCTCGTCGGTCACGACCCACGGCCGCTTCACGACCGCGTAGGTGCCGAGGATGCCCGCCTGCGGCTGGCTGATCACCGGCGTGCCGTGGAAGGTGCCGTAGCCGCCGGGGTTGGTGATCGTGAACGTGCCGCCCTGAACGTCGTCGGGCATCAGCTTCTTCTCGCGAGCGCGCTTGGCGATGTCGGCGACGCCGCGGGCGAGGCCGAGCAGGTTCAGGCCCTCGGTGTGCTTCAGCACCGGCACGATCAGGCCCTTGCCGTCGGCGAGCTCGACCGCGAAGCCGAGGTTGACGTAGTTGCGCGTGACGATCTTGTCGCCGCGAATCTCGCCGTTGATCCACGGGTACTCGCGCAGCGTCTCGACGGTCGCGCGGGCGACGAAGGAGAGATAGGTCGGATTGACGCCGTAGGCCTGCTCGTACTCCTGCTTCAGCTTCCTTCGAATCGCGACGACCTTCGACATGTCGACCTCGATCGCGCTCGTGACGTGGGCGGACGTGTCGAGTGAGCGACGCATGTGCTCGGCGATGCCCTTGCGCATCGCGGACATCGGCTCGACCGTCTCGCCGGGCTCCAGCTCGGCGCTCGCGGCCGGTGCCGGAGCTGCGGCGGGAGCGGGCGGCGGCGCCTGCGCAGCCGGTGCGGGTTGCGCGGGAGCAGGGGCCGGAGGCGCAGGGGGCGCCTGGGCGGCGGGTGCCGGCGCAGGCTCGGCAGGTGCGGGTACGGGTGCGGCAGGAGGCGCGGGTTCCGCCGCGGGCGCGGGCTGCGCCGCAGGTGGAGCGGCTGCTGCCTGACCGCCGCTCTCGACGAACGCGAGGATGTCCTTTTTCGTCACGCGGCCGCCGGCGCCGGTGCCCTGGACAGCGTTTGGATCGACGCCGTGCTCGGAGGCGATCCTTGCGACGACGGGCGAGACGAACGTGCGGCCGTTGCCCGACCCTGGGGCGGCGGCCGGGGCGGGAGCGGGCGGAGGAGTCGGAGCGGTGGGCTGCGCCGTTTCGGTCGCGGCAGCCTCGGATGCGTCGGCGGCGACCTGGGTGGCCGGCTCGGGCGGCGCGTCCGGAGCAGCGGCGGGAGCGGCGGCTGTGACTTCAGAACCTTCGGGCGCGATCACGGCCAGAACGGTGCCGACCTCGACCGTCTCGCCCTCCTGGACGAGGATCTGGGCAACGACGCCCTCGGCGGGGCTCGGAACCTCGGTGTCGACCTTGTCGGTCGAGATCTCGAGGAGCGACTCGTCCCGGCCGATGTGCTCGCCCTCGGACTTGAGCCACTTCGTGATCGTCCCTTCCGAGACGGACACTCCCATCTGGGGCATGACGACTTCGGTCTGCGTTCCCGTCGACATCGCTATCTCCTCAAACCTTGACCTGAGCTCGTATTTGGGCCGCGGAGCGGCCCCTTTAAGGGTCTTCGCGCGATGAGCATTCGCTCCTGCGGCTGCTCATCGCGCGCCAACAAGATCAGTACTCCGCCAGCTCTCTGAGTCCCTGCACGACGTCCTCGACCTGCGGGATGAACGCCTTCTCGAGCACCGGCGAGAACGGCACCGGACAGTCCGGCGCGGCGATCCGCTTCACGGGCGCGTCGAGGTCCTCGAACGCCTCCTCGGCGATCGTGGCCGCGATCTCGCCGCCGAAGCCGCCGGTGCGGTTGTCCTCGTGCAGCACGACCACCTTCGAGGTCTTGCGCACGCTCTCCAGCACCGCCTCCTTGTCCCACGGCATCACGGTGCGCAGGTCGATCACCTCGACCGAGACGCCGTCCGCCTCGAGTTGCTTCGCGGCCTCCTCCGCCGTGTAGACCATCGCACCCCACGTGATCACCGAGACGTCGTCGCCCTCGACGTGCGTGCGCGCCTTTCCGATCGGGGTCACGTAGCGCTCGTCGGGCACGTCGGCCTTGATCCGCCGGTAGAGATGCTTGTGCTCGAAGAAGAGAACGGGGTTGGGATCCTCGATCGCCGCGACGAGCAGGCCCTTCGCGTCCTCCGGCGTCGCCGGGCAGAGGCACTTGAGCCCGGGGATGTGCGCGAACGAGCTCTCCGGGTTCTGCGAGTGGAAGGGGCCGCCCGAGAAGCCGCCGCCCGACGGGAGCCGGACGACGATCGGCACCGGCGTGCCGACGCGGAAGCGCTGCTTGGCGGCGACGGTGACGAGGTGGTCCCAGCCGCAGGAGATGAAGTCGGCGAACTGCATCTCGGCGACCGGGCGCATGCCCATCATCGACGCGCCGGTGGCGGCGCCGAGGATCGCGGTCTCCGCGAGCGGCGCGTCGAGCACGCGCCAGGGCCCGAATTCCTCCTGGAAGCCGAGCGTCACCTTGAAGGCGCCGCCGTAGACGCCGACGTCCTCGCCGATCACGAAGACGCGGTTGTCGCGGCGCATCTCCTGCCGGAGCCCGTCGCTGATCGCCTGGAGATACGTCTTCTCGGGCATCAGTGAGCCACCTACTTGTGGTGGGGCGTGTCGAGGTCCTCGGGGGTCGCGTAGACGCCCTCCATGAGCGTGTCCGGATCGGGCAGCGGCGACTCCTCCGCCTGCGCGAGCGCGTCGTTCAGGAGCTTCTTCACGCGCGCCGAGATCTCTTCCTCTTCCTCGGTCGTCAGCTCGGCGTTGTCGCGCAGCCAGGCACGGAAGCGCTCGATCGGGTCGTTCTTCGCCCACTCCTCGAAGAGCTCCTTGGGGACGTAGAACGCGTCGTCGTGCACGGCGTGGCCTTCCATCCGGAGCGTCTTCAGCTCGAGCAGCGTCGGGCCGCCGCCGTTGCGCGCCTTCTCGATCGCCGCCTTGGCCTCGCGGTAGACCGCGAGCACGTCGGTGCCGTCGACGACGACGCCCTCGAAGCCGTAGGCCGCGGCGCGGTCGGCGAGGTGCTCGACCGCGTAGCCGAGGTGCGTCGGCGTCGAGTACGCCCACTGGTTGTTGTCGCAGATGAAGACGACGGGGAGCTGGCGGACGCCGGCGAAGTTCATCGCCTCGTGCGCGTCGCCGCGGGCCATTGCACCCTCACCCGACCAGCCGACCGCGACCCGCTTCTCGTCCCGGATCCGGAACGCAAGCGCGCAGCCGACCGCCACCGGCATCATCGCCGGCAGGTGGCTGACCATCGCGATCATCCCGAGGCGCGCGTCGGCCATGTGGACGTTGCCGTCCCGGCCCCGCGTCGGCCCGTCCTCGCGGCCCATGTACTGGGCGAAGATCCGCCACGGCTCGACGCCGCGGGTGACGTGGACGCCCATGTCGCGGTGGAGCGGCGTGCCGACGTCGCTCGGGCCCATCGCGGTCGCGACGCCGACGGCGGCGCCCTCGTTGCCGCGGCCGGTGTAGAACGACCCCGGGATCTTCCCCTGCTTGTAGAGGATGTGGCCCCGTTCCTCGATCCCGCGGGTGACGAGCAGGTTGCGGTAGACGCCGAGCAGATCCTCGCGGTCGAGTCCTGCCTCACGTACCTCACTCAGCGAGCCGACCGGCTGCGCCTCACGTACCGCCATGCGTCATACCCCCGCGGTTGAACGACGGGGTGCACTTTATCGACGCGCATAGGATGGAGCGGGTGAGCACCGTCTTCGAGGCCGATCGATTCGAGATCGTGCAGCTGATCAGGCCGATGGTGAACCTCTACCGGATCTCGTCGCGCGGGCTGCCGGTCGCGTTCGTGCGGCAGAAGCGGATGGCGATGAAGGAGGACATCCGCTTCTTCGCGCACGAGGACGAGACCGACGAGCTGTTCCGGATCAAGGCACGCTCGATGATGGAGATGGGCGGCCGCTACGACGTGACGACGCCGGCCGGTGAGCGGATCGGCGTGCTCGAGAAGGTGTTCGGCAAGTCGCTGCTCCGCTCGACGTGGCGGATCCTCGACGCGGGCGAGCAGGAGCTCGCGATCGCACAGGAGCGCTCGATGCTGTTCGCCGTCATCCGCCGCGTGATCGACATCGTGCCCTACGGCGAATTCGTCCCGGTGCTCTTCCACTTCCGGATCGACCGCGGCGAGCAGCAACTGGGCGAGTTCACGCGACCGATCGGCGTGCGCGACCGCTACACGCTCGACCTCTCCGGCGACCCCGAGCGGACGATCGACCGCCGCCTCGGGATCGCGCTCGGAGTGGCGCTCGACGCGCTGCAGAGTCGCTAGCCGGGTCCCGCGCCACCGTCGGAGGCGTTGATGCTGCCGGCGTAGTTGCCGTACAACCGCTGACAGATCTGCCACCGTCGGAAGCGCGAGAGCGGCCGCACCTCGATCTCCGCCCGTGGCGCCGACAGGCGTAGCTCCGCCGCCCGGTCCCGCGCACGAGGCTAGGCGGCCATCTCGGTCATCGGCCGTTCGACGTCGACCCTCCGCGACGTCGTCGCGCTTCAGCAGCGTCACCATCACGACGATGCCGACGACGAAGAAGAGCGCGCTGCCGAGGTACGCCGCGTGGAAGCCTGTGTACGAGCGCCTCGTCTCTGCTGCACCTGCGTCCCAACGAGGCCGAACTGCATAGCGGCTCGGACGTCGAGCGAACGTGCTCCCGGCCCTGGGTGGCCGGGAGCACGCTGCGCGGTCGCTAACTCCCGAAGGAGTGGCTGGCGAAGACGGCGGTCGCCCCCGTCGCCTCGAGCGTCACGTTGCTGACGTGACTCGTCGAGCCGTTGGAGTACGTCCCCGCGTTCCCCGCCTGTACCTGGACGTACGTGATCAACTCCTCGCCGTGGGCAGCAAGGAGGGTCGCCCAGGTCATGTCGCTGCCGCTGCCGGCGTCGTCGTCGTAGCGAACGCCGCCCTGTGTCACCACCCAGCGCTGCCACACACCTTCGACGGGGGTGACCCCCGACTGGGTGCTGGGGCTGAACATGACGTGCTTCTCGATGCCGGCGCCGTTGTCGACCGCGACGATCATGTAGGGAGCCGCGCCGGTGCCGCCGCCGCCCGTGAACTTCGCGGAGTAGGCGAGGAGCGCGACATCCTTCAGTCGCACACCCGTGAGTGCGTAGGTGTAGACGCCGGCAAAGTCACTGCCGTTCAGGAACGGGCCGAGCTTGGCACCCTGCGCGTCGATGCTCGCGCCCCGGACGGAGCCCCAAGCGGGCGCGACCGCCTCGGGCTCGCCGGGCACGTAGGGCGTGAGCGATGTGACTCTGTACTGGGCGTCGGAGCCGCTCGCCCCGTTCGCCCCGGTCGCACCGGTGGCGCCGGTTGCCCCAGTGGCGCCCGTCGGGCCCTGGGGGCCGGCAGGACCCTGCGCGCCGGCGGGACCCTGCGGGCCGGCGGAACCTGCCGGACCGCGCTCGCCCTTCTCGCCGATGCGGTCCTGGGTCGGCGCGGTCAGGCGGTTCAGCGTGAGCGACCCTCGCTTGATGTCGGTTGCGGTCAATGAGCCGTTCTTGATGTCCGCGGCCGTGATCGACCCATCCTTGATGTCCGCGCCGGTGATGAGACCCTTGGCCGCGACTGCGGAACCTGCGGTCGCGAACACCAACGCGACGATCGAAATTGCCATTGCGGGCGTGAGCCGGGCTCGCATTGATCTCAGCAAGTGGAACCTTCCTGTTCGTGGGAACCCCGGCCCGCGCTGTAAGCGCGGGCCTCGGCTCAACTATCCGGACGATCGAGATGTGCGTCCAATATCCGTTCGAGACGGACTGAGACGACGTCAGTCTCGATCGGCGCGCAGCTCGCCGGCGACCTCGCCCGCAGCGGCGATGACGGGCATCAGGGGCGCGTCGTCATCTGTGCGCCAGGCGACCACGGTGTCCGGCATCGTAAGGCGAGGGTCGAGCGGACGACGGGTCACGAGCGTGCCCGCGTCGGCGAACTCTTTGAACCGGTGGGGCAGCAGCGCGACGCCTGAGCCGGCGGCGACGGCCAGAATCCAGTCTCGCGCGTGCTGCCCATCCACCTCCCGCACGTCGCGGAAGCGATAGCCGCTGTGCTCACGCCGTGATCGCAACCAGTCGCTCAGCGCGGGGTTGACGTCGCGGGGGAAGCTGACCAACGTTTCCTCCGCCAGGTCAGCAGGCCCGAGCGTGCTCCGCTCGGCGAGTCGATGATCGCCGGGGAGAAAGGCCGCGAGGGGCTCGCCCGGGAAGATCGGCTCCACCTGCAGGCCGCCCCGGTCGTTCGCCCACGGAAGCATTGCGATGTCGAGATCGCCGTCGGCGAGGCTTTTGAGTTGCTCGACCGCCGACGCGTGCGTCACCTCGGTTCGCGCTTCCGGCTCGCGCTCTTGCAGCGCGCCCAGGAACAGGAGCAGCTGCTCGATCGGCAAGTGCGGGGTGAAACCGATTCGCAGGCCACACCCGATGCCGCCGGCTCGGCGCGTCTCAGTGATGGCGATGTCGACGGCCGACAGCACGTGTCGAGCCTGCGCTGCGAGGACACGCCCGGCTTCAGTGAGGTCCACGACCCTCGTCGTGCGCTCGAAGAGGGCGACGCCGAGCTCGCTCTCGAGCTTCCGGATCGCCTGGGACAACGGCGGCTGCGCCATGTTGAGCCGTTCCGCCGCTCGACGGAAGTGCAGTTCCTCGCTGACCGCGAGGAAGTAACGAAGTTGCCGCAACTCGATCGGCGTACCTCCGTGCGTGGGCACGCGAACCTGATGAATTCTGGTACCCGCCACGCGGTTGGCAACCGTACCACCCCTTCGAACTACAGTGAGGGCCCAGATGGCGAAGCCGAAGCGCAACTGGATCCAGGAGGAGCGGCGCAAGACGCTCGGCGACTACACCTGCTTCTGCCTGGACTGCGGCTCCGTCTGGCGCTACTTCCTCGAGGGCGAGGCCGAGCTGCCGGATGCATGTCCGCACTGCGGCGGCGAGACGCGGCACCGTTGCCCCGAATGCTCGGCGCCGTTCCCGTCGGCCTTTGCGGTCGAGTGCGAGGAGTGTGGGGCCGCCGTCCGTCCGCCCGAGGTGCTCGGCGTCCGGATTCGCAAGCCCGGTCGTTAGATGGTTGATGCCACGGGGGCGTCCGTCTCGGGGCGTGAGCTGGCAGCTCTGGGGCGCGGGATCAGGCCGTTGCCGATGCTGGTGGCATCGGTGACGGGCTGAGCACGCGAAGCGGACGGCTCGGCTGAGCGGCCGTTAGGCCGATCAGGTGGGCCGGGAGCGGCCCAGACACGCCAGATCGCGCATCCGAGCGCACGGAATCGTGGCATCAACCATCTAGCCGGGCGGCAGCTTCAGCAGCAGCAGCACTTCGACCGGCTCGTCGCGGCCCTTCACCTGCACCGTCTCGAGCGGCTCCGTCTCGGCGCCCCAGAGCTGCTTCGCCGTCTCGGCGCTGATCGCGACGCCCCCCGCCGGCGCCAGTCCCTCGATCCGGGAGCCGAGGTTGACGGCGTCGCCGATCGCGCTGTAGGTGCGGCCGCTGCCGGTCCCGAGCACGCCGACCGAGGCTTCGCCCGTATTGAGACCGGCGCGGAAGCGGGGCCAGTCGGGGTGCTCGGCCGCCACCGTTCCCGTCTCCTGCTGCAGAGCGAGTGCGGCGCGGGCGGCGCGCTCGGCGTGGTTGTCGCCCTCGAACGTGGCGAAGACGGCGTCGCCGATCAAGCGGTCGACGACGCCGTCGTGGCGCTCGATCGCCGGGATCGCGGCCTCGAAGAGCGTGTCGAGCATCCTCGAGACGGTCGCCGGCTCATGGTGCTCGGAGAACGAGGTGAAGCCCTTCAGGTCGGCGAAGAGCACCGTCACGGGCTGCGCGCCGCGGTCGAGATAGAGGCGGCCGAACCGCTCCTCCGAGCCCTCCTGGTGCGCCATCACCGCGATCACCGCAAAGGCGATCAGCATCAGCACGTGCCACTCCCACCATGAGGCCTGCCAGTTGCGGCCCGTTGCGACGGCGACCATCGCCTCCGCGAGCAGCACGAACGCGACCGTGAACCCGAGCACCAGCCGCGAGCGCCGCTCCCGGTAGAGGCCGAGGTAGCGGACGACGGCGAACGAGTAGAACGCGATGCCGGCGACCGAGAGCGCGACGAGCGGGAAGGACAGCCGCGCCGGGACGACCGAGTCGTCGACTTCGGGGAAGAACGAGAGGCAGACGATCGCCCAGAGAGCCAGCAGGACGAGCAGCGCACGCTCGAGGTACTTGGGCTGAACGGGCTCGCTGTCGATTGCCGACAGCACCGCGAAGGCGCCGGCAAGCACGAGCCCGACCGGCGTCGCGATCACGAAGCCGAGGTTCGGCTTGTCGAGCAGGACGCCCGGCGTCGCGAGTGCGTGCAGCGCGAGAAAGCCGGAGGCTGCCAGGAACGAGAGCGAGACGAGATGGACGCGCCGGTCGCCTCGCCGCCGCGCCGCGACGCCGGTCGCATAAGCGAGGACGGCATTGAGCGCGGCGGTGAGGAGCACGAGCCAGAAGTGGGACGGGTGATGCTCCCAGTGCACGTCCGCTTCCGGCGCGGCGAGCAGGATCGCCAGTCCGACCAGCGGCAGCGCCAGCAGAACGACGAGGGTCAGCGGCGAGCGGGCCACTGAGCAGCCGGCTCCAGGGCGAGATAGGTGTGGACGTCGCTGACGGCGAGCGCACCAGACCCCGCGGCCGAGGCGACGCGCTTGACCGCGCGGGAGCGCACGTCGCCCGCCGCGAAGACGCCCGGCAGGCTCGTCTCGAGCGGCAGCGGCGAGCGCTCCAGCGGCCAGCCGGGGGCGTCGGTGCCGGTGGCCAGGTAGCCCCACTCGTCGCGGGCGACCTCCTCCGGGAGCCACTCCGTGTGTGGATGGGCCCCGATCAGGACGATCAGCGCGGCCGCGGGGACGGTCTCGACGCCGTCGGGCGTGCGCAGCTCCAGCTGCTCGAGGCGGCCGTCACCGTATGCCGCCGCCACCTCCGTTCGCGGCAGCACCTCGACGTTCGGATCCTTGTCGATCGTCTCGATCAGGTACTGCGACATCGTCGCCGCGAGGCCCTCTCCGCGGACGAGGATTCGGACCTTGCAGGCGTAGCGGGCGAGGTGCAGCGCTGCCTGTCCCGCCGAGTTGCCGCCGCCGACGACGTAGACGCTCTCGCCCGCCAGCGCCTGGGCCTCCGACATCGAGGCGCCGTAGTAGACCCCCGCCCCCTCGAGGTCGGTCAGGCCGGGTGCGTCGAGCCGGCGGTACTCGACCCCGAGCGCGAGCACGACGGCACGCGCCGCGATCTCGGCGCCGCTGTCGGTGCGGACGACGTGCCTGCCCTCGCGTGGCTCCAGCGCCTCCGCGCGGTGGGTCAGGCGGAACTGCGCGCCGAAGAGCCACGCCTGCTGGTAGGCGCGCTGCGCCAGCTCGCCGCCGCCGAGGCCGCGCGGGAAGCCGAGGTAGTTGCGGATCAGCGAGCTCGAGCCGGCCTGGCCGCCGACCGCGCCGGCATCGAGGACGGTCGTCCGCAGCCCCTCCGAGGCGCCGTACACCGCCGCGCTCAGCCCTGCCGGGCCGGCGCCGACGACGACGAGATCGGCTTCGTGCGAGTCGAGCTCGGTCGGGAAGCCGAGCGCCCGGGTCAGCTCCGCCGCGTCAGGATCGCTCAGCACCTGGCCGTCGGCGAGGGTCACCGCCGGTGCGTCCCCGTCCGGCGGCGCGAGCGTCCGGTGGGGGATCCCGAGCCCGGCCAGGCTGGAGCGAAGCTCGTGCGCCCGGGCAGAGTGGGGGTCGGCGACCACGATCGCGCCGGCAGGTCCCTCCCCGCGCAGGCGCTCCGACTCCTGCAGCAGCTCGCTGATCGTCCGGTGGAAGACCTCGTCCCGCCGCCGGGTCGGCCGGATCACGTAGAGGTCGATCCAGCCGCGGGCCATGCTGCGCAGGACGAGCTCGCCGACGCTGCGGCGGCTCCAGCCGAGCCACGGGATCAGAAGGCCCCGCCGCGCGGTCGGGAAACGCGCGCGCATCCGGGCGAGCAGGTCGGCCCCCTCCTTCCCGGCTGCGAGAGCGAGAGCGACGTCGTCGCCGTTCGCCTCCGCCTCGTCGAGGACGCTCTCCAGCTCGGCGGTCGCGCAGATCCGAATCGTGTAGTCGGCGCCGTAGCGACGGTCGAGCTCCTCCTCGATCAAGCCGCGCTCGGCCGGGTCGTCGTCGGCTACCACGAGCAGCGGCGTTCGGGCGGGGGACGTCACGGGCGCACCCGGATCATCCCACGGCGGCGTATCTAGAACATGGACCCGATGATCTGCGAGAAGCGGATCACGGTCACCGTCTCGTCCTCGCTGACGGGACGGTTGTAGAGCTGGCCGAGGAAGCGGGTCATCTCGTCGGGCCGGCGGATCTCGGGGTTGTCGTGCTCGATCTCGCGCGGTGAGAGCTCGCTGATCTGCTTCACCTCGACCTTGTCGATCACGGCGTCGAAGATCTTCTCCCGCTGCCCGTAGCGGACGCCGACGAGCACGGTCACGATCATCCCCTTCTTGTACTTGCCCGACTTGTCGCCGAGCCGGATCGTCGCCGTCTTGCGATGGGTGCGCAGCTGGTCGGCGACCAAAGGCGAGTAGAAGTTGAGCGCGAACATGGCCACGGACGCACGATCATAAAGCGGAGAGAGCCTTCGTAGCCATCTCTCGCTCGCCGCCGTAGGCGAGCAGGCGCGGCGCGTCCTCGAGCGGCAGCCAGCGCGCCTCCGCCACCTCGAGCTCCATCCCCGGCGGCAGCTCGCCGATCCGGCCGCTCGTGTAGCGGAGCAGGAAGAAGCTGACCACCTTGAAGATCCGCTCGCCGCCGCGCGTGTAGACGTAGCGGACGTCGCCGAGCTTCCCCTCGAGCCGGCCGGTGAGGCCCGTCTCCTCGGCCACCTCCCGTCGAGCCGTCTCGGCGCCGCTCTCGCCGGGGTCGATCAGGCCCTTGGGCAGCGCCCAGACCCCGTCCGGCTTCCCGTTCGGGCGGATCGCGGCGAGCCACCAGCGGCCGCGCAGCCGCCGCACGAGCACGCCGCCGGCGGAGAACTCACGCGTCATCGCAACATTGTGACAATCCGTCGCGAGCCACGACGGTTCCCGCTTGCGCAGTGTGCGGGAGACTGTAGAATGCCGTCGGCACTCTCCCAGTAAGAGTGCCAGGTAGTGTCACAAAGTCTGAAGAACGAGGAGGCATCACATGAATTTGCAGCCTCTTGGTGACCGTTTGATCGTCGAGATCCTCGAAGAAGAGGAAATCACGGTCAGCGGCATCGTGCTGCCCGACACCGCGAAGGAGAAGCCGCAGCGCGGCAAGGTCCTCGCGGTCGGTCCCGGCCCTCGCGACGAGGACGGGGAGTACATCAAGATGGACGTCGAGGAGGGTGACGAGATCATCTTCTCCAAGTACGGGGGCACCGAGATCAAGGTCGGCTCCGACGATGTTCTGATTCTGCGCGAGTCGGACGTCCTCGCAAAGGTCGTCGGCGACCGCGCCGCGGTCTAATCACAGCCTAGGAAGTACAGGAGGAATCTGGAGATGGCTCACAAGGAGCTCAAGTTCAACGAGGACGCACGTCGCGCGCTCGAGCGCGGCGTCAACATCCTCGCCGACGCGGTCAAGGTGACGCTCGGCCCGAAGGGCCGGTATGTCGTGCTGGACAAGAAGTTCGGCGCGCCGACGATCACCAACGACGGCGTCACCATCGCCCGCGAGATCGAGGTCGAGGACCCGTTCGAGAACCAGGGCGCGCAGCTCGTCCGCGAGGTCGCCACGGCGACCAACGACGTCGCCGGCGACGGCACGACGACCGCGACCGTGCTCGCCCAGGCGATCGTGCGCGAGGGCCTGAAGAACGTGGCCGCCGGCGCGAACCCGATGGGGATCAAGCGCGGCATCGAGGCGGCCGTCGAGGCCGTCGTCGAGGACCTGAAGAAGCAGTCGAAGGAGGTCTCGGGCAAGGAGGACATCGCCCGGGTCGCCACGATCTCGGCGCGCGAGCGCGAGATCGGCGACGTGATCGCCGATGCGATCGAGAAGGTCGGCAAGGACGGCGTCGTGAACGTCGAGGAGGGCCAGACCTTCGGCCTCGAGCTCGAGTTCACCGAGGGGATGCAGTTCGACAAGGGCTACCTCTCGCCGTACATGATCACCGACGCCGAGCGCATGGAGGCCGTGCTCGACGACCCGTACATCCTGGTCGCGAACCAGAAGATCGGGTCGGTCAAGGACCTCCTGCCCGTGCTCGAGCAGGTGATCCAGGCGGGTCGCCCGCTGCTGATCGTGTCGGAGGACGTCGAGGGCGAGGCGCTCGCGACGATCGTCGTCAACAAGCTCCGCGGCACCTTCACGGCCGTCGCCGTCAAGGCTCCGGGCTTCGGCGACCGCCGCAAGCGCATGCTCGAGGACATTGCGATCCTCACCGGCGCCGAGGTGATCACCGAGGAGCTGGGCCTCAAGCTCGAGAACACGAAGATCGCGCAGCTCGGCCACGCCCGCCGCGTCGTCGTCACGAAGGACACGACGACGATCATCGACGGTGCCGGTGACGCCGAGGCGATCAAGGGCCGGATCAAGCAGCTGAAGGCGGAGATCGAGGACACCGACTCCGACTTCGACCGTGAGAAGCTCCAGGAGCGGCTCGCGAAGCTGGCCGGCGGCGTCGCCGTCGTCAAGGTCGGCGCTGCCACGGAGACGGAGATGAAGGAGAAGAAGCACCGCGTCGAGGACGCGCTGCAGGCAACCCGCGCGGCCCTCGAGGAGGGCATCGTGCCGGGCGGCGGTGTCGCGCTGATGCACGCAATCGATGCGATCAAGCTCGACGACTACGAGGGCGACGAGAAGACGGGCGCGCAGATCATCCGGCGTGCGCTCGAGGAGCCGCTGCGGCAGCTCGCCTACAACGCCGGGCTCGAGGGCTCGGTCGTCGTCAACTCGGTCCGCTCGGCCGCCAAGGGCCAGGGCCTGAACGTCGACACGGGCGAGGTCGAGGACCTGGTCAAGGCCGGGATCATCGACCCGACGATGGTGACCCGCTCGGCGCTGCAGAACGCCGCGTCGATCGGCAAGAACATCCTCACGACCGAGGCGATCGTGGCCGAGGCCCCCGAGAAGGCGGGCGTCGGCGGCGGCATGCCCGACATGGGCGGCATGGGCGGCATGATGTAAGTCGCGTGGGGGAACCCATGGTTCCCCCACGATCCCCCTCCTCCGCGCCTGCGCGTGGAGGAATCGGGGTTGGGCTCCCGCCGGGCGAAGCCCGGCTCCGCCCGCGAATCGGTGGCCCACGGGTCACCCGCCAAGAACGAAGGGCCGGCACACCGCCGGCCCTTCGTCGTTCTTCGGCTCAAGGATCCTGTTCGGCTGATGGCCGGAGCCGGGCTTTGCCCGGCGGGAGGCCAAGCGCGGTATGGGCTGTCGCTAAGAAGAAGGAGGGGGCTTGTGGGGGAACCATGGGTTCCCCCACAAATGAAGACCCGGTGGGGGCCGGGTCTTCGAGGGGTGAAACTAGGGGGAGGTGGGTAGCCCAGGTATCGGCTCTCGTTGTCTCCGCTGTAGTCACTCAAACGAGTGATCTGCCATTCGGCAACGAACTGAAGCGCTCCACCTACGCGGCGCGGCAGGGGGCCGGAGCCGGGCTTTGCTCGGCGGGAGGCCCGGGCGACCTTGCTCCCATGCGGTGCGGAGAAGGAGGGGGCTCATGGGGGAACCATGGGTTCCCCCATGCTCCTAGAACTGGTAGCGCTGCTCTTCGAACGGATCGGCGTCGTTGTGGTAGCCGTAGCGCTCCCAGAAGCCCGGCTTGTCCGTCGCCGAGAGCTCGATTCCGCGCAGCCACTTGGCGCTCTTCCAGAAGTACTTGCCCG
>CAWGAP010000005.1:0-271827 GCA_963820695.1 uncultured Gaiellaceae bacterium | reverse complement strand
TCAATGACCTGCGCCCGGTTCCCGCGGTTTGCGTGATCGGGCGGCCCTAGGCGCGCTGCTATGGCCGACGGGTGATGCGGACGCACAGGGATACGAGGAGATCGAGGCTCGGGCGGCGAGCGCGTACGAGCACTGGGTCGGCTCCGACGGGCTCAGCTTCCGGGGCCGCGACGAGCCGAGCGACTCGGCGACGTCGTCAAGTTTCGTCCACAATTGGCTCAGCGCGCTTCACTCCGTCCGCGCGGTAAGCGGAGGGGATGTCGCGAGAGGAGTGCCTAGGCTGATGCCAGAGCGCCGGCGCCACAGGATCTCTTCCAAGACCCGCGGCGGCGGGATCGGCGCCAAGCTCGGGGTATACGACGATGTCTTCCTCTGCCTATCGCCGGGAGAGCCCTGGCTGGAGCACGGGATCGTCGAGCATCGGTACAAGGAGCTGTGCCCCGCGGCGTACCTGGAAATGATCGACCGGTGGGGCCATGTGAGCCAAGGACCTCGTCGATACTCGGTTACAGCGTTTCTGACGAGGGCCTGGAGCCAGCTGGCGCGCGACGGCATGCTGGCAATGAAGCTCGGTCCCGCTACTGGCCTGTATGAACACAACGGCTCCATCCTGTACTGGGCGTTTCCCCCTGGCCCAGAGGCTCATCGGATCAGGACGTGGGCCGACTTCGCAACGGACCTTGGTCTCAGCCCCTACGTCTGGACGCTTCCGGCGACCGCGTCCGGTACCTCGGGTCGCGGCGCAGCGGACTCTGGCACTTGTCGGCGAGCTGTGACCGACTCGCGCTCCTAGTGGCGTAGTCATGTTAGACAACGAAGGATGGAGCCTTTATGGAGCCCAGCGGTCGCAACTAGTCGCAACCGGTGGCAAATGGGACGGCGCTGAAAACGGCTCACTCAAGCGAAAACCGTTGCCGTGAGTTGCGACCTGTTGCCTGAGACGTTCCATGGTAAGGAGGGGGTCGACGGTTCGAGTCCGTCAGAGGGCTTCACGACAAGCCCTGCAAATGGGCCTTTTTGTTGCCTGCCGCGCCGCAGGCCGGGGTCTCGCGGGTACCTGACGGGTACATTCTTGGACGGGCGGACATTCGCGGGCACGCGCGACCCCTCGCGACAAAGCCGGAAACGTGCTCGAGACACTCGATCGCGACAACCTACCCCGAAAACCCCTGCAAACAGCCGATCAGCGTTGCCCCGCACTGGCGCGACGCTGACTCCCTCCTTCGCCAGAGAGGGAGTCGCCGCACAGTCGGCCGGCTCGGCCGCGCCCACGCGTTCACTGTCGCGCCCGATGACCTAGTCGGCGAGCCTCAGGTCCGGCTCGAAGAGCCCGGTCTGATACGCGAGCACGACTGCCTGCACGCGGTCGCGAAGGTCGAGCTTCTGAAGGATGTGAGTGACGTGAGTCTTAACGGTCGTCTCGCTGATATAGAGCTCGCCACCGATCTCGGCGTTGGAGAGGCCACGAGCCATCAAGCGAAAGACGTCTCGTTCGCGCTCACTCAGCTCGTCAAATTCCTTCGGAGGAGCCGGAGGCGCTATGCGGGCGAACTTTTCGATCACCCGTCTCGTGATCGTCGGTGAAAGGAGCGCCTCGCCCTCGGCAACCGTGCGGATCGCAGCGATCAGCTGCTCGGGAGAGTCGTCCTTGAGGACGAAGCCGCTTGCCCCGGCTTTCAGCGCCTCGAAGACGTATTCGTCCAGGTCGAAAGTCGTGAGAATCAGAATCCGCGCGGCGTTGTCGGCCGCGAGAATGCGTCGGGTCGCCTGAAGACCATCCAGCTCGGGCATGCGGATGTCCATCAGGACGACCGAAGGATTGAACCGCGTCGCTTTGTCGACGGCCTCGAGCCCGTTGCTCGCCTCGGCCACCACCTCGATGTCCTCCTCGCCCGCGAGCAGCATGCGAAAGCCGGCGCGGACCATCGACTGGTCGTCGGCGACCAGTACACGGATCGTCACCGTTCGTCCTGGCCAAGCGGGAGGCGTGTACTAAGGACGAAGCCGCCGTCGATGGCCGTTCCCGCACTCATCCTGCCGCCGTAGATCTTGACGCGTTCCCGCACGCCGATGAGCCCGTGACCGAGGCCGTCGCTTCTCACGCCGCCGCTGCCGTTGTCACGCACCTCGATCTCCAGCTCGTCCGGCCGATAACGGACCGTCACGTCGGCGTCGCTGGCGTGCGCATGCTTGAGAGCGTTGGTCAGCCCTTCTTGAACGATGCGATAGGCCGAGAGGTCGACTCCTCGCGGGAGCGGGAATGGCTTCCCGTCGACATGCAACTCGACGGGCAGGCCGGCGCGGCCGATCTCGTCGAGCAATGAGTCGAGGCCGTCGAGGCCAGGCTGAGGCACGAGCTCGGCTTCCTCCCCATCTGCGCGCATGGCGGCGAGAAGACCGCGCATCTCGGCAAGCGCTTTCCGGCCGGCCAGCTCGACGCCCCTGAGCGCATCGCGGTCCTCGGCCATTGCATCGGAAAGCTTGTGCCTGACGGCGCCGACCTGGAGCACCATCACGCTGACAGCGTGAGCGACGATGTCGTGGAGCTCGCGGGCGATCCGCGCGCGCTCCTCTGCCACCGCAACGCGTGCGGCCGCCTCGCGGTCGCGCTCCGCCGCCTCGCGTACGCGCTCCGCCGCCTCGCGTTCGCGCTCGGCGTGGACGGCGCGTTCTTCCGCCGCTTCGGCCTGCTCGGCACGCACACGCAGGGCGTAGCCCGCGACCCACGCGACCACGAACCGAAGGGGAATGAAGACGAAGTCGCCGGCCGGGAGTGGACCGGGATGTTGTAGACGACGACCACGATCCCCACGAGAACGATGACCAGACCCACGCCCGCCTTCAGGGGACTCCGCAGGTTCCCGAGTAGGAACGCGGTCGCCAAGCCGACGACGCCGAGGCTGCCGACGAACGCAACCAGCAGTCCGTCGACGAACGTGAGCGCGGCGGCCAGGAGCCAGTAGACGGCCGGAGCGGCGAAGGGAAAGCGCCGGCGAGCGAAGAGCGGAAGTACGAGGACGCCCACCGCGGGTATGGAGAACCACAGCGTGGTGGGCGGCGCGCCCGGCGAGTCGCGTCCGACCACGAGCTCGAGCATGCCCGCGATCGCCAGGAACGCGATCAGCAGCTCGAACCAGTACTCCCACGCGACGTATCGGATTCGGCTCACGCGATGAACGTAGCGCACGCTCTCTCGAGGCGCCTCCTACCCGAGTAGGAGTCGGAATCGTCGGCGAGTCGGAGCCCGAATCCGGCCTTCCGACGAGGCGCCTGGCGCCACCGCCTCTTAGCGTCGGGCAGTGGAATCGACCCCCAAAGGAGGACGCAGATGAGCGTCTCATACCCACTCACAGCCACTGCCCGATCTGACGCCGCCGTCTCGAGCGTCGAGATTCCGCAGCTGCGGATCCGCGGAATCCTCGCCGTCTGGGCGGCCGCCGCGCTCCCGATGGCGGTGCTCGCCTGGCTCGTCGCGCCGGCGCTCGCCGACCGCTTCGCCGGCGTTGGCGACGTGCCGATGGCGAAGGCGCTGATCGTCTCCCTCGCGATCGGCATGGTCTGGCAGTTCGTCCTGGTTGCGATCCTCGTCGGTCGCGAGCAGCGGACCCTCCGCTGGTCGACGGTCCGCGAGGCGCTTTGGCTCCGCTCTCCGCGGAGCCCGCGCAGCGGCCGCGTCGGTGGTCGCGTGTGGCTCGTCGTGATTCCGCTGATCCTCGCTTTCACCTTCGCGCAGGAGCTGCTCGCGATCGTGCCGGCGCCGGACAACCGGGAGTTCGCCACGATCCTCGAGTCGGACGCCGGCAAGGCGTTCCTGGACGGGGCCTTCGGCTGGTACGGCCTCATCCTCGTGATGTTCGTGTTCAACACCATGCTCGGCGAGGAGCTCCTGTTCCGCGGGTACCTCCTCCCGCGCATGAACGGCGCCTTCGGGCGCGCCGACTGGGTGGCGAACGGCCTCCTCTTCGCCGGCTACCACCTGCACGTGCCGTGGGCGATCCCGGGGACGCTCCTCGACATGTTCACGATCTCGTACCCTACGAAGCGGTATCGGAGTGCCTGGATCGGGATCGCAGTGCATAGCGCCCAGAGCGTGTTTCTTGCGCTATTCGTCCTCACGCTCGTCGTCTGAGGCATCGCACTGCCTATCAGTCCAAGTCCTGTGGGCCTTCGGGCCTGCAGGACTTGGCATGTCGTGCGGAGGTACCGCGTCGGCCCCACATTCCCGACCCAGCACATCGACAACGTGCGTTGGCTGTTTGCTAAACAGCGAACACGCCGCGGGTACGAGACGGGTACACCAGCCTGGGCATACGCGGGCACATGCGACTCAGGCCGAAGGGCGGATTTGCAGGAAAAACGTGATCGCAAGTGCCCGGCCGTGCCCGCCATTACCACCCCTGAACCTGAATGGTAAGGAGGGGGTCGACGGTTCGAGTCCGTCAGAGGGCTCTAGAGTATCGCGGCGCGTCGAGGTCGAGGGGCATGCTCGCCACGCACACGACCCGGTGGGCACATGCTGGTCGCGCGCTTCCACGACCGCGCGATCGAGCGCACGCTTGGCGCCGTCCGATCCGTGTAGCCGACGAGGATGCGCGACACGAGCATCATCGCGCCAGAGCTCATCGCGCCGGACGCGGCCGTTGGTCTTCAGGCCTCGCCGCCCGCCGCGCGACCGCCGCGACGAGGAGGAACAGCGCCGCTGCGGCTGCCGCGCCGAGGAGCCCGATGGCGAGGCCGTGCCGGGCGGGAACAGCGGCCGCCAGGAGGGCCACGGTCGCGCCGGCGAACGCAAGCAGCGCAGCGACGAGCAGGCGCCCCAGCAGGACGGCAGTGACAGCCGGTCGCTCGACCGCCGCGTCCGGCGCCGGGCCGCGGGACAGAGAGACGAGCTCGCACAAGATGAGGACGGCGGCGGCGAGGAGCGGAATGCTCCAAACGGGGGCGTCATCGCCGTAGAAAACCGCGAGCGCAACGAGAATGGCGCCGAGACCAAGCGCCGCAGCTGTGGCGGCGCGCCGAAATCGCCTCCCGCTCATCGTGCCGCGGCGAGGGCTTCGACGGGAGCGGCGATCGGCTCGTCCGGCCCCCACGACGCGAGCGCGATCCCTGCACCGGCGAGCCGCGTTCGGACGGCGTCCCGCTCGAGCAACCAGGTTCGCCAGGCGATCGGCCCGGCGGCGGCCTCGGCGTCGGCGAGGTACGGGAGCGGATCGACCTCGACGATCGAGACCTGGTAGCCGCGGCGGCGGAGATTGAGGAGCGCGCGCGTGACGCGCCAGTCGAGCAGCGGCGTCAGCGCGACGATCAGCGACTGGGGCGGGAGGATCCGGCGCGGGATGAGGCTCGTGTCGCGCCAGCGGTGCGTTCGCGCGACCTCGCTCTCGAGCAAGGCGTCCGCGATCCGATACTGCTGGCGCAGGCCCGAGCCGGGGATGATCCACTCGATGTCCCCGCCGAAGCGGAGGAGCCCGACGCGGTCGCGCTGGCGGAGATACGCCTCGCTCAGCGAGGCGGCCGCGCGCACGGCGTGGTCGAGCGTGCTCGCCGCGCTCGGCGCGGCGGCTCCGAGCGCGTCGAGGAAGATGACGACGTCGGAGCTCCGCTCGGGCAGCCGATCGTTGACGAGCAGCCGGCCGCGGGCGGCGGTCGCACGCCAGTTGATCCTCCGGGCGCGCTCGCCGGGGGCGAGGAACCGGAGTTCCGCGAACTCGATGCCTTCGCCGGCGACCGCAGCCGGACGGCTGCCGGTTACCGGGCGTGTCGCCCGCGGCCCGGCGAGCCGTCGCAGCCTCTCGACCGACGGGTAGACCCGCAGCATCGTGGTCGCCTCGACGACGAGCTCGGCGCGACGGAGGTGAAGCTGATCGCGCGCCGAGAGCCGGATCGAGGCGATGCGGAAGGCGCCCCAGCGAGGGCAGTTGATCGAGTACTCGAGCGTCCGCGTCTCGCCCGCCTGGAGCGCGAGCACGCGCCGCGTGGGCGCTCCGTCCCGATCGAGGCGTTCCGGCAGCCGCAGCTCGACGTCGAGCCAGGGGCATGCGTCCGACGCGGCAAGCGTCAGCTCGAGCTCGACCCGCCCGCCCTCGATCACGCGATCGGCCGAGACCCGGAGGGTCGCTTCGGGCAGCCGAGGCGGCCGCGCCGCGAGCCCGAAGAGCAGCGGAACCAGGAAACCGGCCCCGACGGCGACCAGCGCCGGCTGCGCGGTCGCGAGGCCGGCGAGGAGCCCAGCCGAAGCGACGACGAACCAGACGACGGCGCGCTGCTCGAACGTCACGACGATTCGTCCAGGACCGGCACCGGAACCGACGCGACGGCCGCCCGCACCGCTTCGGCCGGATCGATCCGCTGCACCCAGAGCTCCGGCGCCAGCGTGAGCCTGTGCGCGAGGGCGGGGATCGACACCGCCTTGATGTCGTCCGGCGTGACGAAGTCGCGGCCGAGATACGCGGCGCGGGCGCGGGCCAGCTTCATCAGCGCGAGTGAGCCCCTCGGCGAGGCCCCGACGGCCAGCTGCGGCGAGTCCCTCGTCGCGCGCGCGATCGCGACCGCGTACTCGGCGATCGGCGGGGCGACGTGCACCTCCTCGATCGCCGCCTGCATCGCCCGCAGCGCCTGCTGGTCGCAGACGGGCTCGAGCTCGATCCGCTCGCGCCGTCGACGTGATCGTTCGAGGAGGATGTCGCGCTCTGCGTCCTCCGACGGATAGCCGATCGCGATGCGGACGAGGAAACGGTCGAGCTGCGCCTCCGGCAGCGGGTACGTCCCCTCGTACTCGATCGGGTTCTGCGTCGCGAGGACGAGAAAAGGGGACTCGAGCTGCCGCGTCGTGTTCTCGAGCGTCACCTGCCGCTCTTCCATCGCCTCGAGCAACGCGGCCTGCGTCTTGCCCGGCGCGCGGTTGATCTCGTCGGCGAGCAGGATGTTCGTGAAGACCGGCCCGCGCTCGAACGTGAAGCTGCCGCTGGAGCGGTCGTAGATCGAGGCCCCGGTGATGTCGCTCGGGATCAGGTCCGGGGTGAACTGGATCCGGGCGAAGTCCATCGCGCACACCTGCGCGAAGGAGCGGGCGAGCAGGGTCTTGCCCAGCCCTGGGAGATCCTCGATCAGCACGTGGCCGTCGGCGAGCAGAGCGAACAACACCATCTCCACCGCCTCTCGCTTGCCGATGACCGCCTGCTCGACGGCGTCGGCCACCGCGGTCGCCAGCTCCTGGACGGCGACGCCTGCCTTCGCCTCGTCGGTCACAGCTGCTCCAGCCGCTCGATCGCCGTTCGCAGGTCGTCGCCGGCGAGACCCCGGCCGACGCGGTACGCGGCCGACGGACGGTCAGGACGGACGATCTCCCACAGCACGTCGCCGAGCAGCTCCTGCGCGCGCCGTGGCGCGAGCGCCATGTCGACGCCGCGGCGGCCGAGGCGTGCGGCGACGATCGGGACGAGCAGCGGTCGGAGCGACCGGTCGACGCCGACCTCCGATTGCTCGCTCTCCCGCAGGTCGTTCGCGATCTGGCGCAGCCGCAACGGCATCTTGTGGTCCAGCGCACGCGGCGGTGGCTGTTGCCTCCGCGCGGGCTGCAGCTGCAGTGCGGCCGCGGCGGCGAGCGCGGTGGCGAGCGTCAGCGCGGAGGCGAGCGCGACCGTGCTGCCCTGCCCGAAGACGAGACCCAAGGCGGTCGCCGCGACACAACCGGCGGTGACGACGAGCAGCGGGCGGCGGGCGGTCACCGCGGCGCCACCTCCGCCTCGACCCGCCGCACCGACGCGATCGCGCGCCTGCGGTCGTCCTCGTCCATCGGGTGGTCGCTGAACCGGGCGATCTCGAAGAGGCCGGTGAGGTCGGACGCTGCCGCAACGCTCGCGCCGAGCACTCGGAGGACGCGGGCCGTGAACTCGGTCGGGGTCTCGTCCGGCGCTCGCGAGAGCTCGATCTCGCCGAGCGACTCCTCCATGCGCGCGTAGGCGCGCTGGACGGCAAGCCGCGGGTCTCGCTCGGACTCCAGGTCTGCGAGCGACCGCCTGAGGCCGGAGCCGACCCGCGCCGCCGCATCGGGAACCACCGCCTGACGTGCGCGCCGCGCGCGCCGACGACGGACGACGACTGCCGCCGGCGCGACCAGGAGCAGTGCGGCCGCCGAGCCGACGACGAGCCACGCCAGCGCGGTCGAGGTCGGGTGTCCCGCCGGCGCGGAAGTGCTCGTGTGGCCGCGCGGCACGGCGTTCCCGGGCGTGGCGCCGGGCGGTGTCGCCGCATTGGGAACGAGGAACGGCAGAGTGAGGAGCAGGAACAAGCCGATCGCTCCGCCGACGATCGCAGCGGCCTTCCCGGCCGCCGACAGCGACGCCCCGAGCCCCTCGAGGTCTCTCGCGCCGAGCCGTCGCCTCCGTCGCCGGCGCCTTTCCATCGAGGGCGTCCCCGCCCAGACGAGGAGCAGCAACCCGACGACGAGCGCGCCCGCGGCGGCGGCGAGCGCGCTGACGACGCCGACCGGGACGTCCTGCCGGCCGCCGGCCTGCCATGGTGACCCGCCGCTTGCCAGCGCCACGAGTGACACCAGCAGGAGCCCCACCGCGGTGGCAGCGATCGCTCGCACGTCGCTCAGAGGTCTGACCGGCACGGCTAGATCATCGTCGATTCGCCAGGGCTGCAGCCCGGGGCCGGCGCACGTCTGAGACCTACGCCGTCTTTGCGACCGTCTCCGCGAGGAGCTTCTCCGTCTCGGCAAGCGCAGGCTTGTAGCCCATCGACGCGAACAGGTCGCGCGCTTCGGCGAGCGGCACCTCCGCGCTCGCGTCGCCGAGGGCGCGCAGGCATCGGCCTTGGCCGAGCAGGGCGTAGGCGCGCTCGGGAACGTTCCCGAACTTGCGCCAGCGCTCGCCGGCTTCGCGGTAGAGCGAGCGGCGTCGGCGTGCCGGTGGTCAGCTTCGGCGAGCTGGGCGCGAGCGGATGCGAGCGGCGTGCTCGGCCGGACGGCGTGACGGGGCTCGACGTCCTCGACGACGTGTTGGGCGAGCCCTGTGTCGCCGAGGGCGAGCGTCGTGCGCAGCAGCTCCGGCAGGACCCACGGACCCTGTGCGGCTCGCAGAGCCGAGGTCTCGTGGAGCTCGGCTACCAGGCCCGCGCCTGCTCGGGATGCCCTTGCGCGAGCGAGGAGTCGCGCGGCGGCGGCGAACGCGATCGCGATCAGGTCTGGTAGACCGATCTCGCGGGCGGCGATGAGCAGAGGTTCAGGGTTGGGGGCATGCTGCAGGGGCGCCGCGTTTCGGCGAGCAGCCGCAGCTGCAGCGCGCGTGGCTCGAGCCAGGATCATGTCACCGCCGGCCTCGATCCGGTCGGCGAGCGGTCCGGCCTCGGCGAGCGCCTGCTCGGTGTGTCCGAGCTCGGCCAGGCGGCTCGGAATCGCGGAGCGAGTCTGCAGGACCATCTCGGCGATGCCGCGCCGCTCGCAGAAGGCGATTGCCTCGCCGAAGACGTCGAGCGCGGCCCGCGGTCCTCGGTAGGACCAGACGACCCCGCCGAGGTTGCCGTAGATCACGGCTGTCTCGCGTCCCAGGTTCTGTTCGAGCGCAAGCTGGAGTGCCCGGCGCACGTCCTCGAGCCCGTCGGCTTCTCCGAGCGCACAACGGGCAACGCCGCGCCAGTGGAGCGCGAATGCGGGCTCGGGGAGGTCGAGCTCTGATGCGAGCGTCAGCGCCCGCTCGGCCGACTCGATCGTCTCGGAATATTGATTCGCGAACGTGTGGCGTCCTGCCGTGTAGGCGTACGTGCTGACGAGCTCAGGCCCGGGGGGTTGCTCCTCGAGCAGGTCACGAGCCTCGGCGAACAGCTGCTCGCTTCCCGGATCGCCGAGCCGGTGGACGACGAGCGCGAGCCGAGTGAGGACGCGGCCGGCCGCCACGGGCTCATCCTGGGCGCGGTAGAGGTCGAGGGCGTGCTCGAAAGCCTGCCTGGCCTCCTGCAGCCGGCCCTGCTGCTGCGCAGCCTGCGCCCACCGTTCCAGCAGCGACGCCCGCTCGGGGGCATCGTCGGGACAGAGGTCGAGGGCGCGAGCGAGCTGCCGTTCGGCCTGTTCGATGTCGAGCGAAAGCGCCCGCTCGCCCGCCAGGGCCAGGTAGCGCACCACCTGCGCCTGCAGCTGCTCTGTCTGCTCGCCCACGCCGGCCGCCTGGTTCAGCTCGAGCGCGGCCTGGTAGTGGTAGGCGAGCACGTCGGCCAGGTCTTCTACCCGCTCACGTGCTTGCTCCTCGATCCAGCCGGCCGCGGCCAGGTGGCGGGCGGCGCGGGCGGCGCGCGGGATCTGTCCGTAGCAGACGTCCCGCACCAGCACGTGCCAGAACCCGTACTCGTGCTCGCCTTTCATCGAGCTCATCCGGGCGGGGCGGACGAGCTCCTTGCGGGTGAGCTCGTGCAACGCCAGCTCGACTTCATGTCGGTCGCGGCCGGCCATCGCCGCGACTGCACCCGCCCAGAACACCTTGCCCAGCACCGATGCGTCCTGGAGCAGGCTCTTCCGCTCGGCCGGCAGGGTGTCAAGGCGAGCGGAGATCAAGGACTGAACAGACTCCGGCACCCGCACTTCCTGACCGAGCGTGCCGCGGTCGGCCAGCAGACGCACGAACTCCTCCGCGTAGAGGGGATTGCCGCCCGCCTGCTCCAGGAGCGCCTGTTGCGTCTCGGCGGGCAGCACCACCCGCTGGAGCAGCGCCGACACCAGCTGGGCGGTCTCCGTATCGCTCAACGGAGCGAGGTTGATCCGCTGCGCGTTTCGAGCGTTGCCGCCGAAGGTCGGATGCCGCTCGTACAACTCCGGCCGCGCTGTGCAGAGGAGCAGCAGCGGCACGCCCTCCGCCCAGTCGGCCAGGTGCTCGAGAAACGCGAGCAAGGCGGGGTCTGCCCAGTGCAGGTCCTCGAACACCAGAACGGTCGTCCGCTCCGCCGCGAGGCCCTCGCAGAAGCGCCGCCACGCCGCGAACGACTCCTCCTGGCCGGCCGGTTCCGCGGGCGCCCCGACCAGCGGTGCCAGACGGGCCAGCAGCCAGGCACTCTCAGGGTCGCCGTCGGGGATCGTCTGCCCCAGCTTCGCGCTCGCCTCCGAGGGCGTATCCGATTCGAGGATGCCGCACTCGGCCTTCACGATCTCCCCCAAGGCCCAGACCGCGATCCCGTCGCCATACGGCAAGCACCGACCCTGCCGCCACCTGATCAGGTCTCGTCGGGCGTCAACGTGACGCAGGAGCTCCGCACACATGCGGCTCTTCCCCACACCAGGCTCGCCGACCAAGGTCACGAGCTGACACGAACGCTGCTGGTCCGCCCGCTCGAACGTCCCGATCAGGAGCGACTGCTCCAGATCTCTGCCGACGAGCGGCGTCGTATGCGTGCGAATGACATCGCGCCCGAACCCCGCCCGAGGCCGTACGGGCCGGAAGATCGGAAGCGGCTCCGATTTGCCTTTGACCGCAACCGGCTCCAACGGTTCGTACTCGAACACCCGCTCCGTCTGCCGGTATGTCTGCTCCGACACCGCCACCCCGTCCACCGGGGCGACGCCTTGCAACCGGGACGCGGTATTCACGACGTCGCCGGCGACGATGCCTTCACCGAGCTCCGGCCGGGCGCCGAGCGCCACCACCCCCTCGCCTGTGTTGACGCCGATCCGAACCTGCAGACCCAGACTTGGGTCGGCTTCGTTGAGCTCGCCCATCGCCTCCAGGATCCGCAGGCCCGCCCTGACCGCCCGCTCCGCGTCGTCCTCGTGCGCCACCGGCGCGCCGAAGACCGCCATCACCGCATCGCCGATGAACTTCTCCACCGTCCCGCCGAACCGCTCGACCTCCTCCCGGAGCCGAGCGTGATAGGGGCGCAGCCGCGCCCGCACGTCCTCAGGGTCGACCGCTTCCGAGGCGGCCGTAAACCCGACGAGGTCGCAGAACAGCACCGAGACGACCTTGCGCTCCTCGATTGGAGCGCCAGGCACACGCTCAGTTAGCGGCGCGGCGCAGAACCCACAGAACTGAAAGCCGTCCGGATTCTCGTTGCCACACGCAGGACAGGCTGCCACCGCACGAGTCTACGACGACGACCGCCAAGCGAGACGGTTTCGGTCCCGGCATGAGTATGCGGCACGACGTCTGAACGATTCGTAGCTATCCGGCGACGTCAGCAGGACGGGACGAGTGCCGGGGACCGTCTCCTCCGAGCGTTTCCGCTCGGGAGCAGCGCGCGCAGATCGGGCACGCAGCCGTGCGCGTTTCCGACGGACGACTTGTCGCTCGTCGTCAGCACCGCGACGACTGTCATTCCCGCCGCGAGACCTGCCTCGACGCCGGCCGGCGCATCCTCGAGGACGAGCGCGTCGGCCGGATCGACACCGAGCAGCGAGGCGGCACGCAGGTAGCCGGCGGGGTCGGGCTTGCCCTCCTCCACCTGCTCGGCTGTAACCAGGACGTCCGGCACGCGGATGCCCACGGCTTCGAGCCGTGCCACGGCGACCGCACGTGAGCCCGAGGTGACGATCGCAAAGCGCTCGGCCGGGACGGATTCCACGAGCTCGCGGGCGCCTGGAAGCGCCTGCAGGCCGTCCGCGCTCGACGCCTGTTCCCGTTCCAGCGTGGCAGCCTCCGCCTCTGCCTCGAGCTGCGGAGCGACGAGTCGGATGAGGTCGACGCTGCGCCGACCGTGACTCAAGGCGAGCACGTGCTCGGGGTCGAGCCCGTGCCGCTCGGAGAAAGCGCGCCAGGCCCCCTCGATCTGGGCCCCGGAGTCGACGAGCACGCCGTCGAGATCCGAGAGCACGGCGCGCGGCTCGATCGGGAGGCCGCGGAGCGCCAACCCGTGGCGCGGCCCGGCGCTGCGCGCGAGCAGCACCATCCCGATGATCCCGACGACGACGAGAACGAGCGCCGTCCGCAGCCCGACGGCACCGGCGGCGAAGCCGATGGCAGGCGGACCGGCGAGGAAACCAAGCCAGCCGATCGTCGAGACGGCCGCGATGCCGGCGCTGGCCGAGATGCCCGGGGTCGATCCGGCCGCACGGAAGAGCACCGGCACGACGACGCCGATGCCCGCTCCCATCGCCGCGAAGCCGAGGAGTGCGGTTGGCGTCCAGCCGATGACGAGCGCGAGCATGAGACCCGTCGCGGCCACGAGACCTCCGCCGCGCGCGAGCGCCACGGGGCCGAAGCGTGTGTTCAGGCGGTCTCCGACGCTCCGGCTCGTCGCCATGGCGAGCGCAAAGCCGGTGTACGCGAGCGCGGCCACGGCCGCGGTCGTGCCGACGGAGTCCGAGAGGTAGACCGCGCTCCAGTCGGCGGCGGCGCCCTCGGCCATGAGCGTGAAGAAGGCCGCAGCGCCCAGCACGAGCAGCGTGCGTGGCGGGCGAACGATGACGGGCGACGGCGTGGCGTCGTCCGCCTCCGGCGTCAGCAACCGCCGCCCGCCGGCGAGGGCGACCACGACGAGCGCGAGCGCCACGGCGCCGAAGTTGGCGCGCGGGCTGATCGCGAGCCCAGCTGCGAGCGCGCCGAGACCAGCGCCCACGAGAGCGCCGGCGCTGAAGGCGGCGTGGAACGAGGAGAAGATCGAGCGCCCGTACCGCCGCTCGAGCGCTAACCCCTGCGCGTTCGCGGCCACGTTGATCGCGCCGAAGCCCGCACCGAAAGCGAAGAGCGCGGCAGCCAGTCCGACGAGGCCGTTCGCGAGGGACGCGAGGAAGAGAGCCATGCCCCCACCGACGAGGGCTGCAACGGTGATGGATCGGCTGCCGACACGGTCGGTCAGCCGGCCGGCGACCGGCATGGCCACGAGGGCGCCCAGCGACATCGCGAAGAGCGCCAGGCCGAGCTGCGGGTTGGTCAGCCCGGTGTCCTCCTGCACGGCCGGGATCCGCGCCGCCCAGGCGCCGATCATCAGCCCGTCGGCGAGGAAGAAGATCGTGAGCGCGACGCGGGAGGCGCGCATCAGGCGAGCACCACCTCGATGCCGGCCACGCGATACGCATCGAGCTGCTCCTTGGCCGCGGATCGCTCGGTCACGAGATGCGTCAGCTCATCGAGCGGCCCGATCACGTACGGCCCGGCCGAGCCGAGCTTGTCCGCCGAGGAGACGGCCACGACCTCGGCCGCGTTCGCCATCATCGCCCGCTTCACGTACGACTCCTCGAGATCCATCACCGTGATCCCGACCTCGGGATGCAGGCTGCAGAGGCCGAGAACGAGCACGTCTGCTCGCACCGACCGGAGCGCCTCGACCGTCGCGGCTCCGACGAGCGCGTGCGCGTCCTTCTCGAGCCTGCCACCAAGAACTCTGACGTCGACCGTCGGGTGCTCGGCGAGCGCCACGGCGACCGGTGGGCTGTTCGTGATCACGGTCGCCTCGAGCTCGGGCGGCAGGTGCCGGGCGACCTCGAGCGTGGTCGTCCCCGAGTCGAGGAGGATCACCTGTCCGTCGCGGAAGAGGCGGTTGGTGGCCTGCGCGATCGCGGCCTTCGCGGCAGGAGCCTGCTCGCGCCGGACGGCGTACGGGCGTCCACCGAGAGCAGGTGGCAGCGCGCCGCCATGGACGCGCCGGAGGAGGCCGGCGTCGGCGAGCTCCCGAAGATCGCGTCGCACGGTATCCGGAGAGACGGCGAGCGACGAGCTCAGCTCGGCCGCGACGACCTTGCCGTCGGTGTCGAGCCGCTCGAGGATGGCTTGCCGTCGCTCTTCGGTGAGCATGTGCCCATTCAAGCACAAACGTGCAAGTACGTGCAGAGAAACGCAAGAGCGTGCAGTCGGTGCCTAATCTCGTAAGCGGTTCGCGAGCTGCGTTCGCGATTTCACTCCGAGCTTGCGGAACACCTTGCGCAGGTGGTACTCGACCGTGCTCGGGCTGATGAACAGTTGAGCGGCGATCTCTCGATTCGTGTTTCCCTGCGCCACAAGGCGCGAGATCTGTGTCTCCTGCGGCGTCAGTTGAGCAAGGCTGTCGACGCTGCGTTTCCGGGCATACTCGCCGGTCGCTTCCAACTCGACGCGTGCGCGCTCGGCGAACGCCTCCATCCCGAAGTCGGAGAAGAGGTCGTGCGCCGTCCGCAATTGCCTGCGTGCGTCGATGCGTCGGCGTTCACGTCTCAGCCACTCGCCGTAGAGAAGGTGAGCGCGCGCCAGATCCGCCCTGATTCGTGTTCTACCGAGCCGCTCGATCGCGTACACGTAGAGTTCCTCGGCTCGCTGATCTTCCACCAAGAGCGCCTCCGAGCGCGCCGCGAGGCCGAGGGCCCAGTCCGTCCTCCCGCTCACCCTGGTCATGGCCACGAGGCGCTGATGCGTGTCCGCGGCCAGCTCGGGTGTTCCAGCACGGACGGCGGCCTCGATCAACTCCGGCATCACCCACGTCGATGGGTTGAGGTCCGGGAGGTCGACGACCCGCAGCGCCGCGGAGCGGGCGTCCTCGTAGCGGGCGAGGCCGTTGTACAGCACCGCCTCGGCCCAATCGACGACCGAGACTCCGATTCCTTCGCCGCGCCGCGTTACGTCGGTACGAGTGCGGCCGATGAGGTCGACGGCCTCAGCCTCGCGGCCGCGCAGCGCAGCAAGTCCGACCCTGCCGTAGGGGGCGAGGGTGCTACCCGATTGCGTCGGTTGCCGATTCGATCTCGTCGACGAGCGACGCCGCTGCCGTCAATTCGCCCGCAAGGAGATGCATGTACACCCGCTGGGTGAGGGCTAGCGGGAGGTCGCTAAGCGCTCCTGTCCGACGGGCGAGTCGAACGTGCCGCTCCGACAGCGTCTCCCATCCAGTGTCGTCCCACAGCTGGACTGACGCGATGGTCGCCAGCCATACCCAACGCAGCTGGTCGATCGCGGACTCGTCGGTACTGAATGCGGCCTGCGCCCGCCGCAGTAGCGGCACGGCAGACTCGTAGGTGTCGCTGAACAACGTGGCCAGAGCGTCGAGCAGAAGGTCGGACCCGCGCGGCGCGTGCGGCGGCGGTGGCGCCGCGCTCGCGGCTTGGGCTACCTCCAGCGCGCTTCCGCCTGGTCCGGCGAATCGCCCCGCGAACATCGCCGCAGACAGTGCGTCCAGATAGGTCTCGCGGGCAAGAGTCGGATCGAGCGTCGCCAGCCGTCGAGCCGCCTCGAGCAGCAGCGGTGGCGCATTGCTTCCGCGCGTGGCGACGAATGCCGTCTGCGCGCGCAACAACGCGACACGTGCACGCTCCAGGTCGCTGAGGGCGCCTCTCTCTGCCATGGCGAGAAGGCTGAGCGCGTCATCGAGCGCACCTGCTTGGAATTTCGTCTGCGCTGCGGCGAGGGCGCGCCGCGCGCGTCGCGACGGTTCGCGGGTCAGCGTCACCGCGCCCTCAAGGAAAGCCGCAGCAGCGGCGAGCCCGCCCCGCGCCTGCGCCCGCCCCGCGGAGCGCTCGAGTTCGCCGGCCACCTCTTCGTCGGGCACGGACGCCGCCTGCGCACGGTGCCAGGCGCGGCGATCCGGGTCGAGCTGCGGATCGGTTGCGTCCGCCAGCGCGCGGTGAGCCTCGCGCCGCTCGTTCGGCTCCGCCGCGCCGTACACCGCCGAACGCACGAGCGGATGCCGGAAGACCACCGCACCGTCCAACGTCAACAAGCCTTCCGCCTCCACGGCGCGCGCGGCGGTCTCGGGGATCCCAAGCTGCTGGGCTGCACTCCATAGAAGCGCAAGGTCGCCGACCGGTTCTGCGGCAGCCAGGAGCAGCAGCCGCCGCGTGTCGCGCGGGAGCCGCGCCAGCCGCCGCGTGAAACTCCGCTCGATCCCAGTGGACAGAGGCAGCGCCGCAGGCAGGCCGAAACCACCGGCGAGCTGGGCGGGCGTCAGTCCGCGCGGGAGCTCTAGGAGCGCGAGCGGATTCCCGCCTGTCTCGGCGATGATCCGCTCCAGCACGGACTCGTCCAGCCGCGCCGCGAGGACGGACTCCAACAGCGCCCGTGCATCCCGACGGCCCAAAGGCTCGACTCGGAGCTGCGGGAGGCGGGCCAATCCACTGCCCACGCCACGCGTCCCGAACGCGAGCGCGGTCCTCTCCGCCAACAGGCGGCGAGCCACGAACGCGAGCGATCGGGCCGATGCGTCGTCGAGCCACTGCGCGTCGTCGACCAGGCACAGGAGCGGCTGCTGCTCGGCAGCTTCGGAGAGGAGGCCGAGAACAGCGAGCCCGACAAGATACGGGCTCGGTGCCTGTCCGGCGCTGAGCCCGAAGGCGACGCCGAGCGCGTCACGCTGAGGATCAGGGAGACGCTCGCTGAACTCGAGGATCGGCGAACAGAGCTGTTGCAGCGCCGCGTAGTCGAGCTCCATCTCCCCCTCGACGCCCGCAGCCCGAAGGACGTGGAAATCCTCTCCCGCCTCGACCGCGTACTCGAGCAGCGCGGTCTTGCCGACGCCGGGATCTCCGTGCACCACGAGGACGGCGCCGTGGCCGTCCCGCGCGGTGTCCAGCAGCCGCTCGAGCACCGCGCGCTCGCGTTGCCTGCCGAGCAACCGCCCCGCCCGAGCGCTGACAACCATCCCGGAAGCATGCCACCAGGGTCACGGACTACGGATTTCCGGGATTCGACGAGCCCGCCGCGACGGCGACGATGACTCTCCGTGCTGTGACCTCGACGACAAGGAAGGCGATGAGCACAACCGACACATCCGTCCTACCGGACTACGCACCGGTCCCGCGCTCGGCGCTCGGCCCTGCGCTCAACGAGCAGGGCTACTACGTCGGCCGCGTCGAGCGGAACCTGTACTGGATCACCGACGGCACCTACCAGTCGGCGTTCCTGACGACCTCAGACGGCGTCGTGCTGCTCGACGCGCCGCCCACGATCGGCAACAACATCCAGCGGGCCGTGGACGAGATCGCCGCCGCCAACGGCGTCAGCAACAAGGTGAACTACCTCATCTACTCCCACCACCACGCCGACCATGCCGGCGCGTCCTCTCTGTTCGACAAGAACGTCACCCGCATCGGACACGATGAGACCCGGCGCCTCCTGCTGCGCGACGACGATCCGGCCAGGCCACCGAACGAAGAGACGTTCCAGGACCGGCGCACCCTCGAGATCGGCGGCGAGCGCATCGACCTGGCCTGGCACGGCGCCAACCACTCGCCCGACAACATCATCATCCACCTGCCCGACCACGACACGCTGATGCTGATCGACATCGTCAACCCGGGCTGGGCGCCGGTTTATGTCGCGAACCTGACCGAGGACATTCCCGGCTACGTCGAGGCGCCCGCGAACGCGCTCGCCTACTCGTGGAAGCACTTCATCGGCGGCCACCTCGGCCGGCTCGGCACCCGCGACGACGTGACCCTGCACCAGCAGTACATGGCCGACATCTCCGAGAGCTCGAGGCAGGCGATCGACAGCGTCGATCCCACGCCGTACTTCGTGAAGTACGGCGAGAACACGTGGGCCGCGCTGAAGGGCTACCTCGACGAGGTCACCGCCACCGCCGCCGCGCCGGTGATCGAGAAGTACACCGGCGTGCTCGCGGCGGCGGACGTCTACACCGAGAGCACGACGTTCTGGGTGATGGAGTCGATCCGGCTCGACCTCGGCTACGGCTCCCAGGTGCATCCCTGATGGCGAGCCTCCCGGTACGCGACCCGGCATCAACCTGATTCGGCTCTGAGGCGCTTCCACCGATGGCCGTCCACACCGAACTGACTCCGGCCGAAGCCGCCGACCGCCTCGCGATTCGCGAGCTGTTCGACGCCTACGCCCACTGCGCAGACCGGCGCGACGCCGAAGGCCAGAAGGCGCTCTTCACCGCCGATACACGCTTCGCGGTCTACATGGACGGCGAGGGCAGCGAGCCGACCTACGTACTCGAGGGACGGGAGGCACTCACACCGGTGTTCGCCGATCTGAATCGGTACGACGCGACGACGCACTTCAACGGGCAGAGCACGGTCACGATCGACGGCGACCGCGCCACAGGCGAGAGCTACACGATCGCCCACCACCTCTTTTCCGAAGCGGGTGAGCCGAAGATCATGATCGCCTCGCTCCGCTATCTCGACACGTTCGCGAAGATCGACGGGAGTTGGTACTTCGCCGAGCGGAACCTCCTCCTCGACTGGAGCGAGACGCGACCATCGGTGACGCCTCCTTCCCTGGCCGGCGGCCAACCCGGGTAGTGGCCGGCCGGCCTCCCGGCAGGAAATTTCAGCAGCGGATTGACATGGGCGACCGAGCCTAGAGCGCTGCCAAACCAACCCAGCCGAAGGGAGATCCTCCGTGAGCACCGAGCAGCGAGAGAACCTCGAAGCAGTCCTGCGACAGTCAGCCTTCCCCGTCGACATCGATGTCAACGAGCAACGGCGGCTGCTCCGCGAGTTGACATCGGGCCAGCCGCTGCCCGCCGACGTGACCGTGACCGCAGCCGCACTGGGCGGCGTCCCAACCGCCGAGATCACAATCGACGGAATCGAACCTCGCCACGTTGTTCTCTACTTCCACGGCGGCGTGTACGTGCTGGGGGACGCCTTCCTCGCCGCTGACCTGGCCTCGCAGGTCGGCCGGCGGACGCACGCCAAGGTCATCTCCGTCGACTACCGGCTCGCCCCCGAGCACCCGTATCCGGCAGCGGTTGACGACGCGCTTGCGGCCTATGAAGCCCTCCTGCACAACGGCACTGCCCCTTCGGACATCGCCTTCGCGGGAGAGTCCGCCGGGGGCGGGCTCGCCGTCGCCACCCTGGTCAACGCCCGCGATCACGGGCTGCCCCTGCCAGCCGCAGCCTTCGTCATGTCACCGTATGCCGACCTCACCCTCGCCGGGACGACGATGGAAACCAAGCGCGAGGTCGACGCGCTGATGAGCCGAGAGGCCCTCCAGTCCCGAGTCACCGACTATACGTCGGGACACGACGCCGCTCTTGGCCTCATCAGCCCGATATTCGCCGATCTGTCCGGCCTGCCGCCCCTGATCATCCAGGCCGGATCTCACGAGGTTCTCCTCGACGACGCCGTCCGCCTCGCGCAACAAGCCGCCACCGCCGACGTCGAGGTCACGCTCGACATCACCCCCCGGGTGCCGCACGTCTTCCAAACCTTCTACCCGATCCTCGACGAAGCGGCCGCGGCGCTGGATAGAGCCGGACGGTTCCTGTCGGCGCATCTCGCCGCTGCAGAACGCGTCACCTCCCAGGTGCATCCCTGATGGCCGGTTCACCGAGCGGCTGCTAAAAGCATGAGCGTGGAGGCACCATCCCGCAAGCGAGCCGCGATTGCCGATCCTGACGCGCGCGAGTTCCTTCGGAAGGCGGACCCGGTGCTCGCGCGGCTGATCGACGCGCGGCCGGACTTCCGTCCGCGGGCCTGGCTGGACGAGCTTCCTCCACTCGATGCCTTCGGGACGCTCGTCTTCCAGGTCGCCGGCCAACAGCTATCGGTCAGCTCGACCCGGGCGATCGTCTCGCATCTACAGCAGCGATTCGGAGGGCAGCTGCCGTCGCCGGCCGAGCTGCTCGCGGCTGATCCCCAGGTGCTGCGCGACAGCGGCTTCTCGGCTCGAAAGGGCGCGACGCTGCGCGCGCTCGCGGAGAGGTTCGTCGACGGACGCCTGAGCGAGGAGGCGCTTTCGCGCATGACCGACGACGAGGTCGAGGCAACCCTGACCGAGGTGTCCGGAATCGGGCTGTGGACCGCGCGCGGGTTCCTGCTCGTGGCTCTCGACCGGCCGGACGTCTTTCTCTCGGGCGACCTCGCACTCCGGCGCGCGATCCAACGAGCGTACGGCTTCGACCACCTTCCGACCGAAGACGAAGTGGCTCAGGTGTCGGATCGCTGGCGACCGTATCGGAGCCTTGCAGTGAGCTACCTGTTCGCTTCCGAATACGACGGGCAACCGTGACCGACGTGACGCTGAAGGGCTGACGAGACCACTCTCGTGTAGGTCGGAGCTTGCCACCGTGGGAGGGAAGGCTCGCGGCCAACGCCAGAGGGTGTGCCTGCTACCCGGAAGTGCAGGTTTCCCGCCATGCCGAGCTGGCTCCAGCCGGTGGCGGAGAACAATCCGTTCACGATCATGGTCGATGCCGTTCGCGCCCTCTTCCTCGGTACGCCCGCCGGAAACGACGTCTGGGGAGCGGTCGTCTGGGCGCTCGTCATCATCCTTGTCTTCGGTGCGCTCTCGGTCTGGCGCTACCAGCGCGCCGTCACCAGGTAGGGCCTCGACAACAACGGCGCCCGCCGCCAGGCACGCGGATCGACCCCGTTGATTTCTGGCGCGGGCGACGACCCCGAGCGTTGGAAGCCCCGCGCCCCGGTCAACGCGCCGGCGCCGCGCGCTTGGTTCGGAACGCTCGGACGTGGCCTAGCGCTGGGTCGGCAGCGAGGCGCTGATACTCCGCCGACTCGACCGCCACCAGCGCCAGGCGCCCGTGCGAGTCGATGTGAATTCCCCATCCGTAGCGCTTGGCCAGCGCACTGACTCGAAGACGGGGCTTCTCCTGCGACAGAAAGCGCTCCCGCTCGGCAGGCCAGTCCGCTTCTGGGATGTCGCGCATGACCACGCGAGTCCGGAACGCCACGTCCTCCTCGGTCAGCGCGTACGGCTCGCCGGCAATCAGCTCGTACTCGATCGTTGCCTTCGTCGGTCGGTCACCCCGTGCCGGAGGGACCTCGGCGTGAACCGCCGGGCAATCTTCGGCGACCTCAATGAACGTATGGGAGTTCACTGTCCACCCTCTGCGCTCAGCGCCGGACCCGGTAATGCATGTGGGTGACACCGCCCTCCCCTTCGAGGATCCGGGTGCGCTCTAGCTCGATCTGCTTCGCGGCGAGGCCCTCGAACAGACGGCGCCCTTGGCCGAAGAGCACCGGGATGACGTGGAGCTCGAGCTCGTCGAGAACGCCGGCGGCGAGCGCCAGCTGCGCGGTGGCGGCGCCGTGGACCAACACGTTCTTGTCGCCGGCAGCCTCCTTGGCCTGATTCATCGCGCTCGTCACGTCATTCACGTAGGTGACCAGCGGCCACTTGCTCACGTCGATGCCGGGCTCGTGTCGGCTGAAGACCCAGATCGGCACGCCGTCGTGATGGTCGCCGCCCCAGCCGCCGGCAGGCTCGAATGTCCGCCGACCGGCGACGACCGCGCCGGTGGACATGAACTCTTCGACGACCTGGCCGTTGACACCGCCCGAACGGCGGGTGGCCTCGAGGTCGACGTCGCCGCCCCTCACCACCCACTCGTGCAGGCGGTGCCCGCCGTCGCCGAGCCCGTTGCCCGGCCCCTCATTCGGCCCGGCTATGAACCCGTCGAGCGACATGGACATGTAGAGAACGGTCGCGGACACGGCGCCTCCTTATCCTCGTCTGGCTGAACGCATTCTGCCGCTCGCCGCGTTTGCGCTCAGTCCTGCCGCCGGTTCTCGTCTAGGCACAACGTTCGGGTGTGTGGTCAGGGCGACGCGATCAGCTGAAGCCGAACAGGGGTGGGAGGACGACCACGACCGTGGCGGCCCAGAGGGCGAAGACGGGTAGGTAGGTGGTCTGCCATCGTTCGAGCCGGTGGAGCCTGCTGCGCCGCATGAGGAATCGCGCAGAGAGCCAGGCGGCCCCCGCCAGGTTCACGAGGAGGACGAGGTTGAGGCCGAGCGCTGCCGTCCGGTTCGGGCTGAACCCGAGGTCGCCGATCCGCGCGATCATCGCGCCGAGCACCATCACGTCGAGCACGAGGGCGCTGACGACCGCCACCAACTGGATGCGGTCCATCCAGTCCGGCGACTCCGACGGGTCCCGCGCGGACATCCCGTACAGGACGAGCGCCAGGACGACCACCAGCAGTGCGTCGAAGACGCCGACGAGGTCGCGGTCGAAGGCGTCGCCGAGCCCGGTCACCGCGTAGACGACGGCAGCACCGGCGAGCATCACCGCGAACAGCGGCGTGAAGAGCATCGTCAGGACGGGCGCCATGTTCTCCACGACCCGTTGCTTCGACTCGACGAGCCACGCGGCCACGATCACGGCGCCCGCCGCTCCCGAGGGCAGCACCCACGCAGCTACTTGGTCGACGTCGACCCCCGTGGGCTCGAGGATCGCGGCGGTCAGACCCATCAGCACGCCGCCCCCGAGCGCGATCAGCACGTAGTAGATGAACCATTCGCCCGTGAAGCGGACGAAGTCCATCCGCCGCTCGTGCGACCGGATCGTGCCGCCCATGTACGGATAGGCGACGACGAACCAGAGCGCGACGGGCAGATGGAGCGCGACCAGTTCCTCGGTGGCCGAGTCCGCATCCCACGGGTAGAGGTTGATCACGAGCGCGGCGAGCACGAATGGCACCGCCGTCAGCAGCCACACCCGGGTGTCGAGCTGCCGTCGGCGGGCGAAGTACGCGGCGAGGAACGGCAGCACGAACAGACTGGCGTTCCGAAACAGCCAGTTCGGCTCCTCGTCGGGGAAGTCGGCAGCGAGGCGCGCGATCTGGAGCGCGACAGCCGCACCCACGGCGAAGGCGAGCGCCTCGAACCAGCCGGTGGGGCGGCGCTCCGGCTCTTCGTCGCCTCCGACGAGGAGCTGTTTCCAGAGTCGGCCGCTGTGCTCGCGCGCGAATTCCCGGGACAGGCCGTCGACGTCCCCCAGCCTCTTGACGGCGATCAGGAACCCCTCCTCGGCTGTGAGGCCGGCCGCGTTCAGCTCGGCGATCTGGTGGCGAAGATGATCCTCCAGCTCATCGACGTCGTGGCCGTTGATGCCCGGGGCGCTTGCGACATAGGCCCGCCACTCTGCGATCTGTGACTCCACGCTCTCCATGCGTCACGCCTCGCCGAGAGCGGTCAGCAGGCCACCGGAGCCCGGCCACACGTCATTCAGCGCACGTGTGACCGCCAGCCACTGCCGTTGCTGGTCCGCGAGTGCTGCTCGTCCGTCGTCGGTGAGCATGTAGTACTGGCGGCGCCGACCTTCCGGTGGCGTGCGCCACTCCGTCGTCACGTACCCGAGCCGACGGAGGCGATGGAGCAGCGGATAGAGCATCCCGTCGGTCCACTCGAACTCGCCCCCGGAGAGCGCACGTACCCGCTTGAGGATGGCGTAGCCGTAGCTTTCGCCCTGCGCCAGAATCGCGAGCACGAGCGGCGTCGCCGAAGCCGCGACCAGATCCTTGTCGATGCGCAGGGCATGCCTCCAGAGCTCGAAGTACTACGCATAGAAGCACAAGGTACATAGATCCGCAAGGCATTGGGACGGACCGAGCCGACGCGCCGCGGCGCCGTCACTCGGTCGATGGGGTACATGTGATCTCGTCGGAGAACCAGCGGCGGATCTTGCCGAACTCGCGTTGGTTCGCCGGCTCGCGGAGTTGGTTGGTGAGATCGTCCATCGAGGCTTGTGAGAGCGCCCAGCCCAGGGGCGCGGAGGTGCCTGGGTGCGCGCGCGGAAACAGGTGCGCGTACCGTGCGAGCGTCTCTCCGTCCGTGGGTGTGACGCCGGCGACGGTGGAACGTGGAGAAGAGCAACGCGGCGGCTTGTCGGGCGTCGTTCTCGCGAGCGTCTCGCGCTGCGCGAACAGCAGCCAGAGGGACGCCGGCTTCCCACGGCCGACCTGTTGCTCCCGGGTTGCGAGGCTCCTTGTAGTGGTTGTCGAGTTGAAGCAGGACGGGGACGACGCAAGGCCCGGCGTTGCTCTGGTTGTGACTCCTGATGAGGGGCTCGAGCCGAGCCCACAGCTCTTGGATCGGCGAGGCCGCGGACGTGTCGAAGTAGCCGCCGTCCACCGCGTAGGTGGCGAAGCTCGTCCCGCACCGGGGAATGCGGCCGGCGGGCGATACCCACGGGAATCTGGCCGAGAGCAGCGCGGCCGTGGAGAGTCGCACGTCCTTGGTCTCGCAGAGCAGGTCGAAGAGGTCATGGGTGGCGGCGAAGGCTGAGTCCGCCAACGATGCCTTCGAGTCGGACGCGAACGCGCCCATCGACAGGCAGTCCCGTGCGCGCAACGCCTTGACTGTCGTGACCTCCTCGACGTCCGCGTCGAGGACGGAGTTGTTGACGCGGCAGCCGTCTTGCACGCTCGTTCCGCTGAGCAACAGCAACGGCATTTTCGGGTCGGCTGTCCATGTCGCGAGCAGACCGTCCGCGAGTGGAGAATCCGCGCCCCACGCGTTCTGCCAGGCCCGCTCGAGCACTCCTGCGCGGTCGGGCCGGATGTCGAGCTTGAGCAGCGAGTTGGGTAGGTCGGTGAACAGCATCCATGCCCCGGCTGCGGCGAGAAAGTCGTCCCCCAGGCGTTTGTCGACCCAGTCGGAGCGGTCGCCTTGCCGAACCGCAGCTGCGTGCGCCACCAGACCGAGACTGCCGCCCGAGATGCCGCTCGCGGCGAAGATCGAACCGGGGTCGCCTGGCTCACGGTCGGCCTCGTAGCCGCAGCTGGCGACGTCGGCGTCGATGACGCAGTCGAGCGCCCGGGCCGCCCAGTACGCGGCGCGAATGCCGCCGCCCTCGGCCGCGACGAGAACGAGCGGAACGGCCTCGTTCCCGTCCGGCTGCTGCCCGAGCCAGCGTTCCCACGCCTGTGTGAGAGTGACCGGCGCTCCGGCCGCGCGGTCGATCGTGCGGACGTTGTGGTAGCCGCCCGGATCGGCGATCGCGGCGACGACCGCCCAGGCGGCGACGATCAGAAAGATGGGAAAGCGGCGAATCCCGAGGACGAGGAAGAACGGCGGCGCGAGCGACCTGATCTCGAGCAGCCGCGCCCCGTAGCCGAGCAAGGTCACCGCGATCAGGAAACCGACGAGCACCCCGATCGTTCCTGCGACGTCGCCGGTCCGCCACGGGTCGAGCCAGGTCCCGAGGGCGACGGCCGCGGACGTCACAGCCGCCACCGGCAGCGGCCAGCGCGACGAGGCCAGCCACGGTGTCTTTTTCTCCTTCGGTGCGCCCTTGCAGACGAAGACGTAGACGCCCCAGCCGACCACCTGCAAGAACAACCCGAACACGATCAGCAGCACGTACTCGCCGTTTTGGGCGTAGACGAGCTCGAAGACCGCTGCACGGATCGACGCAAGCCCGAGCAGCACGAGCGGAAGCGCACCCAGCAACGCAGGCAGCGCCACCGACCCGGAGCCGGGCGGCGGCCGCGGCGAGACCTTCACCTTCCGGAGCGGGATGCTCAGCGCGCCGATGATCCCGAGGACGATCCCGAGCGCGACGAGACCGACGCCTCCGAAGTGGGCCAACCCGAGCGCAAGCCCGAGCGCGATCAGCGCCACGCCCGTGAAGAGCGGCAGCCCTGGACCGATCGGCTGCGGCCCCAACTCGTCCTCTGTTCGTGCCGTCCCAGGCGGTTCGGTCCGCTGTCCGAGCGGCAGCCTGCTCCTGCGCCAGCTCGGCCTTCTCGGTCACCAGCTCCTGCTCGGCGCGGTGGGTCAAGACCAGCAGTCGCCACGCGACGGCGACGACGACGGCGCTCAGAAGCGCCGTCAGGATCGAGGCGACGACAAGCTCAGTCCACTCAGGGCTGATCCAACGGCGCAGGACATCGTCCATCTGCTCGGCGGCCACCGGCCCGAAGAGGAACAGCGACAAGACGAGGACGACGACGATCTCGACCCGGAGCACAACCGCAGTCGTCCAGAATCCGCGCCCTCCGAGCTCCGCGCGCCGAAGCAGTGCAACTGTCGCGAGCAGCAACGGAACGACGATCCCCAGCGCGAGCAGCCACTTCCCCGCCCAGAGCGCCGTCAGTGCCCAGTGAAAGAACGCCGGCGCCTCGCCTTTCCAGGCGACGATCGTGATCAGATCGGCGTTCTCGAGCAGATCGAGAGCAACGAGTGGTGGCACGGACACGAACGCGGCAGCCGCGAGCCTGCGGTAGGCGGGGAGAAGCGGGTCGCGGTCCTCCTCCGGCAGCCTCAGCTCCGCTTCGACGGCCCGCTGCAGGCGGCGGTGTGCTTCCGCGGTCGCGATCGAGAGGAAGATCGCGTACGCCGGCACGAGCACGAGCGAATCGACGACCGCGAAGACGATCGTGACGAGCAGCGGGCCGGAAAACTTCTGCGTCGTCTCCGCGGAGTGAGCGAACCACGTTTCCACGGCGGCCCGCGAACGATCGGGAAACGCCAGATCCGTCAGCGTGAACGACGTCTCCCCGGGAAGGTGCATCGCAGCCAGGACGGACTGCAACTGAGCCATCACGACCAGCGCGGAAAGGCCGAACAGCAGCGCAGCTGCGATCAGCCGGCGCCGGTGGCTCGACCAGCCCAGACGCCATTGCTGCCTGAGAAACCAGCGATACCACCGCGCCACCTTCGGGAACGGCCGGGGCGCGTCGGCGATGACGTCGTCGACGGAGTCTGCGGCCACGGACAAAAGTATCGACCGCCACCAGTTCCGAAGCAACAGCGGCCCTGGTTCAATCCAGGCGGCCATGATCGCCGCCGTCATCCGCGAACGCTTCGAGGGCTCATTCGGCCTCTACGACGAGCTCGTCGTAGAGCTGCCCGAGGCCTCGCTCGCGGAGAGACTCCCCGGGCTCCCGTCCAACGCGATCGGGGAGCAGCTCTGGTGCGTGGTCGGCGCGCGGGAGAGCTTCGCCCGCGCGATCGAGGCGGGTGAATGGTCAGGCTTCTCGTGCTCCGTCTCTGCGGCGGAGACACGCGAGCAGGAAGCGATGCGAGCCGCCCTGTCGCGCTCGGCCACTGACGTCCTCGCGGCGATCGACGGCCTCGACCCGTCCGACGACGCGCGGTGCCGGCTGGCGCTCCGGCTGCTCGAGCACGAGACCGCGCACCATGGCCAGCTGATCCGCTACCTCTACGGGCTGCGGCTGCCGATCCCGACCGGCTGGAAGGATCGGTACGCGCTCGGCTGAGAGCGAGGCGACGAGTCCCTGACGTGTCTCCGACCCGTCCAGCACGCGAGTAGAGTCGGCAAAACGTGGGCGGCTTCGCGCGAACAAGGGTACGGAACCTCCTCAGACGCATCGCGCCGAGGACGATGCACGCGCGCGTCCTCTCCCGCACGCAATGGCGCGAGATCGAGGAGGACATCCTGCCGGAGGTCGTCGACCCCACGCGCGAGGCCATCGATGTGGGCGCCAATGTGGGGCAGTACGCCGTCGCGCTCGCGACGCTGGCGCGGAGGGTCTACGCCTTTGAGCCGGACGAGGAGCTGTCGTCGTTTCTCGCCAGGGCGGCGCCGGCCAACCTCGAGGTCTTCCAAGAGGCGCTGTCCGACCATGAAGGCCCTCGCTCGTTGCGTGTCCCGACGCTCGCCGGCGTTCCGTCGGTTTCACTCGCCGCAATTGACGACGCGGACGGGCGCCCCGACGAGCCGTACGAGCTGCGGACGATCCACGCGTCGACTCTCGACAAGCTGGCGGATCGCGACATCGGCTTCGTCAAGATCGACGTGGAAGGGCATGAGCTTGCGGTGCTCACCGGCGGTCGCACTCTCATCGAGAAGCAGCGACCCGTCGTGCTCGTCGAGGTTGAGGAACGTCATACGCGCGGATCGCTGGCCGCGATGAAAGCCTTCTTCGAGCCCTTCGAGTACGTCGGGTTCTTCCTCTACGACGGGCGGACGTACGCGCTCGCCGACTTCACGCTCGACATGCAGTCGACGGAGGAGATCGAGAAACAGGTCGACCGAAGGCAGATGCGGTATGTGAACAACTTCTTCTTCGCACCGTCACGCTCGCTGGCAGAGGAGCTGCGGCGGAAGATCGACGCGCACCTCCTGAGCCGCCTGTAACCGACGGAGCCGCCAACTCGAGGCTTTCGTACCCGCTGAAACGCCCGAAGATCACCCGGACGGGGGTGGCCGCAGGGCATTCTTCACTCGGACGAGGGATTACGCGGCGACCCGGATATCACCCTTAATGGGCATGGACGCCGGGCGAGAGCCCAGGCGGCATGCGGCTCACATCTGCGGAACGGGGTAATGGTGACTCGATTCAGGGTTGGGATGACGGCGGTCCTGACGTGCCTCGCGGCGTTGGCGCTCGTGCCGTCGGCGTTCGCCCACCACGGGCGCATCAGCGGCAACATGGACTGCCAGGGCACCGTGACGTTCACGGCGTCGGCGTGGCAGTCGAGCAGCACGCTCGGGAAGACGCACAACGACGTGCGCGTCTACGTCGTCCAGGCGAACGGCGCCACGGTCAACCCGGCGCAGCAGGTCGGGAGCGGCCAGTTCAAGTCGTCGAACGGCTTCGCGTTCTCCGGCAGCTTCGCCGTGCCGGTGCTCGTCAACTCCGTGAAGCTGAACGTCAAGGAGATCGGCCCGTGGGGGAACGGCACCGGATCGAGCAACGGGACGAACCCGGAGAGCTCGACCGTGATCTCGCGACCGACGAGCGGCTGCACGCCGCCGCCGCCCACGGACGAGTGTCCGAACATCGCAGGCAACCAGGCGTCGCTCCCGGCGGGGATGATCAAGGACGCGAGCGGCAACTGTGTCACGCCGCCGCCGCCCCCGACGGACGAGTGCCCGAACATCGAAGGGCTGCAGACGTCAGTTCCGGCCGGGATGACCAAGGACGCGAACGGCAACTGCGCGACGCCGCCGCCGCCACCGACGGACGAGTGCCCGAACATCGACGGGGTCCAGACCTCGGTTCCCGCAGGCATGCTCAAGGACGCGAGCGGCAACTGCTCGGCGCCGCCGGCTCCGCCGCCTCCGCCGACGGACGAGTGCCCGAACATCGAAGGGATCCAGACCTCGCTCCCCTCCGGGATGGTCAAGGACGACAGCGGCAACTGCGTGACGCCGCCGTCGGCCCTCGTCACGGCGGTCCCGACCACCACGGCAGCGCCGGCGACAGCCGGCCGCGAAGCCCGCGCCGAAGGCGAAGGCCAAGGTCAAGAAGGCGACCAAGAAGAAGGTCGTCAAGAAGAAGAAGGTCGTCAAGAAGAAGACCGTCAAGAAGCAGTCGACGGCAGCGAAGGCGAAGCCTCGTGCGCTCCCGTTCACTCCTTAGCGCGCTGCTCGTCGCGGTGGTGGGGCTGGCTCTGGCCGGCCCCACCACCGCCTCGCCGCAGGGCTCGAGCCTCGTGATCCCGAGGCTTGGGCTACGACACGCGGCTGGCACCGTCGCTGAATCAGGGCCCGTACGCCTACTACCAGGACGCGGACACGCTCGCGATCGCCGGCCACCGGACGACCCACAACCGCCCCTTCTCGCAGCTGCCGCTTCTCCGCCGCGGCGACCGGATCACCGTCGACGACGTCGTCTTCGTCGTCCGCCGGACGGCAGTCGTGCGGCCGTGGGAGACCTGGATCCTGCGCTTCCGCGGCGTCGTGCTCTCCGCCTGCCACCCGGCCGGCAGCGCCGCGTATCGCTACGTCGTCTTCGCCGCGCCTCTCTAGGCGACGAACGCCTCGAGCCGCTCCGCCTCGTCCTTCAGCGCCCGCTTCGACCGCCGCGTCGAGCTTCCCGAACGGCTCCAGCACGACGCGGCCCTGCTCGAGCTGCCACGTCCCCGCGACGAAGCCGTCGACCAGGATCGTCGCGTGCACGAGGCCGTTGTTCGTCACGATCCGCGAGGGCGCGCACGTCGCCGAGGATCCGCGAGCGGTCGGCGTGCGAGAGGACGAGGTTGTCGAAGCGCGGCACGAGTCGAGGCGGCGCGGGCGTCTCCGGGTCCGGGAGCGGCGCGCGCGGAAGGTCGTAGAGCACCTTTCCGTCCTCGCCGGCGAACGTGCGCAGCGACAGCCGCTCGAGCGACTCGGCGATCGGCTTCATCCGGGGCACGCCCGCCCACTGGCCGACGTCCTGCTTCGTCGCCGGCCCGTACGCGGCGAGATATGTGCGGACGAGCTCGTCGAACGCCTCCTCCGGCTCGGGCGGCGCGCCCCGCACCTTCCCCGCCGCGGCCGTGTAGACGCCGTGACCGCCGTAGCCCCAGATCCCGGACGGAGGCACGTGGATCACGTACGAGTGACCCTGCACGCGCCGCCAGAGAAAGGTCGGCGGCACGCCCTCGCGCGCGTGCGGCTCGAGCAGCGCCGCACCTCCTTGAACGTCAACTCGCGCCCGTCGAGCTCCGCGAGCACGAGCTCGGCGAGCTCGGCGATCCGCGCCGACGGCAGGCGCGCCTCGTACGACGGCGGCCAGAGCGACGCGGCAAGCGCGCGTCGCACGGTCATGATCGCCCAGTAGTGCCGCGGCGCCGCGACGTGCAGCGTGCCGCGCTGGAGCAGCGCCTTCACGAGCCGGCGCCCCGTGAGCGCCTTCGTCAGCTCGTCGCGCTCGAAGCCCTCGAGCCGTGTCCAGAGGGAGAGATACGGGCTCGAGCGTCGACTGCGCCTGCAGGCCGCCGAGCCGCTCGACCGCCTGCACGGCGCGAGCGGCTTGCGCTCGAGCAGCAGCTGCCGCTCCAGCAGCGCGCGGTTCAGCTCGCGCCGCGCTGAGGAGACGCTCCGAGGCCGCCACGCGGCGAGGCTAGCAGCCGGTCTACGATCCGCCCGTGGAGTTCCGGGACCTGCTCGCGCGGCGGCGGATGGTGCGGCACTACGAACGCGAGCCGATTCCGCGCGAGACGCTCACACGGCTCGTCTCGACGGTGCGCCGTGCCCCCAGTGCGGGGTTCAGCCAGGGGCAGCGCCTGCTCGTCGTCGACGACCCGGCGCTGCTCGCCCAGCTCGGGTCGACCGAGAACGAGGAGCTCGAGCCGTGGTTCGAGAGCGCACCGGCACACGTGCTCGTGCTCACGCGCGAGGCCGACTACCACGAGCGCTACACAAAGGACGACAAGCTCCAGGAGGGAGCCGAGATCGAATGGCCGGTGCCGTTCTGGTTCGTGGACGCAGGCGCCGCGTTGATGCTCCTCCTGCTGGCAGCGATCGACGAGGGCCTCGCCGCGGGTGTCTACGGGGTGCCGGTCGAGGAGGAGCAGCGGTGGCGCGAGCTCCTCGGAATCCCAGCCGACCTGCGCATCGTCGCGGGTGCGACCGTCGGGCGACCGCTACCGGATCCGGGGTGGAGCAAGGTGACGAGTCGGGCGACGCAGCGCAGGCGAACGCTCGACGAGCTCGTCGGCTGGAACCGGTGGCCAATGTAAGAGCCTCGGGCCCGTCGACTACGATGGGCTCAGTGACCGCGCTCTACCGCAAGTACCGGCCGCAGGACTTCGACGACGTCGTCGGCCAGGAAGCGGTCGTCAGGACGCTGCGGAACGCGATCGAGCTCGACCAGCTTCGGCAGGCGTACCTCTTCGCCGGCCCGCGCGGGACCGGCAAGACCTCGATGGCGCGCATCCTCGCCAAGGCGCTCAACTGCGCCGCCGGCCCGACCGCGACGCCCGACAAGGTCTGCAACGCCTGCGTCTCGATCGCCAACGGCACCTCGCTCGACGTCGTCGAGATGGACGCCGCCTCGCAGCGCGGGATCGACGACATCCGCGAGATCCGCGAGCGCGTGATCCTGCAGCCGGCCGAGGGCCGCTACAAGGTCTACATCCTCGACGAGGCGCACCAGCTCACGGACGCCGCCTGGAACGCGCTGCTGAAGCTGATCGAGGAGCCGCCGCCGCACCTCGTCTTCGTCTTCTGCACGACCGACCTCGCCAAGGTGCTGCCGACGGTGCGCTCGCGCTGCCAGACGCTTCGTCTTCGCGCGGCCGCGGCTGCCCGAGCTCGTGCGCGTGCTCCGGCGGATCGCGGACGCCGAGCAGATCGAGGTGCCCGACGCCGCGCTCGCGCTGATCGCGCGCGGCGGCCGCGGCTCGTTCCGCGACGCCGTCTCGACGCTCGACCAGCTCGCGTCGGCGACCGGAAACCAGATCGACGTCCAGTCGGTGCTGCAGCTCCTCGGCGCCGTCGAGGAGGACGCGCTCTTCCGCCTCTGCGACGCGATCGTCGACCGCGACACCGCCGGCGCGCTGACGTTCCTGGAGGAGCTCGCGGAGCAGGGCCAGGATCTCGGCCGGCTCGTCACCGACCTGCTCGAGCACCTGCGCCACCTTCTGCTCGTCCAGCACATGGGCCACGTGCCCGACTCGCTGCCCGTCACCGACGAGACGCGCGAGCGGCTGCGCGAGCAGGCGAACCAGCTCTCCCGCCCCGACCGTGCTCCGGCTCTGCGACCTGCTCGCGGTCGCGGTCGAGGACTCGCGCCAGGGCGCCGATCCGCGCCTCCCGCTCGAGCTCGCGCTCGTCAAGGTGACGAGCCCCGGCTCCGACCTCTCGCGCGAGTCGCTCGCGTTCCGCGTCGACCAGCTCGAGCAACGGCTGACCGGCGCGCCCCCGCCCGCCGCCTGCCCCCGCCGTACGCCGGCGGCGCCTGCTGCGGCGAGCCCGGTCGCCGCCCTCAGCCTCCTCGGAGCAGGCTGCCGCGACGCCCGGCGAGGCACCGCCGCTCGGGCTCGACCAGCTCCAGGACGCCTGGCAGCGGACGATCCTGCCGGCGGTCCAGTCGCGCTCGATCCCGGTCGCCTCGCTGCTCGGCGAGGCGCGTCCCGCCGCGCTCGAGGGCGAGACGCTGACGCTCGAGTTCCCCGCGACGGCCGACTTCCACCGCCGTCAGGCCGAGGAGACGAAGAACGTCACCGTCATCCGCGAGGCGCTCTACGAGGTCACGGGCCACCGGCTCGGCGGTCACGCTCGCGCTCGGCGAGCCGGAGGAGGATGCCGAGGCCGACGCGGACGATCCCCTCTCGGAGGAAGCATTCATTTCGATGTTCAAGGACGAGTTGGACGCCCAGGAAGTCGAGGAGACCAGATGAGCAAGTTCGACATGAACAAGCTGATGCAGCAGGCCCAGCAGATGCAGTCGCAGATGCAGCAGGTGCAGGAGGAGGCGGCGAACGAGGTCGTCGAGGCCTCCGCCGGCGGCGGCATGGTCACGGTGAAGGCCACCGGCGGCGGCGAGATCGTCGGGATCACGATCGACCCGAAGGCGATCGACCCGGACGATCCGGAGATGCTCTCCGACCTGATCCTGGCGGCCGTGAACGAGGCGCTCCGCAGCGCGAACGCGCTGATGGAGTCGAAGATGCAGGGGATGCTCCCCGGCGGCCTAGGTGGCTTGGGCCTTCCCGGTATGTGAGCGCGCCGGGCCGCGACAGCGGCCCCTTCAGGGGTCTTTCGCGCGATGGGCATCCGCTTCTGCGGATGCCCACCCTGCGCAAACTAAGCCGCGCCGGCGAGCCGCTCGCGCGAGGGCAGCGGCTCGGTGCGGAGCTTCTCCTCGAGCCGGCCGAGTGCGGTCGTCTCGAGCTGGCGGATCCGCTCGCGCGTGAGGCCGAGCTTCTTGCCGATCTGCTCGAGGCTCGCGCCCTCCTCGTCCTGCACGAAGCCGAAGCGCAGCTCGAGGACGAGCCGCTCCCGCTCCGGCAGGTCGGCGAGCGCGTTCGCGCACGCGCTGCTGCTCGAGCGAGAGGTCGGCCGACTCGATCGGATCCTCGGCCGTGCGGTCGGCGAAGAGATCGCCGAGCTCGCCGTCACCGTCGCCGATCGTCTGGTTCAGCGAGACCGATGCCTCGACCGCGTCGAGAGCCTCCTCGACGTGGTGCTCCTTCAGCTCCGTCGCCTTCGCAAGCTCCTCGATCGTCGGCGGGCGGCCGTGCACGACCTCGAGCTGCTGCTTGGCGCGGCGCAGCTTGAGCCGGCGCTCCTGCACGTGCACCGGGATCCGGATCGTGTCCGACTGGTTCGCGACCGCGCGCTGGCAGGCCTGGCGGATCCACCACGTCGCGTAGGTCGAGAACTTGAAGCCCTTCCGGTAGTCGAACTTCTCGACCGCGCGGTTGAGGCCGATCGTGCCGTCCTGGATCAGGTCGAGCAGCGGCAGGCCGTGGCCCTGGTAGCGCTTGGCGATCGAGACGACGAGCCGCAGGTTCGCGTTCGTCATCCGCTCCTTCGCGGCCTGGTCGCCGCGCTCGATCCGCTTCGCGAGCGCGACCTCCTCGGCGGCGGTCAGGAGCTCGTGGCGGCCGATCTCGTTCAGGAAGAGCTGCAGGCTGTCGGTCGTGCCCGTCGGCGCGGAGGGCCGTAGGTCGAGACCCAGCTCCGCGTCGTCGGAGCTCTCCTCGATCTCGACGTCGGCCGCCCCGAGGGCAGCGCGGAGCGTCTCGACGGCCTCCTCGTCGAGATCGTGCTCGACGCTGCAGTGCCTCGAGCTCGGCGGCGGCCACGCTGCCGCGCTCCTCCGCGTCGTGCAGGAAGGCGGTGATGGCCGAGTTCAATTCAAGGGCGTCAGTGCCCAAAGCTTCATCCGTGCGCAATTGTTCCTCCAAGGGTGTTCGGGTCCTAGCCGACACAGTCGTCGCGGCAGCCTCACGGGCGGCCGGGTGCGTCGCTGCTAGTTAGAACGCCGGCAAGAGCCCTTTCATTTCACCAGATTGTCGATCTCTACACATTCTTAACGTCTACGCAGCAATACGTTCGGTGTCCGGAAGCGGATCAGGGACGGGCCGCGGCGCCGGCTGCGGCACCGGGCGGAGCTTCGGGCGGCGGCGCAGCTGCAGGATCACGACCGCCGAGACGACGAGCCCTGCGCCGAGCAGCTGGACGACGCCGAGGCGCTCGCCGAAGACGAGCGCGGACAGCGCGATCGTCACGGGCGGCTCGATCGTGCCGAGAATCGTCGCGCGCGAGGGCCCGATCCGGTGCACGCCGCCGAGGAACGCTGCGATCGGCAGCACGGTCGCCACGAGCGCGATCGCGCCGACGACGAGCAGCGTCGACGGGCGCGCGGCGGCTCGAGCGAGCCGGTCGCCGCGCCGCCGAGCGCGAACGCGGTCGCGGCGCCGGCGCAGAGCATCGTCGCCAGCACGAGCGGCTCGGTCGTGCCGAGCAGGCGGTCCGAGACGAGCACGTAGGCGGCGTACGCGATCGCCGCCGCGAGGGCGAAGCCGATCCCGACCGGGTCGATCGCCCCGCCGACGCCGCCGGCGAGGACGAGCGCGACGCCGGCCAGCGCGACAACGAGCGCGACCGCGCGGCGCCGCGACGCGACGCTCACGCCGCAGCAGCACGGCTCCCGCGACGACGAGCGCGGGGTAGCTGCACATCAGCAGCGAGGCGAGCGAGACGTCGATCCGCTCGAGCGACGCGAAGAAGAGGCCGGTCTCGAGCCCGTAGATCGTCAGTCCGAGCACGAAGGGCGGCAGCAGCGTCCGGACCGGCGCGGCGGCGATCGCCCTGCGCGCCAGTAGGGCGAAGACGGCGGCGGCGAGCGCGAAGCGGATCGCGCCGACCGACGCGACGCCGGCGCCGCCGTCGAAGGCGACCTTGACGAGCACGGGCTGGAGCGCGAACGACGCGCCCGCGACGAGGCAGAGCAGGACGCCGACGCGCTCGGGTGACGGGGAACGGAACATGCACTCACGGTAGGGACGCCCGAGCAGAAGGGCTAGTCTGAGTTCTCTTGAACTTCCATAGGGAACGCCTATGACACTGCAACAGCTCACCTACTTCCTCGCCACCGCCGAGCACGGCTCGTTCAGCCGTGCCGCCCGCGAGCTCTACCTCGCCCAGCCGTCCCTCTCGGAGCAGGTTCGCTCGCTCGAGGCCGAGCTCGGCGTCGAGCTGTTCGTCCGCGTCGGCCGCGGCGTCGTCCTCACCGAGGCCGGCCGCGCCTTCCGTCCCGAGGCCGAGCGCGTGCTCGCAGCGCTGGCCGGTGCGCGCGAGGCCGTCACCGAGGTGCGCGAGCTGACCGGCGGCACGCTCAGCATCGGCATGTTCGGGACCGCCTCCGGCTTCCTCCTCTCCCGGCTCGTCGCCGACTTCCGCTCCCGGCATCCGAGCGTGCGGCTGCGGCTCGTCGGCCAGAACTCGTCCGAGGTGGCCGAGGACGTGCGCCGGGGCCGGCTCGAGGCCGGCCTCGTCGTGCTCCCGGTCGACGACGAGGGGCTCGAGATCCGTCCGGCCAGGCGCGAGGAGGTCGTCTACGTCAGCCGCGAGCCGGAGCGCGTTCGCGAGCCGGTCACGATCGAGCGGCTCGCCGAGGCGCCGCTGATCCTCTACGACGCCCACTACGGCTGGAGCGACCCGACCCGCCGGCAGCTGCTGGAGCGGGCGCAGCGCGCGGGCGTCCAGCTCGAGCCCGTGATCGAGATCGAGGACATGGACGCCGCACTCGAGCTGACGACGAGCGGGCTCGGCGACACGATCGCCCCGAAGGCCGCACTCGAGCACCGGCCTTCCTTCCGCAGGCTCGGCACGGCGTCGTTCGCCGAGCCGCTCTACGACGACTTCGCGTTCATCACCCGCCGCGGCGCACCCGTCTCGCCGGCCGCGCGCGCCTTTCTCGAGCTGGCCGAGCGTCGGCTCGCCGAGTTCGGCGAGGGCGTCCTCTACGCCGGCGTCGCCGCCGAGGGCGCCTGATCAGGCGTCGATGATCGTCGCCTCGACCGGCGGGTGCAGGCCCCGCCATGCCGCGAGGTAGAGATCGAGGTCACGACGGGCCCGCGCGCCGTCGGCGACGCTCGGCAACGCCACCTCCACGACCGATCCGTGCACGGACTGGGTCGTGCACAGCGCCCGCCCGAGAAACTCGACCAGATCGGGCACGAGTGCCGGCTGGCTGACCCGAATCCTCATGTCCAAACCCCCTCGCCGCAGAAGAACCGTGCGCTCATGATGGTCCGTCGCGGAGGCGCTCGGTAATGACCGAAAGTGCAGATTAGTACGAGCCAGGAACAGACCGACGGCCGCCCCCCGACCAAGAAGGGGCGGCCGCCCGCGCGACGAAACGTCGCTCGTCGCATCGTGGAAGTCGGGGAGTCGGCAAACGACCCCCAAACGGGTGACGAAGGTGCTCAGGCTTGGTCCCCCGAGCACCTCCGATCACCGCGGCCGCTCAGGCCGAGAAGGCCCGACAGCCGCAACGACGAGGGGCGGCGGCCCACCCGTCGCCGTCATGCCGAACGTACCGCACTCCGGGGCCTCCACACTGCTGGACGAACGGATGGGGTAACGGACGGTTTTGCGCCCTGCTGGAGCCACTCGACCGGCCTGGCCGCGCCGCGTCACGTCCGAATTGGACGGATAGGCTGCGGTCGTGCTGAGCCCTTCCGTGGACAACCTCGTCGCGCAGCTGACGCGCCTGCCGGGGATCGGCTCGCGCACCGCCCAGCGGCTCGCGTTTCACGTCCTCTCGACGCCGAAGGACGAGGCGCTCGCGCTGGCGACGGCGATCGAGGAGGTGAAGGAGCGCGTGCGCTTCTGCCGCGAGTGCGGCAACCTGACCGAGGAGGAGCTCTGCGCGATCTGCCTCGATGCCCGCCGCGACCGCACGGTCGTCTGCGTCGTCGAGCAACCGGTCGACGTGATCTCGCTCGAGCGCACCCACGAGTACCGCGGGCTCTACCACGTGCTCGGCGGCTCGCTCTCGCCGCTCGACGGCGTCGAGCCGGAGCACCTGCGGATCGACGAGCTGCTCCAGCGCGTCGCCCAGGGCGAGATCCGCGAGGTGGTGCTCGCGACGAACCCGAACATGACGGGCGAGGCGACGGCCGCGTACCTCGCCGACCGGCTTCGCGACCGCGCCACCGTGACGCGGCTCGCGAGCGGCCTTCCTGTCGGCGGCGACCTCGAGTACGCCGACGAGGTGACGCTCGGCCGGGCGCTGGCCGGGCGGCGCGAGATCTAGCGTCAGCACGCTTTTCCCGCAAAGAGCGAACATTTGTCCGGACGGCCGCTTGACGCCGATCGCGCCCATCCCTAGATTCTCCCCATCTGAACCGACGGGCCTTCGGGTTCGTCGGTTCAGTGTTTTTTAGGGCCGTTTCCGTGTCGTCTCCGGGGCCTCCACTACACTCGCCGAGCAGTGGCCACGACCGAGTACGAAGCCGTTCCAGCTGTCGACGCCGACGCCGAGGCGCCGCCGCGCGGCACCCTCGTGCTCAAGTTCGGCGGCACGTCGGTCGGCGACCCGGAGAAGCTGAAGCGGGTCGCGGCGCGGCTCGTCGCCGCGCGCGAGGAGGGGCATCGCGTCGTCGGCGTCCTCTCCGCGATGGGGCGCACGACGGACGAGCTGCTCGAGCTCGCGCAGCCAGGTCTCCCCCACGCCGCACCCGCGCGAGCTCGACATGCTCGTCTCGGTCGGCGAGCGGATCTCGTGCGCGCTCGCGGCGATGGTGATCCACGACCTCGGCCACGAGGCGATCTCGCTGACCGGCTCGCAGGCCGGCATCGTCACCGACACCGTCCACGGCAAGGCGAAGATCGTCGAGGTGCGCGCGCGCCGGATCCACGAGGCGCTCGACGAGGGCACGATCGTGCTCGTCGCCGGCTTTCAGGGCGTCTCGACCGCCTTCGAGGTGACGACGCTCGGCCGCGGCGGCTCCGACACGACCGCGGTCGCGCTCGCAGCCGCGCTCGGCGCCGACTTCTGCGAGATCTACACCGACGTCAGCGGGCGTCTACTCGGCCGACCCGCGGCTCGTCCCGAACGCGCGCCAGCTGACGCGCGTCAGCTTCGACGAGATGCTCGAAATGGCCTCCTCCGGAGCAGGCGTCCTCGCCACCCGCTCGATCGAGGTCGCCCGCAGTCACAATGTGCGCCTCCACGTCCGTTCGACCTTCGAGGAAGGAGAAGGGACGTGGATCCAGGAGGAGGAGCCGGAAATGCTCGAGAAGGCACTGATCAGCGGCGTCGTGCACCAGCGCGAGGAGACCGTCTACCGCGTCGACGGCGCCAGGCCGGCGCAGCTCTTCGGCGCGCTCGCGCAGGCCTCGGTGAACGTGGACACGATCGTGCAGACGAACGCCGAGATCGTCTTCTCCGCCCCGGTCGAGGACAAGGCCGACGCGGCGCGAACGCTCGACGGGCTCGGCGTCTCCTGGACCGCCCGCGACGACCTGGGCAAGGTCAGCCTCGTCGGCGCCGGGATGAAGAGCCACCCCGGCGTCGCCGCCAAGACCTTCGCGACGCTCGAGAACGCCGGGATCGAGGCGGCGATCGTCTCGACCTCGCCGATCAAGATCGCCTGCCACGTCCCCTCCAGCGACGTCGACCGCGCCGTGCAGGCGCTCCACGAGGCGTTCGAGCTTGGCTAGCCGCCTGCCCTCAACACCGCGGATCGGCGTCGTCGGCGCGACCGGCGCGGTCGGGACGATCACGCTCGAGCTGCTGCGCGAGCGCGGCTACGACGACGTGCGCCTGTTCGCGTCCGCGCGCTCGGCGGGCACGGAGCTCGGCGGCGCGATCGTCGAGGAGGCGACGCCGGAAGCGCTCGCCGCCGGCGACCTCGACCTCTGCCTCTTCTCCGTCGGCACCTCCGCCAGCCGCGAGCTCGTCCCGCACGCCGTGCGCGGCGGCGCGATCGCGATCGACAAGTCCGCCGCCTACCGGCTCGAGCCGGGGGTCCCGCTCGTCGTGCCGGAGGTCAACGGCATCCGCGCCGCCGAGCACGACGGCATCGTCGCCAACCCGAACTGCTGCGCGATCCCGCTCACGTGCGCGCTGAAGCCGCTGCACGACGCGGCGGGGCTCGTGCGCGTGCGCGTCGCGACCTATCAGTCCGTCTCGGGCGCGGGCGCGCAGGCGATGGAGCAGCTTCGCGGCCAGTCGCCGGACGAGCTCGACCTGCGGATGGACTGGAGCTTCGACGGCGTCGAGTTCGAGGAGGAGGAGAAGCTGCGCGAGGAGACGCGCAAGATCCTCGAGCTGCCCGCGCTGCCGGTCAGCGCCACCTGCGTGCGCGTGCCCGTGCTCGTCGGCCACGCGGAGGCGGTCTGGCTCGAGACGCGGGAGCCGCTCTCCGCGGAGGAGGCGACCTCGATTCTCGCCGGCGCGCCCGGGATCAAGCTCGAGCAGTTCCCCACTCCGGGCGGCGCCGCCGGCCGCGACGACGTGCTCGTCGGCCGGATCCGCAAGGACCCGACGGTCGAGAACGGCCTCGCGCTCTTCATCGCCGGCGACAACCTCCGCAAGGGCGCGGCGCTGAACGCGATCCAGATCGCGGAGCTGCTCCTGACGCCGCAGCACGTCGCCGCTTGATCCTCGCCGCGGTCACGACCGCGCTCTCGCTGCTCGCGCCGGCACCGACGCTCGTCGCGGCCGGAGACATCGCGTCCTGCCGCTCGTCCGGCGACGAGCAGACGGCGGCCCTCGTCGCACGAACGCCCGGCACGGTCGCCGTGCTCGGAGACGCCGTCTACGAGCGGGGGAGCGCAGCCGAGTTCCGCGACTGCTACTCGTGGCGCCGCTTCCGCGGCCGCACCAGGGCGGCGCTCGGCAACCACGAGTACGGCTCGGCCGGCGCGCGCCCGGCGAAGGCGTACTTCCGGCTGCCGGACCGGGGCTACTACTCGTACGGGCTCGGGGCGTGGCACGTGGTCGTGCTCAACTCGAACTGCGGACCGGCCGGAGGCTGCGCAGAGGGATCGCCGCAGCAGCGCTGGCTCGCCGCCGACCTCGAGCGCAGCCGGGCCGGGTGCACGCTCGCGTACTGGCACCACCCTCGGTACAGCTCCGGGCTGCACGGGTCCGACGAGACGATGGCCGCGCTCTGGAACACGCTGGCCCGCGGCGGCGCCGACGTCGTCCTCGCGGGCCACGACCACCACTACGAGCGCTTCGCGCCGCTGAACGGGATCCGCTCCTTCGTCGTCGGCAGCGGCGGGCGCAGCCACTATCCCGTTCTCTGGCGCCTGCCGCGGAGCGAGGTCGTGAACGACACGACGTTCGGCGTGCTGCGGCTGACGCTGCGGGCGGACGCGTACGACTGGCGCTTCCTGCCGGTCGCCGGCGCGAGCTTCCGCGACGCCGGCTCGGGCAACTGCCGCTGAAAGGGAAACGTAAGGCTCCCGCGTGCGCCTTGCGACGCGCGCGGGAGCCGGAGTGCCCTCGAAACTCGCTAGCCGGCGGACGCGGTGCCGAGCGGCTGCTCGTGCTTCGCCGGGGTCGAGAGCAGGCCGTGGAGCTGCGCCCAGCGGCTTGCCTCGGTCCGGTTGGCGACGTCGAGCTTGCGATACACGTTGGACAGGTGGAACTTGACCGTCTGCTCGGTCACCCAGAGCATCTTCGCGAGCTGGGTGTTCGAGTGACCCTCCGCGACGAGCTGCAGGATCTCCAGCTCGCGACGCGTCAGGTCGGGCAGGTCCTCGGTCGGGACGCTGGTGCTCTGCACCGCCGCCGCCGTCCGGCTGCCGGGCAGGTACACCGAGTGCGCGAAGGCCTGCCGGATCGCCGACCGAAGGTCGTCCGGGTGGGCCGTCTTGATCACGTACGCGACCGCGCCTGCCGCCAGGGCCGCGTCGATGTGCTTCGTGTCGTCATGGATCGAGAGCACGATCGCGCGCAGCGCCGGGACGTTCTCCCGACCGATCCGCACGAGCTCGATGCCGTCGATGTCGCCTGCCGGCATCTGGATCCCGGTGACGAGAACATCCGGGCGCTGCTCCGTCACGAGCGCAAGTCCTTCGCGCCCCGACGTCGCAGTGCCGACGATGGTCATACCGAGGTCCTCGACGACCAGGCTCACTGCGTCCAGCCAGAGAGGGTGCTGATCGACGAGTACCGCAGTACGTCCGTTGTAGTGCTGACTCATCCGAAAGGGCCGCCTTTCGTGTCACTGTCTCGCGGCTTCCCTACCTCCGCCGCCTTTTCCCCGAGGCCTCAACCTAGCGCAGTTTGAGGAGAAAGTGAAGCCTTATCTTGAGAAAGCTTAGTAAAGCTGTCATGTCAGAGCTGTGAACCGAACTCGCGCGCGCGGAAGGCGATCACGTTCTCCTCGCCGACGGCTGCGCGCGAGGCGACCGGCTCCGCCGCGCCTCGGTTGCGGCAGGAGTGCTCGAGCGCCTCGATCACGGCGAGTGCCGCAGACGCCTCGCGGCCGAAGGACGTGTCACCGCTCGAGCGGACGGCGGTCAGGAAGCGGGAGCACGCGAGCCGCAGCCCGTCGCCGGGAGCCTGGCGGAACGCGACCTTGTCGCCCGGCTCGACGGGGAGCTCGTCGAACATCGACGGCGTCGACCCGTTGACGTAAACGGAGAGCGCCCGCTCGGGATCGGCTGCGTCCAGCACCGCGGTCGCCTTCGAGCCGACGACCGAGATCCGCTCGGCCGACTCGCCCTCGAGGCACGAGAGGTGCAGGTAGACGCCGATCCCCGTCGCGAAGCGGAGCTTGGAGAAGATCACGTCCGGCCGCTGCCGGCCGAGGTACGACTCCCCGTACGCCTCCGCTTCGACCGGCTCGTCCCCGAGCAGGTCGAGCGTGAGCGCGACGAGCTCCAGCCCGAGATCCCGGAGCAGGTCGAGCTCGAGGTCGGGCCGCAGCGCGTAGCGCCGTGCGTGGACGTAGAAGATCTCGCCCAGCGCGCCGCGGTCGATCAGCCGGTGCAAGCGGAGCACTTCCGGCCGCAGCAGCACCGGAGCCTGGGCCAGCAGCCGGCGGTTGCCGAGCGCGGCAGCGGCGACGAGCTTGTCGGCCTCGTTCGAGCTCGAGTCGAGCAGGCCGTCGACGAAGACGTGCTTCTCGAACTCGAGCGCCGCCAGCGCCCGCCCCCGCCCTGCGAGCTCGGCGGACGCAAAGGCGACGGCATCGAGATCCTCGTCCTGAAGCAGCTCGTCGAAGTCCCTCGTCCACGCGGTCGCGGGCCCGTAGCCGATGCTCGACGCGCGCGTGGCGTCGTCGCAGATCCAGCGCAGCGTCGCCTGCGGCAGCGCGTCGAAGGCGCGCGCGAGCGCGTCGCCGAGCCCGTTCGCGCCGCAGACGACGCCGACCGAGACGGGCGTCCTCACGGCGCCTCCCGACGCCGGGCCAGCGCGAGCCCGAGAAGCGGCACGGCGACCGCCGTGCCGACGGCGAAGGCGACAGCGACCTGCATCAGCGCATCACCCGGCGCGACGACGTAGACGCCGAGGAAGACCAGCGACGAGACGATCCAGCCTGCCGCCGCGATGCGGCCGCAGTCGAGCGCGAGCAGCGCCTGCGAGAACGTCGAGGTCGCCAGGTAGCAGCCGACGCCGACGCCGAGCAGGGCCAGCTCGAGCCGGCCGACCTGATACTCCGAGCCGTACACCAGCTGCATCGCCTCCGGCCCGACCAGCGAGACGGTGACGACGATCAGCACGGCGCAGCCGGCGAGACCGCCTGCAGCCCGCAGGACCGCACGCCGGAAGAGCGCGAGCTCCGAAGCGGCGTGGAGTCGCGTCAGGTTCGGCAGCAGCGAGGTCGCCATGCCCTGGAAGACGAAGACGGGGATCCTGACGAGCATCGTGGCGGCGAAGACGAGGCCCGCCACCTTGCCGACGTCGTCGCCACCCCCGAGCATCACGAGGAGAGGCCCGCCGTTCACGAGCACCTGGTCGGCGATCGCGATCACCGCCGCGGGCCAGGCGAACGCGACCGCGGCGCCGACGTGGAAGGGCTTCCCGTCGCCGTGGCTCGCGAGCGGCGCGAGCACGCGGCGACCGACCACGACGGGCAACAGGACGCTCGCGACCGCCGCCGCAACCATCGCGGCCGCGGCGAGATCCTGCGACGCCACGGCCAGCAGCGGCAGGACGACCAGCAACCGGGCCGCGCCGTCGGTGACGAGCAGCAGCGCATAGCCGCTGAACCAGCCGAGGCCGGCGCAGACACCGCGCAGGAGATAGGCGACACCGTATGCGGCGAGCGCGACGAGCAGGGCGCCGACGAAGAAGGCGTCGCCGAGGAACAGCGTGTCCGCCAGGAGGCTCCAGCCGGCGACGCCCGCAACGCCGACCGCCGCCGCGACGACGAGATAGATGCGGAACATCGCGCGCAGGACGGAGCGCACTTCGTGACCCCGCGCAAGCCGGTCGGCGATCGCGCGCGACGTCGTCTGCTCGAGCGGCCGGAAGAGCACGACCACGAGCAGGAAGAGCGCCGCCCAGAGCACGGCCACGAGACCGTACGCCTCGGGCCCCAGCATGCGGGCCGCGAGGACGTGGTAGGCGTAGGCGAAGACACCCGATGCGAGCGTCGCGCCCGACAGCAGCGCCGCGCCGTCGAAGGTGCGCGGAGCCCTGCGCTCGGACGCGACGGGCTGGGCGACGGCCATGTCCGTCACCACATTTCACCGCCGCAGCCGGCCGCCGCCGACATTCGCACCCCTTGGCGCCACATGCGATGAATCATGCGCAGGGGCAAGCGCGCGATAAATCCCCTTCGGGACAGGATGCGCGGGCCCCGGAAGAGCCTCCACCCCCCGGATGGCTAGTACCCCCGACCGCTGGCTGGTCTTGGTTTTCTGGCCTGGATCCGGCGCAAGTGCCCTCCTAGGCTCCTTCACAGGCAAGCGGTACGGCAACCAAATGCGGGAGCGGGGGCAAGTGGAAGGGACGAAGCACATCTCAATGCCGGCGGCAGCGGCGCCGCACACGGCTCTGGCGGAGCCGGCGCAGCTGTTGTTCGTGATCCCTGCGTTCAACGAGCAGGAGAACCTGCCGACGTTGTTCGACGACCTGCTGCAGACGACCGCGCTGCTGGGCGCAGGCTCGCGCATCTTCATCGTCGACGACGGCTCGGCGGACGAGACACCCGACCTGGTGCGGGCGTACGACGGCCCGCTGCCGGTCGAACTCGTCCGGCTCGAGGAGAACCAGGGCCCGGGCGCCGCCTTCCGTGAGGGCTTCAACTCGGCACTCGCCTGCGCGAATCCCGATGCCCTGGTCGTCACCCTCGAAGCCGACACGACCAGTGACCTCGGCGCGCTGCCTCTGATGCTGGACGAGGTGCGCCGCGGTGCGGACGTCGTCCTCGCGGACTGGCGGATGGTGGGCGTCAGCGCGCACCGTCGTCTCCTCAGCGCCGCGGCGGGCTGGGTCGTGCGGCGTGGCCTCGGGCTCGAAGCGACCACGGTCTCCTCCTTCTTCCGCGTCTACCGCGCCTCCACCCTCCGTGAGGCGTCGGCGCGCTACGGCGACCGCCTGATCCGCGAGCGCGGCTTCGCGTGCAAGGCGGAACTGCTGGCGAAGCTCTCGGCGATGAGCGCTCGGATCGTCGAGGTCCCGGTCTCGCTCGACTGGAGCCGGCGCAACGGCGAGAGCAAGATGCCGGTCTTCAAGACGATGCTCGCCTACTGGCGCATGCTGTTCCGCGAGCGCGCGGGCGCACCCGAGCCGTTGCCCGCGGCAAGCGAAGGCGCGCTCGGCGCATGAAGCCGACGGTCGGGATCGTCGGCGGGGGCATCCTCGGGATGACCGCCGCATATCGGCTCGCGCAGGCAGGCGTCGCCGTCTCCCTGTTCGAGCGCGCGCCCGACCTCGGCGGGCTCGTCGGCTCGTTCGACTTCGACGGCACCGACGTCGACCGCTTCTACCACGTCGTCCTACCGTCGGACGATCGCGTGCTCGGGCTCGCCGACGAGCTCGGGCTCGGCGACCGCTGGCGCTTCCGGCCGACCCGGGTCGGCTTCTACGGCGACGGACGGCTGTTCTCGATGACCTCACCGAAGGAGTTCCTCACCTTCCCCATCCTTCGGCCGCACGAGCGCGCGCGGCTGGCGCTCTTCGTCGCCCGCTGCCAGCTGACGAAGAACCACGATCGCCTCGACGACGAGTCGCTCGAGGAATGGCTCCGGCGGCACTGCGGCAAGGGCGTCGTCGAGAAGATGTGGAAGCCGCTGCTCGACTCCAAGTTCGACGGCAACTTCGCCGACCTCCCGGCGACGTACATCTGGGCGCGGACGCGCCGGATGGGCTCGACCCGCGACAAGAGCGGGCGCGAGGTGATGGGCTGGCTCGAGGGCGGCTACCAGACGTTGATCGATGCGCTCGAGCAAAGGATCGTCGCCCTGGGCGGCGAGGTGCGCGCAGGCGCGACCGTCGAGTCGATCGCCGCCGAGGGCGGCCGCGCCGTCGGCGTCGTGGTCGACGGTCGCCTGCGGCGCTTCGATCACGTGCTCTGCACGTTGGCACCGCCGATGGCGCACCGGCTCCTGGCGTCGGAGCTCGCCGAGCAGGCGCCGGCCGACCACTGCCGCTACCTCGGCGTCGTCTGCCTGCTGCTCCGGACGACGCGCAGCGTCAGCCCCTACTACCACTTGAACATCACCGACCGGCGCGTCCCGCTGACCACGATCGTCGAGACGACCCACGTCGTCGATCCCGACAAGGTCGGCGGCCACCTCGTCTACGTCTCCAAGTACGTCGACCCGGGCCACCCTGACCACGAGCGCTCGCCGGAGGAGCTCGAGCGTACGTACCTGGGCTACGCCCGCACGATCTTCCCCGACCTGCGCGACGACGAGATCGTCTCGAAGGTCGTGCAGCGGGCGCGCGTCACCGAGCCCGTCCATCTCGTCGGCGGAGCGAAGCGGTTGCCGGAGATGTTCTCCGTGCCCGGGCTCTCGCTCGCGTCGACGGCACATGTGTACCCGGAGATCGTCAGCGGCCAGGCCGTGACCGGCGTGTCCGACCAGGTCGTGCCCCGAATCCTCGAGCGGCTTCCGGCCGAACAGCGTGCTGCGGCATGAACAACGAATTTCACAGTTTGAGGAGGGTCAGATGAAGAAGATCGGCGTAACCGGTGCGGCAGGTTTCGTCGGCTCCCACCTCTGCGAGCGCCTGCTTGCCGAGGACTATCAGGTCGTCGGGGTCGATGACATGTCCTATGGCTCGATGGCGAACCTGCAGCCGTTTCTCAACAATCGCGGCTTCAAGTTCGAGGTGCTCGACTGCACGCAGCGGCGGCCGCTTCGTGCGGCCTTCAACGGCTGCGACGCGATCATGCACCTCGCGGCGAAGAAGATCCCGCGCTACGGGGGCACGCTCTCGACGCTCGAGGTGAACGTCACCGGCGTCAACGCGGCCTGCTCGGTCGCGCTCGCGCTCGACGCCGACGTGGTGATCACGTCCACGTCCGACGTCTACGGCGACGGGACCCCTCCGTACCGCGAGGACGGCCAGCTCGTGATCGGCCCGCCCACGTCCAAGCGCTGGGCCTACGCGGTCTCGAAGATGTACGACGAGCACCACGCGCTGGCGCTCGCCGACGAGCGCGACCTGAAGGTGACGATCCTGCGGCTCTTCAACGTCTACGGCCCGCGCAACCACCTGAGCTGGTGGGGCGGCCCGACCGTGACCTTCATCGAGTCGCTGCTCAACGGCGAGGCCGTCGAGATCCACGGCGACGGCCTGCAGACGCGGAGCTTCACCTACGTCGAGGACACGGTCGAGGGCTTCATGCGTGCCCTGCAGACGCCGGAGTCGCGCGGCGAGGTCGTCAACATCGGCTCGACGGACGCGCTCTCGATCCGGGATCTCGCTGAGACGATCCAGGACCGGCTCGAGCTCCCGCAGCCGCTGCGCGCCACCTTCATCGGCTACGACGAGATGCCCGGCAACTACCAGGACGTGCGCCACCGGGTCCCGGACACGACGAAGGCGCGGGAGCTGCTCGGCTTCGAAGCCAAGGTCTCACTCGAGGACGGACTGGCGCGGACGATCGAGTGGCACCGCGAGCAGCGGCTTCACGTTCCGCGCGTGTCCGCGCGGGCCTGAGCGGGCGGCCGGCGGGGGTACAGGTGAAACGGCGAGCAGCGATTCTTTCGATCGTCGCGGCGGGGCTCGCGGCGCTGGCCTGCCTCGCGGTCTGGCCGGCGTGGCAGGACCCCGTCGAGTGGACGCCCGACGCGCTCTACTACCAGGCCCGCGTGCTGGAGCTGCGGGGCCACGACGATGCGCTCGACGAGGTCTTCGAGGGGCCGCTCGCCGCCGGCCTGCGGGCGCGCGATCCGGGCCACACCGGCAACGACACCTGGGTTGCCTACAACGAGCCCTTCTACGAGCGGCGTGTCGCCGTGCCGATCGCCGCCGCGGCGATCTACCCCGCCGCCGAGGAGCGCTCGCTGCTCTATGTCTCGCTCGCCGGCTACCTCGCGGCCGTCGTGGGGTTGTTCGGGCTGCTGCTCCTCCGCTTCCGGCTCGTGCTCGCCGCGGGCGTCGCCGCCGCGGCCGCGCTGCTGCCGCCGCTGACGAGCCACGCGTCCTTCCCGCTCACCGACAGCTGGGGGCTCGCGCTCGAGATCGCGGCGTTCGGGGCGGCGATCCTCGCGCTCAGGCGCGGGCTCGCGTGGCTTCCGCTGTGGATCGGGGCAATCGCGCTGCTCGCGTTCACCCGCGACAGCACCTGGATCCCGGTCCTCGCGGTCGGCTTCTGCGCGCTCCGCTACCGGTCGCGCGTGCCGGTGACGCTGTTCGCGACCGGCGTCGCGGCCGCGCTGCCGGCGCTGCTCCTCTTCCGGACGCCCGTGCGCGAACTGCTCGCGTTCAACGTGAACGACTCCGAGCCGTCCGCGGACACCTCCTGGGGCTTCATCGCGAGCCACTATCCAGGCGCGCTCGTCGAGCTCGTCCGCGCGAACGTCGGCTTCCTCCGCCGCGGCGAGTGGCACACGGCGCTCTTCATCGTCGGCGGCGTGGTCGCTCTGCTCCTTCTCGTCTGGCGACGGCGCGAGGTCCGCAGCATCGAGACGACGCTGATGGCGGCGGGCGCCGTGCTCGCGCTCGGCTACGTCCTCGCAGCGCCCGTCTTCAGCGCGTTCCGGCTCGAGCTCGCCTTCGTCCCGATGGCCGCGTACGGCGTCGCGCTCGCGGCGGAGCGGGTCGCCGCCCGCCTCGGCGAGCGTGACGGCCAGCTCGCACGCCGACTCGCAGCGCACGTCGAACCCCGACGCCTGGATAGGCCGGTCTGAACTTCCGGCCCTTGTCCGTCGCAACGCCATTCGGGATAACCGAAGTCCGGCACAGCCGGATGGTCTGACCATGCGAACAACGGCTGCGAACACCCAACGGCTCTGGCGCGGGATCCCATCGTGGCAGCGCTCCGCGCTCGCCTTCCTCGCGGTGCTCTTCGCGCTCGTCCAGCTCGGCGGCTCGAGCGCAGCCCCCGGCGACCCGCCGAGCATCAACGGAGACTGGAGCGCACCGATCTCGTGGCCGACCGTGGCCGTGCACATGTCGCTCGAGCCGACGGGGCAGGTGTTCTCGCTCGACGGCTTCGCGGCCGGAACGAACTCCGAGCGCCTCTGGGATCCGGTGTCGGGGATCTTCACGCCGATCCCGTACGGGCGCAACCTCTTCTGCTCCGGACACATTCAGCTCGCCGACGGCCGCACGCTGCTCGTCGGCGGCCACATCAACGCGAACGAGGGGCTCGCCGACACGACGCTCTTCAACCCGGCGACCAATACGTACGTGCGCGGCCCGGACATGTCCGTCGGCCGCTGGTACCCGACCGCCACGCAGCTCCCGGACGGCCGCGTGCTCACCTTCGCCGGTGACAACATCCAGGTGAACCAGCCCGGCGACCCGGCCTTCAAGGAGTCGTCCGTCAACTCGCTGCCCTCGATCTACAACCCGACCACGAACGCGTGGACGGACCTCGGGTCGGCGCGGCTGACGTCGCCGCTGTACCCGTTCATGTTCGTGCTCTCCGACGGCCGCGTCTTCGACGCCGGGCCGGACAAGATCACCCGGATCCTGAATCCGGCCACGGCGACATGGTCGGTCGTGGGGACGAGCCCGATCGACGGCATGGGTGCGGTCATGTACCGACCGAACAAGATCATGAAGTCCGGCTCCTGGGCCGATCCCGGCTTTCGCGGGATCGACACGTATCCAGCGCACGCTCGCACGGCGGTCATCGACATGAGCGCGCCGACTCCGGCGTGGCGCGAGACGGCGGCGATGAAGCGTGCGAGGGCGTACCACAACCTGACGCTGCTTCCCGACGGCACAGTGCTCGCGAGCGGCGGCGGCTCGACCTCCGACGGTGTCGAGATCGCGAACTCGGTCTTGCCGGCCGAGATCTGGAACCCGGACACGGAGACGTGGACGGAGGTCGACTCGCTCCAGAACGGCCGCCTCTACCACTCGACCGCGCTGCTCCTGCCCGACGGCCGCGTCCTGATGGCCGGCGGCGGGCAGCTGCCGAGCGTCCCGACGATCGTCAACCAGAGGAACGCGGAGATCTACTCACCGCCGTACCTCTTCAAGGGCCCGCGCCCGACCGCGGACGCTCCGTCGGCCGCGGCCTACGGCTCGACCTTCGACGTGACGACGCCGAACGCGGCCTCGATCGCGCAGGTCTCGCTGATCCGGCTCCCCTCGGTCACGCACGCGAACGACATGAACCAGCGCTTCCAGTACCTCAACTTCACCACCGGCGCAGGGAAGCTGACGGTCAGCGCGCCCGCGAACGCAAACCTCGCGCCGCCCGGCGACTACATGCTCTTCGTGCTCGACACGAACGGCGTCCCGTCGGTCGCGGAGATGATCCGGATCTCGACCGCCGGCGACGCGACCCCGCCGACCGCGCCGACCGGCCTGACCGCGACGGCCGGGCCGGGACAGGCCGCGCTCAGCTGGACCGCCGCCACCGACGCCGGCGGCATCGCGCGCTACAACGTCCACCGCGGCACGACCGCCGGTTTCACGCCGAGCGCGGCGAATCGGATCGCCCAGCCGACCGGGACGGCGTACGTCGACGCGGGCCTCACCGCGGGCACCTACTACTACCGGGTCACCGCCGAGGACGTCGCCGGCAACGTCGGGCCCGCCTCCAACGAGGCGAGCGCCACTGTCGCCGGCGGCCCGCCGCCAGGGCTCGTTGCGGCGTACGGCTTCGACGAGGGCAGCGGCACGACGACCGCCGACCAGTCCGGCGGCGGCAACGTCGGCACGCTCGCGAACACGACCTGGTCCGCGACCGGCAAGTACGGCAAGGCACTCTCGTTCAACGGCACGAGCGCGATGGTCACCGTCGCCGACTCGAACGCACTCGACCTGACGAGCGGGATGACGGTCGAGGGCTGGGTGCAGCCGACGGTCGCGAACGACTGGAGGACGCTGATCGTGAAGGAGCGGCCGGGCGACCTCGTCTACGGGCTCTACTCGAGCACCGACGCCAACCGGCCGCAGTCGCAAGTGACGATCGGCGGCATCGCACGCCTGCTGGACGGCACGGCGCAGATTCCGGCCGCCACCTGGACGCACGTCGCGGCCACGTACGACGGGACGACGCAGCGCCTGTTCGTGAACGGGACGCAGGTGTCGACGCTCGCGGTCGCGGGCGCGATCCAGACGTCGACCTCGCCGCTCCGCATCGGCGGCAACACGATCTGGTCGGAGTGGTTCAGCGGCCTGATCGACGAGGTGCGGGTCTACAACCGGGCCCTCAGCGCCGCCGAGATCCAGTCGGACATGAACGCGTCGATCAGCGCGCCCGACGGCCAGGCGCCCACCGCGCCGGGCACGCTCGCCGCGACGGGCGGCCTCGGCCAGGTCAGCCTCAGCTGGGGCGCCGCGACCGACAACATCGGCGTCGCCCGCTACAACGTCCACCGCGGCACGACGGCCGGCTTCACGCCGAGCGCGGCGAACCGGGTCGCACAGCCGACTGGGACGAGCCACGTGGACTCCGCGCTGACGCCGGGCACGTACTACTACCGCGTCACCGCCGAGGACGCCGCGACGAACGTCGGGCCGCCCTCGAACGAGGCGAGCGCCGCCGCGACAGCCGACACGACCCCGCCGACGCCGCCGACGACGCTCACCGCGACGCCGGCGCCGGGTCAGGTCTCGCTGGCGTGGAGCGGCGCGACCGATGCCGGCGGGATCGCCCGTTACAACGTTCACCGCTCGACGACGTCGGGCTTCACCCCCGGGCCGGCGAACCGCATCGCGCAGCCGACCGGCACGAGCTACGTGGACTCGGGGCTCACAGGAGGTACGTACTACTACCGCGTCACCGCCGTCGACCCGGCAGGGAACGAAAGCGCGCCGTCGCCGCAGGCGAGCGCCGTCGTCCCGACCGGGCCGCCGCCCGGGCTCGTCGGGGAGTGGGGCTTCGACGCCGGCGTCGGCACGACGGCAGCGGACAACTCCGGCAGCGGCAACGTCGGCGCGATCAGCGGCCCGACCTGGACGACGGCCGGGAGGTTCGGCAACGCCCTCACGTTCGACGGCGTCAACGACCTCGTCACCGTCGCCGACGCGAACAGCCTCGACTTCACGACCGCGATGACGCTCGAGGCGTGGGTGCGGCCGACCGCGCTCGGCAACGCCTGGCGGACGGCGGTGATGAAGGAGCGGACGTCGGGCGCCTCCTACGCCCTCTACGCGAACGGAACCGGGGGGACCAAAGTCCCCACCGGCGAGATCTTCACGACCACATACCGGGAGGCCGGTGCGAGCACGCAGCTGGCCGCCACCACCTGGACACACATCGCCGCGACGTACAACGGCACGACGCTGGCGGTGTACGTCAACGGCTCCCAGGCCGGACAGTTGGTGACGAGCGGCTCGATCACCGTCGGTACCGGCGCGCTCCGGATCGGCGGCAACTCGATCTGGGGCGAGTGGTTCCAGGGCGATATCGACGAGGTCCGCGTCTACAACCGCGCGCTCGCCGCGACCGAGATCCAGGCCGACATGAATCGCCCGGTGACGAACCCCGACGCGGTCGCGCCGTCGGCGCCGGGGACGCTCGTCGCGACGGGGACGCTGAGCTCCGCGCAGCTGACGTGGGGCGCCGCGACCGACAACATCGGCGTCGTCCGCTACAACGTCCACCGCGGCACGAGCGCCGGCTTCACCCCCTCGGCCGCCAACCGCATCGCGCAGCCGACCGGCACGAGCTACACCGATCCCGTCGCGGCCGGCACCTACTACTACCGGGTCACCGCCGAGGACGGCGCAGGCAACGTCGGCGCGCCCTCGAACGAGGCCTCCGCGCAGGTCGGCGACCTGACCCCGCCCGGGCAGCCGGGCACGCTCTCCGCCGTCGGCTCGGTCGGCCGGGCGACGCTCTCCTGGGGAGCCGCGACCGACAACGTTGCCGTCGTTCGTTACAACGTCCACCGCGGCCCGGACGCGAGCTTCGTTCCGTCCGCGGCGAACCGGATCGCCCAGCCGACCGGCACCGGCTACGTCGACAACACCGCCCCCGGCACGTACGCCTACAAGGTCACGGCCGAGGACGCCGCGGGCAACGTCGGCCCCGCCTCGAACGCCGCGTCGGCAACGGTGACGACAGACACGACGGCGCCGAGTGCGCCGACCGGCCTCGGCGGCACCGTCGTCGGCGCGACCGTCAACCTCGCCTGGACCGGATCAACGGACGACGTCGGCGTCGCGCGCTACAACGTCCACCGCGCCACCACGGCCGGCTTCACGCCGACCGTGGGCAACCGGATCGCGCAGCCGACCGGCACGAGCTACGCCGACACCGGGCTCAGCGCAGGCTCCTACTACTACCGCGTCACCGCCGAGGACGCCGCCGGCAACGTCAGCGCGGTCTCGAACGAGCACGCGGCGACCGTCGCGGACGCGACTCCGCCCAGCGCACCGAGCGGCGTCACCGCGGTCGTCGCGGGCAGCACGGTCAACGTCTCCTGGACGGCTGCGACGGACAACGTCGGGGTCACCCGCTACAACCTCCACCGGGGCGCGGCGGCCGGGTTCACGCCGTCCGTGGTCAACCGGATCGCGCAGCCCACCGGGACCTCGTACGCGGACCTCTCGCTCGCGCCGGGCACCTACTTCTACAAGCTGACCGCCGAAGATGCGGCCGGGAACGTCGGGCCTGTCTCGAACACCGGCAGCGCGACCGTCCTCGACACCACTGCTCCCACCGCACCTGGTGGGCTCGCCGCCACCGGCGGTGCCGGCCAGGTGTCGCTGACGTGGAACTCCGCGAGCGACAACGTCGGCGTCACGCGGTACAACGTCCACCGCGGCACGGTGGCCGGCTTCGCGCCGAGCGTGGGGAACCGGATCGCGCAGCCGACCGGCACGAGCTACAACGACACCGGCCTCGCCGCGGGCACGTACTACTACAAGGTCACCGCCGAGGACGCCGGCGGCAACATCAGCACCCCGTCCGCCGAAGTGAACGCCAGTGCGTCGGCGCCGCCCACTGTCGGTCTCGTCGCTGCCTACGGGTTCGACGCGGGCAGCGGCACCACCGTCGCCGACCAGTCCGGCAACGGGAACAACGGCACGATCACGAACGCCGGCTGGGCCGGTGCCGCTGCGGGCAGGTTCGGGAACGCACTCTCGTTCAACGGCACCAACGCGTTCGTCTCCGTTCCGAACTCGTCGTCGCTGCAGCCGTCGACGGGCATCACCTTCGAGGCATGGGTGCGACCGACGAGTGTCGGCGGCTGGCGGACCGTGCTCATGAAGGAGCGCCCCGGCTACTACGACTGGGCGCTCTACTCGGACACGGACTTCAACCGGCCGGCGGCGTACGTCTTCACGAGCGCCGACCGCGAAGTGCGCGGAACCGCCCAGGTCGCGGCGAGCACGTGGACGCATCTCGCCGCCGCCTACAACGGCAGCGTGCTGGCGCTGTACGTCAACGGCGCCCAGGCGGCAACGTTCCTCACGAGCGGCCCGATCACGACGAACACGGGCGCGCTCAAGATCGGCGGCAACGCCGTCTGGGGTGAGTGGTTCAGCGGACTGATCGACGAGATCCGCGTGTACAACCGCGCGCTGAGCGCGGCGGAGATCAGCGCCGACATGAACACGTCGATCAGCTCGCCGGACACGGTCCCGCCGAGCGCGCCGGGAACACTGACGGCCACCGGCGGCCTCGGGCAGATCGTGCTCGGGTGGGGTGCCGCAACCGACAACGCCGTCGTGGCGCGGTACAACGTGCACCGGAGCACGACGGCCGGCTTCACGCCGAGCGCGGGCAACCGCGTCGCACAGCCGACGGGCACGAGCTACACCGACACAGGGCTCCCGGCGGGCACCTACTACTACCGGGTCACCGCCGAGGACGTCGCCGGCAACGTCGGCCCGGCTACCGCAGAGGTGTCGGCCGCCTCGGCGGCCGACACGACTCCTCCAAGTCGTCGCCATCAGCGCCCCTTCCGCCGGCGCGACCGTTTCCGGCACCGTGAACGTGACCGCGAGCGCGTCCGACAACGGGACGGTCGTGGGGGTGCAGTTCAAGATCGACGGCGCGAACCTCGGCGCCGAGGACACGACCGCGCCGTACTCGGTCTCGTGGGACACCTTCTCCGCCGGCAACGGGCCGCACACGCTCTCGGCCGTCGCGCGCGACGGGGGCGGCAACACTGCCGCGGCGCCGAACGTCTCCGTGACCGTCCAAAACACTGCGGCGGCCGGGCTCGTCGGCGGCTGGGCGTTCGACGAAGGAAGCGGAACGGTCATTGGTGACCAGTCGGGGCGTGCCAACAACGGCACGGTCGCCAATGGCACATGGACGACGAGCGGCAAGTTCAACGCAGCACTCTCGTTCAACGGCTCGAACACGCTCGTCACCGTGCCGGACTCCGCCACGCTCGACCTGACGACGGGCATGACGCTCTCGGCCTGGGTCCGGCCGTCGCTCGCCGGCGTCTGGCGCACGGTGCTCATGAAGGAGCAGCCCGGTAACCTCGCCTACAGCCTCTACTCGAGCATGGCGAACGGCCGCCCCGGCGTTGAGGTCTCCATCGGCGGCACGATCCGGAGCGTCGAGGGCAACAGCAGCGTTGCCGACCGGAGCCTGGAGCCATCTCGCAGCGAGTTACGACGGTTCAGTGCTCCGGTTCTACGTCAACGGCACGCAGGTCTCCCAGCTCTCCGTCACCGGCGCAATCGTCACGTCGGCCTCGCCGCTGCGGATCGGAGGCAACACCATCTGGGGCGAGTGGTTCAACGGCCTGATCGACGAGGTCCGGACGTACAACCGTGCGCTGAGCGCAGCGGAGATCCAGGGCGACATGGTCCGCAGCATCACGCCGGACGTCACGGCACCGACGGTGACGGCCCGGACGCCCCTGCCCGGCTCGGCCGGCCTCAACGTCGGCAGCTCGGCCACCGCCACGTTCAACGAGCTCATGAACGCCGGTTCGATCACGACCTCGACGTTCCAGCTGAAGGACCCCGCCAATGCAGTCGTGCCTGCGACCGTCGCGTACGACCCGACGACGAGCGTCGCCACCGTGACGTCGCAGGCGGCGCTCCAGTACGGCACGACCTACACCGTGACCGCAAAGGGCGGGACCGGTGGCGTCACCGACCTGGCGGGCAACCCGCTCGCCGCGGATTCGTCGTGGACGTTCACGACCGAGGCTTCACCGCCCCCGATCCTGGCGGTGGGCTCGACAGCGAACAAGTTCGGCGATTACCTCCCAGAGATCCTGCGCAGCGAAGGGTTGAATGCGTTCACGACGGTCGACGTGACCTTCGTCTCGCCGGCGCTCCTCGCTGGATTCGACGTCGTCGTGCTCGGTGACTTGCCGCTGACCCCGGGCCAGGTGACGACGCTGACGAACTGGGTCAACGGCGGGGGCAACCTGATCGTGATGCGGCCGGACAAGCAACTTGCAAGCCTGCTCGGCCTGACGGACGCCGGAACGACGCTCGCGAACGCGTACTTGCAGGTGAACACGGCCACGGAACCCGGCGCCGGGATCGCCGGCAGCACGATGCAGTTCCACGGCGTCGCCGACCGGTACACGTTGAACGGGGCCACATCCGTGGCGACGCTCTACTCCACCGCGACGACGGCGACCTCGAACCCGGCCGTGACGTTGCGCAGCGTCGGCGCGAGCGGAGGCCAGGCGGCCGCCTTCACGTACGACCTCGCGCGCTCTGTCGTCTACACCAGACAGGGAAATCCCGCCTGGGCCGGCCAGGAGCGGGACGGCGTCCTCGGCATCCGGCCGGACGACATGTTCTACGGCGCCCGTGCCGGCGACGTTCAGCCCGACTGGGTCGACACGAACAAGATCGCGGTCCCGCAGGCGGACGAGCAGCAGCGGCTGCTCCTGAACCTGATCACGCTGATGGAGCGAGACAAGCTGCCGCTGCCGCGGTTCTGGTACCTGCCCCGTGGCGAGAAGGCCGTGGTCGTGATGAGCGGCGACGACCACTCACCCTCGACGGCTCCCGGCGGCACCGTCAGTCATTTCAATCGCTATCAGGCGCTCAGCCCTGCCGGCTGCAGCGTCGCCGATTGGGAGTGTGTGCGCTCGAGCTCGTACCTCTTCCCCAGCGCCACGATCACGAACGCGCAGGCCGCCACGTACATCGCCGCGGGCTTCGAGGTCGGCGTCCACCCGCTCGTCGCGTCCTGCCCCAGCGCGACGATGACCGAGGCGCAGCTCGGCACCTTCTACGACAACGACCTGACGCAGTTCCAGGCGAAGTACACGAGCGTGCCCCCGCCGGTGTCGAGTCGGACGCACTGCGTCTACTGGCCCGACTGGGCCTCCAACGCCAAGGTCGAGCTCGCGCGCGGGATCCGGATGGACGCCAACTATTACCACTACCCCGGCCCCTGGATCGGCGCCAAGCCGGGCTTCATGAACGGCGGCGGCTTCCCGATGCGCTTCGCGGACATCGATGGGAAGCTGATCGACGTCTACCAGGCGAATACGAACCTGACGGACGAGTCGACGACCAACTACGCCACGTCGATCGCGTCCCTGCTCGACAACGCGGTCGGGCCGCTCGAGTACTACGGCGCCTTCGGCGCGAACATGCACACGGACAACCCGGCCCCGCATGTGGGCGCGGAGGCGATCGTCGCCGCGGCGCAAGCCCGGAGCGTGCCCGTGATCTCGTACAAGCAGCTGCTCACGTGGGTTGACGGCCGCAACACGTCCACCATCCGCGGCCTCTCGTGGAACGCAGGGACGATGACCTTCGTCACGACCGTCGGCGCCGGCGCGAACGGGCTGCAGACGATGCTCCCGCTGCAGGGGCCGTCGGGGACGTTGACCGCGATCACGCGCGCAGGGAGTCCGGTGCCCTACACCGTGCAGTCGGTCAAGGGCGTGCAGTACGCCGTCTTCACCGCGGCCACCGCGACATACGTGGCGACCTACGCGTAGGTCTCTCCCAGCCGGTCGGCTAGGTCCACCCTGGCCGCCCGTGCGTTGTCAGAGCGGACGGCGACGTCAAGAATGAGGGCACGGGAAGGGAGCCCGGAGCTTCTGCGTGGTGCAGAGAAGGGAAGCGTGAGCAGCGAATGCGGCTGATGCCGGCGATCGGGGTAGCGCTACTGGCCTTGGCCGCGGCTGCCCCTGCGCTCGCGGCCCCACCTCCTCCCGGGCTCGTCGCCGCGTACGCGTTCGACGAGGGCTCAGGGACGACCGCCGTGGACGCGACAGGCGCCGGCAACAACGGCGTCGTCGTCGGTGGGACATGGGCTCCCGGGCGGTACGGCGGAGCGCTTTCCTTCGACGGCACCAACGACTACGTCGGGCTCCCGGCCCTGGGCACCTTCTACAACAGTGGCTTCACGCTCGAGGCGTGGGTGCAGAAGGCAACCGGGAAGAACGACGTCGGGATCGTCGGCAGCTGGACGGGAAGCGGGCCGATGCTCTGGGTCGATCACCTCGCGTCGCGCTACCACCTGACGCTCGGCAGCAGCTTCTCCGGCTACCTCGATTCGGGCGGCAACCCGATCGTCGGGCAGTGGCAGCACCTGGCGGCCACGTTCGACGGTGCCACGGCGCGCTACTACGTCGACGGCGTCGAGGTGGCGAACCGTGCGTTCACCGGCAGCGTCGGCAACTCGAACACGTGGCGGATCGGCGCCTACGGCGGCGGCCCGGGCGGATTCTTCGACGGGACGATCGACGAGGTGCGCGTCTACGACCGCGCGCTCGGCCCCGCGGAGATCGTCGCCGACCGGGATCAGCCGCTGGGACTCGCCGACCCGGGCGCGCCGACGATGCCGGGGAATCTGACGGTCACCGGGACCACGACGACATCCGTCTCGCTCTCCTGGACTGCGTCGGTCGACGACACGGGCGTGACGGGCTACAACGTCTACGTCGACGGCGCGTTCGTGGGCACGGCCTCTGGGACGTCGTACACGGCCACCGGGCTCGACTGCGCGAACGGGTATCAGCTCGAGGTGGAGGCAGCCGACGGAGCGGGCAACGTCTCGCCCCGGGCTTCCGTGAACGGGTCGACTGCGGCCTGCGAGGTCGCGGCGGGCCTGGTCGCCGCATACGCCTTCGAGGAGGGCTCGGGCTCGCTCGTCTACGACGGATCGGGCAACTGGCGGAACGGCACTGTCTCGGGAGCGAACTGGACGACGGGGCGCAACGGCAGCGGGCTGTCGCTCGACGGCCTCAACGATCACGTCACCCTCGGCAACCTGGGCACCTTCTACACGGCGGGCTTCACGCTCGAGGCCTGGGTCCGGAAGAGCACGACCAAGCAGGACGTCGCCATCGTCGGCTCGTGGGCCGGGGACGGCCCGATGCTCTGGGTCGACCATCTGGCGGGCCGGCACCACCTGACCCTCGGCAGCAGCTTCGCCACCTACCTCGATGCCGGTGTGAGCCCAACAGTCGGCGCCTGGCAGCACGTCGCCGCGACCTTCGACGGGATCACCGCGCGCTACTACATCGACGGCGCCGAGGTGGCGTCGAGGGCGGCATCAGGATCGGTCGGAAGCTCGAACACCTGGCGCATCGGTGCGTACGGGAGCACGCCTGCCGGGTTCCTCGACGGAGTCGTCGACGACGTCCGCATCTACAACCGCGCACTCAGCCCGGGCGAAGTCGAGTTCGACCGCGACCACGGCGTCGTCCCGTTGCCGGTGCCGCCGGACGACGCCGCCCCGAGCGCGCCCGGCGCTCTGACCGCGACGGGAGGCGTCGGACAGATCAGCCTCAGCTGGGGTGCGGCGGCGGACAACGTCGGTGTCGAGCGGTACAACGTCCACCGCTCCACGAGCGGCGGCTTCGCCCCGAGCGCCGCCAATCTGATCGCTCAGCCGACCGGCACGACGTTCGCGGACGTGGGGCTGGCCGCGGGCGCGACCTACTTCTACAAGGTCACCGCCGAAGACCCGTCGAGCAACGTCGGTCCCGCCTCGAACGAGGCGAGCGCCACCGTCTCCGATCCGACCCCGCCGAGTGCCCCCGGCACGCTGACGGCGACGGGTGGCTTCGGCCAGGCGTCGCTCTCCTGGGGTGCGGCAACCGACAACGTCGGCGTCGTCCGCTACAACGTCCACCGCTCGACGAGCTCCGGCTTCACGCCGTCGACCGCGAATCGGATCGCCCAGCCGACGGGCACGAGCTTCACGGCCATCGGGCTGGCGGCGGGCACCCATTACTTCAAGGTGACCGCCGAGGACGCCGCGGGCAACATCGGCCCCGTCTCCAACCAGGCGAGCGCGGTCGCCGCCTCCGACACGACCGCCCCCACGGTGTCGATCACGGCACCTTCCGCGGGCACGACCGTGTCCGGCGTCACCACCGTCAGCGCGAACGCGAGCGACAACGCTGCCGTCGTCGGCGTCCAGTTCAAGGTCGACGGGGTCAACATCGGCGTTGAGGACACGACGGCTCCGTACTCGATTGACTGGAACTCGCGGGCCGTGCTCAACGGCGCACGCAACCTGACCGCCGTCGCCCGTGACCCGAGCGGCAACACGAGGACCTCGACCGCCGTCTCCGTCACGGCCGCGAACCCGATTGCCATGGCCGGCCTGCGCGCTGCCTACCCGCTCGACGAGACGTCGGGGACGGCGGCGGCCGACTGGTCCGGCGCGAGCCAGAACGGCACGACCGTCGGCTCGACCTGGACGGCCGGGACCTTCGGCAACGCCGCGTCCTTCGACGGCGTCAACGATCGCATCGACCTGCCCGCGCTCGGCACGTTCTACAAGACCGGATTCACCTACGAGGCGTGGGTGCGCAAGTCGACCGCCAAGAAGGACGTCACCGTGCTCGGCAGCTGGTCCGCCGCGCAGTCGGGCGGGCCGATGATCTGGGTCGACCACCTCGCCGGCCGGTACCACCTGACGCTCGGCAGCGCCAGCATCGCCAACTATCTCGACTCCGGCCGCACGCCGACCGTCGGCCAGTGGGAGCACATCGCGGCGACGTACGACGGCACGACCGCTCGCTTCTACGTCGGCGGTGTCGAGGTGGCGAGCAAGACCTTCACCGGCAACGTCGGCAATACGAACACGTGGCGGCTGGGCGCCTACGAGACGACGCCGGCAGGCTTCTTCGACGGCCAGGTCGACAACGTCCGCATCTACGACCGCGCGCTCAGCGCGGCCGAAGTCGCGATCGACATGAGCTCCAGGATCCAGCAGGAGAAAACGCCTCCCGTCGTCACCGCGTTCACCCCCGCGAACGGGTCTGCCGCCGCCAACGCCGGCACGACGCCGACCGTCACCTTCAACGAGCCGATGAAGGCGAGCACGATCAACACGACGACGTTCCAGCTCAGGGACGGCACGGACACCGTCGTCCCGGCGACGGTGACCTACAGCGCGACCACGCGGAAGGCGACGCTGACGCCACAGGCCGCGCTCACGTATGGCGCCGGTTACACCGCGACCGTGAAGGGCGGCGCGGGCGGCGTCACGGACAACTTCAACAACGCCCTCGCCTCAACCCTGACGTGGTCGTTCGCGGTCGAGGCGTCGCCGCCGGACATGCTCGTGGTCACGTCCACGGCGCGGCCGTTCGGCTCGTACGTCGGCGAGATCCTGAAGAACGAGGGCTTGAACGCGTTCACGACGATCGACGTGGCGTTCCTCTCGCCCGCACTCCTGAGCGGCTTCGACGTGGTCGTCCTCGGCGACACGGTCCTCACCCCGGCCCAGGTGACGACGCTCACCGGCTGGGTCGACAGCGGCGGGAACCTGATCGCGATGCGGCCGGACAAGCAGCTGGCCGGCCTGCTCGGGCTCACGTCGACCACCGGCACGCGGGCGAACGCCTACCTGAAGGTGGACACGACGACCGCGCCGGGAGCGGGGATCGTCGGCACGACGATCCAGTACCACGGCACGGCCGACAACTTCACGCTCAACGGTGCCACTGCAGTGGCGACGCTGTACTCGAACACGACGACAGCGACCGTGAACCCGGCGGTGACGCTGCGCTCGGTCGGCGCGAACGGCGGTCAGGCCGCCGCGTTCACGTACGACCTCGCCCGCTCGGTCGTCTACACGCGTCAGGGCAACCCCTCATGGGCCGGCCAGGAGCGCGACGGCGTCACCGGGATCAGGCCCGACGACATGTTCTACTCGACCTGGGTGAACACGAGCCGGATCGACATCCCGCAGGCAGACGAGCAGCAGCGGCTGCTCGTCAACCTGATCACGCTGATGAACGCCGACCGGATGCCGCTGCCGCGATTCTGGTACCTGCCTCGCGGCGAGAAGGCCGTCGTCGTGATGAGCGGCGACGACCATTCACCGGGATACTCGCCCGGCGGGACGGCGTTCGCGTTCGAGCGCTTCAAGGAGGTCAGCCCACCGGGCTGCAGCGTCGCCGAGTGGGGGTGCGTGCGCGCGACGTCGTACGTGTTGCCCGAGAGCGTGCTCACGAATGCCGAGGCGGCCGGATACGTCGCCGAAGGCTTCGAGGTCGGCATCCACCCCATCGTCGCGTCCTGCCCGACCGCCCCGATCCCGGAGGCCCAGCTGGGCTCGATCTTCGACGCGCAGCTGAGCAGCTGGACCGCGCGCTTCACGAGCGTTCCCTCGCCCGTGTCGAACCGCAACCACTGCGTCTTCTGGCCGGACTGGGCCTCGGTGGCCAAGGTCGAGCTCGCGCGGGGCATGCGGATGGACGCGAACTACTACCACTACCCCGCCCCGTGGATCGGTGCGCGGCCCGGATTCATGACCGGCGGCGGCTTCCCGATGCGCTTCGCCGACTCGACCGGGGTTCCGATCGACGTCTACCAGCAGAACACGAACATGACCGACGAGTCGACGACGAACTACCTGCTGCACATCGACACGCTGCTCGACAACGCGCTCGGCCCGAACGGCTACTACGGCGCATTCGGCGCGAACATGCACACCGACTTCCCGAGCCTCCACCCAGGGTCGGAGACGATCGTCGAAGAGGCGCTGGCGCGCGGCGTGCCGGTGATCTCCTACAAGCAGCTGCTCGACTGGGTCGACGGACGCGACGACTCGACGATCCGCGGCCTGACCTGGAACGCCGGCACGCTGACGTTCACGACCACAGTCGGCGCGGGCGCCGCGGGGATGCAGGTGCTGTTGCCGGCGCAGGGGCCGAGCGAGACCCTGAGCGCAATCTCGACCGGCGGCGAGCCGGTGGCCTACACGGTCCAGACGATCAAGGGCATCGACTACGCGGTCTTCGGCGTTTCGACCGCGACCTACGTCGCGACCTACGGCTGAGTCAGTCCGTCACGACCGAGCTCGGGTTGGGAGCCGTCTGGGCTTCGGCGGGCGCCGATCGTCCGAGGACCTGATCCAGCACAGCCGCGATCCGAGCCACACTGGCTCGACGCTCCAGCGGCCGGAGTTCGTCGCTCACTTGACTTTGTGGCGTAGCTTCCGCCACGCGGCCCATGCGGTGGCGGATCGCAGCTGCCATTCCGTTGGCGTCGGTCGGCCCGACGAGTGAGACGTCGCCGAACGACCCCAGCAGGTCACGGACGTCGCCCTCCGGAACTGCAGCAAGGATCGGCCGCCGGGCGGCGAGATACTCGAACGTCTTGTACGGGATCAAGCCCGCTCGGCTTCCCTCCGGAAGATCGTGCATGGGCAGGAACAACAGGTCGGCCGACCGCATCAGCGCCACGCACTCGGAATGGGGAAGCAGACCACGAAACCGAACGAACTCGTGCGGGGAGGAGATCGCACGATCGGCGTCCGTCAGTGAGCCCGCCAGGTGCAACTCGACGGCACCGCGCAGGGTCGGGTTCTCCTCGATCAGCGACGCGATCGCCTCGACCAGGAACACGTGTGAGCGAGGCAGGACGTCGAATCCTGGCGTCATCCCTCCCAACAGGCGCCGACGCCACCGGCTCCGACGGAGGTGAAGCCCGAAGTCCGTGTGCATCGACCCCGTGTGGACGATGCGAAAGACGCCCGCGTCCGTCGCAGCGGGCGGAGCCGTGAAGTCGTCCGGCTCGAAGCCGATCGGAATGCTGTGCACTCGCTCGGCCAGTTCGGGCATCTCTCGCCTGACGCGCGCGGCGGCTTCGGGTGCGGCCATCACGATCGCCGAGGCCGTGGCCAGAGAGCGCCGCATCTCACTCAACGCCAAGGCTCGATGAAAGCGCGTCGGGTAGACGAGCATCTCGTCGAGCGCCCACGGGTCCTCGAGATCAGCGACCCAGGGCGTCCCGAGGTGACGCGCCACGCGCGCTCCCGCCCACGCGGTTTCGTACGGGGCGCATGAGGTCAACACCACGTCCACGTCCGACCCGACGCGCTTCCCGAGCGCCGTCGACTCGTCGATCCACCATCGCACCCAGTCCGGAGGCCCGGGCCGGATCCGATCGAGACGGGCTGCGACCCCGCTACGGGCCGGTGGTTCGATTCCATCGACCCGATGGATCTCCACGTCCTGGGGGATGCGGTTCAGCAGCTCCACGTCGTGGGCGTCCCATCGATCGCGGGGGGATCCGGGACCCGTCACGACCACCGGCGAATAGCCGAAGGAGGCGAGATGGCGCGCCGACCCCACGCTGCGGTGGACGCCGGCGCCGCCGAGAGGAGGAAAGTGGCGCGCTATCAGCAACACGCGTGACACGGACGTCATCGTAGGTGCGCGATCGGCGACGACCCGGGGGATGACGCTTGTGCTCCTCAGGCCGCGCGGTCGCGGCGTCCGGTCGCCTCGAGCGAGCGAACCCGCAGGCTCCGCATGCTCTGCTGGCGACGAAGGTAGGCGCGGGCGTCCACGTCGTGGCTGCGCGGCTCCCGGCGAACGACGGCAGCTGCGTAGCCGGCGATCATCCCGAGTGCGGCGGGCTCACGACGCGCGTTGAAGAGTGCACGCAGGACGAGGTACCACGGGCGATAGCCGACGTAGTACGCAGCGTGACCCTGGTTCCGTCGCGCCTGCCAGGTGCCGTCGCGCTCGCCCTCGCGGCGATGGTGCTTGAAGGGCAGATCCTCGAAGGCCGCGTCCGCCAGCCGCGGGCGTTCGCCTTGAACTCGTCGATGCCGTCCCAGGCGACGCGCTCCTCGAACGGAAGGACGTCCTGCAGGCAGGCCCACCGGAAGGCGCGCGAGGCGCCCCAGACGGTCGAGCCGGTGACGTGCCGCTGGCGCCAGTCGCCGTCCTGGAGCTCGAAGGCGCTGCCGCTCGCGATTCCAAGCGCCGCGTCCTCGTCGAAGCGGTCGAGCAGCCGTGCGACATAGTCCGGCTCGAAGGAGATGTCGGCGTCGATATTGACCGCGAAGTCCGGCGGGTCCGCCGTCAGGTCATCGACCGCTGCATGGAGCGCGCGCACGATCGGCGCCCCGCGCTCTGCCGCGACCGCGCCCGTGACCGACAGGAGCCGGATCCACGAGTGCGCCCGCGCAAGCTCCAGCGCGAGCTCGGGTGTGCCGTCCTCGGAGCCGTTGTCGACGATCAACCAGGCCCGTGGCCGCTCGGTCTGCGCCGCCAGGCTGGCGGCGAGGCGGGGCAGGTTCTGGATCTCGTCGCGAACCGGAGTGATGACGGCATACGACCGCACGTCAGGCGACGATTCTCTCGCGCTCGGGCCGGTCGGCTGCGAGCGAGCGCGGCAGATACTCGGCGAGCCACACCTCGAGCATCAGGATCGAGAGGAGCGCATAGCCGTTGCCCGTGTCGCTCCGGTCGGCGTGGCTCTTGACCAGCCGCTCGACCTCGCCACGGTCGATCATCTCCGCGTAGCGCGGATTCGGGCCGAGCAGGTAGTCGCTGATCGCGCCGCGCGTCTGGGCACGGAACCAGTCGTCGACGGCGGCGTTGAAGAAGCCGATCTTGGGCTTGTCGATGATCCGGTCCGGGACGAGGCCGCGGGCCGCCTGCCGGAGGACGTGCTTCGTCTCGAGGCGGCGCACCTTCAGGTTCGCCGGCATCGCGGCGCACAGCTCGACGAGCTCGTGGTCGAGGAAGGGCACGCGGACCTCGAGCGAGTGCGCCATCGACGCGCGGTCGAAGTAGTGGAGCATGTCGTCGGCGAGGCCGAGCTGCCCGTCGAGATACAGCGTCGCGGGCAACGGTGCGTCGGGGAGATCGCCGAGCCGGTAGGAGATCGCGCGGAGTGCTGCGTTGCCGTCGAGGTCGGCGAGCGGGCCGCGCACGAGCTGTTGCCGCAGTCCCGGCGCCAGCGCGCCGCTCATCGCCAGCAGCCGCTCGGCTGGTCCCGCCGCCGCCAGCGTGTCGAGTGGGCGGCGGAGGCGTCCCGGGCCGTGCGAGCCCGCCGCGAGCAGCGCCTTGCGGACGGGAGCCGGCACCCGCTGCCACGTCCCCGCCAGCGCCGCCGCGCGGTGCTTGCGGTAACCGCCGAGGAGCTCGTCCGCGCCCTGGCCGGAGAGCGCGACGGTGACATGCTTCGAGGCGAGCTCCGAGAGCGCGATGAAGCCGAGCGAGGAGAGGTCGGCAAGCGGCTCGTCGAGATGCCAGACGAGCTGCTCGAGCGAGATCGTCTCCTGCGCGAACGAGAGCTCGAGCTCGTGATGCTCAGCGCCCAGCGCATCGGCGACGAACCGTGCGTCGGCGAGCTCATTCCCCTCCCCCGCCTCCGAGAACCCGACTGCGAAGGTCTGGACGGGGCGGTCCATCAGCTTTGCCATCAGCGCGACGATCAGGCTCGAGTCGAGTCCGCCGCTGAGCATGGCGCCGAGCGGCACGTCGCTCATCAGCCGCATCCGCACCGACTCCTCGAGCGTCGCGAGCAGACGCTCGCTCCACTCCTCGACGCTGCCGCCGCGCTCGAGCGTCGGCCGCGGATAGCTCCAGTAGCGCCGCTGCTCGACGGTGCCGTTCTCGATCACGAGCACGCAGCCAGGCTCGAGCTTCTTCACCGCCGCCAGGGGCGTTGCGGGCGCCGGGAAGAACCCGAGGGTCAGGTAGGCGTCGATCGCCTCGTAGTCGAGGTCGGTGGGGACGAGCCCGCTCGCGAGCAGGCTCTTGAGCTCGGAGGCGAACACGAGCTCGCCGCCGCAGTCCGCGTAGTAGAGCGGCTTGATCCCGAGCCGGTCGCGGGCGATGACGCCGCGCTGTCGGGCCCGGTCCCAGATCGCGATTCCGAACATCCCGCGCAGCCGTTCCGGGAACATCGGCCCGTACTCCTCGTAGAGGTGCGGCAGGATCTCGGTGTCGCAGCGGCTCGCGAAGCGGTGGCCGCGGCGGCGGAGATCGTCCCGGATCTGGGCGTGGTTGTAGAGCTCGCCGTTCTGGATCGCCCAGACGCTGCCGTCCTCGTTCGAGAACGGCTGGTGGCCGCCCTCGACGTCGACGATGCTGAGCCGGCGCGCGCCGATCGCGGCGCCGGGCGAGACGTGCGTGCCACGGTCGTTCGGGCCCCGGTGCGCCATCGCGTCTGTCATCCGGTCGAGCACGCCCGGAGCCAGGACGTGCCGTGGCTCGCCCCCGACCTGAATGACTCCGCAAACGCCGCACATTGGCCATTTCACGGTAGTAGCCACCCTGGAGCAGGGCGAGGGTCGAAGGGGCAGAGTTGCCCTAGGTACCCCTGACCAAACGGCTAGGTTCAGCCGGCAGTGGCCGGAGCGCCACGCCGAGTGCGCCGAGGTGGCCGCGCCGCGCCTCCCCGCTGCGAGCGAGCACCACGTGCGTGGCCGCGCCGAGCGCGACCGACGCACGCAGCGCCAGCACGACCGCTGCCGGATCATGCTTCGCCGAGTAGCGGATCCGGCTCGCCGCGAGGATCGGCAGCAACCGCGCCCGCGGAGCCGACGCGCCGCCCTCGTGCTCGGCGAGCGCTGCCGGGACGTAGCGCACCTCGCGGCCCGAGCGACGGATCCGCTCGCAGATGTCGACGTCCTCGCTGTAGTGAAAGAAGCTCTCGTCCAGCCCTCCGAGCTCCTGGAGCACGTCGCGGCGGACGGCGAAGCACGCGCCCGAGACCCAGTCGACCGCGTGCGGCTGCTCGTACTCGGCCGGGTCGCGGATCACCTCGTCGGCCCACGTCGCCTCCGGGAAGAGCCGGTGCAGGAAGAGCGCCTGCGCAAAGCTCGAGCGCAGGCGCGGCGAGCGCCGAAGCGAGTAGTCGAGCGAGCCGTCCGGCTCCTCGATCCGCGGCGCGACCGCGCCGACGCGCTCGTCGCGGTCGAGCTCGGCCGCGAGCGCGGCGACGGCGTCGGGCGCGATGCGCGCGTCCGGGTTGAGGAAGAGCACGTAGGGCGCGTCGCCGGCCCGCCAGCCGACGTTGCAGCCGTGCGCGAAGCCGCCGTTCTGCTCCAGCGCGATCGTGTCCACCGGCAACCCGCGCAGGGCGTCGACCGTCCGATCGGAGGACGCGTTGTCGACGACGATCAGGCGCACCGACGGCGCGCCCGCGAGCGGCTCCAAGGCCGACTCGATCGTCCCCGCGCTGTTGTACGTGACGATGATGACGTCCACAGCGGTCACGCGAGCCTCGCTTCCATGGTTTCGATGTCGGACGCGAGCCGGTCCGACTCGACCCCCAGCGCGGCGGCCAATGCCTCAAAGCGCCAGCGCCAGTCCAGGCGGCGGAGCGCCTGCCGGTGGTTGTCCTCGGCGACCTGCGGGCTCCAGGCTCGGACGGCGTCCGCCACCTGCTCGATGCCCTCCTCCAGGTCGGTCGTCTCCAGCTCGAGCGTCGCGCCCGGCCAGAGCAGCTCCTCGGTCGCCGCGGACCTCGGCGCGATGCCGGCCACGACGGCGCCGCTGGCGACCGAGTCCGTCCAGCGGCCAGTCAGGTACTCCCGGGTCGGATGTGTGTACGGCGCCGGGCTGACCGCGTTCGAGAACGCCAGCGCGAACTTGCTCCGCGACAGGGCTCCCATGAGCGACGCGACGTTCGCTGTCGCCTCCGCCTCGATCGGAGGCCGCCCCTCGAACCGGATGCCGGCGGCCTCGCATGCGCGGCGTGTCCGTTCGTCGTCCTCCCAGTTCTGCGGCTGCCGGCCGACACGCTGCAGGTCTACCGGCCGTTCGCCGGTTCCCGACCCGTGGCCGAGGACGTCCGATCCCCAGGGCAGCCACGTCACCGGGCCGCCGCTCGCCGCCGCCCAGTCGGCGACGACCTCCTTGTCGGTGACGAACAGCTGGTCGAAGTGGTCTCGCCGGCGCACGCCGAACGGAATGCGGTCGACCCAGAAGCTGTCGATGACCCAGCCGGCCACCTGCTCGTACCCGCGGAGCCAGTAGCTGCGGTCGAGCGCCGTGTTGAGGTGACGCGGCTCGGCCGCGACCACGAGACACGTCCCGCGGCCGCGCCTCCTCGGGCCCCGGCTTGCGAGGCGGCGCCAGGCGTTTCCCGGGCGCCGCAGGGGCACGACGACGAGCTCCGCCTCCAGCAGCTCCGCCAACAGCCTGACCATGTGCGTGATCGGGTGCCAGCCTCCGCCTTCCGGCAGGCCGTAGACGATCCTGACCACGCGCGAACGATATCCCGATCCCCTGCTACCTTCGCGGCCATGCCCCCGCGTTCCTCATTCGGCCGCCTCTCCGGAGGCCTGCTGCTTCTCGCGCTGATCGTCCTCGTCCCGGCGGGCGGAGCGGCGCTCGACGCCAAACCGCAGACGCTCTACGTCGCGCCGTCCGGGACCGACGACGGCACGTGCACGCGCCTCCGGCCGTGCGCGAGCTTCGACCGGGCGTACTTCCTGGCGCGTCCCGGCGCCGTCGTCGAGGTCGCGGCCGGGCGCCACGGGTCGCAGACAATCAAGTTCAGACCTGGGCGTCGCGGGCCGAAGGTGATCTTCCGACCGGCAGGCAGCGGTCGTGTCACCGTCACGGGACAGCTCAACGTCGAGGCGACGCACCTCGAGGTGCAGCGGATGACGCTCAACGACCTCGAACTGCACCGCGACGCCGCCCACGTGACGTTGAGAGCGATCAGGAACCACGGCTTCTGGATCATCGGCGCGGCGAACGTCACGTTCGTCGGCGGCGAAGTGTCGTGCGGTAGGTGCCCGTTCCATCCGTTCCTCATCAACGGCGGCCCGCCGGACTTCCGCCCCCCTCGCGACATCGTCTTCGATGGTGTCTACTTCCACGACTGGCAAACGGCCGACGAGGGCCAGCACACCGAGTGCCTGCAGATCCTGGGGGGCGACGGGATCACGATCCGCAACTCGGTCTTCCGCGACTGCGGCACGGCGGACGGCGGCCGCGGGGCGACCGCCAACCTCCACGTCGGCTTCTATGGCCGTGGGCCGAAGACGCGCGACATCCTGATCGAGAACAGCTTCTTCCACGCCTCGGGGAACGTGTTCGCGATCAACGCCGGCGACTGGCCCAACACCAGGCTTCGTTACAACTCGGTCGTCGGCCCGATCATGATCGGCGGCGGATGGGGCGATGGGACACCGGTCGAGCTCGTCGCGAACGTGATGCGCTTCAACGGCTGCCAGGCGACGCAGAACGGAACCGGGACGGTCTCGCCGCTGATCTTCCGTTACAACGTCCTCGACGGCGGCGCCTGCCACTCGACCGACCGGAACGCGCCGGCGGGGTTCGTGAGCCCGGCGACGCAACCTCCGGCTTCGCCCCGGCGCGGCGGCGATCAACGCCGGCGACCCGAGGCGTTACCCGGCTCGCGACATCGACGGCGACAGGCGTCCGAAGGGCGCCCGGCCCGACGCCGGAGCCGACGAAGCGCGCTAGATGGTTGATGCCACGGGAGCGTCCGCCTCGGACGGAACCGTGGCATCAACCATCTAGCGCCTGACGGCGATCAGGCTCTTCGTCAGGCCGAAGACCTTCTCGCGCCGGATCTCGGCGTCCGGGAAGAGCCGGCGAAGGTCGCCGGCCGAGAGCAGCGTGATCTCCTCCCAGTGACCCTTGCCCTGCCAGCCGAGAGAGAAGCGGCGGTTCAGCGCCATCCGCACGCGCCGTGGGAGGAACTGGAAGAACGGCAGCTGGTAGTGCGGCTCGATGGGGAAGTACTTGTTCGGCGTCTGCACGAAGTAGCGGGCGGCGACGCGGCTCACCTCGGACGCGAACTTCCCCTGGAGCGCAGGCGGCACGTGCTCGATCACGGAGTTCGAGAAGGCGACGTCGAACTCGCGGTCGGCGAAGGGCAACTGGGTCCCGTCCGCCTCCCGCACCGTCACGTTCGGCGACTCGAGCCACTCGCTCGGCTGAGGGCTCAAGTCGACTGCCATGATCGGGTTCACCTTGTTGAAGCGCTCGAGCAGGGCGCCCCAGCCGGCGCCTACGTCGATGATTCGGTCCTCGGACGTGACGCCGCAGGCGTCGATGAAGAGCTGGTAGCGCCCCTCGCGCCAGCGCCTGACAGTGCCGCTTTCGGCCGCCCAGGTCCGCAGCCGTTGAGAGAGCGCCAAGCCCATGTCGGTGTGTTATCGACCCCGGCGGCGAGAAAGGCAAGTCCGGTCCAGGAGGAAGCACGCCGCTAGCCGATCGGCTAGCCAACGATGTCGGAAACGCTGGCCCAACGGGCGTAGCCGCCCCAGCACGGCGTTCGTAGGATGACGTCCGTGCTCGAAGAGCCTGCAAATCCGGATGTCCGTGGGATGGACGGACCCACCGACATCGTCATCCTCACCCACAACCGTCTCGACCATCTCGTCAAGACGATCGACGCCCTCGAGACGCGGACGACTGCGCCGTTCAGGACCACGATCGTCGACAACGCGTCAGGTCCGGAGGTGCGCAACTGGCTGCAGGCGAACCGCGCGCGCTTCCACCAGTTGATCCTTCTCGACGAGAATCTCTATCCGGGGAGCAGCGGGCCTGCCCTTCAAATCGGCATCGATGCGACGACGAGCGATCCGGTCGTCGTGACCGACCCCGACCTCGTCGTGCCCGAACTGACCCCGTGCTGGCTGACCGAGATGCTCGGGATCCTCGATCGCCACCCCGAGTTCGGCATTCTCGGCATCGGCCTCGACCAGTCCAACCTCCCGCCGGTCCAGGAGCCCGAGAGACTCGCCGCCGAGGAGATCATCGACGGCGAGATCGTCGAGCAGCCGGTCGGCAGCATCTTCACGTTCATTCGCCGCGGGGCGTTGCACAGCTACTACGACGACTGGCGCGCATGCGACAGCGTCGCGCGCGCGGGCTATCGCTTCGGCTGGGCGTTGAACATTCGGGCGCTTCATCTCGGCTGGGACGACTACAAGCTCCATCCCGGGCATCTCGCGCGCAAGCGCCGCTACGGCGGCGAGTACCGAGAGGCGAGCATGATCGCGCGTCCGCCGTCGCTCCGGGAGATCGCGATCGCGGGCCCGCTCATCGCCGAGACGCGCCGCGCGGGCATCGCCGACGCGGCCGTGCTCGAGCTCTCGTGGACGGAGACGCCCGCGGTGACGGCGAGCGTGCCCGGGACCGTCGCGGTACACCGACCTGCAACGGCCGAGCTCCCATTCGTGGACGGGGCCGCGGGTGCCGTTCTGCTGCTCGATCCTCCACGCGAACGCGCGGCCGAGCTACTCCATGAGGCATGCCGAGTCGCGCGCGGCGCGGTCATCGCGCTGGCGCCGCTCAAGACCTTCGACGGCCGCACCGCAGGGGAATTGTCGCCTCCGGGCTGGCTCGGACACGAGCAGACCGGGCCCGGTGACGTGCCGCTGCGCTTCGCGAGTGCGCTCGACGCGACGGACCTCGAGCTGACCACGCTCGACGACCGCGAGCGATGGCTCGACATGTTCGCAAGCGCGGCGTTCGGGACCAGCGAGTGGCGCCTGTGGGTCTGGCGGCCGCTCGAGCCCGGACCGCTCCCGGACAAGGTGCTCGTCGACCCCACCCGCGTAACGCTGTGGAGGCCTGTCGCGCCGCCGCCCGAACGAAAGCTCCGATCCCTCCGCGAGCGGGTGATCGATCGTATCCGTCAGCGCCGACGCATCCTTGTCGAGGTGGTGCGGATCCGTGCGGGCCGGCTGCGCTCCTCTTCCTCCTCCTCCTCGTCCTCGTAGCCGGTTCAACGGTCGGCTGTCTAGGCCCGGGGAGCACAAATCACTAGCCGAACAGCTAGACGGCTCTGGCTTTACGGTCGTGGCGCAGGCGACAACGCGGACATACGCTTTGTCGCATGGGCTCGGCGACCTCGAGACGACCTCAGCGCGGGCGCGCGAGCCCTGGTCGAGGTGTGGTCGCGCCCGTCGACCTTCTCCTCGTCTGCTCCTGTGGAGGCCACCTGCTCCAGCTCGTCGCTCTACGTGAGTCCTGGGAGCCCTTTCGGCGCGCCTGGGTGACGTTCGACAAGAGCGACTCCCGCTCGCTCCTCGCCGGCGAAACCGTCTACCACGCTCATGGGCCGACGAATCGCAGCATGAAGAACCTGATCCGCAACCTCATTGCCGCGCACCGGCTCGTTCGCGAGCTGCGACCCAAGGTCGTCCTCACGACCGGGGCGGGGATTGCAGTTCCGTTTGCGTGGGTCGCCAGGCTGCGCGGGGCGCAGATCGTCTACGTCGAAAGCCTCGCCCGAATCGACGGTCCCTCCCTGACGTATCGCCTGATCGCACCGATCGCGGCGCGACGGTACGTTCAGTGGCCCGAGCTGGCGGAGTCGCTGCCGGGCACGCGCTTCGCGGGCAACGTCTTCTCGGCGAGCGCATGATCTTCGTCAGCGTCGGCACGAACGAGGCCCGGTTCGACCGGCTGCTCCGCGCAGTGGCTGACCTGCCGACCGAGGAGAAGCGTCTCGTCCAGCACGGGCACTCGACCCCGTTCCCCGGCACGGGTGTCGAGCTCGTCGACTTCCTCTCGTTCGACGAGATGGCGGACGCGATCCGGCGGGCACGGGCGTTCGTGACACATGCCGGAGTCGGCTCGATCCTGGTCGCGCTCGCCAACGGGAAGCGACCGATCGTCGTGCCGCGCCTCAGCGCGCTCGGCGAGGCTGTCGACGACCACCAGCTCCAGCTCGGCCGGCGCTTCGCCGCTTCCGGCCTCGTGACACTCGTGGAGTCCCCGGCGGAGCTGCCTGACGCGCTCGCCGCGGCAAGGCACGACGCGATCGTCACCCCCACGGCCGGCGCACTCGCAGCCGACCTGCGCGACTACCTGACGGCCGCGGTCGGGCCTGCGGCCGGCGCCGCCCGAGCATGACGCGCGCAGCGGACTCCCTCGGCAGCCGCATCCTCAGCGGCATCGCCTGGAAGGCGACGTCGCAGGTGACGCTGCAGCTGGCGCGGATGGTGGTCGCGCTCCTCCTCGCGCGATTGCTGACGCCGCACGACTGGGGACTCGCGGCGATGGTGCTGGTGTTCGCGGGATTCGTCGTCGTTTTCACCGACAGTGCCCTCGGCACGGCTCTGATCCAGCGCCGCGAGATCTCTGAGGACGACCGCTCGACCGTGTTCTTCGTCGGTACCGGCGTCGGCGTACTCCTGGCGGTCATCGGCATCGCCTGCTCCGGCCTGCTCGCATCCTTCTACGGCGAGCCGGAGGTGAAGTGGCTCTTCGTCGCCGTCTCGATCGGATTCCTCGTCAGCGCTCTCGGCGCGACGCAGATGGCGCTGCTTGTCCGCGAGATGGAGTTCAAGCGCCTCGAGCTCCGGCAGATCGCCGCGACCCTCGTCGGCGCCTGCGTCGGCATCGGCCTGGCACTCGGCGGCTTCGGAGCGTGGGCGATCGTGGGGCAGCTACTCGGAGAGGCGGTGACATCGACGGTGCTGCTCTGGCTCATTACGCCGTGGCGACCGCACCTGCGCTTCTCGACGGCCAGCCTGAAGAGCATGGGCGGATTCGCCGGCAACGTCTTCGCGGAGAACGTGCTCTGGCAGGCGGGCAGAACCGTGATCAGCGTCATGATCGGACGGGTGCTCGGCGCCGCCGCGCTCGGCACCTACACCCTGGCGACGACCGTGATTCTGATGCCCTTCGCGCGGATCGCGGGGCCGCTGCAGCAAGTGTTCTTTCCCGCCTTCGCGCGGATGAGCGACGACCGCCCGCGCATGGCAGATATCTGGATCAGAGCTACACGGCTCGTCGGCGCGATCTCAGTGCCCGCGCTCGTGGGTCTGGTGATCGTGGCTCCCGAGTTCGTGGACGTGGTGCTGGGCGAGCAGTGGCAGCAGGCGACCGACGTGATCAGAATCCTTGCGGTCGTCGGGATCATCCAGTCGCTGCACACCTTGAACGCGGAGGTCTTGCTGGCGCTCGGGCGGGCGGGCACGCTCGTTCGGTTCACGCTGCTCTGGTTCATCGGCAGCGTGAGCGCCGTTGCGATCGGGACGCAGTGGGGGATCGTCGGCGTCGCGACGGCGTATGCGATCGCCACGATCCTGATCGAGCCGGTTCGCGCGTACCTGACCACGAGCGCTCTCGGCATCCCGCTGCGCCGGTTCGTCATCTCGCTGAGCGGGATCGCGCAGGCGACCGCGCTGATGGCTGCCGCGCTGATCGTCGGCGATGCCGGGCTGGTCGCCGCCGGAGCGCCGGCCGGCGCACGGTTGGCCTTGCTCGTCCCGCTCGGTGCAGCCGTGTACGGCGCTGCCTGCCTCTGGCGAGCGCCGGAGCTGACGGCCGAGATCAAGAGCGCGATCAAGCACCGCCGACCGCCAGAGCCGCGCCTGGAGGCCGACCTCCGCGCGGTCTAGCCGTCCGGCTAGGGTCACTCGGCCAAACGCTGGCCCAACGGGCATAGGCAGGCAATCCGGGCGTTCGTACCATCCGGGCATGCTCGAAGAAGCTGCACGGCACGAGAAGCGGCCAGGCCTGACGGCGCTCACGCCGCGCGAGCTCGAAGTGCTCCAGATGATCGCCTTCGGGATGACGAACGCCGAGGCGGCCAGCCGGCTGCACCTCAGCGTGCATGCGATCAAGTTCCATCTGGCGGCGATCTACCGCAGGCTCGGGGTCAACAACCGGACGGAGGCCGCGGTCACGTACCTCCGCTCCATGAACGGCACCCTCGAGCCGAGCCCGCAGAGCGACTGACATGGACTTCCGCCTCTACGCCCGCGTCCTGTGGCGCTTCAGGCTGCTCGTCGCCTGCGGCTTCCTGCTCGCGCTCGTGCTGGCGACGCTCTCGATCGTCCGGATCAGCGGCGATGGCCTGAGTTACCGACAGACCGAGCTCTTCTCGAGCACGGCCCGCGTCGGCGTCACGCAGAGCGGCTTCCCGTGGGGCCGTCTCTTCGCGCAGGAGCAGCAGACGGAGGACAGCCAGCCGCAGGACCTCGGCATTCCGGTCGCCGATCCGAATCGCCTCAACAACCTCGCCGTGCTCTATGCGGAGCTGGCGATGAGCGACCCGGTGCGCCGGCTCGTACGGGCGCAGGGACCGCTCCGCGGACAGATCATCGCCACCCCGCTCGTTCGCGGGGACAACCGGATCATGCTCCCGTTGATCGACCTGACCGCGATCGCGGAAACGCCCCGCGGGGCGATGGTGCTCGCCTCTCGCACCGCCCGCGCTCTCGAGACGCACGTTCGCGAGCAGCAGGCCGCGAACGAGGTGCCGCCCGCAGACCGCGTCGTGATCGAGGAGGTCATGCGGCCGAAGGGCGCGCTCGTCTACCAGCCGCGCTCGAAGACCATGCCGATCGTCGTCTTCCTGGCAGTCATGCTCGCGACCTCGGGGATCGCGTTCCTGCTCGAGAACGTGCGGCCGCGAAGTCGCGCGCCCGGCGCCGCAGCCGGGTTGCGCGAGCGCGAACGCCGCTCCGCCTAGATCGTGAGCGCGATCGAGGGCAACGCGCGGCCGCTGCTCGTCCCGGCGGCCCTGATCGCGGGTTCCCTTGCCGTGCTCGCCGCAGCTGTTGCCAGCGGCGGGCCGACGACCCAGGCGGCAGGGCTCGTCGTGCTCGCGACCCTGGCCGCCGTGGTGCCGTTTCTGTTCGTCGGCTGGCCACGGGTGCTGGCCGCGCTGATCCTGATCATCCTCTTCGTCCCGATCCGGCGCTACTCGCTGCCCGGAAACCTGCCCTTCGAGCTCGAGCCGTACCGCGTCTTCGTCGCGGCGCTGCTCCTCGGCTGGTTCGCCTCGCTGCTCACCGACCCGCGCTCGCGGCTGCGAAAGACGGGGTTCGAGGGGCCTCTGATCCTGATCGTCGGCTCCGCCCTCGGCTCGATCGCCACGAACCCGGACCGCGTCGCGCAGTTCTCGTCGATCGTGGACAAGAAGCTGATGTTCTTCCTCAGCTTCGTGCTCGTGCTGTACGTCACGGCGAGCTCGATCCGGCGCCTGGGGGACATCGACTACCTGGCGAAGACTCTCGTCGTCGGCGGCGCCATCGTCGGCGGATTCGCCATGATCGAGGCCAGGACGGGCTTCAACATCTTCAACCACCTCGATCGCGCGTTTCCGATCCTGCGCGCCGGCGCCGAGGGCGAGCCGGAGGCCTTCCAGAAGTACGGCGCCGCGAAGCTGCGCGTGTTCGGATCGGCGCAGCACCCGATCGCGCTGAGCGCAGCGTTCGTCGTGCTGCTGCCGCTTGCCGTCTACCTCGCGCATCGCTTTCGGCAGCGCCGCTGGCTCGTGTGTGCAGTGCTCCTGATCGCTGGCTGCTCGGCCACGGTCTCTCGCACAGGCGTCGTCATGCTCGTCGTCGTCGCGCTTGTCTTCATCTGGCTCCGGCCGCGGGAGGTGCGGCGCTACTGGCCCGCGCTGATCCCGGCGCTGATCGTGATCAAGCTCGTGCTGCCCGGAACGCTCGGCGCGATCAAGCAGTCGTTCTTGCCCGCGGGTGGGCTGATCGCAGAGCAGAAGTCACAGCCCGGCGAGAGCGGCAGCGGTCGGATCGCGGACCTCGGCCCGTCATTGCAGGAGTGGCGAGCCAAGCCGCTGCTGGGTCAGGGCTTCGGCACCCGCGTCGTGGATCCGAACGTGCGAGGTCCCAGGGCGAACATCCTCGACAACCAATGGCTCGGCACCCTGCTCGAGACCGGGATCGTCGGCTTCTTCGGCTGGCTCTGGTTCTTCGTGCGTGTCGTGAGACGCTTCGGCAAGGAGGCGAAGAAGGACGACTCGGCCCGAGGCTGGCTCCTCGTTTCGCTCGCGGCGGGCGTCTGCGCCTTCGGCGTCGGCATGTTCACCTACGACGCGTTCGCGTTCATCCAGGTCACGTTCCTGCTCTTCATCTTCGTCGGGCTCGGATCCGCCCTGCTCGCCGAACGCCCCACACCGCTGCAGGCGGCGAGCCGGCGTTCCGCGATGTCCTAGCATCGGTTTACATTCCGCATACAGCTCTGGGCTAGCGTGCGCCCGCCCGCTCATCGATGAGACGACCCCGCTCACTCGCCGCGCCGATCGGCGCCTGCATCGCGCTCTCGCTGCTGGGCGGCGTTGCGGCGATCGCGGCGCCCGCGGACACCCGGCCGCCGAGCGTCCCGCAGGGGATGGCGTTCGCCGGCACGACCCGGACGACGGTGAAGCTCGTCTGGCGGGCCGCCACCGACGACGTGGGAGTCGTCGGCTACCGCCTCTACCGCAACGGGACGCGAGTCGCGATCGTGCACGCGCTGCAGTACACCTTCCGAGGCCTCCGCTGCGGGACGCGCTACACCTTCGCGCTCGAGGCCCTCGACGCCGCGGGCAACGCCTCGTACCGGCCGGAGGCGGTCGGCTCGAGCTCGACCTCGCCGTGCGCGGCCGCTCCCACGCCGAAGCCCGGTGCGAAGCCGAAGCCGAAGCCGGCGCCGAAGCGACCGGCTGCCCGGCCTGGCAAGGCAAATCTCTGGATCGACCCGGACGGCGGCAGCTGCTCGCGACGCTCTGTAGCGGCCGGCTACGTGAGCTCCCGTGCCTGCCGGAGCCTCCAGGCGGCCTACAACGCCGCTCGGAGCGGCGATACGGTCGACATCGCCGACGGCACCTACGGCGGCCAGGGGCTCGGACCCGGCTCCAAGCGCGTCGTCTTCCGTGCCGCCGGGCCAGGGCGGCCGAGCTTCGGCCAGATCGTCAGCGCCGCCTCCAACATCGTCGTGCGCGGGATCCTGATCCAGGACCGTGACAACCTGAACGGCCCCTGCAGCGACCCCGACAACGCCGTCCTCTATCCCTGCGGCGCCAATCAGACCTTCGAGAACGTGATCGTCGACGGGCTCAATTCCGGCGACGACCACGGCATCCGCGGCGTCGGCGACAGCTTCACGCTCCGCTCCAGCGTCGTCCGCAACATCCGCGACCAGAAAGGGTTCGAGGCGGGGGCGGACGACATGCTGATCGAGAACAACCTCTGGCACAGGATCACCGTCACCAACGGCCAGGTGCACAACGAGTGCATGTACGTCGACGGCGGCAACCGCTCCGTGTACCGCGGCAACCGCTTCATCGGCTGCCCGACCATGGCGCTGATGTTCACCAACTCGGCCGACGGCGCTCCATACCGAGACGTCGTGGTCGAGAACAACGTCTTCGGCCACACGCTCGGCGACGAAGGCGAGTGGCATCCGTCGTGCACGTTCAAGATCGGCTCGGGGGCGGCGAACCAGAACAGGCTGGACGGCTGGCGCATCCACTACAACACCTTCGAGACGGGAGCGTGCGTCGACGAGCTCCCGGGTGGCGGCAACACGTGGATCGGCAACCTCGGCGGGATCGCCTGCGTCCGGGCGTTCACCTACCGCCACAACGTCGGTGAGACGTGCGGCGGCCGCGGTGACGTGAAGATCGCGCGTGCGGTCAACAGCAAGGTCGCCCCCAACCAGGCGCCGTTTTACATCGACGCCCCCCGGGGGAACTTCCGGCTTCGTGCCGGCGCGGCCGCGATCGACCGCGGCGACCGAGGGACATTTCCGAGGCTGGACGGCGACCGTAAGCGCCGCCCCGTGGGCGGCGCGCCGGATGCAGGCGCTTACGAGCGCTCCTGACCGGCCGTCGCACTTAGACTCCCGCGCTTAGCCTGGCGAACCTCCACTGCGGTTCCACGGTTGTCTTCTGTTGAGACAACGATCCCCCTTTCGAGTCATAAGCGACCCCCGAGTGGGGCCCGATACGGGATGGGGTCAGCCGCAACTCGTCAGGAGCACGCAATGTGGAGAGCCGCACTCCCTTGCCGACTCACCGGTAGCGCCGTGGGCGCCGCCGCCGTCGCCACGCTCGCCTTCGCCGCCTCGGCGTCGGGAACTCAGTCCGCCCCATCGGCCCCCTCGGGCCAGGTCTGGGCGGTCGCGCTGCCGGCAGGGGTCGTTTCGGTGAGCCAGGTACGGCTCCAATGGCTGGCAGGCAAGGGCGTGAACACGGTCGTGACGGTGGGGATGCCGCAGAAGCCACTCGTCCGCCTGGCTGCGTCCGCGAAGCGCGCACGCGTCACGGTGATCGCCGCCCGCATGACTCCCCCGAAGCGCGCCTGCGCAGCACGGGCAGGAACGCTCCAGACGTGCGCAGCGCTCGTGCGATCTCCCGCCGCCGCGGTGAAGCTCGCCCGGCGCTCGGTCGTGGACTACGTGATCGTCCGCGTCACAGGCCCGAAGCAGCTGCGCTTTCTCCGTGGCGGCCGCTTCAAGCGCAGCCGGATCGTCGCGCTGCTACCGCCTCAGACCGCGGCGGCCTGGCGCACGGGCGTCGCCTACGCGTCGGCCGACGGCTCGCTCGACCTCGGCGTCAGCTCGCGTCCGTCCTCGCCCACCCTGAACGGCTTCGTCGCAGCGCTGCCGCGGCAGCGCACGGCGTCCGCGGCCGGGCCGGCGGCGCCGAGCGCGCTTCTCGTCGTCGGCCGCTCCAGCTCGAGCGTCGCACTCCGCTGGACACCGTCGCCCGTCGACGTCGACGGCTACGGCATCTACCGCGACGGCACCTTCGTCCTCAACGTCTCGGGCCCCGCGATCACGCTCACGGGCCTCGCGTGCGGTCGGGCGTACGCGTTCGACGTCGATGCCTATCGTGGCTCGAGCCGCTCCGAGCGGATCTCGACGACGGCGTCGACTGACGCGTGCCCCGGAGGAGGCGGCGGCGGCGCTCCTGCAGACGCGCTCCCGCCGTCGGCGCCGACCGGGCTCGCGAAGAGCTCATCGACCCAGACGTCGATCCGGGTCATCTGGACGGCGTCGACTGACAACGTCGGCGTCGCCGGCTATCGCCTCTACCGCGGCGGTGCGCTCGTCGGCACCTCGCTGATCGCCGACTACACCTTCTCCGGGCTGACGTGCAGCACCTCCTACCCGCTCGAGGTCGCCGCGTACGACGCCGCAGGCAACAACTCGGCTCGCGCGGCGCTGACGGCTGCGACCAGCGCCTGCACCGGCGGCGGTGGTGACACGACGGCGCCCTCACTGCCGGGAGCGCTCAGCACCACGGGCACGACGACGACGTCGATCTCTGTCTCGTGGGGCGCCTCGACGGACAACGTCGGCGTCTCGGGCTACGGCCTCTACCGGAACAACGCCTCGACCGGCTCGACGCCATCGACCAGCGCCACCTTCAGCGGGCTCGTGTGCGGCTCGAGCTACTCGTTGGCCGTGGACGCCTACGACGCGTCGGGAAACCGGAGCGCCAAGCGGTCGCTGACGGCTGCGACGTCCGCCTGCCCGCCGTCCAGCGACACACAGGCGCCGTCCGTGCCGCAGGGAATGGCCTTTACGACAATCGCCCAGACGACGGTCGGCCTGACCTGGTTGGCGTCGATCGACAACGTCGGCGTCGCGGGCTACCGCCTCCTCCGGGACGGCGCCAGCGTCGCGACCGTCCCCACCCCGGGCTACACGTTCGCCGGCCTCGCGTGCGGCACGACCTACACGTTCACGCTCCAGGCGTATGACGCGGCGGGAAACGCGTCCAACGGCGCCGAGGCCACCGGCTCGACGACGACCGCGGCCTGCAGCGGGGGAGGCTCGCCGCCTCCGCCGCCTCCGCCCAACCGACGCCGCCGCCTGCTGCGGGGACGATCAATGTGGCTCCGGGCGGGAATCTGAGCACGGCGTATAGCCAGGCGCAGGATGGTTGGGTGATCCAGCTGTCGGCCGGTGATTATGGGATCTGGCGGCCGGCGGGCGGCTCGAAGCGGGTGACGATCAAGGGCGTGACCGGAACGCGGTTCCGGCAGCTCTACAGCCAGTTCGACAACGTCACCTTCGACGGGATCGACGTCGACGCAGGCGGGATCAAGACCTCCGGCGGCGCCGCCTTCGAGAGCCACGGCGACAACGCCACCTTCAAGAACGGCCGGATCGGCAACGTCAGCGACGAGAAGGGTGCCCTCGTCTCGGGCACCAACTTCACCTTCGACAACGTCTTCTTCCACGACGCCGTCCTGAAAACGCCCGGCGTCCACATGGAATGCCTCTACGCAATCGTCGTCCCGGGCTTCACAATCCGCAACTCGACCTTCCGCAACTGCGCGGTGATGGACATCCTCTTCACCTACGGCGACTGGTGGAGCCCCCGTCCGCCCGCATACGGGAACGTGACGATCGAGAACAACCGCTTCGAAGCATCGCGGGACGACAACGGCGTCTGCTGCCACTACTACGGCCTCTACGTCGGCAACGTCGCCTACCCAGGCCCCGGCAGCCTCACCGGCTGGAAGATCCGCAACAACTGGTTCGAGCAACAGGTCTCCGTCGCCCCCGCCATCGGCAGCGGCAACACCTTCTGCGGCAACACCGGCCTGCCTCCGAGCGCCTGGCGGACGACGTGCTAGACCAGTCGTCCTGGCCGCCGGACATGCGCCGCCGCGCGTGCCGACCGATGCCTTCTCTAGCGTTTGCAAATGCTGTTCGTACCATCCTCGGCGGTACCAACGCAACACGCACCAACGATCGTTACTATCCGCCGCCGAATCACAATCGACCTGACCAGGCCGAGCCTCGCGCATGCAGAGTCAGTGAGCGACCGCGCCTCTCGGCCGACAGCGGAGCCCGCCGCCCGGGCTCCCTAGCAAGGGGGAACCAATGAAGCTACGAGCGATGCTCGTCGGGCTCGCGGTCGCCATGTGCGGCGCCGGAGCAACCAAAGCAGTCAACCAATCGGACGCACTCGTCGCCGCATACTCCTTCGATGCAGGCTCCGGGTCGCTCGTCGCAGACGCGTCGGGCAACGGAAATAACGGAGCTGTCACAGGAGCCGCATGGACGACGTCGGGCAAGAACAATGGTGCCCTGACATTCGACGGCGTTGATGACTGGGTCACCGTGCCCGACACGGCTTCGCTCGACCTCAGCACCGGCATGACGCTCGAGGCATGGGTTCGCCCGGCCTCGCTCGGCCGCTGGCGAACGGTTCTCGCCAAGGAGCGCAGCGGCGGCATCGTCTACGCCATGCACGCGAGCGAGGACGACTCCAAGCCCCTCGGGCAGGTGGACATCGATGGTGAACAGAGTGCTGTCGGTCCGTCATCCCTGCCCCTGAACGCCTGGAGCCATCTCGCGGCGACGTACGACGGCACGACGGTCCGCCTTTACGTGAACGGCGCGCTCGCCGGCTCCAGCACGGACGCCGGCAGCATTCCCGCCTCGACCGGCCCGCTTCGCCTCGGCGGCAACGCCATCTGGCAGGAGTGGTTCCGCGGCGAGCTCGACGACGTTCGGGTCTACGGCCGGGCACTGTCGGCAGCCGAGCTGCAGACCGACATGAACACTCCTGTCGGGACCGCCCCGGCAGCCGATTCGCAGGCGCCGTCGGCTCCTGCGGGGCTCTCCGTCGGCGGCCAGAGCCAGACCGCGCTGACGCTGAGCTGGAACGCCCCCACCGACAACGTCGGTGTCACGGGCTACAACCTCTACCGCGGCGGCAACGAGGTCGGCTCGAACAACGCATCGACGCGGAGCTACACCTTCAGCGGCCTCAGCTGCGGTACCACCTACACGCTGGCCGTGGATGCAGTGGACGCCGCGGGCAATCGCTCGACGCAGGCGAGCGCGAGTGGGACCACCACCGCCTGCCCGGCGCCGGCTCAGCCCGGCGGGCTCGTCGCGGCGTACTCGTTCAACGGCGGCTCCGGCTCGACGCTCGCCGATTCATCCGGCAGGGGCAACGCCGGAACGATCTCCGGTCCGAGCTGGACGACGGCCGGCAAGAACGGCGGCGCCCTCACCTTCGACGGGGTCAACGACCTCGTGACGGTTCAGGACTCAACCTCGCTCGACCTGACGACCGCGATGACGCTCGAGGCCTGGGTTCGGCCGACGATCAGCACGTCCTGGCGGACGGTCGTGACGAAGGAGCAGCCGAACAACCTCGTCTACGGGCTCTTCTCCAACTCCAACGCAGCGCATCCGAGCAGCATCGTCTCGATCGGGTCGAACCCGGTGCAGGACATCGCTCGCGGCTCCGCCGCACTGCCGGCCTCGACGTGGACGCACCTCGCGACCACGTACGACGGCAGCCAGCTCCGGCTCTTCGTCAACGGATCGCAGGTCGCGACCCGCGCGGTGACCGGTGCGATGGCGAACTCGAACAAGCCACTCCAGATCGGCGGCAACAAGGTGTGGCCCGAGTGGTTCAAGGGCCAGATCGACGACGTCCGGGTCTACAGCCGCGCGCTCAACGCGAGCGAGCTGCAAGCCGACATGAACACGCCCGTCGGCGGCACGGCCCCCATCCCGCCGACGACGACACCGCCCCCGCCGACGACGCCGCCCCCGGCTCCGTCCGACATCCAGGCTCCGTCGACGCCGGCCGGCCTCGCCGTCAGCGGGCAGTCGCAGACTGCGGTGACGCTGAGCTGGAACGCGTCGACCGACAACGTCGGCGTGGTCGGGTATGACACGTTCCGGGGCACCACTGCGGCCGGATCGACGGCAGCAGCAACCCGGACGTACGCGTTCAGTGGCCTGGGGTGCGGCACGAGCTATTCGCTCGGCGTCGAGGCGCGTGACGCGGCCGGAAACCGGTCGAGCCGGGCCGTCATCACCGGCTCCACGAGTCCCTGTTCGACGCCCACACCGCCTCCGCCGCCTCCGCCCACGCCGACGCCGCCGCCTGCTGCGGGGACGATCAATGTGGCTCCGGGCGGGAATCTGAGCACGGCGTATAGCCAGGCGCAGGATGGTTGGGTGATCCAGCTGTCGGCCGGTGATTATGGGATCTGGCGGCCGGCGGGCGGCTCGAAGCGGGTGACAATCAAGGGCGTGACCGGAACGCGGTTCCGGCAGCTCTACAGCCAGTTCGACAACGTCACCTTCGACGGGATCGACGTCGACGCAGGCGGGATCAAGACCTCCGGCGGCGCCGCCTTCGAGAGCCACGGCGACAACGCCACCTTCAAGAACGGCCGGATCGGCAACGTCAGCGACGAGAAGGGTGCCCTCGTCTCGGGCACCAACTTCACCTTCGACAACGTCTTCTTCCACGACGCCGTCCTGAAAACGCCCGGCGTCCACATGGAATGCCTCTACGCAATCGTCGTCCCGGGCTTCACAATCCGCAACTCGACCTTCCGCAACTGCGCGGTGATGGACATCCTCTTCACCTACGGCGACTGGTGGAGCCCCCGTCCGCCCGCATACGGGAACGTGACGATCGAGAACAACCGCTTCGAAGCATCACGGGACGACAACGGTGTCTGCTGCCACTACTACGGCCTCTACGTCGGCAACGTCGCCTACCCAGGCCCCGGCAGCCTCACCGGCTGGACGATCCGCAACAACTGGTTCGAGCAACAGGTCTCCGTCGCCCCCGCCATCGGCAGCGGCAACACCTTCTGCGGCAACACCGGCAAGCCGCCTGCCAGTTGGACCGGGGGCTGCTGAGCGAACTCGGCAACCGCCGTGGCACACACGTGGAGGGGCGAGCAATCGCCCCTCCACGTCGTTGCGGAGCTCAGTACGCGCCGCGGCGGCCGAGCACGACGGGGATCGTCTGGCAGAGGATCTTCAGGTCCCACCAGAGCGACCAGTTGGTCACGTAGAGATAATCGAGCTTCGTCATCTCCTCGAACGGAATGTCGTTCCGTCCGAGCACCTGCCAGAGGCCGGTGATGCCAGGGGTCATGTCGAGGCGCCGGGAGGCCCAGCCGGTGATCAGGTCGGCCTCGTAGACGACGAACGGGCGGGGCCCGACAAGGCTCATCTCGCCCTTGAGCACGTTCCAGAGCTGCGGCAGCTCGTCGATCGAGGTCTTGCGGAGGAACGCGCCGACGCGCGTCACGCGCGGGTCGCGACCCTTGATCTTGAAGAGCGGCCCGTCGACCTCGTTCATGTGCAGCACCTCGGCGCGCTTGGCCTCGGCGCCGGTGAACATCGTCCGGAACTTGTAGATGTGGAAGGTCGAGTTGAGGCGGCCGCGCCGCGCCTGACGGTAGAGGGCCGTCCCCTTGCTGTCGAGCTTGATCGCGATCGCGACGGCGGCGAGCACGGGCGCCAGCACGAGCAGCGCACTCGCGGAGACCACCACGTCGACGGTGCGCTTGAGCGCCCTGGCGCTGCGGCCGAGCCGAATCGGCGGCAGCGTCACGACCGGCATCCCCTCGACATCGTCGAGCGTCGCGTACGAGGTGAAGATCTCGAAGTAGCGCGGCACGATCGAGACGTGCACGTCGGGGCGGTGCACCGTCCGGAGGAGGTCGAGCGTCTCCTCGTGGCTCCCGACCGAGGACGCGATCAGGATCCTGTCGACCTCGTAGGAGTCGACGATTCCGGCGACCTCGGAGGCGGAGCCGATCACCGGTTCCGGCAGCCCCGCGTCCTGCTCGCCCTCGGCGCTGAGGAAGCCGACGATCTCGAGCCCGTACTCCGGATGCGCCTTGATCTTCCGATACACCAGCAGCGCCTCGCTGCCACTGCCGACGATGAGCGTGCGGCGCGGCTGCATCACGCGCGGGAAGATCCAGCTTCTGATCGAGCCACGCGCGACGGGGATCAGGACGAGCGCGACCCCGAGGAAGATGAAGGCTTCGACCGGGGTGTACACCCACCAATCGAAGAAGTGGTCGACACCCTGGGAGAGGAGCAGATAGCCGAGTGAGCCCACGAGCATCGCGTGGAAGAGGTCTCGCGTCTCGTCGAAGCTCGAGACCGAGATCTTGAGGCTGTCGTTGTCGTAGAGCTTGTTCGCGGTGAAGACGGTCAACCAGACGAACGGCGCCGTCACCGCCACGAGCGCGAGGAACCACACCGAGCCCGAGACGGGCGGCAGCGGTGCGATCCGGTCGGCGATCAGATAGGAGACCGCGTAAGCGGCCGCCAGCATCGAGAGATCGCTGAGCGCGAGGATGCGCGTGCGCCCCCGCCGCAGCCGGTGTTGCCGCGCCGTCGCCGCCGGCGCGCGAACTGCCGCATTCGCTCCTGTGCTCATCTTCCCCGGCTGCCCTCCCGTGCCGCGATGGCGGGCCTATCCCGCCTGCGCTCTCACTCTAAGAGGGTCCGGCCGCGGTTCTAAGACCAGAATCCAGAAACCAGCCAAGCGGCCAATCGGGCACTCCTCACTGCCCGAACGGCTAGGTTGTTCAGCTCACGGGTGTCTGCATGTCCTGCTGGATCTCGCCCGCAGTGAGTGCGCGGCTGTAGACACGCACCTCATCGATCAAGCCCGCGAACCACTCGGACCAGACACTGTTCCCGCCCAGCCGCAGCGGACCGGTCGACGCCGCCATCGACCCCGAAAACGGCAGCGAACCGGCCTGGACGCCGTTCACGAAGAGGCGCACCACGCTCCCGTCGAACGTCGCCGCCAGATGCGACCACACATTCAACGGCAACGACGCCGACCCAACCGCGTTCCGCTCGCCGCCGATGTCCACCTGCCCCAGCGGCCGCCCACCCGCCTGATCCCCATACAAGCCGTAGACGACCCCACCAGTCCGCTCCTTGAACACCACCGTCCGCCAACCACCCAGCCGCGACGGCCGCACCCACGCCTCCACCGTCATCCCCGACGACAAATCAAGCGACGCCGAGTCCGCCACCGTCACCCAATCGTTCACCCCGTCAAAACTCAACGCCGACCCAAACCGACCCGCCGCCGACCACACAGCACCCGACACCGTCCCGCCATTCCCCCGGCCCGACGAATCCACCACACTCGACCCCGAACCCGCATTCAACCCATACGCGGCGACGAGGCCGGACGCCGGCGGTGGGGGCGGCGGCGCGGAAGGAACGGTGGCGGTGAGCTGTGCCGACGAAGCGCTGACGTTGCCCGCCGCGTCCTCGGCCGTGACCCGGTAGTAGAAGGTGCCGGCGGCGAGGCCGGAGTCCGTGTGACTCGTGCCGGTGGGCTGGCCGACCCGGTTGGCCGGCGCAGGCGTGAACCCCGACGTCGTCGAGCGGTGCACGTTGTAGCGCGCGACACCGACGTCGTCGGTCGAAGCCGTCCAGCTGACCGTCGCGGAGCCGACCGCGGTCGACGCGCTGAGGCCGGACGGGGTCGAGGGCGCGGTCGTGTCGGTCGGGTGGTGGCGGCGGCGCCGAACCGCCGACGGGTGTCTGCATGTCCTGCTGGATCTCGCCCGCAGTGAGTGCGCGGTTGTAGACGCGCACCTCATCGATCAGGCCCGCGAACCACTCACGACCAGACACTGTTGCCGCCCAGCCGCAGCGGCCCGGTCGACGCCGCCATCGACCCCGAGAACGACATCGAGCCCGCCTGCGTCCCGTTCACGAACAAGCGCACCACGCTCCCGTCGAACGTCGTCGCCAGGTGCGACCAGGCATTCAGCGGCAACGACGCCGTACCGACAGCGTTCCGCTCGCCGCCGATGTCCACCTGCCCCAGCGGCCGCCCGCCACCCTGATCGCCGTACAGCCCGTAGACGACCCCGCCGGAGCGCTCCTTGAACACCACCGTCCGCCACCCACCCAGCCGCGACGGCCGCACCCACGCCTCCACCGTCATCCCCGACGACAAATCAAGCGACGCCGAGTCCGCCACCGTCACCCAATCGTTCACCCCGTCAAAACTCAACGCCGACCCAAACCGACCGCTCGCGCTCCACGTCGCCCCCGACGCCGTCCCCGAGTTCCCACGGCCCGATGCATCCGTCACAGCCGTCCCCGAGCTCGCATTCATCCCATACCCCGCCACCAGCCCCGGCGGAGCCGTGCTCTGGACGAACGTCGCGGTGTAGGTCGTCGCGGCAGCCGGCGTGGCGAGCGAGTGTGCCGCCGCCCCTCCGTCGGACCACGCCTGGAAGACCCACGAGGCGCCCGAGCCGCCGGTCTGCGGCGGCGCGTCGACGGCGATCGTGTGCCCCTCCCAGGAGACGAGCGTCGTCGGCCCCGTGTACGTCGTCCCGGCCACGACGACCTGGCGGCCGGCGGGGTCGGTGGCGAACGTGAGGCTCACCTTCCTCGGCAGGACATCACGGGTGACGGTGGTCGTCACGCCGGCCGAGTCCGTGGCTGTCAGCTGGAGCTCGAGGAAGCCGTCGCTTCCCGAGCCGAGGTCCTCCGGGGCCGGCTGCTGGATCGTCAGCGCCGTTGCCCGGTGTGGGCGCGAGGAAGGGGTGCGTGTGCGTGTCGTGGTGTCGGAGCACGCGCCAGCTCAGGCTCGAGGGTGGGAGCGCCCCGTCTTCCGGGTCGGTCGCCGTCGCGCGCAGCGTGATCGTCTCACCGACGGCGAACCGCGCCGAGGCCGTCGGGGAGTCGATCGTCACCTGCGGCGGGCTGTTGCCGGGATCGATGCGGACCGATGCGGGCGACGACTCCGCGCCACGATTGTCCCGAACGATCAACGTCGCGTTGAACGAGCCTGCGGCGGTGTAGGTGTGGCTCGTCGTCGCGGCGGTCGTCGTCACCGCCGGCGACCCGTCGCCGAAGCTCCAGGTGTACGTGAGCGTGTCGCCCGCATCCGGGTCGGAGCTCGTGCTGCCGTCGAAGCTGACGGCCAGCGGCACCGCGCCGGAAGTCGGCGAGGCGGTCACTCTCGCCGTCGGCGGCCGGTTGGCGACGGCAGTCGCCTCGATCCTGCGAACCTCGCCCCCGTTCGAGTAGTTCGTGTAGTAGAGCGCCTGTCCTTGCGGCGACGGGCCGAACGCGAGGTTGACAACGGCGCCGACGCCGGTGGCGAACTCCGTCCGCGCATATCCGCCGCCACCTCGGCGACGAGCCGGAAGATCTTGCCGCAGATGTAGTCGCCGAAGAGGTACGAGCCGTCGTAGGCGCTCGGCCAGATCCCGTTCGGCACGAAGGCGCCGCCGGTGATCGCCGCGCAGCTCGACTCACCGTGGCTGTAGGCGTAGATGCGGGATTGGTCATCCCCGCCGGCGGTGGCCCGCAGTCCGTCTGTGAGCCGTTCACGCATGGCCCCTCGCGGACGTTCCAGCCGTAGTCCGCGCCGGCCTGCCCCGCGTCGATCTCCTCCCACGCACCCTGCGCCGACGTCGTTGATGAAGAAGCGCGTCCCGGCGGCGTTCGGATCGAACGCGATCCGGAACGGGTTGCGCAGACCCCAGGCGAAGGTCTCCTGGCATTTCGTGCCGGCGGTCGTGCGGCCGGTGACGTTGCAGCGCGCCGTGCCGGCGCCGACGAACGGGTTGCCGGGCGGGATGCCGCCGGTGCTCGTGATCCGGAGGATCTTCCCGATGAGCACGTGCTGGTCGCGCGCGGCGTCGTTCTGGCCGTAGCAGCCGCCGCCGGCGTAGTCGCAGCCCGCCGTCGCCGACGCTGACGTACAGGTACCCGTCGCGTCCGAAGTGGAGGTCGCCGCCGTTGTGGTTGCCGCTCGGCGCGGGAATGCCGTCGACGAGCACAAGCTCGGTCGACTCAGCGATCGTATTTCCGCTCATCGTGTAGCGGGAGACGCGGTTGACGCACTCACCGCCGAGGTCTCTGGACGGAGTAGAGGTAGACAAAGCCGTTGGCGGCGAACGCGGGGTCGACGGCGACGCCGAGCAGCCCCATCTCGTTCGCCGTGCAGAGCTGCGGACCGAGGTCAGTGACGGCCGTCGGTGACAGCGCTCCATTCTCGACGAACCGCAGGGCGCCGAACTGCGTCGTGATCAGGAGCCGGCCGTCCGGCGTGAAGGCCAGCGCGGTCGGACTCTCCACGGTCGCGACCAGCGTGTCGGTGAAGCCGTTCGGGAGCGCCCCCGCCGGCGGTGGGGTCGCTCCGCCGAGGATCACAACCGTGACCGCGGCTGCCGCAAGCGCGAGGGTCGGACGGATTGCTGGTCTGATTGTGGGGATTTCGTTGCCGCGCAGACGAACCGGGAAACCTGGGCGAGTCTAAGCGCTGGCCCGGCTGCGTGATGCAGTCACGGTCCCTTGGGCACCGGCGCGGGGGCCGAATGCCTGCTTGACGACCGGCTACGAGTCCTGGGTCTCGTCGACGCGATCGAGGAAGGACGCGCCTGAGATCGACTTCTGGTCGAGTGTCTGTCGGTGCTGGGAGAGCCGCCGGAGCGGAGTGCGCAGCGCCTGCGCAGCGCGAGCAGCCTTCACGCCCCAGGCCTCACCCTCCTCGGGCAGGACATCTGCCCGAAATGCAGCCGCGGCAGCCACCACCGCCGGTCTTGGCGGTCGGCTCCAGAACGGCGACAGCCAATGTTCGAGGTGCGACCCGAGGACGGTCCGATCGCGCACCGAGCCGAGGTGTTTCGCCCAGAGCCTGAACGACACCGGGACACGGCCCTGCTCGAACAACGCGTCGGCCGCCGCAACGGTGGCTCGCCAGACACGTTCCACTCCCCAGGCTACTGCGACCGAATCGACCTCGGAGCGAGGTACCGACTCCGTTAGTGCGGCCACGTCGAGGAGATGGCCGATCCTCGCGAGAGGATCGTGAGCCCACGAGTGCACCGCGAGTGCGACAACATGATGCGTCGGCGCGAGCGCGTCGACGCCTGCGAGCGCAGTGCGACTTGCAACGGCAGCGTCGAGCAGGTCGACCGCCCGCGGGGCTTGCTGCCAATCGACCCACTTCAGTCGATCATGGATCTCGACGACGGGGCCGAGTCCGGGCCAGCGAAGCGGCTGCAGGTGATGGATGTTCCGATACAGCCGTTCGTCACCGGTCAACTCGAACCCCGCTTCCAGCAGCGTGCGTTGTGCGAGTGCTGCGTCGTCGACGAGAAGGTCGAGATCGCGAAACGGACGCAGCCCAGGATCGGGGTAGTACGCGCCGACCTCCAGACCCTTCATCAGGACGATCCGCCCGTCGTACGCCGCCCGCGCGCGTTGCAGCACGAACGTTGCGGCCAGCCCGAGCATCATGCTCGCATGCTCCTCCTCGGCAAGAGACGTGGGCACCGGTCTTCCCGAGAGGCGCCAGTGCCTGGCGGCGACGAGATGAATCCGATGCTGGCGAAGATCGTCGAGCGACGAGGCCCGGTCGACCAGGAGACCCGCTGCGTGCCAGATCGAATCCCCGTCGTGGTGGCGGGCACCGACAACAGCGGCATTTTGCGAGTGTGATGTCATCGACACGACCCACCCCAGCATGCCCCGACTTCAGCGAGGGGGCAACGCCACTGTTGTGGGATCCAGCCCAGCCGGACGGGGGGTTGAACGGGCATGAAAGCTGAGCTACGTTGAGGCGGCTCGGGCCCAGGCGGGGGAAAGGACGCGCATTGACGGAGAGTACGACCGTTCGCCTCGGCGTGGCCGAACCGGAGGACGGGTGGCTCCGAGGAACCATCGAGCCTGCGCCGTCTTCAACCGTGCCGGGCCAGGATCAGCCGCCGCTTGTCGTCGAGGCGCACGAGATCGTACGCCGGTTCGACGACAAGGTTGCTCTCGATGGCGTCTCGCTGACCATCCGGGCCGGTGCGATTCATGGCCTACTCGGCCCGAACGGAGCCGGCAAGACAACGTTGATGCGGATCCTCACGGGGCTCGTCGAGGCCGACAGCGGCAAGGTCGTGATCGCAGGGTGTGATCCGGCCCTCAACACTCGCACGCTCCGTGCGCGCGTCGGCCTTGTCCCATCAGGCGACCGGTCTCTCTACTTGCGGTTGTCAGGCATCGAGAATCTCCTCTTCTTCGCCCGGCTCCAGGGGATCCGCCGCCGAGCCGCGCTCGCGCGCGCGACCGAGGTGATCGAGCTGGTGGGCCTCACCGACGCCGCACGCGTCCGCGTGGGCGTCTACTCGCACGGCATGCAGAAGCGGCTCGCCGTAGCACGCGGGCTGATCACCGATCCGACCGTGCTCCTCGTGGACGAGGCGACCCACGACCTGGACCCCGAGGCGGCAGAGAACATCCGAACCCTCGTGCGCGCGCTTGCCGCCCGGGGTACGGCGATCCTCTGGACGACGCAACGTGTCGATGAGGTGCGCGGCTTCGCCGACAGCGTGACGCTGCTGGATCATGGTCGGGTGCGCTTCGCCGGGACGGTCCCCGAGCTGATGTCACACGCCCTGCCGAGACGCTACCTTCTCCATCTCGCCCGCCGCGATCTTCCGACCTCCGGCACGTTCGATGGGCTGCAGGCGGCGCTGGACGGCCTGGGCTCGATCGCCCCGACGGCGGACGGAGGCAACGATCACTATCTTCTTGCCCTGCACGAGCGCGTGCTGCTCGGCGAGGCCGTGGCGCGAATCCGCGCCGCAGGCTACGAGCTCCTGGGCTGCCGCGACGAGCGGTCGGAGATCGAGATGGCGTTCCTGTCGTTGACGCGCGGAGCAGACGCGTGATCAGCGCAGCGGAACCTGCTCCCCGGCGGTGGTCGACCTTCGTCGAGGAGACGGCGAAGCTTTCCGCATTCGTGCGACGGGACTTCATCGTCGCCTGGAGCTACCGATTCGCATTCGTCACCGATGCGTTGGGGCTCCTCCTGCAGGCCTTGCTCTTCTACTTCGTGGGACTCCTGGTCGACGAGTCGAAGCTGCCGGAGATCGGAGGCTCCCCCGTCTCCTACATGCAGTTCGTCGTGATCGGTATCGCATTGGCGGCCTTCGTCCAGATCGGGCTCGGGCGCGTTTCCGCAGCGATGCGGCAGGAGCAGATGCTCGGCACCCTGGAGTCGATCCTCGCGACGCCGACCTCCCCGTCGACCATCCAGCTGGGCTCTGTCGTCTACGACCTGATCTACGTGCCGCTCCGAACCGGGATCTTTCTCGCGCTGGTCGCCATCGGCTTCGACCTCGATTTCAACCTGGCCGGACTCCCACCCGCCATGCTCGTGGTCCTTTTCTTCATCCCGTTCGTCTGGGGCCTGGGCCTGATCAGCGCCGCAGGGACACTGACCTTCAGGGCCGGTTCGACCGGCGTGGGCTTCGCCATCATGATCATGACGCTCGCGTCGGGTGCCTATTTCCCGCTCGACCTGCTCCCCGGCTGGGTCGAGACGGCGGCCAGCGTGAATCCGATGGCGATTGCGATCAACGGGATGCGCGAGCCCCTTCTGGGGAGCGTCGACTGGGGAGAGACGCTGAAGCAGCTGCTGGTGCTGACGCCCCTCGCACTCGTGTCGCTCGGGGCGGGTGTGCTTGCATTCCGGCACGCTCTTCGACGCGAACGTCGGCGCGGGACCCTTGGGCTGTACTAGGACACACGCGTGATCGACAACGATTTGAGGCTCCGCAAGAACCCGAACACGGCGTTTCGCACGCTCGCTGCAGGAGAGGGGGGCGTTCTACTCCACCTCGAGTCCGGCGAATACCATGGCGTCAACGACATCGGCTGCATGATCTGGCAGCTGATTGACGGCGAGCGGACCGTCGCGGACGTCGTCGACGCGATCCGCTCCGAGGTGGAACACCCCCCGGACGCGTTGGCAGACGACGTCGGTCGATTCATCGATGACATGCGCGAGCGCGACTTGCTGCTCGCCTAGCGCCGTGTCGGTCGGAACAACGTGAGCGGGTCGTGTTTCGGCTTCGCCCCGCTTTCGGATTTGTCATTCGAGTATCTGCGAGACGGCGCCGGCGATGCCCTCGAGATCGGTGAGCGGGAGGGCACGGTCGACGATGCCGGCGGAACCTTGATCAACGAGTGGACGCCGATTCCCGGACGGCGATCGTGGGCGCGCCTGTACGAGGACGGGGGCTGCTACCGGCTTTGGATAGAGGGAAGCGGCTCGTTTCACATCGACCCACGCATTCCCCGCGTGGAACTGCCTCTTGGGCTCGAGTCCGCCGTCAAGCGCGAAGAACGCCTCTGGGGTATCCCTGCCCTGCTTTGTTTCCTCGGACGATCGGATCACCCTCTCCACGCGGCCGCCGTCGAGGTGAACGGAGAGTCCATCCTCCTCGCCGCGCCCGGCTATGCGGGGAAGACGACTCTCGCGGCCGGCTTCGCGGCCGCCGGCCATCGGGTCCTCTCGGAAGACGTGTCGTGCCTCCGCTTCTCGTCGCGACCAATGCTGGTCCCGGGACCAGCGATGCTCCGTGTTCGACGAGACATCGCCGGCCGTCTCGAGATCCCCGGCGCCTCGGAGGTCGCGGTCGGAGACGACCGGGCCCACTACTCGCTCGATCGTGCAGGCCGCGGCGATTGCAGCCCCGTCCCGGTTCGGGCTTTTGTGCTGCTTCGGAACGCGGAGCAGGGGATCACCCTGGAACGCGTCTCCCCCGTCGACGCCCTGAGGGAGCTTTGGCCCCTCAGCTTCAGGTTGCCGACGCTCCAGGATCGAGCGCGCTGCTTCCAAGGCGTCACTGCCCTCGTCGACGCGATCCCGGTCTGGAATCTCTACCGCCCACTCCGGCTCGACCAGCTCGGAGAAGTCGTTCAAAGGATCGCGGCCGATGTCTGACCGCTCCCGGCTGTCGCTCCGAGAGAAGGTGCGGCTCGCGACACGGGTGTGGATGCACTTCGCGTTGGTCAGCATTCGCGTTCGCCGGCAGCCCTTGCCCCGCCTCGTCGCACGCCTGGCCTCCGTGAACGGCTCGCCTCGGCGAACGCACGCCCCGGCGACACTGGCCCACGCGGTGGATCGGAGCTTACGAGTCGGCAATCACCGTCCGCGCTGCTTGATCAACGCACTGGTCCTGTTTCGGCTCCTGAGGGAGCAAGGCGACGAAGGTGAGCTCGTGATCGGGCTTCCGGAGATGGCGGCAAACGAACGTGCACATGCCTGGGTGGAGCTAGGCGGCCGTGATGTCGGCCCGCCCCCGGGGCGCGCGGGTCACCGAGAGATGGCGCGCCTTCCGTAACGCTTCAGCTCCAGAGCTCGAGGAAGGCATGGGCCGCCGCGAGATCCTTGGCCCAAAGGTAATGCGAAAGCTCCATCTGCTCTCGCTCCAGCTGCTGGCCGAGCGCCCGATAGTCGACCCCTGCGATGCGGTGGGAGGGATTCGAGAGCCAATGCCTCAGCGCCGGATAGTCGAGGGCCATCGTCTCGAACCACCTGTTGGCGTAGGTCTTGTCCCGGCGGTCGAGGATCTCGTCCGGAACGTCTCCGCGCAGCCCGTTGCGCACGAAGCCCTTCATCCGGTAGTCGGGGAACTTGATGCCGACCGGAAGGCTGAGAAAGAACTCCCAGAGATCGATGTCGGCCCAGGGTCGTCGGGCTCGGATGCCGAAGAGCGCGTGCGAGTAGATGTCGGCCTCCCCGGTGGGATCCGCGCCGAAAAACGGAAGCTGAGCCGCCGTCCAGCGACGCCTGGCCGGGAGAGCGGCTCGGCCGTCGCGATCGGCGATTCGCCGAATGTCGATCCAGGGCGGTACGAGCTGCGGGTTCGGCCCACGACGAAAGCGACGAGCCTGAAGTAGGCGCGGCGTGAACGCGTCGGCGACTTGGGCCGCAAGTTGCCGACGACCGATTCGCGCGGCACGCTGGGAGCGGAGCTGACTCGCTGCCGTGCTCCATCGGCCGCGCCACAGGAGGTGGGTGATGATGTACGCGCGGATCGCGGTGGCCTGTTCGGCGAACTCGCCGCTCAAGATCGTCCGAGCCCCGAGCTTCTGCGCGTGGAGGCAACGCTCGGCGGTCCCCTCCGGGGACCATGTCGACCACGGGCTGTCGAACAGCTCGACCCAGTACTGCAACCTGTCGAGCCGTTGGGCCCCGGGCTCATACGTGTGGAGCGGGAGCTTCAAGTCGTCTGCGACGAGCTCGATGTAGTGACTCTCGTCGGTCTCAGGAAAGGACGGGTAGACGGCCGAGAGTGCGGGGATCGGTCGATCCCATCGGCGCCTGTACTCTCGGTCCGCGAAGGTGGCGATCGGCGGTGAGTCGATCCCGCCGCTCAGTGAGATCACGTCGTGCCCAGTGAGTGTGCGCCGCACCGCCTGCGCTAGGAGCTCCTGAAAACGCTCGGTCGCCTCGGAAGCCGACAGCTTTCCGGTCTCGAGCAGGCCCTCGGGGTTCCAGTACGGCCGGGTCGTGACGGAGTCGCCTTGGGCGGTAAGCAGCGTGGCTCCGACGAGTCGTCGAACGCCACGAAGGGCGCAGCGCGTCGGGTCTTCGAGATCGCCGTAGAAGATCGCCTCCACTGCTTCGACGTCAGGCTCCCGCGGCACGCCTGCTCCCCGAAGCACCTGCTTCGCCTCGGTAGCGAGGAAGAGCGCATCGCCGCTCTCGCGGTAGAACAGCGTCTCGAGCCCGACCGGATCGCGGAACGCCCACAGCCGAGAGCCGTCGCTGACGATGCACGCGAAGACTCCGCGGATTCGGCTCGGCAGCCCCTCCTCCAATGCGTGCCACGCCGCCAGAATGAGTTGCGCCGGCGTTTTCGCCGCTCCACCACCGTCGCGAGCGATGAGAGCAATGTCGTCTGCGTTGTCGAGGGTGCCCGCGTACGCGACGACCAGGCGGCCATCGGATGCCAGCGAGGCCTCCGAGCGGCCCTCACGGTCGATGACGCCGACCGCGCAGAGCCCAAGCGCCTCGGTCTGCGCCTTGTCGCCACGATGTGGTGCCGCTTCCAGCAGCAGTGCCAGGTTCTGCGGCTCAGCCGGATCGAGCCGGCTGAGAACGGCCGCTACTGCCGCCACGTAATCACGGATGACGGCGGCATTGCCGAAGTACTCTGCGTACCGCTACGACGAGCTACGGCGAAACGCCGCCCCCATCCTCAGGATGAGACAACTCGCAGTTCGTCGTCTCGATCCGGCAGTTCGTGAAACCCTTGTGATTCCCATTACCGGCGTTCGGACCACCAGGCGGCGTGGGCATGAAGGTATGCGCGGAGATCGATCCGTAGTCAAGAATTCGTGGCGCTTCGTACTTCATCGTGTCTCCCTTGCTGTGACGGTCACCAAAGAGTACGACGATCGAACACGATTGTCACTAGCCAATGGAACAGAATCTCGATGATGCCTCCGCGAAGGCTGAGCGCGCGACTTGGAGCGCATCTTCACGGTCGCTGCGGCACCGGGCGCGGGCGCGAACGCCTCCTTGACGACCCGGAGCACGGCGGCTCGCTTTCCCTCCACGACCGGCAGCGAGACCGCCGAGCTCGAGCCGCGACAGCTCGACACGGCCCTGGGCGCGGACGGACATGAAGCCGAAGTCGGCGAGGAAGTCGCGTGGGAAGACCGTCCGGTGGACGAGGAAGCGCTCGTACGTGGACTCGCCCTCCGGGTAGCGGTAGGCGAACGCCTCGAGCGCCTTCGCGCCCTTGTCCCGCGCGTCGCCGATCGCGGCGAGGAAGAGCGACTGCTCCACCCAGGGCGTCGCCGTCGAGACGACATAGACGCACGTGACGAGCACCGCGTCGTCGGACGGCGGGCCGGCCGGAAGCTCCGTCGCGCGCGGGAAGAGCACTGCGGGGCCGTACTGGATCGAGCCGAGCAGGCGTCCGTCGTCGTCGCGATAGAGCGCGCCCCAGGCACCCCAGTCGTCCTCGATCCGCTCGATCCAGCGCTCCTTCGAGGCCGTCCGGTCGCCGCGCGACTGCCACCAGACGCAGGTCTGGCAGACGCTGGGCGCACGCTCGAGCGTGGCGCCGGTCAGGCCGGTGACGCGCTGTGCCATTCGTCCACGATCACGTCGACGGCGTCGGGACGGACGTCGGCCATGCGTGCGAGGCAGTCGGCGACGTGCGCCTGCACGGCTGCACCGACGACGCCGGCGTTTGCGCCCCACTGCAGCGCGAGATGGAGCTCGACGCCCACTCGCGCGTCGTCGCGCACGACCTTGACGCCGTCGTTGCGACCGACGAGCCCGTGCACGCCGCTGACCTCGCGCGCGGCGTCCGCCGCGTAGCGCGCGAGCACGTCGGGCGAGATGACGGAGTGGCCTTCCACTAGGACACCGATCTTAGAACGAGCTCGGTGACCTCGGGACGAGCGAAGAAGCGGAAGGGAACGAAGGTGGTGCCGAGCCCGGGCGAGACGTGCAGCGTCACGCCGCCGGCACGGTAGACGCCCTGGCTCAGCGGCGCGCGAAGGTGCGCGAAGCGGACCTTGCCGCCGGGATAGGGGAGCACGATCTGGCCCGCGTGCATGTGGCCGGCGAGCACGAGCTGGTAGCCCTTCGCGCGGAGGCGCGGGAAGTGGCTGAGCAGGATGCGGAACGCGGCTGCCTCGTCGGGCTCCGGGACCGGCCCCGTCGCCCGCGGCGCCGCCCCCGCCACCTGAACCGGGACGCCGCGCAGCTCGACGAGCCTCGACTCGTCCACGAGCAGCGTCGCCGGCAGCCCGCCGAGCTCGGCCGCCCGCGAGAACGGATCGCGCGTGACCGCGACGTCGTGGTTCCCGAGCACCGCGAAGGCGCCGAGACCTGCGAGCGCCTCGTCGAGCAGCGGGCGGCCGCGGGGCCGCGAGAGCAGGTCACCGGTGACGACGACGAGGTCGGGGCGGCGAGAGCGCACCCACTCGGCGGCACGCCGTCCCGCGACGCTGCCGCGCGAGACCGGCCCGAAGTGGAAGTCGGAGAGATGAGCGACCCGGAGCCCGTCCAGAGCTGGCGGCAGCCCGGCGACCGGCACCTCGAGCACACGCGTCCGCAGCCACCCCGCTTCGAACCAGCCGTACGCCAGGGCCGACGCTGCCACAGCGCCGAGCCCCAGCACGATCCAGATCACCATGATCTATCCACCACGCCCTCGGCTCTCTGGCGCGTGCTTGAGCGTGCGCGGCCGGAGGGGCTAGTGCGTAAGCACAGACCCGGAGAGCCGCGTGCGCTCAGGCGCGCGAGGCCGGCGGAGCCCGGCTCTGCCGGGCGGGAGCCGGCCGGCCAGAGAGTCGAGAGATAGTTCAGGGCCGGCGCCCCCCAGGATCACCGGCCCCGAAACCGCCCCTCCAGTCATAAAGACGCCGAGGCGGCCGGAACCTTGCAGTGATCGTCGTCTTCAGACGGAGAGCTTCTCGAGCACCGGGTCGACCGAGACGACGTGCCGCTTGAACTTGAGCTCGGAGTCGGTGAGCCCGGCGGCGACGCCGATCAGCTGCGAGAGGTGCAGGATCGGCATCTGGAAGTCCTTCCCGGTCTGCTTCTTCAGCTTCGCCTGCCAGGCGTCGAGCGAGAGGTGGCAGAGCGGGCACGGCGTCACGATCGCGTCGGCGCCGGCCTCCTTCGCCTGCTCGATCGGCTGGATCAGCTCGCCCAGCGCCGTCTCCTCGCGTGCCTGGATGATCGGGAAGCCGCAGCACTTGATCTTGGCCGGGTAGTCGATCGCCTCGCCGCCGCACGCCTCGATGATCCGCTCGAGCGAGGACGGCCTGTCGGGATCCTCGAAGCCGAGCAGCTTCGACGGGCGCAGGATCTGGCAGCCGTAGAAGGGCGCGATCTTCAGGCCCTTGAGCCCCTTGTGCGCCGCGCTCTGCAGCAGCTCGTAGCCCTCGCCGGCCGCGACGAGCCAGAGGAAGTGCATGCACCTCGACCTTGCCGGTGTAGGCCGGGACCCCGACCTTGGCGAGGTTGTCGTTGACGCGCTCGAGCAGCGCCGCGTCGCCCTGCAGCTGATGGTTCGCCTGGCGCAGGTTGAGCGTGCAGACGTTGCAGACCGTCATCAGCGTGTCGCACTCGGTCGCCTCGGCGTAGGCGAGGATGCGCGCGTTCAGGTGCAGGTAGTAGTCGGGCTCCGCCTCGTGGATGTCGCCGGCGCCGCAGCAGGTGACCGTCTCCAGCTCGAGCAGCTCCAGCCCCACTTTGGGAGACAGCGCCTGGGTCGAGATGTCGAGCTCCTTCGCCGAGAGCGACGCGAGGCAGCCCTTGTAGTACGCGACCTTCCTCACTCGCCTTCTCCCTTGTCGGCGTCGGCCTGGCCCCACTTCAGAACGTCCGGGGCCTCCTTCTCGCCCGGGAGCTCGCTCGGCGTCGGCGCCGGCGTGCTCGATCCGCGAGAGCGCCCGCTCGCCCTGGACGATCCCCATCGCGCCCTGGCGGTCCTGCTGCTTGACGATGTCGTAGAGCGCCTTCGACTCCTTGACGCCCTCGGCCACATGCGGCACGAGCGGCACCTTGCCGTGCTTCAACAGCCCCATCGCGAACTTCATCTCCTTGATCGAGGAGACGATCCCCTGCGTCTTCGGGACGAGCTCGGTCTCGCGCAGCCAGCCGGTCGTCTTCGCGGAGGTGACGAACCAGTTCGCGTGCTTCGCGCCCATGTCGTCGTCGATTCCCGCCTTCATCGCCTCGGCGCCGAGCTTCGCGATCGCGTCGCGCGGGTCGACCCCCTTGGGGCAGCGCTCGTTGCAGAAGTAGCAGCGGGTGCACTCCCAGATCCCGTGCTCGCTCGAGTACTCGTCCAGCCGCTCGGCCTTGGCCGCGTCGCGCGGGTCGCCGACGAAGCGCATCCCCTTCGCGAGCGCCTGTGGGCCGAGGAACTCGGGATCCGACTCCATCGCGTTGCACTCGGAGACGCAGCAGCCGCAGTTGATGCAGAGCGACTCCTTGTGGATCACGTTCATCCGCTCCTGCGAGATCCGGTGCTCCTTGCCGTCCTCGGGCTGGCTGTAGCCCGGCTGCAGGTACGGCTTCATCGCCTTGAACTTGGCCCAGAACGGATCCATGTCGACGACCAGGTCCTTGATCACGGGCAGGTTTCCCATCGCCGAGATCACGGGCACGTGGCCCGCGTTCGCGATGTCGTACATCCGCACCTTGCAGGCGAGCACGGCGCCGCCGTCCATCCGCATCCCGCAGGAGCCGCAGATCATCATCCGGCAGCTCTTGCGGTACGCGAGCGAGCCGTCGTGACGGTCCTTGACGATGTCGAGGCAGTCGAGGAGCGTTGCCTCCTCGGGAGCGTCGACCTCGTACTCGCGCAGCGCCTTGTCCCCGGTGGCGGCGTCGTAACGCCAGATCTTGAGTGCGACCTGCATTAGTGCTGCCTCCGTTCGCAGACGGCGCCGGCTGGCGAGCGAGAAGCAAGCCACGCAAGGACGCAGGGAGTGTTCGTACCTGAAAGGTACGGGCGCGACCGAGGACGCCGCGAGGCGCCGCTTCGCAGCCGCCAGACGGTGTCGTTTGCGGGCGGAGTCAGCACTTAGTACTTCCTCTCCTCGGGGAGGTACTTCGTGAAGCGCACGTCCTTGTACGAGAGCTCGGGTGCGCCGTCCTTCCAGCGCGAGATCGAATGCTTCATGAAGTTCTCGTCGTCGCGCGTCGGGTAGTCGTGCGGGCGCGAGTGGGCGCCGCGGCTCTCCTTGCGCGCGATCCCGGCCTGGAGCATGCAGGCGGCGACGTCGAGCAGGTAGCCGAGCTCGATCGCCTGGGTCAAGTCGGAGTTGAAGACGTCGCCCTTGTCCTCGACGACGACGGTCGGGTAGCGCTCGCGGAGGCCGTCGATGATCTCGATCTGCTCGGCCATCTGCTCGCCGCGGCGGAAGACGCCGAAGTTCTGCAGCATCGTCTGGCCGAGCTCATCGCGGATCTGCCACGGGCGCTCGCCCTTCTTGCGGCCGAGCAGCGCCTTCAGCTCGCGCTCGGCGTCGCGGGTCGCCGACTCCGGAACGGTCACGGTCGTGTTCGCGAGCGCCCACTCGGCGGCCGCGCGACCGGAGCGGCGCCCGAACGTGATCGTCTCCATCAGCGAGTTGCCGCCGAGGCGGTTGGCGCCGTGCACGGAAACGCAGGCGACCTCGCCCGCCGCGTAGAGCCCGGTCATCTCCGTCAGGCCGTCCGAGTCCGTCTCGACGCCGCCCATGTGGTAGTGGGCGCCCGGGCGCACCGGGATCGGCTCGTGGATCGGATCGACGCCCGCGTAGACCATCGCCAGCTCGCGGGAGCCGGGCAGGCGCGTGAGGATCCTCTCCGCGCCGAGGTGGGTCAGGTCGAGGAGGACGGAGCCGTTGACGCCGCGTCCCTCGTCGATCTCCGTCTGCTCCGAACGGGAGACGACGTCGCGCGATGCGAGGTCCTTCGCCGTCGGCGCGTAGCGCACCATGAACCGCTCGCCCTCGGAGTTCCTCAGGATCCCGCCCTCGCCGCGGCAACCCTCCGTGATCAGGATCCCGCTCGGGTACATCGTCGTCGGGTGGAACTGCATGAACTCGATGTCCTTCAGCGGCAGGCCGGCACGTAATGCCATCGACATCCCGTCCCCGGTGCAGGCGTAGGCGTTCGTCGTCGCGCGGTAGAGCCGGCCGACGCCGCCGGTCGCGAGCAGGACGGTCTTGCCGCCGAGCGCTTTCAGCCCGCCGTGGAGGAGATCCCAGGCGATCACGCCCTGGCACCGGCCCTCGTGCTCGACGAGCTGCCAGGCGAAGAACTCCTCGTAGACCTTGATGTCGCGCTTGACGAGCTGCTCGTAGAGCACCTGGATCAGGACATGGCCGGTGATGTCCGCCGCGTAGACGGTGCGCGGCGAGCCGGCGGCGCCGAACGGGCGCTGCGCGAGCTTGCCGTCGTCGGCGCGCGAGAAGACCGCACCCCAGTGCTCGAGCTGGTAGATGTCGCCCGGCGCCTCGCGGGTGAAGATCTCGATCGAGTCCTGGTCGCCGAGGTAGTCGGAGCCCTTGACGGTGTCGAACGCGTGGCTCTCGGGGCTGTCGTCGCCCGAGTTGCCGAGCGCCGCGTTGATGCCGCCTTCCGCTGCGCCGGAGTGGCTGCGTGTCGGGTGGAGCTTGGAGACGATTGCGACGTCTGCACCAGCGTCGTGAGCCTCGATCGCGGCGCGCATGCCTGCGCAGCCGGCGCCGATGACGAGTACGTCGTGCTTGGCGTCCACCGTTGATGGACGCTACCGAATCGTCAGACGGCTCCGCGCGGCGAACCGCGCGGAGCCGTGAGCCGTCAGCGCACCTTGAACACGTACGGGGCGAACTCGTCCGTGACGCCGTTGTAGGTGACGAAGAGCGTCACCCGCAGCCGCTTTCCCTTCGCGTTCTTCGGGATCCGGAACGTGCACGAGCCCTTGCCCGTCCCGCGCAGGAGCTTGCCGGCGAGCTGGGCGACGCAGCGGTACTTGGACGCGAGGATCGTCTTTCCGTCGGAGAGCTTCATCCGCACGAGCGGTGCCTGGAAGACCGCGCCCGCCTTCGGCGCCGCGGGCACGAACTTGGCGACGATCGTGTCCAGAGTGACGACCGGGGCCTTCACCTCGTAGAACCACGTGCCGCTGTCCGGGGCGGCGTCGATCTCCGCCGTCTCGACCTCGCCGGACGCGGCGACGATCACGAAGTTGAACGCCTTCGCGCCGCCGAGCGAGGCCGGGCCGACCTTCACCTCGAGAGAGCCGGCGCCGATGGTGGCGACGCTATCGCCGCCCGCGTCGACGTACTCGGTGCCGTTCCAGCGGCGCATGCCCCAGCCCGCCGCGCTGAACTCGAAGAAGAACACGTAGTCGCCGCCCATCAACGAACCGGTCGCCCCGTTCCGGTCGGTGTCGAACGCGACGAGCACGAAGCCCGGCTGTCCGATCTGGGGCAGGTTCGCGATCGAGGCCTTCAGCGAGATGAATCCGTCGGCGGCGGAGTCGACCGTCACGGCCCCGATGTCGGCGGCCGCGGCGTTGTCTCCACCGGGGTCGTTGAAGCTCACGGGGGCCGCGCGGGCAGCCGCGGGCAACCCGAGCACGAGCGCCGCAGCTGCAACAAGCAGTGTCTTCGTCTTCATCGCTCTTTCCTCCCTTTTCGTCCCGCCGGAGGCTCCGGCGGCCTGCGAAGCGCGTCGAGGTAGCTGAGGTAGCGCTGGATCTCCCTGATCAGCGCCTCCACGTCCGCGACGCGCCCCTGTTTCTCCATGCGGCGATCGTGCGCGGCGGCGCTCACGTCGCGCTCATCCCCCGCTCACTTGGAAACACTTGTTGCCGGTGTTACAACCGACCGATGGAGATCCGCCTGCTCGGCCCGCTCGAGGTCCGGGACGGCGACGGGGTCATCGCGCTGCCGCGCCGCCAGCAGCGTGCCCTGCTCGCCGCACTGGCGCTGCGCGCGGGCGAGGTCGTGTCCACCGACCGGCTCGTCGCCGACCTCTGGGGGGAGACCGCGCCCACGTCCGCGAACGGGTCGCTCCAGAACACGGTCTCGGCGCTGCGCAAGCTGATCGGGCGAGACGTTCTCGTCACGCAGGCGCCCGGCTACCGGCTCGCCGTCGGCGGAACGCCGTCGACAGCCACCGCTTCGAGGGCTTGCTGAAGGAGGCAAGGGAGGCGGAACCGGCGACGAGGGCACGGCTGCTGGGCGAGGCGCTCGAGCTCTGGCGCGGGCCTGCGCTCGCCGACCTCGAGGAGGAGGACTTCGCGAGGCTCGAGGCCGCACGTCTCGACGAGCTGCGCGTGGCGGCGCAGGAGGAGCGGATCGACGCCGAGCTCAGGCTCGGCCGGCACGGAGCGCTCGTCGGCGAGCTGGAGCAGCTCGTCGCGACGTACCCCCTCCGCGAGCGGCTGCGCGGACAGCTGATGCTCGCGCTCTACCGCTGCGGCCGCCAGGCGGAGGCGCTCGAGGTCTACCGGGCGGCGCGGCTCGCGCTCGCCGACGAGCTCGGGCTCGACCCGTCGCCGGAGCTGCAGGAGCTCGAGCGGCGGGTGCTGCGCCAGGATCCCGAGCTCGCCGCACCCGCCGAGGTCGCCGAAGCGGCGCCTGTCCGAGAGGTCTCAGAGCTCCGGCTCGTGACCGTCCTCGCGGCGACCCCGCCCGCTGCCGACGAGCCGGAGCAGCACCGCCGCCTGCTCGACGAGGCGCTCGCATCGGTGCGGGACGTGCTCGACCGGTACGGCGGCTCTCTCCAGCGGTTCGGCCCCGAAGGGCTCGTCGCCGTCTTCGGCGGGGACGGACCTTCAGACGACGACGCGATCCGGGCGGTGATGGCGGCGCGCGAGCTCGACCTGCCCGCCGGCGTTGCCACCGGTGAGGTCGTCCAGGGCGCCGGAGCCGTCGTCACGCGGGCGGTCGAGCTCGCCCGGGTGGGCGGGATCAGGCTCGACGAGCGGACGAGCGCGCTCGTCCGCGCGGAGCGCCGCCTGGACGCGCCACTCGTGGGCCGCGACGAGGAGCTCGACGCACCTCCGGTCGGCACTCGCAGCCGCCCGTGAGACGGGACGCTGCCGCGTCGTCACCGTCGTCGGCGAGCCCGGGATCGGCAAGACCCGTCTCGCCCGCGAGCTCGCGCTGCCGCGAGGGAGGGAAGACGACGGTGCTCGTCGCCCGCTGCATCGCTCAGGGCGGCGGAGCCACGTTCCTGCCCCTCCTCGGTGCGCTCCGCGGGGCCGAGCCCGAGCAGGCGCTCACCCGAGAGCCGGACGCCGACCTCGTGCTCGCCCGGCTGTCCGCGCTGGCCGAAGGGGCGCAGGCGCCGCTCGGCGAGTCGTACTGGGCCGTCCGCCGCCTGCTGGAGGCGCTTGCGCGCAGACGGCCGGTGCTGCTCGTGCTCGACGACGTCCACTGGGCGGAGCCTGCGCTCGTCGACCTGATCGACTACCTCTCCGACCGCGCCGACGGGCCGGTGCTCGTCCTCTGCCTCGCCCGGCCGGAGCTCGAGCGGCCGCTGGGCGAGCCACTGGCTCTTGGCCCGCTGGGCGAGGACGAGGCACGCGCGATCATCGCCGGCACCGCAGAGCTCGACGACACGACGAGTGAGCGGATCGTCGAGCTCGCCGAGGGGAACGCGCTCTACGCCGAGCAGCTCGCCTCGTTCGCCGCCGAGGGCGGCGAGGGGCTCCCGCCGACACTGGAGGCGGTGCTCGCAGGCCGGCTCGGGCGGCTCGACCCGCCCGAACGGGCCGTACTGCAGCGGGCGGCGGTGGTCGGGCGCGAGTTCTCCCTCGGAGCGGTTGCGGCACTGGTTGGAGGCGAGGTCGCGCACGAGCTGCTCGCGCTCTCGCGCGCAGGCTTCGTCCACCCCACGGCGGCCGCCGGCCCCGGAGACGACGGCTACACCTTTCACCACGCCCTGCTGCGGGACGCCGCCTACGCGAGCCTGACGAAGGCTGACCGCGCCGACCTGCACGAGCGCACGGCGGCCTGGATCGACCGAGCCGGCCCTGGGGATGACGCGATCGCCGGCTACAACCTCGAGCAGGCGGTTCGATACCGCCGCGAGCTGGGCCAGGACGCGGACGAGCTTGCAGCCACCGCGGGGGAGCGGCTGGGCGAGGCGGGTATGCGGGTGTGGCGGACGGGCGACGCGGCAGCCGCGACCGGTCTGCTCGGCCGGGCGGTAGCGCTCCTCCCGACCGGCGAGCCACGCGCGGAGCTGCTCCTCGAACGCTCGCTCGCGCTGCATATCCAGGACCGCCCCGAAGAGGGCGAGGACGCGAGACGTCAGGCCGAGCGCGAGGCAGACGCAATCGGGTCCAGAAGGCTGCGCGCCCGAGCCGACTGCGAGCGTGCGCAGGTTCAGCTGATGTCGGGGGAGCTTCCGCTGGACGGCGTCGCCGAGATCCTCACGAAGGCCATCCCCACGCTCTCGGAAGCGGGGGACTTCCGCGGCCTCGCCAGGGCCGAGATGATCCTCTCCAATGTCCATTGGTTTGCCGGCCGGCACGACGAGCTCGCCGCCGCGGCGGCTCGCGCGGAGCGGCATTACCAGGCGTCGGGCTTCCTGGGCGGAGCGGCCCTCGGGATGCAGGCGGAGGTGCTCTATTTCGGCGCGGTGCCGGTCGCGCAAGCGCTCGCGCGATGCGCCCAACTGTTCGAACGCGCTTCAAATCGGTCGGCGCGCGCGACGGCGACCGCGGTCGCCGGTGCCCTCCACGCGCTGAAAGGGAGCGCCGCCGACGCGCAGCGGCTGCTCGCGCACGCCTATTCGCTCTACGAGGAGGTCGGGAACGAGAGCGGGTTGCTGACGACCTGGACGCCATACTGCATCGAGGTCGAGACGATCGTGGGCGAGCCCGCCATCGCGAAGGACGCCGGCGGGGCGAGCGTCGAGCGGCTGATGGCGAAAGGAGACCTCGCGCACGCGACTTCCCAGGCGGTCCTGCTGGCCCACCTGGCGATCGACATGGGCGAACTCGACGACGCCGACAGGCATGTCCACCTCGTCGAGCAGCACGTGCTTCACTCGGACGTCCTGACGCAGCTCATGACGAGGAGCGCGCGGGCTCGTCTGCTCGCCCGCGCGGGGGACTCGGGCCCGGCAGAAGAGATGGCACGCGAGGCCGTCACCCTCGCCTCCATGACCGACGCGCTGCGCGAGCGAGCACGCGCCCACATGTCGCTGGCGGAGGTGCTCCAGTCGTCCGGGAAGACCGGTGAGGCGCGGGCAGAGGCGACGACTGCGCGAAAGCTGCTGCGGCAGAAAGGCGCCACAGCGCTGCTGGAGCGCTATCGAGCAGCGACACCAGCCGTGCGGTGAAAGAGAAGAGGAGCCCTGTACCAGAGCTCCTCTTCATTCTTGAGGGCTAGCCCCCTCCGCCGGGGCCGCCGCCGCCGGGCATGTGCCGCTTCCGCATGGCGCACCTCCTTTCGTGCGCCCACGGTCGAGCGGGGCCCAAACGGCCCGGTCACGAGGCCCTAACCGGCGGCTAACGGCAACAGGCGGTGCGTCAGTGCAGCGGCAAATTCAGCGCGAGAGGCAGGAGTGACTCCCTCCAAAACCCGGAGGGGCGGCCCGTGGCCGCCCCTCCCTCGTCCAGCGCTATGCGTGGGTCTCGGTCAGATCCCCGCCGTGACGCAGAACGAATTCCCGGTCCAGGTATTGCCTGCTCCGGTGCTGAAGTCACCGCCGTCGAAGAAGTGGTTTCGACAGCCCGTGTTCCCCGCAATCACGTTGTTCTCGGAGGTGCCGAAGGCGAAGAAGCCCGTCGAGCCGTTGTCGAAAGCCTTGTTCGCCTTCAGCTCGTTCCCCGACGCGTCGTTGAGCTCGAAGCCCGGCCCATTGTTCGGTGTTCCGTTGTTTCTGGCGGTATTGCCGCTCAGCTTGTTCCCGGACGAGCGAACGATGCTGAACCCGCCGATGCCGTTCTGCGTCGACGTGTTGCCGCGCAGGAGGTTGTCGTTCGACTCGAAGACCTCGAAGCCGCTGTGGCCGTTCCGGTGCGCGACGTTTCGCGTCAGCGTTGTGTCTGAGGTGTTGTTGAGCGCGAAGCCGAGCGACTCGTTCCCGGTCGCGACGTTGCTCTCGAGCACGGTGCCCGGCGACCCTGCGATGACGAACCCCCAGGCGCGATTGCGGTCGGCGCGATTCGCAATGAGGGTCGATCCGATCGCACCCTGAACCCTGATCCCCTCGCCGTTCGCGACCGCGTGGTTCCCGATCACGATCGATCCCGTCGCGTCCTCGAGCCGGATCCCCTGGTTGTTCTCGGCGACGTGGTTGGCGGCGACGAGCGTGTTGCGAGACGACGGAAAGACCACGATGCCGGCCTCGAAACCGCCAGGTGCACCATTCGAGCGGGCGGTGTTCCCGATCACCCGGTTCGAGGCGCCCTCGACCGAGATGCCGAACGCCGCGTTCCCCGTCGACGCGTTCGCCGTGACGAGATTCTCGTTCGCCTGACCGAGGGCGATGCCACCCGTGCCCGCGTTCCGTTCGGCACGGTTCCCGGTGATGACGTTGCGATGCGAAAAGGAGATCTGGATGCCGTTGTGGCCGTTCCCGCGCACGGCGTTCGCAGCGATCAGGTTCCCGGTGGACTGCTGATCCAGCACGATCCCCGCACCGACGTTGTCGTGCGTGGTGTTCTGGCGCAGCGTGTTCTTCGACGCCGCGAGCACCGCAATCCCGTGAAAGAAGCCCGAGACGTCGCAGTTCCTCACCGTCACCCCTTGCCTGCCTTGAAGCAAGATCCCGGCGAAGTCCGAGCCGGTGACACGGTGTCCGGCGCAATCGAGCGTGACGCCGTCGGCCACGACCTCGATCTGTCCCTGGTGATCCTCGGCGAGCGTCGTGTCGCTCGCAACCGGCAGGTACCCGCTTGTCGCCTGCGCCTGCGAGGCGAACGCGAGAAGGCCGGCGGAGACGAGCAGGACGAGCGGCTGAAACCGGCGTATTCGGTTCCTGGCCATGATTCCTCCCTCTGGTCGTTCGCGCGACAACGGCGGGAGTGCCGTCGCCGCTTTCGACGATGCGGCTAGGCGCTCACGCGCGGCTCACGCACCGCTCATCCGTCGAGAGGATCAGACCGAAGGGCCGCCGGCGACGATGTTGTCGTCGGCGTCGAACTTCTCGAAGTTCGACTTGAACATGTCGGCCAGCTCGCGCGCCTTGGCGTCGTACGCCTCGGGATCGGCCCAGGTCAGACGCGGCTGCAGCAGGCTCGAGTCGACGCCCGGCACGGAGACCGGCACCTCGAAGCCGAAGAGCGGATCGGTCCGGTACTCGACGCCGGCGAGCTCGCCCGCGATCGCGGCGCGGAGCAGCGCGCGCGTCGCCTTGATCGGCATCCGCGAGCCCTCGCCGTACATGCCGCCCGTCCAGCCCGTGTTGACGAGCCAGACCTTGGCGCCGTGCTCGTCGAGCCGCTTGGCCAGCAGCCGCGCATAGACGACGGGCGGCTGCGGCAGGAAGGGCGCGCCGAAGCAGGCGGAGAAGGTCGGCTGCGGCTCCTTGACGCCGATCTCGGTGCCGGCGAGCTTCGCGGTGAAGCCGGAGAGGAACCAGTACATCGCCTGGTCGCGCGTCAGGCGCGCGATCGGCGGCAGGATCCCGAACGCGTCGGCCGTGAGGAAGATCACCGACTGCGGGTGCCCGGCGCGCTTCGCCGGCAGCGCGTTCGCGATCTGCTCGAGCTTGTAGGCGGCGCGCGTGTTCTCGGTCTTCGAGCCGTCCGCGAGGTCGACGTTGCCGCGCTCGTCGAGGACGACGTTCTCGAGGATCGTCCCGTACGTGCGCGTCGTCTTGTAGATCTCGGGCTCGGCCTCGGCGGAGAGGTTGATCACCTTCGCGTAGCAGCCGCCCTCGAAGTTGAAGACGCCGTCGTCGCCCCAACCGTGCTCGTCGTCGCCGATCAGCGAGCGTTCCGGGTCGGCGGAGAGCGTCGTCTTGCCGGTCCCGGAGAGGCCGAAGAAGATCGCCACGTCGCCGTCCTCGCCGACGTTGGCCGAGCAGTGCATCGGGAAGACGCCGTCGAGCGGAAGCCGGTCGTTCATCAGCGTGAAGATCGACTTCTTGATCTCGCCCGCGTAGAAGGTGCCGCCGATCAGCACTTCCTGGCGCGACGGGTGCAGCACGACGAACGTGCCGGTCCGCGTCCCGTCGGCTTCGGGATCGGACTCGAGCGCGGGCGCATGGAGGACGAGCGCCTGCGGCTCGAAGTCGCGCAACTCCTCCTCGGTCGGATCGATGAACATCGTCCGTGCGAAGAGCGCGTGGTAGGGGTGGGTCGTGACGACGCGGACGGCGATCCGCTGCTTCGGGTCGGCGCCGGCGAAGGCGTCGACGACGTAGAGATCGTCGCCGCCGCCGACGTGCGCGGTCACCTTCTCGCGCAGTCCTTCGAAGTGCTCCTCCGAGATCTCGGCGTTGACGTCGCCCCACCAGATCCGCTCCTCGGAGCCCGGCTCTCTGACGACGAACTTGTCCTTCGGCGAGCGGCCGGTGTGCTTGCCGGTGTCGACGGCGAGCGGCCCGCCCTCGGCGAGCCGGGCCTCACGGCGCATCAGAGCGTCGGTGTAGAGCTGCGATGTCGACGGGTTCCAGTGAACGGTTCCCGCGGCTTCGATCCCGTGCACCGCCAGGCCGGTGCGTGACTCCGTCGTCGCCATGCCGGGGGGCATGTTAGTGACGTCCGCTAGCTATCGTCGGACGATGCCACGCGCCCGCGACCTCGGTATCGAGATCGGCCTCCTGCCCACCGGGCCGGAGAACGCAATCACCGACGTGCCGGGATTGAGGGTCGGCCACACGACGCTGATCGAGGGCGACGACGTCCGCACCGGCGTGACCGTGGTCGTGCCGCCGCCGGAGCCCCTCTTCGCCGCGGCGCACACGATCAACGGCAACGGCGAGCTGACGGGGCTCGAGTGGATCCGCGACTCGGGCACGCTGACGACGCCGATCGGCCTCACCAACACGCACTCGGTCGGCGTCGTGCGCGACGCGCTGATCGCGGCGGAGCGGCCGGGCGAATGGGACTGGAGCCTGCCCGTCGTCGGCGAGACGTGGGACGGCTTCCTCAACGACATCAACGGCTTCCACGTCCGGCCGGAGCACGTCTTCGCCGCGCTCGAGGCGGCCCATCGACGGACCGGTCGAGGAAGGCTCCGTCGGCGGCGGCACCGGCATGGTCTGCCACGGCTTCAAGGGCGGGATCGGGACCGCGTCCCGCGTCGTCGAGGACGGCTGGATGGTCGGCGTGCTCGTCCAGGCCAACTACGGCCGCCGCCGGCGCCTGCGGGTGAACGGCGTCCCGGTCGGCGAGCGCATCGGCCCGGAGGTCGTGCCGATGCCGGAGAGCGCTGCCGGCGAGGGCTCGGGCTCGATCATCGTCCTGATCGCGACCGACGCGCCGCTCGTCCCCGGGCAATGTGAACGGCTCGCGCGGCGAGCCGCTTTCGGGATCGCCCGGACGGGCGGGATGGGCGAGCGCTCGAGCGGCGACTTCGCGCTCTGCGTCGCCACCGGCAACCGTAGTCTCGTCGCCGAGGAGCCCGAGCTCCCGGTGCGGATGCTGAACGACGGCCGGATCGACCCGCTCTACGAGGCCGTGATCGACGCGGTCGAGGAGTCGATCCTGAACGCGATCCTCGCCTCTCCGACGATGACAGGCCGCAACGGCAACACCGTCCACGGCTTGCCGCACGAGCTCCTCATCGAGGCGCTTCAGGCCGGCTCGAGCACCACCTCGTCGACGTAGCACCAGATCCAGTCCTCGCCCGGCTCGAACGATTGGATGAGCGGGTGCGAGGTCGCGTGGAAGTGCTTCGTCGCGTGCCGGTTCGGCGAGTTGTCGCAGCAGCCGACATGGCCGCACGCGAGGCACAGGCGCAGATGCACCCACGGCGACCCGATCTTGAGGCACTCCTCGCAGCCGGGAGCGCTGGGCGTGACCGGACGGATCGTGTCGAGATGGGTGCAGCTCATCGTAGGACCTCCTCCGTGTCGCGGGAGACGAGCATCGCGTAACGGCCGCCGGCGGACAGCAGCTCTTCGTGTGTGCCGATCTCGGCGACGTGGCCGCGATCGAGCACGACGATCTGGTCGGCGTCGCGAACGGTCGAGAGCCGGTGCGCGATCGCGATCGTCGTCCGGCCCTCGGCGAGCCGCTCGAGCGCCTCCTGGACGGCGCGCTCGGTCTGCGTGTCGAGCGCCGACGTCGCCTCGTCGAGGACGAGGATCGGCGGGTTGCGCAGGATCGTCCGTGCGATCGCGATCCGCTGCCGCTCGCCGCCCGAGAAGCGGTAGCCGCGCTCGCCCACGACGGTCTCGTAGGCGTCCGGGAGGCTCGCGATCAGGTCGTGGATCTGTGCAGCGCGCGCGGCGTCCTCGACCTCCTCGTCGGTGGCGTCCGGCCGTGCGAAGCGGAGGTTGTCGCGCACGGTCGCGTGGAAGAGGTAGGTCTCCTGGCTGACGACGCCGACCGCGTTCGCGAGCGACTCGAACGTGAGCTCGCGCACGTCGATCCCGTCGATCGTGACGCTGCCCTCGCTGACGTCGTAGAGGCGGGCGACGAGGTAGCCGGCGGTCGTCTTGCCCGAGCCCGTCTCGCCGACGAGCGCCGTCTTCGAGCCGCTGGGCACGTCGAAGGAGACATCGTTCAGCGTCCAGGGGCCGTCCTCGTAGCGGAAGGAGACACCATCGAACGCGACGTCGCCGCGTGGGGCTGCGAGCGTTCGCGTCCCTTCCACGATGTCGACCGGGTGGTCGAGGTACTCGAAGACGCGGTCGAAGAGCGCGAGCGAGGTCTGCACCTCGAGCCCGACGCCGAGCAGCGACCCGATCGGGAAGAAGAGTCGCGCCTGCAGCGTGGTGAAGGCGATCACGGTGCCGAGCGAGATCGAGCCGGCCAGGTGCCCGGCGAAGAGGTAGACGAGCGCAGGCATGACCGCGAACGAGGTCTGGATCGAGGCCATCATCCAGCGCCCGGTCATCCGGCTCCGCACCTCGAGGTCTGCCAGGCGGCCCGACTCGGCCTCGAAGCGGCGCGCCAGCTCCTCGGAGCGTCCCATCGTCTTGCCGAGCAGGATCCCCGAGACCGACAGCGACTCCTGCACCTGGCTCGAGATGTCGGCCATCGACTCCTGCCGCACCTTTGCCACCTTGCGGCGCTGGTCGCCGACGCGCTTCGTCATCCAGACGAAGAGCGGCAGCAGCGCCAGCGCGAACAACGTCAGGCGCCAGTCCAGGTAGAACATCGCGATCACCGTTGCCAGGACGACGGAGACGTTGGAGACGATCGAGGTCGCCGTCGACGTGACCACCTCCTGGACGCCGCCGATGTCGTTCGCGAGCCGCGACTGCACCTCTCCCGTCCGCGTCCGCGTGAAGAACGCGAGCGAGAGCCGCTGCAGGTGCTTGTAGACCGCGGTGCGCAGGTCGTGCATCACGCGCTGGCCGACCTGGTTCGACAGCAGCGTCTGGACGACGCCGAGGGCTCCGGTGACGACGGCGATCGCGATCATCCCGGCCACGAGCAGGTTGAGCAGGCCCAGGTCACCCTCCGGCAGGGCAACGTCGAAGACCTGCTTGATCAGCAGCGCCGGGATCGAGCCGAGGACGGACGAGAAGAGAATCAGCGCGAGCACGCCTGCGAGCCGAAGCCGGTACGGGCGAAAGAGCGCGACGATCCGGCGGAGATAGGCACGGCGGACCGCCGGATCGGCAGGCCGCTCCGGCGGATCGTCGTAGTCGAACGCGTGCGCTCTTCCTCGTGGCATCCGTGACAGCGTACGGACCGGCTAGCGGGCTGCGTCGACCCGCTTCTCGAGCTCCGCGGTCAGCTCCTTGGCCGCCGCCACGGTTGGCTTCGCCTGCTCGACCGGGATCGGCTCGCCCACGATCAGCCGGATCTTCGGGAACGAGAGGCGGCCCTTCGACAGCGCCCGCTTCGTGCCGACAATCCGGACGGGCACGAGCGGCGCGCCGGTGGCGAGCGCGAGCCTGGCCGCTCCCCGCGTCCACGCGCCGCCCTGCACGGTTCCCTGCGGGAAGATCGCGACGCTCTCGCCGGCGCGCAGCAGCTCCTCCGCCCGGTCGACCGAGAGCAGGTCGCGGCGGTCGCGGCGGATCGGGATCCCGCCGAGCGCATCCATCAGCCAGGCGCCGGGCGCGTAGCGCCAGAGCTCGACCTTGGCGAGGAAGTGCAGCGGCCGTCGGGAGACGAGCGCAAGCAAGGGTGGGTCGAGCATCGACTCGTGGTTCGCGGCCACGATCACAGGCCCGGACGGAACGGAGCCGACGATCTCGATCCGGTAGAGCAGCCGTGCCAGCAGGTGGACGACGCGGCGGATCGTGAGATAGAGCCCTACGCGCAGAAGCGCTCCAGCTCGTCGCCGACGAAGTCTGCGTACCGGCCCGCGCCCGGCAGCGCGAGCATGCCGCCGTCGCGGCGGCGCAGCGCGACCGCGTGGAAGCCGAACGGGACGACCTGGCGCTCGACCTCGACGCCCATCGTCCGCGCGCGCTCCGCCGCTGCCAGCGACATCGACGGCTTCACACCGGGAACCAGCGGCAGCGGCGCGTCCAGAGCACCGTGGGCGATCGCCAGGCGCCGGCCCCGGAGCGCTTGGAGCTCGAGTTGCGGCGGCAGCCAGGGGTTGATGCCGGCGACGAGCTCGACGCCCGGCCGCCGCGGCGTTCCGCACGGCGACGGCCCCGCCCATCGAGAAGCCGAGCAGCGCCAGCTCCTCCGCTCCGCTCGCCCGCGCCGCCTCGATCGCGGCGGCGGCGTCCTCGACGCACAGATCGAGCCGTCGCCACGACTTGATCCGGTAGCGCACCTCCAGGAAGCCGAGCCCGGGGAGGCGGCGTGCGACCGCGCGCACGAGCCACTCGACGGAGGCGCTCCATGTGCCCGCCACCTCCGCCGCGGTGCCGCCGTTCATGCACACGACCGCGCGCAAACCAGGCGTACCGGTCCAGCGGCCCTCGGCGCCGGTCGAGAGCTCGAAGGGCACGCGCGATCTAGCGGACGACGAACACGCGGCTGACGAGCACGGTGCTCCGCCGCGGGTTCATGCTGGCGCGCAGCCGCACCGCGTAGACGTAGCGGCCGGGCTTAAGGTAACGCGGGAGGAAGCGGAGGCGCGGGTTCCAGCCCGCCCGGACCCGGCCGGCCGTCATCGTCACGGCACCGGGCGCGCGCGGAGACGCCAGGCTCCGCATCCGCGTCGTGGCGCTGGCCGGGAAGATCGCCGCGACATACGAGACCTCTTCGGCCGCGGTCACGTTGAAGCTCCAGCTCTTGCGCAGCCGCGAGGCGAGGCCCGCGCCGAGCCCGAACTGCGCGCGTCCGCCGATGACCCGGGTCGCGTGGTGCCAGGCGACCTGCTTGCCGGCGCAGCCGCGCTTCGCGCGCGCGACGGCGGTGCGGACCGCCGCGTAGGCCGGCCGCGCCGACCCGTCGGCGCGCCGGATGCCGGACTGGAAGCGCTCGAGGTCGGGATCGTCGCGGAGATGGAGGAGATACAGCGCCGAGATGCTGCGGTCACAAGCGGCGATCCCGATCAGCTTCGCGTAGTTGTCCGCCTGGAAGCGTTCGCTCGTGGCGGCGGCGGTCTCGCGGCCGTGGTAGGCGCCGCGGCGGCCGGCGGGAACGACGGCCTGCCAGCCGATCTCGTCGATCCGGAGCTTCATGCCCTGCTCGACGGTCGGCTGCCCCGTGCCGGCGAACGCGTCCCAGAACGCCTGCTTGATCCGCGCGAGATTGACGATCCCCGCACGCGGCCAGCGGTCGCCCGCACGCACCGGGTCGCGGTCGGAGCGCGGGTAGAGGTGCAGGCCGAGCTCGTCCATCAGCGGCAGCGTCCGTCCGCTCGCGCGGTAGGCGGCGCCGAGATCGCGGAGGAAGCGGACCGGCGAGGTGGACGCGTTCGAGGGCGCCAGCGGCAGATCGTTGCCGCGGCCGGAGAGGCCGAGGCCGATCACGCGGATCGCCGGGTCGACCTCCTTCAGCGCGTCGTACGAGCGGGCGAGCAGCCCGGCGTAGACCGCCGCAGCGAGACCCTTTCCGGCGGGCGAGAACTGCGGGCGCACGAAGCGCGGCTGGTTGGGCTCGTTACCGACGACGAACTCGCGCACGTCCGGGTAGGTGGTCGCGAGCTTGGTCAGGAACGCCGCGAAGTTCTCAGAGGCATCGGGAGCGGAGAGCGCCGTCGGGCTGATCGGGAAGACGTGGAAGACGACCCGGATCCTTTTCGCCGTCGCCACCGGCAGCGAGCGGTCGAGGAACGACCGCTCGAGAATCGTGTCCGGGCGCTTCGGATCCCAGTGCACCGTGATCCGGTTCTCGGTTCCGCCGGCCGCGCGAAGGTCGTTGAAGTACGCCGCGCCCCCATCCTCCGCGTACTTGCCCGCGTCGTCGGCGAAGCCGAAGCGCGCGGCCTGCGCGCCCGAGGCCGCCGACAGCGCGGCGGTTGCCACCGCAGCGACGAGCAGCCACCGATGTATGTACGCCCGTTTTCCCATCACCCTTCGACCCCGAAGCGCCGCAGTATGGCAGGAACGCCAGACGATCGCGGGAATTCGCCCGAGGTGACGACTTCAACGGCGATCGACCGGTTCCTCGCTGTCGCCCGCACTCGCCGAGTCGACGCGGCGCGCCTATGCGTCCGATCTGCGCGGCTTCGCGGACTGGCTCGGCAGACGCGAGCTGGACGTCGACGACGTCGACGTACGCGTCCTCGTCGACTATGCCTCCGAGCTCGGGCGCGCCCGCCACGGGCTCGCGCCGGCGACGATCGCCCGCAAGCTCGCCGCTGTCCGCTCCTTCCTCCGCTTCACGCTCGGCGCGACCCGCGTGCCCGACGCATCGCTGGCGCCGAAGCGCCCGCAGCGCCTGCCGGAGGCGCCCAAGCAAGCCGAGGTCGAGGAGCTGATCGACTCCGTCGGCGGCGACGGCGCGCTCGGGCTGCGCAACCGCGCCCTCGTCGAGCTCGTCTACTCGGCGGGCCTCCGCAGCGCCGAGGCGGTCGGGCTCGATCTCGGCGACGTCGACTTCGAGCAGGAGCTCGTCCGCGTCCGCGGCAAGGGCGGCAAGGAGCGGATCGTGCCGCTGGGCGAGGAGGCCGCACACGTCGTCGCGCGCTATCTGCGCGAAGCGCGGCCGGAGCTCGCACGCGGAGCGAACGACGCCCTCTTCCTGTCCACGCGCGGCCGGCGGCTCGACACGAGCACGCTGCGCCGCCTCCTTCCTCACCCGCACCGGCTGCGGCACTCGTTCGCGACGCACCTGCTCGAGGGCGGCGCCGACCTGCGCACGATCCAGGAGCTGCTCGGGCACTCGTCGCTCTCGACGACACAGGTGTACAGCCACGTCGACGCGCGCCGTCTACGCAAGGTCTACGACTCCTCCCATCCGCGCTCATAGAGGGGTCCGCGCTGCGGCGGGGAATCGGGACCGGCCGTGACGACGCATCCCGACCCCGAGCTCGACGGATTCCTCGCGCTGCTCGCGACCCGGCGGGCGCCGCGCACGGTCGAGGCGTACCGGCGCGACCTGCTCCAGCTCTCGGCCTGGCGCAAGGGGCCCGTCGCCGCAACCACGACCGAGGAGCTCGAGCGCTGGCTCGCCGAGATGCGCGCCGCTGGGATCGCGCCCTCGACCGTCGCGCGCAGGATTGCCGCGCTCCGCTCGTTCTTCCGCCATCAGATGCTGCTCGGCGCCCGCGAGGACAACCCCGCAGCGGCGCTGCAGCTGCCGAAGCGCGCCCGCACGCTGCCGAAGACGCTCTCGCCGGGCGAGGCGGAGCGGCTGATCGACGCGGCGAACGGGACGACGCCGCGGGCGATGCGCGACCGCGCTCTTGTCGAGCTGATGTACGGCGCCGGGCTGCGGGTCAGCGAGGTCACGGGGCTCCAGCGCCGCTCGGTCGATCTCGAGGAACGACTCGTGCGCGCGCTCGGCAAGGGCTCGAAGGAGCGGCTCGTCCCGCTCGGCCGGCCGGCCGTCGACGCGCTGCGCCGCTACATCGCGATGGGCCGCCCGCATCTCGACCGGCGCAACCGTCCGGAGCTCTTCCTGAACGCGCGCGGTGGGCCGCTCACCCGCGCCGGCGCGTTCATGATCCTGCGCCGGCTGGCCGAGAAGGCGGGTCTCGAGCCGCAGCGCGTCCACCCGCACCTGCTCCGGCACTCGTTCGCGACGCACCTGCTCGAGGGCGGCGCCGACCTTCGCAGCGTCCAGGAGATGCTCGGCCACGCCGATCTCTCGACGACCGAGCTCTACACGCACGTATCCGATCGAAGGCGTCGGGAGTTGTACTTCCAAGCGCATCCACATGCGCGCAAGGGTACGACTCTCAAAAGGACGTCCTCCGATGACGCTTGACCCTCAGATCGTCGCCTTCGCAGCCCTCGCGATGGCGATCGGCTGGACGATGACCTTCTCCGGGCTGAAGAAGCACGCGCTCGAGCTGAAGCGCCGCCAGCGGACCTGCCCGTCGTGCGGCCGGCAGCATCAGCGGCGCCGTCTGCCGCGAGCATTAGAGCAACGCGAGGATCTCGCTCTCGCTCGTCCGCGTCGGCTCGACGAGCGTGACGTGGCCGAGCTTGCGGCCGGGGCGCGGCTCCTTGCCGTAGAGATGGAGGTGTGCCCCCTGGACGCGCAGGACGTCCGTCTGACGAAGGCACGCGTCCGATCAGGTTGACCATCACCGACCGGCGTGATTCAGTCGACCCGAGCGGCAGACCGAGGACGGCGCGGAGGTGGTTCTCGAACTGGCTCGTCGCCGCGCCCTCGATCGTCCAGTGGCCCGTGTTGTGGACGCGCGGGGCGAACTCGTTCGCCAGCAGGCGGCCGCCGACGTCGAAGAGCTCGAGCGCGAGGACGCCGACGTAGCCGAGCTCGTCGAGCAGCTTCGTCGCGTACTCCTCCGCGTCGGCCTGCGGCGCAGCGGCCGCGGGCGCGCGCGACGTCCGCAGGATCCCGCCCTCGTGCACGTTCTCGACGAGCGGATAGAAGCGCGTGTCCCCGCCGACGCCGCGGACGGCGAGCAGCGACAGCTCGCGGTCGAACGGGACGCGTTCCTCGAGGACATGGTCGGGGTCTGACCCCTGCCACGTCTCGACCAGACGCTGGCCCTTGCCGTCGTAGCCGAGCCGGCGCGTCTTCAGGATCGCCGGGAAGGAATCGACTTCCTCGTCGAGCTTCGGCGTCGGGATCCCGAGCCGGCGGAAGAGCTGCTTCTCGACGAGCCGGTCCTGCGACGCCTCGAGCGCGGCCGCAGCGGGAATCGCGCCCACCTGCTCCGCCGCGCCGACCGGGACGTTCTCGAACTCGTACGTGACGACCGCCGCCCCGTCCGCGAGCCGGTCGAGCAGGTCGGGATCGTCGTACTCGCCGACGAGCAGCTCCCCCACCTCCGCCGCCGGCGCGTCCGGTGAGGGGTCGAGGAAGCGGAACGAGAGCCCGAGCGGGATCCCGGCCAGGGCGAGCATCCGCCCCAGTTGTCCCCCGCCGATGACGCCGACCGTCGCCAAGTAACAGTCTGTTACTTGGCCGGGTCGGGATTCGCCAGCACCGACTCCGTCTGCTCCGCCCGCCAGCGCGCCAGCCGTTCCCGCACGCCCGCGTCGGAGCGCGCGACGATCGCGGCCGCGAGCAGGGCGGCGTTGACCGCGCCGGCGCGGCCGATCGCGAGCGTCCCGACCGGGACGCCGGCCGGCATCTGGACGATCGAGAGCAGCGAGTCCATCCCCTTCAGCGTCTTCGACTCGACCGGCACGCCGAGCACGGGCAGCGCCGTCTTCGACGCGGCCATCCCGGGCAGGTGCGCCGCGCCGCCCGCGCCGGCGATCAGCACCTGCAGCCCGCGCTCCTCGGCCGAGCCGGCGTACTCGAAGAGCAGGTCGGGCGTCCGGTGCGCCGAGACGACCTGCTGCTCGAACGGAACGCTCGAGCGCCTCGAGCGTCTCGCAGGCGTGCCGCATCGTCTCCCAGTCGGAGCGCGAGCCCATGATCACGCCGACCAGGGCAGTCACTTCGTGTTGGCGCGCTTCTGGAGCGCCGTCGCGACGGCCTTGGCGGTCTTGCGCAGCTCGCCGTCCTGCTCGTCGTCGTCGGCGAGCCCGTTGAGGACGAGGATCGTCTCGCGCTGCGGCGAGCCGTTCTTCAGCACGACGATGCCGAGCCGCCGCACCGCCAGGTTCGGGTCGTTGGTCGCGATCTCGTGCAGGAGCGCCCGCATCGAGTTGACGTCGCCGGGATGGTCGCGGGACAGCCCTTCGAGCGCGATCAGGGCCGAGCCGCGCGCGGCCGGACTCTCGTCCTGCAGCCCGCGCCGGACGAGCTCGAGCTTCTGGCGGAAGCGAAACTGCGCGATCGCGCGGTAGGCCTGCGCGCGGATCCGGTAGTCGGGGCTGCGGGCCGAGTGCTCGAGCTCCTCGTCCCACTCCTGGCGCAGGGTCGCGAGCGCCTTCTGGTCGCCGGCGGCGGCGAGCTCGTCGGCGCGAGCTGCAGCCTCGATCAGGTTCACGAGATCGAGGACGCCGGGCGGGCGCCGGGACCGACGTAGCGCGCGGACGGCCGCACGAGCCGGCTCAGCTTCTTCTGCTCGAGGATGTGCGCCGACCAGCCGGCCGTGCGCGAGCAGGCGAACATCGCCGGCGCGAGCTCCGGAGGGATTCCGGCGACGTCGAGCACGACCGCCGACCAGAATTCGACGTTCGTCTCGAGCGGGCGGTCGGGCGACTTCTTCCGCAGCGCCTCGAGCGCTGCCGCCTCGAGCTTCTCCGCGACCTCGTAGCGCGGCGCGCCGAGCTCCTTCGCCGTCTTCTTGAGCAACCTGGCGCGCGGATCCTCGGCCCGATAGACGCGGTGGCCGAAGCCCATCAGCCGCTCGCCGCGCTCGATCAACCCCTGGACGTACGACTCGGGGTCGCCGGACTCCGCCGCCGCGTCGAGCATCGGCAGCACCCGCGCGGGTGCGCCGCCATGGAGCGGGCCGGAGAGCGCTCCGACCGCCGACGAGAGGGCGGCCGCGCAGTCGGACCCGGTCGAGGCCGTGATCCGAGCGACGAACGTCGACGCGTTGAGCCCGTGCTCGCACGTGCAGATCCAGTACGTGTCGAGCGCCTGCACGTGCTTCGGGTCGACCTCGCCGCGCCACTCGAGGAAGAAGCGCTCGGCGGTGGTCTCACCCTGCGCGACGACCTGCGGCGCGATCCGGTCGCTCTCGCCGTCGGCGATCCGCGCAGACTGGGCCGCGATCGAGATGAACTGCGCCGAGAGGCGGCGCAAGTCCTCGCGCGCCTCGTCGTCGGTGATGTCGATCAGCTTCTTGACGCCCCACTCCGCCCCGAGCCGAGCCGTCACCGCCTGCAGGTCGGCCGGCGTGTTCCCCGTCAGGCCGCCGCCCTCGTAGGGCTCGGCGGCCGGCAGCCCCGGCGAGAAGCTCTCGTCGACGAGCAGGCCCCAGACCTGCTCGAAGCGGTAGGTGCCGACGAGCTCCTCGATGTCGACGCCGCGATAGCGGAGCGCGCCGCCCTCGCGGTCGGGCTCCGCGATCTCGGTCTCGAAGGCGACGACGCCCTCGAGGCCCTGGCTTGAAATCGCTCATCGGGTGGCCTCCACCGGGTAGTCCCGGCGCGGCTCGCCGACGTACTCGGCGCTCGGCCGGATGATCTTGCCACCTGCATGCTGCTCGAGCACGTGTGCCGCCTGGCCGGCGACCCGGCTCATCTCGAAGAGCGGGATGAAGAGGTCGGTGGGGATCCCCAGGTAGTGGTAGAGCACGCCCGAGTAGAGGTCGACGTTCGGCCACAGACTCTTCTGCTCGCGTGCCTCGCGCTCGGCGGCCTGGGCGATCTCGAGGAAGTTGGGCTCGCTCTCGTCCGCGAACTGCTCCGAGAGCCGGCGGAGGATCGGGGCGCGCGGGTCCATCGCGCGGTAGAGCGGGTGGCCGAAGCCGTAGAGCGGCCGCTTCGACTCGAGTCGGGCACGAACGCCCTCGGCGACGCCCGCGGCGCTGCCGAACTCCTCGAACATCGCGATCGCGGCCTGGTTGGCGCCGCCGTGCAGCGGGCCCTTCAGCGCGGAGATCGCGGCGACGATCGCCGAGTGCATGTCCGCGTTCGTGCCGGCGACGACGCGCGCCGTGAACGTCGACGCGTTCATCTCGTGCTCGGCGTGCAGGATCATCGCGATCTCGAACGCACGCGCCTCCTCAGCCGTCGGCGCCTCGCCGCGAAGCATCGTCAGGAAGTTCTCCGCGTAATCGAGCGAAGGGTCCGGGTCGACCGCCGGCTCGCCGCGGCGGCGGCGCTCGTAGCGCGCCACGATCGTCGGCAGCTGGGCGATCAGAGTGACGGCCTTCCGGTGCTCGTTCTCGCGGTCGATCGCATCCTCGGCCGGGTCGGAGAAGGAGAGCGCCGAGACGGCCGTGCGCATCGTCTCCATCGGGGACGCATCCATCGCGTTCCCGTCGATGATCGTCGTCACCGCGCGCGGCAGCTCACGGGCCGACGCCAGCTGCTCCTTGAAGGCGTCGAGCGCGTCCCCGCTCGGCAGGTCGCCCTCGAGCAGCAGGTACGCGACCTCCTCGTAGCTCGCGTTCTCGGCCAGCCCCGCGATGTCGTAGCCGCGGTACATCAGAACGCCCTCGTCGGGGTCGATCGAGCAGATGCTCGTCTCGGCGACCGAGACGCCGGAGAGCGCAACGGACTTCTTCGGGCCTGCCATCGCGCAGGACATTACCGGCAACGCCAGGCTCCAACGGGTCGGTAGAGTCCGGCGCCGATGGCGCATCGCGTGACCCTGATCCCCGGCGACGGAACCGGCCCTGAGCTCGCCGAAGCCACGCGCCGCGTGCTCGAGGCGACCGGCGTCGAGTTCGACTGGGACGTCCAGCACGCCGGCACCGACGTGATGGATCAGAACGACGGCAACCCGCTGCCCGAGCACGTGCTCGAGTCGATCCGGCAGAACCGCACCGCGCTGAAGGGCCCGATCACGACTCCCGTCGGCGGCGGCTTCCGTTCCGTCAACGTCGGCCTGCGCAAGTCGCTCGACCTCTACGGCCAGGTTCGCCCCTGCAAGAGCTACCCCGGCGTCCGCTCCCGCTACGCGAACGTCGACCTGATCGTGATCCGCGAGAACACCGAGGACCTCTACGCGGGCGTCGAGTTCGAGGAGGGCACCGAGGACGCCGACGAGCTGCTCGACTGGCTCGGCGCGAAGGGCTACCCGGACATCCGCCGCGACTCGGGCATCTCGATCAAGCCGATCTCCGAGACGGGGACGCGCCAGATCGTCCAGTTCGCCTTCGACTACGCGCGCCGGAACGGCCGCCGCAAGGTCACGGCGATCCACAAGGCGAACATCATGAAGTTCACCGATGGGCTCTTCCTCAACGTCGCCCAGGACGTCGCCGCCGAGAACGGCGACATCGAGTTCGAGGACCGGATCGTCGACAACCTCTCGATGCAGCTCGTGCAGCGGCCGGAGGAATACGACGTGCTGGTGCTGCCGAACCTCTACGGCGACATCGTCTCCGACCTCTGCGCGGGCCTGATCGGCGGCCTCGGCCTTGCCCCGGGCGCCAACTTCGGCGCGAGCGCGGCGGTCTTCGAGCCGACCCACGGCTCCGCGCCCAAGTACAAGGGCCAGAACAAGGTCAACCCGATGGCGATGATGCTCTCGGGGATGCTGATGCTCCGCCACCTCGACGAGGGCGCGGCGGCCGGCCGGCTCGAGCACGCGATCGCCGAGGTGATCGCCGAGGGCAGGAGCGTCACCTACGACATGAAGCCGGCCCGCGACGACCCGACAGCGGTCGGAACGAGCGAGGTCGCGGACGCGATCATCGAGAAGCTGGAGGTTCTGCCGTGAGTCTGCCGGCGGGAGCGAAAGGAGGCCAGGGACGTGAGGCACAAGGTCACCGTCGTCGGCGCCGGCAACGTGGGCGCGACGTGCGCGCAGGAGCTCGCGCGCCGCGACTACGCCGATGTCGTTCTCGTCGACATCAAGGAAGGCCTGCCGCAGGGCAAGGCGCTCGACATCGACCAGGCGGCGGCCGTGCTCGGCTACGAGGCGGGCGTGACCGGCTCGAACGGGTACGAGGAGACCGCGGGCTCGGAGGTGGTCGTGATCACCGCCGGCCTGCCGCGCCAGCCCGGGATGAGCCGCGACGACCTCGTGACCACGAACGAGAAGATCGTCGGCTCCGTCATGGAGCAGGTTGCGGCCGCGAGCCCGGAGGCGATCGTCGTCGTCGTCTCGAATCCGCTCGACGCGATGTGCCACGTGGCGAAGAACGTCTCCGGCTGGCCGAAGGAGCGCGTGTTCGGGATGGCCGGGATCCTCGACACGGCCCGCTTCTCGACCTTCATCGCCTGGGAGACGGGCATGTCGATCAAGGACGTGACCGCGATGGTGCTCGGCGGCCACGGCGACCAGATGGTGCCCGTCGTCTCCGCCACCACCGTCGGCGGGATCCCGCTCCGCAAGCTCGTCGCCGAGGACCGGATCCAGGCGATGGTCGAGCGCACCGCGAAGGGCGGCGGCGAGCTCGTCAACCTGCTCGGCACCTCGGCCTGGTACGCGCCGGGCGCAGCCGCGGCGCAGATGGTGGACGCAATCGTCCTCGACGAGAAGCGCGTCCTGCCCTGCACCGCCTACCTCGAGGGCGAGTACGGCATCGACGGCCTCTACATGGGCGTCCCGGTCGTTCTCGGCTCGAAGGGGATCGAACGCGTCGTCGAGCTCGACCTCGACGACGCCGAGCAGCAGGCGCTGAAGGCCTCCGCGGACGCCGTCCGCGAGGTCGTCTCCGTCCTCACCACCTAGCGCATGGACTGTGGCCTCCGCGGGCGCACGGCAATCGTCTGCGGCGCGTCCGCGGGCATCGGCCTCGGCTGCGCGGAGGCGCTCGCCGACGAGGGAGCGAACGTCGTCATGTTCGCGCGCGGCCGCGAGGCGCTCGAGCGCGAGGCCGAGCGGCTCGGCGCGGTTCCGGTCGCGGGCGACGTCAGAAGCCCGGCCGACCTCGCGCGCCTCGTCGACACCGCGGTGGAGCGGTTCGGCGGCGTCGACGTGGTCGTCCTCAACTCGGGCGGCCCGCCGCGCACGGGCTCGTTCGAGTTCTCGGACGAGCAGCTCCTGGACGCGGTCGAGCTGCTGCTGCTCTCGTCGATCCGGCTGGTGCGGCTGTGCCTGCCCCACCTGGAGGCGAATGGCCGCGGACGTGTGATCGCGATCACGTCGAGCGCGGTCAAGGAGCCGATGGACACGCTCGCGCTCTCCGGCGCGGTCCGCCCCGGGCTTGTCGGCTGGTTGAAGACGGCGTCGCGCGAGCTCGGCCCGAAGGGGATCACGGTCAACTCGGTCGCCCCGGGGCGCATCGACACGGAGCGAATCAGGGAGGTCTATCCGGATGGGCCCAGCGAGGCCGACCTCGCCACGATCCCGCTGCGCCGGCTCGGCACGCCGCGCGAGATCGGCGACGTCGTCTGCTTCCTCGCCTCCGATCGCGCCTCGTATGTGACCGGCGCCGCGATCGGCGTCGACGGCGGGCTGATCCGGAGCATTCTGTGAGCGTGCTCACGTGAAGCTCGGCCGCCTGGTGGCGGGCGGGCTGGTCATCGGCGCGCTGACGGTCGGCGCACTCTGGCTGCTGCCCTCCGACAGCTACCTGCTCCTGCCGGACAGAGCCAAGCCTCTCGCCGAGAAGGTGAAGGTCGAGGGCGAGAAGCCGCACCCGCCGGGCGGGATCTACTACGTCGACGTCGTCGTGCGCAAGGCGTCGCTGCTCGAGGAGCTCGTCCCCGTGACGCGGCCCGACGGCGCAGATCTCGTGCCCGCGCGCGCGCTCGTGCCGCCGGGATCGAACTTCGGCGAGCGGCGCCGACAGAACCTCCAGCAGATGGACCGCTCGCAGCAGATTGCGGCCGCCGTCGCGCTACGCGAGCTCGGCGACGACGTCAGGGCCGAGCCGGAGGGAGCACTCGTCGTCGGCGTCGCTGCCGACGCACCGGCGGCCGGGAAGATCGAGCCGACGGACGTGATCGTCGGAGTCGACGGCAAGGCGGTGAAGACGCCGGACGACCTGCGCCGGCTGATCGGCACACGGAAGCCCGGGCGAGAAGGTCAAGCTCCGCGTGCGGCGCGACTCCACCACCCGGGTGATCGAGGTCGGCACGATCGCGAGCCCCTCCGAGGCCGGTCGGCCGATCGTCGGGATCCAGGTCGAGCAGTTCGCGGACATCAAGCTTCCGATCGACGTCGACATCGACCTGGCCGGAGTCGGCGGCCCGTCGGCCGGGCTCGCATTCGCGCTCGACATCGTCGAGGAGCTGCGCGGCAGGCGTCGACCGCGGGCTCGAGGTGGCCGCCACGGGCGAGATCGAGCTCGACGGCGACGTGCTTCCGATCGGCGGCGTGAAGCAGAAGGTGATCGGCGCACGGCGCTCCGGTGCCGACGTCTTCCTCGTCCCGGCTGGGGACAACGCAGCCGAGGCCCGGCGGCATGCAGGGGATTTGCGGATCATCCCTGTGGAGACTTTTGGACAGGCGTTGCGGGCGCTGGCAACACTGCCGAGAAATCGGTAGTTAGCAGCACTTTTTCTGCTCATCGAATCCTCCGGAAATTGCACGGTTTTCCTCAAAAGGGGGCTTGAAGGGCGTTAACCGGATCGCCACAATGGCCGAGTCCGGAGGGGACGAGACAGGAGCAAGAGGGAATATGGGCAAACGCACTCAAGCAAAATGCAGTGATTGCTACTTCCGTCGCGCGGGGTTGTGCGCTCTCCCCGGTGACAACCCGTGCCCCACGTTCCGACACGCGACGGCGGGTGTGCTCGAGCCGCCCCGACAGCCACGTCTCGTCCCCATTCCGGCTGCTGCGTCCGGTTTCGCCGCCGCGTAGGCTTCGCGCATGGAGTCGCCGCGCGAGCGAGTTCGACCGCAGCTGGCAGCCGCGGCTCTGGATCACGCGTCGGGGCTGCTGATCCTGATCGGGGCCTACCTGATCGCGTTCGTCGTCGGCAACGACGAGAAGGCGTCGGTCGACTTCGTCTTCGGCGAGGCACGCACGTCGCTGATCTGGGTGATCCTGCTCTCGCTCCTCGCCGGCCTCGTCGGCGGCGTGCTGCTCTCGCAGCTGCACCGGCGCCGTCAGACGCGCAGGAGCGAGGCGAGCGTCGAGACGCCCGAGCCGATCTCCGACGGCGACGCGTAGCTGAACGCGAGCCTGGCGCGAACGGGCTCCCGCTGCCGTCCGGAAAGAAGTCCGCGCCTTTGACGAAGGTGACGCCGGCGGCTTCGGCGCGCGCGAGCAGGTCGGCCGCGTCGGCGGGCAGGTCGACCCAGAGGAAGTAGCCGCCCTCGGGCTCGCTCCACGTCGCGCTGCCGGCGAGCTCCCGCTCGAGCGCCGCGAGCATCGCGTCGCGGCGCGTCTTCAGCAGCCCGCGGATCCGCTCCAGGTTCGGCTCGAAGGCGCCGCGGTCGATCAGCTCGAAGACCGTCGCCTGGGTGAGGAAGGGCGGCGAGATGTAGTTCGAGACGGCACGGGCCTCGATCCGTGCCGCCAGCCCGGCCGGAGCGACGAACCAGCCGACTCGCACGCCGGGCGCGACCGTCTTCGAGAACGAGGACGCGTACGTGACGAGATCGCCGCCCTCGAGCTCGTGCAGCGACGGCGGCGCCTCGCCCTCGTAGCGGACGAGGCCGTAGGGGTCGTCCTCGAGCACCGGCACGCCGTGCGTGCGCGCCAGCTCGACGACGCGCCGTCGCCGCTCGGTCGAGAGCGTCCTCCCGCTCGGGTTCTGGAAGGTCGGAATCGTGTAGAGAAAGCTCGTCTCCCCCGCACCGAGCTCGTGCTCGAGCGCCTCCGGGTCGAGACCCTCGGCGTCCATCGCGACCGGAACGACCTCGGCACCGAGGCGCGCGAGGATCTTCAGCGGCCGGTCGTAGGTCGGCGCCTCGACGAGCACGCGTCCGGGACGCTCCGCGAGCAGCTCCTCGGCGTAGAAGACGAAGCCCTGGAGGCCGCCGTTCGTGACGACGACCTGCGCGGCGTCGACGCCGTGACGGGAGCCGAGCCAGGCGCGCAGCGGCGCGTAGCCGCCACCGGGCCCGTACGCGAGCACGCCGGGATCGCCGAGAACGGCCGAGCGTGCGCAGTCGGCGAGCAACTCGGCGTCGAGGCATTCCGGCGCTGGAGCGCCTCTGGCGAACGAGATCACCAGAACACCCTATTCAGCCGCGCAAGATGAGCATCCGCGGAAGCGGATGCTCATCGCGCAAGATCCCTGAAGGGGCCGCTACGCGGCCCGGCCCGTCAATGAAAACCACCCTATTGGCGGACGCGGCACGACTGATCCTGCTGCTACGGTGTTTCGCATGGACGGCGTTGTGTCGTCCAGTGAGGTTTGTTCTTCTTCGGTTTTCCCTGTGCGTTGAGCCAGGCGGTCGAGGCAGGCGGATCTCGACCGAACACGAAGGAGTCAACACTTAATGCAGTCTTTCCTTGAGCTGGGTGTGTCCGCGCGCGTCGCGCAGGCGCTCGCCGAGCGCGACATCCATGCTCCATTCCGAATTCAGGGCCTCGTCCTCCCGGACGCCCTCGCCGGCCGCGACGTGCTCGCGAAGTCGCCGACGGGCTCCGGCAAGACGCTCGCCTTCGCGGTGCCGATGGTCGAACGGCTCAAGGCCACCGAGTCCCGGCCGTCGGGCCTCATCCTCGTGCCGACGCGCGAGCTCGCCGCCCAGGTGACCGCCGAGATCGGCACGATCGCCCCCGCTCACGACCTCAGGGTCGCGGCGGTCTACGGTGGCATCTCGATCGGCTCGCAGGCCAAGGCCTCCCGCGAGGCGCACATCCTCGTCGCGACACCGGGCCGCCTGCAGGATCTCGTCGAGCGCAGGATCGTCTCGCTCGACGGTGTCCGCATCCTCGTCCTCGACGAGGCAGACCGGATGCTCGACATGGGCTTCCAGCCGCAGGTCGACCGGATCGTCGCCCGCCTGCCCAGAGAGCGGCAGACGATGTTCTTCTCCGCCACGCTCGACGGCAAGGTCGGCGAGCTGGCGCGGGCGTACACGACGAACCCCGGCCGCTACGAGGCAGAGCTGACGATCGACCAGCAGCAGGGCGAGATCGACCACCAGTTCGTGCCGGTGACGGCCGACAACAAGGTCGAGACGCTCGCGGGGCTGCTCGCGCAGGAGCGCGGGCTCGCCCTGGTCTTCGTCCGCACCAAGCGCGGCGCCGACCGGCTCGTCCAGAAGCTCGCCCGTCACGACGTCTCGGCGGTCGCGATGCACGGCGACATGAACCAGAACCAGCGCGAACGGGCGCTGAAGCGCTTCGAGAACGGCACCATCAAGACCCTTGTCGCCACCGACGTCGCCGCGCGCGGCCTCGATCTCGACGACATCACGCACGTGATCAACTTCGATCCGCCGGAGGAGCACACCGCGTACGTCCACCGCGTCGGCCGCACGGGCCGCGCCGGCCGCAACGGCACGGGCGTCACGCTCGTCCTCCCGGAGCAGCAGGCCGAGGTCAGCCACGTCGCACGGATGCTCGGCCACACCGAGACGTTCGTCAGCCAGGGCATGACCGTCGCCCCGCCCCGCCTCGTCTACCAGTCGAAGCGGCGCAACTCCAAGTGGGGCCCCTCCCGGCCCCGCCGCAAGATCTAGCTCAATCCGAGGCCTAGTAACAGACTGTTACTAGGCCTCATTCGCTTTCGGCGGCCTCGGATAGATTCGGGCGCGTGGACGCCGCGGCCCGCTCCAGCATCGCCGACCCGTCGCTCGCCCCTGCGGGCGAGCAGCGGATCCGCTGGGTCGCCAAGCACTCGCCCGTCCTCAACCGGCTCGCGCGCGAGCGCCTCTCGGACGGCGCGCTCCGGGGCAAGCGGGTCGCCGTCGTCGTGCATCTCGAGGCGAAGACGGCCTATCTCGCGACGTTGCTGGCCGACGCAGGAGCCGAGGTCGTCGCGTCCGGATCGAACCCAGGCTCGACGCAGGACGCGATCTGCGCGGCGCTGGTTGCCCGCGGGATCGAGGTGCACGCGCGGCACGGCGCGTCGCCCGAGGAGTTCGACGCCGACCTGCTCGCCGTCGCCGACACGAAGCCGGAGATCGTCGTCGACGACGGCGCCGAGCTGACGGCGCGAATCGTCGAGCGCCGCCCCGAGGTGGCCGCCGGCCTCGCAGGCGTGACCGAGGAGACGACGACGGGCGTCGCGAGGCTCAGAGCGATGGAGGCCGCGGGGAGACTCACCTTTCCGGCGATCGCCGCCAACGACGCGCTCTGCAAGCACCTCTTCGACAACCGCTACGGCACCGGCCAGTCGACGCTCGCCGCGATCGACCGGCTGACGAACCTGAGCTTCCCGGGCCGCGAGTTCTGCATCGTCGGCTACGGCTGGGTCGGGAAAGGGCTGGCACGTGCGGCCCGAGGTGCCGGCGGCCGCGTCACCGTGGTCGAGATCGATCCGGTCGCGGCGCTCGAGGCGCATATGGACGGCCATCGCGTCGCCTCGCTCGAGCAGGCGCTCCAGGACGCCGACGTGCTGATCAGTGCCACCGGCGCGATCGACTGCGTCCCCGCCGAGGCGCTCCGGTTCCTGAAGGACGGCGTCCTGATCGCGAACGGCGGCCACCACGAGCGCGAGGTCGCTGTCGACGGCCTCGGCCCCGGCGAGGAGGTGCGGCCCGGTGTGACCGAGCACCCACTCCCCGGCGGAGGTCACGCCTACGTGCTCGCGGAAGGCCGCCAGACCAACGTCGCGGGCGGCGACGGCCATCCGGTCGAGATCATGGACCTGTCCTTCTCGGTGCAGGCGCTGGCGGCGCACCTGCTCGCGCGGGGCGGCCTCGAGCCGGGCCTGCACGGCTTTCCTGACGAGCTCGACCGCGAGATCGCCCGGACGAAGCTGGCGACGCTCGGCCTCTCCCTCGCCGAGCCGACGGCGAAGCAGCGCGAGTTCGAAGCGCGCTGGTCGGTCTAGCCAAGTAACAGTCTGTTACTTGGCGATCTCGGCGACGAGCTCGGCGGCCTCGGTCGGCGAGGTACCGACGCGGATGCCCTTCGCCTCGAGCGCTTCCTTCTTGCCCTGCGCGGTGCCCGACGAGCCGGAGATGATCGCGCCGGCGTGTCCCATCGTCTTGCCGGGCGGCGCCGTGAAGCCGGCGATGTAGGCGACGACCGGCTTCGTCATCTTCTCCTCGATGAACGCCGCGGCCTTTTCCTCCTCGTCGCCGCCGATCTCGCCGACCATGACGACGTACTCGGTCTGCGGGTCGTCCTGGAAGCGCCCGAGCACGTCGATGAACGAGGAGCCGACGACGGGGTCGCCGCCGATTCCGACGATGGTCGAGTTGCCGAGCCCCATCTGGGTCAGCTCGTGGCCGATCTGGTAGGTCAGCGTGCCCGAGCGGGAGACGAGGCCGATGTTCCCCTCGGCGAAGATCTCGGCCGGGATGATCCCGACATTCGCCTTCCCGGGCGAGAGCGCACCGGGGCAGTTCGGCCCGAGCATCGTCACGCCCTTGGGCCGGATGTAGTTGTAGATCTGGAGCATCTCGTGCGCCGGCAGGCCCTCGGCGATGCAGATCACCGTCTCGATGCCGGCGTCGACCGCCTCGTAGATCGCATCGGCGGCGAAGCGGGCGGGGACGAAGACCATCGTCGTGTTCGCGCCGGTCTCGGCGATCGCGTCGGCGACGGTGTCGAAGACCGGGATCCCCTCGACGTCCTGGCCGCCCTTGCCGGGGGTGACGCCCGCGACGACCTGGGTGCCGTAGCGCTTGTTGCGCAGGCCGTGGAAGGAACCCTCGGAGCCGGTCAGGCCCTGGACGAGGAGCTTCGTCTCCTTGTCGACGATGATCGCCACTACGCGGCCTTCCGTGCCTTGATCACGAGCTTCGTGTCCACGTACTCGTCGCCCTCGATCTGCGCGGCGAGCAGCTCCTGCACGCGCGGACGGTCGCCGTGCGGGGTGCCCGAGCGGTCGAGCCACTGCTCGAGCGGGTGGCGCTTCTCGAACGCCTCGACCTGCTCGATCGCGAGCCCGGCGGCCTCGAGCATCGCCCGCCACTCCTCCTCCGAGTAGGAACGGACGTGCGTCGGGTCGCGCAGCTGCTCGGCCTGCTCGACCTCCTCGCTGACGTAGAGCGTGTCCTCGACGACGACGAGGTCGTTGGCGACGCGCGCCATCTCGGCGACTGCGGCCGCGATGTCCTCGAAGTGGTGCGGCGCGATCCGCGAGACGACGAGGTCGAAGGCACCGTCCGCGAAGGGGAGATCCTCGGCGCGGCAGATCACGTCCGGCTGCATGCCCGGCGCGGGATCGGCGCTGACGACCTGGAGGCCGGCATCGCGGAGACGGCGCGCGACGTGGCCGCCGCCGGTGGCGACGTCGAGCGCCGTGCGCGAGCCCTCGGCCCAGCGCACGATCAGGTCGAGATCCTCGCCCTCGCGCTGCTCTGGCGCGTTCCGATAAGCCTCGGCGCGGGAGCTCCAATCGCTCATTGCGCGAGCTCCACGGCCTTGCGGGCCCCGTCGAGCATCGTCGCCTCGACGAAGAGGTTCGGCGGCGCAGCGTCGGAGAGCACCTTGCGGCCCTCCTCGGCGTTCGTGCCGTCCAGCCGCACGACGATCGGCTGCGCGATCGTCATCCGCTCGAGCGCAGCCAGGATCCCGCGGGCGACCTCGTCGCAGCGAGTGATCCCGCCGAAGATATTGAAGAAGATCGACTTCACCTGCGGGTCGCGCGTGATCACCTCGAGCGCGTCGACCACGCCCTCCGCGTCGCCGCCGCCGCCGAGGTCGCAGAAGTTCGCAGGCGTGCCGCCGACGAGGGCGATCACGTCCAGCGTCGACATCACGAGCCCGGCGCCGTTGCCGAGGATCCCGACCTCGCCGTCGAGCTTCACGTAGGTGACGCCCTTCTCGCGCGCCAGCGCCTCGAGCGGGTCGGCGGCCTCGACATCGCGCATCTCCTCGATGTCCGGGTGCTTGTAGAGCGCGTTGTCGTCGACCGTGAACTTGGAGTCGAGCGCCTTCACCTCGCCGTCGGGCGTCACGATCAGCGGGTTGATCTCGCAGAGCATCGCATCGGACGCCACGAACGCCTCGTAGAGCTTCCCGACGATCGCCGCGATCTGCTTCTGCTCGCTCGGATCCTCGACGCCGGCGCCGTAGATCAGCCGTCGTGCCTGCCAGGGCTGAAAGCCCTCGAGCGGGTCGACGTGGAGACGGACAAGCGCGTCCGGCGTCTTCTCCGCGACCTCCTCGATGTCCATTCCGCCCTGCGTCGTGAACATGAAGAGCGGCTTCTTGACGCCGCGGTCGAACGTGATCGAGAGGTAGTACTCCTTCTCGATGTCCGACGCCTGCTCGATCCAGAGCGTGCGGACGACGTGGCCGCGAATGTCGAGGCCGAGGATCTGCTTCGCCTTCTCCTCCGCGTCGGCCGGGTCGCCGGCGAGCTTGATCCCGCCCGCCTTGCCGCGGCCCCCGGTCAGCACCTGTGCCTTGACGACGACCTGGCCGCCGAGCTCCTCGGCCGCGGCGCGCGCCTCTTCCGGGGTCTTCGCCGGCTTCCCCTCCGAGACGGGGATGCCGAAGCGCTTGAAGAGCTGCTTGCCCTGATACTCGTAGAGGTCCAAAGCCGTGCGGACTCTAGCGACGTAGATTGGGCGGGTGCGCCGAACCGTCTCCCTGCTCGCATTCGCGCTCGCACTCGGCGGCTGCGGCACTGCGGACACCGGCGGCCGGCCGGTCCCGCGGCCTCACCCGGCCGAGCCGCAGCGCGCCGAGCTCGACTGGCGGGAGAGCTATCCGGCCCGCGCGGGTGAGCGGCTCGTCTTCGAGGTCGGCACGCTCGCAGTGACCGCCGACGGCTGGTCGGCAACCGTCGCCGTGACCAACCGCACTCCGTTCCGCTTCCAGGTCGATACCGGCCCGGCCGACTACAGCTTCGGTCTGATGCTCTTCCCCACGAACGACCTGAAGGCGCTCGAGGAGGCGAATCGGGAAGGTCAGCTGCCGGCGATCCGGGAGGCGACGACGATCGAGCCGCCGCCGCCGACGTTCCTGCAACCACGCCAGACCTGGCGGACGACGCTGAGCGCTCCCGGGTCGCTGGCCCAGGGAAGCTGGGTGCGGGTCGTGTTCGGCACCTTCTTCGGCCAGGACGACGCGCCCAAAGCGTTCCAGCGAGTCGTCTGGTTCACAGATCACTCGCACCCGCTGTAGTAACGTGCGCGCCTCGGAAGTCCAGCCGTCAAGGAGGAGCAATGGACGAGCAGAGCACAACGCTGACGGACGACGAGATCCTGACCGTCGAGGGCGGCGAGATCGCTCAGATCACCGATGACGCCGACGGAGACGACACGGACACCACAGATGGCGATTCGAGCGACACCGACGCGGACGACTCCGACTCGGACGCCGCCTAGCCCGGCAGCTCTCGCGCGCGCGGTCGAGCCGTTCGAGGTCGAGCGGTTCCTCGCCGAGTACTGGGAGCGGCAGCCGCTCGTCGTCCCGCGCGGGGAGGAAGGCCGCTTCGACGACCTCCTCTCCACGCGGGACGTCGAGCATCTGATCACCGAGACCGGAATCCGGCTGCCCGCGTTCCGGCTCGTCAAGGCCGGCGAGACGGTCGCCGGCTACGCGGCTGACCTCTCGTGGCGGCCGTCACCGTTCACGGGCGTCGCCGACGTGCGCCGCGTGCTGGAGGAGTTCGAGCGCGGCGCGACGATCGTCCTGCAGGGCCTGCACCATCTCTGGCTGCCGCTCGCCCGCTACTGCCGCCACCTGGAGGCGTTCTTCGGGCACCCGGTGCAGGCGAACGCGTACTACACCCCGGCGGGCTCGCAGGGCCTGCCCGTTCATCACGACACGCACGAGGTGATCTCGCTCCAGGTAGCGGGCTCAAAGCGATGGCTCGTCTACGAGCCAGTGCTCGAGTTGCCGCTGAAGAACCAGCGCTACCGCTCGGCGCTGGGCGCTCCGGGCGACGCGATCCTCGACATCACCTTGCGCGCCGGCGACACGCTCTATCTGCCGCGCGGCTGGCTCCACCAGGCGCTGACCTCGGACGACGACTCGCTCCACATCACCGTCGGCGTCAACGTCAGACGCTGGATCGACGAGGCGCGGGCCGAGCTGGACGCGGCCGAGAGCGAGCTCGCCTTCCGGCAGACGATCGACGCCGAGGAGCCGCCGGAGCTGCCGTCGCTGGACGCCGGGGCGGCGCGGGCGCGGGCACGGGCGCGCTTCGTCCACAGCCGCCGTCCGATCCTCGACGCCCAGCTCTCGGAGCTGCGGTCACTTCCGGCCTTGACGGCCGAGGACGAGCTGGAGCGGCGCGACACCGTGATCGCCGACCTGGACGGGACGACGCTGACGTTCGAGGGGAAGACGCTTCGCTTCCCCGGGCGCCTGGAGCCGGAGCTCGCGTTCCTCGTCACGACCGAGGCGGCCTTCCGCCCCTCGGAGCTGCCGGGCGACCTCGACGACGCCGGCCGGCTCGTGCTCGTCAAGCGCCTCGTGCGCGAAGGATTTCTCCGACGTACCTTCTCGGCCGGCTGAGTCGGCTGGTCGAGCAGGTGAGGTGGGTCTGCGCGCCCTCCTCGACGTGGACGTCGACCTCGTAGTGCGTCCCGGCGGCCTCGACGTCCGCCCGCCAGGCACCTCCTCTTTGAGCGATCGAACGGACCTGGACGTCGTCGACGCCGAGGAGTGAGGTCGCCTCGCGGACGGCGATCTCGGCCGCCTGGGCGGCGAAGCCGTAGCAGGAGCGGCCGCGGTAGAGCGGGAGGTGCACGCGCCGCTCGAGCGCGGCCTCGACCACGACCCATGCATCGGCCGGCTCGGCGCGGCCGTAGTACGCACCGTCCGCGAGAACGACGACGTTTCCCGCGAAGCGGTCGCCGCCGACGTGCGACGACTGCCAGGCCCAGCCCTCGTCGACCTGCTCGCGGACGGCGTCGTAGAGCGGCCGGCCGAACCTAGCGCAGCAGCGGTCGTGCTTGCCGTGGGTGCAGACGAGGAAGAGCGGATGATCGACCGGCGCGCCGGCCGTCTCGAGGTCGAGTCCGAGCAGGTCGTCGTGACGCTCGAGCTCGAGGCGGCGAAGCTCGCGCTCGCTCTCCCCCGAGCGAGCGACGTAGGCGATGAGCCCGTCCTTGATGCGCCGTTCGGGCCGGCGGACGAAGAGGATGCGGGCTCGCGGCAGCCGGACGCGCTCTGCGACGAGATATGCCTTCAACGCCTCGCTCAGAGTCGAGCCGTCGACCGCGTCGTGAGCCCAGAAGCCGCGGTACTCGAGCAGGATCCAGGTGTCGACGCGGCTCGCGGTCGCATGGAGCGGCTCCGCGTGCGCGCGGCTGGTCTCCGCGCAGAACGGCTTCGCCGAGTCAGGCCTCGTCGGCGACGACACGGCAGATCACCTGCCCGCTCGAGACGGCGTCGCCCGGTGCGACCGCGACGTCGGCGACCGTTCCCGGCCGGTGCGCGACGATCTCGTTCTCCATCTTCATCGCTTCGACGACGCAGATCACGGCCCCCACCTCGACCTCGTCGCCGTCGGCCACGTCCACCTTCAGCACCGTGCCCTGCATCGGGCTGACGACGACGTCGCTGCCGGCGCCGCCGCGACCCGAGGCCTCGCGCTCCCGGCGGCGCCGCGCCAGCTCGACCCAGGGCGGCTCCGGCTCGAGCACGGTGACGTCGTAGCGTCGCCCGCCGACCTCGACCGCGGTCGCTCGCGGGCGCACGCGGCCGTTCGAAAGATAGTTGCTGTCAGCAACTATCTCCTTCGTCAGCGCTGCGGCCTGGGCCGCCAGCTCCTCCGACTCGACGAGGCCGTGGCCGGTGCCGCCGGCGATGAACTCGGGATGCGAGAGCAGGGCGCGGTGAAAGCCGAGCAGCGTCGGCAAGCCGCCGATCTCGAACTCGTCGAGCGCGCGCAGCATCCGCATACGGGCGTGCTCCCGGTCGACGCCGTGGACGATCAGCTTGGCGATCATCGGGTCGTACAGGCCGCTGATCTCGGAGCCGGCGACGACGCCCGAGTCGACGCGCACACCGGGACCCGAGGGCTCGCGATAGGCGGTGAGCCGGCCCGGCGCGGGCAGGAAGCCGCTCGACACGTCCTCCGCGTTGATCCGGCACTCGATCGCGTGCCCGCGCAGGACGACGTCCTCCTGCCGCACCGACAACGGCTGGCCGGCCGCGATCAGGACCTGCTCGCGGACGAGGTCGATCCCGGTCACCTCCTCCGTGACGGTGTGCTCGACCTGGATCCGCGTGTTCATCTCCATGAAGTAGTAGGCGCCGTCCGTGGTCAGGAGGCCCTCGATCGTGCCGGCGGAGCGATAGCCGGCGGCGCGTGCGGCGTCGACGGCGATCTGCCCGATCCGCGCGCGCAGCTCGTCGTCGACTGCGGGCGACGGCGTCTCCTCGATCAGCTTCTGGTGGCGGCGCTGGATCGTGCAGTCGCGTTCGCCGAGGTGGATCACGTTCCCGTGCGAGTCGGCGAGCACCTGCACCTCGACGTGGCGCGGATCCTCGAGGTAGCGCTCGACGTAGACGCGACCGTCGGCGAAGTACTTCTCGCCCTCGCGCTGGGCCGACTCGTACGCGCGCTCCGCCTCGTCGGGCGAGCCGACGAGCTTCATCCCCTTGCCACCGCCGCCGGCCGCCGCCTTCACGATCAGCGGATAGCCGACGTCCTCGCCGAGGCGGAGCACCTCGGCGACCGTCTCGACCGGCTCGGTCGCGCCGGGGATGATCGGCACCCCCGCGGCCTGCATCGCGGTGCGCGCCTCGGTCTTCGAGCCCATCAGCTCGATCGCCGAGCTGGGCGGCCCGATCCAGATGAGGCCCGCATCCTCGACCGCGCGCGCGAAGGCGGCGTTCTCGGCCAGGAAGCCGTAGCCCGGATGGATCGCCTCCGCGCCGGCCCGGCGGGCCGCGGCGAGGATCTTCTCACCGACGAGGTAGCTCTCCGCGGCGGGGCCCGGCCCGATCAGATACGCCTCGTCGGCGGCGCGCGGATGAACCGCGTCGCGGTCGGCCTCCGAGTAGACGGCGACCGAGCCGATCCCGAGCTCGCGCAGGGTCCGGAAGATGCGGATCGCGATCTCGCCGCGATTCGCGACGAGCACTTTCGAGAACGGCGCCATGGGGCGCGTATTGTCCCTGAGCGTGACGCTCCCGGACCAACTGACCGTCGCCCGCGCCGCCTCGGTGCCGCTCGTGGTGCTGCTCTACGCGTGGGACTTCCCCCACAACGAGTACTGGGCCACGGCGCTCTTCTGCGTCGCGATGGCGACCGACTGGCTGGACGGCCGGATCGCGCGGCGGCGCGGTGTCACGTCGCAGCTGGGCTCGCTGCTCGACCCGATCGCCGACAAGGTGCTCGTGCTCGCGGTGCTCGTGATGCTGATCGAGGACGGCATCTGGCCGGCCTGGATGGTGGCGGCGATCGTCGCGCGGGAGATCCTGATCTCCGGGTTGCGCCTCGCGGCGCTCGAGCGCGGGGTCGTGATCGCCGCCCGGGACCTCGGCAAGCTGAAGACCTGGGCGCAGGCGGTTGCGGCCGCACTCGGCGGGTTCGCGGCGGCGGGGGCCTGGGACGACAGCGTCGGCTGGTGGGCGCTGCTCGTCGCGCTCGTCCTCACCTGGGTCTCAGGGCTGGACTACGCCCGGTCGGCGCCGCGACTGCTGCGCGGATCGGCGGCGTAGGCCGTCGCTCAGGCAGTCGCCCGGCGACTGTCACACCAGTCGTCGAAAGCAGCCCAGGCGGTCAGATACCCGGCGAGCTGCGTCAGCCCGCGTGCGACCTCGACCTTGATCGAGATGACGCAGATCGGGCAGAACGGCTCTTCGGTCGAGCGGGCTGGATGGTCTCCACAGCGGCAACACATGGTGCTCGTAGAACGCCGAGGAGCGCCGGATGGTTACGGGTCGAGCTCGCCGTCCTCGGCGCCCTCGAGCAGGGCCGCCGCCGCCCAGCAGGAACCCGCCGGAACCGGGCGCTCGAGCGCGGCGAGAATCGCGTCGCGCTCCTCCTCCGGCGGCTCGGGCTCGATCCTCGCGGACACGGCCGTAGCCTAGATGTCACCACGTGTGACTCGGCACACGTGAAATCACCTTTTTGAGGGATTACGAGGCGGAAAGCGGGGTTCATCATCCCGAGTCCTGACGTTCCGCCAACGGGAGGGCACGGAAATGCTGCAGTGGAGAAACGGACGGCTGGTCGGAGTTCTCATCGCGCTGGCCGCCGTCGCCATGGCGATCGGGAACTGGGGTTGGGAACGCTTCACATGGGGCTGGTAGACGCCGCGCTGGTAGGGGCCGCGTAGTGAGTCCGGGGGGAAAGCTTCCCCCGCGGCTCGCGGCGGTCGTTCTGCCGGTCGGGCTGCTGGGATTCGGGGTCGCCGTCGCGGCCGCGTTCTCGTTTGCCGTCGCGCCTCGCGACCTCGCCACGCTGGCGGGGATCGCCGGGCTGCTGGCGGCGTCGACCCTCGCCGAGCGCTACCCGGTCCCCCTCGACGGGATCGACACGGGCGGCGTCTCGCTCGGCTTCGTCTTCTGCACCGCGGCGATCGTGCTCTACGGCTGGCAGGCCGGCGTCGTCGTCGGGATGGCGGCGCCGATCATGCACCTGTTCGAGCATCGCCCGCCGATCCGCGTCACCTACAACGCGGCCGTGATGTCGATCGCCGCCGCGGTTTCCGGCGCGACGATCGCGCCTCTTCGCGGCGACGGCGCAGAGCTCGTGTTCGCGCAGGTCGTGCTGGCGGCCTTTGCCTTCTACACCGTCAACCTGATCCTGATCAGCCTCGTCGTCGCCGTCAGCGCGCACAAGCCGTTCAAGACAGTCGCGCGGACGAGCATCGCGGTGACGAGCATGCCCTTCGCGCTGATGGCGTCCGCGGCGCTGATGCTCGTGATCCTCTGGCAGCGCTCACCGCTCCTCTCCGGCGCCCTCGTCGGGCCCCTGCTCGCGATCGCGCTCTACCAGCGCTCAACCTTCCGCGAGCTGCGCGCGATGCGGCTGGCGCTCACCGATCCGCTGACCGGGCTCGGCAACCACCGCCACTTCCACGACCGGCTCGAGCGCGAGCTCGCCGACTCGCAGGCGCAGGGGTATCCGCTCAGCCTCTGCCTCGTCGACATCGACGACTTCAAGAGGATCAACGACCGCTTCGGCCATCCGGGCGGCGACAAGGTGCTCGCCCAGCTGGCGACGAACCTGCGCCAGGGCGGCGAGGCGTTCCGGCTCGGCGGCGACGAGTTTGCGATCCTGCTTCCCGGCCGGGACGAGGAGGGTGCGCGGATCGCGGCCGAGGCGATCATCGAGCGGATCTCGTCCGTCGAGCTGCCGCCGGCCGGGCCGGTCACCGTCAGCGCCGGCATCGCAACCGCGCCGCTCGACGACGTCGGCCGTGACGAGCTCGTGCGCCGCGCCGACAGCGCCCTCTACTGGGCAAAGGAGTACGGCAAGAACCAGACGCGGGTCTACCGGCCGGACGTGGTCGAGATCGCCGAGCTGAAGCGACTCGCCGCCGGCCCCGACCGCGCCGCCCGCTTCCGCGCCGCCGCGAGCCTCGCCAAGGCCGTCGATGCGCGCGATGCCTACACGGGCTCGCACTCGGAGCGGGTCTCCGACCTCGCCGCCAGGATCGCGACGCGCCTCGGCGTCGATCGCGAGCAGATCGAGCTGACGCGCCTCGCCGCGAGCCTGCACGACCTCGGCAAGCTCGCGATCCCGGAGGAGATCCTGCGCAAGCCGGGCCCGCTCTCCGAGACCGAGCGGCTCGTCCTCGAACGCCACCCGCAGATCGGCTACCGGATGCTCGAGAGCCTCGGCGTCGACCCGGTCGCCGACTGGGTCCTCCATCACCACGAGCGCTGGGACGGCACCGGCTACCCCGACGCCCTCGGCGGCGAGGAGATTCCGCTCGGCGCCAGGATCATCTTCGTCGCCGATGCCTACGACGCGATGACGTCGGACCGCGTCTACCGCGGCCGGCTCACCGACGACGAGGCGATCGCCGAGCTGGCGCGCTGCTCGGGCAGCCAGTTCGACCCCGACGTGGTGGCCGCGCTCGCCGACGAGCTCGGCATCGGCGCCGCCTGGCTGGGCTCCCGGATCCCGGTCTCCGTACCCGCGTAGCGTCGCCGGCCGCTGCCGTCAGCGTCACCCACGGAAGCGGACGCGAAACAGCACCCAGACCGCCCTGAGCCCGTCCCGCCAGGTGATCTTCTTGCCCTCCTCGTACGTCCGGCCGTAGTAGGCGATCGGCAGCTCGTAGATCCGCAGCTTGCGCTTGCAGACCTTCCCCGTGATCTCGGGCTCGATCCCGAAGTCGCTCTCGCGGAGATCGAGCGAACGCAGCACGTCCGTCCGAAACGCCTTGTACCCCGTCTCCATGTCGGAGAGCGTCGTGTTGAAGAGGAGGCTCGTCAGCAGCGAGAGGAAGCGGTTGCCGACGAGATGCCAGAAGAGGTAGGCCCGCTGCGGCCGGCCGCCGGAGAGTCGCGATCCGTAGACGACATCGGCGACGCCACGCACGATCGGGTCGATCAGCGTCGGCACGTCGACCGGGTCGTACTCGAGGTCGGCGTCCTGGATCACCGTGATCTCACCTTCAAGGTGCGGGATCGCGGCCCGGACGGCAGAGCCCTTGCCGCCGTTCTCCTTCCGGACCACGACGACGTCCGACCGATCGCCTCGAAAGCGATCGGCGATCTCGGCCGTGCCGTCGGTCGACCCGTCGTCGACGACGACGATCTGCTTCTGGAGGTCGAGCGCGTCGACCCGCTCGAGCAGCTGCAGGATCGTGGCGGCCTCGTTGAAGGCCGGGACGATGAAGGAGACGCGCATCAGGTGCTGGGTTGTCCCCGTCGCAGCGCGATCGCATGCGCCTGCAGGACCAGCGCGCCGGCGACGATGAAGGGAACGAAGTTCAGCACGTGCACGACCAGCGCGTAGCTCAGCGCCTGCTCCTTCGGCACCCCGTACGCGCTCAACGCCACGAGCACGGAAGCCTCGAACACGCCGACTGCGGCCGGAGACGAGGGCAGGATCATCCCGATGTTGACCGCGACCGCGACGAGGAGTCCCGCCACGGGCGAGAGCCCGAGGTCGAAGGCGATCAGCACGAACCACATCGAGAGCCCGAGCAAGAGCCAGGAGAGCGTCGTCAGCACGAGCCCCGCCGCCAGCAGACGCCATTCACGCAGCGCCGCCAGCCCTAGGGCGAAGTTCGCAGCGGCGCGTTCGGCACGCCCGCGGCCGACAAGCCCAAGCCGTACGAGCGGTCGCAGAGCCGCACGAAGCGGCCGGTCGCCCCAGCGTGCGAGCGCCCACGCGACGAGCACGAGACAGGCTGAAAGCCCAACGGCGACGGCCGCCGCAGTTTGCAGCCACGACACCGACGGGAGCACGGGCACGATCGCGAACAGCAACAGGAGCAGACACAGGATGTCGAGCGCGCGCTCGAGCACGACGGTCGCCACCGCCTCGACCCGTGACGTCCCCTGCTGCTGGTTCAGCACGACGACCCGAGCGGCTTCGCCGGCTCGCGCCGGCAGGATGCTGTTGAAGAAGATGCCGACGAGCAAGGCGTTCAGGACGGCCTGGAAGGGCGGCCGCGTCTCGCGACGGAAGAGGAGTTGCCAGCGCAGCGCCCGGACGGCAACTCCGAGCGCGAGCGCGCCCAGGGCAGGCACGAGCCACCAGTAGTTCGAGTCCGCGAGCGCCTCGCGAACGACGCCGAAGTCGACGCCGCGAATCGCGAAATACGTGAATCCGGCGCTGATGAAGAGACCCGCCAAGAGCAGCAGCGAATGTGCTCTCCAGCGGCCGGCAACCTGGTGCACGCGGGCCAGGGTGACACAATTCGCCGCCGATGGCGTGGTTGGCGTTCCTTCTCGCGGCGACGGCGCTCGTCGCAACCGCCCTGCTGGCTGCTTGCTCGTTGCGGCTGCGGTCGCTGCCTTCATTCCTGCTCGCGGTGTACCTGCTCGCATCCGCGGAGCTCGTCCTCCTCGCGGAAGCGCTGTCGCTCGTGGACGCCGTCGGCGTGGCCGGCTACGCGCTCGGTGAGGTCGTGCTGCTGGCGGCCTCGCTGGGCGTCTGGCTCAGGAGAGGACGTCCGCGACCGCCTCGACCGCACCTGGAACTACGAGCTGCCGCGCGACGGCATCCGATCCTCACGGCCCTCGCCGCCGTCGTCGGCGGCGCGATTGCCTACCAGTTGTTCGTCGTGATCGCGACGCCGCCGAACAACTGGGACTCGATGTCGTACCACCTTCCTCGCGCGGTCGAATGGCTGCAGCGCGGGTCGGTCGAGTACGTGCCCGATCCACCGACGGAGCGGATCAACGCCTTCCAGCCCGGAAGCGAGCTCGAGATCCTCTGGACGTTCGCCTTCCTCGGCCGGGATACGGTCGCTGCGCTGCCCCAGTTGTGCGCGGAGCTCGCCGCGCTCGTCGGCGTCTACGCAATTGCGCGCCGAATCGGGTTCGGCCGGCCGGACGCAGCCTTCGCCGCGCTTCTCTCCGGCACGCTGACGCTCGTCGCGCTCGAGTCGGTGACGACCCAGAACGACCTCCTCTCGGCCTCGTTCGTCGTCGCGGCGGCGGCGCTCGTCCTCGGCCGCAGCCGCGCAGAGGTCGTCCTCGCCGGCGTCGCACTCGCGCTTGCACTCGGCACGAAGCTGACAGCCGCCTACGCCATCCCTGTCCTGATCGGGCTCGCCGTCGCGACCCTCCCGCGCCGGCGGCTGGCCGAGTGCATCGCAGCCGCGGTCGGCGCCTTCGCCCTCCTCGGGGCGTACGGCTACGTCCTCAACCTCGTCGAGACCGGCAGTCCTCTCGGCGACGCCTCCGCGACGGAGCCGTACCGACCCGCCGAGATCACCTGGGACGGCACCACCTCAACCGTCGCGCGCATCGGCTACCGCTTCGTCGACCTCTCCGGACTACACCCGAAAACGGCGATCGCGGACTCGATCGAGGACGTCGGCCGATCCGCATTCGATGCGCTCGGTATCCCTGCGAATCCCCCGGAGACGAGCGTGGCGCTTCCGTTCGACTTCGCCGTCGGCCAGTCGGCCAACGAGGACATCTCCTACTTCGGTCCGCTCGGCGTGCTGCTCGTGCTCCCGCTCTCGTTCGGCTTCATGGTCGCGACACTGGCCCGCCGGAAGCGCTGGGAGCGGCTGGCGCTCGCCGCGGCCCTGCCGCTGGGCGTGCTCGGGATCGCGCTGACCTACCGCTACAACATCTGGGTCGGACGCTTCCTGATCACGCCCGTCCTGCTGACGATGCCGCTCGCCGCCGTGATCTATCGCCGACGGCCCCTGGCCGCCACGGCGGCTCTCATCGGCGCCGTGACGCTCTTCGCTGCGAACGCGTACAACGTCGCCAAGCCGACGGGACTCGACGACACGAGGTCCGTCTGGTCGCTCTCCCGCGAGGAGGCGCAGGCGCTGACGCGTCCACCCATCGAGGAGGCAATCGTGGCCGTCGCCGGTCAGGTCCCCGACGATGCGCGAGTGGGTGTGTTCGGCTTGAGCGAGTGGGTCTACCCCCTGTACGGCCACGAGCTCGAGCGGCGCATCGTCCCGCTCCCCGACTCTGGGGCGCTGGCAGCCGCCGAACGGCTCGGGCTGGGCTGGGTCGTCGCCGGCGGCGAGAGCGCATCGCCCGTTCGTCGAGGGTGGAGCCGCGAGCGCTTCGCCGACTCCGGCTGGACGCTCTTCCGCCGCCTCTAGATGGTGATGCCACGGCATCAACCATCTAGCTCAGAGGCACGAGCCGGGAGGCCGTCGCCTTGAAGGAGGCGACGACTGGCTCCCCTTCGCGCAGTTCCAGCCGGTCGGCCGAGCCCGCTGTGATCTCGGCGGTCAGCGGGCCGACCCGCACGCGAACCCGGTTGCCGAGGACGACGACCGAGCGGACCGCCCCGAGCAGGTGGTTCATCGCCGAGTCGGCCGGCTGGCTCCGCGCCAGCGCAATCTCCCACGGGTAGACGGCGAGGCCGACGCGGCCCTCTCCCCCGTCGGCCGAGTACATCGAGCCACCCGCGTCCAGCACGACCTCGGTCAGGCCGTCGGCGCCCGGGCGCGCCGTCCCGTGCAGGAGGTTCGCGCCGGTGAAGCTGGCGACGTACTGGTCCGCGGGGGCGGCGAGCAGCTCGGCCGCCGGCCCGAGCTGCAGGATCCGCCCGTCCACGATCACGCCGACACGATCGGCAAGTGCCGCCGCGTCCTCGAAGTCGTGCGTGACGAGCAGTGTCGGCAGCCGCAGGTCGGCCAGCAGCTCGGCGAGCTCGCCGCGCACGACGCCGCGGGTGTGGGCGTCGAGCGCGGAGAGCGGCTCGTCGAGCAGGAGCACGGCCGGGTCGCGGGCGAGTGCCCGCGCAAGCGCGACCCGCTGCCTCTCACCCCCAGAGAGGTCTGCCGGCCGCGCCTGCGCGAGGTGTGAGATCCGGAAGCGCTCGAGCAGCTCGTCCACGCGCTCGCGTCCGCCGAACGCGACGTTGCGGCGCACGTCGAGGTGCGGGAAGAGGGCGTATTCCTGGAAGACGAGCCCGACGGAGCGGCGCTCGGGCGGAAGGTCGATCCGCTCCTCCGTGTCGAGCCAGGGGCGTGCGCCGAGCGCGATCCTCCCCCGCTCCGGCCGCAGCAAGCCTGCGATCGTGCGCAGCACGCTCGACTTCCCCGCTCCCGACGGCCCCACGAGCGCGAGCGTCTCGCGCCCGAGCTCGACGTCTAGCGAGAGGGGGAAGGAGCGAAGAGGGTGGTCGATGCGGACATCGAGCGTGTCCACGAGGGCACCAGCTTGACGGCGAGGAGGACGGCGGCGCTGACGAGGACGAGCTCGGCGCCGATCGCGAGCGCGACGTCGAAGTCGACGTCGAATTGCTCGTAGACGGCGAGCGAGAGCGTCTGCGTCACGCCCTGGAGCGAGCCGGCGAACATGATCGTGGCGCCGAACTCGCCGATCCCGCGGGCGAACGCCAGCGCCCAGCCCCCGCCGAGGCCGCCGGCCGCGAGCGGCAGGACGACGCGGAAGAACGTGCGGGCCGGGCCTGCGCCCAGCGTCCGGGCGGCTCCGGTCAGCGAGGCGTCGACGGCCTCGAACGCGGAGATGGCGGCGCGGAGGTAGAACGGGCTCGCGACGAACACCACCGCCATGACGACGGCGACCTGCGTGAACGCGATCTCGAGCCCGAGGACGTCGATCGCGCCGCCGAGGAGCCCGATCGAGCTGAACGCCGCGAGCAGGCCGATCCCGGCGACCGCGGGCGGCAGCACGAGTGGCAGCTCGACCGCGGTGACCAGGAGTGCGCGAGCACGGAAGGGGCGCGACGCGATCACGTACGCCGCCGGCGTCCCGAAGAGCAGGATGAGCGCGTTCGCGACCAGAGTCGTCTTCGCGGTGACGACGAGCGCGTCGACCGCGGCCTGGCTCGTCATCCCGTCGAGCAGCCGGCCCAGCGGGATCTGGAGAAAGATCGCGAGGATCGGGAGGAGGAGAAAGGAGAGGGCAACGGCGGTCGCGATCGCGAATACCGCTCCGAATACGCTTCTCACGGGAGCCCGAATCCCGCCCGCCTGAGCTCACGCCGCCCGTTCTCGCCGAGCAGGTCGGCGACGAGCTCGAGGGCGCCGGCCCGGTTCTCCGTGCCCTTCACGACTGCGATCTCGTAGCGAACCGTGGGCTGTGAGCGCGGTGGCAGCGGGATCGCGAGCAGTCGCGACGAGGCGGCGCGGACGTCGGTCGCGTAGACGAATCCCGCATCGGCCTGGCCGAAGGCGAGCTTCCCGACGATCCCCTTCACGTCCGGCTCCTGGCTGACGGCCTTCCGCAGCACCCGCAGCAAGCCGAGCCGCTTCAACACCTCGCGCGTGTACAGCCCGATCGGGACCTTCGCTCCCGCGACGACGAGCTTCAGCTTCGGCCGCTTCGCCAGGTCCTGGACGGTGCGGATCTTCGCCGGGTTCGAGCGCGGCACCGCGAGCACCAGCGAGTTGGTCGCGAAGAGCCGGGGCTTCTCGACGAGCCCGGCGCGGAAGAGGTCCTGCGTATAGACCGGGCTCGCCGAGGCAAAGACGTCGGCGGGAGCGCCGCTCCGGATCTGGAACGCCAGTTGGTTCGAGCCCGCGAACTGGAAGCGGGCAGCGGGCGAGACGCGCGGGAAGACACTCGTGAGCGAGGAAGCCGCGTAGACCGTCACCGGATCGTCCCCGCGCGCTGTCGTCCAGCCGCCGCTGACCGCAGCCAGGGCAACAGCGCCGAGCACGAGCGCTGCTGCGCGCTTCATCGCTCCACCATCACCGAGGTCGACTTGACGACCCCGGCAGCGCTCATTCCCGCCTTCAGCCCGAGCTCGTCCACCGACTCGCGCGTCACGATCGCGACGACGCGCGACGGCTCCGTGACGTCGATCTCGATCCTCGCGAGCAACCCGTCGACCTCGACCGAGCGGACGACTCCGCGGAAGCGGTTGCGTGCCGAGAGCGTCTCGTCGCCGTGCGGCCCGCGCAGACGCTCGATCTCGGCGGCGGGAACGACGCGCCGGTTGGCTGCATCGCGCTCGACTCTGAGCTTGCCGTCGCGGTCCCAGCGGCGGAGCGTGTCGACGCTGATCCCGAGCGCGCGCGCCGCCTCGGCGGCCGAGTACGTTTGCCTAGGCATTGTCTAGGCAGCGTAGACTGAGCGCGTGCGGGTCGTCAAGGTCGCCGACGCAGCGGAGTTCCTCGAGCGCGCCGCGCCGGTCCTTGCGGACGAAGCGCGGCACAACCTGATCCTCGGCCTCGCCGGCACGCTGCGGGACGACCCCGCGCTCTACCCCGAGCAGGAGCTCTGGCTCGTCGAGGACGAGGGCGCGATCGTCGGTGCAGCGCTACGGACGCCGCCGTACAACCTCGTCCTCGGCGGCGGCAGCGAGGCGGCACTGGCGGCGCTCGCGCGTGAGACGGGCGGCGGGCTCCCCGGAGCCGTTGGTGCCGTGCCCGAGATCGACGACTTCGTCGGCGCGTACGTCCGCGCACATGGCGTCACGCCCGAGCCGCGCGTGCGGCAGGGCATCTACGCGCTCGACACGGTCGTGCCGCCCGCGGCTCCGCGTGGGCGGCCGCGCCCGGCGACGACGGGGGACCGGGCGCTCCTCGTCCGCTGGTGGGGCGAGTTCGGCATCGAGGCGCTCGGCGCGCTCGAGCAGGACGAGGAGCAGAACAGCCGGAACGTCGACCACAGGCTGACGACGCCCGGAAACGGGATCGCGCTCTGGGAGCTGGACGGCGAGCCGGTCTCCGCCGTGGGCTACGGGAGCCCGACCACGACGGGCGTCCGGATCGGTCCTGTCTACACCCCACCCGAGCACCGTGGCCGCGGCTACGCGAGCGCCCTCACCGCGCACGCCTCCGCGGAGCAGCTGGACGCCGGGCGCAGCTTCTGCTTCCTCTACACCGATCTCGCCAATCCGACGTCGAACAAGATCTACGTCGCGATCGGCTACCGCCGGGTCTGCGACTCGATCCAGTACGCCTTCGTCTAGAGCGGGATGTTGCCGTGCTTGCGCTTGGGGCGCGGCTCCCGCTTCGTCTTCGAGACCTCGAGCGCCGAGATCAGGATCGGGCGCGTGCGGCGCGGCTCGATCACCTCGTCCACGTAGCCGCGTTCGGCGGCGTGGTAGGGATTGGCGAAGCGCTCTTTGTAGTCGGCGATCAGCTCGGCGCGGCGCCCCTCGGGGTCCGCCGCCTCCTCGAGCTCCTTGCGAAAGACGATGTTGACCGCGCCCTCCGGGCCCATCACGGCCACCTCCGCGGTCGGCCAGGCGACGTTGAAGTCGGCACGGATGTGCTTCGAGCTCATGACGTCGTATGCGCCGCCGTACGCCTTGCGCGTGATCACGGTCAGCTTCGGCACCGTCGCCTCCGCGAACGCATAGAGCAGCTTTGCTCCATGACGGATGATGCCGCCCCACTCCTGTTCGGTCCCGGGCAGGAAGCCGGGCACGTCGACGAAGGTGACGAGCGGGACGTTGAACGCGTCGCACGTGCGAACGAAGCGAGCGGCCTTCACCGAGGCGTCGATGTCGAGCACTCCCGCGAGCGCGGCGGGCTGGTTGCCGACGACACCGACCGGATGGCCGCCGAGCCGCGCAAAGCCGCAGACGATGTTGGCGGCGAAGCGGGGCTGCACCTCCATGAACTCGCCGTCGTCGACGACCTTCGCGATCACCTGCTTCATGTCGTACGGCTTCGTCGCCTCGTCGGGGATGAAGGCGTCCAGCTCGGGCGCCTCCCGGTCGACCGGATCGGTCGGCGGCGTGTGGGCCGGCCGTTCGAGGTTGTTCTGGGGCAGGAACGAGAGCAGGTAGCGCGCGTCCTCGAGCACCGCTTCCTCGTCGGGCGCAGTGAAATGAGCGACACCCGACTTGGCCGCGTGCGTCTCGGCGCCGCCGAGCTCCTCGAACGAGACCTCCTCCCCGGTGACCGTCTTCACGACGTCGGGGCCGGTGATGAACATGTACGAGCTCGACTCCGCCATCAGCACGAAGTCGGTGATCGCGGGCGAGTAGACGGCGCCGCCGGCGGTCGGGCCGAGCACGAGCGAGAGCTGCGGGATCACGCCCGAGGCCTGGACGTTGCGCCAGAAGATCTCCGCGTAGCCGGCGAGCGAGACGACGCCCTCCTGGATCCGCGCCCCGCCCGAGTCGTTGATCCCGATCACCGGGCACCCGTACTTCAGGGCCATGTCCATCACCTTGCAGATCTTCTCCGCGAAGACCTCGGACAGGGAGCCGCCGAAGACGGTGAAGTCCTGCGAGAAGACGAAGACCTTGCGGCCGAAGATCTCGCCGTAGCCGGTCACGACCGCGTCGCCGTAGGGGCGGTTCGCCATCGAGTCGAAGTCGGGGTTGCGGTGGCGGACGTAGCGGTCGAGCTCGACGAACGAGCCCGGGTCGAGCAGCTTCTCGACCCGTTCGCGTGCGAGCAGCTTCCCCCGCTCTCGCTGCCGTGCGACCGCCTTCTCGTTCCCTGCGTGCGCCGCCTGGTCGGAGAGCTCCTGCAGCCAGGCGAGCTTGGCGGCGGTCGTGTCGTGCGTCTCGGCCATCGCGGGAGCCTAACGCGCCGGAACTTTGTGTCTGTCAGACACAAGCACTCCCGAGCGCACGTAGCCGTGCGGTGGGACGAGAGCTTGTGTCTATCAGACACAAGCTTTCCTCGGCGCGCGGTAGATTCGCGGCATGGAACCTCCGCTCGACCGCTCGACGACCTGGCCCTACGTCGACGGCGAGGCGGGGCCGTTCCACTACGCGCGGAACGCGCATCCGGTCGGCGTCGAAGTGGAGCGGCTGCTGGGCGGGCTCGAAGGCGGCGAGGCGCTCCTCTTCTCCTCGGGAATGGGCGCGACGACGGCGCTCGTGCTCGCGCTGCTCGAGCCCGGCCGAACGGTTGCGCTTGCCCAGGATGCCTACTACGGGACGGGCGTCCTGCTGACCGAGCTCGAGCGCTGGGGGCTACGGCATGTCCTCTTCGACCAGGCCGGCCAGCCGCCGCCCGAGGCCGACCTCGTCTGGATCGAGGCCCCGTCGAACCCGCTCCTGACGATGCCGGACTTCGAGGCTGCCGCCGCGCACCCCGGCCTCGTCGTCTGCGATGCGACCGCGGCGACGCCGGTGCACCTGCGCCCGCTCGAGCGGGGGTGCGACCTCGTCCTCCACTCGGCGACGAAATACCTCGGCGGCCATCACGACGTGCTGCTGGGCGCGGTCGTGGCGAAGAACGCCGAGCACGCGGCGCGGCTGCTCGAATTCCGTACCCGCTCCGGGATCGTCGCCGCCCCCGACCCCGCCTGGCTGCTCCTGCGCGGCCTGCAGACGCTGGAGGTGCGTGTCCGGCAGCAGAGCGCGACCGCAGACGAGCTGTCCCGCCGGCTCGAAGCCCATCCGGCGACGCAAAACGTGCGCTATCCCGGCTTCGGCGGCCTGCTCTCCTTCGACGTCGCCGACGGCGCAGCCGCGAGGCGGGTCGAGACGGCGACGCGGGTGATCGTCAACGCCACCAGCCTCGGCGGCGTCACGTCGACGATGGAGTCGCGCCACCGCTGGGAGGGTGCACGCGTCCCCGAGGGCCTGCTGAGGCTGTCGGTCGGGCTCGAGCCCGCCGACGCGCTCTGGGCAGACCTCGAGCAGGCGCTCGCACAGGCGTAGCAACTCGGCAATTCCTGCCGAAAGGTCGTTCAATATCGCCCCCGAATGGGCATAGACGGCTCCAGGAGCTAGAGGAGCTCCCGACATAACCCCCGCTCGCTCGACAAAGGAGTCACCCGTGCCACCAGTGCCCACCCGCGGTGCGCGCTCGAAGCCCACCCGAAAGACCACTGTCCGCCCCGGTTCCGAGAACGGCGCCGGCACCCTGACGCAAGCTCAGCTGGCGAGGTTGACCTCCGCGCTCGAAGCCGCGCGTGACGGCGACTTCTCCGTCCGCCTGCGGGCGGAGGGCGCGCTCGCCGAGGTGGCGGCGACGTTCAACACGCTCGTCGAGCGGAACCAGCAGGTGACCCGCGAGCTGGTGCGGGTGAGCAAGGTCGTGGGTCGCGAGGGCCGGATCACCGAGCGGGCGGGCGTCGCGGGGGCGCCGGGCTCGTGGGCGGAGAAGGTCGGCGCGGTCAACGAGCTGATCGACAACCTGGCGCGGCCGACGATCGAGGTCGCGCGCGTGATCGACGCGGTCGCCGACGGCGACCTGCGGCAGCGGATTCAGCTCGAGATCGACGGCCAGCCGGTGCGCGGCGAGTTCCGCCGGATCGGCACGACCGTGAACGCGATGGTCGACCAGCTCTCGAGCTTCGCCGCCGAGGTCACGCGCGTCGCGCGCGAGGTCGGCACCGAGGGCAAGCTCGGCGGCCAGGCCCGCGTCAAGGGCGTCTCGGGAACCTGGAAGGACCTGACCGACTCGGTCAACCAGATGGCCTCGAACCTGACGGGGCAGGTGCGGAACATCGCCGACGTGACGACGGCGGTCGCGAACGGCGACCTCTCGAAGAAGGTCACCGTCGACGTCAAGGGCGAGGTGCTCGAGCTGAAGAACACCGTCAACACGATGGTCGACCAGCTCTCGAGCTTCGCCGACGAGGTCACCCGCGTCGCCCGCGAGGTCGGCACGGACGGAAACCTCGGCGGCCAGGCCCAGGTCAAGGGCGTCTCGGGCGTGTGGAAGGACCTGACCGAGAACGTGAACACGCTCGCCGGCAACCTCACCTCGCAGGTGCGGAACATCGCCGCGGTCACCACTGCGGTCGCGAACGGCGACCTCTCGAAGAAGATCACCGTCGACGTCAAGGGCGAGGTGCTGGAGCTGAAGGAGACCATCAACACGATGGTCGACCAGCTGCGCTCGTTCTCGGCCGAGGTGACGCGCGTTGCGAAGGAGGTCGGCACCGAGGGCAAGCTCGGCGGCCAGGCCCAGGTCGAGGGCGTCTCCGGCGTCTGGAAGGACCTGACCGAGAACGTCAACACCCTCGCCGACAACCTCACCGACCAGGTGCGGAACATCGCCGACGTTACGACGGCCGTCGCGAACGGCGACCTCTCGAAGAAGATCACCGTCGAGGTCCGGGGCGAGGTGCTCGAGGTGAAGGAGACCGTCAACACGATGGTCGACCAGCTGCGCTCGTTCGCCGCCGAGGTCACCCGTGTCGCCCGCGAGGTCGGCACCGAGGGCAGGCTCGGCGGCCAGGCCCAGGTCGAGGGCGTCTCCGGCGTCTGGAAGGACCTGACCGACAACGTCAATACGCTCGCCGGGAACCTCACCTCCCAGGTGCGGAACATCGCGGCGGTGACCACCGCGGTCGCAAACGGCGACCTCTCGAAGAAGATCACCGTCGACGTCGCCGGCGAGGTGCTCGAGCTCAAGGACACGATCAACACGATGGTCGACCAGCTCTCCTCCTTTGCGGCCGAGGTCACCCGCGTCGCCCGCGAGGTCGGCACCGAGGGCAAGCTCGGCGGCCAGGCCCAGGTCGAGGGTGTCTCCGGCACGTGGCGTGGGCTGACCGAGAACGTGAACACGCTCGCGAACAACCTCACCGACCAGGTCCGAAACATCGCCGACGTGACGACCGCGGTCGCCCAGGGCGACCTCTCGAAGAAGATCACCGTCGACGCGCGCGGCGAGGTGCTGCAGCTCAAGAACACGATCAACACGATGGTCGACCAGCTCTCGAGCTTCGCCGCCGAGGTCACCCGCGTCGCCCGCGAGGTCGGCACCGAGGGCAAGCTCGGCGGCCAGGCCCAGGTCGAAGGCGTCTCCGGCACCTGGCGCGGGCTGACCGAGAACGTGAATCTGATGGCCGACAACCTGACGGCCCAGGTGCGCTCGATCGCCGAGGTGACGACCGCGGTCGCCAAGGGCGACCTGACGCAGAAGATCACGATCGAGACGAAGGGCGAGCTCGCCCAGCTCGCGTCGACGATCAACACGATGGTCGACCAGCTCTCCGCCTTTGCGGCCGAGGTCACCCGCGTCGCCCGCGAGGTCGGCACAGAGGGCAAGCTCGGCGGCCAGGCGACGGTCGAAGGCGTCTCCGGCACCTGGCGGGGGCTGACGGACAACGTCAACCTGCTCGCGAACAACCTCACCGGACAAGTGCGCGCGATCGCCGACGTCACCACAGCGGTCGCCCAGGGCGACCTCTCCCAGAAGATCACGGTCGACGCGAAGGGCGAGATCGCCGAGCTGAAGGGGACGATCAACACGATGGTCGACCAGCTCTCCGCCTTTGCCGGCGAAGTCACGCGCGTCGCCCGCGAGGTCGGCACCGAGGGCAAGCTCGGCGTCGAGGCGGAGGTCGAGGACGTCTCCGGCGTCTGGCGCGACCTGACCCAGAACGTGAACACGATGGCGAGCTCGCTCACCGCGCAGGTGCGCAACATCGCCGAGGTGACGACCGCCGTCGCGAACGGCGACCTCTCGAAGAAGGTCACCGTCGACGTCAAGGGCGAGATCGCCGAGCTGAAGTCGACGATCAACACGATGGTCGACCAGCTCTCGAGCTTCGCCGCCGAGGTCACGCGCGTCGCCAAGGAGGTCGGCACCGAGGGCAGGCTGGGCGGCCAGGCCGAGGTGATCGGCGTCTCCGGGACCTGGAAGGACCTGACCGAGAACGTCAACCAGCTGGCGAACAACCTCACCGATCAGGTGCGCGCGATCGCGGACGTCACCACCGCAGTGGCGAAGGGCGACCTCTCCCAGAAGATCGCCGTCGAGGCCAAGGGCGAGGTGGCGCAGCTCGCGTCGACGATCAACACGATGGTCGACCAGCTTTCGAGCTTCGCGGCCGAGGTCACCCGCGTCGCCCGCGAGGTCGGCACCGAGGGCAAGCTCGGCGGCCAGGCCCAGGTGAAGGGCGTCTCCGGCACCTGGCGCGACCTGACCGACAACGTCAACTTCATGGCCGCCTCGCTCACCGAGCAGGTGCGCAACATCGCCACCGTCACGACCGCGGTCGCCAACGGCGACCTCTCGAAGAAGATCACGGTCGACGTGAAGGGCGAGGTCTTCGAGCTCAAGGACACGATCAACACGATGGTCGACCAGCTCCGCGCCTTCGCCTCCGAGGTGACGCGCGTGGCGCGCGAGGTCGGGACCGAGGGCAGGCTCGGCGGCCAGGCCACGGTCGAAGGCGTCTCCGGCACCTGGCGCGACCTGACCGACAACGTCAACTTCATGGCCTCCTCGCTCACCGAGCAGGTGCGCAACATTGCAACCGTCACGACCGCGGTCGCGAACGGCGACCTCTCGAAGAAGGTCACCGTCGATGTGAAGGGGGAGGTGCTCGAGCTCAAGGACACGATCAACACGATGGTCGACCAGCTCTCCGCCTTTGCGGCCGAGGTCACCCGCGTCGCCCGCGAGGTCGGCACGGAGGGCATGCTCGGCGGCCAGGCGACGGTCGAAGGCGTGTCCGGTACGTGGAAGGACCTGACCGACAACGTCAACCTGCTCGCGAACAACCTCACCGGACAGGTGCGCGCGATCGCCGACGTGACGACGGCGGTCGCAAAGGGAGATCTCTCGCAGAAGATCAACGTCGCCGCCAAGGGCGAGGTGGCCGAGCTCGCCGGGACGATCAACACGATGGTCGACCAGCTCTCGACCTTCGCGGCCGAGGTCACCCGCGTCGCCCGCGAGGTCGGCACCGAGGGCAAGCTCGGCGGCCAGGCGACGGTCGAAGGCGTCTCCGGCACGTGGAAGGACCTCACCGACACGGTCAACCAGCTCTCCTACGCCGTGACGCTGCAGCTTCGCGCGATCGCGGACGTCTCGACGGCCGTCACGTCCGGCGATCTGTCCCGCTCGATCGACGTCGACGCGGCCGGCGAGCTCTCCGACCTCAAGGACAACATCAACCAGATGATCGGCAACCTCCGCGAGACGACGGAGCGGAACGCCGCGCAGGACTGGCTCAACTCGAACCTCGCCCGCTTCTCCGGGATGCTGCAGGGCCAGCGCGACCAGAAGACGGTCGCAAAGCTCCTCATGAGCGAGGTGACGCCGCTCGTCGCCGCGCACCACGGCGCCTTCTACGTCGCCGAGGACAGCGGCGACGACGAGGAGACGGAGCTGCGCCTGATCGCGACATACGGCTACAAGGAGCGGAAGACGATCGCGAACCGCTTCAAGATCGGCGAGGCGATCGTCGGCCAGGCGGCGCTGGAGAAGAAGGCGATCGTGATCACGCAGGCGCCCGAGGACTACATCAAGATCGCCTCGGGCCTCGGCGAGGCGGCGCCGACGAGCATCATCGTCCTCCCCGTCCTCTTCGAGGAGAACGTGATGGCGGTGATCGAGCTCGCATCGTTCACGCCGTTCACCGAGATCCAGCAGGACTTCCTCGACCAGCTCTCCGAGTCGATCGGTGTCGTCCTGAACACGATTCTCGCGAACATGCGCACCGAGGAGCTGCTGCTCCAGTCGCAGCAGCTGACCCAGGACCTGCAGAGCCAGTCCGAGGAGCTGCAGGCGCAGCAGGACGAGCTGAAGCGGTCGAACGCCGAGCTCGAGGCGCAGACCGCGACGCTGCGGGCGTCCGAGGAGCTGCTCCAGACCCAGCAGGAGGAGTTGCAGCAGACGAACGAGGAGCTCGAGGAGCGCTCGCAGCAGCTCGAGGAGCAGAACCGGCGGATCGAGATCAAGAACGCCGAGATCGAGGACGCCCGCGCCGCGCTCGAGGAGAAGGCGGAGCAGCTCGCGCTCTCCTCGAAGTACAAGTCCGAGTTCCTCGCGAACATGTCCCATGAGCTGCGGACGCCGCTCAACTCGCTGCTGATCCTCGCGAAGCTGCTCGGCGACAACCCCGACGGCAACCTGACCGAGAAGCAGATCGAGTTCGCGACGACGATCTACAACGCCGGCTCGGAGCTGCTCGGCCTGATCAACGACATCCTCGACCTCTCCAAGGTCGAGGCCGGAAAGATGCACGTCAACGTCGGCGAGGTCTCGGTCGCGGAGGAGCTCGCCGCGCTCGAGCGTTCGTTCATGCCGGTCGCGGCCGAGAAGGCGCTCTCGTTCGAGCTCGACTTCGCCGAGAACGCGCTCCCGACGATCGTCACCGACCAGCAGCGCCTGCAGCAGGTGCTGAAGAACCTGCTCTCGAACGCGTTCAAGTTCACCGACTCGGGCGGTGTCGTCCTCCGCGTCGGCCAGGCAATCGGCCGCCAGTTCGCCGGCGACGTGCTGTCGAAGGCCGAGCGCGTGATCGGCTTCTCCGTCGTCGACACGGGCGTCGGCATCCCCCACGACAAGCTGCGCCTGATCTTCGAGGCGTTCCAGCAGGCGGACGGGACGACGAGCCGCCGCTACGGCGGCACCGGCCTCGGCCTCTCGATCAGCCGCGAGATCGCGCGCCTGCTCGGCGGCGAGATCCACGTCGAGTCGGCGCCCGGCATGGGCAGCACCTTCACGCTCTACCTGCCCGAGCACTACGTCGAGACGGCGCCCGCGGCCACGCCGGCCGAGCTGCTCGAGGCCGTCTCCGCCGGCCTCTCGCCCGCGACGGCCGCGAGCCACAACGGCGACGAGCCGGATCTGGATCCGATGCTGCTCGTCATCAGTGAGGTGGAGGACGACCGCGAGTCGATCGAGGAGGGCGACCGCGTCGTGCTGATCGTCGAGGACGACGCCGACTTCGCCCGCACGGAGCTCGAGATTGCGCGCGAGCGCGGTTTCAAGGGCCTCGTCGCGCTTCGCGGCGACACGGGCCTCGCGCTCGCCCGTGAGTTCCGGCCGGACGCGATCGTGCTCGACATGACCCTGCCGGTGCTCGACGGCTGGACCGTGCTCGACCGTCTGAAGCGGCATCCTGCGACGCGTCACATCCCCGTCCACATCGTCTCGGGGATGGAGGAGATGCAGCCGGCGCTGATGGCGGGCGCGGCCGCGTTCATCCGGAAGCCCGCCTCGCTGGAGGCGCTCGAGGGCGTCTTCGGCGGGATCGAGTCGTTCATCGACCGCGACGTCCGCCGCCTGCTCGTCGTCGACGACGACGAGGCGCAGCGCGACGCGATCGTCGAGCTGGTCGGCGGCGACGGCGACGTCGAGATCGTCGCCGTCGGCTCCTCGGAGGAGGCGCTCGCGGCACTCGACGCGGAGCCCGAGTTCGACTGCATGGTGCTCGACCTGAAGCTGCCGAAGATGACGGGCTTCGACCTGCTCGAGCGGGTGAAGACGACCGGGCGCTCGCGGGCGCTGCCGGTGATCGTCTACACGGGAAAGGAGCTGACCCGGCGCGAGGAGACGAAGTTGAAGCGCTACGCGGAGACGATCGTGATCAAGGACGCCCGCTCGCCCGAGCGGCTGCTCGACGAGACGTCGCTCTTCCTGCACCGGGTCGAGTCGAAGCTGCCCGATTCGAAGCGGAAGATGCTCGAGCAGCTGCACAATGCCGACGCGGTCTTCCTCGGGAAGAAGGTGCTGATCGTCGACGACGACGTCCGCAACGTCTTCGCGCTCACGAGCGCGCTCGAGGCGAACGGGATGGAGGTGCTCTTTGCCGAGAACGGGCGCGAGGGGATCGAGGCGCTCAGGCAGAGCGGCGACGTCGACCTCGTCCTGATGGACGTGATGATGCCGGAGATGGACGGCTACGAGACCACGCAGGCGATCCGGCTGCTGCCCGAGTTCGAGAAGCTGCCGATCATCGCCCTGACCGCCAAGGCGATGAAGGGCGACCGGGAGCGCTCGATCGCCGCCGGGGCGTCCGACTACATCACCAAGCCGGTCGACACCGACCAGCTGCTCTCTCTGATGCGGGTGTGGCTCTACCAATAGAGAGGAGCGAGGAGCTCGAGCTCGAGCGGATCGAGATCGACCTCCTGCTCGAAGGGATCCACCGCCGCTACGGCTTCGACTTCCGCCAGTACGCGCCGGCCTCGCTGCGGCGGCGCGTCCGGCGCCGCATGGACGGCGAGAAGGTCGAGACGATCTCGGAGCTGCAGAACCTGCTCCTTCGCGACCCGGCGGTGATGGAGCGGCTGCTGCTCGACCTCTCCGTCAACGTCACCGCGATGTTCCGCGATCCCACCTTCTTCCTCTCCTTCCGGAAGAAGGTCGTGCCGATGCTGCGCACCTATCCGTTCGCGCGGCTGTGGGTCGCCGGCTGCTCGACGGGCGAGGAGGTCTACTCGCTCGCGATCCTGCTCGCCGAGGAAGGGCTCTCCGACCGCGTTCGGATCTACTCGACCGACATCAACGAGGCGGTGCTCGAGCGAGCGCGGCTCGGGGTCTTCCCGCTGGACAAGATGCAGGAGTACACGCAGAACTACATCCGCGCCGGCGGCACGCGCTCGTTCTCCGAGTACTACGTCGCCCGCTACGACGGCGCACAGTTCGCGCGCGGGATCGCCGACGAGGTCGTCTTCGCCCAGCACAACCTCGTCTCGGACGCGGCCTTCAACGAGTTCAACGTGATCACGTGCCGCAACGTGATGATCTACTTCGCCCAGCCGTTGCAGGAGCGCGTGCACAGGCTCTTCTACGACAGCCTGGCGATGTTCGGAGTCCTGGCGTTGGGACAGAAGGAGACGATCCGCTTCTCCCCGCACGAGAGCGCCTTCGAGGAGCTCGACGCCGAGGAGCGGCTCTACAGGAAGATTCGATGAGCTACGAGGTGATCGCCATCGGCGCATCCTGGGGAGGGCTGCACGCAGTGGGAACGTTGCTCGAGGGGATTCCGCAGCAGCTCGACCAGACGATCGTCGTCGCGCAACACCGCGCGCCGGAGTCGAGCCGCGGCGTGCTCGAGTCGCTGCTCCAGCGCCACATCGGCCGGCCGGTCTCCGAGCCCGGCGACAAGGAGACGCTCGAGCCGAGGCGCGTGTACGTTGCGCCGGCCGACTACCACCTGCTCGTCGACGGCAGCCACTTCGCCCTTTCCGTCGACGCGCGCGTCCAATTCGCGCGGCCGTCGATCGATGTTCTCTTCGAGTCGGTTGCGGAGTCGTACCGTGACCGCGCGATCGGGATCGTGCTCACAGGCGCGAACGAGGACGGTGCGGCGGGCCTGGCCGCAATCAAGCGCAACGGCGGTGTCTCGATCGTCCAGGACCCGCTGACGGCCGAGCGGCGGACGATGCCCGATGCCGCGATCGCCGGCTCGGTCGCCGATGCGGTGCTCCCGCTCCGGGAGATCGCGCCCGTTCCTCTACGGGCTGTGCTGCCCGTGACAACCGACCGGGCGAAGCTGCTCTTGGTCGACGACCGCCCCGAGAACCTGCTCGCGCTGGAGGCGATCCTCGAGCCGCTCGAGGCGGAGCTCGTTCGCGCCTCCTCGGGCGAGGAGGCGCTGCGCCGGCTGCTCCACGACGAGTTCGCGGCGATCCTGCTCGACGTCCAGATGCCGGGCATGGATGGCTTCCAGACCGCCGAGCTGATCAAGCAGCGGGAGCGGACGAGACACGTTCCGATCCTCTTCCTGACCGCGATCTCGAAGGACGCCGAGCACGTCTTCCGCGGCTACAGCACCGGCGCTGTCGACTACCTGATGAAGCCGTTCGACCCGCTGATCCTGCGAACCAAGGTCGCTGTCTTCATCGAGCTCTGGCAGAAGACGGTCGAGATCAGGCGCCGCGACGCGCTCCTCGCCGGGCAGGAGCTCGCCGCGGCCGAGCGCGAGAGCGCGGTGCGCTACCGCTCGCTGGCCGATGCCGTGCCCCAGATCGTCTGGACCGCCGACCTGGACGGCGTGGTCACCTATCGGAACGAGCGCTGGTTCGAGCTGACCGGACTGCCGCGGGACGGGACGGTGGTCTGGCAGGAATTCGTCCACCCCGACGATGTGGCCGCCACCGGTGCGGCCTGGGACGAAGCGCGTCGAGCCCGAGCACCGCTCGATGCCGAGTACCGGATCAGGCTTGCGGACGGCACGTATCGCTGGTTCCTGGGCCGAGCGTTGCCGACCCCCGACGGCTGGGTCGGCACATCGACCGACATCGAGGACCGCAAGCTCGCCGAGGAGCGACAGGCGTTCCTCGCCGAGGCCGGCTGGGTGCTCGGCAGCTCGCTCGACTACGAGCAGACGCTCGCCGACGTCGCCCGGCTCGCGGTCCCTCGCGTCGCCGACTGGTGCGCCGTCGACATTTTCGTCGACGGCAAGCTCGAACGGCTCGCACTCGAACACGCCGATCCGCTGAAGCTCGCGCTCGCGCGGGAGCTCGAGCAGCCGATGCTCTCGGCGGTCACGATCGCCACGCGCACGACCGATCCGGTGCTCGTGAAGGAGATCGGCGAGCGCGCGCTGGCGGCTTTCCGCTTCGACGACGCTCAGCTCGAGATCGCACGTGCGCTCGCTCCGAGGTCGTACGTGACCGTGCCGCTCACGGCCCGCGGCGAGGTCTTCGGCTCGGTCACGCTCGTGACGGCGGAGTCCGGGCGCGTCTACGGCGACGAGGACGCCGCTCTCGCCCAGGAGCTCGCCCGTCACGCCGGCGCGGCGATCGACAACGCGCGGCTGTACGCCGAGGTGGAGCGGCGCAGCCGGGCGGCGCGCGCGCTCGAGGCCGTCGGCGACGGCGTCGTCCTCGTCGACCGCGAGGGCGTGATCCGGCTCTGGAATACCGCCGCGGCCACGATCACGGGCGTCGGGGAGGCGGACACGCTCGGCCGCAAGATCGAGGACATCGTCCACCGCTGGCGGGAGATCTCGCCGCTGATTCCCGTGGCGAGCAAGCCGGGCGAGCCCGTGCGCGCCGAGACCGTCCCGGTCGAGTTCGGGGGCCGCGAGCTCTGGATCTCCGGCTCGGGCGTGGGCTTCGAGGAAGGCACCGTCTACGCGTTCCGCGACCTGACCGAGGAGAAGGCGCTCGAGGAGATGAAGGCAGACTTCGTCGCCACGGTCTCGCACGAGCTGCGAACGCCGCTCGCGGCGATCTACGGCTCGGCGCAGACGATCCGCCGCACCGACATCGAGCTGGATCCCGAGATCCGCGAGCAGCTGCTCGGCGTGATCGCATCCGAGTCGGACCGGCTCGGCACGATCGTCAACGACCTCCTCGTCGCCGGCCGGCTCGACGCCGACCAGCTGCCGGTCACGGTCGAGCGGTGCGATCCCGCCCAACTCGCGACGTCGGTGGTCGAGGCCGCGCGGACGCACCTCCCCGAGTCGATCGTGCTCGAGCTGGTCGTTCAGGCGCGGATTCCGAGCGTCGTCGCCGATCCCGGCCAGTTGCACCAGGTGCTCGTCAACCTCGTCGACAACGCGATCAAGTACTCGCCGGGGGGCGGGCCGGTCTCGCTCTCGGTCGCGAACGGCGACGGCGCGATCCGCTTCTCGGTCGCCGACACCGGGCTCGGCATCCCGGCCTCCGAGCACCGGCGGATCTTCGAGAAGTTCTACCGGCTCGATCCCGACATGACCCGCGGCATCGGCGGCACCGGGCTCGGGCTCTACATCTGCCGCGAGCTCGTGCGCCGGATGGACGGGAAGATCTGGGTCGAGTCGAAACCCGGCGAGGGCTCGACCTTCTTCGTCGAGCTCCCCGCCGCGAACGAGCCGCGCTAGCCCTCCTAACGACCGACGCCGCCGGTCGTGTCGCTCGAGAGCTTCGCGGCGAAGTAGACCGGGATCATCGAGAGCAGGATCACGAAGACCGCGACGACGTTGACGATCGGCAGCTGGTTCGGCCGCGAGAGGTTGTTGAGGATCCAGATCGGCAGCGTCTGGTCGGCGCCGGCGGTGAAGGTCGTCACGATCACCTCGTCGAAGCTGAGCGCGAACGCGAGCAGTCCGCCGGCGAGCAGCGCCGTCTTCAGCTGCGGGAAGGTGACGAAGCGGAACGTCTGCCAGGTGTCGGCGCCGAGGTCGGAAGATGCCTCCTCCAGCGACCCCTGCGTCCGGCGGAGGCGGGCGATGACGTTGTTGTAGACGACGACGATGCAGAAGGTCGCGTGGCCGACCATGATCGTGAAGAGGCCGAGCTCGACCCCGAACGGCTCCGGCAGGTTGCGGAAGGTCGCGTTCAGCGCCATCCCGGTCACGATCCCGGGCAGCGCGATCGGGAGGATGACGAGGAACGAGATCGCGTCGCGCCCGAAGAACCGGTAGCGGGCGACCGCCATCGCCGCCATCGTGCCGAGCACGAGGGCGAGCGCGGTCGCGCCGAGCGCCGCCTTGAACGAGACGAACAGTGCGTCGCGCACGCCCGGGTTGTCGATCGCCCGCCCGAACCACTTCGTCGTCAGGCCGTCGATCGGCCATACGAGCGACCGCTTGTCGTTGAACGCGTAGATGAAGATCACGAGCAGCGGCAGGTAGATGAACGCGAGCGTCAGGCCCGTTAGACCGCGGAGTACCCAGGCTCCGGCGCGAGAGGTCATAGGCTGTCGAACGCTCCTACGCGCCTGGCCAAGAGGAGGTAGACGACCATCACGAGCACCGGCACGGTCGCGAAGGCGGCCGCGAACGGGAGGTTGTTCGCGACGCCGACGTTGATGTAGACGACGTTGCCGATGAACTGAGTGCTGGAGACGAGCTGCGGCGTGATGTAGTCCCCGAGCGTGAGCGAGAAGGTGAAGATCGAGCCCGCGGCGATCGCCGGCAGCGCCAATGGAAGCACCACGCGCCAGAGCGTCCGCAGCCCCTTCCCCCCAGGTCGGCCGACGCCTCGAGCATCGAGTTCGGGATCCGCTCCAACCCCGCGTAGACGGGCAGGATCATGAACGGCAGCCAGAGGTAGCTGAAGACGAGCCACGTGGCCACGTTCCCGAAGCCTGGGCCTGAGAGCCCGAACGGATCGAGCGCCCAGTTCAGAATCCCGTTCTCCTGCAGGATGATCCGCCAGGCGTAGACCTTGACCAGGTAGCTCCCCCACAACGGGAGCAGGACCGCGACCACGAGCAGATTCCGCGTTCGCCGCGACGCGACCTTCGCCATGTAGAAGGCGATCGGGAACGCGAGCAGCACGTCGGTGACGGTCACCGCCGCTGCGATTCCGATCGTGCGGAACGCGATGGTGCGGTAGACGTCGCTCTCCCAGAGCTGCCGGAAGTTCTGGAAGCCGTATTCGTGCACGACCTGCGAGGTGAAGGGGTCGAGCCGCCAGAACGAGGCCAGGAACAGCACGGCCAACGAGCCGAGATACGCAAGCAGGAGCCACGAGAGCGGCGGCGTCAGCAGCAGGCCGACGCGGAGCCGCGGGTGGCGGAACAGGAAGGTGGAAAGGCGCCGTCCGGGTGATCCCCCGGACGGCGCCTCCAGTCCCTCAGAGGTCGAGCTCACCCCTTGATTTCAGTCCAGGCTTGCGTCCATTCCGAGTAGTCCTTGCAGACCTGGCCACGGTCGTCGCCACAGTCGGCCTGCGGCGTCTTCCAGTAGTAGATCTGCTCGAAGTACTCCTCGTCGTCCGCGTGGAAGGTCGTGCAGTGATCCTTGTTGGCGGTCAGCGCGCACGCTTCCTTGGAGGACGGGGCCTCACCGAAGTACTCGGTCGCGGCCGCGTTCGCCTTCGGCGAGATGATGTGGTTCATCCACAGGTACATGCAGTTCGGGTTCTTGGCCTTCGACGAGATCATCCACGTGTCGGACCAGCCGGTCGAGCCCTCCTTCGGCAGGACGGCGGCGACGGGCACGTCCTCGCCCTCGAGCACGTTCGTGATCACCTGCCAGGTCGTGCCGACGACGCTCTCGCCGCCGGTGAAGGCAGCGATCTGCTTCGTGTAGTCCGACCAGTACTCGCCGATGTTCGTCCGCTGCTGCTTCAGCAGCTCGACCGCTGCGTCGAACTGCTCCTGGTCGAGCTCGTACGGATCCTCGATGCCGAGGTCGGGCTGAGTCGCCTTCAGGTAGACGGCCGCGTCGGCGATGTAGATCGGGCTGTCGTACGCGGTCACCTTGCCCTTGTACGGGCCAGCCTTGTCCCAGACCACCGACCACGAGTCGGGGGCCGGCTTGACGATGTCCGTCCGGTACTGGAGCAGGTTCGCTCCGCGGCCGTGCGGGACGCCGTAGGCGATGTCGTCGACCGTGTTGTGCGGCTGGTTCTTGAGGCCCTCGAACACGCCCTCGTAGTTCTCGATCAGGTCGAGGTTGACCGGGGCGACGTCGCCCGCCGCGATCAGGCGCAGGCTCGCGTCACCGGATGCCGAGACGCCGTCGTACTGGCCGGTGCGCATCAGGGTGACCATCTCGTCCGAGGTGTTGCCGGTCTTGACGTTGACCTGGCAGCCCGTCTCGGTCTCGAAGTCCGTCACCCAGTCGACCTTCGGATCCGTGGTGCCGTCCTCGACGTAGCCGGCCCAGGCGATCAGATTGACCTGGCCCTCGCCCTCGCCGAGCGTCTCCATCATTCCCTCGGGAGTCCCTCCGGTCGTTTCGGCAGCGGTCGTGCCCGCCCCGCCCGCCTCGTCGTCGTCCCCGCCGCAGCCCGCGGCCATGACACTGAGGACGCCCGTCGCCAGCAGCGCGGCCGCCCAGCGTCCGACTTTCCGCTTGCTCATGTCTCCTTCTCCTCCGTTCGACCCGGTCTCGATATGGAAGGCGTGCTCGGGCAGCCAGCTCGCCCGGATCCGCCTTCCCTGTCGTTCCAACACCTCGCTCGAGCCACGCTCGAGGTTCTGGCTGACCACCGTCAGCTCGCCGCCTGCGTCGAGCTCGACGTGGTAGCGCGTGATCGCGCCGACGTAGACGACGTTCGCGATCCGCCCCTCTTCCACGACCGCACCCTGATCCGGGCTCTCGCCGTCGCCGAGCAGGCGGATCTTCTCCGGCCGCACCGTGAAGCGGCGGCCGCCTCGCTCGAGCACGTTCGAGACGCCGACGAAGCCGGCGATGAACTCGCTCGCCGGATGCTCGTACACCTCGGCCGGAGCGCCGATCTGCTCGATCCTGCCCTCGTTGAACACCGCGAGTCGGTCGCTCATCGTCAGCGCCTCCTCCTGGTCGTGCGTGACGTAGATGAAGGTGATCCCGAGCTCCTGCTGGATCCGCTTCAGCTCGATCTGCAGCTCCTGGCGCAGCTTGAGGTCGAGCGCGCCGAGCGGCTCGTCGAGCAGAAGCGCCTGCGGCCGGTTCACGATCGCGCGGGCGAGCGCGACACGCTGGCGCTGGCCGCCGGAGAGCTGGGCCGGCTTGCGGCCGCCGTAGCCCTCGAGCCGCACGAGCGCGAGCGCCTCGCCCGCGCGCCGCCGCCGCTCGGCGCGCGGCACCTTCTTCACGCGGAGCCCGTACTCGACGTTCTCCTGCACGGTCATGTGCGGGAAGAGCGCGTAGTCCTGGAAGACGGTGTTCACGTCGCGCGCGTACGGCGGCAGCTTCGAGACGTCCTTGCCGCCGAGCTCGACCTTGCCCTCGTCCGGCTGCTCGAAGCCGGCGATCATGCGCAGCGTCGTCGTCTTGCCGGACCCGGACGGCCCGAGCATCGTGAAGAACTCGCCGCGCCGGATCTCCAGGTCGACCCCGTCGACCGCGGTGACGTCGCCGTAGCGCTTGCGCAGCCCGGCGACACGGACGTCGACCTCAGCCCGCAAGCGACTCCTCCAGGAGCCGAAGCCCGCGCTCGAGCTCCTCGTCGGTGACGGTCAGCGGCGGCAGCAGCCGCAGCACGTTGCCGTAGAGGCCGCAGGAGAGCAGGAGCAGGCCGCGCTCGAACGCCGCGGCGGTGATCCTCTGCGCGAGGTCGGGGCTCTGCTCGCGCAGCTCGAGCGCCAGCATCGGCCCGAGCCCGCGCACCTCCCCGATCGCGTCGTGGCGGCCGGCGAGCTCGTCGAGCCGCGCCCGCAGCGTCGCGCCCGAGCTCGTCGGCGCGGGCACGGAACGTCGGCTCGGCGATCGTGTCGAGGACGACGGCCGCCGCGGCGCAGGCGACGGGGTTGCCGCCGAACGTGCCGCCGAGCCCGCCGGGCCCGGGCGCGTCCATCACCTCGGCGCGGCCGGTGACCGCCGCCAGCGGCAGCCCGCCGCCGAGCGACTTCCCCGAGACGAGCAGGTCAGGGGCGACGCCGCTGTGCTCGATCGCCCACATCGGCCCCGTCCTCCCGACGCCCGACTGCACCTCGTCGGCGACGAAGAGGATCCCGTGCCGGTCGCAGAGCTCGCGCAGCCGCGCCAGGTAGTCGGCGGGCATCGGGATGAAGCCCCCTTCGCCCTGCACGGTCTCGAGCACGACGCACGCGACCGTCTCGGCCTCGACCTCGCTCTTGAACAGGTGCTCGAGCGACGCGATCGCCGCGTCGGTGTCGATGCCGCGGTACGGGTACGGCGCGGCGGCGCGATAGATCTCGCCGGGGAACGGCCCGAAGCCCGCCTTGTAGGGGCGCACCTTGCTCGTCATCGCCATCGTCAGCAGCGTCCGGCCGTGGAAGCCGTTCTCGAAGACGACGACCGCGGGCCGGCCCGTTGCGGCACGCGCGATCTTGACGGCGTTCTCGACCGCCTCCGCGCCGGAGTTGACGAGGATCGACTTCTGGCTCTCTCCCGCGCACGGCGAGTGCTCGGCGAGCCGGCGGCAGACCTCGACGTAGGGCTCGTAGGTGCCGACCATGAAGCACTGATGGAGAAAGCGGTCGACCTGCTCGTGGATCGCGGCGACCACCGGCGCGAAGCCGTGACCGGTGTTCTGGCAGGCGATCCCGCCGGCGAAGTCGAGGTAGACGGTGCCGTCGGCCGCCTCGACCTGCGCGCCCTCGGCGCGCGTGACCACGAGGCGCGGCGTCGCGACGCCGCGCGCGACGAAGCGCTCGCGCGCTTCGAGGACGTCGTCGGCCGCCGTGCGCTCGCGGAGAGACACGCGGCGATTCTCTCCCGCCGCGACGGCCGAGCGCAATGGACCGGCGGGTCGTATCGGCGCTCACCCCTCTTCGACACGATGTCGGAAAGCCGCACTCGCGGCACGTGCCCATACCGCGCAACTGCTTGCTTCCTCCCACGAGCAAGGAGTAGCGTCTTGGCCGTGGCGTCCAAGCGGCGCCGCCGACTCCGTGCCACCGACCGCATGCTGACCGTCCGTGACATCGCGAACCTACCGGGCCTCGGGCTGGAGCTTGCTGCGGGCGCGACCGGCGCGGACAACCCGATCCGCTGGGTGCACGTCTCGGAGCTGCCCGACCCGACGCCGTGGCTCGAGGGCGGCGAGCTCCTGATCACGACCGGGCTCGGCGTCGGTGAGCTGTCGCGACCCCAGCGGGAGTACGTGCGCCGCCTGGCCGGCCACGGCCTCGCTGGGCTCGCGTTCGGGATCGGCTTCGGCTGGGCCGAGCCGCCCGCGGCGCTCGCAGACGAGGCCGAACGGCTCGACTTCCCGCTCGTCACCGTCCCGTACGAGGTGCCCTTCATCGCGCTGACGAAGGCGATCTCGTCGCGGCTCGCGAACGCGCAGCTCGCGCGCCTGGAACGTGCGCTCGAAGTGCATGAGCGGCTCGCCCACTCCGTCCTCCAGGGCCACGGGGCGCCGGCGCTGCTGGCGATCCTGGGCGACCACGTCGGCTGCGCGCTCGCGCTCGTCGACGAGGCAGGCCGTGTCGTCGGCGAGCGCCACAGCGTACGCCTCGAGGGGTGCGAGCACGTGCTCGAGCTGCCGGTCGTCGCCGACGGCGAGACCTGGTCGCTGCGGGCAGGGAAACCGCGCGACGAGCTCTCGGAGTACGACCGGCTCGTGCTCCACCACGGGCAGTCGGCGCTCGCATTCGAGCTCTCACGGCGGCACGCCGTCTCGGCGGCCGAGCTCCGGCTCGCCGGCGACCTGCTCGAGGACCTCGAGCACGACCGGCTCGACGAGCGCGAGATCTCGCGCCGGATCGCCGCCTTCGGGCTCGACCCGCAGGACCGCTACGCGGCGCTGCTCGCGATCGCGGTCGGCGCTCCCCGGGGAGACGAGGTCCGCACTGCCGCCTCGCGGGTGCTCGACTCGCGCGGGGCGCGCTACCTCTCCGCCTCACGTCGTGATCGCGCTGCGTTCCTCGTCGCCACCGACCTCGAGGAGGACGCCCTCGCGATCGCGCGGGAGCTCGTCGAGGCTGCGCCCGGAACGCGGGTCGGCGTCGGCCGTCCGGCATCCGGAGCCGGGCTCGGACGCAGCCTGCTCGAGGCGCGCGCCGCGCTCGACGCGGTCGCCGGCCCGGTTGCCTCCTACCAGGATCTCGGCTCGCTCGAGCTGCTGCTGAGCCTTCCCGGCGCCGCCCTGGAGGCGTTCGTCGCCCGCGTGCTCGGCCCCGCATCCGGGCAACGCCTGGCTGCTCGAGTCGCTCGCAGCCCTGCTCGACAGCGGCTGCCGCTGGAGCGACGCCGCCGACCGGCTCGGCGTCCACCGGCACACGCTCCGCTACCGGATGGACCAGCTGCGCAAGCAGACCGGGCGGCATCCGGACGACCCGGCACAGCGAATGGAGCTCTGGCTCGCGATCAAGGCGAAGCAGGCGATCGCGGCGCGGGAGGCCGAGCCTGCGGCCGTCTGAACGGCACCTGCCGGCCTGCAAAAGGGGGTGCGTGTAGCACCACGAACTGTGTGGTTTACCGCACTTCCGGAAGCCTCCGCACCTGCCAGGATATGTCCATGCCCAAGACCGTTGTGATCGTCGACGACCACCCCAGCTTCCGCGCCTCGGCGCGGGCGATTCTCGAGGCTGAGGGGTTCGAGGTCGTCGGTGAGGCCGAGGACGGCGCTGCGGGAATCGCCGCCGCGCGTGCGCTGGCGCCCGACGTGATCCTGCTCGACGTGCAGCTGCCGGACATGGACGGGTTCGCCGTCTGCCGGGCGCTCAACCTGAACGGCGGCCCACCGGCCGTCGTTCTCGTCTCCAGCCGGGAAGCGTGCGACTACGGCGGGCTGATCGAACAGAGCGGTGCCCGCGGCTTCATCCCGAAAGCCGAGCTGGGCGGGACTGCACTGGCCGATCTGCTCGGATGAGGACCCGCTCACTCGTCCTGGTCGCGGCCGTCGGGCTCGCGCTCGCGGCGATCGGAACGGCCTTCGTCCTCACGAGCGACCACCTCGACAACAAGGCGGCGTTCCTCTCGCTCGCCCTCACGGTCGGGCTGTCGTTCCTCGTCTCGGGCGTGATCGCACTATGGCGCCGACCGGACAACCGGACCGGCATCTTCCTCGTCCTCGTCGCCTACTTCTGGTGCCTCGGGGGGCTGACGGAGTCCGACAACGACTGGATCTTCACCGTCGGGGTGCTCGTGAACAGCCTCGCGCTGGGCGCGTTCGTGCACCTGCTGCTCGCGTACCCGACGGGGCGCCTCCACAGCCGCAGGGATCTGTGGCTCGTGATCGGCACCTACGCGCTCGTCTTCGTCGGCAGCGCCGCGCAGCTCCTGCGTCGACCGGCAGCCCGACCCTGACTGCCCCGACTGCGAGAGCACGATCGCCGTCACCAGCAGCGACACCGCCCACACGATCGCCACCGGGATCGTCAGCGTGCTCGCGCTTGCGCTCGTCGTCGTCGTGCTCGCGATCGTCGTCACCCGCTTCCTCCGCGCCCACGGCGCTCTTCGTCGAGCGCTTGGCCCGGTCCTCGGCACCGGCGCGCTCGTCATGGGCGTCCTGCTCGTCGAGTTGGTCGTGGCTGCGTTCTCCGAGAGCGCGGCAGAACCGCTCTATTACGTCTTCCTCGTCGCCTTCGCGCTCGTGCCGGTGGCGTTCCTCGCGGGCGTCCTCCGCAGCCGGCTCGCCCGCGTCGGTGTCGCCGACCTGCTGGTCGAGCTCGGTCACGGCACTCCGCTCCGCGACGCAGTCGCTCACGCGCTCCGCGACCCCTCGCTCGACCTCGTCTACTGGCTGCCCGATCGAGAGCAGCTCGTCCTCCCGGACGGCAGCCCGTTCCGCGGCGACGACGGCGCGCGGCTGAGACACGACGTGAGGCGAAACGGGAAGCTCGTCGGCGCGCTGATCCACGATCCGTCGCTCGCGGACGAGCCGGAGCTCGTCGACGCGGTTGCGGCAGCGGCGGCGCTCTGGCTCGAGAACGAGCGGCTGCAGGCCGAGGTGCGCGCCCAGTTCGTCTTCCTCGAGACGATCGTGAACACAGCGCCGTCGCTGCTGATGTCGCTCGAACCCGACGGCCGGATCGCCAACTACAACACCGCCTGCGAGCGCGCGAGCGGCTTCGAGAACGTCGAGGAGGTGCGCCACGAGTACTTCTGGGACGTCTTCATCTCACCCGAGGAGCGCGACGATGTCCGCGAGCGCTTCCAGACGAATCCTGCCCATCCCGCCGCGACCTGGGAGAACACGTTCGTGAACCGGCGTGGCGAGGAGATGGTGATCGCGTGGTCGACGGCGCCGCTGCTCGACGAGTCCGGGAACGTCCGCAACATCATCTGCGGCGGGCTCGACGTCACCGAGCGCAAGCGGCACGAGATCGAGCTCGACCGCGAGCGCGACTTCCTCAGCAAGGTCGCCGACATCACTCCGAGCCTGCTGGTCGTCGTCGACGACGCGGCGAAGGTCGTCGAGGACGCCGTCAACGACTCGTTCGTCCAGGTGATGGGCTGGTCGGACGCCGAGATGCTCGGCCGCAGCTTCGCCGAGCTCTTCCACGAGCAGGATCGCTACTTCGCGAAGATCGGGGTCGCGTCGGCGTTCAACGGCGTCGACCCCCAGCTCCGCCTCTCACGCTGGGTCACGCGCGACGGCGGCGAACGAGTCGTCGAGTGGACTGCGACGCCGATCGTCGACATCCTTGGCCGTGAGCGCGTGCTCGTGTGCGGTGTCGACGTGACCGAGCGGGAGCGGCGCGAGCACGACCTCCGCTCGAGCGAGGAGCGGCTGCGGGCGACGATCGAGGCCTCGCCGGTGGCCGTGCTCGAGGTCGATCTCGACGACCGGATCGCGCTCTGGAATCCGGCTGCCGAGCGGATGTTCGGCTGGTCGGCGGAGGAGATGGTCGGCGGCCCGCTCCGGCACATCCCGGACGAGGAGCGCGAACGGCTCGCAGAGCTGATGACTCGCGTCCGGTCCGGCGAGGTCTATACCGGCGTCGAAGCGAAGCGGCTCTGCAAGGACGGGAGCCTGATCGACGTCGAGATCTCCGCGGCTCCGATTCGAGATGCGTCCGACACCGTCATCAGCCACCTGGCGCTGTTCGCGGACATCAGCGAACGCAAGCGGCAGGAGGAGGAGCTCCGGGCCTCGCGTGCCCGCATCGTCAAGGCCGGCGACGAAGCAAGGCGCCGCCTCGAGCGGAACCTCCACGACGGCGCGCAGCAGCGGCTGGTCGCGCTCTCGCTCTCGCTGCGCCTCGCGCAGGCGAAGGTCGGCAGCGACCCGCCGGCGGCGGACGCGGTGCTCGAGTCCGCCCGCGAGGAGCTCGCCGCCGCGCTCGACGAGCTGCGCGAGCTCGCGCGCGGCATCCATCCGGCCGTCCTCACCGACCGCGGGCTCGCCGCGGCGCTCGAGGCGCTGGCCACACGCCTGCCGATCCCCGTCGAGATCGAGACGCCGGAGGTCGAGCTGCCGCAAGCCGTCGAGGCCGCCGCCTACTACGTGATCGCGGAGGCGCTCGCGAACGTGATCAAGTACGCCCGCGCCTCGGTCGTGACCGTCCGCGTCACCTGCGACGAGAGCAGCACCCGGGTCGAGGTCGCCGACGACGGCGTCGGCGGCGCCGATTCGGCCGGTGGCTCGGGCCTGCGCGGCCTGTACGACCGCGTCGCCGCGCTCGAGGGGACGCTGACGGTCGACAGCCCGCCGAGCAGGAGGCACCCGGATCGTGGCCGAGATCCCGCTGGATCCCGACCTTGAGGGGTAGGGCAACCCGCACCTAGGAAGACCTGCCGGCCGCATCCTCGGCCGCCCCGCGAGCGTGGGAGTGTTGCGCCATGAACGCAACCAAGGAGGAAGTCATGTTCGCCGATCACAGAATCGATCTGGCCCACCGCCGCGGCGACGGAATCGACGTCGTCCTCTGGTGGTCTCCCGAGGACGACAGCGTCGCGGTCGAGGTGCTCCACCTCGCGAGCGACTCGTCCTTCGAGCTCACGGTCGAGCGGTCTCGCGCCCTCGACGCCTTCTACCACCCCTTCGCCTACGCCGCCCGCCGCAGCCCCGAGCTCCTGGACGTCGCCGCGTAGCAAGCCTGGGCGAGCGCGTTCCCTGCTCGGGAGGGATCGGCGGAATGTCGCTCGTCGTCGAGGCCGTGATGCTCGCCTCGAGGCAAGGACGCAGGGAGCGCCGATAGCGATTGCTATCGGCGCGACTGAGGACGCAGCATCGGGGCGAGCAGCGCGGTCTCGGCGGCTCAGCAGATGTTCCGCCGATCCCTCCTAGACTCTCCTGAGTGAGCGCGCTCCCGACCGGAACCGTCACCTTTCTCTTCGCCGACATCGAGGGCTCGACGCGGCTCGCCCGTGAGCTCGGCGACGAGTGGCAGCCTGTGCTGGCAGACCTCCGGCGCCTGCTGCGCGAAGCCGTCGCGGCCGCCGACGGCCACGAGGTCGACTCACGCGGTGACGAGCTCTTCGCCGCCTTCGCCGAGACCGAGACCGCCGCCACGGCCGCGATCGACGCACAGCGCCGGATCTCCGGGCACAACTGGCCCGCGCCGGTCCGCGTCCGGATCGGCCTGCACACCGGCACTGCCGCACTCGGTGAGGACGGCTACGTCGGCGTCGACGTCCACCGCGCGTTCCGGATCGCGAACGCGGGCCACGGCGGCCAGATCGTCGCGTCCGAGGCCGCAGCACTCGTGCTCACGCCCGGTCGCGAGCTCCGCGACCTCGGCCTCTGGGCGCTCCCGGAGCTGCCGGAGCCGGAACGGATCTTCCAGCTCGACGAGCCGGGCCTCGGCGGCGACTTCCCCGCGCTTCGCGCACGCCCGGGCACGACGCCGGTCCGCGTCGTCCTCGCCGACGACTCCGTCCTGCTCCGTGAAGGCGTCGCACGGCTGCTCGACGACGCGGGCTTCGACGTCGTGGCGCAGTCCGGCAACGCCGAGGATCTCCTCCGCCACGTGGCGATGCACCAGCCGGACGTGGCCGTCGTCGACATCCGGATGCCGCCGACGCAGACGGACGAAGGGCTCCGCGCCGCCAAGGAGATCCGCGAGCGCCATCCCGACACGGGCGTGCTCGTGCTCTCGCAGTACGTCGAGCCGGGGTACGCGATGGAACTGCTCTCCGAGAGCGCCGAGAGCGTCGGCTATCTCCTCAAGGATCGTGTCGCCGACATCGACGAGTTCGCAGCCGCCGTACGCCGCGTCTCCGAGGGCGGCTCCGCGCTGGATCCTGCGGTCGTCAGCCAGCTGGTCGGCCGCCACCGCCGCGACGACCCGCTCGCCGAGCTCTCGCCCCGCGAGCGCGAGGTGCTGGAGCTGATGGCGGAGGGCCGCTCGAACCAGGCGATCGCGGAGCGCATGTTCGTCACGCTCCGCGCGGTCGAGAAGCACGTGACGAGCATCTTCGTGAAGCTGCGCCTGACGGCGACGCCGGAGGATCACCGCCGCGTGCTCGCGGTGCTCGCCCTGCTCCGCGGCTGACGGATCCGGGAAAAAACCAGGGTCGCCCCAGGGTGATGCCGGATACCGCTCGGACCTCGCGGGCTGGATCCTCTGAGGAGACATGTACGGCTACCCGCACCGGAAGACGCTGGCACGCCGCATCGTCTCGTGGTTTTCCCACTGAGAGGCTGCAGCTATGTCCTTCGATCGCATCCGCAGACTCACCGGCCGGCCCCATTCCGGCCGGATCGAGCTCGCAGCGCTGGCCGTCCTCTATGGCGTCTACGAGCTCGTCCGCGGCTTCGGCGGCGAGGACTGGGCGGCTGCCCGCGCGCATACGGCCGACATTGTCGCGCTCGAGCGCCGCCTCAATCTCTTCGTCGAGCGCGACGTGCAGGACCTGGTCAGCTCGGTCGCCGGCGTTCCGGCGCTGCTCGGCTTCCTCTACGTCCTCCTCCATTTCGCGGGCACCGCCGCCGTCCTCATCTGGGTTCACCGGCGGCGCCCGCATGCGTTTCCGTTCCTCCGTTCGACGCTGATCGTCAGCACGGCGCTGGCGCTGGTCGGCTACGTCCTCTACCCCGCAGCGCCGCCGCGGCTCGCCAACATGGGCTTCGCCGACACGGTCACCAAGAACACGGGCCTCGATCTCAGCTCCGACCTGCTCGGCAGCTTCTACAACCCGATCGCGGCCGTGCCGAGCCTTCACTTCGGCTACGCGCTGATCGTCGGTGTCGCGCTGGCGCAGCTCGCTTCGCATCGCTGGCTCCGCCGTCTCGGCGCCGCCTATCCCGCGCTGATGCTGCTGATCATCGTCGGCACCGGCAACCACTTCCTCTTCGACGCGGCCGCAGGTGGTCTCGTCGTCGCCGCCGGCTGGCTCGTCGCCTCCCGGCTGCAGGCACCGGCCGTCGAGCCCGTGCGGCTGCCCGCACCACGAGAGGCCTGGACGCCGCATTCCGCGCCGTCCCACGCCCGGGCAGCCTGAGCACACACCCCACTCCACCCCGCAGGAACGAAAGGACACCGCACGCCATGTCACCTCTGAAACGCAGCAACAACATCGCCGCCCGCATGGGCCGGTGGAGCGCGAACCACTGGAAGACCGCGGTCTTCGGCTGGCTCGCGTTCGTCGTCGCGTCCGTCGTCATCGGCGGCCAGATCGGCACCAAGTACCTCGAGGACAACGACCTCGCGGTCGGCGAGGCAGCCACCGCGACCAAGATGATCGAGGCCGGCTTCCCCCAGGCCGCCGACGAGCAGGGCGAGATCGTCCTGATCCAGTCGAAGACGCTCAAGGCCGACGATCCGGCCTTCAAGGCCGTGATCGAGGACGTCGCCAAGACGGTCGAAGGCTTCCCCGAGGCACGCAAGATCGACACCCCGCTCGACGTCGGTCACGCCGACCTCGTCTCGGACGACGGCCACTCGGCGATGGTGCAGTACCAGCCGGTCGGCACCTTCGACGAGGCCTCGCTCTACATCGACAAGCTCACGGCCGCGGTCGACAAGACCGCAGCCGAGCACAAGGGCTTCGAGGTCAACCAGCTCGGCAGCGTCACCACGACGAAGGCGACCGACGCAGCCTTCAACAACATGCTGAAGACGGCCGGGATGATCGCGATCCCGCTGACGCTCGTGATCCTGCTGTTCGTGTTCGGCTCCGCAGTCGCGGCCCTGATCCCGCTGCTGCTGGCGATCACCGCGGTCATGGCGACCACGGCTCTGATCGCGATCCCAAGCCAGTTCATCCCCGTCGACGAGCAGATCGCCGAGGTCATCCTCCTGATCGGCCTCGCCGTCGGGATCGACTACTCGCTCTTCTATCTCCGCCGCGAGCGCGAGGAGCGGGCAGCCGGACGAAGTGAGCACGCCGCCCTCGAGGCCGCCGCAGCGACCTCAGGCCGTGCCGTCCTGATCTCGGGCGTCACCGTCCTGGTCGCAATGGCCGGCATGTTCCTCTCCGGCGACAAGACGTTCATGTCCTTCTCGATCGGGACGATGATGGTCGTCGCGGTCGCGATGATCGGCTCGCTCACCGTGCTGCCCGCACTTCTCGGCAGGCTCGGCGACAAGGTCGAGAAGGGTCGCATCCCGTTCATCAGCCGCCTTCGCAGCAAGAACGGCGAGAGCCGCTTGTGGGGCGCGATCCTCGACCGCGTCCTCCGGCGCCCGGTCATCTCGGCCGTCGCCGCAGGCGCAGTGCTGATCGCCCTGACCGTGCCCGCGTTCTCCCTGAACACGGCCACGACCGGCGTCGACGACATCTCGATCCCGGAGATCCAGCCGCTGAAGAAGTTCGATTCGGCGTTCCCGGGCGGCAACGACCCGGCCGTCGTCGCGATCCAGGCCGACGACGTCCGCACTCCCGCAGTGCAGGACGCGATCGTCCAGCTGAAGCAGGAGGCGCTCGCCTCCGGTCAGATGAAGGGCCCGATCGAGCTCGAGGTCAGCCGTGACAGCACGGTTGCCCAGCTCTCCATCCCGCTCGCGGGCACGAGCACCGACTCGGCCTCGCAGGCCGCTCTCGCAACGCTGCGCGAGGACCTGCTGCCGAGCACGCTCGGCGAGGTCGAGGGCGTGGACTACGCCGTCACCGGCACGACCGCCCTGGACAAGGACTGGGAAGCGAAGATGACGACCACCGCGCCGCTCGTCTTCGGCTTCGTGCTCCTGTTCGCCTTCCTGATCATGCTGGTCTCGTTCCGCTCGGTCGTCGTCGCGCTGAAGGCGATCCTGCTCAACCTGCTCTCCGTCGGAGCGGCGTACGGCATCCTCGTCGCCGTCTTCCAGTGGGGCTGGGGCGAGAGCCTGCTCAACTTCGAGTCGAACGGCGGCATCACGCCCTGGTTGCCGATGTTCCTGTTCGTGATCCTGTTCGGCCTCTCGATGGACTACCACGTCTTCATCCTGAGCCGCGTCCGCGAGGCGTATGACCGCGGCATGTCGAACGAGGATGCCGTCGCGTACGGGATCAAGTCGACCGCAGGTGTGGTCACGAGCGCCGCGGCCGTCATGGTCGGCACCTTCTCGGTGTTCGCGCTCCTGCCGGTGATCGACATGAAGGAGATGGGTATCGGCCTCGCGGCCGCCATCCTGATCGACGCCACGCTGATCCGCGCGGTGCTCCTGCCGGCGACGATGAAGCTCCTCGGCGACCGCAACTGGTACCTGCCGAAGTGGCTCGGCTGGCTCCCCCGCCTCGAGCACGAGCAGGCGCCCGAAGCGCCCGCCGTTCCCGCAGCGGCCTAGTCGACCAAGCAGCAAAACGCGAAGCCCCGCCCCCTGGCAACGGAGGGGGCGGGGCTTCAATCGTTCGTGGAGCCGGAGGAGGGACTCGAACCCACGGCCTACTGATTACAAATCAGTTGCTCTACCAGCTGAGCTACTCCGGCACGGGCGCCGGACATGGTACTCCGCTCTAGTTGAGGACCTCGCGCGTCTTCTGGTGGGCCAGGATCTTGCGCTTGACCCGCTGGAGCGCGTTGTCGATCGTCTTGCAGTCGCAGCCCAGCTCGTCGGCCATCTCCTCGTAGGAGAGCCCTTCGAGGTAGCAGCGGAGCGCGTCGGCCTCGAGCGGCGAGAGGCCCGTGCCGAGCGTGAAGACGAGGCTCTGCAGCTCCTCGGTCGAGATCACGCACACGGACGGGTCGTTCGTCGAGGGGCCGGGGAGCGCGTCGCCGAGCGTGCACTCGCCGTCGGAGTCCTGGCCCGCCGGGCGTGTGGCTGAAGGAGATGTACTGGTTCAGCGGCTGGTGCTTGAAGCGGGTCGCGGTCTTGATCGCGGTGATGATCTGCCGCGTCACGCAGAGCTCGGCGAAGCTGCGGAACGAGGTCTCCTTGTCGGCGCGGAAGTCGCGGACCGCCTTGTACAGCCCGACGAGCCCCTCCTGGACGAGGTCCTCGGAGTCGCCGCCGGCGAGGAAGTACGAGCTCGCCTTCAGCCGGACGAAGCCGTTGTAGCGGCGCATCAGGGTGTCGAGCGCGGCCGTGCTCCCGTTCCGTGCCTTCATCACCAGCTGCAGATCCTCAAGCTCTCGTTGAGCCTTCTGGGCCGACTTGGCCGCGATGGCGGTCTGAGCGGACATTCGCGTTCTCCCTGGATTCGGGCGGGAAAGAGCGGCCGTGCCCGCCGTGCCGGACACTCAACTCTCACCCTTAGGTTGAGGCAGAAGATAGCAAGCTCATGCACAAGTTACAAGGAGATTGCAAAGGACCGATTCTGTTAGGAACGTATGTTCGCGTCAGCGTCGTCGCCGCGGCGGAGACGCTCGAGCCGCTCGCGCGTCTCGTCGTCGAGGCTGTCGCCGAGCCGGGAGCCGTGCGACTCCCGATGGCGCGGCTGCTCCAGGTCGGCCATGAACGCGCGGGACGAGCGCTTCTGCACCTGCTGGCCCGAGGTGCCGCGAACGGCGAAGTCGGACGAGACGAGGCAGACGATCTCGTGCTCGCGGTGCTCGGCCGCCAGCCGCTCGAGCACCGCGTCCGCATGCGGGGCGAAACGGACGGACAGCGGCCCGACGTCCGTGTCGACGCCGACGCCGTCCCAGACGAGGAAGCCGCGCGCACCGCGCATCGCCACGAACGAGGCGAGCGTGTCGGTCAGCTCGCGCTGGTCCTCGTACCCCCCGGCGTGGAGGAGGTTGTGGCCGTCGAAGAGGTACAGCGTCGGCTCAGCCATTGCGTCGCCGGCGCGCCTCGTACAGGAACAGGGCCGCGGCGACGCTGACGTTCAGCGACTCGACCTGACCCGAGAGCGGGATCGAGATCGTCGCATCGCATGCGCGCCGGACGAGCGGACGCACGCCCTTGCCCTCGGCGCCGAAGACGAGCGCCAGGCCGCCGGTGAGATCGGCCTGCCAGAGGTCCTGCTCCGCGTCCGCGGCGGCCGCGTAGATCCAGAGATCGCCGCGCTTGATCTCGTTCAGGTAGCGCGCGAGGTTCGGGACGACCGCCACCGGCAGGTGCTCGACCGCGCCCGCGGATGCCCGCGCTACCGCTGCCGTCACCATCGCCGAGCCGTGCGCGGGGACGACGACGCCGGTTGCGCCGGCACCCTCCGCGCTCCGGATCACGGCGCCGAGGTTGCGCGGATCGGTGACCTGGTCGAGGCACGCGATCAACGGCTGGTCGACCGCGGCCAGTTCGTGGGCGTCGGCGTAGCGATACGGCTCCGTCCAGGCGAGGACGCCCTGGTGGTCGCGGGTGCCGGCGGCCTCGCCGATCTCTCGATCCGGCTTGATCTGGAGGCGCGGACCCTCCTGCAGCCACGGCTCGGCCGCGACGGCGCGTTCGGTCGCCCAGAGCTCGAGCACCTGACGCCGGCCGCGGAGCGCTTCGCGCACCGGCCTGCGGCCGTAGACCTGCTCGCGGGTCACCGCCTGGGAACGAGCCGGTAGCCGCCCGAGTCGTCGCGGACGTCCCAGCCCGCCGCTTCGATCTGCTCCCGCAGCTCGTCGGCGCGCGCGAAGTCTCTCGCCGCGCGCGCCTCCTGGCGTCCGGCCGCCAGCGCGTGCACCTCCGGACGGTGCCTCCTCCTGCTCGGCGAGGCCGGGCGAGGCCGAAGATGTCGAGCGCCCGGCGCAGCAGCTCGTGGTCGCGCCACTCGTGCATGAGCGCGAGCGCGGCGGGAGTCGAGAAGTCGTCGTCGAGCACGGCCTGGAACCGCTCCCAGGCATCTGGCCCGGCAGGCTCGGACGGGTTCCGAAACACCTCGCGCAGACCTTCGGCGCGGGCCTGCGCGTCTGCCATGCGTTCGTCGGAGAAGTCGATCGGGCTGCGCCAGTGGGCGGTCAGGAAGTAGAGCAGCGTCGTCTCCGCGCCCCACCGGTCGAGCACCTCGGCGATCGTCTCGACGTTGCCGATCGACTTCGACATCTTCTCGCCGGTGAAGCGGAGCATGCCGTTGTGCATCCAGATCTTCGCGAACTCGTGCCCGAGCGCTCGCGACTGCGCGATCTCGTTCTCGTGGTGCGGGAAGACGAGGTCGAGCCCGCCGCCGTGGATCTCGAACGAGGGCCCGAGCAGCTTCTCGGCCATCGCGGAGCACTCGATGTGCCAGCCCGGACGCCCGCGTCCCCACGGTGAGTCCCACGCCGTGTCCTCTTCCGGCTTGTTCGCCTTCCAGAGCGCGAAGTCGCGCGGCTCCTCCTTGAGTGGGTTCGGCGTCTCCTCCTCGTCCTCGAGCTGGTCGAGCCGCTGCCCGGAGAGGCGGCCGTACTCCTCGAAGCGGGACACGCGGAAGTAGACGTCGCCCTCGACCTCGTAGGCGTAGCCGCTCTCGATCAGGTCGACGATGAAGCGAATGATCTCGTCCATCGTCTCGGTCGCCTTCGGCCAGTGATCGACCTCGTCGAGCCCGAAGCGGCCGGTGTCCTCGAGGTACCACTCCGTCGCCTGGCGGGCGCGCTCAGCGCTGGCGCCCGGAGCCGCCTCGTAGATCTTGTCGTTGACGTCGGTGATGTTGTGCACGAGCGTGACGTCGTAGCCGCGCTCGCGAAGCCAGCGCTTGTACCAGGATGCGAGCACGAATGGGCGCGCGTTGCCGATGTGAGCGCGCGCGTAGACAGTCGGGCCGCAGACGTACATGCCGATCGGCCCGGGCGGCTCGGGCAGCTCGACGAGGTCGCGGGCGAGGGTGCTATAGAGCCGCATCGACGCGCCTCAACGCCTCGTCCTGCGGCAGCGCGGCGATCACCGCCCAGAGCTCCGGTCCGCGCTCGGCTCCGGTGAGGGCCAGCCGCAGCGCCTTCAGGTCGCCGCCGACGGCCTTCAGCTCGCGGACGATGTCCTTGCCGTCGAGGCCGCTCGCGCGCAGCTCGGCGAACCGGGTGAGCGTCGGCCGCGCCTCCTCCGGCAGCGTCACCGGCTGCGGTTCGAGGATCGCCGCGGCCATCGCGCGGGCCTCGACGAGATCGCGCGCGCCGCGCAGAGCCTGCGCCAGCTGCGGCGGGGCCCCGGCGCGCCCGGCCAGCTCCTCGTCCGAGAGAGCCCCGATCGCCTCGATCGCGAGCCGCCGGATCCGCGGCTCGTCGAGGTGGACGTCGTGCGACGGCTCACCCAGCTCCTCGAGGTACGCGCGCAACGCCTCCGCCGGAACGCCGGCGTCGCGGTACTGCGCCAGCGTCGGCGCGCCCTCGCGCTTCGACAACTTCTTCCCGTCAGGCCCGAGCAGGAGCCCGTGATGGACGTACTCCGGCGGCTCGAACCCGAGCGCCCGCGACAATTCGCGCTGCAGCTCGGTGTTGGAGCGATGGTCGGCACCGCGGACGACGTGCGTGATCTCGAAGTCGTGGTCGTCGACGACGCTCGCCAGGTGATACGTCGGCGAGCCGTCCGGCCGAAGCAAGGTCGTGCCGCGGTAGCGAATCGAGCCGTCCTCGTCGGGCTCTCCCACGCTCAGCGCCGCCTCCCGGTGGCGCTCGGCGCGCGCGCTCTGCCTGGTCGGCCCTTCGTTCCAGGGCAGTCCGAGCCACTCGAGATCCTCGAGGATCGCCTCGACCGCTCCCTCGACCTCCCGGGAGCGGTCGGTGTCGTCGATCCGCAGCAGCAGCCAGTCACCGCGACGCCGGTTCGCCACAGCAGAGAGTGCGCTGCCGAGGTGGAGCGAGCCCGTCGGGCTCGGCGCGAAGCGGACTCTCGTAGACACGCGTTGAGTCTACGGTCGCCGCTTCGCGATCGGACGGGGTCTACTCCCCTGCGTCTCCGTCGTCGGCCTGCTCCGAGTCGGAGTCGATCGCGACGACTCCGTACGAGGCGTCGAGCCGGACGTCGACGGTGGAGCCGTCGGGCTTCGTCACCTCGACCTCGTAGGTCGCGCCCTTCTCGCTGTCCCGCTCGGTCGCGTTGACGGTGCCGCCACCGGTCGCCCTCACAGCCGCGGCCGAAGCCTTCGCAAGCTCGCTGCCCTGCAGCGGCGTCTCGTCGTCGAAGACTCCGCCGGCTCCTGCGATCGCGGCCCCGCCGAGCGCGGCCGTCGCGAGCACGGCGACGCCTGCGGCGATCTTGGTTCTTCGTCTCATGCCTTCTCCTTTCTCGTCTACCTGGGCGGCCCAAACGTACGAGACGCCGATGAGACGGACATGAGAGGCCAGACCCGATTTTCACAGGTGATTCTCAGAAAGCGTTGCGACCATGCCCGGCATGAACGGCAAGCGAATCCTCGTCGTCGACGACGAGCCCTCGATCGTCGACGCCGTCTCGACCGCCCTTCGTTACGAAGGCTACGAGGTGACCGAGGCGTCGACCGGCCGCGAGGCGCTCGAGCTGATCGCGATCGCGCAGCCGGATCTCGTCGTGCTCGACTGGATGCTCCCCGACATCGAGGGCATCGAGGTCGGGCGCCGCCTCCGCGCGCGCGGGTTCAAGACCGCCATCCTCTTCCTCACGGCCAAGGACGGCGTCGAGAACAAGGTCGAGGCGCTCAGGGCGGGCGGCGACGACTACGTCACGAAACCGTTCAGCCTCGCCGAGCTCGTCGCCCGCGCGCAGGCGATCCTTCGCCGCACCGGGACCGAGCTCCCCGGCGACGTGCTTCGCTTCGCCGACCTCCTCCTCGACGAGGAGCGGCACGAGGTGCGCCGGGACGAGACGCCGATCGCGCTCACGGCGACCGAGTTCAGCCTCCTCCGCTATCTGATGCTGAACCCGCGCCGCGTGCTGTCGAAGTCGCAGATCCTCCAGAACGTGTGGCACTACGACTTCGGCGGAAACGCGAACGTCGTCGAGACGTACATCAGCTATCTCCGGAGGAAGCTGGACGCAGCTGGGCCGCCGCTGATCAAGACCGTCCGCCAGGCCGGCTACATGCTGGACGCCACGGCGGCGGAGTAGCGGCCGTGGCACGCCTGTCACTGCGCGCACGGCTCGTGCTGGGCGTGATCGTGCTCGCGGCCGCGGGACTGGCGGCGGCCAACGTCGCGACGTACACCTCGCTGCACTCGTTCCTCGTCGGCCGGACCGACCAGTCACTGCAGGAGTCGCGACGCGGCTTCGATCGCTTCCTGCGCAACGGTCGGTGCGAGGATCGGAACGACGGCCACGGCGGGCCACCCGGAGGGGCGGAGCCAGGCGACTTCATCCAGGTCCGGAACCAGAGCGGCGGGATCGCCTGTAGCGCACAGGGAACCGGCTTCGAGGCGACCGCCTCCCCACCGCGCCTGCCGGACGTCGTCGCTGCGCCCGCCGGTGACGATCCGGATCGTGCTCGCTACTTCACGGTGCCCTCCGAGGATGGCCGGAGCCGCTACCGCGTCCGCGTCTCGCGCGAGCCTCACTCGGGCGCGACGCTCATCGTCGCTTCCTCGCTCGCCGACGTCGATGCAACGCTGCGCCGGCTGCTGCTGATCGAGTTGCTCGTGACCGGCGCAGTGCTGGCAGGGCTCGCCGCGCTCGGCCTCTGGGTCGTTCGGCTCGGCCTGCGACCGCTCGACGCGATCGGAGTCACGGCGGAGGCGATCGCCGCCGGCGACCTGACGCACCGTGTCGTACGGGCGGACACCCGGACCGAGATCGGGCGGCTCGGGATGGCTCTGAACGCGATGCTCGGCCAGATCGAGAGCGCCTTCAAGGCGAAGGAGGCGTCGGAACGCAAGCTCCGCCGTTTCGTCGCGGACGCCTCCCACGAGCTGCGCACGCCGCTCGCCGCAGTTCGCGCGTACGCCGAGCTCTTCTCTCGCGGCGCGGCCGAGAACCCGGACGATCTCGAGCGCTCGATGACCGGGATCCACCGCGAGTCGGAGCGGATGAGCCTGCTTGTCGAAGACTTGCTCCTACTCGCGAGGCTCGACGAAGGCCGACCGCTGGAACGCGCCGCGACCCAGCTCGACGACGTCGTCGGCGAGGCGGTCGACGCCGCGCGAGCGCTCGATCCGGAGCGGCCGATCTGCATCGAGATCGAGCCTGCGCTAGTGGAGGGGGACCGTGATCGACTCCGGCAGGCGCTCGACAACCTGCTGGCCAACGTCCGGGCGCATACGCCGGCAGGAGCACCGGTCGAGGTGCGGCTCGCCTGCTCGGGCGAGCTCGCAGTGCTCGAAGTCGCCGATCAGGGTCCCGGCCTGGCGCCGGAGGATGCCGAACGCGTCTTCGAACGCTTCTACCGGGCCGACCCGTCGCGGTCGCGCGCGAGCGGCGGCATCGGGCTGGGACTGTCGATCGCGGCCGCGATCGTCGACGCGCACGAGGGCCGGATGCGGGTGACGACGGCAGCCGGCGAGGGCACGACGTTCAGCATCGAGCTCCCGCTCCGCGCAGCCGTTCCTGCGTGAACTCACAGGCGGCTCACAGGACTCTCACAGCGGGGGCTGGTTCGATCGGGAGGTGTGTACCCAACGAAGGGAGTACCGATGAAGCGATTGACCCTGAAAGCTGCCCTGATGCTCTCGCTCGCGAGCGTCGTCGTGCTCGCGCTCGGCGCAACCGTCGCATCGGCGCACGGAGGCAAAGGCGGTCGGCACGGCGCCGTCAGCACGACGAAGCTCGTCAACGCGGGAGCGAAGCAGCTGAACGTGACGCCTGCGAAGCTGAAGGCTGCGATCGTCGCCTCGGCCGTCGCCAAGATCGACGACGCGGCCGCGGACGAGGACATCGACGCGGACGAGGCGGCGGAGCTGAAGGAAGAGGTCCAGGACAACCTGCGGACCGCGTATTCCCTCAGCCGAGCCAGCACGGTCGCGAAGGAGCTCGGGATCACGACCGCGCAGCTGAACACGGGGTTCCGCGCAGCGCGCAAGGCGCTGACCGTCGCCCAGATCGACGAGGCGCTCGCGGACGGCGACATCGACGCGGACGAGGCGGCCGAGCTGAAGGCCGATCTCGACGACGCCGATCTGCCCGGCTACAAGCAGAGCAAGCTCGGGTTCGGCAGCGGCTTCGGCCGCGGCCACCGCGGCCCGTAGCGGGCTCCTCCACGCCGCCCCCACAAGCCGGCGACCGTCGCGATCCGCACGGTCGCCGGCTTCGGCGTGCGGCATCCGACGCTGCTTTCTCAGGCAATTCTCAGGTTGCTTTCACGCTGCTCTTAGCCGGCGCCGGAAGGCTGGTTCCACCAACCACCCGGACGCAAGGAGTGAGCATGGAACGGCAGGGACTGAGAGCACTCGAGAGCAGCGCCGACCGAGACGTGGTCGAGAGCGCGCTCTTCGAGATCAAGCGCGTGATCGCCGGTCAGGACGAGATGCTGGAGCGCGTCTTCGTCTGCCTGCTGGCGAATGGGCACCTCCTGATCGAGGGCGTGCCCGGCCTGGCGAAGACGCTGACGATCAAGACGGTGGCCGACGTGCTCGGCGGCACCTTCCAGCGGGTGCAATTCACACCCGACCTCGTCCCCTCCGACCTCGTCGGCACGCGCATGTATCGCGTCGGCAAGGACAGCTTCGACACCGAGCTCGGGCCGGTCTTCTGCAACTTCCTCCTGGCCGACGAGATCAACCGCGCGCCGGCGAAGGTGCAGTCCGCACTGCTCGAGGTGATGCAGGAACGGCAGGTGACGATCGGCCACGAGACGCACGATGTGCCGTCGCCGTTCCTCGTCATGGCGACGCAGAACCCGATCGAGTCGGAGGGCACCTACCCGCTCCCCGAGGCACAGGTCGACCGCTTCATGCTGAAGGTGCTCGTCGACTATCCGGCTCCGGCCGACGAGCTGACCGTGATCGAGCGGGCGCTGGCCGAGCCGGTCGTCGTCGAGCGGCTGCTCTCGGTCGAGGATCTCGCCACGCTGCAGACTGCCACGCGTCGCGTCTACGTCGACCCGGCCGTGTCCCGCTACGCACTCTCGATCGCGATGGCGACACGGCGGCTCGCCGAGGCCGGGCTCGAGGAGCTCGAAGGCTATGTCGAGTACGGCGCCAGCCCGCGCGGCCCGATCAACCTCGTCCTCGGCGCCCGCGCGCTCGCACTCCTGCGCGGTCGGCGCTACGCGCTCCCCCAGGACGTCCGCGAGCTCGCCAAGGACGTGCTCAGGCACCGGCTGGTGCTCAGCTACGAGGCGCTGGCCGAGGGCATCGACGCGGAGCGAATCCTCGACCGCGTGCTGGAGACGATCGCGATGCCGCAGCTCGACCTCTCGCGGCAGGAGGTCGCATGAGCACCGTTCAGGCACTCCGTCCGGCCCGGACGCCCGGGCGGCCCGGTCCCGGGCCGCTCCCGGCGGCGCTCCTGCGCAAGGTGAACCTGACCGTGCGCCGGCGGATCGACGGACTGCTCGCGGGCGACCACCGCTCGTGGGCGACCGGCGACGGGACCGAGCTGGCGCAGGTGCGGCCCTACACGCCCGGCGACGACGTCCGCCTGATCGACTGGAACGTCACCGCGCGCACCGGCGAGCCGCACGTCCGGGTCAACGTCGCCGAGCGGGCCGTCGAGACGTGGCTCCTGCTCGACACCTCGGCGTCGATGACCTTCGGTACAGCCGACCGGCGGAAGTGGGACGTCGCCGAAGGCGTCTCGCTCGCGGTCGGGCACTTCGCAGTCCGGCGCGGCAACCGGCTCGCGCTCGCCACCTTCGGCGACCGCAACCCCGTCACGTCGCCGGCACGGCAGGGAGACCGCGGCCTGCTCGCGCTGCTGGTCGCACTGCGCCGCGAGCCCGACCTCGAGCCCGCGGGCCCGACGTCGCTGGGCTCGGCGCTGGCGCGGATCGGCCGCCTCGCGCGGCGCCGCGCAGTGATCGTCGTCGTGTCCGACTTTCGCGGCCCGCGCGACTGGCGGCCGCGGCTGCTCCAGCTTGCGGCACGCCACGACGTCGTCGCCGTGGAGATCCGGGATCCGCGGGAGCAGGAGCTGCCGGACGTCGGCGATCTCTGGCTCGTCGACCCGGAGTCGGGCCGGCAGCTGCGCGTCGACACCCGCAGCCGCAAGCTCCGGCAGCGCTTCGGCGAAGAGGCGGCGGCAGACCGTGAGGCCCTCGCCCGTGAGCTGCGCTCGCTCGGCATTCCGCACCTGACGCTCTCCACTTCGGGCGACTGGCTCCGCCGGCTCGTCGGCTTCCTCCAGAACGAAGGGAGGCGGCGATGAGCTTCGCCTGGCCGATCGCCCTCTGCGGCCTCGTCCTCGTGGCGCTGGCCCTGATCGCCTACGTCGTCGTGCAGCGCAGGCGGCGCCGGTACGTGGTCCGGTTCACGAACTTCGACCTGCTCGAGAACATCGTCGCCGACTCGCCCCGCTGGCGGCGGCACGTTCCGGCGGCGTTCGCGCTGCTTGCGCTCACCGCGCTCGTGATCGGGATGGCGCGGCCCCAGGTGGCGGTCGCCGTCGCACGCGAGGAGGCGACCGTGATCCTCGCGATGGACAGCTCCGGCTCGATGACGGCGACCGACGTCGCGCCCGACCGGATGACGGCGGCACGCGAGGCGGCGAGCTCGTTCGTCGACGACCTCCCGGACGGCTTCCGCGTCGGCGTCGTCTCCTTCTCGAACGAAGCGGACGTGGTCGTGCCGCCGACCGCCGACCGCGAGGAGGCCCTGCGCGGGCTGAGCGCGCTCAGGGCGGACAACGGCACCGCCCTCGGCGACGCGATCGCGCGCTCCGTCGATCTCGGCGTCACGAGCCTCGACGAGCAGCTCGCTGCTGCTGAGGCGAACGACACGCCGGTCGTCGTGCTCGTCCTCTCCGACGGCGCCAACACGACCGGCGACTACGAGCCGCTCGAGGCGGCGCAGAAGGCGGTCGACGCGGGCGTGCCGGTCTACACGGTCGCGCTCGGCACAGACGAAGGCACGGTGCAGGGCCCGGACGGCTACGGCGGCATGCGCACGATCCGCGTTCCACCCGACCGGGAGACCCTCGCCCAGGTGGCCGAGCAGACCGGCGGCACGTTCTTCGAGGCCGCCGACGAGGACTCGCTTCGGAGCGTCTACGACGAGATCGGCTCCCAGGTCGGGGTCGATCACGAGCAGAAGGAGCTGACCGTCCTCTTCACCGGCGCCGGAGCGCTGCTGCTCCTGCTCGGCGGCGCCCTCTCGACGCTCTGGTTCGGCCGCATCCCCTGACAGCGAAGAACGGAAGGAGGTGATCGACATGGAACGAGCCCGCAAGACCAACCCGCAGGTGCTGCTCGTGCTGCTGGCGATGGCGTTCGTGGTCGCGGCGATCTGGGCGGCGACTGCGCTCGCAGCCGGCGACTCGCCGTCCGCTTCGAGCGACTCGGGCAGCGGCCGGCCGGCGGCCGAGCTCGTGCAGGACGACGCGGCACCGCCGGGCGAGGACTGCCCCGAGGGTCAGGACGACTCCGGCGGCGGTTCCGGCGACTCGTCCGGCTCGACCGGATCGAGCTCGACGGACTTCTAGTCACGTCGCACGCGAGGGAGCCGGGCGGCCGTCCAGCGATCGCTCCGGCTTCCTCGCCGTCGAGATGGTTGATGCCACGGGAACGTCCGTCTCGGGGCGTGAGCTGGCAGCTCTGGGGCGCGGGATCAGGCCGTTGCCGATGCCGGTGGCATCGGTGACGGACTGAGCACGCGAAGCGGACGGCCTGGCTGAGCGGCCGCGAGGCCGATCAGACGGGACGGGAGCGGCCCAGACACGCCAGATCGCGTCCCGAGCGCGCGGACCCGCGACATCAACCATCTAGGCTCGTGCTCGTGGATGAGCTGCTGCAGGCCTGGTTCAGCCAGAACGGCCGCGATCTGCCCTGGCGGAAGACGAGGGATCCGTACGCGATCCTCGTCAGCGAAGTGATGCTGCAGCAGACGCAGGTCGAGCGGGTGATCCCGCGCTGGCTCGCCTGGCTCGAACGCTGGCCGACGCCTGCCGCGCTCGCGGATGCCTCGCCCGGCGACGTGATCAGGGAGTGGCAGGGGCTGGGGTACAACCGGCGCGCGGTCAGCCTCCACCGGGCGGCGCAGGTCGTGGCGGCGGAGGGCTGGCCGGACGACTTGACGTCGCTCCCCGGAGTCGGGCCCTACACCGCCGCCGCAATCCGCAACCAGGCCTACGGCGAGCCCGTCCTTCCGGTCGACACCAACGTCGCCCGGATCCAGGAGCGGACCGGCCATGCCTTCGGCCCGGCGTCGCTGCAGGCGCTCTTCGATCTCGGCGCGACGGTGTGTCTGGCGCGCGTGCCTCGCTGCGAGTCCTGCCCGCTCGCGGAGCAGTGCCCAGCGCGCGGGCGCCGATACGAGCCGCTGCGCAAGCAGTCGCGCTTCGAGGGCTCGTTCCGGCAGCGCCGCGCGGCGCTTCTGCGCCTCGTCGCCACCGCGGCTCAGCCGCTCGACGCGCTCGACCGGGACGCGGTCGAGTCGCTCCTGCGCGACGGCCTGGTCGAGCAGACGGGAGAGCTCGTGCGCCTGCCCGCCTAGACGCGGTGGTGCATCCAGACGTTCGGCTCGACGTAGACGCCCTCGTCTCGCTCGCGGTCGATCTCGACCGGGACGAGCGCGCCCGGCACGACGTAAGGCCCGCTGTCGGGGAAGCGCAGCGCCGTCCAGCTCTCCCAGTCCGCGACCGAGCCGCTGATCCGCATCGACGTCGGCGCGACCCTGATCAGCTCCGCGCCCGCCTGCTCGTGCGTGCGCAGCCAGGCGTCGAGGAGCTTGCCGTCGTCGCGGCGCCACTCGACGTAGCGCTCGATCGGTGTCAGCGGATAGACGTGCTTCTGGCTCGGGCGCACAGGGGCGACCAGATCGGAGAGCCCGCGCGCGGCCACCGTCTTGCGCATTCCGTCCAGCATCGTCCGGCTCAAGCCCTGGCCACGCTGCTCGACGCCGATCGTGATCGCGATCGCCGACACCGCCGTCGCAGGCCGGCCGGCGAACGCCTGCTCGAGCGCCGCGTCCCAGCCGTCGTCCGGCAACTCGTCCGGCCCGAACGGGACCGGAACGGCGTTCGACTCGGCGAGCAGGCGGTCGTCCTCGTCGAGGAGGAACAACTGCAGGTCGGGAAACTCCTCGTACTGGCGGTTCCAGTAGACGTTCGCGACGGCGTCGTGGTACATGAACTCGTCCCAGGCGGCGCCGAGCTCGTCGCGGCGTCCGAGCAGATCAGGCCGCTCGACGTAGGAGACGATCTTCATACGCGTTCGAGCAGGGCGACCGCTTCGGCCGCGAGCCCGTCGCCACGGCCGGTGAACCCGAGCCCGTCCGTCGTGGTCGCGCGGACGTTCACGCGCTCCGGCTCGACGCCGAGAGCGCCGGCGAGCCGGCGGCGCATCTCGTCCCGGTGGCCGGCGATGCGGGGCTCCTCGCCGATCAGGACGCAGTCCGCGTTGACGAGCGTGAAGCCGGCCTCGCGCACCTGCGCGTAGGCGTCCCGCAGCAGGTCGAGCGAGTCGGCGCCGTGCCAGCGCGCGTCGCCCGGCGGAAAGAGCGCGCCGATGTCGCCGAGGCCCGCGGCGCCGAGCACGGCGTCCGTGAGCGCGTGCGCGATCACGTCGCCGTCCGAATGGCCGGCGAGCCCGCGCGGGTGCTCGATCGCGACACCGCCGAGCACGAGGCGCACGCCGTCCTCGAACGCGTGTGCGTCGACCCCGACGCCGACGCGGAGGTCAGACACCGAGCACTCCGGGGAGCTCCTCGAGGGAAGACACTCGCAGCGCGGCCGCCGGCGGCTCGTGGAGGTGACCCCACGGACCGCGGCGGAGGTGGACGGCGACCAGTCCCGCCGCGAGTGCCGGCTCGATGTCGTTGTCGACGCGGTCGCCGACGTACGCGATCTCTTCCGGTCGGACTCCGCTCTCGTCGACGATGCGCGCGAAGAACTCGGGTGCAGGCTTCTCGATCCCCCAGCGCGCGGACGAGCCGATCAACTCGGCGTGCGGCCGGAGCAACTCCTCGGTCTCTGCGGGCGTGTTGCCGACAGCTCCGACGAGCAGGCCGCGGTCCCGGAGCCGCTCGAGGCAGGGCAGCGCGTCCGGGTAGAAGTCGTCGCCGTCCCAGGAGGAGGCAGGGTGGTCGATCCCGAGCAGCGACCATGCCTGCGAGTGGTGCTCCCCCCGCGCGGCCAGGCCTCCGAGCACGCCCATCAGCGTGAAGCGCGGCACACCGGCCGCGTCGGCCGCCCGCTCCCACATGACCGTCTCGTCGACGAGCGTCTCGCCGACGTCGAAGACGACCGCCTTCAGAGCCACGACGCGACGAGCTCCAGGTCGGCGCGCGTGGTCACCTTCAGCAGCCGCGGGTCGCCCTCGACCCACCGGACGCGGCCGCCAAGCGCTTCGACGAGCGACGCGCAGTCGGTCGCCTCCGCGAGGTCGCCGGAGTAGGCGTCCCGGAGCGTCGTGGCTGGAAAGGCCTGCGGCGTCTGCACGGCGACGAGCTTCTCACGGGCAACCGTGCCGACAATGCGCTCTCCGTCGACAGACTTGACGGTGTCGGTGACCGGCAGGCCGGGCACGACCCCGTCCCAGCCCTCGGCGAGGGGCGCAAGCACGCGCTCGATCACGGCGTCCGTCACGAGCGGTCTGGCGGCGTCATGCACGAGGGCGACGAGCGCGTCGTCCGGCACCTCGGTGAGCGCGGCACGAACGGAGTCCGCCCGTGTCGCTCCCCCGGTCACCGCCGCCACGACCTTGGTCGCGGAGAGCTCCTCGGCGAGCAGGATCGCCGGCTCCTCCCAGCCGGCCGGAACGGCGACGACGATCGCGTCGATCCAGTCCGAGCCGTCGAGGCGGCGCAGCGGCTCGGCGAGCAGGGGCAGCTCGCCGAGCCCGACGAACGCCTTCGGCCGCTCCTCGCCCAGCCGCTCACCCGTCCCCGCGGCGACGAGGAGGGCCCAGACGCTCATGCTCCGTAGCTAGGCAGTGGCCGCGGCGGCCTTCGCCTTGCTCTTCTTCTTCGGCTTCTCGCCGTTCCCGGCCAGTACGCCCTCGAGCCACTCGGCAGCCTCTTCCTCGTCGACCGCCTTGGCGTACATCAGTTCGGAGGCGAGGATCTTCTTCGCCTTCACGAACATCTGCTTCTCGCCGGTCGAGAGACCCTTTTCGTGGTCGCGCAGGGAGAGGTTCTTGACGACCTCGGCGAGCTCGAAGATGTCACCTGTCTTCATCTTGTCGCGGTTGTGCTTGAAGCGGCGATTCCAGTTCTTCGGCATCTCCGACTCACCTGCGGTGAGAGCCTTGACGACGGTGTTGACCAGGTCCTCGTCGATCACTGTCCGCAGTCCGACCTGCTCCGCATTCTCGACGGGGACGTTCACCGTCATGTCGTTGTGCAGGATCTGGATCGTGAGGTACTCGCGGGTCTGACCCAGGATCTCGCGCTTCTCCTTTTTCACGACCGTGCCTGCACCGTGGTGTGGATACACCACCTTGTCGCCAACCTCGAACAAGCCAGCCTCCCCTAAATCGTCTATACCGTGAAGAAGCCGGCGGGCTCGAGGCTCACCGGCGGAAGGAGACCAGTCTAGCAGAAATCCCTGGAAAACGCCTTGTTTTCGGAGATTATCCCGATTTGCGGGGGTTTTCCTCCCGGGCTTCGAGACCGGCGCGAAGAGCGTCCCTGAGCGTGCCCGAGCCGGAGACTCTGATCTGCGAGCGGCTGCGCGTTCCCTCGGGAGCGACGGCCGCGACGATGCCGAGCTTGGCGCACTCCTCCAGCCGGCGCTCCGACTGGGCGGCCGTGCGGAGCCGGCCGGTGAGGCCGATCTCGCCGAAGACTGCGATCCCCTCGCGCACGGGTGCGTTCCGCTGTGCCGACGCGATCGCCATCGCGATTGCGAGGTCGGCGCCGGGCTCGTCGATGCGGAGGCCGCCGGCGACGTTGACGAAGACGTCGGCGGTTCCGAGCGGGATGCCGGCGTGGCGCGCGAGGACGGCGACGATCATCGCGAGGCGCTTCGGATCGACGCCCGTGCCGACGCGGCGTGGCATCGCCAGGTCGGTCGGCGCAACGAGCGCCTGGATCTCGAGCAGAATCGGCCTGGTTCCCTCGAGCGCGCAGGCAACGGCCGCCCCGACCTCGCCCGGCAGCGTCTTGCCGAAGAGCTCGGAGGGATCCGGAACGCCGATCAGACCCTCGCCGGTCATCTCGAAGACGCCCAGCTCGTTGGTCGAGCCGAAGCGGTTCTTGGTCGCGCGCAGGACGCGGTGGGCGTGGTAGCGGTCGCCCTCGAACTGGAGCACGCAGTCGACGAGGTGCTCGAGCACGCGCGGGCCGGCGACCGCGCCGTCCTTGGTCACGTGGCCGACCAGGATCGTGGCGACGTTCTGCTCCTTCGCCACGCGGAGCAGGCGGCCCGCCGCCTCCCGGACCTGGCCGACCGAGCCGGGCGCCGAGCTCATGTCGGCCGCGTAGAGCGTCTGGATCGAGTCGATCACGCAGACGTCGGGGCGCTCGCGCTCGAGCGTCGCACAGACGGCGTCGAGCTCGGTCTCGGCGAGGATCTCGACGTTCTCGGTGCCGCCGAGGCGTGCCGCACGAAGCTTCACCTGCGCCGTCGACTCCTCGCCGGTGACGAGGAGCGCGCGGCGGCCCGCGGCCGAGATCGCGCCGAGGGCGCTCAGGAGCAGGGTCGACTTGCCGACGCCCGGCTCGCCGCCGACGAGGACGAGGCTCGCGGGAACGAGTCCGCCGCCGAGGACCCGATCGAGCTCGGGCACGCCGGTCGAGATCCGCTTCGCCTCCTCGGCGTTGACGTCGACGAGCCGGAGGAGAGGCTTCGCGGCGGCGGTGGACCTCAACGCGGCTGGCGTCTCTTCGACGAGTGAGCCGAAGGCGTTGCAGCCGGGGCACTTGCCGAACCAGCGTCCGGCGGAGTACCCGCACTCGGTGCAGGCGTAGTTGACTGCTGCCTTGGCCATCGGGTCGAGGCTAGCCGCGGCGGCGGACGAGGATGTCACAGCCTGGTGACAAGTTCGTACCGATTCTGCGCGTCCGGCCGCGGCTCGAGGCCGCCGTCTCCGGACCACGTCCACTCGTCGACGCTGTGCACGAGCCCGGCTGTCACCGGGTTGAGCAGCACGTAGTCGCACGCGGCGGCGAGGTGCCGTTCGTCCTCGATCGGCGTTTGTGCGTAGCGCTCCGCGAAGAGGTGTCCCTTGCGGTGGTGGCGCAGGTTGAACTCGCGGGCGTAGATCCCGTTGAGCCGGTGCATCGCCTCGGCGATGCGAGCGTCGCTATCGGCCAGCACGACCAGGTGGTAGTGCGTGTGCATGAAGCACCAAGCCGTGATCGTCCAGCCGATCCGCTCGGTGACGTCGCGCAGCAGCCCGAGCAGGTGGAAGCAGTCGAACGCCGAGACGACGAGCGACTCGTCGCCGACCGCCCTCGCCGTCAGGTGGTAGGCCCCGCCGGGGACGAAGACTCGAGGCCGTCTGGCCATGCTCCGACCGTAGCCCGTGTGCGGTCGCGGAACTGCCGTTGCGCACGAATTGTCACGGCTACGCCACGCAATCGTTGCGAAGGACACGGCCGAAACGGACGTCCCGTGCCTGTCACCGTGCCTGGCACGGTGACAGGCACGGTGACGCACGGTGACGGCACGGTTGATCGGACGGGAGGGGGCCGCCTCGCGGCGGCCCCCCTCTCTTGGCTCACTTCTGCGGTTCAGTCGCCGTAGTCGAGCCAGGCTCCGAGCGGCGGCCGCTCGTCGACACCGGGCTTGCTCCAGTCGCAGACCCCGGTCGGGAACGTCGCCTGGAGACGCGCCTGCTGCGCCGGCGTGAACGACACGGCGTAGGCGCCGAAGTCGAGCGGCTTCAGCTGGCACTTGAAGACGTCGCTCGCCAGGCCGGAGCCGGCGGCCATGCGGGTCTCTGCGAACGTCGGGTAGAGCGCCTCGCAGGTGCCGGCGAGGCCGATCCCGAACGGCTCGACGATCTTCGTCGAGCCCGCCCAGCACGCGTCCGTCAGGGCGACCGGCCGGTTCCGGAGCATGCGCTCCGCCGCCGTGCCCGGCGCGTCGTCCGCCTCGATCGCGGCCAGCCACGCCTCCATCTGCGTGAGCGCTTCGACGGCCATCGCCCCCGACCCGGCCGCGTTCGCGATCAGCATCACGTGGTTCGCGAACGTGCCGTTCGCCTCCTGGAGCCGCGCCCGCGTCACGAACGAGTGCACACGGGTATGGATGTCACCCGGGAAGTCCGTGTAGGTGCGGGCGTCGATGATCGGCGTCGACGCCAGGCCCAGACCGCCCGTGTTCACGCGACCGGTCTCGTACGCACGGACGATCCCGATCGGGTCGGCGACGACACGCTGCGGCACGACCTGACCGATGAAGTCGAAGCCGCCGACGTTCTCGTTCAGCGAGACGAACTGCTCGGGCGTGATCGCCCCGCTCTGGAGCGCGGTGAGCCCGTACTGCAGGCCGACGTTGTCGAGCGGCCGCCAGGCGAAGCCGTTCGCCGGGTTGCGCCCGAGCTGCGTCGCGATCTGCTCGAAGCTCGTGCACTTGATCCCGCCCGGATTCGTCACCGGGTGGTAGCGCGCCGACGCGGGCACCGCGCCGGGGCAGGCCTCGAGCGCGTTCGTGCGGCTGGCGAACGCCAGGTGCCAGAAGAGGCACGAGTTGAAGGTGCCGAAGCCCGAGGCCGCGGCGCGCTGTGCGTCCGTCCAGCCCGCGGCGACGCCGGCCGGGCTGCCGAAGTACAGCGCGAGCAGGCGGCAGTCCGGAACGGTTCCGAGCGTGATCGAGTCCTGGAACGAGGCGCTCGGGACGATCCCGTCGAGGATGCCCGGATAGTTGTTGCCGATCAGGTGCTGCTGGATCGCCCCACCCGAGCCTCCCCAGCCGATCGTGTACCTCGGCTTCCCGTACGTCTCGGCGAAGTGCTCCTTCACCATCAGCGCCACCTCGGCCGAGATCACCTCGCTGCAGTTGTTGTCGTAGACGTTCAGGGACGACGACGCGACCGCATAGCCGCGCGCGAGGAAGAGATCGGTGAGCACGCCCCCGTTCCCCTGGCCCTGGTGGTAGCCGACGTTGCAGCCGCCGCCGAAGGTGTAGACGAGCCTCCCGTTCCAGCCAGGCTCGTCCGCGAACGGGCTCGGCGGCGCGGCGGGGTCGTGGAGGGCGGCGATCTCGTAGACGCCGCGATCGATCACGCCCTTCTCGATCCGGACGATGTAGTCGACGGTCCGGCCGTCGAGCGTGGTCGTCTGCGCGAGGTTCGCCGGCTTCACAGCCGGATCGGCGAGCGCCGCGAACGCACCGGCGGTCGTCCGGTACTGGTAGCGCACCTGCGTCGGTGCGGAGCAATCGGCGTCGAGCGCTGGCCCGAGCCCGTTCTGCACCGTCTCGCAGAAGAAGGGCTCCTGCTGCGGCCCGGAGAACATCGGCCCGCTGATCGGGTGGTTGACGACGCGGAGGGTCGCGGAGCGGCCCGGCGGCGTGCCCTTGCCCTGGCCGTTCGAGCGCGCGACGAGCTCGTTCGCGCCGAGCCGGAGCCCGTCGACGAGCCCGCGTAGCGAGCCGTCGGGCATCGCCCTGAAGCTCGCGGACACGTCCTCGCCGTTCCGTTCGATCCGGAGGTGCTTCAGGCTCGCGGCGTCGTCGTGCAGGCGGATCTCGACGAGGACGTCGCCGCCAGAGACGTACTGCGGCAGCGTCGACAGCGCCTCGATCGTCGGCGCGGCGCTGCTCGCGCCCCCAGCGCCCACGGGCAGCAGGCCCGCCGCCAGGACGGCCGCGGCCGCTGCTGCGAGGCGCACGCGGCGTGTGTGTTGACCGGTCATCTCTCCCCCTCTTGTCGTGTGCGCGGCGAGCACACCACACCGCGCCGGGGCACGCAAGCGGGTCGGAACGTGAGAGGCCGCCTCGCGGCGGCCTCTCGAACGGCTACTCCTCGTCGACCGGAGCCTCTTCGGGCTCCGCCGGCGCCGCATCGGCGGGCACCGTCACCTTCTCGGCCCGCGGCTCGCCCTCGACGATCTTGATGTCGACGAGCGACTCGCCCTCCGCGCCGGTGAGCTCCTCCTTCTTGTCGACCACGATCGTCGATCCCGGGTTGAGCTCTCGGCCGAGGACGAAGTCGGCGAGCGGATCCTCGATGAAGCGCTGGATCGCGCGGCGCAGCGGGCGAGCGCCCATCGCCGGGTCGAAGCCCTGCTCGACGAGCACGTCCTTGGCGGCATCGGTCAACTCGATCGCGACCTCGTACGTCGCCATCTGCTCCCGCAGCCGCTTCAGCTGCAGGTCGACGATCGTGAGGATCTCCTCCTTCTCGAGCTTGTGGAAGACGATGATCTCGTCGATCCGGTTCAGCAGCTCGGGCCTGAAGACCTTCTTCAACTCGCCGGTGACGCGGCCCTTCATCTCGTCGTAGCTGAGGCCATGCTCGTCGCCGACCGAGAAGCCGAGCGTCTGGTTCTTCGCGATCTGCCCGGCGCCGATGTTCGACGTCATGATCACGATCGCGTTCCGGAAGTCGACCTTGCGGCCCTGCGAGTCCGTCAGCTTCCCCTCCTCCAGGATCTGGAGCAGGATGTTGAAGACGTCCGGGTGGGCCTTCTCGATCTCGTCGAGCAGGAGCACCGAGTACGGCTTGCGGCGGACGGCCTCGGTCAGCTGACCGCCCTCGTCGTAGCCGACGTAGCCGGGCGGCGAGCCGACGAGCCGCGACACGGAGTGCTTCTCCATGTACTCCGACATGTCGACCTGGATCATCGCGTCCTCGTCGCCGAAGAGGAACTCGGCGAGCGTGCGCGCGAGCTCGGTCTTGCCGACGCCGGACGGGCCGAGGAAGATGAACGAGCCGGTCGGCCGCTTCGGATCCTTGATCCCCGCGCGGGCGCGTCGGATCGACTTCGAGACCGCGACGATCGCCTGGTGCTGCCCGATCACGCGCTTGTGCAGCTCGTCCTCCATCCGGACCAGCCGCTGCGACTCGGCCTCGGTCAGCTTGAAGACCGGGATCCCCGTCCACATCGAGACGATGTCCGCGATCTCGTCCTCGCCGACCTCGGGCTGCTCCTCGGACTCCTCCGAGCGCCAGTTCTCCTCGAGCTCCTTCTTCTTCTGCGTCAGCTTGCGCTCCTTGTCGCGCAGCGATGCAGCCTTCTCGAACTCCTGCGCCTCGATCGCGTTCTCCTTGTCCGTGCGCACCCGTTCGATCTCGTCCTCGAGCTCGCGGTAGCGAGGCGGCGCAGTCATCGTCTTGATCCGCAGGCGCGAGCCGGCCTCGTCGATCAGGTCGATCGCCTTGTCCGGCAGGTGCCGGTCCTGGATGTAGCGGTCGGCCAGCACGGCGGCCGCGCGGAGCGCGTCGTCGGAGATCTGGCAGCGGTGGTGCGCCTCGTAGCGGTCGCGCAGGCCGCGAAGGATCTGGACGGTGTCGTCGATGGTCGGCTCCTCGACCCGCACCTGCTGGAAGCGCCGCTCGAGGGCGGCGTCGCGCTCGAGGTACTTGCGGTATTCGTCGAGGGTCGTTGCGCCGATCGTCTGCAGCTCGCCGCGCGCCAGCGCCGGCTTCAGGATCGAAGCCGCGTCGATCGCGCCCTCGGCCGCACCGGCCCCGACGAGGTTATGGAGCTCGTCGATGAAGAGGATGATGTCGCCCCGCTGCATGATCTCCTTCATCACCTTCTTCAGACGCTCCTCGAACTCGCCGCGGTACTTCGAGCCGGCGACGAGCGCGGCCAGGTCGAGCGTGTAGATCTGCTTGTTCTTCAGCAGCTCGGGCACCTGGTTCGTGGAGATCCTGTTCGCGAGCCCCTCGACGACGGCGGTCTTGCCGACGCCGGGCTCGCCGATCAGCACGGGATTGTTCTTCTGGCGCCGCGAGAGGATCTGCATCACGCGCTCGATCTCGGTCTGGCGCCCGACGACCGGGTCGAGCTTCCCGTCCGTGGCGGCCTTGGTCAGGTTGCGCCCGAACTGGTCGAGCAGCTTCGAGCTCTTTGCCTTCTCCCCGGAACCGCCGCCGGCACCCTGTTGGCGCCTGCCGGGGCCGGAGAGCATGCGGATGATCTCGTTGCGGATCTTCTCGGCGTCGGCGTCGAAGTCGAGGAGGATGCGTGCGGCAACGCCCTCGTTCTCGCGCACGAGCCCGAGCAGGATGTGCTCGGTGCCGATGTAGTTGTGACCGAGCGAGAGCGCTTCGCGGAGCGCCAGCTCGAGAACCTTTTTCGCGCGCGGCGTGAACGGGATCTGGCCCGTGGTCACCTCATCGCCCTGGCCGACGATGCGGGCGACCTGCGCGCGCACCTCTTCCACGGTGATATCGAGCGACTCGAGCACCCGCGCCGCAAGCCCCTCCTCCTCGCGCAGCAGTCCTAGGAGAATGTGCTCCGTGCCGATGTAGTTGTGCTTGAGGGCGCGGGCCTCGTCCTGTGCGAGAACGACGACCTGGCGAGCCCGTTCTGTGAATCGCTCGAACAACCTCTCGACCCTCCTTCCGACAGTGGTTCCGGAGGGAAGCTCATCAACCCTCCGGGTCGAAGGTCTGCCCCCATGGTAACGGACGCACCCCGTGCGACCCAGAATCCCACCCGGGTGGGACGCTAGCGCGCGCGGTCGATCAAGTCTGCGAAGACATCCTCGATCACGAGGTCGACGTCGCCCGGGAGCCGGCCGTCGGGGTTGGCGACGCTGCGGAACGAATCGAGGTAGATCTCGAGCTCCTGCCGCTGCTCGGGAAAGGCATCGCCCTGCTCGAGCAGCAGCCGCTCGACGTCGGCGACCGTCCACTCGCCGAAACGGGGCACCACGAACGGTCCCGCCGCGGGCGCAGGCGGCGCTGGCGCGACCGGCTCCGGCGCCGCCACCGCTGCCTGGGGAACCGACGCTGGAGCAGGCGTCCGCGCGGGGCGGGCAGGCCGCGACGGCAGCCGACCTCCAAGGCCGGCGAGCGCGAGCGCCAGGCCCGACCAGCGCCCCGATCAGCAGGCCGAGTGCGAGGTTGCGTGCCGGCTTCGGCGACACCCGCTCGTCGGCCGCGGCCGCGGGCTCCCACACGGACGCCGCTGTCTCCGGGCCGAACCGGTCGTTGAAGAGGACGGTCGCGACCTCGGCCACCTCCTGCGCAGTTCGGCGCGCCTCCTCCCTGCTCGGCGCCTCGACCTCCAGCCGCACGAGCGAACTGTCCTCCTCGGCGTCGACGTCGATGCGGTCGAGCAGCTCCTGGGGCGTGTCGTCGAGGCCGAGGTTCCGGATCGCCGACTCCGCCACTGCGCGGCTGTCGAAGAGCTCGGCCGCCGCATCGGCCGCCTGCGCGAGCCTGGGGTCGCTTCCGGGCGGCTGCCCCTGGCGGACGAGCACGATCGCCGCGTCGGCCCGATAGGTCGAATCCTGGAGAAACGTGACGACGACCGCGATGAGGAGCCCGGCTGCGGCGCCGATCAGAGGTGCGGCTGGCCCGGAGAGCCGAGCGCGGCCGAGCATGTGCCTACGAACGTTCCTTCAGGGCCGGGAAGAGGATCACATCGCGGATCGTCTCACGCCCGGTCAGCAGCATCGTGAGCCGGTCGATTCCGAGGCCGAGCCCGCCGGTCGGCGGCATCCCGTAGGAGAGCGCCTCGACGTAGTCCGGATCCTCCTGCTCGCCGCCGACGAGCTCCGACTGGCGGCGGAACCGCTCCAGCTGCTCCTCCGAGTCGTTGATCTCCGAGAAGGCGTTGCCAAGCTCCATCCCGCCGGCGAAGTACTCGAAGCGCTCGGTCAGCGTCTCGTCGCCGTCGGTCGTGCGGGCGAACGGCGAGATCTCGATCGGATAGTCGTGGATGATCGTCGGCTCGATCAGGGTCGGCTCGACGTAGAAGCTGAAGGCGTGGTCGACGAGTTGTGCCCAGTCCTTGTCGGCGTGCGTGTCGACGCCACGCTCGTCCAGAGCAGCGCGCAACTCGGCCTCGTCGCGGATCCAGAGCCCGTGCTCGGCCAGCGAGTCGGTGAAGCGGAGCCGGCGCCAGGGCGCCTTCAGGTCGAGCTCGTGGCCGCGGAAGCTCGTGGTCGTCGTTCCGGTCACCTCGAGCGCGACCCCCTCGACGAGATTCTCCATCCGAACCATCGCGTCGTTGTAGTCGGCGTATGCCTCGTACCACTCGAGCATCGTGAATTCGTTCGAGTGCTTGTAGGAGATCCCCTCGTTGCGGAAGTCCTTGCCGATCTCGTAGACGCGCTCGAGCCCGCCGACGATCAGCCGCTTGAGGTAGAGCTCGGTCGCGATCCGGAGGTAGAAGTCCTGCTCGAGGTAGTTCCAGTGGGTCACGAACGGCTCCGCGAAGGCGCCGCCGTAGCGAGGCTGCAGCACCGGGGTCTCGACCTCGACGAAGCCGTCGGCGTCGAGATGGCGCCGGATCGCGGCGACGACGCGACTCCGAACGAGGAAGTCCGCGCGCGTCTCTTCGTTCATCAGCAGGTCGAGATAGCGCTTGCGGTAGCGCTGCTCGACGTCCGTGAGCCCGTGGAAGGTGTCCGGCAGCGGCGCGCGGTTCTTCGCGAGCAGCTCGAACTCGACGACCTGGAGCGAGGGCTCGCCCCGGCGCGACTTCGCCGGATGCCCGCTCACACCGACGATGTCGCCGAGATCGACGTCCACCTTTCCCGCGAGCAGCTGGATCCGCCCGCTGCGGTCGACGAGGTCGAGGAAGGTGATCTTCCCCATCTCACGCCGTGCGAGCACGCGCCCGGCGAGGCGGAACTGTGTCGACTCGTCGGTCTCCCCGGGCTCGACTCGCTGGGCGACGGCCCGGACCGCAGCGATCTGATCCCGATCGGGAAAGCGCTTGGGCAGGTTCGGGTTCATCGGCACGACTCTAATTCGGCCCTCGGGACGGTGCGTAGCGTGCTCCGGCGCGTCGCTCGTGGTGCACGGCCGGAGGGGATAGTGCGCAAGCACAGACCCGGAGAGCCGGGTGCCGCGGGCGGCGCGAGTGTCGGCGGAGCCGGGCTCCGCCCGGCGGGAGCCGACCGGCCGGTGCGCGCTACGCGGCTTGGATGTCGAGGATCTTGTACTTCAAGGATCCTCTCGGGGCCACGACCTCGACGGTCTCGCCCTTCTTCTTGCCGATGATCGCCTTGCCGACCGGCGACTCGTTCGAGAGCTTCGACTCGGCGGGATTGGCCTCGGCGGAGCCGACGATCGTGTACTCGACGGTCGCCTTGGCGTCGACGTCGCGCAGCTTCACCTTGGCGCCGATCGAAACCACGCTCAGGTCGACGTCCCGCTTCTGGATCACGCGCGCGTTCGAGAGCCGGTCCTCGAGCTGGGCGATCTTGTGCTCGAGCATCGCCTGCTCGTTCTTGGCGTCGTCGTACTCGGCGTTCTCGGAGATGTCCCCGAACTCGCGGGCGACGCGGATCCGGTCCGCCACCTCACGGCGCTTCTCGGTCGAGAGCAGCTCGATCTCCTGCTTCAGCTTCTCGTAGCCCTCAGGCGTGAGAATGACTTCCTTCAACGTGCCTCCTCAAGACAAAAGCCGGCGGTAACGCGCCGACGCGGGCGGGAATGGTAGCGGCCAGCCCGGATGCGGTCAATACCTGTAAGTACGATCCCGAAACCATGAACGTCGATCTGCGCGAGAGCTGGCATATCCGGGACGTGGAGATCCCGACGCGGCTCGTGCTCGCGCCGATGGCGGGCGTCAGCGTGCAGGCGTTCCGCCGCCAGGGGCGGCGCTTCGGCGCCGGTCTCGTCTGCTCCGAGATGGTCAGCTGCGCCGGGATCGAGCACCGGAACGAGAAGACGTTGGGCTATCTCAGAGTCGCCTCCGACGAGCATCCGCTGGCGATCCAGATCTTCGGCTCCGAGCCGCGCACGATGGCCGATGCGGCGCGGATGGTCGAGGCTGCAGGCGCGGATCTCGTCGACATCAACTTCGGCTGTCCCGTCCGCAAGGTGACGAAGACCGGTGCGGGCGCGACGCTGCTCGACGAGCCGGCTCGGGCGGCGGCCATCGTCGAGGCGGTCGCCAACGCGGTCGACGTGCCCGTGAGCGTGAAGATGCGCCGCGGCCTGCGCGACGGGTCGCGCACGTGCCTCGACGTCGGCCCGCAGCTCGTCGACGCGGGCGCGGCGACGCTGACGCTCCATCCGCGCTCCGCTCAGCAGATGTACACGGGCAGCGCCGACCACTCGCTCACCGCCGAGCTGGTCTCGCTCGTGGACGTCCCCGTGATCGCCTCCGGCGACATCACCTCCCGCGCCAAGGCGCAGGCCGTGCTCGCGACCACGGGCGCGTCAGCGGTCATGGTCGGCCGCGGCGCCCAGGGCAATCCGTGGGGGCTCCGCGAGATCGTCGACGGTGAGTCGGGCGAGCCGACGCGCGAGGAGGTCGTTGCCGAGCTCGTGCTCTTCATTCGCGAGACCGTCCGTGAGCTGGGCGAGCGGCGCGCCTCCGGCTTCCTGAAGAAGTTCTATGGGTGGTATCTCGGCCGCGGCCGTTTCCCGCGCCCGTTCAAGCAGGAGCTGGTCGTGCTCCACTCGACCGAGGAGGTCGAGCGCCTCCTGATCGCCGCCGCGCCCGGCGCGATCCAGCTCCTCGCGGAGCTGGAGGCCGAGCTGCCGTCCGGCGACGATGTCCTCCTCGACTTGCCGATCTCGATCTACGGCGGCGGCTAGCGATCCCTGGCCGGCTGCACCTCCCGGCCGGCGGAGCCGGCCTCCGGCGCAGCCTCGAGCCGCCCCCAGGAATCGCTAGCGAGTTACCGGTTCCGCGACCAGACGATCCGCAGGCCTTCGAGCGTCAGATGCGGGTCGACGCGGTCGAGCGTGCGGGCGTGCGGTGCGATCAGGTCGGCCAGGCCGCCGGTGGCGACGGTCTGGGCCTCGACGCCGAGCTCCTCACGGATCCGGCCGACGATGCCGTCGACCTGGCCGGCGAAGCCGTAGACGAGGCCGGACTGGAGCCCACCGACCGTGGTCTTCCCGATCACCGACGGCGGCGCGGTGAAGTCGACCTTGACGAGGCGGGCGGCGCGCGCGAAGAGAGCGTCCATCGAGACCTCGATCCCCGGCGCGAGCACGCCGCCGACGTACTCGCCTTCCCCGCCTTCCCCTGTTGCCGCGACGATGTCGAAGTTGGTCGAGGTGCCGAAGTCGACGACGATGCAGGGCGCCCCGTAGCGCTCGTTCGCCGCGACCGCGTTGACGATCCGGTCGGGCCCGACCTCGCGCGGGTCGTCGTAGCGGATCGGGATCCCGGTCTTGACGCCGGGGCCGACCGTCAGCAGCGGCGCCTCGGCCCAGCGCTCGGCAACGCGCTCCCACTCGCGCTGCAGCGCCGGCACGGTGGTCGAGAGGCAGATCCCGTCGACGTCCTCGAGCTCGAAGAGAGACCCGAGCGTGACGCCGAGCTCGTCGCCGGTCCGGACCGGGTCGGTCGCGAGCCGGAAGCTGTCCGTCAGCCGCTCGCCCTCGAACAGGCCGAGCACCGTCTGCGTGTTGCCGACGTCGACCGCCAAAAGCATGGCGTCCCTAAGCCGTGTCGTCGTCCGTGTTGAGCCGCTCGCCGAGGCGCTCCGCGAGGGCGTCTGCGGTCAGCTTCGGGTCGTCGTTCTCGCCGCGCAGCTCCTCGACGGTGACGTCGCTCGAGGTGTAGACCTCGGCGCGCGGGATGATCCGCGTCGGGCGGTTCTTGTCCCAGACCCAGACGTCCTCCATCCGCACGTGGAAGAACGGGTAGCTCGCCTGCGGCGTCACCTGCAGGTCGAGCTTGTTGCACAGATACGTCGCGTCCGCTGTCAGGATGCAGTAGCGGAAGAGGCCGAAGACCGCCGTGTACTCGCGTTTGAGCGCGAGCTCGAGCTCGGCCTCGAACTCGTCGAGATCGTCGAGATGGCTCACCGGCTCAGTGTAGCCCTGGAAGTAGGTCGATCACGCGTCCGCGGCCGGGAACCGCCAGCTCGGGATCGAGGTCGAGCAGCGGCTCGAGCGCGAAGCGGCGCTCGTGCAGACGCGGGTGCGGGACGGTCAGGCCCGGCTCGTCGATCGTCTCGTCGCCGTACAGCAGCAGGTCGAGGTCGATCGTGCGCGGGCCCCAGCGTTCGCGGCGCTCGCGCCCGAGCTCGCGCTCGACTGCGAGCAGCGCGTCGAGCAGGTCGCGCGCGGAGAGCTCGGTCTCGAGCGCGACGGCGCCGTTCAGGAACGGCGGCTGGTCGACCACTCCGACCGGTTCGGTCTCGCGGAGCTCCGAGACGCCGACGACTCCCGGCAGCGCGTCGACCGCGGCACGGATCGTCGCCTCACGCTCGCCGAGGTTGGCGCCGACCCCGACGTAGGCGCGCGTCATCGCTCGGCGGTGACCGTCGCGCGGCCGCCCTCCAGCTCGAGCTCCGGCTTGCCGACGCGAACGCTCGCGCCCTTGACCGGGAACCGCCGCATCAGCTCGTCCGCGACGGCCGCGGCGAGCGACTCGAGCAGCTGGAACGCCCGACCGTCCGAGATCTCGCGCACGCACGCGACCACGTCCCGGTAGTCGACCGTGGCGTCGATGTCGTCCTCCGCCGGCTCGTCGAGCTCGAGCACCACGTCGAAGACGAACAGCTGCCCGTCGCGGCGCTCGTGGTCGAGGACGCCGTGGAGGCCCTGCAACGTGATCCCGGCAACCTCTATCCGCATACCGCTCCCGCCGCAGTGAGCGCCTCGACGTGCTCGCGGACGTCGTGGACGCGGAAGATCGACGCGCCGCGCTCGAACGCGGCAACGGCCGCGCCGAGCGACGCCGCGAGCGAGCCCGTGCGCGCCTCGGGGTCGAAGAGCTTCCCCAACGAGCTCTTGCGCGAGAGGCCGACGAGGACGGGACGGCCGAGCGCGAGCAGCACGTCGAGGCGACGGAGCAGCTCGAAGTTGTGCGCCGGTGTCTTGCCGAAGCCGATGCCCGGGTCGAGGCAGACGTGGTCCTCCGGAATCCCCGCCGCGACCGCGACCGACAGCTGCTGCTCGAGGAACGCCGCAACCTCGCCCGCGACGTCGTCGTAGCGCGGGTCGGCCTGCATCGTGCGAGGCTCACCCTGCATGTGCATCAGGCAGAGATACCCGCCGGCGTCGGCGACCACTCCCGCGAGCGCCGGGTCGCCGCGAAGAGCCGTCACGTCGTTCACGAGCTCGGCGCCGAGCTGCAGCGCGCGGCGCGCGACCTCGCTCTTCGCGGTGTCGATCGACACGGGCACCCCCTCGAGCCGCTCGAGCACGGGGATGACGCGGCGGAGCTCCTCGTCGAGCGAAACAGCCTTCGACCCTGGTCTCGTCGACTCGCCGCCGATGTCCACGATCGCCGCGCCCTCCGCCGTCATCCGGCGCGCGGCCGCGGCCGCGACGTCGGGGTCGAAGTGGTCACCGCCGTCGGAGAAGCTGTCGGGCGTGACGTTGACGATCCCCATCACGGCGGGCCGCTGCAAACGTTCCTCCACCGCTGGACGTCTCACCCTGCGTGGAGAGTAGCGCCCGCACCCGCAACGCCTTCCTGACCGCGGCCGGCGTGCTTGCGGCCGTCGTGCTCGTCGCGGTCGCGGCGCGCGGGTCGACATCGCTCGGAGACGGCTCGTCGAGGAAGCCGAGCGATGCGTTGATGGACGTCCTCTTCACGATGTACCTGGTCGCGCTGATCGCCGGGGCGGTGATGTTCGTCTACCTGCTCGTCCTGCGCCGCCGGGTCAAGGTGCAGACCGGTCAGGCGCCCCGGAGGAGTGTGATCCAGATGCTGGCGACGATGTTCGTGCTCGTCGCCGTGGGGACCCTGCTCGCCCGACGGCTCGCCGGCTGGGAGCGTCCCGCGCCGGTCGAGCCCGAGGAGGCGATCGGTAGCGCGTCGTCGATCCCGGTCGATACCGCGACCCTGCCGACGACGACCTCCTATGAGGCCGACGTCGCATGGCTGCCCGTGCTCGTCACGATCGGGCTGATCGTCCTCGCAACGGTGGCGTGGTGGTACGCGGGACGCGCGCGGAAGCGGGCGCGCGGAGAGCTCCACTCCGAGCTCGCGGCAGCCGTCGCGCAGGCCGTCGACGAGTCGCTCGACGATCTCCGGGCCGAGCCCGATCCGCGCCGCGCCGTGATCGCGGCGTACGCAAGGCTCGAGCGCGTGCTCGCCGCACACGGCGTGCCGCGCCGACCCGCCGAAGCGCCGGTCGAGTATCTCGGCCGCATGCTCGCCGAGCTGTCCGTCACCGACAAGGCCGCACGCGCGCTCACCGACCTGTTCGAAAGGGCTAAGTTCTCGCAGCATGTGGTCGGAGCCGAGATGAAGGACGAGGCGATCGAAGCGCTCGAGACGGTGCGGAACGACCTGCTCGCGGCACAGGCGCTCGCCGAGCGGGAGCGTGCGGCCGCGCTCGAGGCTCAGCGCGAGCGGGCGGCGACGGAATGACCCGCGCACTCCGGCTCGGGCGCTTCCCCGTCGTCCTCACCCTGGCGCTGGTCGTCGCCCTCGCCGTCGTGCCGGGTCGCGCGGAGATCGTGCTGCGGGTCTACGTGCTCCTGCTTGCCGCCTTCGTGCTCGTACGCCTCCTCGCCCGCCTCCGCAGCTCGCTGCCCGAGCAGCGCGGCGCCTCGCCGGTCGACGCCGCGCTGAGCCGCCGCCCGCGCAGCGTCGCGCGCGTCGCCGAGCTCGAGAAGATCGAGCGCGAGGTGACACTGGGCATGACGACGGCGTTCGATCTCCACTTCCGCCTGCGGCCGACGCTGCGCCGGATCGCGTCGGAGCTGCTGCGCGCGCGCCGCGGGATCGACCTGGACGCGAATCCCGCCGCGGCTCGCCGCGCCCTCGGCGAGGAGACGTGGGAGCTCGTCCGCGTCGACCGCGAGCCGCCGCACGACCGCTTCGGCCGCGGGCTCGACCTTGACTCGCTCCGGAACGTCGTCGTTTCGCTGGAGGCGCTCTGATGCAGCTGGCGCAGGTGCAGGAGCACGCGGGCCGCATTCTCGACGAGGTCGAGCGCGCGGTGGTCGGCAAGCGGGAGGCGCTCGAGCTCGTCCTGATGGGCCTGCTCGCCGACGGGCACGTGCTGCTCGAGGACTACCCGGGTCTCGCGAAGACGCTGACCGCACGCTCGTTCGCGCAGGTGACGCAGACCGGCTTCAACCGGATCCAGTTCACGCCCGACCTGATGCCCTCCGACGTGACGGGCTCCTCGATCTGGAACCAGCGCGACGGCGACTTCGAGTTCCGGCCCGGTCCGATCTTCACCAACCTCCTCCTCGCCGACGAGATCAACCGCGCCCCACCGAAGACGCAGGCCGCGCTGCTGGAGGCGATGCAGGAGCGGCAGGTGACGATCGAGGGCGTCACGCACCTGCTCGCGCGGCCGTTCCTCGTGCTCGCGACCCAGAACCCGATCGAGTACGAGGGCACCTACCCCTTGCCCGAGGCACAGCTCGACCGCTTCCTGCTGCGCGTGTCGTTCGGCTACCCGAGCCGGACCGACGAGTGGGAGGTGCTGTCGCGGCGGCTGCAGCGGCGCGAGGACGAGGTCGAGCTGACGCCGATCGTCGACGGGCAGACCCTGCTCTCGCTGCAGGCGGCGATCGAGGACGTCCACGTCGGCGATGCGGTCGGCGCCTACATCGTCGACCTCGTCACGGCGACGCGAACGAGCACCTCGACCACTGTCGGCGCCAGCCCGCGCGGCAGCCTGGCGGTGCTCAAGCTCGCGCGCTGCAAGGCAGCGCTCGCCGGCCGCGACTTCGTCACGCCCGATGACGTCAAGGCCGTCGCCGTCCCCGCGCTCGCCCACCGGCTGATGCTGAAGCCGGAGCTCTGGGTGCAGCAGCTCGCAGCCGAGGACATCGTCCGGGAGCTGCTCGAGACGGTGCCGACGCCCGCTGCCGAAGCGGCGGCGCCCGCGCCGGAATGAGGGCGACACAGTGAGGCCCTCGCCGTCACCGCGCGTGACGGCCTACGCCGGGCTCACCGCGATCTTCCTCCTGGCCGCGCTGGCGCTGCGACGGCCGGAGCTGGCGGTGCTGGCGCTGCCCTTCGCCCTGCCGCTCGCGCTCGGGCTCAGGCTCGCCCGCGCACCGCAACGTGCGCGTCCAGGTCGACGTCGAGCGTGCGACCGCGCTCGAGCAGGACGAGCTCGAGGTGGAGCTGACGGTCTCGGCCGACGTGCCCGTCGAACGGCTCGAGCTGGTGCTGGTCGTCCCGGACGGGCTCGAGGTCGTCTCCGGCGCGAACGCCCAGTCGCTCCGTCTCGGCTGGGAGGACGAACGAACGCTCGAGCTGACGCTGCGCTGCGCCCGCTGGGGCAATTACGGGCTCGGCGACGTTCGCCTCCGCGCCCGCGACCGGCTGGGGCTGACCATCTGGGAGTCCCGGCTCGACCGGAAGCAGCGGCTGCGCGTGTACCCGCTCCCCGAGACCCTGCGCCGGATCGTCAGACCGGTCTCGACCCAGCTCTACACCGGCAACGAGGTTGCGCGCCAGAAAGGCGAGGGGACGGAGTTCGCCGACATGCGCCTGTTCGCCCCCGGCGACCGCGTCCGCTCGATCAACTGGCGCGCGAGTGCCCGCCGCGACGAGCTCATCGTCAACGAGCGGCATCCGGAGCGGAACGCGGACGTGATCCTCTTCCTCGACACGTTCGCCGACGCGCGCTCGGGCGGCCGCTCGACGCTCGACCTCGCAGTGCGTGCCACCGCAACGCTGGCAGCGCGCTACCTCGAGCGGCGCGACCGCGTCGGGCTCGTCTCGTTCGGCGGCGTCCTCCGCTGGCTGACGCCCGGGATGGGGTCGACGCAGCAGTACCGGATCGTCGACGCCCTGCTGGAGTCGGAGATCGTCTTCAACTACGCGTGGAAGGACGTGTCGGTGATCCCTTCGCGCGTGCTGCCGCCCCAGGCGCTCGTGGTCGCGGTGACGCCGCTGCTCGACGACCGCGCCGTCGAGGCGCTCGCCGACCTGCGCGCCCGGCGCTACGACCTCGCGATCGTGGAGGTCTCGCCGATCGGATTCACCGAGCCGGGCGAGAGCGAGGCCGACAAGCTGGCGCACCGGCTCTGGGTGCTGCGGCGCGACGAGATCCGGGCACGGTACGAGCGGCTCGGCGTCGCGGTGGCGAGCTGGAGCGACGACGCGCCGCTCGACGCGGTCCTGGAGGGGGTGAGGGCATTCAGGCGCCACGCGCAGATCGCGCGCGTCTAGCAGCCGGCGCCGCGTCGGTGGTGGGCGCCGCCGGCACGGGCGCGTGGCTGGCCGTGATCGCCGAGGACGGCTACCTCGTGCGTGCGACGCTGCTGGCGGCGTTCCTGGCCGCCGCCCTGCTCGCCGGCGGGCTGGTGCTGCGGAAGCCGATCGTGATCCCCGTGGCGATCTGCGTCCTCGCAGCGCCGTACGTCGCGGCCCTCGGGTTCGAGATCGACGGGATCGACACGCGCGCGCCCTCTGCTCGCGGGACTGCTCTTCGTGGTCGCCGAGCTCGCGTACTGGTCGCTGGAGCTGCGCGGGACGCTCGCCGACGAGCCGGGCACGTACCTGCGCCGGGTCGCGCTCCTCTCCGGTCTCGCGGTCGCCACGATCGCGGGCGGAACCGTCGTGCTCGCGGCCGCAGAGGCGGTCGCCGCCCGCGGAGCCGCGGTCGACATCGCGGGAGCGGCCGCAGCGGTCGCCGCGATCGCGCTGCTCACCCTGGCAGTCGGCAGACGAAACGCATGAGGTGCCCTCGGGAGGCGCAGCCGACCCTTTAGAGATCTTCGCGCGATGAGCGTCCGCGCGAGCGGATGCTCAGCTTGCGCTAGCTGGCTGGATCCGGCTCGGGCGGCTGCATGGAGACGCCCGGCACGGGTCGCGGCGTGGGCTTCGGGGTCGGCTTCCGCTCGGCCTCGCCCTCGGCGGGAGTCTCCTCCGGCTCGGCAGCCTCCTCCGGGAAGACGGACTCCTCGGACTCGCCGGCGAGCAGCCGCTCGAACTGATCCTTGTCGATCGTCTCGCGCTCGATCAGGATCGCGGAGAGCTTGTGCAGGTCGTCCATGTGCTCGCGGAGCACACGGTGCGCGGTCGCGTGCGCCTCCTCGATGACGCGGCGGATCTCGTCGTCGATCTCGCGGGCGATCTCGTCCGAGTAGTCGGGCTCGTTGCCCATCTCGCGGCCAAGGAACGGCTGGGTGTGGTCGCGGCCGAGCACGCGCGGGCCGAGCTTCTCGCTCATCCCATAGCGCATGATCATCGCCTTCGAGGTCGCCGTCACCTTCTCGAGGTCGTTCGCAGCGCCGGTCGTGACCTCGTGGAAGACGAGCTCCTCGGCCGCGCGGCCGCCGAGCGTCATCGCCAGGTCGTCCATCAGCGCGGAGCGCGTCGTGAGGTAGCGATCCTCGGTCGGCAGCGAGATCGTCAGGCCGAGCGCTTGACCGCGCGAGACGATCGTGATCTTGTGGATCGGGTTGGTGTTCTCGAGGTGGAAGCCGACGAGCGCGTGGCCCATCTCGTGGAACGCGGTGATCTTGCGCTCCTTCTCGCCGAGCAGCCGCGCCTTCTTCTCGGGCCCGGCGATCACGCGCATGATCCCCTCCTCCAGCTCCTCCTGGTCGATCATCTTCTTCCCGTGGCGGGCCGCGAGGAGCGCGGCTTCGTTGATCAGGTTCGCGAGGTCGGCGCCGGTGAAGCCGGGTGTGCCGGCCGCGAGCGTGTCGAGGTCGATCTCGGGCGCCAGCGGCTTGCCTTTCGAGTGCACCTCGAGGATTCTGCGGCGACCGATCCGGTCGGGGCGGTCGACGACGATCTGGCGGTCGAAGCGACCCGGGCGGAGCAGGGCCGGGTCGAGGATGTCGGGGCGGTTGGTGGCGGCGATCAGGATGATGTTGTCCTTCATCTCGAAGCCGTCCATCTCGACCAGCAGCTGGTTCAGCGTCTGCTCGCGCTCGTCGTGACCGCCGCCGAGACCGGCGCCACGATGGCGGCCGACGGCGTCGATCTCGTCCATGAAGATGATGCAGGGGCTCGACTGCTTGGCCTGCTCGAAGAGGTCGCGGACGCGCGAGGCGCCGACGCCGACGAACATCTCGACGAAGTCCGAGCCCGAGATCGAAAAGAACGGTACGCCCGCCTCGCCGGCGACGGCCCTGGCGAGCAGCGTCTTACCGGTGCCGGGAGGCCCGTAGAGCAGGACGCCCTTCGGGATCCGCGCGCCGAGCGCCTGGAACTTCTTCGGGTTCTCGAGGAACTCCTTGATCTCGTGCAGCTCCTCGACGGCCTCGTCGACGCCGGCGACGTCCTTGAACCCGATCTTCGGCGAGTCCGGTGTCATCCGCTTGGCACGCGACTTGCCGAAGCTCATCACCTTCGAGCCGCCGCCCTGCACCTGATTCATCAGGAAGATCCAGAAGCCGATCAGGAGCGCGAACGGGAGCAGCGAGATCAGCAGGCTGCTCCACCACGACGACCCCTTGCCCTTCGAGTCGTAGGGGACGTTCTCGGCCTCGAGCTTCTCCTCGACGGCGAAGGCGGAGAGGTCGTTCGGATAGTTCACCTTGACCTTGTCGCCGCCGACCAGCGTCCCCTCGAGCTGGTTCCGCGTCGGCGTGAACTTCGCCTCCTGGACGTTGCCCGCCTCGATCTGCTGGATGAACTCCGAGTAGCTGACCTTCTCCTGGGCGTCCTTACGCGGGATCAGCGTCTGGCTCGCCAGGTAGACGAGCAGGACGATCACGATCAGGGGAAACAGCGCGCTGCGGAAGAATCTGTTCACAGGGGTCATGGGAGGGTAGCAGCCTCAATGCCGCAAACTCTCGCCGTGACAGATTGGCTACGGAGTCCTAATCCCCTGTCAATGCGGGGGAATCAGATCCGGATGCAGCACCGCGACGTACGGCAGGTTGCGGTAGCGCTCGGCGAAGTCGAGGCCGTAGCCGATCACGAACTTGTTCGGGATCTCGAAGCCGACGAACTTGACCGGAACGTCGATCTCGCGGCGCTCCGGCTTCGTCAGGAGGGCGCAGATCTCGAGCGACGAGGGCTTGCGGGCCTTCAGGCTGCGCATCAGGTACGAGAGCGTTAGCCCGGAGTCGATGATGTCCTCGACCACGAGCACGTCGCGGCCGGCGATGTTCGTGTCCAGGTCCTTGAGGATCCGGACGACGCCCGAGGAATCGGTTGCGGCGCCATAGCTCGAGATCGCCATGAAGTCGATCTCGCACGGGATCGAGAGCTCGCGCATCAGGTCGGCCATGAAGAAGACGGCGCCCTTCAGCACGCCGACCAGCAGAAGGTCGCGGCCCTCGTACGCGCTCGAGATCTCGGCGCCGAGCTCTGCGATCCGCGCCTGCAGCGGCTCCTGCTCGATCAGAATCTCGCCGACAGCATCCTTCACCGTCTCCACGTCACCGCTCCTTCCCATCCTGGTGCTTCGGCGACACCCGGCACCGCGACGACCTCGTCGCCGCTCACCACGAGCGGCCAGCCGTCACGCTCCGCCTGGGGCACTTTCGCGTCCACGAGCAGATCCTGCACTTTCTTCCGGCGGCCTGCGAGGCGATCCCCCGGCCGGCGGGCCCGCACCTCCAACCCGTCGTGGTCCGACGCGATCGTCCACGGCCCCCATTCGACCGAGCCCTCGAGCCGCAGCGTCTCGTACTCGCGGACGGCACGCACGCCCGCACCGAGGTCGGCCGACTTCGTCCCCTCGCGGCTCGCGAGCAGCTCCGCCAGCGTCCGCTCGAGCGTGCGCGGCAGGCGCGGGCGCTCGTCGGCGAGCGCGAGCAGCGAAGCGCGGGCACGCGGATCGAGCTGCTCGAGCAGGGGCAGGATCTCGTTCCGGATCAGGCCGCGCTTCGTGCCCGGGTTGGACGTGTCCTCCCGGTAGGAGAGCCCACGATCGTCGCAGTAGGCGCGCGTCTCCTCACGCCAGACCCCGAGCAGCGGCCGGACGATGCCGTCCTCGCGCTTCGCCTTGATTCGCTGCGGCGAGCCCGAGGCGACGAGACCGAGCAGAACCGACTCGACCTGGTCGGAGGCCGTGTGCCCCGTCGCGCGCAGGCCGTCGACCGGGATTGCGTACCGCGCATCCCGCAGCCCAGCCTCTGTGGCACCCGTCGCATGAACGACCTCGGCGCGGAACGCCTCACGGCAGAAATCAGCGTCCTCGTCAGACTCGGCGCCGCGCAGGCCGTGGGCGACGTGGAGGGCTGAGACGCGGTAGCCGAGCTCGCCCAGAGCGTGCCAGAGGCACGTCGAGTCGGCCCCGCCGGAGACGAGGCAGGTCACCGCACCGCCGGGCGGGATCAGGCCCCGCTCGCGGATGAAGGCTTCGACGCGCTCCAGCATCGACCCATTGTTGCTCAGAAGGCGGGCGACGCGGCCCAGGCGTCGATGAGGTCGAGCGCCCGGTCGAGGTCGGCGGCCGCGATCGTGAAGGGACGCGCCTGCTCGACTCCCTCGAGCACCCGGACGGGCGACTTTCCCTCGAGTGCGAGGAGGACGTACGCCACAGGTGCGCCGTGCGCGATCGCGGCGATCCGATCCTCCGGTCGTGCCAGCAGCGTCCGGTAGCCACGGACGAAGCGGCGCGCCGCCTCGACGCGGCTCTCGCCCCCGCCCGGCGCCCCCGCATCGGGCGCGGACGTCTTGACCCAGTCGTCGAACCCGTCCGCCCAGCGCGAGCCCTCGAAGCTCCCGAACGTGAACTCTCCCAGCTCGGGGACCTCGAGCAGCGGCGTCCCCGGCCACGCGAGCTCCGCCGTCTCGCGCGTCCGCCCGAAGGACGAGTGGGCGGCGAGGTCGACCGGCCCCGCTTCCGCACCGAGCGCCCGGGCCTGCGCGCGCCCCGCCTCGGTCAGCACGACCTGCACCGAGGGATCGCCGTTCAGCCGCTCGAGCACGTTGAACTCGGACTCCGCATGCCGCGCGACGACGAGCTCCCTCACAGCAGGATGCTCCGGTAGTCGAGCACGTGCTGCATGCCGACGGTCTCGTACAGCGCGATCGCGGCCTCGTTGTCGGCGCGGACGAAGAGGCAGACGGTCGGCGCCCGCTCGAGCAGCAGGCGGATCAGATCACGCAGCCCACGGCCGGCGTTGCCGCTGCCGCGGGCCTCGGGATCGGTCCACACCTGCTGCAGCTGCACCGCCTGCGGCGTCCACGCCGACGCCTCGGCCTTGAAGAGAATGACACCGTCCTCCTCCCAGAGCCACGAGCGGCCCTCGTCGATCTGCGCTCGCGTGCGCCAGCGGAAGCCGTCCGCGTCGCGCCGGAGCGGATCGATCCCCAGCTCGCCCTCGTGGGCGAGCGCGCACGCGGGGACGAGCAGGTCGAGATCGGAGAGTGCGGCCGGTCGGAGGCCGGTCTCGCCAGGCTCCGGAGCGGCCGAGATCGCGTAGACGGGCTGGCCCGGTCGGTCCTCGCGGGCGGCGGGGAGCCGCTTCCGCGCCGCCCCCCAGAGATCGGAGACTGCGCGCTGCTCGCCGATCAGCATCCGGGCGCGAGCTCGGACGGCAACCGCCGCGAAAGCGCCGCAGCCCTCCCCCGAGGGAACCACGTTCGCGCCGGAGTGGCAGAGCGCGACGAGACGCCCTCCGTCCTCGATTCCGCTGAAGCGGCCGAGGCCGCGGCGGGCGACGTCCTCGAGGAAGACGCGCTCGACCGGGTCCTCGGCGCAGTACGCGAGAATCTGCTTCAGGGGCGGCTCGACGATGTGCGTCACACCCTCGATCTTGGCGTATAGGGTCTCGCGGATGCCGATCCACGTGAGAGCCGAGCCGGGCGACTACGCCGAGGCGTGCCTGCTCCCGGGAGACCCGCTGCGGGCCAAGTACATCGCCGAGACCTATCTCGACGACGTCGAGCAGAAGAACGCCGAGCGCGGCCTGCTCGGCTACACCGGCACGTACGAGGGCAAGCGCGTGTCCGTCCAGGGCACCGGGATGGGCTGCCCCGGTGCGACGATCGTCTTCGAGGAGCTCGTGCAGCTCGGCGTCAAGAAGCTGCTCCGCGTCGGCACCTGCGGCGGCCTGCAGGCGCACCACAAGCTCGGGGACATGATCGTCGCGATCAGCGCGGTACCGGCCGACTCGACCGCGATGCACCTCGTCGGGAACGAGCCGCACTGCCCGACTGCGAGCTGGGATTTGATCCACGGCGCCGTCCACGTCGCCAAGGAGATCGGCCAGGACATGCACGTCGGCCCGATCGTCTCGAGCGACCTCTTCTACAACCCGGACGAGGGCCAGTACGAGCGCTGGTCGAAGCGCGGCGTGCTCGCGGTCGAGATGGAAGCGGCGGCGCTCTTCACCGTCGGCGCGCTCCGCGGCGTGCAGGCGGGCTGCCTGCTGATCGTCAGCGACATCATCGTCGAGGGTGAGTTCAAGCGGGTCACCGACGACGAGATGAAGGCGGCGGTCGACCGGATGACGCGCGTCGCGCTCGCGACCGCGACCTCCGGTCATTAGCGACACCGTCTTCCTCGTCAACCCGGCCTCGGCGAACGGGTCGACGGGGCGGCGCTGGGCGGAGATGGCGCACCGCGCCGCGACGAAGGGCCTCGTCGGCGACACGCTCTTCTCGGAGCGGCCCGGACAGCTGGGCGAGCTCGCCCGCGGCGCCGCGGACGGAGGGGCGAAGCTGCTCGTCGTCGTCGGCGGCGACGGCTCCGTCAACGAGGTCGCGAACGGGATCGCGGGGCGCGACGACGTCGAGATCGCGATGATCCCGCGCGGCACCGGCTGGGACTTCGCCCGCACGTACAGGATCCCGCACAAGCTCGACGGGGCCATCGACGTCGCGTTGACCGGGACCACGCGGACGATCGACCTCGGCCGTGCGAGCTATCGGGCCTGGGACGGCAGCTCCGCCGAGTCGCTCTTCGCCAACGTCGCGAGCGCCGGCATGAGCGGCGCGATCGCCCAGCGCGCGAACGAGACGACGAAGGCGCTCGGCGGCAAGGTCTCCTATCTCTGGGCGACCTTTGCGGTCTTCGCGAAGTGGCAGAACTCGGAGCTACGTCTCACAGTCGACGCCGAGACGCGGATCGGCCACATGCACGACGTGGTCGTCGCGAACGGCAAGACCTTCGGCGGCGGCATGATCATCTGTCCGGATGCGGAGCCGGACGACGGGCTCTTCGACGTGCTCACGATCGGCGACCTGACGAAGCGCGACCTGCTCGTCACGCTGCCGAAGACCTACCGCGGCTCGCACCTCCCCCACCCGAAGGCCGAGCTGCTCCGCGGCGCCGTCGTCACGGTTGACGCCGACGCGCCGCTGCCGGTCGAGCTCGACGGCGAGCAGCCGGGCACGACGCCGGTGCGGTTCGAGATCGTCCCGCAAGCCCTGCGCCTGCGCGTCCCCGCCGCCTAGTAACAGACTGTTACTAGCTAGGCCGCGGGCTTCTTCGCCGCGGGCTTACGCGCGGCGGTCTTCTTTCTCGGTGCGGGCTTCTTCGCGGTCGCTGCGAGCTGCTGCTCGAGCTTCGCCACCCGCTTCTCGAGCTCGTCGAGGCCGCGCAGCTTCTTCTGCATCTCGTCGAGCCGCGACTTCGACTCGTTCATCGTGTCGACGAGCTTCGAGCCGCCCGGGACGTCCGCGAGCTTGTTCAGCGCCTCGTGGCCGATCTCCGTGAGGCGGGTGAGGATGTCGTTCTGCTTGGTCGTGCTGCGTGTTCTCGCCATGGCGCGATCGTACCCGCCTACGCCCGCGGACGCGGCTGCAGCCGTTCGAGACGGCAGCGCCGATCAGCGCACTGACGTTTCCGTGCGGACGACGTCTGAAGAGGATGGAGGAGTCGGTGCGGCGGCTTCTTCATCGCTCCCCCCGCCGCAGCCGGCACCAGCCGACGCGAGGAGTATCACCAGCACTGCACGCACGGACGCACGGTAGCCATGTCGAGACAGGTTCTTCACCCTTTCGGATCTTGTTCCCACCCGACCAGCCCCTAACGTGAGAGGCGAGATGGCACGCAGCGACAGCAGCAAGCGTCCAGGCCGGCTGCATCAGCACAAGGCCGTGGTCGCGCACGCGCTCCGCCAGCACGCCGGGATCCCGTACGAGGTCGAGCAGAAGGTCTGCACCGACTGCCGCACGGTTCTCGACGAGCGCACGGTGCGCAGGGCCGCAGCGTAGGGAGATCCGTCCCGGCTGCGAAAGTCCTCCCGATGGAGGGCTTCGGCTATTCGACCGAGATCGTCGTCCGCTTCGCGGAGACCGACGCCCAGGCGATCGCGCACCACGCGTCGTTCCTCATCTGGTTCGAGGTCGCGCGCGTGGGCTACCTCGCCGAGCACGCCGGCGGCTACCTCGCGATCCAGGAGCAGGGGGTCGAGGCGCTCACGACGGAGGTGAACGTCCGCTACGTGCGGGCGGCGCGCTTCGACGACCGGCTCCGGGTCTGGGCGCGCTGCGTCGACCTGCGCGGGGCGCGCTTCCGCTACGAGTACGTGGTCGAGCGCGACGGCGAGATCGTCGCCGAGGGATGGACCGCACACGCGACCGTCGACGCGACGACGCACCGGCCGATCCGGCTGCCGCCCTGGTTCGTCGAGGCGGTCGCTAGGGCTGAGTCGTAGCGGGCTCGGTCTGCGTCGGCGGCGGCGCCGGCTTCTCGGCCTTCGGCTTCGTCTTGGGCTTCGGCGGCGGCTTCGTGCCGACGCGGATGATCCGGTACTCGCCGCGGTAGGACGTGTTCCAGGTCTCGTCGTGCAGGAGGGTGCCCTGCTCGTCGTAGACCTTGCGCGTGACCGCAGTCGCGCGCGCCGGCGAGCCCTCCTCCTCGATCGTGGTCTTTCCCTTGAGCAGGGTCGGATCCTTGACGCGGCGGATCGGCGCCGGCCCCGTCTCCCTGATCGAGCCCGTCCCGCTCTCGACGCGCCGCTCGGGACCGCCGCCGTAGATCGAGACGGTGATGCCGGCGCCGCCCGACGCGCCGCCGACGAAGATCCACTTCGGGGTGTCGTTGACGAACTTGAGATCGAGGTCCGGGTAGTTGACCGTCGCGTCGCGGCCGAGCTGGTAGCGGCTGATGTAGAGCGAATGCGGGTTGCGCTCGGCGATCTTCAGCCCCGCCTCCCACGCGGCGTTGAACGTGGTCGTCGCGACCTGCGAGACGCCGCCGCCGACGTCCTCGTCGTACTCGTCCCTGATGATCACCGGCGCCGGCCGGAAGCCCCGCTCGATCGTGCGCTCGCCGACGCGGTCGTTGAAGGAGAACGTGGCGCCCGGGGCGACGAGCGCGCCGTTGAGCAGCGACACGCCGAGCTGCAGGTTCGTAATCCGGTCGGGGGTGCCCGCGTAGAGCGTCGTGTAGGAGGAGAGGCGGCGCTCGATCCCCATCGCCTGGGCCTCGGCGGTGGTCCGCTCCGCCTCCGCGGTGCGGACGACGAGGGTCGCCGACCGCTCGCCGGGCGAGACCGCGGCGGCGAGCAGCGCCTTCGCGGTGGCGGGCACATCGACGGCGAGGCCGTCCTTCGCCGGAACGATCTCGATCCCATCGCCGACGGGGCGGAAGGTCGCATCGGCAGGCGCACGCTCGACCGTCTTGCGGAGCTTCGCGAACCAGGCCTCGGCGCCGGGGCCGGCGATCGCGACGTCGGTCGTGCCGGCGACCGGGAGGCTGAGCAGCTCGGCGATCCGCCAGCGCGGCAGCCTCCAGCGTGTTCCCTCGTACTCGAGCCGGACGGGTGCGGAGAGCGCGGTGCGTGCCTGCGCAGCGGCAGGGGCGAGATCGGTCGCCGTCACCTCGACGGGATCGAGCCGCACGGGTAGCGCGATCGGCTGGCCGCGCTCGAGCCGTGCGAGCGCGCGAACGATCCGGGCCGCAGCAACGTCGCGGGCGAGCCGCAGGCCGGATTGGCCGGGCACGATCTCGACGGCGAGCCCGCGGCGCACGAGCTTCGCCTCGACGTGGCTCTGGTCGATTGCGCGGGCAAGTCCGGCGAGCTTGAAGTCGAGCGCGGCCTCGTACACCCGCAGCGGCGGCGCGATCTCCGAGCCGAAGAAGCGTGTCTGCAGCCGCTTGAAGCCCCGGACGGGGCCGAAGCCCTCGCCCTCGCGCGCAGCCGCCTCGATTGCCGTGGCCCAGTCGGCCTCGACGCCGAGCGTGGTCGCCTTGATCGGATACTCCTCTCCACCCGCTGTGAAGACCACCGGCACGCGGGCGACGCGGTCGAACCGGCGCTCCAGCAGCGTCCGCGCCTCCTTCTTCGTCAGCCCGCTGACGTCGACGCCGGCGATGTGGACTCCCTCGGCGATCCGCACCGACGAGCCTGCGAAGGCAAGGCCGAGCAGCGCCGTCAGGACGGCGAGAAGCACCAGGGAAACCAGGATCCAGCGCGCGATCAGGCGCGCCGAACGGTCCGGCACCCCGGCGCGGACCGGTGTCGCCTCGACCCGCACGAGCCGGTCAGTGTAGCCACCGTTCTGGCTGTCTCCTGTTGCGGATTGGTGAAGCTTCGGCCGGTCAGCGGCGCAGGTATTGCGTGATCACGTGGCGCTGGATCTCGGATGTGCCCTCGACGATCTGGAGCACCTTGGCGTCGCGCATCCACTTCTCGACCGGATGGTCGCGCATGATCCCTGCACCGCCGAGCACCTGGACGGCGTCGGTGGTGACGCTCATCGCGACGTCGGCCGCGAAGCCCTTCGCATAGGAGCCGAGCAGGCCCGCGTCCTCACCGGCGTCGAGCGCCGCAGCCGCCCGCCAGACGAGCAGCCGCGACGCCTCGATCTGCATCGCCATGTCCGCGAGCTTGAACGAGACGCCCTGCTTCGCGATCAGCGGCTTCCCGAACGCGCGTCGCTCGTTCGCGTAGTCGGTCGCGTACTCGAACGCGGCGCGCGCGATCCCGACCGCCGACGCCGCCACCTGCGGGCGCGAGTGCATGAAGAAGTCGATCGCGATCGCGAAGCCCTCGCCCTCCTCGCCGAGCAGCCGGTCGGCCGGAAGGCGCGCCTCGTCGAAGACGATCGAGCCCGTGTACGAGGAGCGGAGGCCGAGCTTCGGCTCCTTGCGGCCGGCGCTGACGCCGGGATCGCCCGCCTCGACGAGGAAGGCGGTGATCGCTCCCTCGAGCTTCGCGAAGACGATCGTCAGCTCGGCGATGCCACCGTTCGTGACGTAGCACTTCTCGCCGCTGACGACGTACTCGTCGCCGTCGCGGCGCGCGGTTGCCTGGATGCCGGAGACGTCGGAGCCGGCGCCCGGCTCCGTGAACGCGATCGCGGCGAGGCAGCCCTCCTCCGAGGCGAGTCGCGGCAGCCAGCGCTGCTTCTGCTCCTCCGTGCCCGACCGCAGCAGCGGCCGCACCGGGAACATCGTCGCCCCGATCGGTGCCGCCAGGCCTGCGCAGCCCCACGAGAGCTCCTCCGCGATCAGGCTCGAGGTGACCGCGGCGACACCGCCGCCGCCGTACTCGGCCGGGATCGCGTGCGACGTCAGCCCGAGCGCGGCCGCCTTGCGCGAGCAGCTCGGCCGGGCAGTCCTCGCGCTCGTCCCACTCGCGCGCGATCGGTCGCAGCTCCTTCTCGGCGAACTCGTGCGCGAGGTCGCGCAGCTCCCGCTGCTCCGGCGAGAGCTCGAAGCCGATCCCGCCGGCGAGGCTAGAAGACGAAGAGCTCGACGCCACCGGAGACCTGAAGCTGGATGCCGGTGATGTAGTTGGCGAGGTCGGAGCAGAGGAAGCAGATCGCGTTCGCGATGTCCTCCGGCTCGCCCGGTCGCTTGAACACGGTCCGGTTCGCGATCCGCTCGTTCATCGCCGGGTTCGCGAAGTGGAACGCCTCGGTGCCGATGATCCCCGGCACGATCGCATTGCAGGTGATCCCGTAGCGGCCGCCCTCCATCGCAAGCGTCCGCGTCAGGCCGAGGATGCCGGCCTTCGTGGTCGAGTAGCTCGCCTGGCCGAAGCCGCCGAGCGTCCCCGCGACCGAGGCCATGTTGATGATCCGGCCCCACTCGCGCTCCTTCATGTGCGGCCAGACCGCCTGGGCGCAGTTGAAGCCGCCGGTGAGGTTGACGCGCAGGTCGCGCTCCCAGAGCTCGGGGTTCTGGTCGTGGAACTGGCCGACGTGGTCGAGCGTGCCCGCGTTGTTGATCAGGATGTCGACCGAGCCGAACTCCTCGACGACGCGCTGCACGGTCTCCTGCACCTGCTCGCGGTCGGTGACGTCGCACTTGATCGCCGCCGAGCGCCGGCCGAGCGCCTGGATCTCCTTCGCGGTCGCCTCCGTGTAGACGATCCCCTGCGCCTTCGCCACCTGTGCGAGCACGCCGTACGACTCGGCGGTCTCGGTCGACTCGTCCGACTCGACCTGGATGTCGGCGATGACGACGTCGGCCCCGGCGCGTGCGAGCGCGAGCGCATCCGCGCGTCCGAGACCGCGCGAGCCGCCGGTAACGAGGGCGACGCGCCCGGAGAGATCGATCTCGATCGCCACAGTGCGATCCTACGTCGCGTGCACCGAATCGGCAGAGAGGAACGACGCGCACGACTCGTCACGCGCCATCGGCTCGATTCGGCTGCGCGCGCGTCCGACCCCCTCACGGTCGCCCGCTCGCTCGTTTGCCTGCACGCGACCGACGCGGTCACGGTCTTCCTCTCGATTCAGGCGCGCACCGACGGCGTCTCGCCGAGCGACGTCGAGCGAGCCCTGTACGAGGAACGGAGCCTCGTCCGGATGCTCGCGATGCGGCGCACGCTCTGGGCCGTCCCGCGCGAGCTCGTCCCGGTGGTGTTCGCGGCCGCGACGCGGGCGGTCGCAGCAACGCAGCGCAAGCGGCTCGAGGGCTTCGTTCGCGACAGCGCCATCTCGACACGGCCGGGCGCATGGATCTCGCGCGCCGGGAAGGCGGCGCTCGCCGCCGTCGCAGCAACGCGGCGAGGCGATGACGCGCGAGGTCGTCGCAGACGTTCCGCTGCTCGCGAAGAAGCTCCGCTTCGGCGCGGGCCGCTGGGTCGTGGAGCAGAGCGCGGGCGCGCGCGTGCTGCCGCAGCTCGCGATGGAGGGCCTGCTCGTGCGCGGCCGCCCGCGCGGGACGTGGGTGAGCCCGCAGTTCCGCTGGGTCACGACCGAGGACTGGCTCGGCGGACCGATCGAGCGAGTCGACACGGCACAGGCCCAGGTCGAGCTCCTCCGACGCTGGCTCGCCGCCTTCGGCCCTGCGACCGAGACGGACATCCGCTGGTGGACCGGCTGGACCGCCCGCGAGGCGCGCGCGGCGCTCGCCGAGATCCCCCACGTCGAGGTCGACCTCGACGGCGCCACCGGCTACGTGCTCGCGGACGACCTCGAGCCGACGCCTCCGCCGGAGCCCTCGGCGGCGCTGCTGCCGACGCTCGACCCGACGACGATGGGCTGGAAGGAGCGCGGCTGGTACCTCGGCGAGCACGCCGGCATCCTGTTCGACTCGAACGGCAATGCCGGCCCGACGGTCTGGTGGGACGGCCGCGTCGTCGGCGGCTGGTCGCAGCGACGCTCCGGCGAGATCGTCTTCGAGCTGCTCGAGGACGTCGGCGCCGACGCGGTCGCAGCCGTCGAGGCCGAAGCCGCGCGCGTCGCCGCCTGGCTCGGCGACGTCCGCTTCTCGCCCGGCTTCCTGCCGCCCTTCCAGCGCGCGCTGGCCGAGTCCTAGCTCCTTGGGAGGAAGATCTCCTTCGCGATCACGAGGCGCTGGATCTGGGACGTCCCTTCGTAGATCTGGAACAGCTTCGCGTCGCGCATCAGCTTCTCGACCGGGTACTCCTTCATGTAGCCGTAGCCGCCGAAGACCTGCACCGCGTCGGTCGTCACCTTCATCGCCGTGTCGGCGGAGAAGCGCTTCGCGAACGACGACTCGAGCGTCGCCCGCTGGCCCTGGTCGTGCAGCCAGGCGGCCTGCCAGACGAGCAGCCGCGCCGCTGCGATCTCGGTCGCCATGTCGGCGATCATGAAGTTGACGCCCTGGTGCATCGCGATCGGCACGTCGAAGGTGACGCGCTGCTTCGCGTACTCGACCGCATGCTCGTAGGCCGCCTGGGCGACCCCGACCGCGCCGGCCGCTGTGCCGGGTCGCGTGAAGTCGAGCGTCTGCATCGCGATCTTGAAGCCCTCGCCCTCTTCGCCGATCCGGTTCTCGGCCGGGACGACGACGTCGGTGAGCGCGAACGCCGAGGTGTCGGTGGCGCGCTGCCCCATCTTGTCCAGGTGCTTCTCCATCTGCACACCGGGCGCGTCCATCGGGACGATGAAGGCGGAGATGCCCTTGTGGCCCTTGGCCGGGTCGGTCTTCGCGAACACGACCGTCCAGGCCGCGTGGCCGGCGTTCGTGATGAAGGTCTTGGAGCCGTTGAGGACGTACTCGTCGCCGCGGCGCTCGGCGGTCGTCTTCAGCTTCGCGACATCCGATCCCGCCTCGGGCTCGGAGAGCCCGAATGAGCAGAGGATCGGCTCCTCGAGGAGAGGCGGCAGCCACTTGGCCTGCTGCTCCTCGGAGCCGGCGATGATCACGGGGCCTGCGCCGAGGCCGTTCGCACCGATCGACGTGCCGATTCCGGAGCAGCCCCAGTTCAGCTCCTCGCCGACCAGGATTCCCTCGAACGTGGAGAGACCGAGACCCCCGAGGGACTCCGGCACGTGCAGGTTCATCAGGCCGAGCTCGTGCGCCTTCGCGACCACGTCGGCGGGATGGGTCTGGTGCTCGTCGTACTCGGCCGCCTTCGGCCGGATCTCCTTCTCGGCGAACTCGCGCGCCAGCTCGCGCAAACCCCGCTGCTCCTCGGTGAGGGCGAACGAGACGCCCGAGCCGACTCCCTGCTCGATCGTGGCCATGCTCCACTCCTGCCGAATGTCGATTGACTAGTCAGTCAACAGTGTAGGAGCAATGTAAATGCGCCGTCAACCTCTCTCGGTCCGGGCTACCCTGAGCCGTCGATGGGTCTGCGGAGCGTGCTCGTTCTGGCCGCGATAGTCGCGGCCTCGTGTTTCGTCGTCCCGATCGCGGACGCAGCTTCGGGTGCCCGTCCGCCGGTCGTCTGGCTGAAGGGCGAGGGGAACTTCACGAAGGCGCACCGGAGCCCTCAGTCGATCGACAAGATCGTCGTCCACGTCACGGAAGGCAGCTTCTGGGGCTCCGTGCGGTGGCTGAAGAGCCCGCGCGCGCACGCGTCGTCGCACTACGTCGTCGCGCGCAGCGGCAGGATCGTCCAGATCGTCCACCTCTCCGACATCGCCTGGCACGCGGGCCACTGGGGCACGAACGAGCAGTCGGTCGGGATCGAGCACGAGGGGTTCACCTACGGCCCGGACGGCTTCACCGACGCGCAGTTCCGGGCGTCCGCCAGACTCGCCGCCTGGATCGCGCGGCGGGCGCTGATGCCGATCGACAGGAAGCACCTGATCGGACACGCCGACGTGCCGGACGGCCGCGGCGGCCGCGGCGGCTCGTCCCACCACACCGACCCGGGCCCGCACTGGAACTGGGCTCGGTACCTTCGCCTCGTCCGCAGCTATGCCGGCGTCGTGCGCTTGAGCGTGAAGCCGCTCCTGCCCGAAGGCCCGTTGCGCGGCATCGTCTCCTGGCGCGCGAAGGCCTCACCGGACATCGGCCGGGTCGAGTTCATCGTCGACGGCCGCGTCGTCCACGTCGACCGGCGCCGCCCGTTCGCATACCCGCTCAACACGGCCAGGCTCGCGAACCGCGGCTACAAGCTGCAGGTGCACGGGATCGCCGGGCCCGGCCGCTACGACGTCGAGGGGGCTCGCGTCCTCGTCGACAACAAGACCTTCGCGCTCACGAGCGCCGGGGCGCGGCCGTGGATGCTCGCGCCGAGCACGATTCGGCTGCGGGTGCGCCCGTCGGGCCAGAAGGCGGCGAAGATGGTGTTCAAGGTCGACGGCACGCGGCGCTCGGTCGACCGTAGGCCGCCCTTCCTCTTCTCATGGGCCACGAAGCGGGCGAAGCCCGGCAAGCACGTCCTCGAAGTGATCGCGACCTCGATCGACGGCCGGACCGCCAGGCGGCGGATCCCGATGGTCGTGCAGGCGCCGCCGAAGCCGAAGCCGACCCCGCGGCCGAAGCCCGTGCCGCTCGCGGTCACGGCAATGAACGTCGCCGACGGACAGGAGCTGACCGGCCTCGTCGTCTGGCGCGTCGACGTGCGCGGGCGCGCGCAGCGGGTCGAGTTCCTCGTCGACGGCGCGCTGCGCGGCAGCGACGTCGCTGCGCCCTACACGCTCGGCCTGAACGCCGAGGCCGAGCAGCCGGGTGAGCACAGGCTGACCGCACGCGTCGTCGGCGCCAACGGCAAGGCCGTCGAGGCGACGGTCACCGTGACGGTGCCGCCACCGCCCGCCGGTACCGGCTGATCCGCACGAGCTTCGCGTCGAGCTCACCGGCGCGTGCGAGCGGTACGAGCGCATCGACGATCCGACGCGCATCCCGTGCGCTCGTCGTCAGCACCATGTCGGCGCCCGCGCGCAGCGCCAGCCGTGCCCAGAACGGCGCGTAGGGGCTGCCGAGGACGCCGATCGAGTCGGTGATCGCGATGCCGCGGAAGCCGAGCCGCCGCAGCAGGGCGTAGGTCTTCGGCTCGAACGACGCCCGCCGCGGCCCGAGCCGCGGGTAGATCGCGTGGCCGACCATCACGCAGGGGACGCCGACGCTTGATCGCACGCCGGAACGGGGCCAGGTCCTGGCTGCGGAGGACGCCGTAGACGCGTGCGACGTCGGTCGACTTCGCAGTCGACCCGAGCCCGGGAAAGTGCTTGACGCAGGCGGCGCTGCCGAGCCCGCGTGCGAAGGCGACGCCGTACTCAGGCGTCGCGAACTGGCGCGAGCCGAGCGGCCCGTCCGGCGAGGTCGAGCACGGGCGCGAAGGTCGCGTGCACGCCGGCGCGGCGGAGCCCGGCCGCCGTCTCGCGTCCGGCGCGGAACGCCTCGGCCGCGCTTCGGTACTGCGAGGCGGCGCGCCACGGCGCGAGCGTGCGAAACGTCTTCGCCGTCCCGCCCTCCTGGTCGGCGAAGACGATCGCGCCGCGCGGGCGGCGGCTCGTCGGTGTTCCACTGGCGGACGAGCACGCCGCCGAAGCCGCCGCCGGCCGGCATCCCGGCCACGACCACCGCCGCCGCCTTCTCGCGCGGCGTCATCGCCGCGATCTCGGCCTCGGCTGAGCCGGAGCCCGCAAGAAGCAGCGTCAGCGCCTGGACGATCGCCGCGAGCACGGCGCCACGGTACCCTTGCGGCGATGGCCGTGACCGAGAAGAAGACCGCGCTCGACCCGCTCGACTTCCTCGCCATCGACGCCCTGCTGGACGAGGAGGAGCGGGCGATTCGCGACACCGTCCGCGCCTTCGTCCGCGAGCAGGTGCTGCCCGACGTCGGCGACTGGTTCGAGCAGGGAATCCTCCCGCGGGAGCTGATGGCCGAGCTCGGAAAGCTCGGCCTCTTCGGCATGCACCTCGACGGCTACGGCCTTCCCGGCGCCAGCGCCGTCGCCTACGGGCTCACGTGCCTCGAGCTCGAGGCGGGAGACTCCGGCGTCCGCAGCGCCGTCTCGGTCCAGGGCTCGCTCGCGATGTTCTCGATCTGGAAGTGGGGCTCCGAGGAGCAGAAGCAGCGCTGGCTGCCGCCGATGCACACCGGCGCGGCGATCGGCTGCTTCGGGCTGACCGAGCCGGACGCAGGCTCCGATCCGGGCTCGATGCGCACGACCGCGCGCCGCGACGGCTCGGACTGGATCCTGAACGGCGCCAAGATGTGGATCACGAACGGGACGATCGCCGACGTCGCCACGGTCTGGGCCCGCACGGAGGACGGCGCGATCAACGGCTTCCTCGTCGAGAAGGGGACGCCCGGCTTCACCGCTCCCGAGATCCACAAGAAGCTCTCGCTGCGTGCCTCGGTCACCTCCGAGCTCGTGCTCCAGGACGTGCGCGTCCCGGAGGAGAACCGCTTCCCCGACGTCGACACGCTGCGCGGCCCGCTGTCCTGCCTGAACGAGGCGCGCTACGGGATCGTCTGGGGCGCCGTCGGCGCCGGCCGCGCCTGCTTCGAGGCAGCGCTCGACTACGCCAAGGAGCGGATCGTCTTCGACAAGCCGATCGCCGGCTACCAGTTGACGCAGCAGAAGCTGGCCGAGATGGCGCTCGAGCTGAACCGCGGGCTCCTCGTCGCGCTCCACATCGGCCGGATGAAGGACGACGGCACGCTCCGCCAGGAGCACGTCAGCCTCGGCAAGATGGGCAACGTCCGCGGCGCGATCGAGGTCGCCCGCCAGGCCCGCACGATCCTCGGCGCCAACGGCGTCACGCTCGAGTACCCGGTGATCCGTCACGTGAACAACCTCGAGTCCGTGCTCACCTACGAGGGCACGCACGAGGTGCACACGCTCGTCGTCGGCAATGCGCTGACCGGCGAGAACGCGTTTCGGTAGAGCTGTTCCGGGGAGCGTGCCTACGCCGGATCGGGGATGGCCGCGGGCGGCGCGATCGCCGACACTCTTGAGCACCCGCATGTGCTGCCGCCGCCGCAGGCAGTTCCTATCCCCGCAGCAATCGACCCCGTCCGCAAGCGGGGTCGCTGCGTTTCTAGGCCTCGCCCTCCCAGTAGCCGACGTCGGTGCCGAGCCGGAAGAGCCGCGGCGGGTCGGCCTCGTCGTTCCCGGTCCAGATCCCGACCTTGCCGCTGTCCGGGTAGACCGCGGCGTCCGGAAGCTGCTTCGTCGAGGCGATCAGCACCCGCACCGGCTCGTCCGTGTCGTTGCGGACCTGGTGCGCGCCCTCCGGCCCCTCGCGAAAGACGACGACGTCGCCGGCTCGCAGCTCATGCTCGCCGTCGGGAACGCGCAGCGTCGGCCGGCCGGCGACGACGAGCAGCCACTCCTCGGCGCCGTACTCGTAGTGGTACGGGAACGTCTTCTCGCCCGGCTGCAGCTCGTAGAGGCTCGCGCCGAGCTTCTCCGCGCCGAGCTTCGTCGCCGACCATGGCGCGACCGCCACGTGAAGCCGGCCGGCTCGGTGCGTTCGTCGTCGAGCTCGCCGTCGAAGAGGTTGAAGGACTTCACGGGCGCTTATCCTCCCACGGTGCGCCTCGTCGCAGCAATCGCCGCCGTGCTCGTGCTCGCCGCTGCCGGCGGCCGCCGCGCCACCCGGCGCGGGCGTGCTCGTGCCGGGACGCAGCCTCGGCGGGCTCGAGCTCGGCGCGACGAAGGCCGAGGTCGAGCAGGCTTGGGGACGCGCCTACGGGGTCTGCCGCGGCTGCGCTCGCGAGACCTGGTACTTCAACTACTACGCCTTCCAGCCGCGGGGCGTGGGAGTCGAGTGGCGGAACGGCCGAGTGGTCGCCCTGTTCACGATCTACCAGCCGCTCGGCTGGCGGACGCCGAAGGGCCTCGAGCTGAACGATCCGGCCTCGCGGATCACCGGCAGCTACGGGCCGCTGAAGACGATCGGGTGCAACGGCTATTCGGTGCTGGTGCTGGAGGGACGCAGCGCGACGACGGCGTTCTCCGTCCTAGGTGATCGGCTCTGGGCTTTCGGGCTGTCCCGCCCCGGCGTCCCGCTCTGCCGCTGACAGGCGGAGGACGAGCGGGATCGCAAGCAGCACCGGGACGCCGAGAATCGGCCAGAGCGCCTGATAGCCGCGCGTGTCGTCGAGCGTGCCGGAGAGGAGGTCGATCGCGGCCCCTGCGAGCAGCGGACCGGTGAGCAGCCCGATCCCCTTCGTCGTCGTCGCGAGGCCGGAGATCGCGCCCCGGTCGGCAGGTGGCATCAGCTTGAACAGCAGCCCCCACGCGAGCGTCATCACCGTGCCGCCTGCGATCGAGACGAGGAAGATGATCGGCAGGTACCAGGTCTGCCACTGGTTTCCGAAGCCGCCGAGCAAGAGGCCGACGCCGTAGACGGCCGACGCGAACGCGATCACACGGCTGAGCCCGAGCCGGTCGCCGAGGAAGCCCGAGCCGGCGGCGGCGACGATGTAGCCCGCAGCGACCACGGCCAGGACCGCGGTCGTCGTCCCGAGCGGCTGGCCGAGGCCGACGGTGATGTAGAGGACGACGAACGTGCGTGCGCCCGCGAACGCTCCCTCCCAGGCCGTGTTCGCGATCAGGAACCGGCGCACGTCCGGGTCGCGGTGGAGGACCTTCCAGCTGTGCTGGAGGTAGGCGCGGACGCCCTCGAAGACGCGGCCGTGGCCTCCGTCCTCGCGCACGAACAGCACCGGCGCTGCGCACGCCGCGACGACGACCACCGCCGCCACGAGGAACGGGAACGGCTCCCAGACGTGGAAGAGCGCGCCGCCGCCGATCAGCGCCGTGCCGAGCGCGGCACCGCGCATCAGGTGCTGGGCGCTCTGGGCGCGGCCGAAGATCCGCTCCGGCAGCAGATCGGGATAGAGACCGCGGTACGGCGGCTCGTAGACGTAATAGGCGAAGAAGAACGCGAAGACGAGCAGCGCCGTCGTCCAGAGGCTCGGCATGAACGCCATCAGCGCGAGGCAAAACCCGATCGGGCCGAGCGCGACGAGCATGAACGGTCGCCGGCGGCCGAGCGGGGTGTGGAACGAGTCGCTCCAGGGGCCGATGACCAGCGGCAGCGTGATCGCGAAGAGCCCCTCTGCCGCAAGCACGAGCGCGATCAGGGTCGCCGAGCTCGTGAACTGTCCGAGCAGCGGCGGCAGGTAGGCCGCCGTCGTCGTCAGCGAGAACGCGAGCCCGAAGGCGCCGAGGCCGAGCGTCCAGACAACCCGGCCGTAGCCGGGCTCAGACGGGCGCCGCTGCCCCGTCCCGCGTAAGTCCGCCGCTGACGAGGGCGAGAACTGTTCGCTCGGCACGCGCCACCTCCTCGTCGCCGTCCGGCAGCTGCCCGAGCACCCAGCCGGTGAGGATCTCCTCGAGCCCGCCGTAGAAGATCCAGCTCGCGAGCCGGGGATCGAGGTCGGCGCGGAAGGAGCCGTCGGCCTGGCCGCGCTCGATCACGCGCTGGATCGCCTGGAAGCCGGCACGGATCTCGTCCACCTGGCCCTGCAGCTGAGGGCTGCGCGCGACCTCGCGCACCATCACCCGCACGAGGTCGGGGCGGTCGCGCCACGCGCGCAGCAGCGTCTTCGCGATCGCGCCGAGCTGCTCCAGCGGCGGCTCGTCCGATGCCTCGATCCGCGCGAACGCCTCGAGCAGCTGGCTCCAGTTCTCGCGGAAGACCGTCTCGAGCACCTCCTCCTTGGAGGAGAAGTAGTGGTAGAGCAGGCCGTGCGCGATCCCAGCCTCCTCGGCGATGTCGCCGACGCGCGAGGTGTGGTAGCCCTTCGTCGCGAAGACGCGGACGGCCGCGTCGAGGATGACACGGCGCTTCTCGGGCCCGCCGGTCGAACCTGGAGTTGAACGGTCAGTCAACGTCGACTGACTGTAGTACGTTCATCGGCGGTGGAGCCACTGGCCGGAAAGCTGGTCGTCGACCTGACCAGGTATCTCCCCGGCGCGTTCGCGTCGCGCGAGCTGCAGCGACTGGGAGCCCGGGTGGTGCGAGTCGAGCCGCCGGAGGGCGATCCGATGCGCCACGTCGCGCCGGCCTGGGACGAGGCGCTGAACGCCGGCAAGGAGTCGGTGGCCTGCGACCTGAAAGCGGAGCCGGAGCTCGCGCAGGCGCTGCTGGCGCGAGGCGGACATCGTGCTCGAGGGGTTCAGGCCCGGTGTTGCCGCCCGCCTCGGTGTCGGGCCGGACGACGCGCCCGCCTCCGCCGTCTACTGCTCGATCACGGGCTTCGGCGCCGAGGGGCAGCACGCCGCGCGAGCCGGGCACGACCTCAACTACCTCGGCTGGGCGGGCGTGCTCGAGGACACAGCTCCCGCCCTGCCGCCGCTCCAGCCGGCCGACCTCGCGGCCGGCGCCCTCGGCGCCGTCACGGAGATCCTGGCTGCGCTGCTCGAGCGGGAGCGCACCGGGCACGGCGCCCGCCTGACGATCTCGATGGCGCACGGCTCGCATCGCCTGGTCTCGCACCGGCTCGGCGGCGACCCGCTGCCGCGGTTCCTCACCGGCGGGCTCGCCTGCTACCGGATCTACGAGACGGCCGACGGTCGGCAGCTCACCGTCGGGCGCGCTCGAGCCGAAGTTCTTCGTCCGCCTCTGCGAGCTGATCGAGCGACCCGAGCTCGCCGAGCGGCACCTCGTCGCCGGCGCGCAGGACGAGCTCGCGGCCGAGCTCGCGGCCGTCTTCGCACAGCGGCCGCTCGCTGCCTGGCTCGAGCTCTTCGACGGCGAGGACGTCTGCGTCGGTCCGGTCGCGACGCTGGCGGAGGCCGCAGCCGAGTTCGGCCGCGGAACCGTCATGCCGTCCGCCCGCGTCGGGCAGCATACGGCAGCATGGCGGGCCGAGCTCGACTCTTCCTGACCGCGGTCGCGCTGGCGCCGCTGCCGTTGCTTGCCGCCGTCGCCTGGGACACCGAGGCGGAGGCTGCGCGCGGGCTCGCGCGCGCCGTCGTCTCGGTGCGCGACGGCGACCTCTTCGTCGGCGAGCGGCAGGTGACGAGCGGCGGCGGCAACAGCGATCCAGACTGGTCGCCCGATCGGCGCCGGATCGCCTTCGTCCGCCAGGATCCGGGCAAGCGCTCGTCGAGCCTGTACGTGATCCGCCGCGACGGGCGCGGCCTGCAGCGCCTGACCCGCGGCGAGCAGGTCGTCGTGATGCCCGCCTGGCGCGGCGACGGGCGCCTGCTCGCCTATGCGGCGAGCCCGCTCGTCGGCGGCAGCTTCGACATCTGGTCGGTCTCACCCGAGGGCGGCGCGGCGCGGCGCGTCCTGACCGGGCCGGCGGAGCAGATCGCGCCTGCCTTCACCCGGGCCGGCAAGGTCACCGCGCGGGCGCTCACGCCGGGCGAGCAGTTCCCGACGAAGACGAGCGACTCCGGCACGCCGCAGGTGGGGCCGCGCGAGCTGCTGCCCGACCTCGACCAGCGCGCCCCGTTCCGGCTCACGATCGCCGGCACGAAGCTCGGCTTCGCCTCGGCGACGGACAACGTCGGCGAAGGCCCGGTCTGGGTGCGCGGCAGCCGGCCCTCTGCGAGCGGCCCCATGCGCGCGACGCAGCTCGTCCGCATGTCCGACCGCTCCGTGCGCGCCTACCCGGACGCCGGCCGGCTTCGCTATACGCCCTCGCCCTCGCACACGCACTGGCACCTGCTCGGCTTCCAGCGCTACGAGCTGCGCACGCTCGAAGGCAACCTCGTCGTCCGCGACCGTAAGAGCGGCTTCTGCCTCGCCGACCACTACGGGCTCGCCGCGCGCCGGGTCACCGCGTTCACGGGCGGCAGCTTCTACGGCAACTGCGCCGCGTCGAACCCAAGCGCCCTCGCCGTCGAGCAGGGCACCTCGATCGGCTTCACCGACCTCTACCCCGCCCACTTCCACGGGCAGAACCTCGAGCTCCGCGGCGTCCCGGCCGGCGTCTACCTCCTCGTCCACCGCGCGAACCCGGCCCAGCGGCTCGAGGAGATCGACTACACGAACAACGACGCCTCGCTGCGGATCAGGCTCAGCTGGCAGGGCGGAGCGCCTCACGTGGAGACGCTCCGCACCTGCCAGGGCTCAGCCGACTGCTAAGCCCGAAGGGGCCAAGTAACAGTCTGTTACTTGGCAAGGCCCAGCGCTGCCGGCAGCGCGAGGAGATCCGGCAGCCGGTCCGGCTCGTCGAGCCGGCGGCCGTCGCGGTCGAGCAGGAACGCCTTCATCCCGAGCGCCCGCGCGCCCTCGATGTCGTCCTCGTAGGAGTCGCCGATCATCGCGGTTTCCTCCGCCTCGACACCGAGCAGCGCCAGTGCGTGGAGGAAGATCTCCGGGTGCGGCTTCGTCCGCCCGAAGGCGCGCGAGCCGATCGCGCAGTCGGCGTCGAGCCCGTGGTGGGAGACGAACTCGTCCAGGTCACGGCTGCCGTTCGAGATCAGGCCGATCTTGAGCCCGTGCTCCCGCAGCGCCGCGAGCGCCGGCAGGGCGTCGTCGTAGAGCGTGAAGCGCTCGTGCTGCTCCCAGGAGCGGACGAGCTCCTCAGCGCACGCGCGCGCCCCAGCGCCGTCGCCGCCCATGCCGCGGACGATCTGCTCGGTGAACACGATCCAGAGCTCGTCGTCGTGGGTGTGATCGGGGTGACGCTGCAACGAGTCGAGCGCCGCCAGTCGTGCATCCTCGTAGAGCTCCGGATCCAGCACGAGCCCGTGCCGCTCGCCCACCTTGCGATACCCCTCTGGGCCGAGCTCCGGCCCGGGCCGGGCGAGTGTGAAGTCGACGTCGAAGATGACGGCCTTGAGCACAGCGCCGAGGATAGCCTTGGGCTCATGCGCGCTCCGGCCGAGATCCTCCGCGACGCGAGGACGATCGCTCTCGTCGGCGCCTCGCCGAAGCCGGACCGTCCCAGCCACGGCGTCATGCGCTACCTGCTCGCACAGGGTTACGACGTCATCCCGGTGCGACCGGTCGGCTGCGACGAGGTGCTGGGCGTGCCGTGCGCGCGCACGCTGGCCGAGATCGACCGCCCGATCGACCTCGTCGACGTCTTCCGCAGAGCGGAGCTGACGCCCCCGCACGCGGAAGAGGCGGTGGCGGTCGGCGCCGGCGCGCTCTGGCTCCAGCTCGGCATCGTCTCGGCCGAGTCGCGCCGGATCGCCGAGGCGGCGGGGCTGGACTACGTCGAGGATCTCTGCACGGCGGTCGTCCATCGTTACGAGGTTCGCGAACGTCAAAGCGGGTAAGGGCGGCCCATGGAGTACGGCCTCCTGATGCTTCGCGTCGTCGTCGGCCTCCTCTTCGCGGCTCACGGCTCGCAGAAGCTCTTCGGCTGGTTCGGCGGCGGCGGGCCGCAGGGCACGGCTCAGTTCTTCGCCTCGATCGGCTACCGAAGGCCCGCGTTGATGGCGGTCGTCGCCGGCCTCTCCGAGCTCGGAGGCGGCCTGATGCTTGCGACCGGCTTCCTGACGCCGCTCGGGTCCTTTCTGATCGCGACGGTGATGCTGAACGCGATCGTCACCGTCGTCTTCCCGAAGGGGTTCCTCGGCGGCTACGAGTTCGAGTTCACGCTGCTGACGGTCGCGGTTGCGCTGGCGGCAACCGGGCCAGGCGAGATCTCGATCGACGACGCGATCGGCTGGGCGGACAACATCAGCGGCATCGCATGGGCCTCCCTCGTTCTCGGGGCGGCGATCGTCGTCTCGATCGTGACGACGACGCTCGGCCGCGGCGGCGCCGAACTGGACGACATCCCCGGCTAGGCCAGGGAGCTCGTCTCAGGCGAGAGCACGCTGGCCCAGGCGACCGCTAAGTCGCCTTAGTAGCGTCTCCGGCACCGAAACACGAGCTAGAAGGGACTGAGGTCATGGCCGGCGAGAGGGTTTGGTTCATTACTGGGGCGGGCCGCGGCATGGGCGTCGACATCGCGCGGGCAGCGCTCGAAGCCGGTTATGCGGTCGTCGCGACCGGCCGCAACACCGAAGCCGTGGCCAATGCTGTGGGCGAGGCCGATGACCTGCTCGTCGTCCGACTGGACATCACAAGTCCCCCGTCGGCGGAGGTAGCGGTGCAGGCCGCGGTCGATCGCTTCGGACGGATCGATGTGCTCGTCAATAACGCCGGAAACTTCTTTGCGGGCTTCTTCGAGGAGCTGTCACCGGAGCAGTTCGAGGAGCAGCTGACGACGAACCTTGGCGGACCGCTGAATGTCACCCGCGCGGTGCTGCCCGTGATGCGCAGGCAGCGCTCAGGTCACATCATCACGATCTCCTCGACGGCAGGCATCGCGGGACAGGCGTTCTGTTCGGCCTACGCCGCCTCGAAGTTCGGGCTTGAGGGGTGGATGGAGTCGCTCCGATTCGAGGTCGAGCCGTTTGGCATCCACACCACAATCATCGAGCCGGGCTTCTTCCGCACCGACTTGCTCACGAAGGAATCCACCGCCTACGCCGATCTCTCGATCGAAGACTACGCCGAGCGCACCGCCGAAACCCGACCCGCCTGGGAGGCGATGAGCGGCAAGCAGACCAACGATCCCGCCAAGCTCGCAAAGGCCCTGGTGACGATTGCCGATGAGGAGCTGCCGCCGCTCCGGTTCGTAGCTGGCGCGGACGCGGTCGAGACAGTTGAGCAGAAGGCCAAGGATCTGCTCGCGCAGGTCGATGCCTACCGCGACCTGTCGTCGTCGCTCGCGGTCGATTAGCTCAGGGGACATTCCCGAACGCTCGGCCCGGGGCATGGTTCGTCTTACGGCCTAGGATCTGCTCGTGGAAGACCTCTTCGCCTCGCCGTCGGACGCATCGATCGAGTCCTTGTCCCCGACCGACGCGGAGACGACGCGCTTCCTGCAACACCGGGTGCCGGGTGCAACCGGAGGCGAGTGCAAGCGGGCATGACCGGCGACGACCCCGACAGCCTCGGCTTCGATGCCGTGCCGTTCGCGCTCGCGTGGCTGTGCCCGCCCGCTGAGTGGCGTGCCGAGCCGGCTCGGCTCGTCGTCAGCGCACCTGCGCAGACGGACTGGTTCATCGACCCAATCAGCGCTCGCGCCGTGCGCACGGCGCCGGTGCTCGTGGGACCGCCGCCGGCGGGCGATTTCACATTGGAGGCGCACGTCGTCCTCGACGGCGACGCCATGTTCGACGCCGCCGGCCTCTTCGTCTACGACGACGACGACCACTGGGCCAAGCTCGCGGTCGAGGTGACCGCGGCGGGCCCAACGATCGTCTCAGTCGTCACCAACACCTTCTCCGACGACTGCAACTCGACCGTGCTCGCGCAGAGAAGCGCCTGGCTGCGACTGGCGCGTGTCGGCGAGGCGATCGCCTTGCACGCATCCGACGTCGGCGGGCGCTGGGAGCTCGTCCGGGTCTTCCGACCGCCGAGCGCGGCGCCACGCATCGGCTTCGTCTGCCAGGCCCCGACCGGCGCCGGGTGCACCGGGACCTTCGACGCAATCGCCTTCAATGCCCGCTCGCTCGGCGACATTCGCGACGGCAGCTGAGCAGGGCGAGCCGCGCGCCCTCAGCCCAGTGAACCGGACAAGCGGTCGTCAGTCCTCCGCCGCCTCGGTCATCGACCGCGGCGCGGGCACGTTCTCGAAGCGGACGTTGCCGGCGGGAACCATCCAGGTCATCACCTCGACCGCGAGCCTGCCCGCCCGCACCGCCGGGTCCTCGTTGCTGAGCCGGCGCGCCGTCTCGGGGTCGCACGTCCAGATCGCGATGCTGCGCAGGCGCTCGTCGTCCTGGTCGACGAGCGGCCCTCCGGCGAGGAGATAACCGCGGTCGCGCAGATCGGCTCGGAAGGCGAGGTGCCGATCCTGGAGCTCGGCCGCCTCCTCGTCCGTGAGCTCCGGTGCATCGGGCCGACGCACGAGCAGCACGAGCGTGTGCCGGTCGAACTGCATGCGGCGAATTAGACCAGGCGCTCGTAGAAGCGCGCTACGGGCCGACCCCGATCGCACGCGATCGATCGTTCTAGAGTGTTCGGGCGGAAGGAGGAGAGATGCATGAGCGAGGTAATCGATCACGTCGGCATCAGGGCGAGCGACCTAGGCACGAGTCGGCGCATGTACGAGGCGTCGCTTGCCGAACTCGGATTCGCAGTGCTGGGCGAGGGTGAGTTCGAAGGCGATGCATACGTCCTGTTCGGGCGCGGTACGAGCGACGACTTCGCGCTGCACGCGGTCGGAACCGAGCCAGGTCGAGACCGCGTCACGTTAGGCGCACACATCGCCTTCCGGGCACTCGATGCCGTCAGTGTCGAGCGCTGGCACTCAGCGGCGATCGGCAACGGCGGCACCGACAACGGCACGCCCGGGATACGTCCCGAGTACAGCGGTCGCTATCACGCCGCGTTCGTGCTCGACCCGGACGGCAACAACGTCGAAGCTGTTTTCCACGCACCGGTCCCGGCCGTCAAGACTTACCCGTAGAGACGCAAGATCCGGAGCACGTGCGCTGGACCAGCGGCCTGGATCCCTCCCTGCACCCTTCGTCCGATCGGGATGATGGAACGCCGCTCCGTTGGGTGGAGTATGGGTCTCGGACGAACGGTTCCAAGGGACCTGGCGCCAACCGCGCCCAAATACTTCCGAAGGGAGATCCGATGGCAGGAACAACAGAGACTCCGGTCCTCGACCTGCTCGCTGGAATGACCGCGGCTTCGATCGAGGCGTCGACACTCGACCCGCAGACGTTGATGCTCGTGCGCATCGCTGCGCTCGTCGCCGTCGATGCACCACCGATCTCGTACGCCCTCAATCTGGAGGCGGCAGGCGAGATCCAGATCGACGCCGAGCAGGTTCGCGGCGTTCTTGCGGCAGTCGCCCCGATCGTCGGGACGCCCCGCGTCGCTTCGGCAACCGGCAACATCGTGCGGGCCCTCGAGCTCGCCGAGCTCGAGGACGAGATCGCGGAGGACTGAGCCCTTCGCATCCCGGGGACGGGAGGCGCACAGCCGCGAAGTCGCCGGTCGGCGTTGGACAGAAGCGTCGACCGGCGCGAACCAAACCAGCCAGAAGCGGGGCCTGAGAGCCGGTATCCCCGAACGCGGGGCCTGAGCCGCTGTGCTCAGGCCGTGCCGTTGAAGTCGACGTCCTTGGTCTCGACCGTCCCGGCCGTGCGCCCCGGCGCCGTCTGGTAGGTCCAGTACAGGTTCGTGTGCGCGATGACCTGCTCGGGCGGCGGCGCACCCCATGCCGTCTGGTCCTCCGTCGTGTGCGCGTCGCTGACAAGCGTCGCGTCGTACCCCCTGGCGAACGCGCCGTGGAGCGTCGAGCGGATGCACGCATCGGTCTGTGCGCCGACGACGACGAGTCGCCCGACGCCGAGGCCCGACAGCACGGTCTCGAGCGTCGTGTCCTCGAATGAGTCGCCGTAGCTCTTCTCAACGAGCGGCTCGGCGTCGCCCGGAGCCAGCTCGGGGACGATCCGCCATTCGTCGCTCCCCCGCGCGAGCCCATCGCCGGAGTGCTGGACCCAGACGACGGGGATCTCTTCCCGCCGCGCCTTCTCGACGAGGCTGCCGACGTTCGCGACCACCGCGTCGCGCCCGGGGGCTCCCTCGACGGCGCCGTTCTGCACGTCGACGACGAGGAGTGCGGTGTTCGGCCGGTTCTCGAGTGTGGTCATGGTCTCCCGTTGCTCAAGGCAGGTCGACGCCCGCCTTCAGCAGCGGGCACATGAATCCATACTGGGGATGTGGCTGGAACGATGCGGCGTCCGCGGCCGCGCCGCCGATCCATTCGTCGCGTACCGGCGCCTTCACCTTCTTGCCGACGCGTCCACCACCGTCGATCCGGAGCACGTCGACGCCGCGATAGGCATCGGCGGTGTAGACGATCTCGCCCGCCGGGTCGGTCGGCGACCAGTACGCCGCCCACGTCGAGCCGTTGGCCGGAATGTAGTAGCCGACCTGCGTGATCTCGGTCGGCCTGCGGTAGTCGAGGAAGCGGACACCCTGCTCGTACCAGCCGACAGCCGCGATTCCGTCCTTCGCGTCGAACCAGTGCGACGAGCAGTTGACGGTGACCGGCGCCTTCGAGTCGACGGCTCCGCTCGTGAACATCCCGTTCAGCTCCGTCTCCCACGTCCCGAGCGGCGTGATCGCGCCCTGGCTCAGCCTGGAGAGGTCCCAGGTCTCGAACTTCCCCTGGCCGCGGCAGCCGCCGGGCGGGACCTCGTCGGTGTCGATGTAGTCCTCCTCCGTGATCAAGAGCGTCTTCCCGCGCCGCTGTGAGTTGTGGAGGATGAAGTCGTTGTACGGAGACGGATTTCGGCCCGCGGCTCCGGTCGAGCCGAGCAGCCTCGGTGCGAGCGGATTGGCCGTGAGCGCGTAGCCCGCGGCTCCGCCACCGCCGACCGACCAGGCGGTGCCGGTGCTGTCAAGCTCGGTGTCGTGGGTGACCGGGAACCCGTCGCTCTGCGACGCCACCGACTCGAACTTGCCGAGCGAGCGCGGTGCGCTCGGGACGGTGAGGTCGACCACCTCGACGAGGTTGCCGCCGTCGACCCAGAGCTGGGAGCAGTCGGCCTTGACGAAGTTCGCGATGTGACCCGCGCCGCGGCCGCTTCCCGTCAGGCCGAGCGGCAGGACGGCGCTGATCGCCGGCGTCGTCCGGTTGGCGATGCTGACGACGTACAGGACCGAGCCGAGGTCGTACGCTTCGCGGTCGTTGACGACGATCAGGGTGTCGCCGCAGAGGTCGACGTCCTCGTTCTCGAAATGCGGCAGCGGCAGCGCCCCGACGAGCTTCGGGTCGTCCGCCTGCGCGATGTCGAGAACGGTGATCCCGCCCCAGCCGCTGACGTAGGCGTAGTTGCCCGAGAAGTCCATTCCGGCCGCGCTCCCGGGGACGTGTCCGAGCAGGTGGACGTTGCTCGAGTTCGCGAGCGGCGGCTCCGCGGGCAGTGCCCCACTCGCCGTCGAGGCGACGTTCAGGACCGTCACGACTGCCGCAAGCCCTGCCAATGCCGTCAGCGCCTTCATCTGCACTCCTTTGAAGTCGTAGAGCCAACGCCTACCCGGCGGCACGGTTTTTGAACGTCGCCGCTACGACCCAAGGACCGCGCGGCCGCGAAGCGGCCGCCTTCAGGGATCTTCGCGCGATCGGGATCCGCTTCCGCGGATCCCGATCTTGCGCCGACTAATCGGGGTGCGGAGATTTGAACTCCGGACCTCTCCGACCCGAACGGAGCGCGCTACCAGGCTGCGCCACACCCCGAGCGCGGAAAGGGTAGCGATAATCGGCCCGTGGCTCAGCGCGACGAGATCATCCGCTTCGCGAACGACCTGCTCGAGATCGACCGCTTTCCCGAGTACGGGACGCCCGGCCTGCAGGTACTCGGCGCGGACGAGGTGACGCGGATCGCGTGCGGCGTCTCGTCCTCGAGAGAGCTCTTCGAGCGTGCAGCAGCCGCCGGCGCCCAGCTCGTGATCGTCCACCACGGCATGTTCTGGCGGAACGAGCCCGTCTGGATCGACCGGCGCCAGCGCGGCCGGCTCGAGACGCTCTTCGCCGCCAACCTCAACCTCGCCGCCTACCACCTCGCGCTCGACGCGCATCCGGAGCTCGGCAACAATGCCCTGCTCGCCGAGGCGCTCGGGGTCGAGATCGAGCGCCCGTTCGCAGAAGTCGGCCAGGGCGGGACACTGCGCGAGCCGCTCGGCATCGACGAGCTTGCGGCGGACGTCCGCGAGACGGTCGGCCGTGAACCGCTCGTCTTCGCGCACGGTCCCGAGCGGATCGAGCGGGTTGCGATCTGCTCCGGCGCCGCCGGTCGCCATCTGATCGACGCGGCACACGAGGGCTACGACCTCCTCCTCACCGGCGAGCCCGAGGAGCCGAGCCTGCAGACCGCGCGCGAGCTCGGGATCCACTTCGTCGCAGGCGGGCACGATGCGACCGAGCGCCTCGGCGTGCAGGCTCTGTCCCGGCGGCTGGCCGAGCGGTTCGGGCTCGACTGGGAGTTCATCCCGGTCGAGAACCCGGTCTAGAGCGGCTTGCGCATGTGGACCGATTCCTCGGCCCAGCCGAGCGAGCGGTAGAGGCCACGCGCGACCTCGTTGGCGCCCCAGACGTTGAGCCCGATCGTGGCGTGCCCGAGCGCACGCGCCTCGGCCTCGAGCGCGAGCATCGCCGACCGCCCGTAGCCGCGCCCGCGCTCGGGCTCGTCGATCGTGATGTCGTAGAGCCAGGCGCCGCCATCGCGAACGCCCAGGAAAATCGTCCCGACGCGCCGACCGTCGGTCTCAACCGCCCAGATGTGGGTGTCCGGCGTCGCGAGGCCGTCCGGAAGGACATACGAGATGTCACGCTCGACTTTCGCGGCCGCCTTCTCCGGGGACATGCCGACGTGCTCGATCAGGCCCTTCGCGTACTCGGCCCTGTGCGCGGCGTCCCAGGCTGCGTACTCGTCCTCCCGCAGTGGACGCAGCGCGATCACGCGGCGACCTCCGCGAGCGCGTCGAGGAACGCATGCGGCCGCTCCACGATCACGAGATGGCCGCAGTCGGCGACGACGCGGAGCTTCGCGCGCAGCCTCCGCGCGTACTCGAATGCATCCTCCAGAGGCAACTGCACGTCCCGCGCTCCCCAGAGCACGACCACCGGGCAGGACAGGTCTGGGAGCTCGCGCCGTGGGTCGTCGGCCGCAAGTGCCCGGGCCGCGGTTCTCGTGTCCGCGTGCTCGCGCTGTGCGGCGAGCAGCCCATGCGTCGCCCTGGCGCTGAGCGCGGCGGCGTCGGAGACGAACCAGGGGCGGAAGACGGCGCGGCGGTACCAGGCGCGCTCCGCGAAGCGGTGGCGCAGAGCGGCGACGCGCCGGCCGGGCCGAATCGTCGTCGTCGCAAGCAGGATTGCCCGCGCCGCTCGGGTCGACGACGCGATTCCTGCGGGCGAGGCCAGCAACAGGCCGCGGACGAGGTCGGGCCGCTTCTGCGCGAGTCGCAGCGCGACGAGGCCGCCGAACGAGTGCCCTGCGACAAGCGCACGATCGACGCCTTCGGCCTCGAGAACCGCCACGGCCGCGTCGGCGAAGTCAGCCGTGGTCGCCCCACCGGGCAGTCGCCCGGACCGCGCATGACCCGGTAGATCGACCGCGACGACGAGGTAGCGCTCGACGAGCCCGGGCAGCACCTCGCACCAGTTGCGGGTCGAGCCGGCCAGGCCGTGCAGCAGCAACAGCGGCTCCCCTCGGCCGCCGACGTGATACTCGAGCGAGCCGAGCAACTTCGTCTCGAGGTGCGTTGCAGCCGTCATCCGGGCAAAGTATCCTTCGATGATCATGGCGACTGTCGGGACGCGGGCCCGTTGATTCCCGCGCACAACGAGCGAGCGATGTCCGAGCCCGCCTGAGCGCAGCAAGCTTGCGCCCAGCGGGCTTTTTCATTGCCGCGAGACAGAGGAGGCAGACCAATGGCGAATCACCTGACGCCCGATGAGCTTTCGAAGGAGCTCGGCATCGACCGGCAGGAAGTGATTCGGGTGTGCATCGAGGAAGGCGTGCCGATCTACCAGGGCAAGATCGACAAGACGCTCTTTGCAGCGCAGTTGCAGGCGCTCAGGGCGATGCCGCAGCCGCATTAGCGGCGCGATTCTCTAACGCGTCGCGGTCTTCTTCGACCGCGCAGAGGCCTTCTTCGGCGCCGCCTTCTTGGCGGCGCCGTTTCCGGCCTGCTTGGCCGACTTGGCCTCCTCGACGCTGCGACGGAGGGCCTCCATCAGGTCGACCGTCGGCGCCTCTTCGGCCGGCTCAGGCGTCACCGCGATCTCCTCGCCGGCGAGCTTCGCCTCGAGGAGCGCCTTCAGGTCGCGCCGGTAGTCGCTCTGAAGCTCGGACGGGTCGAACTCACCCGCCAGGCTGTCGATCACCTGCTGCGCGAGCGCCAGCTCCGGAGGCTTCACCGTCGTCTCCTCGACGGCCTCCTCGATCTCGGCCTGCGAGTAGACGTCGGCGGCAAGGAAGAGAGTCTCGAGCGCGAGCGCGTCGCCCTTCGGCCGGATCAGGCAGAGCTTCTCCCGGCCCTGCTGCACGAACCGGCCGAGCGCCGCCATGCCGCTCTCGTTCATCGCGTTCAGCAGCAGCACGTAGGGCCGCCGCGCCGCAGGCGCCTGAGCGGGAACGAGGAAGTAGGTGCGGTCGAAGTAGATCGGGTCGACCTCGGACGCGTCGACGAACCGGCTGATCTCGATCGAGCGCGAGTCGTCGCGGTTCGTCAGCGCCTCGATCTCCTCGTCCTCGACGATCACGAACTGGCCCTTCGCGACCTCCCAGCCCTTGACGATCTCGTCCGGGCCGAGGTCGCGCTCGTGCACCGGGCAGTAGCGCTTCTGCTTGATCGGCGTACCGCACTCGCGGTGCAGCATCCGGAAGGACACGTCCGACGCGCGCGCCGCGGGCTTGGTCGCCGGGGCGAGGCCCACGGGGATCGAGACGAGTCCGAAGCTGATCGAGCCGTTCCAGGTCGTACGCATTTGGCCTTTCAATATAGAGGGACCGAACCGATTCGCCCTTCCCGACGACATCCCTTCCACCTAAAGTCTGACCAGTGGAAGGCAAGCGCACAATCGAGCGGCTCTGGCGCGACGCGGCGGCAGCGGAGCGGACCACGCCGGCGTACCTGATTCAGGACGGCGACGAGTGGAAGCCGTTCTCGTGGGCAGAGGCGGCCGAGCGGGTCGAGAGCTACGCGAACGGACTGCTCGCGCTCGGCGTCCGCAAGGGCGACGCCTTCGCGATCCTCGGCTCCAGCCGCGTCGAGTGGGCGCTCTTCGACTTCGCACTCGGCTCCGTCGGAGCGATCGGCGCCGCGATCTACGCGAACAGCTCGCCCAAGGACGCCGGCTACATCCTGGAGCACTCGGAGTCGGTCGGCGTGCTCTGCGAGGACGAGACCCAGCGGGCGAAGGTCGAGTCGGTGCGCGCCGGGGCGCCGCGGCTTCGGCACGTGCTCACGTACGCCGACCTCGACGACCTGGCGGCGCGAGGGCGCGCCTACGCCGCGGAGCACCCGAACGCGCTGCGTGAGGCTGGCGAGCGGATCGAGGAGGACGACCTCTTCACCTATATCTACACGTCCGGGACGACCGGGCCGCCCAAGGGCTGCATGATCTCGCACCGGAACTACTACGCCATGGTCGCCGTCGTCGACGACCTGCCGAGCTTCACCGGACCCGAGGACACGATGCTCCTCTACCTCCCGCTCGCGCACAACTTCGGCCGCCTGATGCATCTCTCGGGTGCCTATGTCGGCTATGCGATCGCGTTTCTGCCCGATCCCCTCCAGGCCGCCGCGGCACTGCCGGCCGTGAAGCCGACCGTCTTCCCGAGCGTGCCGCGCGTCTACGAGAAGGTCCACACCGCCGTCGTCGCCAAGTTCGACGCCGAGACCGGGCCGAAGCGGAAGCTGATCGACTGGGCGCTCGACGTCGGGCGGCGTGTCAGCGCGCTGCGGCGCGGCGGCAAGCCGGTGCCGCGCGGTCTCCAGATGCAGCACCGGCTCGCGGACAAGCTCGTCTACTCGAAGGTGAAGGACCGCCTTGGCGGCCGCCTGCGGCTGGCGATCTCCGGCGGCGCCCCGCTCTCCGCCGAGATCGCCGAGTTCTTCCACGCGATCGACATCCTTCTCGTCGAGGGCTACGGCCTGACGGAGTGCACGACCGCCGCCTCGACGAATACTCACGAGGCGTACCGGTTCGGCACGGTCGGACGCGCTCTGCCGGGCACCGAGGTCAAGCTGGCGGAGGACGGCGAGCTGCTGATCAAGAGCGAGACCGTCTTCCAGGGCTACTACAAGGAGCCGGCGGCCACGGCCGAGGTGCTGGGCGCCGACGGCTGGCTGCGCTCGGGCGACATCGCCACGATCGACGACGACGGCTTCATCACGATCACCGACCGCAAGAAGGACATCATCGTCACAGCCGGCGGCAAGAACGTCGCCCCGCAGAACCTCGAGAACGACCTCAAGGCCTCGAAGTTCGTCTCCCAGGCGATGGTCGTCGGCGACCGGCAGCCGTACATCGCCGCGCTGATCACGCTCGATCCGGAGGCGCTGCCCGCCTGGGCGGCCGAACGCGGGCTGCCGACGGGACATGGAGAGCCTGGCCCAGGCGGCAGAGGTGCGCGAGCTCGTGCAGGGGATCGTCGACGGCGTCAACGCCGACCGCTCCCGCTACGAGCAGGTGAAGCGGTTCGCGATCCTCCCGCGCGACTTCACGATGGACGACGACGAGCTGACGCCGACGCTTGAAGCTGAAGCGCCGCGTCGTCGCGGAGCACTTCGCCTCCGAGCTCGAAGATCTCTACGAAGGCGAGACGCTGAACCAGGCGGCCGGCGTCTGAGCCTCAACCGGCTCGCGTTCTGCGCCACAGTCCACTGCCTGACCGGCTGCGCGATCGGCGAGGTGCTGGGGATGATCATCGGCACCGCGCTCGGCTGGAGCGACTACGCGACGATCGCGCTCGCCGTCGTGCTCGCGTTCTTCTTCGGCTACTCGCTGACGATGCTGCCGCTGCTCCGGGCGGGCCTCGCACTCGGCGCGGCGGTGCCGCTCGCGCTCGCCTCGGACACGATCTCGATCGCGGTGATGGAGATCGTCGACAACGCGATCATGCTCGCTGATCCCCGGCGCGATGGAAGCCGGCCTGACGAACCTGCTCTTCTGGGGCAGCCTCGCCGTGGCGCTCGCTGATCGCCGGCGTCGTCGCGTTCCCGGTCAACCGCTGGCTGATCGCCCGCGGCAAGGGACACGCCGTCGTGCACGCCCACCATGGTCACGGATAGCTGACCGAATAGGCTTTCCGGCGTGTACGTGCTGCTGAAGGCTCTGCTGTCGGGTGCGATCGTCGCGGCCGCGAGCGAGGTCGCGCGGCGGTCGTCCTTGCTCGGTGCGGTGCTGATCTCCCTCCCGCTGATGTCGATCCTCGCGCTCGTGTGGCTCTACCGCGACACCAGGGACGCCGGCGAGGTCGCCAGCCTCTCGTGGTCGATCCTCTGGGTGATCCCGCCTTCGGTCGTCTTCTTCGTCGCGCTCCCGCTCGCACTGCGGAACGGCGCAGAGTTCTGGGTGGCGCTGATCACGGCGTGCGCCGCGACAGCCGTGAGCTATGCGATCTGGGTCTGGTTGGCCCGCCGCGTCGGACTGGATCTCTAAATCCGGCGAGCGCCGACCCAGGTACTCGCGTACCAGGAGTCGGAGAGGCTGGAGATCTTGACGACGTCGCCGGTGTGGGGCGCGTGGACGAACTGGCCGCCGCCGATGTAGATGCCCGCGTGGCCGAGGCCGTTGAAGAAGACGAGGTCGCCCGCCTGCAGCTGGTCGCGGGAGACGGGCGAGCCCATCCCGTACTGCGAGGCCGCGTGGTGGGGCAGAGAGACGCCCACCTGGCTGTAGACGTACATGATGAAGCCGGAGCAATCGAAGCCGGACGGGCTGGCGCCGCCCCAGACGTAGGGCACGCCGAGGTACTGCATCGCGATCCCGACGACGCCGCCGTAGCGCGCGTCGGGCGGAGGCGCGATCGCTTCCTCGACCGAGTCCGACTGGACGAGCGCCTGCGGCGCCGCCTCTGTCGAGACCTGCTGCGTCGCGCGGAGGCGAGCCTGGGCCTGCGCCGCGAGGCGCTGCTGGCGGAGTCGCTCCGCCGCCTCGAGGCTCGCGATCTGATCCTTGATCGAGGAGAGCAGGCGCTGGCGCTCGGCCAGCTGCCCCTCGATCGAGCTGCGCTGCGCCGCCTTGTCGGCGACGACCTCGACCTGGGCCTTCTGCGCACGCTCGAGCCGGCCCTTGCGCTCGATCACCTGCGCGCGGAAGCTCTTGACCTCCCGTAGGACGCGCGCGTCCTGCGCGGAGACCCGGTCGACGGCATCGATCCGGTTGAGCAGGTCGTCGATCGACTTCGCCGCGAGGATGACTTCGATCGTGCCGCCGCCACCGCCGCCCTGATAGAGAGCGACGAGGCGCTCGGACAGATGCGTCTGGGCGGCCTTGAGGCTCGCCCGCGCGATCGTCAGATGCTGCGAGTTCGTCCTCAGCTCGCCCTTGATCCGGTCGAGCTTGACGTTCGCGAGGTTGTACGACTCGATCGCGTGCGAGAACTGCCCGTCGATCTCCTGGATCTGGGCGAGCACGCTCTCCGCTTCCGCCCGTTTCGCCGAGACGGAGGGGTCGGCGGCCGCCGTTCTCACAGATGCCAAGGAGACGGCCACGAAAAGTGCCGTCAACAGCGTGAGGATCATCGGCGCCTGTCTGGTGCCCGAGCGGATTACGCTTCCTTCCGTTCGAACACGCGTGGCAGCCCGGTGGGGGCCAGGTCCGTCACAAGTCGCGCACCCTAGCAGCCCCGCCGGATAGCTGCAACGCTCAACTGAGCCAAAAACGACGACGACGGCCGAAGACTTTACAAAGCACAAGCAAGCGCACGAATACGGCAAAAGGTGCTACGGTCCGCGCCTCGTGAAGGCGCATTCGACGAGCGACGCGGCGCGTCTCGCTGCCGTTTTCACAGGGCTTGCGCTGCTTGCGTCGGTTCCTGTCGCGCTTGCTGCGGACGCCACCGGCTCGCGATCGCAGGCGGCGGGGCTCAGGGCCCGCTCGGGCTCGCTCGAGCAACGCGCTGCAACCGCGACGCTCGAGCTCTACTCGCTCGAGTCGCAGTTGAGCCGGGCGCGCACCGAGCTCGCGGGCATCGAAGCGCAGCGCGCGTCCCTGGCACGCGAACAAGCGTCCGCTCGTGCGCAGCTGGCTGCCGCAAAGCAGGCGCTGCTGGCGTCCCAGGGCGAGCTCGCAAACCTCGCCCGTGCGCTCTACCAGCAGTCGGGCAGCGATCCATTGGCGGTGCTGCTCGGCGCCAAGTCGCTCGAAGAGGCAATCGCGGGGCTCGACAGCATCAGCAGGGCAGCGGGCCAGAACAACCGGATCGTCGAGCAGGCCCGAAACGCGCGGACGCGGCTTGCCGGCCTCGCGACACGGCTCGCCGCGCGAGATGCCGAGTTGGACGGGCTCGCCGGGGCGGCCCAGGCCCGTACAGCAGCTCTCGCTGCGACCGCGGCGGAGCGCCGACGCCTCATCGGCGCACTGCACCGGCAGCAGGGGCTGAACGCAGCCCGAGTCGCGGCGATCGAGGCCCAGGCCCGCACGGCCGCAACACAGACGAGAGGCCGTGGCGGTCACGGCGCCGTCGCCCCCGCTCGCCCCGGTCGAAGTCGCGGCGCCGCTCGTCAACTCATCAGGGGAACGGGTGCTGACCGTGAGGGCCACCGGCTATTCGATCCGTGGCCGGACGGCAACCGGTATTCCGACCGCGCCGGGCGTCGTCGCCGTCGACCCCTCCGTGATCCCGCTCGGGACGCGCTTGACGATCCCGGGGTACGGGGTCGGGATCGCCGCTGACACCGGCGGCGCGGTGCACGGGAACACGATCGACGTGTGGTTCCCGACGACCAGGCAGGCGCTCCAGTGGGGCAGCCGCACGGTCACCGTCACCTTGCACTAGTAGACTCGCGCCTGCCGACAGCCGAGGGGGCAGCGCTGAACGACACCGCTTCGATCGAAGACACCGAGACGCACGCCATCCGCGTGCTCCTCGTCGACGACCACGATCTCTTCCGCACCGGGCTGCGGAATCTGCTCGAGGAGCAGGGCGTCGACATCGTCGCGGAGGCGTCGAGCGGATCGGAGGCCCTGCACTACGTGCGCGAGGCGGCTCCGGACGTCGTCGTCATGGATCTGAACATGCCGGGGATGACCGGCGTCGAGGCGACCCGCCACATCAGCCGCGACGCGCCGCTGACCCGGGTCGTCGTGCTGACGATCTCCGACCAGGAGCAGGACGTGATGGACGCGATCCTCGCGGGAGCGTGCGGCTACCTGCTCAAGGACGCGTCGATCCAGGAGCTGATGCAGGGGCTCGAGGCCGCGGCCGTGGGCGAGTCGCTGATCTCGCCGCACATCGCCGGCAAGGTGCTCCAGCACGTGCGCGCGACGACCGCAGCGCCCGAGGCAGCCGCCACGATCCGCACCGAGCTCTCCGACCGCGAGATCCAGGTGCTGAAGCTGATCGCGAACGGCAAGGACAACGCGATGATCGCCGGCGATCTCCACATCAGCCCGAAGACGGTCAAGAACCACATCTCGAACATCCTGATGAAGTTGCAGATCGAGAACCGGATCCAGGCCGCGGTGTACGCGGTCCGGTCGGGGATCGTCTAGGCCTAGGAGAGCGCCTGCGCGCGCAGCGTCGAGAGCAGCACGCGGACGCCCGCGAGCTCCTGATCTGCCCGAGCGAGGCGGCGCGACAGCGTACCGACCTCGTCCTGGTCGGGCCGCTCGCTGGAGCGGACGACCGCGCGCAGCGCCCGCTCGATCCGGAGCCGCTCCTGCTCGAGCCCGAGCGCGTACGCATAACCGCTCGTGAGCGTGTTCTCGAGGTCGGCACGCGGCGGCAGCTCGGCGCCCACGGGCAGGTCGAGAAGCGACCGGATCTCGGCCATCACCGCAGGGAGGCGGTCATCCACAGCTCTCCAATTATCAGCCGCGCAGAGACGCTCGACATGGGCCGCCGGGCCTATCTTCGGCGCCTTCTCGGCCCATGCCTCGCGCTCATGGCCGCTGCTGCTCGGGCTCGCAGCACCGGCGCGCGCGGCAGATCAGATGCTCGCGACGCGGCTCGCCAAGGCGCTTGCCGTGCCGCACGTCGACCCCGCGCGGACGGCGGCGCTGGCGGTCGACCTGCGAACCGGCACCGTCGTCTTCGAGCGCAATGCGACCCTCTCGCTCGTCCCGGCCTCGAACCAGAAGCTCCCCGTTGCGTACGCGGCGCTTGCCCTGCTCGGGCCCGGCTACCGCTTCCACACCGAGGTCGTCGGCAGCGGCACGCTCGTCGGCGACGTCTGGCACGGCGACCTCTGGCTGCGCGGCTTCGGCGACCCCACGCTCGAGCCGGCCGATCTCGATGCGCTGGCGGCCGAGGTCGCCTCGTGGGGGATCCGCCGTGTCGACGGCGCCGTGATTGCCGACGAGTCGTGGTTCGACGCCCGCAGGACGGCACCCGGCTGGCGTCCGAGCTTCTACCTCTACGAGTCGCCGCCGCTCTCCGCGCTCGTCGTCGACCGCGCGCGCTACCGCGGCAGAACCTCGGCGGCGCCGGCGCTCGCGGCCGGATCGCTGCTGCGGCAGTCGCTCGAGGCAGCAGGCGTCAGGGTCAGCGGCCGCACCCGCAGCGGCGTGCTGACGACCTCGGGACTGCCGCTCGCGCGCGACGTCTCCGAGCCGCTCGCGGACGTCGTCCGCTTCATGGGCCGCGAGAGCGACAACTACACGGCCGAGATGCTCGTGAAGCAGCTGGGCGCGACCCTCGCGGGCGCCGGCTCCACCGCCGCGGGCGCGCGCGTCATCCGCAGCGCACTCGGCGACGCGGGCGTCCCGCTCGCCGGCGTACGGCTGGCGGACGGCTCCGGGCTCTCGGGGCTCGACCGCCTGACCGCTGCGGCGGTGGTGGCGCTGCTCGAGGCGGGCCTGGCGCAGGGCGATCTCCGCGATGCCTTTCTGCAGTCGCTGGCGGTCGCAGGGGTCAACGGCACGCTCGAGGACCGGATGGAGCGCCTGCCGGCGCGCGGGCAGGTGATCGCCAAGACGGGCACAACCCGGACTGCGTCTGCGCTCTCGGGCTTCGTCCGCGACCGCTACGTCTTCGCCGTCCTCCAGAACGGGCGGCCGATCTCGACCTACTGGGCCCGGCTGGCGCAGGACCGCTTCGCGACCGCGCTCGCCGCGGCGGGCGTGAGCAAGGCGGAGTGGCGCTCGTCGCCGAGCCCTCCTAGCCACCTCGCCGCTTGGCTCAGCGGCGGCGCCGCGGCGGCGGCAGCTCGCCCGTAGAGGCGGTCGCGGTCGCGGGCGCGTCCTTGACGAGCTCGCGCAGCTCGTCCTCCGTCAGCAGCGGCACGCCCGCCTTCTGCGCCTTCGCCACCTTCGAGCCGGGGCTCTCGCCGACGACGACGCCCGTCGTCTTCTTCGAGACGTTGTCGGAGACCTTGGCGCCGAGGGACGCGAGCGCAGCCGCTGCCTCGTCGCGTGTGAAGCCCTCGAGCGTTCCCGTGATCACATACTGGCTACCGGTCAGCGGCCCCTCCACCGGCTTCTCCTCGTCGCCGACCTCGAAGCGGAGCCCGAGCTCCCGCAGCTCGGCGACGAGCGTCCGGTTCTGCTCGTCCTCGAACCACCCGGCGATCGCCTCGGCCCGGTCCGGCCCGATGCCGTCGACCTCCTGGATCTCCTCCTGGCTCGCGCCGAGCAGCCTGTCGACGTCGCCGAAATGGCGGGCGAGGTTGCGAGCCGTCACCCAGCCGACGTCCGGGATGTTGAGCCCGAAGAGGACGCGCGAGAAGGGCTGCTCCTTCGAGAGCTGAATCGCGTCGACCGCGTTTCGCGCCGAGATCTCCGCGTAGCCGTCGAGCTCCATCAGCTGCTCCGCGGTCAGGCGGTAGAGGTCGGGCATCGAGCGCAGCAGCCCTTCGTCCCAGAGCCGGCGGACGAACTGCTCGCCGACGCCCTCGATGTCCATGGCGCCCATGACCCAGTTGTTCAGCGTCTCGAGCCCGCGCGAGGGGCACGCCCGGTTGGGGCAGCGATGCATGACCTCGCCTTCCGGCTTGACGATCTCCGCATCGCAGAGCGGACAGCGCTCGGGCATCCTGAACTCCTTCGTGCCCTTCGCGTGCTTGCCGGCCGGGCCGACGATCTGCGGGATCACGTCGCCGGCGCGCTGGACGATCACACGGTCGCCCTCGCGGATCTGCTTGCGGTTGATGTCCTCCTCGTTGTGCAGCGTCGCGCGGGAGACGGTGACGCCGCCGACGTTGACCGGCTCGAGGATCGCCCAGGGATTGAGTGCGCCGGTGCGGCCGACGCGGATCGCAATCTTCAGCAGCGTCGTCTCCGCGGTGAGCGGCGCCCACTTGAACGCTCGTGCCCAGCGCGGCCGCTCGTGCAGCGCGCCGAGGCGCTGCTGCTGGTCGAAGGAGTCGACCTTGATCACGATCCCGTCGATCTCGTAGTCCAGCTCCGCGCGGCGCTGCTCCCAGCCCTCGATCGCCTTCGCGACCTCCTCGATCGACTCGAAGCGCTCCGCGAACGGGTTCGTACGGAAGCCGCGCTCACGCAGCCAGGCGAGCGTCTCGAAGTGCGTGTCGGGCGCGACCCCCTCGCGATAGCCCGTGCCGTAGACCCAGACAGCGAGCGGCCGCGCCGCCGTGATCCGCGAGTCGAGCTGCCGGAGCGAGCCGGCGGCCGCGTTGCGCGGGTTGGGCGCCGGCGCCTTCCCCGCGGTGACCTGCTCCTCGTTGAAGCGCCGGAAGCCGGAGAGCGGGAAGTAGACCTCGCCGCGCACCTCCATCAGCGGCGGCACGTCGCCCTGGAGCGTCAGCGGAATCGAGCGGATCGTGCGCAGGTTGACGGTCACGTCCTCGCCGCGGAGGCCGTCGCCGCGGGTGGCGCCGCGGACGAGCTGACCGTTCTCGTAGACGAGCGAGATCGCCGACCCGTCGATCTTCGGCTCGATCACGTACGCGATCGGCTCGTCGGAGTCGAGCCGCTTGCGCACGTCGTCGGCCCACTTCTGCAGCGCCTCGTCTGTCGTCACCTTCTCGAGCGAGCCCATCGGCGCCAGGTGCTCGACCTTCTTGAACTTGTCCGACGGCGGCCCGCCGACCCGCCGCGTCGGCGAGTCGTCGGTCGCGAGCTCCGGATGCTCCTCCTCGAGCGCCTTCAGCTCGTCGAAGAGACGGTCGTACTCGGCGTCCGTCACCTCGGGGTCGTCGAGGACGTGGTAGCGGTAGTTGTGGTGGTGCAGGCGCTCGCGCAGCTCAGCGGCGCGCCGGGCCTCAGAGGGCGGCAAGGAGCTCCTCCGCGCTGTCGACGACATCGTCCGGCCGTTCCGCCTCGAGCCGCTCGCGGGGATGGATCCCACCCCACGTAACCGCGACCGCGTGCATCCCGGCCGCTTTCGCGGCCCGGATGTCGAACGGCGAGTCGCCGACGTAGACGGCGTCGTCGCGCTCGGCGCCGAGCAGGTCGAGGGCATGTTCGAGCGGCGCCGGATCCGGCTTGTGCCGGTCGGTGTCGTCGGAGCCGACGACGACGTCGAAGAACTGCTCCAGCGGCAGGTAGGAGAAGGCAAGCCGGACGGTCTCGCGCCGCTTCGCCGTCACGACGCCGAGACGGCGTCCTTCCCCCTTCAGGGTCGTGAGCACGTCCGTCATCCCGGCGCACTCGGCCAGCTCGGCGTGCAGCGGCTCGTTGTGCGCGCGGTAGCAGGCGACGAGCTCGTCGACCCGGTCGGGGTCGAGCAGGCGCATCTGCTCGATCAGGCCTGATCCGCCGACCGCCCGGCCGAGCTCCTCGTCCGGGATGTCGCGGCCGAGGACGGTCTTCGTCGCGTGCCGCATGGACGCGATGATGATCGAGCCCGAGTCGATCACGGTGCCGTCGAAGTCGAAGAGCACGACCGGGAAGCGCATGTGTTCGATCGTAGCGACCGGGTTCAGTAGTCCACACGCTCGAGGTAGAGGCCCCACGGCGGCGCGGTCATCCCCGCCTCCGCGCGCGGACGGCCGGCGAACAGCGGCTCCAGCTCACGCCCTTCCAGCATCGTCCCGACGAGGGTTCGCACCATGTGGCGCAGGAAGCTCTCGGCCGCGATCGTGAAGTGGAGCTCGTCGCCGTGATCCTCCCAGGCCGCGTCGAGGACGGTGCGCGTTGAAGAGCCGGTGGTGCGTCTCGCTCGGTGTGAACGCGGTGAAGTCGTGGCGGCCGGGAATGAGCGCGGCAGCCGCCTCGAGCTGGGCGAAATCGAGGGGCCGTGGCCACCAGAGCGCACGACGGTCGGCGAACGGCGAGCGCACGCGTCGGCGCAGGATCCGGTAGCGGTAGGCGCGTGACCGGGCCGAGAAGCGCGCGTTGAAGCCGTCCGGCGCCGCCTCGACGGCGAGCACGGCGACATCGGCCGGCAGTGCAGCGTTGAGCGCCTCGGCCGCGCGCTCCGGCGGGGGGCCGCCCATGGCCTGGAGCGACGTGACCTGCGCGGAAGCGTGCACGCCGGTATCCGTCCGCCCCGCCACCGCCAGGCTCTGCCACTGCGGAAACACGGCGTCGAGCGCGTCCTGCAGCACGGCCTCGACGGTTCGCTCGCCGGGCTGGCGTGCCCAGCCGCGGAAGCCGGTTCCGTCGTACTCGAGCGTCAGCTTCAGGGTCTTCTCGCTCACGGGCGCGCAGTCTAAGCTGCTTCGAAGTGGCGTCGACGCAGCGCAAGTACGACCTCTACGGACCGGAGTTCCGCGCCGATCCACAGCGCGTCTTCGCGCAGATGCGCGAGCACGACCCTGTCTTCTGCCAGCCCGGCATCGACGACGAGACGATGATCTGGTTCGTCACACGGCACGAGGACGCCGCGGCGGTGCTGCTCGACGACGAGCGCTTCGTCCGCGATCCGAGGCACGCGCTGACCGAGGAGGAGCTGGCGGCGCGACCGGTGCCGCCGGCCTTCGAGATGATCGACAACCACATGCTCAACCGGGACGGCGACGACCATCGTCGGCTGCGCCGCCTCGTCACGAAGGCGTTCACGCCGAAGATGGTCGAGCAGCTGCGCCCGCGGATCCAGGCGATCGCGGACGAGTTGCTGGACGGGGTCGAGGCACGCGGAGAGATGGACCTCTCGGCGGAGTACGCCTTCCCGCTTCCGATCACCGTGATCGCGGAGATGCTGGGCGTCCCCCACGCAGACCGGGCGCGCTTCCAGGAGTGGTCGGACGCGAGCATCACGCCTGCGCTCGGGGACGACGAGATGGAGCGGTTCTTCGCGCAGATGGGCGACTTCGTCGCGTACCTGACCGATTTCTTCGCATCCCGCCGCGCAGACCCGCAGGACGATCTCGTCAGCGCGCTCCTGGCCGCGCGCGACGAGGAGGACGCGCTCTCGGAAGCGGAGCTCTTCGGCACGGTCGTGCTCCTGATCATCGCCGGCCACGAGACCACCGTCGGCCTGATCGGCAATGCCGTCGTCAACCTGCTCGCTCATCCCGATCAGCTCGAGCAGGTGCGGGCCGACCCCGCGCTCCTGCCGCACGCGATCGAGGAGGTGCTGCGCTACGAAGGGCCGGTGGAGCGGACGCTGAACCGTTGGGCGGCGACGGACGTGGAGCTCGGCGGCCACACGATTCGCCGCGGCGAGCTCGTGATCGCGATCCTCGACGCTGCCGACCGCGACCCGGAGCGATTCCCCGAGCCCGACCGCCTCGACGTCTGTCGTGCCGACACCAAGCACATGGCGTTCGGCCGGGGCAGTCACTACTGCCTCGGAGCGCCGCTCGCGCGGCTCGAGGCCGAGATCGCGCTCGAGACCCTCTTCCGCCGCCTTCCCGGCCTCAGGCTTGCCGTGGAGCCGCACGAGCTCGAGTGGCGGCCGACGCCCGGCTTCCGCCGTGTCACCGCGCTCCCGGTCGCCTGGTAGCCCTCAGGCCGGCTCGACGACCAGCATCAGGCCCCGTACCTCCCGGACGACGACCGCGTCGCCCACGTCCGCGCCGGCGTCGCACCGCGCCTGCCAGATCTCCCCCGCGACGCGCACCTGCCCTTGTGGACGGCAGTCGACCGAGACGACGGCGCGCCGTCCGACGAGCGTCTCGGTGCCGACCGCGGCCTTGCGCCGCTTCGACCACCAGACGAAGAGCCCCGTCTCCGCCAGCTCGAGCGTCGCACCCACTGCGACGACGACCCAGTTCCACGGCTCCTCGAGCACGAAGATCCCGAGCAGGAGCGAGACCAGCAGAATCACGGGAGCCTCCGGTCGGTGCTGGCGACGCCGGCAAAGATCAGTCCCTCGACGCGCACGGTCATAGGATGCCCGGATGCGGCTGGCGCTGATGATCGAGGGACAGGAGGGCGTCTCGTGGGAGGACTGGCTGGCGCTCGCACGCGCGTGCGAGGAGCACGGCGTCGAGGCGCTCTTCCGCTCCGACCACTACCTCTCGCCCACCGACCCCGGCCGGGCGGCGCTCGACGCGTGGGCGGTGATTCCGGCGCTTGCGGCGCAGACGTCGCGGCTGGAGCTCGGCACGCTCGTCTCGCCCGTCACCTTCCGGCAGGCCGCGGTCGTGGCCAACGCGTCGATGACCGCGAACGAGATCGCCGGTGGCCGCGTCTCGCTCGGGATGGGCACCGGCTGGATGGAGGCCGAGCACGAGGCATTCGGGTTCCCGTTCCCGGAGATGAAGACGAGGCTGGCCTGGCTCGCGGAGCAGCTCGAAGCGGTGCGCGGCTTCTGGGACGAGGGCCCGACGCCGCACCTGATCGTCGGCGGTAGCGGCCGCTCGGGCACGGTCGGGCCTGCCGCGAAGTGGGCCGACGAGTACAACACGGTGATGGCGACGCCCGCGGAGTGCGCGGAGCGCCGCGAGAAGATCGCGCATGCGTGCGAGCGCGAGGGCCGCGCGCCGATCCCGCTCTCGCTGATGACGGCGTGCGCGATCGGGCGGACTCCCGACGAGGCGCGCGAGCGGATTCGCCGCCGCATCGACCGGGCGGGTCAGCACGTCGACCCCGACGAGTACCGCGCGACGCGCGGCGGCGCGGCGATTCTGGGGACGCTCGACGAGGCCGCCGAGCAGCTGCGCGCCTACGAGCAGGCGGGAGTGGCGCGCGTGATGCTGCAGCATCTCGACCACCGCGACCTGGAGATGGTGGCGCTGATCGGCCGCGAGCTCGCGCCGATGGTCGCCAAGTAACAGTCTGTTACTTGGCGGAGCGCGGCGCGGCGTCACCGAGCGCACGCCGGCGCATCGCTCGCGGTGCGCGACTCGCGGTTGGGGCCGGCTCCGCCCGGCCGGGAGCCGCTAGCCGGCCAGCGCGTTCTCGGGCTCGTAGTCGACGAGCTCGAGGTAGACCATCTCGGCCGCGTCGCCCTGGCGGGCGCCGAGCTTGATGATCCGGGTGTAGCCGCCCGGTCGCTCCGCGAAGCGCGGAGCGACCTCGGCGAACAGGTTGTGCACGACGTCCTGCGAGCGCAGCTCCGCGAGCGCCTTGCGGCGCGCGTGCAGGTCGCCGCGCTTGCCGAGCGTGATCATCTTCTCCGCGAACGGCTTGACGGCCTTGGCCTTCGCCTCGGTCGTCTGGATCCGGCCGTGGGTGATCAGCGCGCCCGCGAGGTTCGAGTAGAGCGCCTTCCGGTGCGCGGAATCGCGCCCCAGCTTCTTGCCTGCGCGGGCGTGCCTCATCTGGTTACTCGTCTCCCCGGAGCGAAAGCCCCTGGGTGGCGAGCGTCTCCTTGACCTCTTCGATCGACTTCTTGCCGAAGTTCGGGATCGCGGCGAGCTCGTTCTCGGACTTGCTGACGAGGTCGCCGATCGTCTCGATCCCGACCCGCTTGAGGCAGTTGTACGAGCGGACGCCGAGCTCGAGCTCCTCGATCGGGAAGTTCTCCATCGCGCCGGCACCGCTGGCCTGCTCGGGAGCGATGTCCTCGGAGCCGCCGCCGCGGAAGTCGTCGATGTTCTCGAGGTCGGTGAAGATCGCGAGCTGGCGGATCAGGATCTCCGCGGCCTGGCCGATCGCGTCGCGAGGCTCGATCGAGCCGTCCGTCGTCACGTCGAGGCGGAGCTTGTCGTAGTCGGTGCGCTGACCCACGCGCGCGGCCTCGACGTCGTAGGAAACGCGCCGGACCGGCGAGAAGATCGAGTCGATCGGGATCACGCCGATCGTCGTCTCCGGCCCGCGGTTCAGCTCGGCCGGGACGTAGCCGCGACCGCGGCCGATCGTCAGCGTCATCTCGAGCTTGCCCTTGTCCGAGAGCTGCGCGAGCTCGAGGTCGGGATTCAGGATCTCGAGATCCGCAGGCGCCTGGATGTCGGCGGCCGTGACGGAGCCCGCGCCCTTCTTCGCGATGTGCACCTCGATCTCGGGCGACTCGCCGTGGAGCAGCACGATCAGGTTCTTCAGGTTGAGGATGATGTCGGTGACGTCCTCACGGACGCCCGGAAGCGTCGTGAACTCGTGCGTGATCCCCTCGATCTTGACGGCGGTCACGGCGGCGCCCTCGAGCGACGAGAGCAGCACGCGGCGGAGCGAGTTGCCGAACGTGTAGCCGAAGCCGCGGTCGAGCGGCTCGATCACGAAGACGCCACGGTCCTCGTTGATCTCCTCGTGGACGATGCGAGGAATCTGGAAGTCCATCAAGCTGGTGCGTGTAGCCAAGACGATCCCTTCTTTTCCGGAAATACAGTCTTACTTGGAGTAGAGCTCGACGATGAGTGACTCCTGCACGGGCGCGTCGATCTCCGCCCGCTCGGGCCACTTCAGCACCTTGCCGGTGAGGCCCTCGTGGTCTGCCTGGAGCCAGGGAGCGACGGACGCGGTCAGGTCGGTGGCGTCGCGGATGGTCTGCTCGGCGGGGCTGCCGGCCTTCATCGTGATCACGTCGTTCGGGCGCACGCCGTAGCTCGGGATGTTGACCCGGCGTCCGTTGACGTGGAAGTGGCCGTGGCGGACGAGCTGGCGCGCCTGTGCGCGCGAGCCCGCGAAGCCGAGCCGGTAGACGACGTTGTCGAGGCGCGTCTCGAGCATCCGGAGCAGGTTCTCGCCCGGTGCGCCCATGCCCTTCGTCGCCTTCGTGTAGTAGTTGCGGAACTGCTTCTCGAGCAGGCCGTAGTAGCGGCGCGCCTTTTGCTTCTCGCGCAGCTGCAGCAGGTACTCGCTCTGCTTGATCCGGCCGCGGCCGTGCTCGCCCGGCGGATACGAGCGGCGCTCGATCGCGCACTTCTCCGTCAGGCAGCGCTCGCCCTTGAGGAACAGCTTCATCCCCTCGCGGCGGCAGACGCGGCACTTGGCTCCGAGGTCGCGGGCCATTAGACGCGCCTCCGCTTCCGGGGGCGAACGCCGTTGTGGGCCTGCGGCGTCACGTCGCGGACGCCGAGGATCTCGAGGCCGGCGGCCTGGAGCGAGCGGATCGCCGTCTCGCGGCCCGAGCCCGGGCCCTTGACGAAGACCTCGACCTTCTGCAGGCCGTGCTCCATGCCCTTGCGGGCGCACGAGTCGGCGGTGACCTGCGCGGCGAACGGCGTCGACTTGCGCGAGCCCTTGAAGCCCGCGGAGCCGGCCGACTCCCACGCGATCACGTTGCCGTCCTTGTCGGTGAGCGCGACGATCGTGTTGTTGAACGACGTCTTGATGTGCGCCTGGCCGATCGCGATGTTCTTCTTGACACGGCGGCGCGTGCGGCCACGGGCCGCGGCCTTACGAGGAGGTGCCATCTATTTCGCCGCCTTCTTCCCGCGTCCGACCGTCTTCTTCGGGCCCTTCCGCGTGCGTGCGTTGGTCTTCGTCCGCTGGCCGTGCACCGGCAGGCCGCGCCGGTGGCGGATCCCGCGCAGGCTGCCGATCTCGGAGAGGCGCTTGATCGCCTGGGAGCGCTCGCGGCGCAGGTCGCCCTCGACCTGCAGCTCGCCGTCGATGTAGGTGCGGATCTTGTTCACCTCTTCGTCGGTGAGATCCTTCACCTTCTCGTTCGGGTCGAGCTCGAGCACCTTGCAGATCTTCTGCGCGGTCGTCTGGCCGATCCCGTAGATGTAGGTCAACCCGATCTCCAGACGCTTCTGGTTCGGAAGGTTGACGCCTGCGATTCGTGCCAAGTGACTACCCCTGCCTTTGCTTGTGGCGCGGATTCGTGCAAATCACCATGGTGCGCCCGTGCCGCTTGATCACACGGCAGCGCTCACACATGGGCTTCACGGAAGGACGGACTTTCAAGATTGCTCCTAGCTAGCGGTTGCGGAAGGTGATCCTGCCGCGGGTGAGGTCATAAGGAGAGAGCTCGACCTTGACGCGGTCGCCCGGGGAGATGCGGATGTAGTGCTTGCGCATCTTTCCGGAGATCGTTGCGAGGACGGCATGTCCACTATCAAGCTGCACCCTGAACATCGTGCTGGGAAGCGCCTCGACGACCTCGCCTTCGACCTCGATCTTCTCTTCTTTGACTGCCATTAACCTCTGTGGGTGAGTGAGTTCTCTACGCGCGGCAAAGCACGGCGCTACGCCGCGCGGCCTGTCAGGATAGCAGAGGGATTGCCGCAGCCGTAAGGATCTGCGGCCCTGCGGCCGTGATCGCGACGGTGTGCTCGAAATGCGCCGCGAGCGAGCCGTCCTCGGTCGAAATCGACCATTCGTCGTCGTGGACGTAGACCTCGGGACGGCCGGCCGTGATCATCGGCTCGATCGCAAGCGTCATGCCCTCCGAGAGCAGCGGCCCGCGGCCGGGTTGGCCGAAGTTGGGAATATGCGGGTCCTCGTGGTAGGAGCGGCCGACGCCGTGGCCGACGAGGCTGCGCACGATCGAGAAGCCGGCGCCCTCGACATGCTGCTGCACGGCGGCGGAGATGTCGCCGACGCGGTTGCCCGGCTGTGCCTGGGCGATCCCGGCGGCGAGCGCGTCGCGGCCCGCGTCGAGCAGGCGCTGCGCCTGCTCCGAGACGTCCCCGACGGGGAAGGTGAACGCGCTGTCGGCGATGTAGCCGTCGAGCGTGACGCCGACGTCGATCGTGATCAGGTCGCCGTCCGCGACCTCGTAGGCGCCGGGGATCCCGTGCACGACCATGTCGTTCGGCGAGATGCAGATCGCCTTCGGATACCCCCGGTAGCCGAGCGAAGTGGGAACGCCCCCGAGCGAGCGGATGTGCTCGTCGGCGATCCGGTCGAGCTCGCCGGTCGTGATCCCGGGCTCGATCTGCTCGCCGACGTGCGCGATCGTCTCGGCGACCACTCGTCCCGCGGCAGCCATCTTGGCGATCTCCTGGGCCGACTTGCGGATGATCATCTCGCTGCCACGGTAGCCAAAGCGTCCTCGATCTCCGCCGAAACGTCCTCGACCGTACGCCCCGCGTGCAGCGGGACGAGCTTCCCGGTCGTGCGGTAGTACTCGACGACGGGCTCGGTCTGCTCGTGGTAGACGTCGAGACGACGGGCGATCGTCTCCGGGGTATCGTCGGTCCGCCCCTCCTCGTGCGCGCGGCCGAGCGCCCGGACCTTCGCCGTCTCGTCGTCGAGGTCGAAGAAGAAGATCACGTCGAGCCCGCGTCCGATCTCGCGCAGCATCTCGTCGAGCGCCTCCGCCTGCGCGAGGTTGCGTGGGAAGCCGTCGAGGATGAATCCGTCGGCCGCATCGTCGGCCGCCAGCCGCTCGCGGATCATCCGGATCGTGATCTCGTCGGGGACGAGGTCGCCTCGCTCCATGATCTCGTTCACCTCGCGCCCCAGCGACGTCGCGTCGTCGATCGCGCGGAACATGTCGCCGGTCGAGACGTGCGGGATCTCGTGCTCGGCCGCGATGCGCTTGGCCTGCGTTCCCTTCCCCGACCCCTGCGGGCCGAGCACCAGGACGTTCACTACTTCAGGAAGCCTTCGTAGGAGCGCATCATCATCTGCGACTCCATCTGCCTCATCGTGTCGAGCGCGACGCCGACCGCGATCAGCACCGAGGTGCCTCCGAGCGCCCCGGCCGTCGCCTGCGAGAAGCCGCCGTAGCGGATGAAGAGCGTCGGCAGCGTCGCGACCAGCGCCAGGTAGATCGCACCCGGCAGGGTCAGGCGCGTGAGCACCCGGTCGAGATACTGCGCGGTCGGCGGGCCGGGGCGAATGCCGGGGATGTAGCCCCCGTAGCGCCGCAGGTTGTCGGCCTGGTCGACCGGGTTGAACTGGACCGCCGTGTAGAAGTAGGTGAAGATCACGATCAGGACGCCCTGCATGAGCATGTAGGGAATGTTCGTCGGCAGGAAGTACTTGTTGACGAACTCCTGCGTCTGCGGGAAGTACTGGCCGATCGTGGGCGGGAACGCCATCACGGCGGCGGCGAAGATGACCGGGATCACGCCGGCCATGTTCACGCGCAGCGGCATGTAGGTCGACCCGCCCGCGGTCATGCGGCGGCCGACCATCCGCTTCGCGTACTGGATCGGGATCCGACGCTGGCCCTCCTGGATGAAGACGATCGCGGCGATGATCGAGAGCGCGATCAGCGGGAAGAACAGCTTCTCCATCGGGCCGCCGTTCCACCAGGCGGCGATCCCGATCGGGGCGCCGACGAGGATCGAGGCGAAGATCAGCAGCGAGATGCCGTTGCCGATCCCGCGCTTCGTGATCAGCTCGCCCATCCACATCAGCAGCGTGCAGCCGACGGTGAGCGTGATGATGATCAGCGTCATCCGGCCGAGGTCGGCGTCGAGCGCCCCCTGGCGGCGGAAGAGGAACGCGTAGCCGGTCGACTGCGCGGCGGCGAGCACGACCGTCAGGTAGCGCGTGTACTGGTTGATCTTGGCGTAGCCCGACTCGCCCTCCTTCTGCAGCTCGGCGAGCTTCGGGATCACCACGGTCATCAGCTGGAGGATGATCGAGGCGGTGATGTACGGCATGATCCCGAGCGCGAAGATCGAGAACTGCGAGAGCGCGCCGCCCGAGAAGAGGTTGAGCAGGCCGAGGATCGTGCCGCCGCGGCCGCTGAAGTAGTTGGAGATCGTCTCGGAGTCGACGCCCGGCGCGGGAATCCACGAGCCGAGGCGGTAGATCGCGAGGATCATCGCCGTGAAGAGAACGCGGTGCCGGAGCTCCGGAACGCGCCATGCGTTGGCGAGCCAGCTGAACAACCCCTACGACTCCTCGGTGGGAGCCTCGGCCGCGGTCTCCTCGACCTCGGTCTCCGGCTCCTCGGCGACGGCCTTCGGCTTCGCCTTGCTCTTCTTCTTGCGCGGGTCCTTCGGCTCCTTGAGCGCAGTCGCGCTGCCGCCGGCGGCCGTGATCTTCTCCCGCGCGGTGGCGGAGAAGGAGTGGGCGGTGACGGAGAGCTTCTTCGTCAGCTCGCCCGTGCCGAGAATCTTGACGTCGGCCTTCGTGTTCTTCAGCAGGCCCTTCTCGACGAGCGTCTCGATGTTGACGGTGGCACCGTCCTCGAAGACACGATCGAGGTCGCGCAGGTTGACGGGGTGCGAATAGGTCCGGAACGGCCCGATCGGCATCGCGTCGGCCGAGGTGTTACCGCGCAGCTTCGGCATCCGCATGTCGATCGGCATCTGCCCGCCCTCGAAGCCGGCCGGCAGCTTCTTCGAGCCGGCGCGCGACTTCTGACCCTTGATCCCGCGGCCGGAGTAGCGGCCCTTGCCCGAGCCCAGGCCACGGCCGACGCGCTTGCGATCCTTGCGCGACTGGGCGGGCTTGAGTGTCGAAAGATTCAATTCGTCGGCCATCAGGTGCCCTCCACCTATTTGCCTTCAACTCGAACGAGGTGGGCGACCTTCCTCAGCTTACCCTGGAGCTCCGGGGTGTCCTTGAGCTCGTTGGTTTGGCCGATCCGGCCGAGCCCGAGCGAGCGGAGCGTGCCCCGGTTCGCCGGGTTCTGGCCGATCCCGCTCTTCACCTGCGTCACCTTCACGACGCGGTCTCCTCGACCTCGGTGGTCGCCTCGACGGCGTCGGGCACAGGCGTGGGCGTCTCCTCGACGACCGGCTCCTCCTTGACGGGCGCGCGGTAGGGCAGCACCTCGCTGATCGTCTTGCCGCGCATCTTGGCGACGTCCTCAGGGCGCCGGAGATTCTGCAGGCCCTGCACCGTGGCCTTGGCCATGTTGATCGGATTCGTGGTGCCCAGGCTCTTCGCCAGCACGTCACGGATCCCGGCGAGCTCGAGCACGGCGCGGACGCCGCCGCCGGCGATGACGCCGGTTCCCTCCGAGGCGGGCCGGATGAAGACGCGTGCGGCGCCGAACACACCCAGGATCTCGTGGGTGACGGTCGTGCCGTGCTTGGGGACGGTGAACAGGTTCTTCTTCGCGTCGTCGACCGCCTTCGAGATCGCCAGCGGGACCTCGCGGGCCTTGCCGTAGCCGACGCCGACGCGGTCGACCTCGTCGCCGATCACGACCAGCGCCGTGAACGAGAAGCGCCGGCCGCCCTTGACGACCTTGGCGACGCGGTTGATCTCGATCACGCGCTCCTTCAGCTCGCGGACTTCCTCGCGGGCGATCACTTCACGCTCGACTGTGCTGCTCAAAACTTCAGTCCTCCCTCACGCGCGCCTTCGGCGAGCGCCTTGACGCGTCCGTGGTACAGGTAGCCGCCGCGATCGAACACGACGGTCTCGATGCCCGCTTTCTTGGCGGCGTCCGCAACGGCCTTGCCGACCGCGCCGGCCTGCTCGATCCGGTTGCCCTTGAACGACTTCGCGAGGCCGAGCCAGCTTGCGCCCGCCAGCGTGCGACCGTTCTCGTCGTCGATCAGCTGGGCGAAGATGCCCTTGTTCGAACGGAAGACCGCGAGGCGCGGCCGCTCGGCCGTGCCGGCGACCTTGCCGCGGATCCGGCGGTGCCGCCGCTCGCGTGCCTGGCGGGTCGTGAGCGTACTCATGCGCGCTTCCCGACCTTCCTGCGGACGTACTCGTCCTGGTAGCGGATCCCCTTGCCCTTGTAGGGCTCGGGCGGGCGCACCTGGCGCACCTCGGCGGCCGTCTGGCCGACCTGCTGCTTGTCGGTGCCCTTGACGATCACCTGCGTCGGCGCCGGCACCTCGAAGGTGATCCCGGGCCGCGGCTTGATCACGACCGAGTGCGAATAGCCGACGTTGAGCTCGAGGTCGGTGCCGCGCAGGGCCGCGCGGTAGCCGACGCCCTGGATCTCGAGCTGCTTCTCGAATCCTTTGGTGACGCCCTCGACCATGTTCGCGATCAGCGTCCGGGTGAGTCCGTGCAGCGCACGATCTTCGCCGCGCTCGGTCGGCCGCGTGACGACGAGCTCGCCGTCGGCCTGCTCGACCTTCATCCGCTGCGGCACGACCTGCGAGAGCTCGCCGAGCGGCCCGTTCACCTGGACGCGCCCAGGGGAGATCGCCACGTTGACCGTGCTCGGGAGCTCAATGGGTCGTTTGCCGATTCTGCTCATGCCATTACCAGACGAACGCGATCACCTCGCCGCCGATGCCCTTCTCGGCAGCTTGGCGGCTCGTGATCAGGCCGGTCGAGGTGGACAGAATCGCGGTGCCGAGCCCGCCGAGGACGCGCGGCAGGCGGTCCTTGCGCGCGTAGACGCGGCGGCCGGGGCGGGACACGCGCTTGACGCCCGTGATCACCCGCTGGCGGTTGCGGCCGAACTTGAGCTCGACGACGAGGGTCGAGTACGGCTGGCCCTCGACCTCGACGACACGGAAGTCCTTGATGTAGCCCTCGTCCTTGAGGACGCGGGCGATCTCCTCCTTGATCCGGGAGGTCGGCATCTCGGCGGTGTCGTGCATCGCCTTGTTGGCGTTGCGGATCCGGGTCAGCATGTCTGCAATCGGGTCGGTCAGCATCTCTTCTCTCCTACCAGCTGCTCTTCGTCATGCCGGGGATCGAGCCGTTGTGCGCGAGCTCGCGCAGGCAGATCCGGCAGAGGCCGAACTTCTTGAACACCGCGCGCGGGCGGCCGCACTTGTTGCAGCGCGTGTAGTTGCGGACCTTGAACTTGGACCCGCGCTTCTGCTTGACGACGAGAGACGTCTTGGCCATGCGTTACTGATCCCTTCTGTCGTCGGCTGCGAACGGGAGCCCGAGGCTGCGCAGGAGTGCGAACGCCTGCTCGTCGGTCGTCTGCGCCGAGGTCGTGATCGTGACGTCGAGACCCCGGATCGACGCGACCGAGTCGTAGTCGATCTCCGGGAAGATGATCTGCTCGCGGACGCCCAGCGAGTAGTTGCCGCGGCCGTCGAACGAGCGCGGGCTGAGGCCGCGGAAGTCGCGGATCCGCGGCAGCGCGACAGAGACGAGCCGGTCGAGGAACTCGTACATGCGGGCGCCGCGCAGCGTCACGCGCGCGCCGACCGCCATCCCCTCGCGGAGCTTGAAGCTCGCGATCGACTTGCGGGCCTTGCGCACCTGTGCGCGCTGGCCGGCGATGATCGTCAGCTCCTCGATCGCGGCATCGAGAGCCTTCGCGTCGGTCTTGGCGTCGCCGACGCCCATGTTCAGCGTGATCTTCGCGATCTCGGGCACCTGCATGATCGAGCTCAGGCCGAGCTCCTCCTGCAGCTGCGGGCGCAATTCGAGGTACCGCTCCTTCATGCGCGGGGTGTACGTGGCCGTCGCCATTACTTGTCCACTTCCTGGCCGCAGCCGTCGCGCTTGCAGACGCGGACGCGGACCGTCTCGCCCTTGATCTCCTTGACCTTGATCCCGACGCGCGTCGGCAGGTTGCAGACGGGACAGACGAGCATCACGTTCGAGACGTCGACGGGCGCCGCCTTCTCGATCCGGCCGCCCGGGGACATCTGCGTGCCGCCCATGCGGTTCGAGTCGCGCAGCGGCCGCGGTCGTGTGTGCCGCGTCATCACGTTCAGGTTCTCGACCAGCACGCGGCCGTCGCGCGGGCGCGCCTCGATGATGCGGCCCTGCTTGCCGCGGTCCTTCCCGGCCAGGATCTGCACCATGTCGCCCTGCTTGATCTTCATCTTGTTTGCCACGTTTCTCAGAGCACCTCGGGAGCCAGGCTGACGATCTTCATGAAGTTCTTCTCGCGCAACTCGCGGGCGACAGGCCCGAAGATGCGCGTCCCGCGCGGGTTCCGCGCGGCGTCGATGATCACGGCTGCGTTCTCGTCGAACGCGATCTGCGTGCCGTCGTTACGGCCGTAAGGCTTCTTCGTCCGGACGACGACCGCCCTGACGACTTCGCCTTTCTTCACCGTTCCCTGCGGCGTCGCGGACTTCACGGTACCAACGATCACGTCGCCGACGCGGGCGTAGCGCCGCTTCGAGCCGCCCATGACGCGGATGCAGAGGATCTCGCGCGCGCCGGTGTTGTCGGCGACGCGAAGCCTTGACTCTTGCTGGATCACTTCGCAACCTCGACGATCTCGGCCAGGCGCCAGTTCTTCGTCTTCGAGATCGGGCGCGTCTCGATGATCTTGACGACGTCGCCGATCTTGGCCGCGTTCTGCTCGTCGTGCGCGTGGAAGCGCTTGGAGCGGCGAACGACCTTCTTGTAGCGCGGGTGCGCCTTGATCGTGTCGACCTTGACGACGATCGTCTTGTCGCCCTTGTCGGAGACGACCGTGCCCTGACGCTCCTGGCGGCGGCCGAACTCGCGCTCGGGCTTCGGAATTCGGGTGATCGGCTTGCGCTCGGTTGCCTTCTCGCGCTGAACGCGTCCCTTCTTGGGGCGCAGGGCGCGCGGCAGGCGCTTGCGCTTCGGCTTCGGCCCCGATTGCGGCGCGGGCTCGGCGGCGGGCGCTGCCGGGGCCTTCTCGGCCTCGGCGGCAGGCTCCTCGGCGGGAGCTTCCTCCGCGACCGGCTCCTCGGCGGGAGCCTCCTCCGCCACGGGCTCCTCGGCGACGGGCTCCTCGACCGGAGCCTCCTCCGCAACCGGCTCCTCAGCGACGGGCTCCTCGACCGGAGCCTCCTCCGCGACGGGCTCCTCGACCGGAGCCTCCTCGGCGACCGGCTCGTCGGCGGCAACCTCCTCGGCAACCGGCTCCTCCGCGGGAGCCTCCGCCTCGGCGGCAGCGTCGTCCATGGCCTCGGTCGAAGCCATCGGCTCGCCCTCGTCGACGGACGGCGCAGCCGCCTCCGTCTCCGTGGCCTCCGCGGCGGTCTCCTCGACCGGAGTCTCTTCTGTCTTCTTCTTCGTCTTCTTCTCAGCCATGGTCTACGCGTTCCCAGCCCTTTCCCGCTCGTGGCGGACGGTCAAAATACGTGCGATCTCGCGCTTCGCCGACCGGAGCCGGGCGCTGTTGTCGAGCGCGCCGGTGGCGGACTGGAAGCGGAGGTTGAAGAGCTCCTGCCGTCGCTCGCCGAGCGTCCGCTGGAGCTCGTCGTCGGTCATGTCGCGGAGCGTTCTAGCTTTCAAAGAGATCAGCCTCTCTCTTCACGATCTTCGTCTTGACCGGCAGCTTCTGGCTCGCCAGCTGCAGCGCCTCCTTGGCGAGCGGCTCGGCGACGCCGGCCAGCTCGAACATGACGCGGCCCGGCTTGACCACGGCCACCCAGTGCTCCGGGGAGCCCTTGCCCGAGCCCATGCGGGTCTCGGCCGGCTTCTGGGTCACCGACTTGTCCGGGAAGACGTTGATCCAGACCTTGCCGCCGCGCTTGATCTTGCGCGTCATCGCGATTCGGGCAGCCTCGATCTGACGGTTCGTGATCCAGCCCGCCTCGAGCGACTTGATCCCGAAATCGCCGAACTGCACGTCGGTCTGGCCGCGCGAGACGCCGCGCCGCCGGCCACGATGGACGCGGCGGTACTTCGTCTTCTTCGGGAGCAGCATCAGTGGGTCTCCTGGTGACGGTTTCGCGTCTCCGGGGTGCGAGGCGCAAGCAGTGCAAGGACGCAGGGAGCGTTCATGCCTGAAGGCATGGACGCGACTGAGGACGCAGCAATGCGCCGCGCATCGCGCGCCGGAGACGCACTAACTGTTGCCAGGAGCCCCACTAGCTCTCGCTCCCCTCACCGGCGTCCGTGTCCGGCGTCGCCGGAGCCTCGGCCGCGGGAGCCTCCGGAGCCGGAGCGTCCGTGACCGGAGCTTCCGTCACCGGAGCTTCCGTCACCGGCGTGGTCTCCTCGACCGTGGGCTCGACGACCGCGTCGGTCTTCGGCTGCTCGACGCTGTCCTGGCGGCGCGGCCGGCTGCCGCCGGCAGGGCGCGGGCGTCCGCCGCCGGGGCGGCCACCAGGCCCGCCGGCGCCGCCGCCGGGGCGGCGCGGGCCACGGGACTTCTTGACGAGACCGAGACCCTCGCGATCCTGCGAGCGGCCGCGGCCGGACTCACGCGAGGCGCCGAGACCCTCGGCCGCACCGCCGCGCCGGCGGCGAGCCTGATCCTGGTCGCCGAGGCGCGTGTCCTTGCCGGTGGTCATGCCCTCGAAGCCCTCCGGCATGATCTCGCCCTTGTTGATCCAGACCTTGACGCCGATCCGGCCGTAGGTCGTCTTCGCCTCGGCGAAGCCGTAGTCGATGTCGGCCCGAATCGTGTGCAGCGGGATCCGGCCCTCGGTATAGCGCTCCGAGCGGCTCATCTCGCCGCCGCCGAGGCGGCCGCCAGCACTGGATCTTGATCCCCTGGGCGCCCGAGCGCATCGCCGAGGCCAGGGAGCGCTTCATCGCGCGCCGGAAGCTGACGCGGTTCTGCAGCTGCTCGGCGATCGACTGGGCAACGAGCTTCGCGTCGAGCTCGGGCCGCTTGATCTCGTTGATGTTGATGTGAACGTTCTTGCCCGTGATCGAGTGCAGCTCCTTGCGAAGCGCGTCGACCTCGACGCCGGACTTGCCGATCACGATGCCGGGGCGGGCGGTGAAGATGTCGACCGTGATCCGCTGCTTGTCCTTGCGGATCAGGATGTCGGAGAGGCCGGCATGGCCGAGCTTCGTGTTGATGTGGTCGCGGATCCGGACGTCCTCGAGGATGTACGTCGGGAACTCCTTCTTCCCCACGTACCAGTTGGACTTCCAGTCGTGGATGACGCCGACCCGCAGGCCGCCGGGATGCACCTTCTGGCCCATCAGGCCACCGCCTCCTTCTTCTTCGCGCGGGACGCGCGCTTCGGCTTCTCAGCGGATTGCTTTTCAGAAGCCTGGGCGGGCGCCGCGGCCTCGGTCGTGGTCGGCGCGGCGGCGCGCGGTCTGCGTGCCTGCCCCGCTCTCGGGTCCTGCGCCAGCTCGATCGTGATGTGGCACGTGCGCTTGAGAATCTGATTGACGCGGCCGCGAGCGCGCGGGCGCCAGCGCTTCAGCGTCGGGCCCTCATCCGCGTACGCGGCCTTCACGATCAGGTCGTCCCCGTTCCAGTGCAGGAGCGGGT